>NZ_MPNT01000001.1 GCF_001907675.1 Mycobacterium paraffinicum
ATCCAGGGCCATCGCGATGTTCCTCTCGGTAGTGATCCTTGGTCGTTTCACCACAGAGACTCACGCGATGGCCCCTCTACATCGGCACCGACACGCCGCTACTTACACCACACCCGGGGACGTTCCCGCACGAAATCGCCACGCGGAACACGCGCATCCGCTTCGGCCAACCCCGCATCGGCAAACCTGGCTTGACAAGTTCTCCGCAGTACAACCATGTGCCAATGGGCAGGTCCAAGCGTAGGCCGGGCACGCCGAGCTCCGGGATAGCGGTTCAAGCCGAGAATCTTTTCGGCTTCGCCTTCCACAACCTGGGCCGCGTGACTCTCATAGACGATTGACCAACGGATCGAGTCAGCCCAACCGCGTGCGTAGTAAGTGCCGCATATCTACCGATGCATGAGTCGGTGTTCAAGCCCCACGCTATTGCAGCGGCGGCTGCCAACCCGCCGTGCGACGAGCAACTCGGCCGGCGCAAGAACGGCCCCAAAGTGCTCCCGCGTCAGTGTTGATTGGAAGGGGCTTCGACATGGCTGTCGATTCTGTCGGCGATCTGCACCAAGAATTCAATCCGATGATTGAACCGCACCGCCAGCGTCCGGAACTTTTCTACAGCTGGGCCAGGCGAGAGGAGCCGGTGGTGTTCAGTCAGCCGCTGCAAGCATGGCTGGTCACCCGCTACGACGATCTCATGGCCGTTGTCAGCGATCCCCAAACGTATTCGTCCGCCCCGGCACTACCCAGCGTCTGGGACAATCCTCCAGAGGTGCTGGCGGCACTTCACGGGTGCATCCCGGAAGCCAGCATGATGATCAACGCCGACGAACCAATACACCTTGGGATGCGGCGGGTCTTCAATCTCGCCTTCACCGGGCGCCGAGTCCACGAACTCAAACCCGCGATGGTGCTCAAAGCCAACGAATTGGTCGCCGGGTTCACCGAAAACGGACGGGCTGACTTGGTGGCGGAATACGCGGCGCCATTCGTCCGTCACGTGCTGAGTCTGGCGGTGGGCATTCCCAACGAAGATATTGCACAGGTCCATCAGTGGAACGAAGAGTTTATGAAGGTGTTCAATCCCCTTCTTCCCGTCCAAGCCAAACTCGAAGCAGCGCAACACTACAGGCCGTACGAAGAGTACTTGACCGCACTTCTGCGATCTCGCGCCGCTCAACCACAAGATGATCTGGCCTCGTGGTTGATCGTTGGAAACCAGGAGCTACCTCCACTTGGCTTTGATGAGGCGCTCTACCTGTTGCGCGGCACGCTCAGCGCCGGCTACGACACGACGCGCGACACTATCGCTAGTGCACTACTGATATTGATGGCCAAGCGTGAGCTATGGGTCGCGTGTCAGGACGACCGCACCATCAGGCGCGTCATCGAAGAAACGCTTCGATTGGAAGCGCCGCACCGCGGCCTCATGCGGGTGACCACCCATGCGGTGACACTCGGAGGCAAGCAGCTTCCGAAGGGCGCGCGCTTGCTCCTACTGTTTGGATCGGGCAACCGTGACGAACAGCATTTCGGCGACCCTGAGCTGTTCGATATTGACCGGCGTAACGTGCGCGAACACATGGCATTCGGTAAAGGAATCCATCATTGTCCCGGGGCCCCGATGGCCCGCCAGGAGGTTTTGGTGGCGCTCGAGGTATTACGAAACCGCCTGCCCGACCTTCGTCTGGCCCCCGGATTCCAGCCCACGTACGCTGCCAGCTACTTCTTCCGCAGTCCCGAGGGAGTTCTCGCCGTGTGGTGAATGTGCCACATACCAGCGCTATTCGACGCACCACTCGCGCCAGAGACTGAAAAATCCCGCCAGCGCCAGTGCGGCGGTGGGTTAGCCCGGCCGCTGCACGGCCGAGGATTTCAGGGGCCAAACGTACGGTGCAATGATATTGATGCTGGCGTGCTCGCTTCGAAGCCAGCACTTCACACCAGGGCCACCGCAAGCGGCAAAGATCAGCACGCGACGAGCGCCTACCTTCAATCCCCAGGATTACCGGGATGTACGCGGAACCGGTTCGGGCACACCCCTCAGAGGTTCGCAGCGACCCACGCCCTCAATTGCCTGCTGGCCGGCCGAGGCTGCCTCAGCGCTAGTTCAAGTTGTGTCACAACGGTATTTGAAGGCCAGCATCGTCATCACCGCCAACCGCGGCGTGGGAGCCTAGGGTGAGATCTCGGCGGCACCGCCGCCGCCATGCTCGATCGCAAGCTGAACCGTTCCGTGGTCATCAACCTCTACGGTGAGTCCTACCGCCTACGCGATCACCACGCCGCCGCGGAAGCCCTGCGCCGAACCAGCACCCGCCAACAACTATGCTGACCGCTGCCCACAGGTGAGGAATTTCGCGAGCGCAGCCCAGGGCATTCGGTCGGCGCTGTCGAGGCCACTTACACCGAGATTTAAATACTCCCCGGGCGCACGAAAAGGTGGTGTGGATGTCTACCAGATTTCCCGCAGCAGCGGACCATAATCGTTGGTAGTTAATCGATAATGAGCGGGTGAACGACGCTGGCGCATTTGAGGAACCGGACCTGTTGGGCGGGTTGGATGACAGCATCCGTGCGGAGCGGGCTGAGCTCATCGCCTGGCTACTGGAACAAGGTTTCGATATGGAGCAGATCCGCACCGAGGCCGCTCCGATGTTACTGCCGGCGCGCCGCGCCCTCGGTGACGATGGTGGCCGCGTCTCGGCGCGCATGATCAGCGCAGCTCATGGCATCGACTTAGAGGTGTTACAGCGCATCATGCGGGCATTGAGGCTGCCTAGGGCGCAGGATGCAGACGCGATTGTCTACCTGCGCGCGGATGCTGAGGCTGCGGCGCGCCAGCAACAGCTCATCGCAAGTGGACTCGATGTCGATCGCGTGATCTTGATGGTTCGCAGACTCGCTGAGGGACTTTCACGCGCGGTTCCGGCAATGCGATATGGCGCTATGTCAGCGGTCATGCATCCCGGAATCACTGAGCTTGAAGTCGCTAAGGCGCACGAGGTGTTAGTGCGCCAAGTCGCCCCGCTACTTGGCCCGCTCATCTGCGACATCATGTTCGTGCAACTACGACGTGCAGTGGAGGGCGAAGAGCTCAACGCCAGCGAGCGCGCGGCTGGCACCGCACTCCCCGGACCTCGTCAACTGGCCGTCGCGTTCGCTGACATGGTCGGGTTCACTCGTCTGGGCGAGGCGGTGCCGCCGGAGGATCTGGTGCGGTTGGTTGAGCGCTTGGCCGATATGGCGCGTGAAATCGTGGACCCGCCAGTACGATTGGTCAAGACGATCGGCGATGCGGTGATGCTTGTCTGCCCGGAACCCGTCAAGTTGATCGACACGGTGTTGGAATTATCCGAAGCGGCCGACCGTGACGAGGTTCTGCCGCAACTGCGGATCGGTATTGCGTCGGGTTGGGCGGTGAGCCGCGCCCGAGATTGGTTCGGCAGTCCGGTCAACGTTGCCAGCCGCGTCACCGAGGTAGCACCACCGGGTGCGGTGCTGGTGGCAGGATCCGCGCGAGACGCGGTCGGTGACACTCAAGGGTTCGCGTGGTCCTTCGTCGGAGCGCCCCGACTCAAGGGCGTACGAGGCCACACGAAGCTATTCCAAGCACGCCGGGGCCCAGTCGAGGACAGCAAACCATAAGCCCCGCAGCACAATAAATATCTATCCCACACACAACATATTTACTGGCCATGTTTCACGCAAAGCCTTGGACAGAACAACTCACCGCTGCCCAATTTACGACGGCTCGGTAAACGGCCGTTAGCGAGTTTGTGCCGGCCGCGCATTCGTAGCGACCTATACCGCCGATAGCCTGGTGCGGATTTACCGCGCCGGGGCCTTCGAGTCAGCTGGCTTCGCGAAGACCGCGGTACACCTGTGCCAGCAGCTTGGCCGTGTGCTCGTGACCGACGGTTCCCTGCCCCAGCCCGCATGGCATAGGCGAATGTCATACGGGCTTCGGGATCGTTGACCACGAGCGAGCCGCCCCAGAAAATCGACTGGGGACCTGCAGTGAAAGGCATTCCTTCCGTGGACACGGCGTAGCCCGGACCGGACAGTCGTCACAGTTGAGATGGCGAATAGTTAGGCTAGGCTATGCTAATATAGCTGGGTGTACCACCTCAGCCGCGAATACAAATCCACAGACAGCGACTTTGCCGGTGGCACAATACTTCTCGCCAGATTCGACAGCACCGCCAGACATCGATCCCCCCTAGAGGCACTGATGCTGCGCCCAGGGGTCCAGCCTATGGATCAGCGAGCGGGGACAGATCCGAATGTGCTTCTAGGCGAGTGCACTTCACACGAACGACGCGTCTGCGGTAACCACGCAGGCCGGGCCGATGTCAGCGTCGCCCAGCCGGGCGACACCGCGGGCGCCGCGACGTACGGAGTGCTGGGTCGCTGACAATGACCGCGTCCTTCTGGATGGCTTCGCCGCCGGAGCTGCACTCGGCATTGCTGAGCGCCGGCCCCGGTCCGGGTTCGCTGCTGGCGGCCGCTGCTGCGTGGACCTCGCTCAGCGCCGAATATGCTTCCACCGCAGCCGAACTCAAAGGGCTGCTGAGCACGGTGCAGGCCGGGACGTGGGACGGCCCCAGCGCCGAACAGTATGTGGCCGCGCACCTGCGATATCTGCTGTGGCTGCAGGAGGCCAGCACCGACAGCGCGAGTATCGCCGCGCAGCACGAGGTGGCGGCGGCGGCCTACACCACTGCGCTCGCGCTCATGCCGACGCTGCCGGAGTTGGCCAACAACCACATCCTGCACGGCGCGCTGCTGGCAACGAATTTCTTTGGGATAAACACCATCCCGATCGCGCTTAACGAAGCCGACTACGTCCGCATGTGGGTGCAGGCCGCGACCGCGATGGGCACCTACCAGGTCGTCTCGGGCACAGCGCTGGCCGCCGCCCCCAGGACGAGCGCGGCGCCCGACATCGTGGATCCCGCTGGCGTGCCAGCCAGAACCCTGTCCTTCACCCCGCAGGCCGCTTCCGCCACCGGCAACTCGCTGGAGAACCTTCTCCAGCAGATAGCGCAGATCCTGCGGGATTTCATGCAGGACCTGCAGAAGCTGCTGTCGAACTTCATGTCGGCGCTGGGGCCGTGGCTCGTTGCCAACTTCCCGCTTCTCTTCTTCGTCGCCTACGAGGCTATCTCCGCGGTCGCTGGCGGAATCACGTACTTCGGAGGTCCTTTCATCGGACTGATCCTTGCAGTGACGCTGCGGCTGGCACTGACGACCGCAGCCGCGGCGCCTCCAGTGTCGGAGGCACCGGTAGCGAGAGCCATCGCCGCAACTACCGTGCCGCGTTTGTCGGCTTGGCCGGTGGCTGGAATGGCCGCGACGGCGCCGACCCCGGCGGGCGCACCGGCGACGACGGGAGCGGCGAGTGCCGGCACACCTGGCACGCCCGCGCCGACTGCGGCCCCGGGGACGCTCGCCTATGCGGTGCCATTCGCCGGCGGCCCGGACGCGGAGTCAGGGCCGCCGGTCGGCGGCCGGGTCGGCGCCAAGGCGTCGGCGACCACCACCCCCGCTGCCGAGGCGGCGGCACACACCCCAGCGGGGACGCGGCCGCAGCGGCGCCGCCGCGCCACTATCCGCCAGTACGGCGACGAATTCTTGAGCATGGATCCCGATTTCGGCGTTAGGACCGACAACGAAGAGCGTGAGCAGCTGGTCTCAGCGGCGCAGTCAGACAGCGGGGCCGGAATGCTGGGCCTGGTGGGAACCGCGCACAATGGGAGCGCCGTGGGCGCGACCGGCCTGGCAACGCTGGCCGGCGACGAGTTCGGCGGTGGCCCACGGGTTCCGATGATTCCAGGCACCTGGGAGCACGAGCCGAGGCGGAGGGGAGACGACGGTTCGTAACGTGGCGGTGAGCAACCGAAATCCGAAGACGCCGGGCGCCGGTACGACGGCGAAAGCGGTCGTCGCGTGCGAAGCGCGCAGTCGTCACGTCCACCGCAATCGATCGGGCATGTTGCTGCCTGACCTGTCTGGCCGGCACGCCATGAAGGCTCAGTTCCGGTGCTAGCGGGGCTTCGAACACGTGCGATCCCGTGCACGCCACACCTGAGTAACACTCCGGCGACGATCTGTCAGCAACCTGTCGGGGTGACCAGTTTGGCACCGTGCCGCTTCGTGTTGGCCAGCAGCCGTTCAGCCCAGCCGCGGTCGATCTCGCTGCAGTGCAAGGCGATCGCGGTTTCTGATATCGCCGCCCTCATCTCCAAACCTTCGCCCGGCAGTGTCAGATTCACCGCGGTTCAGGCAGTCCCCTGCAACTCACGTCGCTAAGCAGCCGACGTCCCGGATCAAAGGTTGTCAGTTAACGCCGTTTGGCCTGGCATGCCGTAACGATCACGGCCAATAGGTCGACATCCGTGTTCACGCGGACGGGCAACTAGATACCACGCCTGAGGTCTCTAGTCGTCGACGCGAATACCACGTTCGAGGATGCGGATGACCGCAGGTGCTGCCGCGTGGCGGGGCATGAGACCGGCATTGGCATCTTCCGACGCCCAGCGGATCATGCTGTAAAGGGCGTGTTCGATCCATATCGAGCTGAGCTGGTTGTCGAATGCGCCTTCGGCCTGACCGCGTTCTATCAGCGTGGCCAGCTTGCTGGTATCCGGCCGTAGTTTGGGGGGTACGTCGCGCAGCACTCCTGGGTCCTCAAATAGGAACAGGAGGCGATCGCCAATGGCGATCAGTGCGTTGACCACACGGCGCAGCGCGTCGATCGGGCTGCCTTCTTCGGGGGCGGCGTCGACCATAGCCTGGCTCACCACCCGGATCGAATCCGAAATTGTTTCAAAAATCAGGCTTTCGCGGTCGGGGAAGTAGCGGTGCAAGGTAGTGCGGCCCACGCCTGCGACCCTCGCGATTTCGGGCAAAGTGGCGGTCCGGTCGCCGGCAAGAACCGTGGCGGTCGCTTCAATAATGGCGTGCCGGGTACGGGCCTGGGTCCCGGTGAGCTTGTCTGAACTCGCGGTCATCGGCCTACGGGATCGCCGGTGTAGCTGCGCATGATGTCGGCTGGCGCATTGTCTGCTGTGGCGGGTTGTCGTTCGTTCAATACCCACCTAATCGTCGTGTATGGCGTTGTCGTAGGCGTCGACACCGGTGATCGGGTCGCGGACAGCCGCCGCCGGTGGACTCATTGTACTTGGACGTGCCGAGTCTCATGCTGAACCTCGCTCGCCGTGCTCCGTGATGCGCTGTGTGCGTATTGGACAGTTTGGCTGTGCTGGCGGCGGATGTGACGGGGTGGCCGTTGGTTTACTCGCAGCGGCCACCAGAACCAGCGGCCCAAGATCGCGGCAATTGACGGCGTCATGAGAGAACGCACCACCAGTGTGTCGAACAGTAGCCCCAACCCGATGGTGGTGCCGCCCTGCCCGATGTTGACCAGGTCGCTGGACACCATCGACGCCATGGTGGCGGCGAAAACCAGGCCGGCCGAGGTGACCACGCCGCCGGTGGCGCCCATGGCCCGGATGATGCCGGTGTTAATGCCTGCGCCAACTTCTTCTTTCATCCGCGACACCACCAGCAGGTTGTAATCGGATCCGACGGCAAGCAGGATGATCACCGAGAATGCCAGCGTCATCCAATGCAGCTGGATACCGATCAGGTATTGCCACACGAGCACTGACAGCCCAAATGACGCGGTAAGCGAGATCACCACGGTGCCAACGATAACGATCGAGGCGATCAGTGCGCGGATGAGAACCAACATGACCATGAAGATCAATGTGATTGCGCCGAGCGCGGAGAGCAGCAGATCCCACTGGGCGCCGAGCGCGATGTCTTTGTAGGTGGCCGCGGTACCGCCAAGCGAAATTTTCGCGTCAGCCAGCGGTGTGCCCTTGACTGCCCCTTTCGCAGCCTGAAGTTCCATCTGGACATGCGAAATACCTTCAGTGGTCGCCGGATCGACATCGTGGGTGATGATGAACTGCGCGGACTTGCCATCGGGCGACACCATCAGCTTGAGACCACGTTGGAAGTCTGGGCTGTCGAAGGCCTCTGGCGGCAAGTAGAAGAACTCATCGCTTTTGGCTTGATCGAACGCCTGTCCCATGGCCGTGGCGGTGTCGGTCATTCGCGCGATCTGGTCGATCATCCCGGAGAAGGTGCTGTGCATCGTATTGATGGTGGCTTGCACGTTCTTCGATATGGCGATCAACGGAGGAAGTTGAGCCACCAGCTGGGGCACCAGCTGGTCCATTCGGTTCATAGTCTGCAGCGTCGACTTCACGTCGTCGCTGAGCTTGTCGACGCCGTCGAGTCCTTCGAAGATGGATCGAATGGACCAACAAATCGGGATGTCGAAGCAATGCCTCTCCCAGTACAAGTAGCCGCGCAGCGGACGCCACACGTCCTCGAAATCCGCTAGATGGTCTCGCATTTCGTCAGTAGTGGCCTTCATTTCGGCCATGTTGCCGGTGAGCTCGTGAGTGATGTCGGCCATTTGCCGCATCAGGTTTTGCATGTGTTCCATGATGGTGACCATCGATCCTAGATCGTCACTCACCTTGAGCATGTCGGACATGCGTTCTTTGAGGAACTTAAGGTTCTCCGTCATCGTGACCGACTGCATGCTCACCTGGAAGGGAATCGAACTGTGCGCAATGGGATGCCCCAGGGGGCGGGTGATGCTCTGGACACGGGAAATGCCCGGAAGGCGGATCAAGCTTTTGGCGATGTTGTCCAGCACGATCATGTCGGCGGGGTTGCGCAGGTCGCGGCCCGCGTCTACGAGCAGCAAGTCCGGGTTCATCCGCGCCGCGGTGAAGTGCCGTTCAGCGGCAACATATCCGACGTTGGACGGTACGTCTGCAGGGATGTAATGGCGCTCAGCGTAAGCAATCTTGTAGCCCGGCAATGCCAAAAGCCCGACCAATGCGATCCCGATGGCAACGGCGAGGATTGGGACTGGCCAGCGCGCCACCGCCGTCCCGACCTGCCGCCAGCCGCGCGAGCGCACCGTGCGCTTGGCGTCAAGCAGGCCGAACCGGCTGGCGGCCACCAGCACCGCCGGCGCCAACGTCAATGAGGCCAGCACGACCACCAAGATGCCGATGCAGCTTGGTATTCCCATGGAGCGGAAGTAGTTCAGGCGGGTGAAGTTCAGGCATAGCATCGCGCCTGCGACAGTCAGGCCGGACCCGAGGATGACGTGCCCAACGCCATGGAATGCGGTGTAGTAGGCGGTCTCTCGGTCTTCGCCTTTTTGGCGCGCCTCATGGTATCGGCCGATGAGGAAGATGGCGTAATCCGTTCCCGCGGCAATGGCAAGCGAGGTCAATAATGACGTAGCGAATGTCGACAGGCCGAATACGTGCGCATGGCCGATCGTTGCGACCACTCCCCGCCCGGCCGACATTTCGACCACGACAATGAATAGGACAAGCAGCGTCGTGACGATCGACCGGTAAACGACCAGAAGCATGATGGTGATGACAATCATTGTGATCATGGTGATCTTGATCATGCTTTTGTCGCCGGCCTCGGTCATGTCGGTGGTCAGCGGCGCCTGACCTGTGACGTAGACCCTCAGCCCTGCGGGCGGATGAGAATCGGCCACGATCCGGCGCACCGCGGCCACTGACTCATTGGCCAGCGTCTCCCCCTGGTTGCCGGCAAGATTGACCTGGACGTAGGCGGCTTTGCCATCGGTGCTCTGAGATCCCGCCGCCGTGATCGTGTCGCCCCAGTAGTTCTGGACGTGCTGGACGTGGCTGGTGTCCCGTTCGAGCCTGCGGACCAGGTCGTCGTAGTAGCGGTGTGCCTGTTCAGCAAGCGGCTGGTCACCCTCCAGGACAATCATTGCGACGCTGTCGGAGTTGAATTGCTGGAACTGGGAACCGATCTTTCTCATCGCGATCACCGCCGGCGCATCATCGGGCGACAGCGAAACCGAATTCTGTTGGCCGACAGCTTCTAACTGCGGAGCAATGGTGTTGACGGTTGCGGCGAGCCCTATCCAGAACAGGATGATCGGGATCGCTGAGATCCGGATGACGCGGGCAGTCCCGGAATGCCGCTGAGCCTGGTGAGCGCTCATGCGGCTTTTACCAAGCAGAAAGCCTGGGCGTCTTGGCCGGTGACCGAATTTTGGTCACGCACTTGGCCATTGACGGTGATTTGGCAGCTGATGTTGTCAGCGTCGCCTTGTGCCACCACGTTGGCGAATATTGTCGGAAGCGTGGTGGTGACCAAATGCGTCCACGGTAGTCGAGTGAAATCCTCGCGGTGCGGTTGATCGTCGGCGTCAAGGAAGCTGACGCTACCCGTCGTGGCGGGGGGCCCAGAGATCTCGTAGAGCACGTGCTTGGGATTGAACTCCACAATGTCGTCAGCGTTGCTTTGGCTGCTGGCACTATTCGCGGTGTGGCTTCCGAAGATACCGTGCATTTTGTACATCGCGAATCCGCTGACGGTCATTGAGACGATTAGCACCAGGGAGATCCATCCGCGGTCGAGAATTCGAAGAACGGCCCGCATCGCATCACCTCTCCGGCCTGCATCGGAGGGTCCGCGCTCGGCCCATGATCATCTATTCCGTCGATACGGAACCTACTCGTCCATAAGTGGAACGTCAACGTTCCACAACGGAACTTTAAGATACGTCACATCTCGACATCGCGCTGCTACTTGCTTGATGGCGTCTGGACTTCTGCTGGCCACCAGCGGGGCTTCTGCTTGGCCATTGACATGATGTGCAACTGCGACCGTCTGTGTCCGGTCCCGCTTGGGCATTCGAGCCCAAACGGCTGATGCAGATTCAGTTGATGCTGCAGGCCATCGGGATGGGAGTGCCCCTGCAGGCCGCAGCGCAGTCGGCCGGTGTGCGGTAGCCCGGGCACGAGTCACGGTGCCGGTGGTTGTGCTCGGCCTTGAAGTTGCCGCTGACCACGCGGGCCTCGAACAGGGTGTTCCAGTGTTGCGGCGTTAGCGGCGTGACCTCACCTAGGGATATGACCCGTGGCCCACGACTCGTGCATTTCACCAACCCACATTACTGAGACCCTTTGGCACGGGGCCGACTCCGGTCAAGCCGTCCGGAGCCGGCGAAGGAACTCCTCTGTGACCGAAGTGACCCGTTGAGAGAACATGACGTTGACGTGGCTGCCGTCGTGCCAGCGGAGGGCTCCGTTCCGCCGTTGGTTGAGGGCCATTCCCGCAACAGTTCGGTGAACAGCGACGAGGGATCCGCGCCGCCCCATCCGGCGGCGCTGAGTCGGTGATAGTACTCGGCCGCCGCGCTGGTCAAATTGTGGGGCGCGCCGATTTGTGTTGCGTAGGCCATTATTTCGTCTGCGCCCATGAGGTTCACATCTACTGTGGCAGACTCCTGCCCGAATGAGCCATCAGCGGCGTCGGTTCGGCGATTCCCGAAGAGGTCACGCATGGCACCGTGTTGAGTCGCAATGAGTTCGTTAACGTCCTCAACATCGAGTCCCGCACGTTTCGCGTACAGCATGGCTTCGATGGCCGCCGTCGTGTGGATGGTTGCCAGCAGCTGGGCGACCAGCCTCACTTTTGAGCTGTTCAGTGATGTACCGACGTACTTCAGCCTGGGGCACATCGCTTTCAGCACGGGTCTGTATTTCAGGTACGTGTCACGGTCACCGCTGACGTAGATCTCCCCCGCCCCGGCGGCCAGCATGGCGGGCGTGCCGTCAACAGCCGCGTCCAGGTACTGAGCTCCCCTGTCTACCAGTGCCTTACGAAGTACTCGCTTCATCGGCAGCGGTATATTGGTGGTATCGATGACCGGCGGAATTTTCCTAGCTCCGAGCACTCCGCCAGCGGTCTTGAACACATCATCGACGTCGCTGGCCGTCGCCGCGGAGATGATGACGTCGGCGCATTCAGCTACGTCGGCAGCCGAGCGGCCCGCAATCGCCCCGCTCAGTTCGGTGCTGTCCCGCCCGGTGGGATCCGCCGCGAACGTGAGCACCTCATAGCCGCCGTCAATCAAGCGGCGGCACAACGACACGCCCAGGGGGCTACTGCCAACGAGACCAATGGCGAGCGTACTCAATTCTTACTCCTTAAGTGATGGGCTCGCCGGTTACCTCACATTGGCGGCCAAGTCGGCCGACATGGCCGCCAGCTGGGGACCCCACTGAGACCAGTCATGTTGTCCTCCAACAGGTATATCGAAATGACCGTTGTGGCCGCCCACCGCGCGGTATTGGGCGTAGAACGCCCTGTTACTGCCTTGGGCTTGGTCGCAGTATCCGATCATCGCGGGCGGATCGCTGCACGTGACCGTGCCCGGGCTAAAGATCCACAACCGCGTGTTGTTGTCTACCAACAACGGCGCATGCACTGACGGGTCATGCCATCTCCAGCGTAGAAACTGCGCAGGGCCCCACATGTTGCGGGCATCCACATTTCCGAACTGCTCGAGCCCGGCGGTGATCGCGCCGTTGAGTGTCGTGTTGGACGGGGTCAAAAACCCCGATAAGGACCCCGCGTAGCGGTATCGGTCGGGATGAAACTCCGCGAGCGTCACCGCCGCGGTCCCTCCTTGGGAGGCCCCGACGACAGCGTGCCCGCCAGGTGCTAAGCCCTTGTTGGCGGCCAGCCAGTCGGGGAGCTCTTGAGAGAGGAATGTGTCCCATTGACGACTGCGATCCTGCTCCCAGTCGGTGTACATGCTCCATGCGCCGCCGGCTGGGGCCACCACCGAGATGCCTTTGCCGGCAAAGACATTCATCGCGTTTCCTGCAGTCACCCAATTACTAACATCGGGGGCCGCGTTGAAGGCGTCGAGCAGGATCACGGCGTGCGGACCACCTTGGGCAAAGGTGACCGGGATGTCGCGCCCCATCGCGGCGGAGGGCACCATCAGGTTTTCCACTGCAGGTTGCGAATTGGCTCGCGCGGCCGTCCACAGGCTCGCCACGGTGAGGACTAGCAATGCCAGGCGCAGGGCCGTGAGGCCATGACGCCATAGGTGGGGCTTCGGCTTTCGGCGATCTGGTGAAAGGGGGTTGTCGACAACGGGCTCGTACGGGTCAGCACGCGATGCCGGGCCCCGGTCCTTAGCGAATCGGCCACTCGCTAAATCGCACCACTCGGCGCCATTGTCGAGTTGTGTTGAAAATTGGCGGCTTTGCCGCGTGGGGTGGTTGCTACGCGCGTTGGTTGCCGCAGCCCGTTTGCCAGACACCAACGCTGGTTTCCGTATCGGGCGATCGCGAAATTCGGACATGGCCGGACCGGCGCCTAGGTCTGGGGGTAGGCGGGTGGCGGGTAGACACCGCGGAGAATCCATGCGAACCAATTGACGGCGTACTCGACTTCATCACTGACGTCGTAGTCGGGGCTTTGGTCCATGATTCACGCTCCCTTTGATCCATAGACCGCAACCACGACGGTGCGGTCGAGCCTGTTGTCTGACCACACGCCGATTTGTGTATAGGCGCAGTCACGCATGATCGCTAAGTAGTCGGGGTTGTAGTACCACTGGTTGATCAGCTCGATACCGCTCATTGCCATCGCTGGATTGATTCCGACGGTCTCAGCGACCCGGCCAGGGTAGCCGGCTGCGCGGGCTCGATCCTGAGGAGTAGAGCCGTCGCTGCCAACGTCGCCGGCAAGTGAACGATCGTTAAGAACGTCGTCGGTGTGCCATTGCGCGGCCAGCCGTAGTTGTGGGCTGACCGTGAGGTCGTCGGTACACCCGGCTTGCCGCTGAAGGGTGTAGACATTGGACACCACACTGGCATTGAAGCGTTTATTGTCGGCATGCACCTGGCCAGCAGCAAGTAAGGCGGCGGTGCCTAGAGTCACCGCCAAGCCAGCTGCCATGACGGGCCGACGCGACCTCGTAGACCGGACCCGTTGGGTTTTCATCGGTTGGACCCCTTGGGATTCGGTGCGTCAGCGGTGACACCGGGTGTCGCTGGGCGGCTCGTAGGAAGGGGCAACGCGGTTCGAGGGTTTGCCATTCGGACGACACCGGTCGTAGGTGGTCTGCGGTCACCCGGCATCGAAGTAGCCGAGCAGCCGGGGTTGAGACGGCGTGTCATTTCGGGTCGAATCCGGATATCAGCCACCGGCCCGCGGACCTATCGAGCGTTACCTGGACCACTGAATTCGTCTGTGTCGGTGCACCATCGCCCATAGTGATGGCTTGATTGACGTAGACCAGCACCACGGCGTGGGTGGCGGTCGCCGATATGGACGCGGCGACCGGCACGGTGGCCACCGCGGTTACCTTCTTTTCCTTGGCGCCGGGGATCACCACATCGTGGACGAGCGACCCGTAGGAATCGCGAAACGGCCCCACCATTCGGTCGCGCGCCGCGGTGAGGCTCTTCTCGACGGTCTCGGGACTATACGAAAGCATCTCAGCGGTAGTCTCTTTGGCGGCCTGTACCGAATCGACGCTGGCGCGTTGAGCATCTGAGGCCGAGGCACCCATGTACTTCAGATAACCCGAGCCCAGCGCCAATGCCATCGCCAGCAGTGGTATGACGCCAAAGGTCACCGCGCGCACGATGCGGGCGCCACGAGTGTTCGACGTCATCGTCGCACTCGTGGCGGCGTCGCTGGCAGTCACCTGGGCGCGACCGGCCCCGTCGTCATCGAGCGCGTCCGGATCTGTCCGCTGATGGGAGTCATCGTCTGAGGGGCTGCCCACGACGTTGAGTTTTTTGCGCCGGGCAGGAGACCACCACCGGGTGGGCCGGTTGGCTTGCACGGCCGCACCGGACGGCGACTGGCCATCGCTGTGCTCGATCTCGCCGCTCGACGTGGTGGGCTTTGCTGTTGCTGTGTCGGCCGAGGCTGTCATGGCACGAACTCCACGTTGGACACCTTCGCTTGATTTTGATCGGCTTTATGAACGGAGATGCGCATGCGCCACAACCGTGGAATCGGTTCGGCTGTACCAGCATTGGTGATTTTGACGCTCAGGGCGACTAGCGCGCGAGCGTCGGTGGCCGAGGCCGACTCCAGACCCGCAGCAAGTACGCTTCCTTCAGACTTGGATTGAGAGTGCTTGATCACCTCGATAAACGGCTGGGTCCGCTTGGAGAAGTCGTCGTAAAAGGTCCCGGTAGCTGAATCCAGGATCCGTTGCACGTCGGTATCGGCGTGTTGCCAGTCGATGGTGGTGAGGTTCAATGCGCCCTGGCGCGCGGCCTGCAGCAACTCGGCGCGCTGGTCGACTTGCTGGCGGGCCTGATAGACGTGCCATCCCAACCAGCCGGTCAGCACAGCCAAGGTGATGACCATCGCTATTCCCACCACCATCGCCCACTGGTGGGGTGGCAACCGCAACCGCCGCCTGCGTTTGGCACCGCCGCGATCGTCGACAGCGACGTCTTCGCCGTCCGCATCGTCGACGGCAATGTCTTCACCGTCGGGGTCGTCGACGACAGCTTGCTCTTGGTCGAGATGAGCGGCGTCGGCCGCCTGTTCGTCACAAGCCCGATTGACGTCCTCGTCTGGGTCGGCGTCGAGGGACGCGCCGTCTGGCGTGACCGTAGTCGCGGTACGTACCATGACTTGTCAGTTTCCTTTCGGCGGGACCAGCATGTCCTGCCAGCGATGGTTGGAGCCGCCCCCGGCGGCCAGGTCGGACTGGGTGTACTGCCGCCCGTCGGGTCCGGTATAGGTGCCCGTGGCCGGGTCGTAAGTTGCCACGGCGACCGGCGGCGGTGGCGCGGTGGGCTCCCGCGGCTGCGGTACCGCCTGGCCTGAATACGTAGCGTTCGGGTCGCCCTTCCAGCTGTTGCCGTCGTTCAGGGGGACGTATTCCTCGTCGCTTTCACACATCTTCACGGTCGGGGCCCGCTTACCGGGCCGCGTCTCGCACGGCGCATTTCGGACTCCACGCACGTTGAGTCGGGAGTCCTGAGGCACCCGGCAGTACATGTCGCCCGGCGGGCGGTCAGGGTAGTCGACCTCGCTTGGCGACCGCACCTGATTGGCGGGCAGATATCCCGTCGTGCACGGCGGTGGTTCGTTGAGGTTGAGGTTAAAGGACAAGTAGACGCCCCGGTACGCCGACTTGATGTCGCGGTTGGCGAGTTCGGCCCCTTGGACGGTCTGCACCAATTGTGGAAGCAGCACCAGGAGTTGCTCGATGTCAGCCCGGTAGGTGACGGCGACCTGCCCGACGCCCACCAGGTTTGCCATCAAGAGCGGCAATGTCGGGTGCAGCCGCTCGAACAGGGCCCGTCCCTCTTCTGCGGAGCCGGGTGCGTTTTCAAGCACGCCTCGCAGGGCAAGGTCCTGGTCTTTGACTTCCCCGCTGATCACGGCGAGGTTGGCTGCCCACGCTTGAATCGAATCTGAGGAGTCGCTCTGGGCATCCAAGATGGGCTTGGAGTGATCGACCACGTTGGTCAATGCGTCCAGATTGGTGCGGGCATCGGCCAACAGGGCCGTGGATCCTTTGACGAATCGGGCGAGCTCGGGACCCAACCCTCCTACAGCGGTGGACAATTCGTCGATTGCGGTGCGGAGATTGTCGTGTGGGATGGCCAACAATCCCTCGTTCGTCGCTGAGAGCAGGGAGTTGATGTTGGGCGGCACCGTTGTTCGATCCAGCGGAATCACATCGCCGTTCTTGAGTGCGGGGCCCTTGGCGCTGCGGGGAACGAATTCGATGAACTGTTCGCCCACTGCGGTCTGGCTATGTACTTCTGCCTGCAAGTCGGCAGGTATCGCGATGCCCGACTGCAACGACAGCACGGCCGCGACACCAGAGTCGGTCAGGTGGACTTGTTCCACCCGCCCGACCTCGGTGCCCCGGTAGGTGACATTCGCGTTCTCGTACAAACCCGCGGCCACCGGCAGGTCGACCGTGACGCGATAATGTCCGATTCCGAACAACACGTTGGGGATATCGACGAAAGCGAATGTCATAACGCCGCCGGCGACGACGGTGATGACCGCAAAGAAGACCAGCTGGAGCCGGACTCGTCGGCTGAGATGCATCGGTTAAGGCCCTTGATCGTAACGGTACGGGGCAAGCAGAGGGTTGCCGAGGTTGAAAGGTTTGCGGTGTCCCGGGCGCGCGGGGCCGCCGCCAGTGCACGGGCTGGGCAGCTGGCCGACGGTGCGGCCCCACTGCATCTCGAGCTCGGTCAGGTTGCACTCGAACCGGGTGCCGGTGAAAAGCGCCGAGTCTATTCGGCTCAACGTCAAATCCACGACCAGGGTGATGTTGGCGTAGTCACCACGGAACCATTTCTTCAGGCTGTCCTTGGCGAACGGATAAGTCGTATACAAGCCCAAGGAACGGGTCAGGGAACGTCCGGCGTTGGCGAGCGATTCCAGCACGGGCCCAAGGTCTTTGAGTTCTGCGACAATCGCGCCTTTGGTTTGACGCACGGAATCCGCGGCCAGCGCGCTGAACTTGCCAAGTTGGTCAACTGCTTCAATCAACGTGTCGCGCTCGCGGTTCAGCACCGCCAGGGCGCCCGGGACGGCGTCGAGCGCTTTGTCGATGACCGGCTTCTGAGCGGCGAACTTATCGAGAAGCCTGTTAAGGCTGTCGGAAGCCGCAAGGATGTCGTGTTTTTCGTCGTTGATATGGCCGACGGCGATGTCCAGCTGGGCAAGCATACTGCGCAGCTGATCCTCGCGACCGCCGTAGGCGGTGGTCAACGCTTTGGTGATGTCTTGCACTTGTCCCAGTCCACCGCCGTTGAGCAGCAGAGACGCAGCCGCCAGGGTTTGCTCGGTTGACGGGTAGGTCCCTGCCGAGGCCAACGGGATCAGGGAGCCTTGGTGCAGGCGCCCTTGGGGCGCAGCGTCGGTCGGCGGCGCGAGCTCGATGTGGAGTGAACCGAGGAGGCTTGTTTGCCCCAAGGTCGCAGTGCTGTTGGCGGGCAGTTTGACATCACCGTTGAGCGCTATGGTCAGCAGCGCGTGCCATCCTTGGCGTTCGATTTTGGTGACGGTGCCGACGTTGACATCGCCGACCCGGACCCGGGAATTCTGTTGGATGTTGTTGACGTCGGGCATCTGAGCCTGGATGGTGAATGATCCTGGGCCTCTGCCTTGTGTGCCCGGTAGCGGCAGCGAGTTCACCCCACGCCACCCGCATCCTGACATCCCGGCGGCCAAACACATTGCCAGGCATATGGATAGGAGGCGACGCCATTGCGGCCGCATCAGGAACCTCCTCCCGGTCCTTGCGGCAGCATGAGTCCCTGCAAGCCCGCGGCCGGATCGGTTGGTTGCGGCACGTTGATCGGCGCGGGGGCCGCGGCCGGGGGCGGCGCCACGATCGTTGGGGGTCCCGATTCCGGCGGCGGCGCGGCAGGCGCCGCCGGATTAGGCTGCGGTGGAACGTAGTCCGGTCTCATCGAGTCGATGCTGTACGTCAGTTCGTTGGGGCGCGCAGCCGCTCCGACGAACAAGTTTTCGCCGAGTGGCAGGAAGTTGTATTGGCGGTTTTTCATGATCGGCGCGAGGTATTGCACACAGAGCTTGGCTGACTGTTCCGCGCGCAGGCGCGAGGCTGCCTGAATGGCTCCGCAGAGGAAGGTCAGCGGGTCGGCGAAGTTGTTGGCGGCCAGGACTCCGCTCAACGTTCCCTGGGCAGGCTGATACAGGTTCTGGGAATTGGCCGTCACCGTGGGCGTAGCGTGGAGAAATTGTTTGATGTCATCGAGGCTTTCGACCAGCGTCTGCGACAGCTCGGTCAGCTTGTCCGATGTGGTACCTACGGTTTCCCTATTGTCGGCAACGAAGGTTTGTACCTCGCCAACAACGTCGTTGAGGTCCTTGACGGCGTTGCCGACCCCGTGCGGGTCATCGGCGAGCGCTCCGGTAACCGCGGCCAGATTCCGGTTCAGTTGGCTGATCACATCGGTGCTGTCTTGCAGACCCGACACCAGGGCGGACAAGTTCTTGACGGTGGTGAACGTGTCAGAGCTGTGGTCGCCGAGCGCCGAAATCGTCTGGGAGAGTCGGGTGATGGCGTCGCGGATGTTGCCGCCTTGGCCACGTACGTTGTCGGCGGTCGTGTTGATCAGGGCGCCCAGGGTGCTTACCCCACCGGGCTGGTTGGGTTGGAGCATTTCGGTGAGTCGCTGAAGCTGCTTGCGAAAGTCGTCCCATTCCATGGGTACCGCTGTCCGGTCTTCGGGGATCACGGCCTTGTCCGCCATGGCGGGGCCGCCGTGGTAGGCGGGAGTCAACTGGATTGCCCTAGCGGTCACCAGGGTTGGAGAGATGATGACGGCTTTAGCGTCGGCGGGCACCCGGTATTTGTCGTCGAACCAGAACGTGATCTTCACTCGCTTCGGCTGCGGTTCGATGCTGTCGATCTTGCCGACATTGACGCCCCTGATCCGGACGTCGTCACCGGCGAAGACGCCGTTGCTGTTGTCGAAGTAGGCGGTGACGTAAATGCGACTGGCTTCGCGGACGGCCTGAACCACCATGGCCACGCCGACTGCGATCACCGCGACAAGCGCCACGGCAAGGACCACACGGATGATATTCCTGCGGCTCATTGACTCCCCCCTGGTGATCTGGGTTCGGTTGGCGCGGAACCTGGTTCGCCGGGAGCGGGCACGAAGACCGGACTGGGCACCGGTTGTTTGGGGCCGGTTTGACCGGGCGGAAGAGCTGGCGGCCCGGGAGGTGGCCCGCCCGGTGGCGGGGCAGGCGATGGTTCACGGTAGGGGTAGCACCCAGGCCCAGGCAGTGGGATGCCCGGCGGGCCGCACGGTCGGTCACCCGGCGTGCCGGTGATGGCGTCGGGAAGATTCAGCCTCGGTGGACCGTCCTGTCCGGTGCGCGGGTACGGGATTGGCAACGGAGGTGTGCCGGGCTGGCCGGTCTGGGGGTCGGTGCGTTGCGACGGCAACAGCACATTCGGGTCCAGCCCGAGATCGGAGAACGCCGCATCGATGAACGGCTGCAGGAATTGGCCCGGCACCAGGTTGGCCAGATATGCCTTGAAGAACGGGCCCGAGGAGAGCGCTTCGCCGAACGACATCACGTAAGTGTTCAGGCCTTTGATCGACTTTTGGACCTCGCTCTTGCGGTTGTTGATCGTGGCCAATACGCCGTTGAGCTTATCCAGGGCGGGTTTGAGCGTGCCCCGATTCTCGCTGATGAATCCGTGGAGTTGCTGGGCCAGTGACGAGATGTGCTGGGAGATCTGATCTAGGGCCGCACTTTGCCGGCGCAGCGAGATCAGTAGCGCGTTCGTGTCGTGGATGAGTCCGACGATCTTGTTGGTGCGCTCGGCCAGCACTGTCGTCGCCTTGCGCGCGTTCGACAGCAGGTTTCGCAGTTCGGCGTCACGCTGGCTGAGAGTTTCGGAGAACCGGGCCACGCCCTCGACCGCGACTTTCAGCTGCGGCGGGGTGTCTCGAAGCGTCTCGGACAGCGTTTGCAGGGCGGTCGATAACCGGTCCGTGTTAAGGCCGCTGATGGTGGCAGTCAGGTCGCCGACCGCGTCGGGCAACTGATAGGGAGAGGTGGTGCGCTGCATCGGGATGGTGCTATGCAGGTGCCCTGGGCCGCGTGGGCTGACGTCGAGGACCTTGTTGCCCAGCAGGCTCAGTGTCTTGATCGCCGCCTCCGTATCAACGCCCAGGCGGATATCGTCGGCCACGGTGAACTTCACCAACACGCCTTGAGGGTCCAGGGTGATGTCTTGCACCTGCCCGGCCTTGAACCCAGAAACCTGAACCGGCGCGCCCGTGGTCAATCCGCCTGCCTCGTCGAAGTACGCCGAATACGTTGTCGTGGAGTGAATGAACGGCAAGCTGCCGTAGTTGAACGCGCCAACGACGACCACGGCGATCAACCCCAGCGCGACAATTGCGATGATGATGGGATTTCGTTCACCGAAAGACTTCATTGCGGGGTGCACCTGCCTGAATCCTGGCCAGCCACCTTGATGAAAACTGGCTGTCCTCCTTTGCCGTTGACTTTGAGGACTAAGTCGCAGAGGTAGAAGCTGAAGAAGTCTCCCTGCAGCCCCTGGCGGCCGAGCACCTGGTACGCCTCGGGAAGGGTCCTGAGGAGGTCGTCGAAGTAATCGTGATCTGCCAACACGTTGCCCGCTGTGCGATCGGTTTCGTGGACGACTTTCTGCAGCGGTGGCCGGGCCTGTGCGAGCAGGTCCGCGATGCCGCCCGCGGCGGCATCGGCGTAGGCGACCGAGTTGGCGATGTCTTGCCTGCGATTCTCGAGTCCGTGAACAAGCTGGGACAGGGAATCGATTGCGCTGCCGAGCTTATCCGTGCGGTCGCCCAGGGATCCCAGCACGGTGTTGAGGTTCACCACCACCTGCCCGATGAGGTCGTCACGGTCAGCAAGGGTGTTCGTCAGCGCGGCGGTTTGAGAAAGGATCGATCCGATAGTGGGACCCTCGCCCTGGAACGCCGCGATGAGTTGGCCGCTCAGGGCGTTGACTTGTTGGGGGTCCAATGCGCGGAATAGCGGCCGGAACCCCCCGATCAATGCGTCAAGGTCCAATGCCGGTGCGGTCTGGCTCAATGCGATGGTGGCGCCCGGCGGCAGTTTCTTGGGGTCACCCGGGCCCTCCTCGAGGGCCAGGTAGCGCCCGCCGATGAGATCGTCATAGCGGATGACTGCCTTAGTGCCGTGGGTGAGGATTACCGAATCGTCCGCGCTGAAGGTGACTTTCGCCGTGGCGTCGTCCTGGATCTTGATTGCCTTGACCTTGCCGACCTCGACACCGGCGATGCGCACGAAGTTTCCGCCTTTGAGCCCGCTGACGCTGCTAAAGACGGCGTTGTACGTCGTCTCCTTCTGGAACCTCCACTGCCCGTAGATCGCAATCAATGCGAATGTGCCCGCGAGGCAGACCGCGGCGTAGACGGCGAGGCGCCAAAGAGTGCCAAAGGCCCTGTTGTGCAACGCGATTGCCTTTCCGACTATTGTGCTGATCGAGGGTAGGTAGTTCGGGCTAGTGCGTCACGGCGGCGGGGGGGCTCTCCGAAGCCGGTGGTGCGGAGGAGGGTTCGCTAGGCGGGTGTCCCCCGTCGGGCGGGGAGGGAGGCGGGGGAACACCCGGGTACAGGGGGGTGCCGTCAGGTGCGTATTGGGGTGCGCCGTATGGCGGGGCGCCCGGGTACGGGATGGGGCCGGGAGCCGGGCCACCCGGATACCGGATCCTGGGCGGTTCTGGCACGGCCTTCGTCACAGGGAAGTAGTTCGACCATCCGGGGAACCCGATGCCGGGGTTGGGACGGATGTCGAGCCCTGTCCCGTAGCCCGTGTCGGTGACCAGGTAGCGGACTGGCCAGTTTTTGGCGACGTCCGGCAGCGATCCGCAACCTGGCTTCCCGCCGGGGCCGCCCTTGGCGTTGATCACGGGCAGATTGTCGGGGAACTTGTAAGGGTCGTCGCCCAGCATCAGGGCGGCGTCCATGACCAGGGACTTGCCGTTGGCGCCGCCAAGCATCGGCACATGGGATTCAAGCAATTTATCGGCGCCAACGAGCATGCAGGTCAGCTCCGGGTTGTAATCCATCAGCAAGTCTGTTGTCGGCTCCAACAGGTTGATTGCCTTGATGAGGTTGTCCTTTGTTGGTCCGAGTACGTCGATTCCGGCGCGCGACAGCCCCGCCAGGCTGAGTAGCAGTGCGTCAAGCTGAGCCGCCTGCGATGTGACGGTCGCGCTGGTGACAGTGGCTGCGGCCAAGGTGTCGATGATGTGCCGCGCCGCGGCGCTGTATGTGTCGCCCACCGCTGCCACTGCGTGCCAGTCAGCGCGAAACGTCTCCGCGCGCGGATTCAGGGCCTGCAGCACCTCATTGGTGTCGGTGATCGATTGACCGATGCGCTCGCCTTGGCCGCGAACGCCTTCCGCCACTGCGGAGAGCACCGAGTTCAATTTGGCCGGATCGAGCTGTTTGATCAGCGACACAAGGTTCTGAAAGACCGTGTTGACCTCAATGGCGACGTTTTGCGATCGCAGCATCGCCCCGGCAGTCAAGCGCCGCGGGCTGGGATTGTCCGGGTAAACCAGGTCGACGAACTTCGCCCCGAATAGCGATGTCGCCTCGATGCGTGCCCCTACATTGGCCGGAATGTAACGGATTTGATCAGGATCGAGGTCCAGTCGAAGACTGGCGTTGTTTACGCCGCTGGACACCGTCGCGACCTGGCCCACCATGACGCCGCGCATCTTCACCTTGGCGTTGGGCTCCATTACCAGACCCGAACGGTCGGACACCAGCGTCACGGGCACAGTAGGCGTGAAACTGCGGTTGAACGCACCCAACGCCAGTGCCATGCCAGCGACCACCAAGACCACCAGCAGCACGGCTAACCACTCGGCGGGGATACGGTGCGTCCCGGAGCGCCGGCGCCTGGTGCCGCTCATCACCTTATCCATCGCGTTATCCTGCGTAGTTGAAGTTGCCGGTGTGGCCGTAGAGCGCCAGGCTGAACGACATCAGCACCACGGCGCCGGCAACCAACGAAAGCCGGGTCGCCCGGCCAACGGCTCGCCCCACTCCTGCGGGACCTCCCGTGGCCGTGAAGCCGTAATAGCTGTGAACGAGCATCACGATGACGGTCATTAAAGTCACCGTCACAAAGGAGTTGAGCACATCTGCGGGCACGAAGAAGGTGTGGAAGTAGTGGTCGTAGACACCCGTCCCTTGCCCGTAGAGCACAGTGGTGCCAAATCGCGCTGCGAGGTACTCCATCAGCAGCGCAACGCAATACAGGGGTCCAATCACGACGACGCCGGCTGCCACGCGCGTCCCGGCGAGATAGGACACCGAGCGGATCCCCATCACCTCGAGCGCATCGATCTCTTCGTTGATGCGCATGGCGCCCAGCTGCGCGGTGCAGCCGGCGCCGAGCGTCGCGGAAAATGCGACGACAGCTGTGCCCACACTGATCAACCGGGTGTTGATAAATGCCGATGCGAAGCCCGTAAGTGCTTCCGCCCCAATCATCGACAACTGGTTGTAGCCCTGTGTGGCAATGAGGCCCCCGGTGGAGAGATTGAGGAAAGTCACGATTGCGACGGTCCCACCGACCATCGCCAGCGCGCCGGTGCCCAAGCTCATCGATGCGATTTGACGAAGCACTTCGTATCTGTAGTTGACGACCACGTCGATCAGGGAAGAAAGTGTCTGGCCGTAGAAGCGGGTCTGCTCACCGGTCTCTCGCCACCGTTCCCGCGCTGCAGCAGCCCTTCTGTAGATGCGCGGGTACCGCTGCGAAACAACTACTTTCGTGCTCACTTGAGTACCTCATAGCCGATAGCGGTCACCACAACATTGATGACGAGCAAGGCCAGAAACGACAGCACTACGGTCTCGTTGACCGCGTTTCCCACCGCAGCGGGGCCCCGAGTGACGTGTGTGCCTTGATGACACGCGATTAATCCCGCTGTCAGGCCGAACAACGACGCTTTGACGAGATTGACCATTATGTCGCCCGATCCGGTGATCAGGGTCAGGCCGGACGCGAATGCCCCGGGAGTGACGTGCTGAAAAAACACCGAGAACAGGAAGGCGCCGACGAGTCCGGCGATCGTCACCAGCGAGCAGAGCAGCAGCGCAACCGTCGTGGCGGCCAGCACGCGAGGAACCATAAGTGCGCGAACGGGATCAACCCCCATCACGCGCAGTGCATCGATCTCTTCTCGTATGGTGCGCGCACCCAGATCGGCGCACATCGCCGACGCGCCGGCGCCGGCGACGACAATCACCGTCACGAAGGGGCCGAGCTGACCAACCGCACTGACCGAGGCGCCGACGCCGGCCAAGTCTGCCGCGCCAAGCTCGGTCAGCAGCACGTTAATCATGAAGGTTGATGTCACGACATACGGAACCGACAGGACCAGCGCGGTCACCGTCGAAACTCTGGCTACGAATAACGTCTGCTCGAGGAACTCAAGCCAGGGAAACGGCCGCTTGAAAATTGCCACGAAAATATCGAGCGACGTCGCGAAGAACCCGCCGACGTTGCGCAAGGGCTGGAGCCATCCGCCAGGAAACCGCGGCAGCAGGAGCGCCTGGCGGGCCACCTGCCCTGAGGAGGGGCCTGCGTCGTCCACGATGTCCAGCGTCATGCCCCTCACCTAATCCGCGGTGTCCGAAAATGGGTCAATGACCGCCTGCGCGGCGGCAACGCCACCTGCACGGTGACGCTGCGTGAACAGCTTCGCCAGGGTTTCCACCCAACTCATCGCAGTTCCCCGGGAAGTGAACATCGCATGGCCGCAATTCCAGATGCCGGTGCGCTGCTTCACGGTGTCGGTGATATAGCCCACCCAGGTTGTGCGAAGGCCGTGCGCGCCGGCGATCTCAACATCATCGGAGTCAACGGCGATGATGTGGTCACATTCGCCGTGCTGTTCACATTCCACGTCGTGTTCTATTGCGATGCAGTAGGCGGTCGGAAAATCGACGAGAGCTGTCATCGCTTCAACGCGTGGCGGATGTTCTCGACTAGACGCCGAGAGCTGCCGATTACCTCGTCGATCAGCGTGCGCTTGGCTGTATTCGATGACCGGCGCCTCCCCAATGGAGCTTCGCGCCGCGTGCGACTTATCGGTGGTGACGTTGGCGGTCACGTCGCTGCACCCCTTCCATCGGCGTCTTGACTCGGGCTGGCGTACTCGGCTCTTCGCGTGACGGTTGTCGCTTGCGTGCACCCGCTGTGCGGGAGATCACACTAGTCGTCCGGCTGAGTTGACGTCAATGACTAAAACTCATTGACTTCAATTCGATGACCGGTGCCGCTGCCCGGCGTCCGGAGCTAGAAAACCGCGCCGGTGGACACTTGCCGACAGCCTTCGTCCGCCCGGCGGATCATGACCTGGCAGTCGTTGCGTGGTTCCGTTCGTCTGATTTCGGCGATCTAGGTGACACATGAGTCGCGTCATGGGTTACACCTGTGTCGATGCTCGATGAGTCGCGTCATAGGTGACAGTCATGATGGATGTCCAAAGCGCGTGTGGTCGTCCTTGAAGTCACTAGTGGCCATCGGTCAGTGACCGGCGCCGCCCGGGCCTACGGGCTCTCGCGGCAACACATCTATCGACTCCTCGCCCGCTATCGGCGAGGGCGGTTTAGAGGCGGTCGAGCCACGGTCGCGGCGCCCGGCCAGCAATCCCCGCGCCGTGCCCGACGACGTCATCGCCGCGATCGTGTTGCTCCGGGAAAAGTTGTGCGCCGAGGGGCTAGATGCCGGGCCGCTGACCCTGCAGTGGCACCTGGCTCAACAGAACCTGCCCGTGCCGGCCACTTCCACTATCCGGCGCATCCTGCACCACCACGGCTTGATCACCCCACAACCACGCAAACGCCCCAAAAGCTCCTACCACCGCTTTGCTGCCGAGCAACCCAACGAATGCTGGCAATCAGACTTCACCCACTGGGCTTTGGCCGACGGCACCGACGTCGAAATCCTCAACTGGCTCGACGACCACTCCCGCTACTTGCTGGCCTGCACCGCCTACCGGCGCGTCACCGGACCCGACGTCGTGGCCAGCTTCACCGCCACAACCACCCAATACGGCCTACCCGCGACCACACTCACCGACAACGGCGCCGTCTACACATCCCGATTCACCCACGGCCACAACGACTTCGAACGCCTCCTTGCCAGCCTGGGCGTCATCCAGAAAAACGGTCACCCCAACCACCCACAAACCCAAGGCAAAATCGAACGCTTCCACCAAACCCTCAAACGCTGGCTAGCAGCTCGACCCCACCCCGCCACCAACGCCGAACTGCAAACCCTGCTCGACACATTCCGAACCATCTACAACACCCAACGCACCCACCGCGCCCACCCCGGCACCACTACCCCCGAACAGGCCTACCACGCACGACCCAAAGCCCACCCAACAGGCCAAACCAGCCCGCACTTTCGCATCCGCCACGACACCGTCGACCGATTCGGCAAACTCACCCTGCGCCACGCCGGCCGCCTACACCACATCGGCGTCGGCCGAACCCACGCACGCACCCGCGTCCTGATCCTCATCCACGACCTCGACATCCGAATCATCAACGCCGCCACCGGCGAACCCATCCGCCAGCTAACACTGGACCCCACCAGGGACTACCAACCCCGACACACCCCAACCGGCCGCCCAAAGAAAAAGCCCGAACCCTAAACGAGGGTTCGGACCTATTCCGATGTCCTGAGACATCACAATTGTGGAGCTAAGGGGATTCGAACCCCTGACCTACTCGATGCGAACGAGTCGCGCTACCAACTGCGCCATAGCCCCTGATCGCTAGCAGGCTACCAGCCGCGGGTCGAACCGCCGAAATGCGATCGCTACTCGCCGACGGCCCGCGGCAAGTCCCTGGGCCAGCCGTAGTTGCGCATCGGCATCGCGTAGTCCAGGTGCTCGAAGATCGGGTCTTCGTCGTCGATCTCCAGCACCACCGCGCCCGGGCGCCGCAGCCGCGACGGGACCACGTCGTAGTCGCGGTCGTAGGCGTTCTCCACGCCCATACGCGCCCGCGCCATCCGCTGCATCCGGCGGCGACGGACCTTCTCCTCGATGCGGGTCTGGCGCCGAAGATAAGCCAGGTACAGCAGCGTCACGGCAGTGGCGCCGCCGCACGCCCACCAGGCGGTCGGCGAGATCTTGAACGCGGCCGTGGCCGTGCCGACCAGCACGACGGCCATCACCATCAACACGCGCTTGCGGAAGGCGTACTTGCGGGCGCTGACCGCGGCGGCGGTCGTGGTGTCGAAGCGGCGGCGCCGGGAGGCGTTCCGCGGGACCGGCGGCGGCATCTCCTCGTCGCCGGCCTCGGCCTCCGGCTCCAGACCCGACGAGTCCTCGACGTATTCGAAGCCCTCGTCGGCTTCGTCGCCGGCGTGCGCCACCACGTCGGTGTCGGAATCCTCGTCGGCTTCGTCGGCCTCGGGTCCGTCCTCGACGATCGCTTCGACACCGGCCGGCAGCGCCTGGGAATCCTCGACGACATCGACGTCGAGGTAGTCGGGCTCGGTGCGCTCGGGCGTCGCGAGCTTCATAACGACGGGGCGCGCGGCCTGCAGCTCCTCGGTGTCGTGCTCTTCGTCTTTCTCATCCTCGGCGAGGTCGAGCTCGCTGTCGGCGGAGTCTTCCGGCGGCGTCCAGTTGGGATCGCTGCGATGACCCGCGGCCGGACCGCTGCGCTTGATCAAGCGAGAATTCGCGCCACCGTTGAGGACTCGGGTCGCCAGCGCCACGTCGCTGGTGCGGCGCACGGCGTCGCGTTTGCTGACGAGCATGGGCACCAAGACGAACAGCCAGAGCACTACGAGCGAGATCCACAACAGTGACTGCGGAATGCTTGGCATGACGACCTGCTCTCTTCGGTTCCGATCCCGCGAAGCCCATCGGAGGCCAGCGCGGCCGGGTCTAGGTGACCAGGACAATTACACACCTGTAATTTGCCTCCCACAAGCACCATGAGTCACTCGTGTCGCGATAGCCACATACCGGCGCCGGCACGACCGCCACGGGCGGCGCGCTCACACCCAGCTGGCGTGCCCGCCGCGGACCAGGGTCGACGCGACCGATCCCGACACCTCTTCGGCCGTGATGGCCATCAACAAGTGGTCCCGCCAGGCCTTGTCGACCTCCAGGTAGCGCTGCAACAGCCCCTCCTGGCGGAAGCCAACCTTCGCCAGGACGGCGCGGCTGGCGACGTTCTCGGGCCGCACGGTGGCCTCCACGCGGTGCAGCATCACCGGACCGAAGCAGTGGTCCAGGCCCAGCGCCAACGCCGCCGTGGCCACCCCGCCCCCGGTCGCCGAGCGCGGCACCCAGTAGCCGATCCACGCCGACCGCAACGCCCCGTGAGTGACGTTGCCGATGGTCAACTGGCCACAGAACCGCCCGTCGAGCTCGATGACGTAGGGCAGCATGCGGCCCGCCCGGGCCTCGGCACGCAGGCCGGAGCACAGCGCCGGCCACGCGGCGACCGTGTGCCGGGTCGTCCAATCGGTGTCCGCGCTGGGCTCCCACGGCTCGAGGTGGGCGCGGTCCGCCAACCGGATGCGGCTCCATTGGGCGCCGTCGCGCATCCGCACCGCCCGCAGCCGCACCACTCCCGCCGACACCCGCAACGGGCCGACGTCCAGCGGCCAACCCGGGTGACGGGCGTTGGTGCGCAACAGGTTCACGAGCTGGCGGAGTCGTTGCACTTAACCGCGCTGAGCCAGGAAGGCGACATCGACGATTTCGCCGGTGCGGATCTGTTCGGCGCCGCTGGGCACCACCACGAGGCAGTTCGCTTCGGCGAGTGTGGCCAGCAGGTGCGAGGACGCCCCGGGCGGCCCGCCCAGCGCCTGTACCAGATATTCGCCGGTCTCCTGGTCGCGCATCAGCTGGCCGCGCAGGTAGCCCTTGCGCCCGGCGACCGACGTGATCGGCGACAGCGTGCGGGCCTGCACGATCCGGCGCATCGGTTGACGCTTGCCCAGCGAAAGCCGGATCAGCGGCCGCACCATCACCTCGAAGACCACCAGCGCGCTGACGGGGTTGGCGGGCAGCAGAAACGTCGGCACGCCGTCGCGGCCCAACTGACCGAAGCCCTGGACGGATCCGGGGTGCATGGCGACGCGGACGACTTCCATCTCGCCCAGCTCGGAAAGGACCGAGCGCACCGCCTCGGCCGCGGCGCCGCCGACCCCGCCGGCGATCACCACCACTTCGGCGCGGTTGATCTGACCCTCGACGGTGTCGCGGAATTCCTTGGGGTCGTTGCTGACGATGCCGACGCGGTTGACCTCCGCACCGGCATCGCGCGCCGCCGCCGCCAGTGCATAGGAGTTGACGTCGTAGACCTGGCCGTTGCCCGGGGTGCGGGAGATGTCGACCAGTTCACCGCCGACGGCCAATACCGTCACCCTGGGCCGTGGATGCACCAGCACGCGCTCGCGCCCGACCGCCGCGAGCAGCCCGACCTGCGCCGCGCCGATCACCGTGCCGGCGCGCACCGCGACGTCGCCGGGCTGCACGTCGTCGCCGGTGCGGCGCACGTAGGCGCCCGAGGGCGCGCCGCGCAGGATCCGCACCCGCTTGCTCCCGCCGTCGGTCCAGCGCAGCGGGATCACGGCGTCGGCGAGGGTGGGCAGCGGGGCGCCCGTGTGCACGCGGGCGGCCTGGCGAGGTTGCAGGCGGCTGGGCGTGCGCGCGCCGGCCTCGACGGTTCCCATCACCGGCAGGACCAGGCCTTCGCGCCGGTCTTCGTCCAGCTCGGCGTCGCCGGGTGGCTCGGGCAGGCTGTCGGCTCCCACTTCGCCGACGCCGAGCACGTCGACGCTGCGCACCGCGTAGCCGTCGATCGCGGCTTGGTCGAAGCCGGGCATGGGCCGTTCGGTGACCACTTCCTCGGCACACATCAATCCCTGCGCCTCGGCGATGGCCACCCGGATGGGCCGCGGGGCCACCGCGGCAGCGGTTATCCGGGCCTGCTGCTCTTCAACAGAACGCACAGCGCGCCTCTCTGCCCTCTTTGCCCTGGCGGGCTCTGCCCTCTAATGCCCTGGCGGGCACCGCCGCCACTGCCCTGAACGGGCGCCGTGGTGGACCGGGCGTATCGGCCGGCTACTTCTCGGCCAGGCCTAACCGCGCCACCAACCATCGCCGCAAATCCGGGCCGTAGTCGTCACGGTCCAATGCAAAGTCAACCGCAGCCTTGAGGTAGCCGCCGGGATTTCCCAAGTCGTGTCGAGATCCGTGGTGCACGACGACATGCACGGGGTGGCCCTCCGCGATGAGCAAGGCGATCGCATCGGTGAGCTGGACTTCGCCGCCCACCCCGCGGTGGACGCGGCGCAACGCGTCGAAGATGGCGCGGTCGAGCACGTAGCGGCCGGCGGCGGCGAACAGCGATGGGGCGTCCTCGCGCTTGGGCTTCTCCACCATGCCGCTGACCTTCAGCACGTCCGGGTTGTCGTCGCCGGGCACCGGCTCGACGTCGAAAACCCCGTAGGCGCTTACCTCTTCCGGGGCCACCCCGATGGCGCACAACACGGTGCCGCCGTATTGCGCCCGCACCTTCGCCATCGTCTCGAGGACGCCGGTCGGCAGCACCAGATCGTCGGGCAGCAGCACCATCACGGCGTCGTCGTCGGACGTCAGGGCGGGCTCCACGCAGCTTATGGCGTGCCCCAGGCCGAGCGGTTCGGCCTGCACGACGGACTCGACCTTGATTAGCTGTGGCGCGCGCCGCACCTTGTCGAGCATCGCCTTCTTACCGCGCGCCTCGAGCGTTCCTTCGAGGACCAGGTCCTCAACGAAGTGCGCGACGACGCCGTCCTTGCCCTCCGAGGTGATGATCACGAGGCGGTCGGCGCCCGCCTCGGCCGCCTCGGCGGCCACCAGCTCGATGCCGGGGGTGTCGACGACCGGCAGCAGCTCCTTGGGCACCGTTTTCGTCGCGGGCAGGAAGCGGGTACCAAGCCCGGCAGCGGGCACGATCGCCGTGTGTGGGACCACCACTTTTGGGCTTGACATTGTTCACACGATAACCCGATGGGGGTTTGCCGAGTCGATGTGGCGCGGCCAAACATCGGGCTGCCAAGGTTGATGCATGGCGACCACCGGTAAGGCCGCGTTGCGGGCCCAGCTGCAGGCGGCCCGCCGCCGCGTTGCCGATCACGTTCGCGCGGAGGAGTCCCGGATGTTGAGCGGGCGACTGGAAGCCGCGGAAAGCATCCTGAGCAGCGGTGACACCGTGTGCGCGTACGTGCCGGTAGGCGCCGAACCCGGGTCGATAGACATGCTCGACGTGTTGCTACGGCGGTCCGGGCGGGTGCTGCTGCCGGTTGCGCGCACCGACACCGCCGGCGGGGCGCTGCCGTTGCGCTGGGGCGAATACCGGCCCGGCACCCTGACGTCCGCGCGCTGGGGATTGCTGGAGCCGCCGGAGCCGTGGCTCCCGGCTGCTGCCATCGCCGGGGCGAGCCTGATCCTGGTGCCGTCGTTGGCCGTCGACCGTTCCGGCGTCCGGTTGGGCCGCGGTCGCGGGTTCTACGATCGCTCGCTGGGCGACCGGGACCCGCACGCGCGGCTGGTCGCGGTCGTACGCGACGCGGAGTTGGTCGACCACTTGCCCGCCGAGCCGCACGACATTCCGATGACCGACGCCCTGACGCCGCGAGGGGGCCTAGTCGCTCTCAAACTCGGGAATGAGTGACGTCACGTGGCGGTTCTAGCACTTGAGACGTTAGAGTGCTAACAGACTTTGCAATCATCCGGAGGTTTTCGTGCCGACTTACAGCTATCAGTGCACCGAGTGCGACGATCGCTTCGACATCGTGCAGGCCTTCACCGACGACGCGCTGACCACCTGCAAGCGCTGCTCCGGGCGGCTGCGCAAGCGCTTCAACTCCGTCGGCGTGGTGTTCAAGGGCAGCGGCTTCTACCGCACCGACAGCCGCGAGTCCGGCAAGAAGGCCACGAGCTCGACCAACGGGTCCTCGTCGACCGACTCGGGCTCCAACGGAGCGTCAGGCTCCAACGGCGCGTCGAGCGAGAAGTCCGGCTCGAGCGAAAAGTCGACCAGCAATTCCACGGCGTCCACCGCAGCCGCCTCGAGCTAACCGGGTTATCCACAAACGCCGCACCCGACGGCATTCGCCGCGGACAGCGGCGCGCCTAACGTTGCGGTGTGGGCGAGTCCTCGCTGAATCCAGACCTGTTCGGCCGCCTGTTGCTGCTGCGGCCGGATTGGACGCGGACCGTGCTGGCGCGGCGTGTCGCCGCAGGCGGGCTGGTCGCGTTGGCCGGCGTGGCAGCGCTGCGCTCCGACCCGGCCGGTGACTACGCCGAGGTGGTGGTCGCCGCTCACGACCTTCGACCGGGTGCCGCGCTGACAGCGGCCGATGTTCGCCTCGAAAAGCGTTTGGCCGCAACCATTCCCGATGGATCTCTGGCCGACGTGAACGCGGTGACAGCGTCGACGCTGGCCGGTCCGATGCGGCGCGGCGAGGTGCTCACCGATGTCCGGTTGCTCGGCAGCCGGCTGGCCGAGTCGACCGCAGGGCCCGGTGCCCGCATCGTGCCGTTGCGCCTGGCCGACAGTGCCCTGATCGACCTCGTCCGCGTCGGCGACGTCGTCGACGTGCTGGCGACGCCGGCTACGGCGGCGCCGGAGGCGGCCCAGGCCGCGCCCAGGGTGGTAGCCACCGATGCCGTCGTGGTGCTCGTGTCGGCCAAGCCGAAGGTCCAGGCCGCCGACGCCGACCGCGTAGTCTTGGTTGCGCTGCCGGCTCGCGTGGCGAACACGGTGGCGGGGACGGCGCTGGGTCAGGCGGTGACCCTCACCCTGCACTGAGTGCCTCGCCGCTGTTGGCCCCGCAGCTGATAGCAAACTCTGCCCAATCCGAGGAAGGACATCTGAATGTTCAAAGGGTTCAAGGAGTTTCTCTCGCGAGGCAACATCATCGACTTGGCTACCGCGGTGGTCATTGGTACCGCCTTCACCGCGCTGGTCACCCAGTTCACCGACAGCATCATCAAGCCGCTGATCAACCGCGTCGGGGTCAACGAGAAGTCGAACATCGGCATCCTGCGGATCAGCATCGGCGGCGGCCAGACCATCGATCTCAACAACGTGCTGTCGGCCGCTATCAACTTCGTCATCATCGCGGCGGTGGTGTACTTCGTGATCGTGCTGCCGTACACGACGCTGCGCAGGCGCGGCGAGGTCGAGCAGGCCGACGACGCACAAATCGTTCTGTTGAAGGAGATCCGCGACCTGCTCGCGCAGACGAACGGCGACTCGTCCGGTCGACACGGCGGCACCATCACCACGACGCCCCCGCCGGAGCACGGACCGCGCGCCGACGCCGAGGCGTAGGGCCGGTTAAATCTCCAGGCTCGACAGCTGCCCGATGATCTGGGCGGCGAGCGGATTCAGCGTCGCCATCCCGTCGCGCACCGCATAGCGGGAACCGGCCAGGTTGACCACCAGCGTGCTGCCGGAGATGCCGGCGAGACCGCGGGACAACCCGGCGTCGATGATCCCCGCCGACAGCCCGGAGGCACGAATGGCCTCGGCGATGCCGAGGATTTCCCGATCCAGGATTTCGACGGTCGCCTCCGGCGTGACGTCGCGCGGCGTGACTCCGGTGCCGCCGACCGAGACCACCAGGTCCACCCCGCCGATCACCGCGGTGTTGAGCGCGTTGCGGATCTCGACCTCGTCGGCCGCGACCGCGACCACGCCGTCGACGACGAAGCCCGCCTCGGTCAGCAGTTCGGTGACCAACGGCCCGCTGTGGTCCTCATCCCCGTGGGCGGTGCGATCGTCGACCACCACTACCAGGGCCCGGCCAACAACCAACTCCGCACCCGTTTCCATGGGTGCCACCGTATAACCGAGCTCGGACAATCCGGCCGCCGAGGGTTCTTCGACTCGCATTACTGATCCGCCTTCCCCAGAGTCACCGGCACGGTACGGCTGCCACCACCAGCGGGATCCTGGAAGGTCAGCGAAATCTTGTCACCGGGCGCCTTGGACCGCACCGCGGCGACCAAGGCGTCGGCGCTGTTGATCGGGCGGTCGTCCACCTTGGTGACGATCACGTTCTTGGGCACGCCGGCGGTCGAGGCCGCACCGCCCGGCACCACGTCGACGACCTTGGCGCCCGGGGAGCCCTTGTCGTTGGTCACCTGAACGCCGAGGGAGGCGTGGGATGCCTTGCCGCTGCTGATCAGCTCGTCGGCGATGCGCTTGGCCTGATCGACCGGGATTGCGAAACCGAGGCCGATCGAACCGCTCTGGGCGTCCGGCGAGTCCGCGCCCAAGGTGGCGATCGCCGAGTTCACGCCGACCAGCTGGCCGTTCATGTTGACCAACGCGCCACCGGAGTTACCCGGGTTGATGGCGGCGTCGGTCTGGATCGCGTCCAGCACCGTGTTCTGGTTGCCCGACTCACCGGTGGTGGACACCGGCCGGTTCAGCGCGCTGACGATCCCGGTGGTCACGGTGCCGGACAGGCCCAGCGGCGACCCGATGGCCACCACAGGTTGGCCGACGCGCAGATCCGACGAGGAGCCCAGGGAGATGGGGGTCAGGCCGGACATGCCCTGCACGCGGATCACCGCGATGTCGCTGGTGGGGTCGGCACCGACGACCGTGAACGGTGCGGTGCGTCCGTCGGCGAAGGTCACGGTCGTCTTAGGAGCCGGCCCGGCGGGGCCGCCGGGCGGACCGCCGGGGGGCGCACCGGGAACCACGGGCGCCTTCGGCGGCCCCGCGGCCGCCGCGACCACGTGATTGTTGGTCAGGATGAGCCCGTCGGCGGAAAGGATGATGCCGGAGCCCTCCTCGGACTGACGGCCCAGGTCAGTCTCCAGCATCACGACGCTGGGCACCACCTTGGAGGCGACCTGTTCGACGCTGCCCGGCGGCATGTTGGCCGCCGGGACGCTGGGCGCGCCGATGACGGTGTGCCCATTGCTTGTGGTCGTATGTGTGCCCAACTCGACGGCCGTCGCCGCGGCCCCGCCGATACCGGCCGAAACCACCGCGATGGTCAGCGCGCCGACGGCCAAAAGCCCTGCGCGGGAACGCTTCTGGGGACCCTGCGGCATCGGCGGCAGCATGCCGGGAATCGGGCCGGTGCCGGTGGCGCCGGGAATCGGGCCCACCCCGGTTCCGCCGGGTATGCGGCCGGGACCGGTGCCGCCGAACGGGTCGTACGGCTGGCGGAATTGGTTGGTCTGCGGTTGATGCCGCCAGTCGAACTGCTGGCCATACGGTTGCTGATGCCCGTGGCCGTAGGCAGAGGCCCCCGGGTGGCTCGGGGTGGGCGCAGTCTGATTCGGCGCGGGGTGGTACCCCGGCTGCTGCGGCGGTGGCGAATACCTCGGGTCATTCGTCATAGCGCTAGGTCGCTCTTCCTCTATCTCAGTATTCGGCTCGTCGGTTCGACAGGCTCTTCAACAGTAGTAGCTGCACACCTACGTTGCCCGGGCGGACTGAGAGTCCACTGAGATAACGTTCGCGGGTTCCCGAGAGTTCGACTGGCCGGTCACCCGAACCGTCGGTTCGGTGACGGAGTCCTCCCCCGCGCCGCCGGGCGGCGGCGTCGGATACGCCGACGGCGGTATCGGCCGGCCGGGCAGCAGCACGTAGAACGATGTCCCCGGCGGCTGTCCGCCCGGCACCGTGTCCTCGACACGCAGCAATCCACCGTGATTCAGCACGACCTTCTTGACGATCGCCAGCCCGAGGCCGGAACCCGGCATGGCGCGCGCCGTCGTCGACCGGTAGAACCGCTCGAACACCAGCCGCCGCTCATGGGGCGGGATGCCCGGGCCTTGGTCGGAGACCACCAACTCGGCGTGCGACGGGTCGAGTTGCCGCATGGTGATGCCGACGTGACCGCCCGGCGGGCTCCACTTGGCCGCGTTGTCCATCAGGTTCAGCACGGCGCGCGACAGCCCCGCGGCGTCTCCGTACGTCTGCCAGGGGGTCACGTCGACGTCGAAGTGAATGTCGTTGCGGCGCCGCCTGACTCGCTCCAGGCTGCGGTCGATGACCTCGGACATGTCGACCGGTTCGTGCACCACCTGGCCGGCGTCGTCGCGGGTGAGGTCCACGAGATCACCCACCAGGGTGGACAATTCCTCGATCTGCGCCAGCACGTCGGCGCGGAGCTCGACCATTTCCTGCTCGGGCAGCCGCGGCGCCCCCGGCTCCATGGAGGCCATCAGCAGTTCGACGTTGGTGCGCAACGACGTTAGCGGCGTGCGCAATTCGTGCCCCGCGTCGGTGACCAGCCGCGCCTGACGCTCGCGGGACTCGGCCAGAGCCCGCAGCATCAAGTTGAAAGCCTCGGTGAGCCTGGCCAATTCGTCGCTACCGAACACCGGAATCGGCCGCAGGTCGTCGGTGCGCGCAACCCGTTCGGTCGCCTCGGTCAGGCGGGCCACCGGACGCAGGCCCGCCCTGGTGACCATGCCGCCCGCCACCGCGGCGACCGCGACGCCGATGCCGCCGACGATCAGCAACACCCAGCGCAACCTGGTCATCACGGCCTCGGTCGGTTTGAGGCTCTTGGAGATCAGCAGGGAGCAGCCATTGGGCAGGTGAATGGCCAGGACTCGTTGATCGGATGCGGTGCGCCGTGACATGAACAGGTCACCGCGGATCACCGCCTTTTCCGGCGCGCCGACCGGCAGCGTCTGACCCGGCTGTTGGGCCGTGTAGATCGAGTGGCCCGGGTTCACCAGCATCGCGTTGACGTCCGAATAGGCGGTGCCCTCGATGGCCTTGCCGGGGTCCGCGGCCAGTGAGCCGCTGGCGATCAGCAGCTGCGCCCGGCTCTGCAGCTGATTGTCGATATCGCTATACAAAGCAGCCGAAATCACCGCGTAGACGGCGAACGCCATGAGCACGACGACCATGGCCACCATCGACATCGCCAGCAGCATGACGCGCCACCGCAGGGACAACGAGCTGGTGGCGCGCAGCGGCACGCGTTGGGGCCGTTGGTACCTGATCATCGCAGAATTGGACTCGTCACGGCGGCGTCTCCCGGAGGACATAGCCCACGCCGCGCACCGTGTGGATGAGCCGTGGCTCACCGTCGGCCTCGGTCTTGCGGCGCAGATAGCCGACATAGACCTCCAGCGCGTTGCCGGAAGTGGGAAAGTCGAAGCCCCACACCTCTTCCAGGATCCGGCTGCGGGTGAGCACGCGGCGCGGATTGGCGATCAACATTTCCAGCAAGGCGAATTCCGTGCGGGTGAGGCTGATTTGGCGCTGCCCGCGGGTGACTTCGCGGGTCATCGGGTCCAGCGTCAGGTCGGAGAACTTCATGGCCACCGACTCGGCGTCATCGTCGTCCGGCTTGGTCCGGCGCAGCAGCGCCCGCATCCGGGCCAACAGTTCTTCGAGCGCGAACGGCTTCGGGAGGTAGTCATCCGCGCCGGCGTCGAGCCCGGCGACCCGCTCGGAGACCGAGTCACGGGCGGTGAGCACCAGGATCGGCAGGTCGTCGCCGGTGCTGCGGAGCTGACGGCAGACCTCGAGCCCGTCCAGCCGCGGCATCATCACGTCCAGCACGAGCGCGTCGGGCCGGTCGCTGGCGATCATCTCGAGCGCCTCCAGCCCGTCGTGGGCCAACTCGACCGAGTAGCCATTGAAGGAAAGCGATCGGCGCAGCGACTCACGCACTGCGCGATCGTCGTCGACGACCAGTATCCGCACGGGCCTAGTGTCGTCCCGACGCCTGAGAGCGGGCTGAGAGGCGCGCCGGGTATTTGCCGAGATTAACTAACGCCGGTCCAGGTCGATGAGACCGAGCCGGGCCGCCTTGAGCAGCCGGCGGGGCACCTTGTGCTTCTGGCCGGCGACCGTCACACCGACGAGCTCGGTCTTGGTGGCCTTCCACTGCGCGCGACGGCTACGGGTGTTCGCGCGCGACATCCTGCGCTTGGGTACGGCCATGGTCGGGCCTAACTCCTCGGGTCGGGGGCTTGTCGCGCGGCGTGGCCGGTGCGGCCGAACGTGCGACGATTGCTACCAGGATAGTCGGTGGCCTGCCGGGCACCAAAACGAAGCCGTCAGGCGCCGAGATTGCCGTGACGGCCGTGGTCCGGGCGCCGTCGACGGCCGTGGCGGCAATCTCGACACGGGAGCCGGGGGGCGTCCTTGACGGGGCACCGGCGCGACCCGCTAACCTACCGGTTGGTTGGTTGGTTTGCGCTCACCGGTGAATCGCAGATTGGAGGACGGCATGGCCTCAGCTCCTGGTCGCGACGCGGTCCGGATAGCGAACTGCTCCGGGTTCTACGGCGACCGGCTGTCGGCGATGCGCGAGATGCTCACCGGCGGCTCCAATGACCCGGTGGACTACCTCACCGGTGACTACCTGGCCGAGCTGACCATGTTGATCCTCGGCCGCGACCGCATGAAGCATCCCGAGCGCGGCTACGCCAAGACGTTTCTGACCCAGCTCGAGGACTGTCTCGGCGAGGCCTGCGACCGGGGCGTGCGCATCGTCGCCAACGCCGGCGGCCTCAACCCGGCGGGGCTGGCCGACGCGATACGCGCCCTGGCCGAGCGCCTCGCCATCCCGGCCCGCGTCGCCCACGTTGAAGGCGACGACCTGCTGGCCCGCGCCGCCGACCTCGGCCTGGGCAGCCCGCTGACCGCGAACGCCTACCTCGGCGCCTGGGGCATTGTCGACTGCCTGGCCGACGGCGCCGACGTGGTCGTCACCGGCCGGGTCACCGACGCCTCGGTGATCGTGGGAGCCGCCGCCGCGCACTTCGGCTGGGGCCGCACCGACTACGACCAGCTGGCCGGCGCCGTGGTCGCCGGTCACGTCATCGAGTGCGGCGTGCAGGCCACCGGCGGCAACTACTCCTTCTTCACGGAGGTACCCGACCTGACCCACGCCGGCTTCCCGATGGCCGAGGTGCACGCCGACGGTTCATCGGTGATCACCAAGCACGCCGGCACTGGCGGCCTGGTGAGCGTCGACACCGTCACCGCGCAGCTGCTGTACGAAATCACCGGAGCCCGCTACGCCAACCCCGACGTCACGGCCCGGATGGACACCATCGAGCTGTCCCCCGACGGCCCCGACCGGGTGCGCATCGGCGGGGTGCGAGGCGAGGCGCCGCCGCCCACCTACAAGGTGTCGCTGAACAGCATCGGCGGATTCCGCAACTCCATGACCTTCGTGCTGACCGGTTTGGACATCGAGGCCAAGGCCGACTTGGTGCGCCGGCAGCTGGAGGCCGCGCTGACCGTCAAGCCCGCGGAGCTGCAGTGGTCGCTGGCCCGCACCGACCACCCCGACGCCGACACCGAGGAAGCCGCCAGCGCGCTGCTGCACTGCGTGGTTCGCGACCCCGACCCTGCCAACGTCGGGCGCCAGTTCTCTTCGGCCGCGGTGGAATTGGCGCTCGCCAGCTATCCGGGCTTTCACGTGACCGCCCCGCCGGGTGATGGTCAGGTCTACGGCGTCTTCACCGCCGGCTACGTCGACGCCACGGAGGTGCCCCACGTCGCGGTGCACGCCGACGGCACCAGGGTCGAGATCCCCTGCGCTACAGACACTTTGGAACTGGCACCCGCCGAGCCCGCACCCCTGCCGGAGCCGCTGCCCGATGGCCCGACGCGCCGGATGCCGCTGGGCCGCATCGCCGGGGCCCGCAGCGGCGACAAGGGCGGGTCGGCCAACGTCGGGGTCTGGGTCCGCACCGACGAGCAATGGCGGTGGCTGGCCAACACGCTGACCGTCGAGCTGCTCAAGGAGCTGCTGCCCGAAGCCGCGGAGTTAGCCGTCACCCGCCACGTATTGCCGAACCTGCGCGCGGTCAACTTCGTCATCGACGGCATCCTGGGCCAGGGCGTCGCCTACCAGGCCCGGTTCGATCCGCAGGCCAAGGGTTTGGGCGAATGGCTGCGCGGCCGGCACGTCGACATCCCCGAAAGGTTGTTATGAATCTTTGGACGACGCCCGAGCGCGAAGCGCTGCGAAAGACGGTGCGCTCCTTCACCGAACGCGAAATCCTGCCGCACGCCGACGAGTGGGAGCGCGTCGGCGAGCTGCCGCGCGAGCTGCACCGGCGCGCCGGGGCGGCCGGGCTGCTGGGTGCGAACTTTCCCGAGGCGGTCGGCGGAGGCGGCGGCGACGGCGCCGACGCGGTGATCATCTGCGAAGAGGTGCATCAGACCGGCGCCCCCGGAGGGGTGTTCGCGTCGCTGTTCACCTGCGGCATCGCGGTGCCGCACATGATCGCCTCCGGCGATCAGCGGCTGATCGAGGAGTTCGTCCGGCCGACGCTCGCCGGTGACAAGATCGGGGCGCTGGCGATCACCGAGCCCGGCGGCGGTTCGGACGTCGGGCACCTGAGAACCACGGCGGTGCGGGACGGCGATCACTACGTGGTCAACGGCGCCAAGACCTACATCACCTCCGGCGTTCGCGCCGACTACGTCGTCGCCGCGGTGCGCACGGGCGGACCCGGGGCGGCGGGCGTTTCGCTGCTGGTGATCGAAAAAGGCACACCGGGTTTCGAGGTGAGCCGCAAGCTGGCCAAGATGGGCTGGCGGTCCTCCGACACCGCCGAGCTGTCCTTCATCGACGCCCGGGTACCGGCGGCCAACCTCGTCGGCGCCGAGAACAGCGGGTTCCTGCAGATCGCACGGGCCTTCGTCGCGGAGCGGATCGGCCTTGCCGCGCAGGCGTATTCGAGCGCCCAGCGATGCCTGGACCTGACTGTGCAGTGGTGCCGCGACCGGGAGACCTTCGGCAGGCCGCTGATCTCGCGGCAGTCGGTACAGAACACGCTGGCCGAGATGGCCCGGCGCATCGACGTAGCCCGGGTCTATTCCCGTCACGTGGTGGAGCGCCAGCTGGCCGGCGAAACCAACCTGATCGCCGAGGTGTGTTTCGCCAAGAACACCGCCGTCGAGGCCGGCGAATGGGTGGCGAACCAGGCCGTCCAGCTGTTCGGCGGCATGGGCTACATGGCCGAATCCGAAGTCGAACGCCAATACCGCGACATGCGGATCCTCGGCATCGGTGGCGGCACCACCGAGATCCTGACCTCACTGGCCGCGAAAACGCTTGGATATCAGTCATGACCGTCCTACAGTCGACGCTCGACGCGACATCCGCCGCCTACACCGACGCCGCGTCGACGGCGGCCTCGCGGCTCGAGGAGATCGATGGCGAGCTCGCCAAAGCGCTTGCGGGCGGCGGCCCCAAGTACGTCGAGCGCCACCACGGCCGCGGCAAGCTGACCGCCCGGGAACGCATCGAGCTGCTCGTCGACCCCGACTCCCCGTTCCTCGAGCTCAGCCCGCTGGCGGCCTACGGCAGCGCGTTCACCGTCGGCGCCAGCACCGTCACCGGCATCGGGGTGGTGTCCGGCGTGGAATGCCTGATCGTCGCCAACGACCCGACCGTCAAGGGCGGTACCAGCAATCCCTGGACGCTGAAGAAGATCCTGCGGGCCAATCAGATCGCATTCGAAAACCGGCTGCCCGTCATCTCGCTGGTGGAATCCGGCGGGGCGGACCTGCCGACGCAGAAAGAGATCTTCATCCCAGGCGGGCGGATGTTCCGCGACCTCACCCGCCTGTCGGCGGCCGGCATCCCCACCATCGCCCTGGTTTTCGGCAACTCCACCGCCGGCGGCGCCTACATTCCCGGCATGTCCGACCACGTGGTGATGATCAAGGAACGTTCCAAGGTGTTTCTGGCCGGTCCCCCGTTGGTCAAGATGGCCACCGGCGAGGAGTCCGACGACGAGTCGCTGGGCGGCGCCGAAATGCATTCCCGCGTATCCGGTTTGGGCGACTACTTCGCGGTCGACGAGCTCGACGCCATCCGTATCGGGCGCCGCATCGTCGCCAGGCTGAACTGGCGCAAAGAGGGGCCCGCGCCCGGCCCGGTCGTCGATCCGCTGTTCGACGCCGAGGAGCTGATCGGCATTGTGCCCGCGGATCTGCGCGTCCCGTTCGACCCGCGTGAGGTGATCGCCCGCATCGTCGACGGCTCCGAATTCGACGAATTCAAGGCCATGTACGGGTCGTCGCTGGTGACCGGGTGGGCTCGGCTGCACGGCTACCCGCTGGGCATCCTGGCCAACGCGCGCGGCGTGCTGTTCAGCGAGGAGTCACAGAAGGCGACCCAATTCATCCAGCTGGCCAATCGCTCCAACACCCCGCTGCTGTTCCTGCACAACACCACCGGCTACATGGTGGGCAAGGACTACGAAGAGGGCGGGATGATCAAGCACGGCTCGATGATGATCAACGCGGTCTCCAACTCGACCGTCCCGCACATCTCGCTGTTGATCGGCGCCTCCTATGGCGCCGGCCACTACGGCATGTGCGGCCGCGCCTACGACCCCCGGTTCCTGTTCGCCTGGCCCAGCGCCAAATCCGCGGTGATGGGCGGCGCTCAGCTTGCGGGCGTCTTGTCGATCGTGGCCCGGGCCGCCGCCGAAGCCCGCGGCCAGCAGGTCGACGAAGAGGCCGACGCCGCGATGCGGGCCGCCGTCGAGGGACAGATCGAGGCCGAGTCGCTGCCGCTGGTCCTGTCCGGGATGCTCTACGACGACGGGGTCATCGACCCGCGCGACACCCGCACCGTCTTGGGAATGTGTCTGTCCGCCATCGCCAATGGCCCGATCAAGGGGACGTCGAACTTCGGCGTCTTCCGGATGTGAGCCCCATGGTTACTCGAGTGCTAGTCGCCAACAGGGCCGAGATCGCCCGACGGGTCTTCGCCACCTGCCGGCGGCTTGGCCTGGGCACCGTCGCCGTCTACACCGACCCGGACGCCGCCGCGCCCCACGTCGCGGAGGCAGACGCCAGCGTGCGGCTGCCCAACACCAACGACTACCTCAACGCCGAGGCGATCATTGCGGCCGCCCGCGCCGCGGGTGCCGACGCGGTGCACCCCGGGTACGGGTTCCTCTCGGAAAACGCCGATTTCGCGGCGGCCGTGCAGGGCGCGGGCCTGACATGGATCGGGCCGCCGGTGGACGCGGCGCGGGCGATGGGTTCCAAGATCGAATCCAAGAAGCTGATGGCCGCCGCCGGTGTTCCGGTGCTCGACGAGCTCGACCCGGAGACGGTAACTCAGGCGCAGCTTCCGGTGCTGGTGAAGGCCTCCGCCGGCGGCGGAGGCCGGGGAATGCGGGTGGTGCGCGAATTGTCCGCGCTCGCCGGCGAAGTGGAAGCGGCCCGCCGGGAGGCGCAGTCCGCGTTCGGCGACGCGACGGTGTTCTGCGAGCGCTATCTGCCCACCGGGCACCACATCGAAGTTCAGGTCATGGCCGACACCCACGGCACGGTCTGGGCCGTCGGGGAACGCGAATGCTCCATTCAGCGCCGACACCAGAAGATCATCGAGGAGGCCCCCTCCCCCTTGGTCGAGCGCACACCGGGCATGCGGGCCAAACTGTTCGACGCGGCCCGGCTTGCCGCCGAGGCGATCGGCTACACGGGCGCCGGGACCGTCGAATTCCTCGCCGACGACAACGGCGAGTTCTACTTTCTGGAGATGAACACCCGGCTGCAGGTCGAGCACCCGGTGACCGAGGAAACCACCGGACTCGACCTCGTGGAATGGCAGATCGCCGTCGCCGACGGTGACCGGCTCGACGCCGAACCACCCGCCGCGCACGGACATTCGATCGAGGCCCGCCTCTACGCGGAGGATCCCGCGCAGGGCTGGCAACCGCAGGCCGGCCGCGTGCACCGCTTCGAGGTGCCCGCGGTCCAGTCGCAATTCCGCACGCTGGGGCGCCGGACCGGCATCCGGCTCGACTCGGGCATCGTCGCCGGATCCACGGTGTCCATTCACTACGACCCGATGCTGGCCAAGGTCATCTCGTACGCGCCGACGCGCCGGCAGGCGGCGCTGGTACTCGCCGACGCGCTCGCCCGCACCCGGCTGCACGGCCTGCGCACCAACCGCGAGCTGCTGGTCAACGTGTTGCGCCACCCCGCTTTTCTCGACGGCGCCACCGACACCGCGTTTTTCGACACGCACGGCCTGCAGGAGCTGACGGCGCCCCTGGCCGACGGCACCACCGTCCGGTTGTCGGCGATCGCCGCCGCGCTCGCCGACGCCGCGCACAACCGCGCGTCCGCACCCGTCCTGGGATCGCTACCCAGCGGCTGGCGCAACCTGCCCTCCGGCTACCAGTCGAAGAGCTACCGCGACGCCGACGGCGGCGAGCACCGGGTCGAATATCGTTTCGGCAGAACGGGATTGCTGTTGGCAGACGACGAGCCGGTCCGGCTGGTCTCCGCCGCACCGGACGAGGTCGTGCTGGCCGACGGCTCCGGCGTGGGGTGCGGCTTCACGGTCGCGCGACACGGCGGGGAGGTCTACATCGACTCAGCACGCGGACCCGTCCATCTGGTCGCGCTGCCCCGCTTCCCGGAGCCGGGCTCGGCCGTCGAACAGGGTTCGCTGGTTGCGCCCATGCCCGGCAACGTAATCCGGGTCGGGGCCGCGGTCGGCGACACCGTGGACGCCGGGCAGCCATTGATCTGGCTCGAGGCCATGAAGATGGAACACACCATCACCGCGCCGACCGAGGGCGTGCTCGTCGAACTCAACGTCAAGACCGGCCAGCAAGTCGAAGTGGGCGCCGTCCTGGCAAGAGTGGAAGCGCCGCAAGCAGAAGGAGATCCAGCATGACCGACACCAGCTTCATCGAGAGCGAGGAGCGGAAGGCACTGCGTAAGTCGGTGTCCGCGTGGGCCGCCGGCTACGGCAGCGAGTACTACCTGAGAAAGGCCCGCGCCCAGGAACACACCGACGAATTGTGGTCGGAGGCGGGCAAGCTCGGCTTCCTCGGGGTGAACCTGCCCGAGGAGTACGGCGGCGGCGGCGCGGGCATGTACGAGCTCTCGCTGGTGATGGAGGAGATGGCGGCGGCGGGTAGCGCGCTGCTGCTGATGGTGGTCTCGCCGGCCATCAACGGCACCATCATCAGCAAGTTCGGCACCGAGGAGCAGAAGAAACGCTGGATTCCCGGCATCGCCGACGGCACCCTGACGATGGCCTTCGCGATCACCGAGCCCGACGCGGGCTCCAACTCCCACAAGATCACCACGACCGCCCGCCGCGACGGCAGCGACTGGATTCTCAAGGGCCAGAAGGTCTACATTTCCGGCATCGACCAGGCGCAGGCCGTCCTGGTGGTGGGCCGCACCGAGGAGGCCAAAACCGGCAAGCTGCGCCCGGCCCTGTTCGTGGTGCCCACCGATGCCCCCGGATTGACTTATACGCCAATCGAAATGGAGCTGATCAGCCCCGAACGGCAGTTCCAGGTCTTCCTTGACGATGTCCGGCTGCCGGCCGACGCGCTGGTGGGTTCCGAGGACGCCGCGATCGCCCAGCTGTTCGCGGGCCTGAACCCCGAGCGGATCATGGGCGCCGCCAGCTCGGTCGGAATGGGACGGTTCGCTCTGGACAAGGCCGCCGATTACGTCAAAACCCGCCAGGTATGGGGCACGCCGATCGGCTCGCACCAGGGACTCTCGCATCCGTTGGCGCAGTGCCACATCGAGGTGCAACTGGCCAAGCTAATGATGCAGAAGGCCGCCACGCTGTATGACAGCGGTGACGACGCGGGCGCGGCGGAGGCCGCCAACATGGCCAAATACGCGGCCGCCGAGGCGGCCACGCGCTCGGTCGACCAAGCCGTGCAGTCGATGGGCGGCAACGGGCTGACCAAGGAATACGGGGTGGCCGCCATGCTCGCCTCGGCCAGACTCGGGCGGATCGCCCCCGTCAGCCGGGAGATGGTGCTCAACTTCGTGGCGCAGACGTCGCTGGGCCTGCCCCGGTCGTACTGATGGAAACGCCGGTCGACTACGCCGGTCCGGCCGATACCGCCGGGCCGTTCGCGCGGCTCACGCTGAACTCGCCCGACAACCGCAACGCGCTGTCGACCGCGCTCGTCGAGCAGCTGCATCGGGGCCTGCGTGACGCCGCCGCGGACTCGAGAGTGCGTGCGGTCGTGCTCGGACATACCGGTAACACCTTCTGCGCCGGTGCGGACCTGAGCGAAGCCGGCGCGGGAGACCCTGGTGGCGATCGCGAGCGCGGCGCCGCCGCGGGAGGCGGGCCGCCACCGTCGACATACGACATGGCCGTCGCCCGGGCCCGCGAGATGACCGCGGTGATGCGGGCCATCGTCTCCTCGCCGCTGCCGGTGATCGCGGCCATCAACGGGCACGTCCGCGCCGGCGGGTTCGGGCTCGTCGGCGCGTGCGATATCGCCGTCGCCGGTCCGCGTAGCACCTTCGCCCTGACCGAGGCCCGAATCGGCGTCGCCCCAGCGATCATCTCGCTGACGCTGCTGCCGAGGCTGTCGCCCCGCGCCGCGGCGCGCTACTACCTGACCGGCGAGACATTCGGAGCCGACGAGGCGGCGGCCATCGGGCTCATCACGATGGCCGCCGAGGACGTCGACGCGGCGGTGGCAGCGCTGCTCGCCGACGTGGGCCGCGGTTCGCCCCAGGGGCTTGCCGCCTCCAAGGCGCTGACGACGGCGGCGGTGCTGGACGGCTTCGACCGCGACGCGGAACGCCTCGCCGAAGAATCCGCCCGGCTCTTCGTGTCCGACGAAGCGCGCGAAGGCATGCTGGCGTTCCTGCAAAAGCGCGCCCCGAGCTGGGCAAATTAGCCAGGTGTCAAACAAAAGCCGCGGGCCAACCCTGCCGGCGCGGCGCAAGGTTGCAGTTTGACCAATCGTCTTGCACCCAGACCCGGACGTCGTAGGCTCGTGGGTAATGAGCAATTCTGCGCAACGCGACGCGAAGGACACGCGCGACGAATCGTCGCGTGCTGCCGACACTGATCGCATCCAGCTCGCGCAGTTGCTGGCCTACGCGGCCGAGCAAGGCCGACTGCAGCTGAAGGACTACGAAGACCGCCTGACCCGGGCCTACGCGGCGACCACATACGAGGAACTGGATCAGCTGCGCGCCGACCTGCCTGGCTCACAGATCAACCCGCGCCGCGGTGCCAAACCGAATCCGGCGCCGTCCACGCTGCTGCTGGCGCTGTTGAGCGGCTTCGAACGGCGCGGTCGGTGGAACGTGCCCAAGAAGCTCACCACCTTCGCCTTCTGGGGCAACGGCGTGGTGGATCTGCGCTACGCCGACTTCACCTCGACCGAGGTCGACATCCACGCGATCTCGATCATGGGGGCGACGAAGATTTTGCTGCCGCCGGAAGTGAACGTCGAGATTCACGGCCGCGGCGTCATGGGCAACTTCGACCGCAGCGTCCTCGGCCAGGGCACCCCGGGCGCACCGAAGGTGAAGATCCGCGGCTTTTCGCTGTGGGGCGCCGTCGGCATCATTCGCAAGGCCCGCCGGCCCCACGGCTAGCAGTCAGCCGGGCACGTAGTCGAACTTATCGGGGTTGGGCCCGTTCCTCCCCGCTTCACCCTTGTCCAGCGCTGAGATCGCGTCCATGTCGGAGTCATCCAACTCGAAGTCGAAAATCTCGAAGTTCTCCTTGACCCGCTCCGGGGTGACCGACTTGGGGAACACGATGTCGCCGCGCTGAATGTGCCAGCGCAGCACCACCTGCGCCGCCGATTTGCCGCGCGCCTCGGCGATGCGGTTTATCACCGGATCGTCGAGCACCTTGCCCTGCGCGATCGGCGCCCACGCCTCGGTGGCGATGCCGTGCTCGCGATCGTACGACCTAACCTGCGTGTTCTGAAAATACGGATGAAGCTCGATCTGATTGACCGACGGGACGGTGTCGGTTTCGTTGGCCAGCCGTTCCAGGTGTGCGACTTGGAAATTCGAGACGCCGATGCTGCGGGCGCGCCCGTCGCGGGCGAACTCCTCGAAGACCTTCCACGTCGAAACGAAGTCGCCGTCGTAGAGGGTGGGCAACGGCCAGTGAATGAGGAACAAGTCGACGTAGTCCGAATCCAGGGCCTTCAGCGTTTGGTCGAAGGCACGGCGAGCATCGTCGGGTAGGTGAAAGCCATTGTTGAGCTTGCTGGTGACAAACACGTCGGCGCGGTCGACACCGGCGTCGCGGATGCCTTGTGCGACTTGCTTTTCGTTGCCATACATCTCGGCGGTGTCGATATGCCGGTAGCCGATCTCCAGTGCGGTCTTGACCGCCGCCGCGGTCTCGTCGGGCTTGATCTGGAAAACGCCGAAGCCGAGCTGCGGAATGCTGACACCGTCGTTGAGTTCGATCGTTGGAACCTTGCTCATGCATCTCCTCCTTCTCGGTCCCTGTACCCGCTGGAGCGAGCACCTATCCCCGTGGTCGGCAAGGGACTAGCGGCGGCGAGACCGGAGGTAGTCGCCCACCACGGCCGCGCCCAGGCCATCGAGATCGGGCACCACGACGCGCCCCTCGACCCGCCGGGCAACCTGGTCGATGAAGCGCGCGAGGCCGGGGTCGCTGCCCAACCGGAAGATGGTGATCTGCGCGCCGAGGCGTGCCATGTCGTCGAACCCGCGCACGGTGTGGGCGATGGTCCGCGGGTGCGGCGGGTAATCGAAAAACACGGTCGTGCCGTCACCGTCGAAGTCCTCCAGGTGAGCGGTGGGCTCGCCGTCGGTCACCACCAGCACGACGGGCTGCGCGTTGGGATGCCGCCGCAGGTGCCGACCGGCCAACGCCAGCGCGTGGTGCAGGTTGGTGCCCTGCTCGTAGACGCCCTCGAGACCCGTCAACTCCGCGGCGCTCACCGTGCGGGCGTACCGTCCGAACGCGATGATCTGCAAGGCGTCCGAACGAAACCGGGTGCACACCAGGTGATTCAGCGCCAGCGCCGTCTGCTTCATGGGCAGCCAGCGATTCTCCATCACCATCGAGAACGAGGTGTCGACCAGCAGCGCCACCGCGGCTTGAGTGCGCGTCTCGGTCTCGGAGACCTCGACGTCGTCGACGGTGATCTTCAGCGATCCGGCGGTGTCCAGGCTGGCCGTTCCCGCCTGCCGCAACACCGCGTTGGTCAGCGTGCGCGAGATGTTCCACGGCTCGGTGTCACCGAACTGCCAGGGCCGGGTGGCGCCGGTGAGTTCACCGGCCGCGCCCGCGCGCCGGTGGTCCCGCTCTCCGCGCCGACCGGAAAGTTGTTGCGCCACATCCCGTAACGCCGTCTCGCCCAGCCTGCGCATGGCCTTCGGCGAGAGCCGCCACTGCCCGTCGGAACCCCGGTCTAAAAATCCCTGATTGACCAGTGCGCGTTCCAATTCGGCGAGCGTGCGGGCGTCGACGGCGGCCTGGTCGCCGAGTTGCCGTGCCAGCGCATCGAGGTCGACGTCGTCCATGGTGGCGCCGGGATAGCTCTGCGACAGCTGCTCGGCCAGCTGCTCCAGTTCGGCGATGTCCGAAATCGCCTGGGTGCCTTCGCCCATCCCGAACGGGTTGTCACCGGAGAACTCTTCGGACCCCGTCCAGTCCTCCCCTGGCCGCGCGGCCTGCAGGTGCGCGTCGAGCCGGTTCAGCGCCTGCATCAGTGACGGCGACCCGAATGCCTGCTGCGCCAGGGCATCCAGCTCGGCGCGCTGGTCCGGGCTCAGGCTGTTGCGGAAGCGTTGCGCGGCCGCGGCCCGCTTGGCCAGCGAGTCCAGCAGCTCGTCGACGTTGCGGGGGTTCTCCGGGAAGAACTCGCCGTGGGAGTTCATGAAGTCTTCGAAGTCCTGCTGGGTGTCCTCACCGCGGGCGTGCTTGTCCAGCAGGTCGTTGAGGTCGTTCAGCATGTCGTTGACCCGCTGGCGGTCTTCGTCGGTGGCGCCCGCGAGGGCCTCCTTCATGCCGGCGAAACGCTGATCCAGCATCTCGCGGCCGAGCAGATCCTTGATCTGGTCGTACTTCTCGCGGGCCTCGTTGCTGCGCCAGTTGTAGTCGGAGAGCTCCTGAACGGCCTTGGCCGGAGACGACGGCAGCGCGTCGAGCTGCAGTTCGCCGAACCGCGCGTCGTCGTCGAGCGCGCGAGCCAGTTCCTTGCGCTCGGCCAGCACGGCCTCGTCGAGCAGCCTCTTGATCTCCTGCAGGGTGCCATCTAAGTTGTTGCGGCGCAACAACTCCCGCCGGCGGCGGTTCGCCTCGGCGGCCAGCCGGTCGGCGCCGGGCGTGTTCTTGGTGCCGCGGCGCAACAGCTCGGACAGCGCGCGGCGCGGCGACGTGCCCGCCATGACGTCCTGCCCGATCTGCTCGAGAGCCTCGCGCAGATCTACCGGCGGGGCCAGCGGGTCCGGCCCGCCGGTGTACGCCGAGTATCGCGACGAATGCCCGCGTGACGATCGCAAGCCCGGCGAAGCCGGGCGCGACGGATCGTCACCATCAGACCTAGCCATAGACCGTTTGGCCCTCCCCGGACACCTTGTCGATCCGCTTGGCCAGATACAACGCCTCGAGGGCGAGTTCCAGCGCCGCGGCGCGCTCACCCTCCGACTGGGCGTTGACCTTGGCGGCGATCTTGTCGACCACCGGCAGCGCGGGAACCGCGGCCAGCACGTCCTTGGCCGACACGCGCTCACCCGTCGTGACCGCGGAACCGCCTTCGACAGCGGACACCAAGGATCCGACGTCGATGCCGCCGAGCACCCGGGAGGCGGTGTCGGCCGTGGCCCGGCGCAGCAGGTGCTCGAGCACGGCCTGCTCGCGGCCCTCCTCACCGGACTCGAATTCCAGCTTGCCGCGCAGGACGTCGATCACCGTGCCGAGGTCGACCACGCGGGCGACGGGGTCCGTCTCCCCCAGCACCGCGCCGCGGTGGCGGGCGGCGGCGGCCACGGTCTCGGCCGCGGCGATCGCGAACCGCGCCGACACCCCGGAGCGCTGATCGACGGAGTTGGATTCCCGCAAGTACCGGGCGAACCGGGCGATCACCTGCATCAGGTAGTCGGGGACCTGCGCGGACAGGTGCGCCTCTTGAACGATGACGCCGACCTCGGCGTCGAGCTCGAGCGGGTAATGGGTGCGGATCTCCGCGCCGAACCGGTCCTTGAGCGGGGTGATGATGCGGCCCCGGTTGGTGTAGTCCTCGGGGTTGGCGCTGGCCACCACCAAAACGTCCAGCGGCAGACGCAGGGTGTAGCCGCGGACCTGGATGTCGCGCTCCTCCATCACGTTGAGCATCGACACCTGAATGCGCTCGGCGAGGTCGGGCAGCTCGTTGACCGCGACGATGCCGCGGTGTGCCCGCGGGATCAGGCCGTAGGCGATGGTCTCCGGGTCACCGAGGCTGCGGCCCTCGGCGACCTTGATCGGGTCGATGTCGCCGACGAGGTCGGCGACGCTGGTGTCCGGAGTTGCCAGCTTCTCGGTGTAGCGCTCGCTGCGGTGCCGCCACTCGATCGGCAGGTCGTCGCCCAGGGTGGCGGCCTTGCGGATCGACTCCGGGGTGATCGGCGAATAGGGATGCTCGCCCAATTCCGCCCCGGCGATCACCGGCGTCCACTCGTCGAGCAGGCCCACCAGGGCGCGCAGCAGCCGCGTCTTGCCCTGACCACGCTCACCGAGCAGGACGAAGTCGTGCCCGGCGATGAGCGCCCGCTCCAGCTGCGGCAGAACGGTGTCGTCGAAACCGAGGATGCCCGGCCATACCGCTTCCCCATCCGCGCCGTCGGCGAGACGCGTCAGCAGGTTTTCCCGAATTTCCTGTTTGACTCCCCGCTCACGATGGCCGGCGGCACGCAGCTCACCGACGGTCCGGGGCAGATTGCTGGGTGATGGCACCACTCCACGCTACGCGTTGCGTAACCGCCTCACGCGCTGAGCGCTCAGTGGGCGAAGTGGCGGGCGCCGGTGAGGTACAACGTGACCCCGGCGTTGGCTGCCGCCGCGGTCACCTCATCGTCGCGGACCGAGCCGCCGGGATGGACTATCGCCCTGACCCCCGCGGCGGTCAGCGTCTCGAGTCCGTCGGGGAAGGGAAAGAACGCGTCCGAGGCCGCGACCGCGCCGCGGACCCTGTCGGCGCCCCTTTCCACCGCGAGCCGTGCGGCGTCGACCCGGTTCACCTGTCCCATGCCCACGCCGATGGTGGCGCCGCCGCCGGCGATCACGATGGCGTTCGATTTGACCGCGCGGCACGCCCGCCAGGCGAAGACCAGGTCGGTCAGCGTGGCGGGGTCGGCCGGTGATCCCGTCGCCAGGGTCCAGTTGGCGGGGTTGTCGCCGTGCGCGTCGAGCTCGTCGCGTTGCTGGACCAGCAGCCCACCGCTGATCGGTCGCAGCTCCGTGCCCCCGGTCAGCGGCTCGGAGGCCACCAGCACCCGGATGTTCTTCTTCCGCGTCAGGGCTTCCAACGCCTCCGGCGCGTAGGCCGGCGCGACGATGACCTCGGTGAAGATGGTGCTCACATACTCGGCCATCTCGAGGCTGACTTCGGTATTGGCCGCGATGACCCCGCCGAATGCGCTCAACGGATCGCATTCGTGGGCCTTGCGGTGCGCATCGGCCACCGATTCCGTCGAGATCGCGATTCCACAGGGGTTGGCGTGCTTGATGATCGCCACGCAGGTCTGTTCGTGGTCGAAGGCGGCCCGCCAGGCCGCGTCCGCATCGGTGAAGTTGTTGTACGACATCTCTTTTCCGTGCAGCTGCTCGGCCTGCGCCAGTCCCGGCCAGGCGCCGGGGTCGCTGTAGAGCGCCGCCTGCTGGTGCGGGTTCTCGCCGTACCGCAGCATCGCCGATCGGCTCCAGCTGCGCCCCAACCACTTGGGGAACGCGGTCGGCGGGTGCTCGGGCGCCAGCGTCGACTCCATCCAGCCCGCCACGGCGATGTCGTAGTCCGCGGTGTGCTGAAACGCCAGCGCCGCCAGCTTCTTTCGCTCGGCCAGGGTGAAACCACCGTGTCGCACCGCGGCGAGCACGCCGTCGTAACCGCGTGGGTCGACGACCACCGCCACGCTGGGATGATTTTTCGCGGCGGCACGGACCATCGACGGCCCGCCGATGTCGATCTGCTCGACGCACTCGTCGATGCTGGCGCCGGAGTCGACGGTCTCGCTGAACGGATACAGGTTGACGACGACGAGCTCGAACGCGGCGACACCCAGTTCCTCGAGCGCCGCGGCGTGTTCGGGTTTGCGGAGGTCGGCGAGCAGGCCGGCATGCACCCGCGGGTGCAGCGTCTTGACCCGCCCGTCGAGCACCTCGGGAAAGCCGGTCAGCTCCTCCACCCGGGTGACCGGAATGCCTTTCTCGGCAATGGTCTTCGCCGTCGACCCGGTCGAGACGATCTCGACGCCCGCGTCCGTCAGCCCGCGGGCGAGGTCGACGAGGCCGCTCTTGTCGTAGACGCTGATCAACGCGCGGCGGATCGGCCTTTTCGCCGTCTCCGGCCAGTCGTCGGTGCTCATCGCTTGGTCGCCTTTCGTCCGATCGTCGCTGTTCTTCCGACCAGGGTCAGGCCTCCGGTCGCGATCTCGGCCACCACGTCCACCAGGAGCTTCCGTTCGGTGACCTTGATGCGTTCATGCAGGGTCTCTTCGCTGTCGCCGTCGAGCACCGGCACGGATTGCTGGGCCAGGATCGGCCCGGTGTCCGTCCCGGCGTCCACCAGATGCACCGTACAACCTGTGACCTTCACGCCGTAGGCCAACGCGTCGGCCACTCCGTGCGCGCCCGGGAACGCCGGCAACAACGCCGGATGGGTGTTGATGATCCGTCCATAGAATCGCGAAAGGAACTGTGGCCCAAGTATTTTCATAAAACCAGCCGACACCACCAGGTCGGGCGAGTGCGCGGCGGTGGCTGCGGTGATGGCCGCGTCCCAGGCGGCGCGGTCGGGGTGTTCGCCAAGCCGGGCGGTGAACGTCGGCAGTGCCGCCCGCGCGGCGATCTCGGTGGCCAGGCAGTCGCGGTCGGCGCCGACGGCGACCACGCGGGCCGGGTACTCGCCGACGGCGGCGTCGAGCAGGGAGCTCAGCAACGATCCGGTGCCCGATGCCAGCACCACCACTCGTGCCGGCGCACTCGGGGGCACATGGAGCGGTTCGGCCACAAGCAGAGAGCCTAGTGGCAGCTAGTCGTCGGACTCGCGGTCGGTCGCGCTCGGCGGCGCCCCGACGTCGTCGTGCGGCGGCACCCCGTCGTCGTCGCTCATCGATGCGTCGTCGTCGCTGACCGGCGCGCCGTGCGCGTCGACGTCGTCGTGGTCGGCCGGCGGCTCGTCGTCCGGCTCGGCCGCGGGCTCTTCGAAGACCTCCGCAAAGTCCGCCGGTTCTTCCGCCGCGGCCGGCGCGGGTTTGCGCCGCCGGGGCCGGGACCTGATGCCGCCGCTCATCACCAGCGTGACGCCGCCCACGACCGAGAACCAGAAGAACACCCCGATCAACAGGGCGCCCTGGTCGACGCCGACATCGCCGAAGTTGCCCAGCCGGCCGCTGCCGCCGTACGCGAGCAGGCACATCGCCAACGCGCCGGCGACCGATGCGACCAGGAGCTTGCCCGTCGCCGGGATCAGCGGCAACGCGCGCCGGGCGCATTGTTGCCCAACCGCCACCCCGGACGAGGCGCCGATGATGAGCAGGGCGACCCACACCGGCCCGAGCGGCGGCCTGGGCGCCGCGGCCAGGATCGGCAGCGCCGGGATGTCGCCGCCGAAGACGGTGAACGAACTGAAGGTCGCGAAGCCCAGGTGAGCGCTGGACCCGACCGCCATCGCCGAGGTGCCCACGATGACGTTGGGCGCGTACAACACCGACAGGACCGTGAGGCTGAACTGGCCGAATATCGACTCGGTGATCCCGTAGAGCTCTTGCATCGTCGCCCAATGCACCACCAGCGAGGCCGCGGTGACCAAGCCGGAGAGGCCGACCAACGCCAGCACCCCCGCGGAGGCCGCGCGCAGCGCGTCGCCCAGCCACAACGGCAGGCTCAACACCGCCAACGACCGTCGCCCCACCCGCGACCACACGCCGAACGCGGCGCCGATGGTGTGCACCACCAGCACGCCGGCGAACGCGCGCAGTGCGCTGGGGGTTTGCAGTTCGGTGATCACCGACGATGCATCGTGGATGACCGCCAGGGCGATCGCGGCGATCAGCAGGGGCCCGCCGAGCGCCGACGCGACGACCCAGCGGATCACCAGCCACGAGGAATACGGCGAGATGGCCCGGGCGGTGCTGCGCGCGGTAGCCCAGATCAGCAACAGCACCGGCAACAGCGGCATCACGCCCAGTTCGCGACCGCCGATCGAGACCGGCACCTGGTGGATGCCGAGCCACATGCTCGCGATCGCGCCCAGCGCGCCGGTCATGTCGCTGTTGGCGATCAACAACTGCAGCAGCGTGACCGCGGCGATGACGACCAGGGCCACCACCGCGGGGCCGAACGCGACCCGGACGAGGTCACGGGCCTGTCGAGCGCCCACCGGCCGGTTGTCCGCGCCTTCCGACACCCTTTTCACTCTCGGCGCACGTCCCGACTTAGGCGCGAGGGCGCACGGTTAGGCCGGCGCTGGACCAGACGGCGATGAGGGCGGCTGCTGCTCCTGGCCGTAGGACTGCTGGGCCCCGCCCTGGTTGGAGTAATTGGGAGGCGAACCCTCGGAGCCCGAGCCGGCCGCCGGCGGCGGGCTGAAGCTGGGGAAGCCCGTGGGCGGGGTGGACGGCCCTTGCTGCGCGGCCGATTGGGGCCCGGACTGCGGCGCGGGCTGGGCACCGAAACCGCCGGTCTGAACCGCGGCTTGGGTCGGGGCCTGGCTGGCATAGCCGCCGTACTGCGAGCCGTATCCCGGGTGCTGCGGCGACTGCTGCTGGCCCGGCTGACCGTAGTAGGGCTGCTGGCCGTATTGGCCGTACTGCCCGTACTGGCCGTACTGGGCATAGGGGTCGTACTTCGGCCGCGGCGCCGGCGCGGTGATCACGCCCGCCTCCAACAGGACGACGACGACGGCCGCGATCGCCTGGAGCACGGCGCACGCCACGAGAGGCCACATCGCCCAGCCGATCGAGACGCCGGTGGGCAGGTTGATGATCTCGGTGATGGCCAGCAATGCCCCGAGGACCGCGACTACCGCGACGATGCCGGCGTAGTTCTTCGCCTTGGGCAACAGGCTCAGGCCGGCCAACAGCGCGGCCAGCAGTGCGATGATGACCGCCGTGCCCGCGTCGCCGGCGCGTCCACCGACGCCCGGGCCGAGGTCGGCGCCGATGGTGAACGTCGGCCCGAAGTTCAGCAGGTACACGGCCAGGCCGAGCACGACCACCGCGATGTTGAGGTAGAGCGGGAGCTTGGTGGTGCCGTCGTCGTCCTTGGTGAACGACGGAGTGGCGCCTGCGTAGGAGCCGCCCTGCGGCGAGGGTTGGTATCCGGGGCTGCCGGGCGAGTAGGTCATTGGCTCCTCCTGTTGCGTTGCCTGTGAAGTGCCTTTGCGGGCGCCACGGTGGGGTCGCGACGCTGTGCTTGCGGGCGCGCCGTTCCATAAACGCCGTGCCCGGCGGTTGCGTTGCGACGCGATCGACCAACCACGCTAGCGCACTTCGGAACGCCCGTGCCGTGACCACCGGCTTGGACCGCGATCCGCGCCGTGGGCCTCGCCCGGAACGGCAGGCGCGCCGGCAGCTTGCTCAGCGGAGGTAGAACACGTTCTAATTCTCCCCATGGATTACGGGCTTGTGCTTTTTACCAGCGACCGCGGCATCTCTCCGGCGTCGGCCGCGAAGCTTGCCGACGACCACGGCTTCACGACCTTCTACGTGCCAGAACACACGCATATCCCGATTAAGCGTGAGGCGGCGCACCCGACGACGGGCGACGCGTCGCTGCCCGACGACCGCTACATGCGGACGCTAGACCCATGGGTAAGCCTGGGTGCGGCGTGCGCCGTCACGTCGCGGGTGCGGCTCTCCACGGCGGTCGCGCTGCCCGTCGAACACGACCCGATCACGTTGGCGAAAAGCATCGCCACCCTCGACCATTTGTCCGGCGGACGGGTCAGCCTCGGCGTGGGCTTCGGCTGGAACACCGACGAACTCGCCGACCACGGCGTGCCGCCTGCGCGGCGCCGCACCATGCTGCGCGAATACATCGAGGCGATGCGCGAGCTGTGGACCAAGGAGGAAGCCGCCTACGACGGCGAGTTCGTCAAGTTCGGGCCCAGCTGGGCGTGGCCCAAGCCCGTACAGCCGCACATCCCCGTGCTGGTGGGCGCGGCCGGAACCGAAAAGAACTTCAAGTGGATCGCCCGCAGCGCCGACGGCTGGATCACCACCCCGCGCGACTTCGACATCGACGAACCGGTCAAGTTGCTGCAGGACACCTGGGCGGCCGCCGACCGCGGCGGCGCCCCGCAGATCGTGGCGCTGGACTTCAAGCCGATCCCCGAGAAGCTCGCCAAGTGGGCCGAGCTGGGCGTGACCGAGGTGCTGTTCGGCCTGCCGGACAAGGCCGAGGACGAGGTCGCCGCCTACGTCGAGCGGCTGGCGGGCAAGCTGGCCGCCCTGGTCTGACTGAATTCCTCCCGCATCTTCGCCAGACATAAGTCAGAGCGACCGTGCCCGGCGTGTCGTGTGTCTGGGTTACGTGTCGCGCAGCAAAGGCGCGACGCCTGACCTACCCCAGCGAAGCCCGGTTGCCGTTGCCGGTTGACCACACGAAGATCTCCGCACCGAGTGGGTCGCCGTCGCACATCAACGCCACGAGATCCTCGTCGTCGGTGGTGGCCATGAATCGCGTGTGGTCCGCGGCGAGCCTGCCGACGATGATGCCGGTGCGGACCGGCCAGTCGTAGCGCACCGAGTATGTCTCGATGGTTGCCGCACCGTCCGGCTTTTTCGTGACGTTGACCTTGGGCAGTGCGGCGATCTCCTTTCTCAGCTCCGCACAGTTGTCGGCGCGCCACTCCACCGGCGTGGTCGAGTAGATGCCGACCGAGTACTTGCTCATGATGCCGCCATTGGCGCCGACGAACCCGAATTCCCCTGGCCTGTCCCGCATCTGGGCTACCGTCTCGGCGATACCGTGCAGTGAATAGCTGTTGCCGGGGCCGCCGAAGTACGGCAATCCGCCGGTGAGGGTGAGGCCGCGCGGGTCGTCGGCGTCGATGCCCAGGGCTTCGCAGATGACGAAGACTGGAAACGGAAAGCAGCTGTACAGATCGAACGTGGCGATGTCGTCGACGCCGATCCCGGCCACCCGCAACGCTTCCTGCGCCGCACGGACGGCGGCCGGGCTGGCGCCCAGGTCGGCGCGGTCGAGCATCGCCTGCTCGACCATGTCCGAATGGCCATGCAGATACACCCACTTGTCCTCGGTCACCCCGAGGCGGGTCGCGGCCTCCACCGACATCAGCACCGCCGCGGCGCCCTGGTTGACCTGATCGCGGGCGACGAGCAGACGCGGGTAGGGGTCACCGATCATCCGGTTGTCCTCGGTGATCGTGATGATCTCGTCGACCGACCGCTCGACCGGTGACGACGAAAACGGATTCTTGGCAGCAATTCTCGACATCGGCGCGAACAGTTCGGCCATTTCGCGTCGATAGTCGGCCACGCTCCGCCCGAGGCGGCCGCGCCGGGCATTCTCTAGGAGCCCGTACTGCACGGGCGCGCCGGTCAGGCCGTGCTGGATCGTGTATTCGTCGATATAGCTGGAGATCTGGTGGCCGCGATCCTCCAGCTGACCCTCGACGTGTTCGGTGAAGTCGGGCTTGTCATCGCGGTTCGCGAAATAACGGGCCGTCGACCCCGGCTCGGAGCCCATGATCAGCACGACATCGGCATCGCCGGCCGCGATCGTGTTGCCCGCCTCGGTGACCAGCTTCTGCGGGCCCTGCCCCCCTACTGGTTCGAGCACCACGCGGGCCGGGTCGCCGCCCAGCCGATTCATCACCGAACGCGGGTAGTTGTTGGACTTACCCAGCGTCGCCGGCATCGGTCCGGAGATCTCGAACTGCCGGAGCCCGAAGACCGTGTCGACGACCTTGGCAACGCCTTTGGCGCCGGTGTCCGCAAGAGCCGCTTGCGTCGCCGCGGTCGCGAGGTCGACCGCCGACATGCCCCGATAGTCGGGGTCGTCGATGCGCTCGGTGAACTGTCCGACCCCAACGAGCACCGGAGTGCGCGGATCCACCGGCATGACGAACCTCCTGGCAACTGTTAGTTCGACAGGCTAACCGATGGCCGGGGTCGAAACGAAACCGCGGTCGGTTCGCGGAGTCGCGAGCCGACCAACGGTCTCGGTTGGGGGCTACAGGCTCTGCAGGATCTCCCGCGCCAGGGCCGCCGTCTCCGACGGGGTCTTGCCCACCTTGACGCCGGCCGCCTCCAAGGCCTCCTTCTTGGCGGCCGCGGTGCCCGACGAGCCGGACACGATGGCGCCGGCGTGGCCCATCGTCTTGCCCTCCGGCGCAGTGAATCCCGCGACGTAGCCGACGACCGGCTTGGAGACGTTGGCCTTGATGTAGTCGGCCGCGCGCTCCTCGGCATCGCCACCGATCTCGCCGATCATCACGATGACCTTGGTGTCGGGGTCCTTCTCGAACGCCTCGATGGCATCGATGTGCGTCGTCCCGATGACGGGGTCGCCGCCGATGCCGATCGAGGTGGTGAACCCGAAATCGCGCAGCTCGTACATCATTTGGTAGGTCAGCGTGCCCGACTTGGACACCAGACCGACCGGACCCGGGCCGGTGATGTTGGCCGGGGTGATACCCGCCAGCGCCTCGCCCGGCGTGATGATGCCGGGGCAGTTCGGCCCGATGATGCGGGTCTTCTGCCCTTTGTCGACGTTGTAGGCCCACGCGTAAGCGGTGTCCTGCACCGGAATTCCCTCGGTGATGACGACCAGCAGCGGGATCTCGGCGTCGATGGCCTCGATGATCGCGTCCTTGGCGAACTTCGGCGGCACGAAGACGACGGACACGTCGGCGCCGGTCTCCTTCATCGCCTCCGCGACGGTGGCGAACACCGGCAACTCGACGTCCTTGCCGACCGGGTCGACGTGCGAGACGGTGGTGCCCGCCTTACGGGCGTTCACCCCGCCCACCACCTGGGTGCCCGCCTTCAGCATGAGCGCAGTGTGCTTGGTGCCCTCGCCGCCGGTGATGCCCTGGACGATGACCTTGGAATCCTTGTTCAGGAAGATCGACATGTGTTGGCTCCCTTAGTTGTTCGCCAGCTCGGCGGCTTTGTCGGCTCCGGCGTCCATCGTGTCGGCCTGGATCACCAGCGGGTGGTTGGCCTGGGCCAGGATGCGCCGGCCTTCGTCGACGTTGTTGCCGTCCAGCCGCACCACGAGCGGCTTGTTGGCCTCGTCGCCGAGCATGTTGAGTGCGGTCACGATGCCGTTGGCGACGGCGTCGCAGGAGGTGATGCCGCCGAACACATTCACGAACACGCTCTTGACCTGCTTGTCGTTCAGGATGACGTCGAGGCCCGCGGCCATCACCTCGGCTGACGCGCCACCCCCGATGTCGAGGAAGTTGGCCGGCTTGACCCCGCCGTGCTTCTCGCCGGCGTAGGCGACGACGTCAAGGGTGGACATGACCAGGCCCGCGCCGTTGCCGATGATGCCGACCGCGCCATCCAGCTTGACGTAGTTGAGGTCGTGCTCCTTGGCCTTGAGCTCCAGCGGGTCCGTCGCGTCGCGATCCTCGAACTCGGCGTGACCGGGTTGCCGGAAGTCGGCGTTCGCGTCGAGGGTGACCTTGCCGTCCAGCGCCAGGATCCGGTCGTCGGGGGTGCGGACGAGCGGATTCACCTCGACCAGGGTGGCGTCCTCGGCGACGAAGAGCTCCCACAGCTTGTTGATGGTCACCGCGGCGGCGTCGAGCACCTCGGCCGGCAGATGGCCCTGCTCGGCGATGGAACGCGCGGTCGCCAGGTCGACGCCCTTGACGGCGTTCACCGGCACCTTGGCCAGCCGCTCGGGCTTGGTCGCGGCGACCTCTTCGATCTCCATGCCGCCCTCGACCGAGCACATGGCGAGGTAGGTGCGGTTGGCGCGGTCGAGCAGGAAGGAGATGTAGTACTCCTCGGCGATGTCGCTGGCCTCGGCGACCAGCAGCTTCTTCACGACGTGCCCCTTGATGTCGAGGCCGAGGATGTTCCTGGCGTGTTCATACGCGTCGTCAGGGGTGGCCGCGTACTTGACCCCGCCGGCCTTGCCGCGGCCGCCGACCTTCACCTGGGCCTTGACCATCACCGGGGCGCCGACCTCGGTCGCGATTTCCTTCGCGCCCTCGGCGGTGTCCGTCACTCGCCCCGGCGTGGTCGGTACGTTGTGCTTGACGAACAATTCTTTGGCTTGATACTCGAAAAGGTCCATGGACTCTCTGTCTTCGCTCGACTCAACTGCTAGGCCTCTTGACGGGCGGTGCCGTGATCGGCAACTCGCACGGAGGAACTGTATCCACCGGCCAACCGCCCGTTTCGGGCGCGTCCGGCGATGTGGCACAGCTCACGGCCTAGCGACATACCCCGTTCGTGAGCCAAATCACAATTTCCACGGGATTGCTCGACGAGGTTGCCAGTTCCGCGAGTTAGCGGATACCTTCCTAGGGTCCAGATAACGTTATGGTCACGATACGAGGACATTCCAGCTTGTCCCAGCACCGTTTGACTTCTTCTACTGCTGAAACAGCAGGTGTGGTGAGAGTTGGTCGCGCGGCGGGCGGCCGCGGTACCGAGCCCCATCGCAACGAGGTCACCGAGATCCTCCCGCTCGACGGTTTCAACTTCGATGACCTTGATTGGCGCGACGAGGTCAGCGATCTCGGCGACCTCGACTACAGCAACGACTCCACCTTCGACAACGAGGCGCAGGTCTTGCTGGCCCCGGAGCTCGACGACCTCGACGAGGCCGATGACCCGACGCCGCTGTGGCTCGCCGCTCCCGTAACCGAGGTGCTGCCGCGGGTGGTCATCGAACCGGCCACCGAGGCGCGCCCCCGTCGCGTGCATGCCACCGACGTCGTCGCCGTTGCCCGGCACGGCGGAGCGCATCGCAAGGAGCCGACGAGCGCGGCCAGGGGTCGCCTGCTGATCTCCGCGATGGCCGCCGGCGCGGCCGCGGCGGCGGCGCACACCGCGACCAGCCACGCCGATACACCGAAGACCGAGGCCGTGCTGACCGCCAACGCGTCGGCGCTCACCGGCGGTTCGGCCAACAACACCATTCGCGGCGCCCAGGTCGTCGCGCTCCAGCCGGTGGCGACCGCCGCGGTGCACAACCAGGAGCTCGCCAAGGGCGTCGCGTTCGCCAACGACCGCGCTCAGCGTGAGGCGCGGTTGCAGCAGCCGCTGTACGTGATGCCGACGAAGGGCATCTTCACCTCCAACTTCGGTTACCGCTGGGGGGTGCTGCACGCCGGCATCGATCTGGCCAACTCGATCGGGACGCCGATCTACGCGGTGTCCGACGGCGTCGTCATCGACTCGGGCCCCGCCGCCGGCTACGGCATGCTGGTCAAACTGCGCCATGCCGACGGCACCGTCACGCTTTACGGCCACATCAACACCACGCTGGTCAGCGTCGGCCAGCGCGTGATGGCCGGCGACCAGATCGCCACCATGGGCAACCGGGGTAACTCCACAGGCCCTCACCTGCACTTCGAGGTGCTCCAAGGGGGCACCGAACGAATCGATCCAGTCCCGTGGCTCGCTAAGCGGGGACTTATGGTCGGTAACTACGCTGGTTGAGGTGACCGCGCCTAACCAACCACCACCCGGTCCGCGATCGCCCGAATCCGACTCTCCGTCGGACTCGAAGACCCGGATCATCCGCCGGGCGCCCACCGGACCTATCCCGATAGCGCCGGAAACCCCGACCACCCACGTTCCCGCACAGCCGCCGCCCTACCAGGGCGCGCCTCGTACGGGGCTGCGGGGAACTCCAAGTGCGCCGAGCGACCGGACTGCCGTCGCAGCGTGCGCCGTCAGCATCGTCAGCGGGTGGGCCACGTCGGTGGTGGCGACCGACCTGGTCGCCGGCTGGTGGCGGTCCGACCGGCTCTTCTGCATCGCGGTCGCGTTTCTCGCCCTGGTGTTCGCCGTGACCACCATTTCGGGCGTGATCATGCTGCTGCAGCACCGACCGTTTGGGCGCTACCTCATCGTGGTCGGCGCCGCGGTCGCCGTGCTGACGTACCTGGGTGTGTTCATCGCCGGCGCCCGTGTCGCGTGGATCGTGCACCTGCTGCCGCTGCTGCCGATCGCCAGCGTGGTGCTGGCCATGCATCCCCGCACCAAACGCTGGCTGGAGGCCTGACCGCCAACCGGGCCCGGCGTCGCGACCAATCGGAGACTTGAGAGTCTGATATCACCCGCGATATCAAATTCGCGGATCGCCTCATGGTCGGGTAGCCATCCGCATACGGGCAGTAGGCCGCAACTAAAGCTTGCTGATCGGCGCGTGGTTGTGCATGAGCTTGACCCGCCCCGCGCTGCCGAAGTCGATGAGGGACATGGCCGATTCGCCGACGCCGGACACTTCCTCGACCCGCCCGAGCCCGTACTTGTCGTGAGTCACCCGATCGCCGGGTTCGAGCACCAGCAGCGGCCGCTTGGCCGCGCCCGAGCGGGTCGGGGCCGCGCGCGGTGTACCGAACCGGCCGGCGCCGCTCACCGGTGCGCTGAACGACGGGGCAGGCGCGGTGCGCCGCCACTCGATGAGTTCCTGCGGAATCTCACGCAGGAAGCGCGATTCCGGGTTCAGCATCGGCTGCCCCCAGGACGATCGGACGATGGCCCGGCTCACATACAGGCGCTGGCGCGCGCGGGTGATACCGACGTAGGCCAGCCGCCGCTCCTCGGACAGCTCAGTCGGGTCGTCCAGCGCCCGCATGTGCGGGAACATGCCGTCCTCCCAGCCGGTGACGAAAACCACCGGGAACTCCAGCCCTTTGGCGGTGTGCAACGTCATCAAGGTGACCATGCCGGCGCCGTCGTCGGGAATTTCGTCGCTGTCGGAAACCAGCGAAACCCGTTCCAGAAACTCCGCCAGGACACCGGTGTCCGGCACGTCCTCGTCGTCCGGGGCCTGCAACGACTCGTCCAGCGCGGCGGCGTTGGCCCGGTCGGTGCTGAATTCGTGTGCCACACTGACGAGTTCGTTGAGGTTGTCCAACCGGGCCAGATCCTGCGGATCGGTGGAGGATTCCAGCTCGCGACGGTAGCCGGTGCGTTCGAGGACCGACTCGACCAGATCGCCGAGATCCTCGTCGAGGCGGCCCCTGAGTTCATCGAGGAGTTCGACGAAGCCTGCGATCGCCTTCTCCGCGCGCGAATTGAGCATCGGCACTTTGCCTTCGGCGGCGGCCACCAGCGCGTCGTTGAAACTCGCGCCGGTGTTCTCGGCGTAGATCGCCACGCAGGCCTCGGCGCGATCACCGATGCCCCGGCGCGGGGTATTGAGGATGCGCCGCATGCTGACCGCATCGCCCGGATTGTCCAGCACCCGCAGATAGGCGACGATGTCGCGGATCTCTTTGCGCTCGTAAAAGCGCACGCCACCAACGACTTTGTACGGAATGCCCGCGCGGATGAACACCTCTTCGAACGACCGCGAGGAGTTGTTGGTGCGATAGAACACGGCAACATCGTTGTAGGTGATTTCGCCACGGTCGGCGAGCGCATCGATTTCCTCGGCGACGAACCTGGCCTCGTCGTGCTCGTTGTCCGCGACGTAGCCAACGATCAGCTCGCCGGCACCGGCGTCGGTCCACAGCCGTTTCTCGCGCCGGCCGGAGTTGCGGGCGATCACCGAGTTGGCCGCCGACAGAATGTTTTGCGTCGAGCGGTAATTCTGTTCCAGCAGAATGGTTGTCGCGTCCGGGTAGTCGCGCTCAAAGTCCTCGATGTTGCGGATGGTGGCGCCGCGGAAGGCGTAGATCGACTGGTCGGCGTCGCCGACCACGCACAATTCCGCCGGGGGGACGTCGTCGGCCGATTCCGTGACGTCATGCCCGACCAGTTCCCGAACCAGCACGTACTGGGCGTGGTTGGTGTCCTGATACTCGTCAACCAGGACATGACGGAACCGGCGCCGGTAGTGCTGGGCGATCTGCGGGAAGGCTCGGAGCACCGCGACGGTCTCGCCGATCAGGTCGTCGAAGTCCAACGCGTTGGCCGCGCGCAGCCGCCGCTGGTATTCGCCATATACCGAGGCCACGGTGCGAACCAGGTCGTCGGAGTCATCCGTCAGCTTGGCCACCGCCTCCGCGGGGTCGATCAGCTCGTTCTTCAGATTGGAGATCGCGTTGGCCAGCAGCCGCGGCGAGTAGCGCTTGATGTCGAGCCCCATGTCGCGCCCGATCATCTGCAGCAGGCGGCGGGAGTCGTCGGCGTCGTAAATCGAGAAGTTGGAGTTGAGGCCTTCAATCAAGGACGCCTGGTTGCGTAGGATGCGCACGCACGTCGAGTGGAAGGTGGACACCCACATGGCGCGGGCCCGGTTGCCCACCAGCCGCACCACGCGCTCACGCATTTCGGCCGCCGCCTTGTTGGTGAACGTGATGGCCAGGATCTGGCCCACCCCGACACCGCGCGCAGCGATCAGGTAGGCGATGCGGCGCGTCAAGACCGCAGTCTTGCCCGAGCCGGCCCCCGCGACGATCAGCAGCGGCGAGCCCTCGTGCACCACCGCCTGGCGCTGTTGCGGGTTGAGGCCTTCGAGCAGCTGATCTGCCTCGGAGGCCAGATTGGCATCGGTTGCATACACACTCATGTTGGTCCAAACTTACCGCCGCCCACCGACGCAACGCGTCCAGGCGTCAGACCAGGCTAGTGCCCCGAACGCCCTGCGCCGGCCAAATCCACGCCGACATAAATGGTGTTTGGCAATCCAATGCGCAACCCCATTTGGAATGGAAAACAATTACACCCGCGTCTAAAAGCGGATGATAATCGGCCGGGAGTTTGCATCGAGTCAATGGCGCGCAATCACCATCGCCGCTCAATTTCGCCCGGCGTTAATGCAATCCACACCGGTAAGCAACCGTGGACTGGGCGCCGGCCCAACCGAGTCCCGCCCGGCCACCCGACGCGTAATGGCCAGTTCACGCCGACGTTTTTGCGCGTGAGCGGATCTTAGTGGCACACTCGTTTGGTGCTCAACGCGCAGTGCCGTCGGCAGTGCACCACCCCGAACTGCCGCCGATTTTTCTACGGGTACCGGTTCGCGGTCCCCGTGGTCTAGCTGCTTTCGTCAGAGCCCCGTGGTCCGTTTCCTCAAGGCCGGGGCTCGTCTCGTTTGTGAGGCCCGAAACCGGATGAGACCACAACCCCCACATCACGAGAATCCGGAGTTAGCAGAGATGAAGGTTGAGACGGTGGAACCCCCACAGACGGCCGACGCCGAACAGTTGAGCATCGACGACTTGCGCCACGAGATCGACCGGTTGGACGGCGAGATTCTGGCCGCGGTGAAGCGGCGCACCGAGGTGTCCCAGGCGATCGGCAAGGTGCGAATGGCATCCGGCGGCACGCGGCTGGTGCACAGTCGCGAGATGAAGGTCATCGAGCGGTACAGCGAGCTCGGTCCCGACGGCAAGGACCTCGCGATCCTGCTGCTGCGGTTGGGCAGGGGCCGACTCGGCCACTGAGGTCGCCAGTCACGCCTGGCCGGCTCGCTGCGCATCCGCGTCAGCGACATGGCGACGGCCCGCCGCGCCCGGCACCGCCGCGCTTGCGACCGTCACTAACTCGACGGCGACGGCCCGCCGCGCCCGGCACCGCCGCGCTTGCGACCGTCACTAACTCGACGGCGACGGCCCGCCGCGCCCGGCACCGCCTCGCTTGCGACCGTCACTAGGGTCGAAGTATGACCCCCGTGCAAAGCCTCCCCGATATCACCGCCACCCCAGCGTGGGACGCCCTGCGCAGGCATCACGAACAAATCGGCGCGACGCATCTGCGCCAGTTCTTCGACGAGGATCCCGACCGCGGCCGCGAACTCACCGCTTCGGTCGGCGACCTCTACATCGATTACAGCAAACACCGCATCACCCGAGAAACGCTGCGGCTGCTCATCGAACTGGCGCGCACAGCCAATCTTGAGGAGCGTCGCGACCAGATGTTCGCCGGCGTGCACATCAACGTCTCGGAGGACCGGGCGGTATTGCACACCGCGCTGCGACTGCCCCGCGACGCCGAGCTGATCGTCGACGGCCACAACGTCGTCGAGGACGTGCACGCCGTGCTGGACCGGATGGGCGACTTCACCGACCGGTTACGCAGCGGTGAATGGACCGGGGCCACCGGGAAAAAGATCAGCACCGTGGTCAACATCGGCATCGGCGGGTCGGATCTGGGTCCGGTGATGGTGTATCAGGCACTGCGCCATTACGCCGACGCGGGGATTTCGGCCCGCTTCGTCTCCAACGTCGACCCGGCAGACCTCATCGCCACCCTGGCCGACTTGGACCCGGCCACAACGCTTTTCATCGTCGCATCGAAGACGTTTTCGACGCTGGAGACCCTCACCAATGCGACCGCCGCGCGCCGCTGGCTGACCGACGCGCTCGGCGACGCCGCCGTGTCCAAGCATTTCGTGGCGGTCTCCACCAACAAACGCCTGGTCGACGACTTCGGCATCAACACCGACAACATGTTCGGCTTCTGGGATTGGGTCGGTGGACGGTATTCGGTCGATTCCGCGATCGGCCTGTCGGTGATGGCGGCCATCGGGAAGGAGGCCTTCGCCGACTTCCTGTCCGGATTCCACATCGTGGACCGGCATTTCAGGACCGCCCCGCTGGAGTCCAACGCGCCGGCGCTACTGGGCCTGATCGGGGTGTGGTACGCCAACTTCATGGGCGCACAGACGCATGCGGTACTGCCCTACTCCAACGACCTGTCCCGCTTCCCCGCCTATCTGCAACAGCTGACCATGGAATCGAACGGCAAGTCGACCCGCGCCGACGGCACCCCGGTCACCACCGACACCGGCGAAATCTTCTGGGGCGAACCGGGAACCAACGGCCAGCACGCGTTCTACCAACTACTGCATCAGGGCACCCGCCTGGTGCCGGCCGACTTCATCGGATTCAGCCAGCCCCTCGACGACCTGCCCACCGTCGAGGGCACGGGAAGCATGCACGACTTGCTGATGAGCAACTTCTTCGCCCAGACCCAGGTGCTTGCGTTCGGAAAGACCGCCGAGGAGATCGCCGCCGAGGGCACGCCGGCCGAGATCGTGCCGCACAAGGTGATGCCCGGCAATCGGCCGTCGACCTCGATCCTGGCCGACCGGCTCACGCCGTCGGTGCTGGGCCAGCTGATCGCCCTCTACGAGCATCAAGCCTTCACCGAGGGCGTCATCTGGGGCATCGACTCGTTCGACCAGTGGGGCGTGGAACTGGGCAAGACGCAGGCCAAGGCGCTGCTCCCGGTGATCACGTCGGACAGCTCGCCGGCGCCGCAGTCCGACAGCTCGACCGACGCACTGGTGCGCCGCTACCGGACCGAACGCGGGCGCACCAGCTAGTCCGCGCAGGCGAGCTAGGCGAACCACTTGGTGAGCGGAGGCGGCAGCACCCGCATCACCTGCACCAGCGGCGCCCACGGCCACCACGGCACCGCCGCCCGGCCGGGCTCGCGTTCCATGGCGGCGACGAGCGCGTTGACGCCGGTCTCGTTGTCCACCATCAACATCGTGCTGTTCGACTTGGCCGTCATCTCCGACTCGATGTAGCCGGGTTCGATGACCGAAACCCTGATGGGGCCCTTGGCATATTCGGCGCGCAGGGACTCCCCGAGCGAGCTCAACCCGGCCTTGCTTGCGGCATAGGCGGCCTTGACGCCCGGCACACCCTTGTTGCCGAGCACCGATGAGATAAGCACCAGGTGGCCCGAACCGGCGTTGTTGAACATCTCCAGCGCGGTCTCGATCTGCACCAGCGCGGCCACCAGGTTGGTCTCCAGGGTCGCCTTGTTGGCCCATAGCTTGCCCGAGCCGAGTTTCGCGCCCTTGCCGATGCCGGCGTTGACGATGACCCGATCGATTCCGCCAAGATCGTCGCTGAGTTCACCGAAGACCTTCGGCACCTGCTCATGGTCGTTGACATCCAGTGCCGCAACGGCGATCTTGATTTCCGGATACCGTTGCGAAAGTTCGGCTTTCAGCTCGTCAAGCCGGTCGGTGCGCCGAGCGCACAGCGCGAGGTCGCGGCCCTTGGCGGCGAATGCCCGCGCCATGCCTGCGCCCAACCCGGAGCTGGCACCGGTGATGAGGATCTTCTGACGAGTCATCCGCGCAGCATATCCAGTGCCCGTCCAACGTCGGGTTGTCGGGCCCGAAATGGGGTTTTCGACGCAACACGTCGACGCTCGTCGCCTACTTGAGCAGCCGAGACATTCTCCGGTCGGCCAGCACCTTGCCGCCGGTCTGGCATGTCGGACAGTATTGAAAAGACTTGTCCGCGAACGAGACTTCGCGCACGGTGTCTCCGCATACCGGGCAGGGCAGGCCGGTGCGGGCATGCACCCGCAGCCCGGAGCGCTTCTCGCCCTTGAGCGTGGCCGCCCCCTGGCCCACCGATCGGCTCACCGCGTCGCGCAGGACCGACACCATCGCATCGTGCAGGGTGGTGAGCTGTTCATGGGTCAGCTTGCCCGCTGTGGCGAACGGGGAGATCTTGGCGACGTGCAGGATTTCGTCGCTGTAGGCATTGCCGATGCCGGCGATCACCTTCTGGTCGGTGATGACCGTCTTGATCCGCCCGGTGTTGCCGGCCAGCAGGCCGGCGAGGTCGTCGGCGGTGAGCTCCAGCGCGTCGGGCCCGAGGGCGGCGATGCCGGGCACGGATTGCGGGTCACCGACGAGCCAGACGGCCAACCGCTTCTGGGTGCCGGCCTCGGTGAGGTCGAAGCCGGGCGCCTCGCCGGGCGTGCCCAGGTGCACGCGTAGGGCGATCGGGCTCTTGCCGGGCCGCAGTGGTGCCGCGGCCAGCTTGTCCGACCATCGCAACCAGCCCGCCCGCGACAGGTGGGTGATCAAGGACAGCTCTCCCGCCTGCAGCCCGAGGTACTTGCCCCAGCGGTGGGCCCCGGTCACGGCCCGGCCGTGCAGTGCGCTGAGGGGCGGGTCGAACGTTTTCAACACCGACAGCGCGCCGACATCGACGCGGCCGATCGTCAGGCCGACGGCATGGCGGCGCAGATGGTCGGCCAGGGCTTCGACCTCGGGCAGTTCGGGCACGCTCTTCAGTCTGCCGGTCTGAGCAAATAGGTGTCCATGATCCAGCCGTGCCGTGCGCGGGCCTCGGCCCGCAGCGCCGCGATGCCGGCGGCGACCTCACCGACGGTGCCGGCCATCAGCAGCTCGTCGGCGGTGCCCAGGTAGGCGCCCCACCAGATGCGGGTGTCGGGAGGGCACGCCTGGAAGGAGCATTCGGCGTCGAGCATGACGACCGCCGATCCGGTCAACCCGTTCGCGCGCAGCTGCCGCCCGGTCGTGATGAGCACCGGTTCCCCGACCTCGTTGAGCGGGATGCGGTGGCGGGCGGTCAGCGCCTGCACCGCGGTAATGCCCGGAATCACGTCGAAGGTGAACTCGAGCTCGGCGGCCACCGCCGCCAAAATGCGCAGAGTGCTGTCGTACAGCGACGGGTCACCCCAGGCCAGAAAGGCGCCGACGCCGTCGGGACCGAGCTCGGCGGCGATCGCCGCCGCCCAGACCCGCGCCCGCGCGGCGTGCCAGTCCGAGACGGCTTCGCGATAGTCGGAGCCGACGGACCGTTTGGGGTCGGTCAGCTCGACGAAGCGATAGCCGGGCGCACGGATGAACCGGGAGCAGACCTCGCGTCGCAGCGCCACCAGGTCGCTTTTCGCCTCACCTTTGTCCATCGCGAAGAAGACCTGGGTGTGGTTGAGCGCCTCGATCGCCTGAACCGTCATGTAGTCAGGGTCGCCGGCGCCGATGCCGATGACGTGGATATGCCGGCCCAAGAAACCCTCCTCGTCGCTTGCATCAGATTGCCGAATCGAAACCTCAAGGGCCTAGTCGGGACCAAAAGTACCCAGTACCATGGGTACCGTCTGAAGCACCCAATGAAGGGACGCCAGCGCATGACAACTGCGGTGAAGCCAGGCGGGCCGAGTCGTGAAGAGTTCTCGGAGCGCTTGCTCAGGGGCTCGGTCAAAAAGTCCTACGAACCGGTCGTCGACATCGACTGGGACGCCCCGCTGGATCCGGACAAGTTCTACCTGCCGCCGCGCCTGGTGTCGCTGTACGGCACCCCGATGTGGGACGAGATGACCCGCGAGCAACAGATCGAGCTCTCGCGCCAGGAGTTGGTCAACACGCTGTCGGCCGGGATCTGGTTCGAGAACATGCTCAATCAATCGTTGCTGCGGACGATCCTGCACGAGGATCCCACGAGCAAGTCGACCCACTACAAGCTGACCGAGCTGGGCGACGAGACCCGCCACATGGTGATGTTCGGCAAGGCCATCGAGCGCATCGGCGCAAAGCCCGTGCGGCCGCGGCTGTTTCACCGGATGATCATCAACGCGCTTCCGCTGGCGTTTCAGCGGGGCTCGATGTTGTGGGTGGCCGCGCTGATCGGCGAAGAGATCTTCGATTCGCTGCAGCGGCAGATGATGGACGATCCGGAGTTGCAGCCAATAATCCAGCGCCTCATGCGGATTCACGTCACCGAGGAGGCGCGCCACATCCAATTCGCCCGCGACGGCGCCCGTAAACGCGTGGCCGAAATGCCCCGTATCAACCGCTGGCTCATGGCCAACATCAACGGGCTGGGCGGCTACTTCTTCAACTACCTGTTCAGCAATCCGATCCCGTACGCGCGCACGGGTCTGGACCCGAAGCGGGCGCGACACATCGCGCGGACCAGCCCGCACCGGCGCGAGATGCAGGTGGCCGGATTCGCCCCGTTGGCGACGTTCCTGACCGAGGTGGGTCTGCTGGGCCCGATCGCACGCCGCGGGTGGAAACGCAGCAGGTTTTTGTGACGCGACCGCGCGGCCTCGCTGACTCCCGCCTCCCCGTGGCCGTTCTCGGCGCGCACGGCGGCGCCGCTGCGTTGGCGGCCGCGGGCGTCACCGACTTCGTCGTCCTGGACGACCCCGTCGCGCAGGTCCAGTCGGCGTTCGACGACGCGACGGACACCTGGCTGTTGACGACGCCCGGCGGCGAGGTCGTGCGGGCGCGGGCCGTCATCACCGCCGAGCCGCCATTCGCCCCGTGGCTGCCGGACATCGCGGGCCGCGACGACTTCCCGGGCCCGTCGTTTCACGCGGCCGCCTGGGCACCCCGGTTCGACCCGTCCGGCAAGCACATCGCGGTCGTCGGCACGGACGGCACTGCCGGCCACCACATCGGCCGGCTGACCGGGTTGGCGGCGTCGGTCACCGTCTTCGCCCACTCGCCGCGCCGCGTGGTCACCGAGGTACCGCTGTGGTCCACCCGCGCGAAACGCCGGCTGCGGCACGCCTTTCGGCCTGCCAACGCCCATCGCGCGTCGATCAAGCTGGCCGGGTCGCCGATGGCGGCGGTGACCACGTCTGGCATCCGCACCCGCGATGGCGTCGACCACCGCGTCGACGCCATCGTCTACGGCACCGGGTTCTCGGTCCCCGAAGGACTCCCCGAACGGGCACTCGTCGGCGCCGGCGGGCTGACCATCCGGCAGGCTTGGCACGACGGCATGGAGCCGTTCTACGGTGTGGCGGTTCGCGGCTTTCCCAACTACTTCTTCATCACCGGGCCCGACGCCGGAGCGCAGGCGCGCTACATCGCCGAGTGCTTGCACCTGATGGAGCGCACGGCCAGCAGCCGCATCGAAGTGCGGGCCAGCAGCCAGCAGGTGTTCAACGAGCGCGCGCAGCTGGCACCCGGGCAGGGCCCGCCGGTGGCCTCCGCCTTCGACCTGTCGGCCAGCGCACCGGAGCGCGACGACACCTACGACGGCGCCGCGACGCTGGAGGTCGCCGGCGCACGCCATCCGGTGCGGGTCCGCCTCACCGGACACCTCGACCCGATCGACGGCCGCTACCACTGGCAGGGGACGGTGTTCGCGTCGCCGTCGCAGCCGCTGCCCGACGAAGCGCTCGGGCAAGCCCGGACCGCGACGTTGTCCGTGGGCCTGCGCAGCGCGGCCGCCCGGATCGTGGAACGGACGCCGTGGGGCACGCACTCGGTCGCCGGCGTGGGCACCCCGCCGTACGCATCGAGCTGACCCGCCCGCTTTCCCTGCCCGGCCCGCGGTTTCCGGGTGTCGTCAGGGCGTTTGAGGGAACGCGGAAGGTGGTAGTCCCGGGGGATGCGCGTGCTGCGCAGCAGAAACGAACAATGTGTTCGGCGCGGTAGAGGCGGGGGCCTCGAACGGGTGGGGACGAGCACGCGCCTCACTCACACCTCGCCGCTTGCCGCGCGCGCTCCCGACATGACGCCCGAGTGCTGCGCTTTCCCGAGGCGGCCAGGCCGCTCGGCCCGGATTAGACTTTTGCCGCTAAGGGCGGATACTCAAGCGGTTGGCCCGGGTGTGATTCGAGGAGCGGTGATGGAACCGGACGACACGACCCAGCCGGGAAGCCGAATTGCGACGTCCCATCCGTCGTCGGCCCAGCTGGGCGTCCGGGTGCCTCGACACCAGGGGCCCCACCGGGAAAGGGGTTGCTGTGGTGAGCTCGGTAGCTGAGTCCCCCAGCTCGCTGGCCGTCGCGTCGCGGACCGAAGAATCCGCGACCGTCCTGACCGTCGACGGTGTCCTCGACGCCAGCAACTCCCCGACGCTCCGCGACCACATCCTGCAGGCCACGCTGGACGAGCCGGCCGCCGTCATCGTCAACATCTCCGCGCTCAAGGTGATCGCCGAATTGGCGTGGTCCACTTTCATCGGCGCGCACTGGCAGGCCCGCAGCAATCCGAACGTTCCGATCGTGTTGGTCTGCGCGCACCGCGGAACGCGTGAGGCGATTTCCCGCAGCGGCGTCTCCTACTTCATGCCGGTGTACTCGACCGAGAAGGCGGCGCTGAAGGCGCTCAGCCAGCAGAGCCGGCGCGCCGTGCGTCGCGCCGACGCCCAGCTGCCCGCCGACCTGACCAGCCTGCGCGAGTCACGCCGCCTGGTCCGCGAGTGGCTCACCACCTGGTCGCAATCCACGCTGATCCCCGTCGCCTTGGTGGTGGTCAACGTGTTCGTCGAGAACGTCCTCGAGCACACCCCGAGCGTTCCCGTCATGCGGCTCGAGAGCCACGGCGCGACGGCGACCATCGCAGTGTCCGACAGCAGCCACGCCCCGGCGGTGCGGTTGCCGTCGCCCACGACCGGCATCGACGTCTCCGGACTGGCGATCGTCGAAGCGCTCTCGCGCGCCTGGGGCAGCACGCCCACCGCAAGCGGCAAGACGGTCTGGGCGGTCATCGGCCCCGAAAACCAGCTCTGACGCCTTGTTGTGCTGGGAACCCGGCCACGGGTAGAACTAGAACACGTTCTAATCTCGTGACGACCGGTTTCCAGGAAGGCAGATGACGTGCGGTTCACCTACGCGGAGGCGATGACCGATCACAGGTACTACATCCCGCTGGCCCAGGCGGCCGAGGCGGCCGGGTACCACGCGATGACGATCGCCGACAGCATTGCCTACCCCTTCGAGTCCGACTCGAAGTACCCGTACACGCCCGACGGCGATCGCGAGTTTCTGGACGGCAAGGAGTTCATCGAAACCTTCGTGCTGACAGCCGCTTTGGGAGCGGTGACGACGAAATTGCACTTCAACTTCTTCGTGCTCAAGCTGCCGATCCGGCCGCCGGCGCTAGTGGCCAAGCAGATCGGTTCGCTGGCCGCGCTCACCAACAACCGGGTGGGCTTCGGCGTCGGCACCAGCCCGTGGCCGGAGGACTACGAACTGCTGGGCGTTCCCTTCGCCAAACGCGGCAAGCGCATGGACGAATGCATCGAGATCATCCAGGGGCTCACCACCGGCGACTACTTCGAGTTCCACGGCGAGTTCTATGACATCCCGAAGACGAAGATGTCGCCGGCTCCCAGCCAGCCGATCCCGATCCTGATCGGCGGCCATGCCGACGCGGCGCTGCGCCGCGCGGCCCGCCTGGACGGCTGGATGCATGGGGGCGGCGACCCGGAGGAACTCGACGGGCTCATCGCCAAGCTCAAGCGGTACCGCGAGGAGGCGGGCAAGACGGGACCGTTCCAGATTCACGTCATCTCGGCCGACGCCTACACCGTCGACGGGATCAAACGCCTCGAGGACAAGGGCGTCACCGACGCCATCGTCGGCTTCCGCATCCCCTACATCAAGGGCAAGGACACCGAGCCGCTGGAGAACAAGATCCGCAACCTCGAGATGTTCGCGGAGAACGTCATCGCGAAGGTCTAGCTGACCGGCTACATCTGGCGCTACAGCGGATCCCACTTCGGAGCGCGCTTCTCCATATGGGCGGTGGCCGCCTCGACCGGGTTGTTGGTGAAGCCGCTGAGGATCTGGGTGCGGTTCTCGATCTCGATGGCGTGCCGCAGGCTGGGCGCATCCAGCGCCGCGTTGAGACCGATCTTGGTTTGCCACACGCCGTAGGCGTTGTTCTCGGTGATCGATCGGGCCACCCGCAGCGCGGCCGGCATCAGGGCGTCGGGAGCCACCACCTCGTGCACCAGGTGAATGCGGTGTGCCTCGGCCGCGTCGATGATGCGGCCGGAAAGCATCAGTTCGCGCGCCACCCCGGCGCCGACGATCTTTGGCAGGAGGTAGCTGGTGCCCATGTCCATCGACGAGAAGCCGGCCTTGATAAACGCGGACCCGAACCGGGCGTGTTCGGAGGCGACCCGGACGTCGGACACCAGCGTGAACGCCAGCCCTCCCCCGACCGCCACACCGTTGACGGCGGCGACTACCGGGATGGGCAGCTCGTAGATCCGGGTGAACAGGTCGGCCAATCGAACCTGGGCGTCGTAGTTGACCTTGAAGGGCGGGGTCGTCGGTTTGGGCTTGGTCCACGGTTCACCGGTGCCGCTCAGATCCGCCCCGGCGCAGAATCCGCGTCCGGCGCCGGTCAGGATCGCGGCCCGGAACTCGCCGCCGACGAGCCGGTCTAGGGCGTGGTGCACGCCGTCGATCAGCGATCCGTCGATGGCGTTGAGGCGCTCGGGGCGGTTCAGCGTGACACGGGCGATGTCGTCTTCGAGGGATTCGAATTCCACTGCGGACATAGAAGGAACCGTAGGCGACGCCAATGTCGACCGACGGGGCATACGGTGGTCTGGCCACCACATCGAAGGAGAAAGCATGGCACGAGCCGAGGGTGACAGCTGGGACCTGGCCAACAGTGTGGGAGCGACGGCCACCATGGTCGCCGCCGCTCGGGCCGCCGCCACCAGGCATCCGCAACCGGTGGTTACCGACGACTTCGCCGAACCGCTGGTGCGTGCCGTGGGACTGGACGTGTTCACCAAGCTGGCCAGCGGGGAACTGGATTCCGACGACCTCGAGCGGGACGTCGGGTTTCTCCGGATGGTCGACACCTTCGCCGCCCGCGCCCGGTACTTCGACGACTATTTCGCCGCGGCCGGCCAGGCCGGCCTGCTCCAGGTGGTGATCATCGCCTCGGGGCTGGATTCCCGCGCCTACCGGCTGCGCTGGCCGATCGGGACGACGGTGTACGAGATCGATCAGCCCGAGGTGATCGCGTTCAAGATGGCGACGATGGCGGAGATCGGGGCGGCCCCCACCGCGCAGCTTCGCACCGTGGGCATCGATCTGCGAGAGGATTGGCCCGCGGCGCTACAGGAGGCGGGCTTCGATCCGGCCCACCCCACGGCGTGGCTCGCCGAGGGTGTCCTCATCGGATGGCTCCCAGCGGAGGCCGAGGTTCGGCTGCTGGACTCCATCATTCCGCTGTCCGCCGAGGGCAGCCGGTTCGCCGCCGACTTCGGGACGGTGACGGGAAGTTCACCCGAAGCCAAGGAACAAGCCCGGCTGACGACCGAGGGCTGGCGACGGTGGGGACTCGAGATGGATCTCACCGCCTTGACGTACCCCGGCGAGCACACCGACGTCGCCGCGCTGCTGCACGAGAACGGGTGGGAAACCACGGTGTCCCGGCTCACCGACCTGTTCTCCGCCGCCGGCCTGCCGGAGCTCGGGCAAGTGGCGCAACAGGTTCCGGCCAGCACGATCAAATTCGTTCGGGCCGTGCGGGTTTAGCCGCTTCGAAACCGCCGAGCGTGGGGCCTATGGACGGTTCTGAGCCGGTATCCGTACTTAGGGCCCACGCTCGGCGCTGCCGCGGCCGTGCGGGTTTAGCCGCTAGACCTCTTGGCCAGCCACTCGGCCTGCATCACCAGCAGGGCCATGACCGGTAGCTGCGGTGTCTCGGGGTCCAGCTCGCGGTAACGCTGATAGACGTTGACGACGACCCGCTCCGCATCCAGCCAGCTCGCGTACTCGCCGAGGTCGATGGTGTCGGCCGCCTCCGACCACGACAGCCCCTTGCCGTGAGCGACCTCGGCCTGTTCGGAGACGTGCGCGAGATATCCACGCACCGACCGGATTCCGTCGGGATCGCTGACGGGGCCGTGTCCGGGCACGACCGTCGGCGCGTCGAGCGCGATCATCGTGTCGCACGCGGCGATCCAGTTGGCGATCGGACCCGCCCACACGATCGGGGTGCAGCCGATGAACAGCAGATCGCCGCCGAACAGCACCCCCGCATCGGGCACGTGTACCACCGAATCCGCGGCAGTGTGCGCCGGACCCAGGTTCAACAGGTCGATGCGCCGCCCACCCACGTCGACGCTCAGCTCGCGGTCGAACGTCTCATCGGCATTGCGCACGGTGATGCCGCTGAAGTCGAAGTGTCCGAAGCGGTCTCGCGTGTAGGGGGTCGCCACCGGGCCGAGGTTCGCGGTCTGCGCCATCGCCAGCATCTCGGGCGCCATCCCGTGCGCGATCTCCTCGGCGGTGCCCCGCGCGGCGATGATCCGCACCGAGGCGTCGAGCAGTTGGTTGCCGTGGGTGTGGTCCCCGTTTGAGTGGGTGATCAGCGCGTCGGTGATCGGCGCCGACGAGGTGATGTCCCGCATCGCGGTCAGCATTTCGCGGGTCAGCGCGAGGTCGAAGAGGGTGTCCACGAGCAGCGACGCCCCGCCGCCGGCGACCAGTCCGGCGTTGCTCCAGCCGTAGCCCCCATCCGGTAGCGTCCACGCCCATACCCGATCGGCGACCTCGTGCAGGCCGCGGGTGTAGGGCACCTTCGCGGGCGCCCGGTTCACCCGCGGCGTCGGAGGCGCGGCGTCCGGATTGGGCCGGGCCGCCAACGGGTGCGGTGCGGGGCTGGCGCGCACGGTTTGCCGCGTCTCCCCGAGTCCCTGGACCTGGAGCGTGACGACGTCGCCGTCGTGCAGCCAGCCGGGGAACGCTTCCAGCGCCGCCGGGTTGAGGTGCTCGACGAGCGTGCACGTCGGGACCGTGCCGGAGCCGATGACGTCGCCGGGGGCGAGGGTCACGCCGCGCGAGACATAGGAGATGACTTCGCCAAAGCTCCAATCCATTTGGGCGGTCGAGCCCGAACCGATCACGGCATCGTTGACCAGTGCGGTCACCCGCAGATCCAGTCGGCCGGCGCGCCGGTACGGCTCGAGCTCGTCTGGTGTCACCAGGTACGGACCCAGCGTGACACCGCTGTCCTTGCCCTTGCCCTGCCCGATCCCGAGTTGGCTTTCCATCTGCTGCAGGTCGCGCGCCGACCAGTCGTTGAAGATGGTGTAGCCGATGATGGCCCGTTCGGCTTCGTCGACCGTCAGGTCGCGCCCACCGGTTCCGATGATGGCGGCGATCTCCAATTCGAAGTCCTGCCACGCGCTTCCGGGGGCGGCGGGGGCGTCGTCGTAAGGGCCTAAAACCGTTGCCGGACACGCAAAATAGAAAGCCGGTATGCGATACCAGGTGTCGGCGAGCGTGCGTCCTGCGCCCAGCGCGGCCTGGCAGTTGCGCATGTGATCCAGAAAGCACAGCGAGTCGCGGATGGACGGCGGCCGCGGGATCGGCGCCAGTAGCCGCACCGCATCCAGCGGCACGGTCGCCGCGGGGGCGCGCAGCGCCTCTTCGCCGGCGGCGCGCAACCCGTCGGCGCCACGGCCGATCAGGTCCAGCAGCGTCACACCCGCGGGCATGGCGTGGATGGTGTCACCGTCATCGGAGAGCACCCCGGTGCGTTCACCGTCGGCGCCAAGGTAGGTCACCCATTTCATTCGCGCACCACCTCACTCGGTTCCTTGTCCGGCCGCAGACCACGCCAACTCGATTGGCGCAACCGGTCATCCGGCGTCCACTCGCTGTAGCGCACCTCCCCCACCAGCACCGGCTCGACGAACGTCACGCCCCTGGCCTCGCTGCGGGGAAGCGGCGGGGTGAACGGAGACCGGTCGGTGTGCAGGGGCGCCAGGGTCTTCTTCAGGCTCTCCAGGTCGCGTTCGGTGAACCCGGTACCGACTCGCCCCGCAAAGAGCAGGCCGCCGTCGGTCGGGATGCCCATCAGCAGAGAGCCGATGCCGCTGCTGCGTCCGCCCTCGCCGGCCTTCCAGCCGCCGATGACGACTTCCTGGGTGTTCCAATGTTTGTCCTTGATCCACGACGCCGAGCGCCGGCCCGGTTGATAGGTGGAGTCGCGCTTCTTGGCGACCACACCCTCCCAGCCATGCTTGCCGGAGTGCTCGAGTGCCTGTTTCCCGTCACCGGGCAGCAACTCGGGCACGATTAGCTCGCTGCCACTGGCCAGCGTTTCCAACAACTTTCGGCGATCCTGGTAGCGTGCCCGCAGCAGCGATCGGCCGTCGAGGTAGAGCAGGTCGAACGCCCAAAACTGCACGCGGCTGCCACGGCCGCGGTTCTGCATCGCGTGAAAGCTGGGCACCCCGCAGGCGTTCAGGACGACGGCCTCCCCGTCGAGCACCACGTGATGCTGGGCCAGATCGACCGCCAGCGACTGCAATTGGGGGTATTCGTTGGTGACCTCTCGGCCCCGGCGGGACCGTACCCGCAGGCTGCCGTGGTCGATTTCGACGAGCAGTCGGTAGCCGTCCCATTTGCCTTCGAACGCCCATTGGGTCGCCTTGCACGCACCGATCGAACCGTGGGTGGCGAGCATGGGCGCGATCCCGTCGAAGTCGAAGGTCTTTTGGTCCTTCATGCGGTGGGCCAGCCACTGGTCACCGTTGGTTTGGATCAGCGCATAACGACCGGAAACCTTGTTGCCGTGCAGATTGACAATCACCTCGTCGTCGCGGAACTTCTCCGCCTCATAGGTCCCGGCGTCCCAGATGATCACCTTCCCGGCGCCGTACTCCCCTTTGGGAATGTTGCCCTCGAACGCTGCGTATTCCAGCGGATGGTCCTCGGTGTGTACCGCCAGGTGGTTCACCGATGTGGTCTCGGGGAGGTTTTTCGGCACCGCCCACGACACCAGCACGCCATCTTTCTCCAACCGGAAGTCGTAGTGCAGCCGACGGGCGTGGTGCTCCTGGATCACGAATGAATTGCCCTGGCCCGTAACCGGCTTCGCGCGCGGTACAGGTTCGGGCGTCTTCGACGCGTCCCGCATGCTGCGGTATTTGGACAGCCGGTCGGGGACGGCGACATCGTTGTCCAGCGCCGTCAGCAGATCGCCGCCGCGCGCCACCCGGTCCAGCACCTCGTCGTAGCGCAACTGCCGCAGCCCGGGGTCGTCGATCTCCTCCCATGTGCGCGGGGCCGCGACCGTGGGCTGTTCGCGTCCACGCAATGAATACGGGGCAATCGTGGTCTTGGCGCCGTTGTTCTGGCTCCAGTCGAGGAACACCTTGCCCGCCCTGAGGCTTCGCGTCATAGTCGCGGTGACGAGCTTGGGCATCGACTTTTCCAGTTGCTGGGCAACGCGTTTCGCCAACACCGTCGCGCCCTTGCTGCTCACCGGCTCCGCCAGCGGCGCGTAGAGGTGCAGGCCCTTGCTTCCGCTGGTGAGCGGGAAAAGGGTCAGCCCGATCCCGTCGATGAGGTCACGGACGGCGTGGGCCACCTCGGCCAGCTGGGCCATGGTCACGCCGTCGCCGGGGTCGAGGTCGAACACCAGTCGGGTCGCCGGGCCGGGCTTGAGCTCCTCGGCGTTGCTACGGGTCCACTCCGCGACGAACCGCCACTGCGGCACGTGCACTTCCAGGGCCGCCTGCTGCGCGATCCAGGCCAGCCCGTCGGGGCTGTCGATGATCGGATACGTCGTGGTTCCCGAACGGTGCGCGACGCTGGCACGGGGCAACCATTCCGGGGCTGAGGAAGCCAGCTGCTTTTCGAAAAACGACGACTCCTCAACCCCATTCGGCCAGCGCTTACGGGTGGCCGGGCGCCCCGCGATGTGCGGGATCATCACCTTGGCGATCCGGGTGTAATAGTCGAAGACGTCCCGCTTGGTGGTCCCGGTGGCGGGGTAGAGCACCTTGTCGGCATTGGTGAGTTTCACCCGCGGTGCCATGTTGTCAACCTACGCGTCTGAAGAGTGATCTTTCTTACCCACCACGGAGTATGACTCAAACGTAAATTTTTGTGACCTCGGTTACGAAGGCGTTAGACCCGGGGCCACCACGGGCACGCGTGGGCAATGCGCATAATGTCCAGGCGTCCAGAAGGCGGCGTCCCACTCAGTAATGCCACATTGCCATTGCACTCCCAACGGATCGCGGTACCGACCTACGAGAGGTCGGCCCTGCAGCGCGGTGTCGTTCATATCGGCGCGGGCAATTTTCACCGCGCACACCAGGCTGTTTACTTCGACGACCTTGCCCGATCGGGCATTTCGCATCGCTGGGGTGTCACCGGCGTCAGCCTCCACTCACCGGGGGCCAAAGACCTGCTGTCGGCGCAGGACGGGCTGTACACCGTTGTCCAGCGCGGTCATGACGGCCAGACCGCCCGCGTGGTCGGCTCCATCGGCTCCGTCCATTTCGCACCGAATGATGGGGCGGCGGTCCGCGCCGCCCTGGCAGACCCTCAAACCCGCATCGTCAGCCTGACAATCACCGACAACGGATACTTCTTGGACCCGGTCACCGACCAGTTCGACGCCAACCACCCCGACGTGCGTGCCGATCTGGTCGCGTCGCATGGCTATGCCACCGCGTGGGGGTATCTGGCCGAAGCTCTCGACCGCCGCCGCCGCGCGGGTTGCGCGCCGTTCACCGTGCTCTGTTGCGACAACGTCGCCGGCGACACCCGGCCGGCGAGAACCGCGCTGGTTTCGTTCGCGGCGTGCAAGGACCCCGGGCTTGCCCGCTGGATCGAAAGGCACGTCGCGTTCCCGTCGACGATGGTCGATCGCATCACTCCGCAAACCTCGGATTCGGAGCGCAAGTTTGTCGAGCAGACGTTCGGGGTGGCCGACAAGTGCCCGGTTGTGACCGAACCGTATCGCCAATGGGTGATCGAGGATTCGTTCAGCAACGGACGGCCGCCGCTCGAGGAGGTCGGTGCCGAGTTCGTTGCCGATGTCAGTGAGCACAAGCTGGTCAAGACGCGTCTGCTCAACGGGACCCATATCGCCCTGGCCTGCTTGGCGACGCTGGCCGGTTACCGGCGCACCGACGAGGCGATGCGGGACCGCATCATATTCGACTACGTCGAGACGCTGCTGCGCGACGAAATTCAGCCGTTGCTGCCCGCGGTCCCCGGGATGAACACCCCGGAGTACCGGGCCACCTTGCTCGATCGGCTCAGCAATCCCAGCATGAGCGACCAGTTGTCGCGGCTCGCCCGGCGGGGGACCAACAAGATCACCTGCTTTGTGCTGCCATCGCTGCAGGAGGCGATCGCGCAGGGCAGACCACACACGCTGCTGACGCTGGCCGTTGCCGGTTGGGCACGCTATATGCGCGGCCACGACCTCCGGGGCCGCCGGCTCCGCCTCGAGGACTCTCAGGCGATACCGGTGGCTAAGTTGGCCAACATGGCCGGCAACAACCCTGACCCCCTGCTGCGACATGCGATGTTCGCCGAGCTTCGCGCGGTTCCGGGGTTCGCGCGCCGCCTCGGCGACATGATCGCCGACATCGATACGCGCGGCGTGGTGCCGACGCTGCGTGACGCGATGCGCAACGACGAGCGAGAGTTGGTGTCACGATGAATGCTGGCCTGACCTTTGTGCGCGCCTTCGACCCGGCGCCGATCACGACGTTGCTATGTGACGCCGACGACAACCTGTTCGCTTCGGAGCGCCCGGCGTTCGAAGCGTCGACCGACGTGATGAATCGTTTCCTGGCCAGGTTCGGCGTGAGCGCCCCACTCGACTCTGAGGAGTTGCGTAAGCGGGCCGTCGGGAAGAACTTCCGCGCCATGGCTCTCGACCTGGCGAACCAGTGCCGGCTGCCGTTCGAGCAGACGTTGGCGCACGGCTTTCCCGCGGCGGTGGTTGCGTCCACCGACGACGTGGCGAAAGGCAGCGCGTTGTCCGCCGACGAACTCGAGCAGTGGGTGCGTGAGGAGCGCGAACGGGTCACCGCGCACCTCGCCGTCACGCTGACCCCCGACCCGCAAGTGCTCGAACCGCTCCGCGACCTCGCGGGGCACTACGCGCTCGCGGCCGTCAGCTCCAGCGCCACCAAGCGCCTGCGCGCCTGCTTCGCCGCCACCGGCATCGACTCGCTGATACCGGAGGCGGTGACCTTCAGCGCGGAGGATTCGCTCCCGGTGCCGACGAGTAAACCCGACCCGGCGGTGTATCTGCATTCCGGTCAGGTGATGGGCGTCGCGGCGGAACAGGGGCTGGCCATCGAAGATTCCGTCGCCGGCGTAAGCTCCGCGGTTGCAGCCGGTTACGCCACCGTGGGCAACCTGATGTTCGTGCCACCCGACGAACGGGATTGCCGCCGAGCGGATTTGATCGATGCCGGTGCCGTGGCGATAACCGATTCGTGGCGTGCGCTCGCCGATGTACTGCTGTTGTCGGCCGTGCCGACCGCTGGTTCCCCGCTCGCGTAGGGCATCGACAAACCGACGAGAGGTGCTGCGAGCCCCGTAACAATCGGGACCGTGGCCCGGTGAGGAGTTGGCCGATAGTGGCTAGCGCGATCAATCTGAACAATGCGTCGCTTTCCGAACTGCCGATCGAGGCACCGAAGTATGACCGGGGCGACGTGACCGTCGGCATCGCGCATATCGGCGCCGGTCATTTCCACCGGGCGCATCAGGCTGCGTACATCAACCTGCTGCTGCAGCAGGGGCTGGCACGCGACTGGGGCATCTGCGGCGTCGGCGTGATGCCCACCGACTGGACCATGCGCGACGTCCTCAACGATCAGGACGGGCTGTACACCCTGATCTTGGAGAATCCCAACGGAAGCCGGGACGCGCAAGTGATCGGGTCGATCGTCGACTACCGCTACGCCCCGGACGATCCGGAATCAGCGTTAGAGGTGCTTGCCGCCGCCTCCACCCGGATCATTTCGCTGACCATCACCGAAGGTGGGTACCGCGACCCCGATGGGCCGGCGTTCGCGTTGATCACCGAGGCGCTCGCCAGGCGGCGCGATCAAGGAATCCCCGCGCCGACGGTCGTTTCCTGCGACAACATCGAGAACAATGGCGAGGTCGCCAAGCGCACCGTGATCGCCAGCGCCGAACACAGGGATCCCGCGTTGGCCGAGTGGGTGGCGCAGAACGCCCGGTTCCCCAGTTCGATGGTCGATCGCATCACTCCGGCAACGACTTTGGAGATGGCCGCGGAGGTGCGGCGCGACTTCGGCGTCAACGACCGGTGGCCGGTGGTGGCCGAACCCTTTACCGCCTGGGTGATCGAGGACGACTTCGCCGACGGCAGGCCCCCCCTGGAGCAGGCCGGCGTCCTGATGGTCGATGACGTGCGCCCATACGAGCTGATGAAGCTGCGGCTGCTCAACGCGGGGCATCAGTGCCTGGCCTACTTCGCTCATCTCTGCGGCTTCCGGTTCGTCCACGAGGCGGCGCGAGATCCACTCTTCGCCGCATTCTTGCTCTCGTACTTCGAAACCGAGGCCATCCCCACCCTGCCGCCGGTGCCGGGAATCGATTTGCACGAGTATGGCCACACGCTGGTCGAGCGGTTCGCCAACCCGGCCGTGCGCGACACCGTCGCGCGCATCTGCGCCTACTCGTCGGATCGCATCCCAAAATGGCTGTTCCCCGTCATCTGTGACAACCTGGCCAACGACGGGCCGGTTCAGCTGGCGGCCGCGGCGGTGGCCAGCTGGGCGCGCTACGCCGAGGGCACCGACGAATGGGGAAAGCCGTACGAGGTGGTGGACCAGCTCGCGGATTCGCTCATCCCGATCGCCCGGTCGCAACACCAGAATCCCACCGCCTTCGTCGAGGTGACCGCCGTGTTCTGCGATCTGGCCCACCAACCACGGTTCGTCGATGCGTATTGCTGGGCGCTGGATTCGTTGCACCACAAGGGTGCTCGGGCGACGCTGGAGGCTCTGGTGCGATGACCCGCGGGCTGGTGATCGGCGAATCGCTGATCGATATCGTCGACGGCGACGAGCATGTCGGTGGTAGTCCTCTCAACGTCGCCGTCGGACTCGGCCGGCTGGGCCGCGATATCGATTTTCTGACCCACATCGCCGACGACCCACACGGCCGGCACATCGCCGACTACGTGAAAAGTGCCGGCGCACAGCTTGTCCCGGGCAGCGTTGCGGCCGCCCGGACACCAACCGCGGTAGCGACACTGACCGAGGATGGCTCCGCCACCTACACGTTTGACCTTCAGTGGCGGCTTTCCGGCACACCCGAGGTACCGCCGCCGGTGTTGGTGCACACCGGGTCCATCGCCGCCGTGCGCGAGCCGGGCTGCCTGGCGGTCGCGGCGTTGGTCGACACCTACCGCCTTTCGGCCACGGTCACCTTCGATCCCAACGTGCGGCCCTCGCTGATCGCCGACCGCGATTCGGCCCGCGCGCGTATCGAGCACCTGGCCGAGCGCAGCGACATCGTCAAGGTCAGCGACGAAGACCTGCGCTGGATCGACCCCGAGGTTGAGCCGGAACAGACGGCCCGGGCGTGGCTGGCCTCGGGACCGGCGATCGTCGTGGTGACGATGGGCGCCGGCGGCGCGGTTGCGCTGTGCTCGGCCGGCGAGGCGCGCGTGGCCGCCAGGCCGGTCCGGGTGGTGGACACCGTGGGCGCCGGCGACGCCTTCATGGTCGGCCTGCTCGACGCGCTCTGGGGGATGGATGTGTTGGGCGCCGACCGGCGGGCCGCCCTGCGCCGCATCTCGATCGACACCCTGACCGGAGCGCTCGAGGCGGCCACGCTGTCGTCTGCGGCGACCGTGGGCCGCGCCGGGGCGCAATTGCCCGACCGGGCCGAGCTGCGGGCCCAGGCAAACCGGCGGTAGCTTCCCGGCCGGCTTCGATGCGGTCACGAGCTGGGCGCAACGGCCCCGCGTCCTGTTAGCCGGCGAACAGTATGGGCATACTGACTTACATGCGCTCCATCTGGAAGGGCTCGATCGCATTCGGGCTGGTCAACGTCCCGGTCAAGGTGTACAGCGCCACCCAGGACCACGACATCAAGTTCCATCAGGTGCACGCCAAGGACAACGGCCGCATCCGATACCAACGCGTGTGCGAGGTGGACGGCGAGGTCGTCGAATATCGAGACATCGCCCGGGCCTTCGAATCCGACGACGGCCAGATGGTCATCATCACCGACGACGACATCGCCACCTTGCCCGAAGAACGCAGCCGGGAGATCGAGGTGCTGGAATTCGTTCCGGCCAATGAGGTCGACCCGATGCTGTTCGACCGGAGCTACTTCCTGGAGCCGGATTCCAAGTCGTCGAAATCGTATGTGCTGCTGGCGAAGACGCTCGCCGAGACAGATCGGATGGCGATCGTCCACTTCACCCTGCGCAACAAGACGCGGCTGGCGGCGTTGCGCGTCAAGGACTTCGGCAAGCGCGACGTGATGATGGTGCACACCCTGCTGTGGCCCGACGAGATCCGCGACCCGGACTTCCCGGTACTCGACAAGGAGGTCGAGATCAAGCCCGCGGAACTGAAAATGGCCGGTCAGGTGGTGGAGTCGATGGCCGAAGACTTCAACCCGGACCGCTATCACGACACCTATCAGGAGCAGCTGCAAGAGCTGATCGACGCGAAACTCGAAGGCGGCGAAGCGTTTACCACCGAGGAGCAGCCTAAGGAACTCGACGAGACCGAGGATGTCTCCGACCTGCTGGCCAAGCTGGAGGCCAGCGTGAAGGCGCGTTCGGGCGACGGTAAGGCTCCGGCCAAGAGGACCCCGGCGAAGAAGACGGCTGCCAAGAAGACCACCGCGAAGAAGACGACGGCGAAGAAGGCACCCGCCAAGAAGGCCGCATCAAAGTCCTGACCGGGCGCGTGCTCAGCGCCGGCGGGTCGCCAGGAACCGGGTCGCCGCGGCGATCAGGTTGATCACGGCGACCATGACGATCAGGCTCAGCGCCGCACCCCAGATGCGCAGGAAGCCGGCGTGCTCGGGGTTGGTGAGTTCGGTGTAGATCAGCAACGGCAGTGAGGCCATGTTGCCGTGGAAGATATCGACGTTGATCGAGCGGCTGTAGCCCACCAGCACCAGCACCGGGGCCGTTTCCCCGATGACCCGCGCAACCGACAGCAAGACGCCGGAGACGATGCCGGGCATGGCGATCGGGAACACGATCCGCATGATGGTCTTCCACTTGGGAACACCGAGGGCGTAGCTGGCCTCCCGCAGGTCGTCGGGCACCAATCTGAGCATCTCCTCGGCGGACCGCACCACCACCGGCAGCATCAGCAAAACCAGCGCCAGCGAGACGGCGAACGAGCTCTGCTGAAATCCCAGCGTGGCGATCCAGAGGCTGAAGATGAACAGCGCCGCCACGATCGAGGGCACCCCGGCGAGCACGTCGACCATGAAGGTCGTCAGCCGCACCAGCCGTCCGGACCCGTATTCCACCAGGAAGACCGCGGTCATCAGCCCCAGCGGCACGGACAGCAAAGCGGCCACCCCGGCCTGCACAATGGTTCCGTACAGCGCGTGATAGATCCCGCCGGCGAACTGCTCCGGCAGTACGCCGTGCAGCGAGTGGGTCCACCAGCCCGTCCGGGTGACCGCATACCAGCCCCGGGCTACCACGACCGACAGCACCCACACCAGTGGCACCAGCGCGATGAGGAACGAGACGACGAAGAAGACCGTCGCGGCGTCGTTGGTGAGCCGCCGCCGGATGCTGACGGGCCGGAACGCCTGGGCTTTGACCGGCCGGTCGAAAACGTTGGCCGTCATCCGTTGACCTTCCCGCCGGCGACGGCGCGAGCCAGTGCGTTGACGACGAACGTCAGGACGAACAGCGCGAACCCCGCGGCGATGTAGGCCCCGGTGGGCAACGGTTCACTGAATTCGGCTGCCGCCGAGGCAATCTTCGAGGCGAACGTGTAGCCGCCGTCGAACAGCGACCAGTTTCCGGGGCGCGCGGCCGAACGCAAGATGATCAGCACCGCCACCGTCTCGCCGAGCGCTCGGCCCAACCCCAACATGGACGCCGCGATCACACCGCTGCGGCCGAACGGCAGCACGGTCATCCGCACCACCTCCCACTTGGTGGCCCCCAGCGCCTGCGCCGCTTCCATCTGTATGTGCGGGGTCTGCCGGAACACCTCCCGCGAGACCGACGTGATAATCGGCAGGATCATCGCCGAAAGCACGATGCCGGCGGTGAAGATGGTGCCGCCACCGGCCAGCGACACGTTGCCCTGCTTGAACAGGAAGAACCAGCCCAGGTGGCGATTGAGGAACGCCGCGACGGGCTCGATCTTGGGCGCCAGCACGAAGATGCTCCATAACCCGAAGATGATCGAGGGCACCGCGGCCAGCAGGTCGACGATCGCCCCGAAGGGGCGAGCCAGCCGCTTGGGCGCATATTGGGTGAGGAACACCGCGATACCCACCGCGATCGGGACCGCGAGCACCAGCGCGGTGAGCGAACTGAGCACCGTGACCATCAACAGGTCGCGGATGCCAAACGCCAGCTTGCCCGGGTCGGTGGTACTGAACTGGGCGCTGGTGAAGAAGTTCGCGTGGTTGGCCCGCAGCGAAGGAACGGCACGAATCAGCAGGAACACCGCGATCAGGAGGATCGCGGCCACGATCGTCGAACCCGCAGCGGCGGCCGCCAACTTGAACAGCCGGTCACCCCGTCGACCCGACGGTGCGCCCAACGCGGTGAACGCAGGTTTTTCCGTGGTCGACGGGCTGGCTACCGCTCCTCGGGTCACGACCACCTCAAATCACGTGATGGCGTTGATCGAAGCCGACAGTCTCGACTTGAACGAATCCGGGATGGGGATGTACCCATTGTCGGCCAGGCCACTCTGCCCCGCACCGATCGTACTTTGCAGGAACGCCTTGACCGCCGTGCCGACCTGGGAGTCGGGATACTTCGAGCAAACGATCTCGTATGTCGCCAGCACGATGGGGTAGGACCCGGCCTGGGTCGGCTTGTAGAAGGAGAGCGTGTCCAGCACCAGGTCGTTGCCCTGCCCGCTGATCTTGGCGCCGGAGATGGTCTTGCCGACCGAGTCGGCGCTGATCGCCACCGCGTCCGGGCCGGCAGACGTGACGACCTTGGCCATGTCCAGTTTCTGCGCCTCGGCGAACGACCACTCGTTGTAGGTGATCGACCCCTCGGTGGCCTTGATGGCCGCCGACGTGCCGTCGTTGCCCTTCGCGCCCTCGCCGACGCCGCCCTTGAACGTCTTCCCGGCGCCCTTGCCCCACGCGCCGTTCGAGGCGGCGTCAAGGTACTTCTGGAAGTTGTCGGTGGTGCCGGATTCGTCGTTGCGGAAGACCACATGGATCGGCTCGGCCGGCAACGTGACACCGGAGTTCAGCGCCGCGATCGCCGGGTCGTTCCACGTCGTGATGGCGCCGTTGAAGATCTTGGCCGCCGTCGGCCCGTCCAGGCTCAGCGAACTCAGACCCTTGACGTTGTAGGTGATGGCGATCGGGCCGAACACCACCGGCAGATTCCATGCCGGGGAGCCGCAACGCTGCTGCGCCGCGGCGTATTCCTTTGCCCCGAGCGGCGAGTCCGAACCGCCGAAATCGGTTTGGTTGCCGTTGAATTCACTGATTCCCGCGCCCGACCCATTGGCCGTGTAGTTCAACGTCTGGCCCGGGCAGGCCTGTTCGAAGGCGTTGACGAAGCGCGTCATCGCGTTGGCCTGGGCGGTCGACCCGCTGGCCTTCAGCGTCTTCTTCCCGCCGCAGCCGACCTTGCCCGACGCCGAACCGTTCGTCCCGCTGCTGCCGCCGTTGGCATTGTTGTCGCTCCCGCACCCCGACAACGCCAGCGCAGCGGCGGTCAGGACGCTCAGCGCGGCACCGAATCGGTTGAGTTTCAAGTCACTTCCTAACGGTAGGGATGAAACATGATTGGCAACGTCCTCTAGCCGCTGCCCGGCGATGAGCCGTCTCTCGCAGCAAGGAAGCTAACAGCAAGAAGGTTAACGTTGGGCAAATTGCCGTCGGCCGATTGTCGCTGGCCATGGCGGCTTGTGGGCGGGCCGCATGGCGGGGCGGGAGGGCTCACGAAATGGCGTCGATCGCCGCCGACAACCTGGACTTGAACGACTCGGGAACGGGGATGTAGCCGTTGTCGGCCAGGCCGTTCTGACCCGCACCGATGGTGCTCTGCAGGAAGGCCTTGACGGCCGCGGCGACCTGGTGATCCGGGTACTTCGAGCAGACGATCTCGTACGTCGCGAGGACGATCGGGTAGGACCCGGCCTGGGCCGGCTTGTAGAAGGAGAAGGTGTCGACGACCAGGTCGTTGCCCTCCTCGGTGAAGTCGGCACCCGCGATCGTCTTGCCCACCGAATCGGCGCTGATCGCCACCGCGTCCGGCCCGGCCGAGGTGATGATCTTGGCCATATTGAGCTTTTGCGCCTGGGCGAACGACCACTCGTCATAGGTGATGGCCCCCTCGGTGGCCTTGACCGCCGCCGACGTGCCGTCGTTGCCCCTGACTCCCTCACCGACACCGCCGTTGAATGTCTTCCCGATGCCCCTATCCCAGACGCCGTTGGCCGCGGAATCCAGGTATTTCTGGAAATTGTCGGTAGTGCCGGATTGGTCGCTGCGGAAAATCACCCGAATCGGCTCGTCGGGGAACGCGACGCCCGGGTTCAGCGAAGCGATGGCCGGATCGTTCCATGTCGTGATGGCGCCCTTGAATACTTTCGCGGTCGTCGGACCATCCAGATTCAGCGACGTCACGCCCTTGACGTTGTAGCTGATCGCGATCGGACCGAATACCACCGGCAAATTCCACGCCGGCGAACCGCAACGCTGCCGCGCCGCGAAGTATTCGATGGGAGCAAGCGGTGAGTCCGACCCCGCGAAATCGGTTTGGTTGCCAGTGAATTCACCGATACCCGCACCGGAGCCGTTGGGTGTGTAGTTCAGCGTCCAGCCCGGGCAAGCCTGCTCGAACGCCTTGATGAAGCGGGTCATCGCGTTGGCTTGGGCGGTCGACCCGCTGGCCTTCAGCGACTTGGCCCCGCCACAGCTCACCTTGGCGGCCGGCGTGCCCGGCGCCGGACGTTCCCCCGCCGAGTTGTCATTACTCCCACAGCCGGACAGTGCCAGGACGGTCGCGGCGCATAGCGTAGCGCCAAATCGGTTCAGCCCCAATATGATCCCCGACGAGAGAGCACAGACATGATCGCCACCATTCAATATCTTTGCGCGCCGACCAAACGGTCAGCACTAAGGCTAGCGCCGGGTCAATGTTCTCGCAGTGGACGCGAGATGCGCCGGGCCATCTCATGCGGCATTCAAACAATTTCGAGCACCGCGGTTCTCAAGGGCCGCAAGCGGGGGCGGGTCCATTGCATCGGCCCACCCATATGCAAAAGTAGAACCTGTTTCAGAAATGCGACATCCGACACGGCGCGGCTTGCTACCGTGTCGGCTGACAACTTGGGCGAAGAGAGGCCGCGATGATCCTTGACAGATTTCGTCTCGACGACAAAGTCGCCGTCATCACCGGTGCCGGCCGCGGCCTCGGGGCGGCCATGGCGCTGGCTTTCGCCGAGGCGGGCGCCGATGTGCTGATCGCCTCGCGCACGGAATCGCAACTAGAAGCCGTCGCCGAACAGGTCCGCGCCGCCGGTCGGCGGGCGCACATCGTCGCCGCCGACCTGGCCCACCCGGAGGCGACCGCCCAGCTGGCCGGCCAGGCCGTCGAGGCCTTCGGGAAACTAGACATCGTCGTCAACAACGTCGGCGGCACCATGCCCAACACGCTGCTGACCACCTCGACCAAGGACCTCAAGGACGCGTTCACCTTCAACGTCGCCACCGCCCACGCGCTCACCATCGCGGCGGTGCCGCTGATGCTGGAGCACTCCGGCGGCGGCAGCATCATCAACATCACCTCGACCATGGGTCGGCTGGCCGGACGGGGTTTCGCCGCCTACGCGACCGCCAAGGCCGCGCTGGCGCACTACACCCGGTCGGCCGCCCTGGACCTGTGCCCGCGCATCCGGGTCAACGCGATCGCGCCGGGATCAATCCTGACCTCCGCGCTGGACGTCGTCGCGTCCAACGACGAGCTGCGCGCCCCGATGGAAAAGGCCACCCCCCTGCGGCGCCTCGGCGACCCCGTCGACATTGCCGCCGCCGCGGTGTATTTGGCGTCCCCAGCGGGCAGTTTCCTGACCGGCAAGACGCTGGAGGTCGACGGCGGCCTCACCTATCCCAACCTCGACATCCCCGTCCCGGATCTGTGACCGACTGCCGTTAAGGAGCCCATCATGCCCATCCCCGTCGTCCAGTTGGGCACCGGCAACGTCGGCGTCCATGCGCTGCGAGCGCTCATCACCAACCCGGAGTTCGAGCTCAGAGGCGTCTGGGTGTCATCGGACGCCAAGGCCGGCAGGGACGCGGCATCACTTGCCGGACTTCCCGATTCGACCGGGGTGCTGGCGAGCACGGATCTGGACGCCGTGCTGGCCACCGCACCGCAGTGCGCGGTCTACAACGCGCTCGCCGACAACCGGTTACCCGAGGCGCTGGAGGACTACCGGCGCGTCCTGGCGGCCGGAATCAACATCGTCGGCAGCGGCCCGGTCTTCTTGCAATACCCCTGGGAGGTCATCCCCGAGGAGCTCATCAAGCCGATCGAAGACGCTGCGCGCGAGGGTAATTCGAGCGTCTACGTGAACGGGATCGATCCCGGCTTCGCCAACGACCTACTGCCGCTGGCGCTGGCCGGCACCTGTCAGAACATCCAGCAGATCCGCTGCATGGAGATCGTCGACTACGCCACCTATGACAGCGCCGCCGTCATGTTCGACGTGATGGGTTTCGGGAAGCCGCTCGACGAGATCCCGATGCTGCTGCAGCCCGGCGTTCTGAGCCTGGCATGGGGATCGGTGGTGCGCCAGCTGGCGGCCGGCCTGGGCATCTCGCTCCACGCGGTCGCGCAAGAGTACGTGCGCGTTCCGGCGCCCGAGGACTTCGACATCGCCTCGGGGCATATCCCGAAAGGCAGCGCCGCGGCGCTTCGCTTCGAGGTGTTCGGCCTGGTCAACGGCGACCCCGTCGTGGTCCTCGAACACGTCACCCGGTTGCGCGAGGACCTGTGCCCCGAGTGGCCACAGCCCGCCCAGCCCGGCGGGTCCTACCGCATCGAGATCACCGGCGAACCGTCCTACGCCATGGACATCTGCCTGAGCAGCCGCAAGGGCGACCACAACCACGCCGGGCTGGTCGCCACCGCGATGCGGCTGGTCAACGCGATCCCCGCGGTGGTGGCAGCCGAGCCGGGAATCGTGACGACCCTCGACCTGCCGCTGATCACCGGCAAGGGGCTCTACGGTCTGTGACCGCGTTGGAGTACGCGTGACGGTGGGCCTGGCACGTCTGATGTTTCGGCAAACCGCTACGCGGATCCTCTCTCGGGCGTACGCTTTTCGGCTATGACTAGGGGGAAAAGGGTGTTCTTTGCATTGCTGCTCGCGTTCGCCGTCTCAACGACCTCGGTGAGCTGCATACCGATCAACATCCCCAGCTGCCCCGCGGGCGGCGGCCCGGTCGGCTGCTGAACGCCGCTGCTGATCGCCGGCGGCGCGACTTCCCACGCCCGTTTGGCAGCGTCCCACGGCTGCTTGGGTCGCACACCAAGCAACGTGCCTGCTCGAGACGAGTGCCTCCTGCCCACCCTTGTGATACGCCCATGTTGCTGCGCGACCATCCGGGCTAAATGAGCGGTCTGCGCGTTCGCGTCGGCGGGGACCGCAGCGGCACCGTCGCGTCGTCGGCGGTATAGAGATAGGTGAGCGAATTCCGGGTGGCCTTTCGGTGTGTCCCGAGTGTTCGGCTAACCTCACTTTCTTATTCGGCCGTATGAATCGAGGGCGACACGTTGACGCAGAGCAGCCAGGCCACGCTCAAGAGCAGTTGGTATCTGCTCGGGCCTGCCTTCGTCGCCGCCATCGCCTATGTCGATCCGGGCAACGTCGCCGCGAACGTCAGCTCCGGCGCGCAGTTCGGGTACCTGCTGCTGTGGGTCATCGTGGTGGCCAACGCGCTGGCTGGCCTGGTGCAGTATCTGTCGGCGAAGCTCGGCCTGGTGACCGGACGCTCGTTGCCCGCGGCCATCGGCAAGCGGATGAGCCGCCCGGTCCGGCTGGTCTACTGGGCCCAGGCCGAGCTGGTGGCGATCGCGACGGATATGGCCGAGATCGTCGGCGGCGCAATCGCCCTGCGGATCCTATTCGACTTGCCGCTGCTGCTCGGCGGGGTCATCACCGGGGTGGTGTCCCTGCTGCTGCTGGCCATCCAGGACCGGCGCGGGCAGATCATCTTCGAGCGCGTCATCACTGGACTGCTGCTGGTCATCGCCATCGGGTTCGCGGCCAGCTTCTTCGTGAAGACCCCGCCGCCCGACGCCGTGCTCGGCGGTCTGGTGCCGCGGTTCCGGGGCACCGAAAGCGTGCTGCTCGCGGCCGCCATCCTGGGCGCCACCGTGATGCCGCACGCCGTGTACATGCATTCCGGGCTGGTGCTCGACCGACACGGGCATCCCGCCGAGGGCTCGCATCGACGCCTGCTGCTGCGGGTGACCCGGTTGGACGTCGTGCTGGCGATGGCCGTCGCCGGAACGGTGAACGCCGCGATGCTCCTGGTCGCGGCGATCAACCTGCAGCACAGCGACATCAGCGCGTCCATCGAGGGCGCGTATTCCGCGATTCACAACACCCTGGGCCCCACCATCGCGGTGCTTTTCGCCGTCGGGTTGCTGGCGTCCGGGCTGGCCTCGTCGTCGGTGGGCGCCTACGCCGGCGCGATGATCATGCAGGGCCTGCTGCACCGCAGAACTCCGATGCTGGTGCGCCGCTTGATCACCGTGTGCCCCGCGCTGGCGATCCTCGCGTTCGGCTTCGACCCCACGCGCGCCTTGGTGCTGTCCCAGGTCGTGCTGTCGTTCGGGATACCGTTTGCCGTCCTTCCCCTGGTGAAGCTCACCAGCGACCGCGAGCTGATGGGCGACGACACCAATCGTCGCGTCACGACCGTTCTTGGCTGGGCCGTCGGCGTAATGATTAGTCTGCTTAACGTGGTGCTCATCTGGCTGACGGTGACCGGCTAAATGCCGGCCCGCCGGCACGCCTACTTCGCATATGGCTCAAACCTGTGCGTCAGGCAAATGGCGCTGCGGTGTCCCGACGCCGCCGATCCGCGGCCGGCGGTCTTGTGCGATCACGACTGGCTGATCAACCAGCGCGGCGTGGCCACGGTCGAACCGTCCGTCGGCAATCAGGTGCACGGCGTGATCTGGCAGATCTCCGAGGGCGACCTGGCAACCCTCGACAGCGCCGAGGGCGTGCCGGTGCGCTACCGGCGCGACCGGCTGACCGTGCACTCCAACGACGGGCCGTCGCCAGCCTGGGTTTACATCGACCATCGCGTGACGCCCGGTGCGCCCAGGCCGGGCTACCTGCCCAAGATCATCGACGGCGCCGTGCACCACGGCTTGCCGCAACGCTGGATCGACTTCCTGCAGCGCTGGGACCCCTCGCGCTGGCCGCGCCGGGCGACCGCGTCCGGGCCTGCACCGCAATCGCTTTCAGCGTTGCTGAGCGAGCCCGGGATCAGCGAGGCCAGCCAATTGCGTTCGCGCTTCGGCTTTCTCGCCATCCACGGTGGTGGACTGGAAGAGATGACCGACGTGATCGCCCAGCGCGCCGCCGACGCTTCCGACGCGTCGGTGTACGTGCTGCGTCATCCCGACCGCTACCCCCACCACCTGCCGTCGGCGTTGTTCGATCCGGCCGAGTCACCCCGGCTCGCCGAATTCCTCGACCACGTCGACGTTGCGGTGTCGCTGCACGGCTACGGCCGCATCGGGCGCAGCGCCCAACTGCTGGCCGGCGGCCGCAACCGCGCGTTGGCCGCGCACCTGGCCCGCCACATTCAGCTGACCGGCTACCAGGTGATCACCGACCTCGAGGACATCCCGCCGGAGTTACGCGGGCTGCATCCGGGCAACCCGGTGAACCGGGTGCGCGGCGGCGGGACCCAGCTGGAGCTGTCGCCTCGCGTTCGCGGCATCAGCCCGCGCAGTCCGCTGCCCGGTGACGACGGCTTGTCGCCGGTCACCAGCGCCCTGGTGCACAGCCTGGCGGAAGCGGCTCGTAGGTGGTAATTGTCCTCATCTGTCGAAGGAGTGTTGGTGGCCAAGGATTTTCGCTTCGGAGTAAGCATGCGCTTCATCAAGTCGCGCGAGGCATTCGTGGAGAAGGTGAAGCGCGCCGAAGACGTTGGATTCGACATCCTTTGTGTGCCGGATCATTTGGGCGCGGCATCCCCGATGGCCGCGCTGACCGCGGCCGCCATAGTCACGACGAAGCTCAAGCTCAGCATGTATGTGCTGAACGCCGCATTCTACAAGCCGGCCCTGCTCAGCCGGGACCTCGGCGACCTTGACAAGCTGAGCGATGGGCGTCTCGAGATCGGGCTTGGAACCGGTTACGTGAGAGAGGAATTCGAGGCGGCCGAGCTGCCCTACCCCAGCGCCGGCGCCCGGGTCGACTACCTCGAGCACATGACGACCTACCTCGAGGAGCATCACCCTAAGACGCCGATCCTCATCGCCGGCAACGGCGACCGGGTGCTGACCATCGCCGCCCTGCACGCCCACATCATCGGGCTGACCGGTTCGCGGGTGAAAGAGGCTGACGACCCGCTGAGCGAACGCATCGAGTTCGTCCGCCGCGCTGCCGGGGACCGATTCGACTCGCTGGAGTTGAACCTGGCGATCACCGCTCTGCCGGCCGAAGGTGAGACCATGCCCGACCTAAGGATGACCCGGCAATATGCCCCGGAGCTGTCCGACGAGGAGTTGCTGGAGCAGACCTCGGTGCTGAGCGGAACGCCGCGGGAGATGGCCGACAGGCTGAACTTCTACCGCGAGAAGTACGGGGTCACGTCCGTCACCGTGCAGGACAACCACATGAAGAACTTCGCGAAGGTCATCGCGGAACTGCGCTGACCCGTCGCACCAACAGTCTCCCGGTAAGCTCAGGCCGTCCGCCCTCGTAGCTCAGGGGATAGAGCACGGCTCTCCTAAAGCCGGTGTCGCAGGTTCGAATCCTGCCGGGGGCACCATTTGGGTGTATGACGTCGGTTGATGCTGGACATTTCACCTTCGGGTGATGCCTGACAGTGTTTCGGTTGATGCTTGACAGTTGCTTCGGCTGATCCTTGACACTCCCTGGATGAGGGAGTTGAGCGTGGCCGAGCAGCGGTATCAGGCCGTGTTGGCAGTGATCAGCGACGGTCTGTCGATTTCGCAGGTCGCCGAGAAGTTTGGGGTGTCGCGTCAGACGCTGCACTCCTGGTTAGCCCGCTATGAAGCTGCGGGCTTGGAGGGGTTGATGGACCGGTCGCATCGGCCGATGAGTTGTCCGCACCAGATATCGGCGCCGGTGGAAGCGATGCTGCTGGAGTTGCGGCGATCACGGCCGTAATGGGGGCCGCGTCGGTTGGTGTTGAGCTGGGCAAGCGAGGTGTGAAGCCGCTGCCGCCGCCGTCGGGGATCTTCGGCGTGAGCAGAAGCGATGGTCGCGTGAAGACCAAGCGAAGTCGAGGTTGCTACAAGCAATTCGGGCTCACCCGCATGTGCCATCAGCCTTGGAGCGGACAATTCGCAGAGTCTTTGAACCTCAGTGGTGCCCCATCATTCCCGGCCCCATCATCCCGCCCATCATGCCTCGCATCATTGCCGGCATCCCATCGCGCACAAAGCCTGTGACCTCCTGGGCGTGTGCGCGGATCGCTTGCGTTAGGGCCGGATCATCGGCGGTTTCTTCGGCTATCACCCCGGTGGGAGTAAATGTCAGCTGGCGGCGATAGCCATTTGCGTGTCCAAACAGCGTGGGCAGGCTGCCGCTCATGCACGTGACCTCCGCACCGTGTTCGAGATGTGAGTACATGCTCGACACATGCGCTTGCAGCTGCGCAACGAGGTCAGGCGAATTCGATTGCGTAGCGGTACGTATCCCACCAGGGATCTCTTCAACAGTGCGGGTTATTTCGTTGTGCCGGTTGAACATCTCCATGTAGACGTTCATGTCCGCAGGGCTGGCACCCACCATGCCGTCGCCGTCGGTCAAGCGGATGCCCAGGACGGCTGAGCCAAGAGTTCCGCGCAGCGCATGGCCCGTCGCCATTACCGCACTAGCACCGAGCACAGCGAGGGCTGCCCGTCGCGTGAATCTAGCCATACGATGATGACCCTTCGGTCGTCATGCGTCCGCGGTGAAGTGCTTGGTGCTCAAGGCCGTTCGTGCAACTACATCAATCGGCGATGCCATTGATCGTTGTCCGCCTCGGGTTGAGCCGAGCCTTCCGTAAGCACACCCTTGATCTGGATAGGACTCGTGCCCCTCAGCGCCAGTGGGCTGTTTCGTTGGCGGGTAAGGAACTGGCCCGCAAGAACGACGGCGGTCGCGACCGTACCCCAAAGCACTACCATCACTGCAATCTGCTGGGCACATCCAGCCCAGCCCCAACCTATTCCGTGAAGCCACGTCATGGTCACTTTGCCATCCCACTCGGCATCATCGCGCCGGGTTTCATGTGCTCTTCCGGTTTCATCATCTGGTCGCCCGGTTTCATCTGGCTACAGCAGTCCATCGATGATCCGTGGCCCATGCCCATATGCCCCATCCCCGAGCGTTCGCTCCAACTCAGGAAAAACCCCGAGAAGAAGATCGCAGCGACGATGAACAGGCCACCAGCGGTGATTCCTACCCAAGCCAACGCCTGTATGAGGCGACTGCGCGAAGGACCGGAAGCGATGGGTTGGGATGCGCCGCCCTCATCGGTTGGTTCAGCGTCGGTCTGAGTCGTCATGGTAGAGATCTCCCGTCGTGGTTGGATCCGAACACGGTCATGCTACCCCACCCTGGGTGGGGTGGGCTACACTGACGATAAGACGGACACCAGGAGCTGCGAGAGGAGGGGCAAGCGATGGCGGAAGAAGAGCTGACAACGAAGAAGCGCGCGGCACTGAACCGGCTAAAGACTGTGCGGGGTCATATCGACGGGATTATTCGGATGCTCGAATGCGACGCATACTGCGTGGATGTGATGAAGCAGATTTCCGCCGTGCAATCGGCGCTGGAGCGTACGAACAGGGTGATGCTGCATAACCACCTAGAGACGTGTTTCTCTGAGGCCGTTCTGGATGGGCGGGCAGCAATCGCCATCGAAGAACTTGTCGATGCGCTCAAATTCAGTCCGGCATTAACCGGGCCGGACGCCGGTTTGAACGATCCCAGAGCCGACGAGGCTGTGACAACTGGCGCGCCGTAGCGGTCAACACATGTTCGGCCCGCGCGTACCCACTGTGCGCGACAGGCCCCGGTACGTCGATAGTTTTCCCACCAAAGTGCCGCTCGCCCCTCATGGACCATCCGAATGCCTTGCCCCACTGTGACGATGTATGCAGCGGAGCGGCGCGGTTCTTGATCACTGAGATTCGGTCACAGTGGCGCGCGGCACACCGAGCCCTTCGGCAAGATTTTGCAGCGCGATCTGCGCCAGCGGCAGATCCACTCCCACTTCCCCGCCGAGCCCCAACGCCAGGCTGAGGTCCTTTTCTCCCAAGTCGCGGGTGTGCAGGAAGGGCTGGTAAAGGAAGTGGTCTGAGGCCAGCGGCTTGCTCATGTCGTCGCGGAACATCATTGCGCCGGTGCCACCGCTGTGCGCGTCGGTGTGGCGCACGACCCGGCTGAACGCTTGCACGTCAAGACCTGCCGACTCGGCGAGCTTCATCGCTTCGCAGGCCGCCGCAAATGACGTGAAAGTCAGCATGTTGCGCGCCAGCTTCATCCGGGTCCCCGCGCCGGGTTCTCCAGCGTGGACCACCATGGATGCCCACTGCTTGAACGCCGGCTTGACGCGCTCGTAGACCTCGCGTTCGGCACCCACCATGACGGCCAGATCACCCGTCTTCACCGCTTCCACGCCGCCGCTGACCGGTGCATCGATGACGTGAATGCCCGTCGGCTCCAGTTCCGCGGCCAGTTCGACTGCGGTTCGGTGGTCGATCGTCGAGTGGATCGCGATAACGGCGCCACGCCTGGCACGCGGGGCGAGCCGCGCCACCACATCGCGCACTTGCTCGTCGTTCAGCACCATGACACTAATGATGTCGGCGGCCGCCACGTCAGCCACGGTGTCGGCGACCTGCACTCCGGCATCGACGAATGGCGTTGTCGCATCGGGCCTTACGTCGAAGACGATCAACCCGCCCGGCCAGCCGATCAACCTCTTGGCCATGGGCGCACCCAGATTGCCCAACCCGATGAAGCCCAACGTCGGCGCCTGATCGTCGGCCATGGATATCCTCCTCAGAGTCGCATGATCATTGTGCACGACGGCATTCTTACGCCCGCCGCAGCAGCATCGCGGTGGTGCCACTGTTGGCCGCTCCGACGCCTACCGCGGCCAGCCTCGCGCCGTCGACCTGTCGCGCGCCGGCCTCGCCACGGACCTGCAGGCATGCCTCATGGAGATGCCCGAAGCCGTGCAGGCGGCCCCCGGACAGCTGTCCTCCCGCAGTGTTGATCGGCAATTGTCCGCCCAGAGAGATGTGCGCCGGGTCCGCGACCCACGCGCCGGATTCGCCGACCGGGCAGAAACCGAAGTCCTCCAGCCAGCAGAGCACAAAGACGCTGAACCCGTCGTACAACGCGGCCACGTCAACATCGGCGACGGTGAAATCGGTGCGCCCCCAGATCGTGGACCAGCGTGAGCTGATGCGGGTGATATCGTCTCCCCCCTCCCAGGTGAACCGGTCGTGGTGCGCGCAGTCGAGGGCCTCGACGACCACCCCCGCATGGTCGAGGCCGCCGGCGTGCTCGGCACGCGAGATGACGAACGCGGTCGCCCCGTCGCAGGCGATGTCACAGTCGAACATGCACAACGGGTCGGAAACCATGCGCGCGCTCAGATAGGCGTCCAGGTCGAGTGGGTCGCGATAGATCGCCGAGGGATTGCGTGCTGCGTGCGCCCGCTGCGCGATCGCTATCGACGCGAGCTGCTCCCGAGTCAGGTCGTACCGCAGCATTCGCGCATTAATCTGCAGCGCCGCCAAGTTGGCCGCCGTCGCACCAAATGGCATCTGCCAGCCCAACATTCCGGCGGGGCGGCCGCCGCCAGACCCGTAGCCCTTGCGCCGGCCGGCGCCCTGAGCGGTGCCCTCCCAGATGCTGCGCCAGCACAGGACGTGGTCGGCGAGCCCGCCTGCGACAGCGAGCATTGCGTCCACCACGGCGCCCAGCTGCCCCGGGGATTCCACTCCCCCGGCGACCCAGTTCGGGTTGATTCCCAGCGCGTCGTGGATGTCCCGCAGCGACGCCCCGGAGAACCCGACGCCGGGTTGCGACGACCCGGGATAGGTTGTGAGTCCGTCGATGTCAGCCAACGACAAGCCGGCGTCGGCAACCGCGGCGAGACACGCTTCGGCGGTGAGCTCCAGTGGGTCCCGCCCCAGCCGGCGACCGATTGCCGACTGGCCGATGCCGCTGATGATGGCCCGATCGGTCACCGTGGTGTTCATCAGCGCTCCGGCTCGAACAATGGGATGAACACCTCGTCGTCGCCATCGATGCATCGATCGAACGTGACCCTTACTGGCATATTTGCGGTGACTTCGTCGGGATGGACATTCACCAGGTTGGTCAGCAGGCGCGCCCGCTTGTCCTCGACCGGGTTGACGAATGCGATCAAGTAGGGCGGCGCGAACCCGGGGAACCATTGATGGCGGTTCACCGTCCAGGATTCGACGAACCCGCGGCCGCTGAGATCGACATACTCGGTGGTCTCGTGGTCAACAGGGCACAGCAACGCAGGCGGGTGACACAGCCGCCGACAGCGGGTGCAGCGTTGCATGCGCAGCACGCCGTCGGCACCAGAGGTCCAGAAGGGTCGATTCAGAGCGGTCAGCGCCGGAACCGGCCGGTGAAGGTCTGGCATGTGAGTCGCTCGTATCGGATGAAATCGACGGCTATCCAAACACTCCCGGCGATTGCGAGTAGTCCACCGTCGACAATTCGGTCATGCCACCATCGACGTGCAGCACCGTCCCGGTCACGAACGCCGCGTCATCCCCAGCCAAAAAGGCCACCGCGGGCGCGATCTCCACGGGGCTGGCACCGCGCTTCATGGGCGAAGCCGCCGCGGTCCGCGTGTAGTTGTCCCACTCGGTTCCGATCAGCTTTTCCTGGGCCTCCGTAAGGGCGAACGGGCACACCGCATTGACTCGGATGCGGTGACGAGCCCACTCGTTGGCGGCGACCTTGGTCAGCGCCGCCACCGCGCCCTTGGCCGCCGAGTAGGGAGCGGTGTAGGCGATACCGGCGAGGGCGGAGCCCGACACGAAGTTGATCACCGACGCCCGCCCCGACTCACGGAGGAACGGAAAGCAAAGTTGCATGAACCGGAACGTCGCCTTGGGCCCGGTGGCCTCCGAGAGTTCCCAATCCTTGTCGGTGACCAGTTCGAGCGCCTTCGGCATCGCGAAGAACTGCGCCGCGTTCACCAAGATGTCGATGCGGCCACCCCCGGTTTCGGCCACCTCGTGCACGGCGGCTTGAATCGCATCGCGGTGGGCCACATTCGCCCTGATGAAAGAGGCCCGCCCGGAGTTGCCACGAATGCGCTCGACGCGCTCAAGACCCTTCTCCTCGTTCAGGTCAACGATTGTGACGCGGGCGCCCAGGCCTGCCAACTCCTCGGCAATGGCTCCTCCCAGCCCCTGAGCTCCGCCGGTAACCAGCGCGTATCTGTCCTCGAGACGAGACAAGGCCACTCCTTGCTGCGATGTAACAATGGAACATCATACGTTCAATTATTCAATGATCGCAGATCGCCGCAAAGCTCCCTACGGCACCCGCCCAGAGTCCCCCGCCGGCAGCGAAGATGCGCATAGTGCACCGGACACAGCCGTCCTCGCCCCGCTGCGGATACCGGCTGCGACCCCGCAGGTCGCGTAGCATGAGGGGCTGAGATGGCTGCCCTTGAGCTCGTAGGAGTGAGATGTTGACTGATCCGGTCACCAGCGAAGCGGAGGTCGACCGCCGTGACCAGATTCTCGACGCGGCGAACGAGTGCTTCACACAGCTGGGCATCCAGCGCACCAGTGTGCAGGACGTGGCGCGAATGGCCAAGGTCTCCCGGGGCACTATCTACCGGTACTTCGTCGATCGTGACGTCCTGATCGAGGCGGCCATCGAGTATGGCGCCCAACGCTTCTACCGCGAGGTCGCCGCGGCGATGGCGAAGAAATCAACGCTGGCCGAACAACTCGGCGCGATGGCCGAAACCCATGCGAAGATCCTGCTGGACCACCGGACTCGCAACCGGCTGATGGCCGACGATGCGGAGTTGATGCGCCATATGGTCGCCGATGGCGACGCCGCCGTCCGCCGCACCACCAAGTTTTTGGAACCTTATGTCCGCGATGCCCAGAAGCGCGGCGAGGTCGGCGCCGGAGTGGACGTCACGGCCGGCAGCGAATGGCTGGCCCGCATCATCTATTCCTTCTCGACTGTCAATCAGGGTCTGACCTTCGATATGACCAAGCCGGCCACTGTCCGCCGCTACGTCGAGAAGTTCGCGATCAACGGCCTGCGCTGACGCGGTCGAGCTCAGCATGTCCGTCACATAGCCGTGCGGCTATCGCGGCCCATCGCCGCGGGCTCGGTCGCGAACTCGCGCACCATCGCCTGGATGGTGTACGACGCGGCGAGCCGTCCATCGCGGGCGAAGACCCGGCCATCGCCCTGCACAAGCCCGCGTCCCGACCAGAAGGCGTGGTTGGTGTACAGCAGCCAGTCCGCGACGTCGACGTCGTCGTGAAAAGCGATAGTCGCCTTCATGATCCCGGTCGACAAGGTGGCATGCGCGCGCGCCTCGCCCAACCCCGGATGCGGCAACATGCCGGCGGCGATCGTCCAATGCGTCGTCGACTGGGCAAGCAATGCGGCGTTCAGATGGGGGCTCGGTGGGGCATCGCGAAAACGCACCCAGGCGTTGATAATCGGCGGGCCCACCCGATCGGGATCCGGGTCATAGGCACCGTCGACCACCCGAATCTCGCGGCCGGTCATCCCAAAGCCGTGGAACGGCACCGCCGAATCGGGTCCCGGAACGTCCGGCATGGGCTCTACGGCCCGCATGACGTCGCCGGCTCCCGAGTCCGCGAGCACCAAGCCTGCGCTGCGCAGCACCCCGCTCTGGCTGATGCGTATTTCGGCCGACGAAAACGACCTGCCGCGCCGTAGCACGTCGACGGAGAGATCTACGGGCGCGTCGAACGAGGCCGCTTTGGCGAAGATCATCGATGCCGACGTAACCCGTTGCCCTGGAAGTGCTTTCGAAGCGGCCACGATGGCCTCGCCGAGCAGCTGGCCGCCCTCGACGACGTTGCGATGAGTTGGCCCATGAGCTGGCCCGACGAACCGGTTATCGGTCACCTGCTGGACGTCGATGATCCTGGACAGCTCGGCGGCGTCTCCCCACAGCGGGAACGTTACCGGAACTGCCGAGCCGTCTGGCCAGTCTTCGACGACTACCACACGCACCGCGTCGTCGTAGAAACAGACGTGTCCCGCGATCGCCGCGACCTCCGGCAACGGGTTGGGGTAGGCCCACATGACGTTTTCGACGGCGGAGTCCGATTCGCTGAGGCTCCAATAACTTGCCCGGCCCTTGAAAGGGCAGACGGTGCTGTGATCCGACGGGCGGAACAGCTCCCACCGCACATCTGACTCCGGAAAGTACAAGCGGTCCTCGTGGTCGGTCTCGGTCACCACAAGGCACCGGTCGCTCTGGGCAACAAGCACGTCGCCGGACCACACCTGGCCTCGGTGAGGACAGAGGGTCGCATCAATGCGGTAGTCGGGGTGATCGGGCCAGGCCGACTCCACTTGCGCCGTCATCGCTGCCCTCTCGTCGCCGGCCTCATGCCGTCACCGCACGACGCGGCGATGACGGTGGACGAATCACGAGCTGCTCGAGCCCTACGGCGGGAAAGTCCAACGCGCTCGCGAATGTTCCTGCCAGCATGTCGGCGACGTCGTCGGGCGACATCAATGTCTCCTGCAAGAGGCCGCGCGCGACCCAATCCTGCACGACCACGCCGAGCAGTTCGGGGTCGAACGACGCGGTGAACTCCGTCGGAACGGTGCCGCCTACGGTGACACAGCAGTAACGAAAGCGCGGATGCTCTGTGCGCCAGGCATTGAGGCTTTCCGACAGCGCGGCCTTGCTGGAGGAATAGGCGCCCAGCGCGGTTCGGGGCTGTCCGACCGTTTCGGAGGACAGGGCACTGATGATCGCGGCGGGCGAGAGCACCGGCAGACAGGACCTGATGACGTGATGCACACCGACGACGTTGGTCTGCATCACGTCCATCCAATCGTCGGTAGAGGTGTCAGCGAACATTCTCAACGGCGCGTATCCCACCGAAATGAACAGCAGGTCGATTTCGCCAAAGCGCTGGCGGGCCATCTCGGCGAGCCGGGCGCAATCGTCAGGATTACGCACGTCCACGCCGATGGCCGCGCCGGAACCGGCTTCGGCAACGACCTCTTCGAGACGGTCTCGCCGGCGCGCCACGATGAGCAGGTCAGCGCCCTCCTTGCCGGCGCGGATGGCGAATGCCCGCCCGATTCCAGCCGATGCGCCCACCACGACTACCCGCTTGCCGGCTAACGTCCGTTCGCCCATGTGCTGACCACCGATCGAGAACCCATGCGTAAACCCGTCCGACATTGGAGAACAATAGTACATCTATTGTTCAGTTGAGCGGCCTATGCAGATCCTTCAGCGAAGCCCGTTGATGGCGAAAGCTTCCACATAGCGCCGGACAGTATCCGGCTTTGACATGTCGAACGTCTGGGCCTCGTTAACGGTGGAGAATGACCAGATGATGCGGGCCAGCCATTCGCTGGCCGCAGTGACGTCGACGCCGGTGCCCACCTCGCCGCGCTCGCGCGCGGCGCGCACATAGGGTTCCAGGAAATTGGTGGTTCGCCGGACCGCCGTGTCACCGTCGGAGATCATGTGGCGCATCAGCTCGGCGTCGTCGGCCCTCAAACGGTTCCGTGTCCGATGGTCGAGAAGGATTTTGGCGTGGGTTTGCGCCATCGCGCCGACCTGCTCCGCCAGCGTGCTTTTCTTCGCCATCGCCGAAGCGACCTCGCGATAGAACCGCTGCGCGCCGAATTCGATCGCGGCATCGATGAGCACGTTGCGGTCTTCGAAGTACCGGTACACCGTGCCCCGTGACACGTTGGCTTTTCTCGCGACGTCCTGCACACTCGTGCGCTCAATGCCGAGCTGAGTGAAGCATTCGTTCGCCGCCTCGAGAATCTGGTCCCTGCGAACGAATTCCCCCTCCGATTCAAGTTCGGCCGGGGCAGGTTTCGTCGACATGTCGCTCTATGCTACGCGACACATTCGGGCGCTGTGTTCCGTCCGCGGGCCGATCAGTCGCTAAACTGCGGCCACAAAGTGGTCATTGCGACACTTGGCGTACTGCTGTCTAGTATGGCTGTCGTCGGCATGACGCCAGAAACGAGGGCAGCGTGGAGCTTGGTGTGGCGGGGCGCAACTTCGTGGTCGTCGGCGGGACGACCGGTATCGGGTTCGCCGCCGCCCAGCAGCTCGCCGTCAACGGTGCCAACGTGGCGCTGCTGGCTCGCGACGGAGAGCGCGCCCGAGCGCGTGCCGAGCAATTGACCGCAGACTACGGGGTTGGTGCAGTCGGGATCGCCGTCGACGCGGCGGCCACGGGTGACGGGGTGGATCGCGCTGTCGACCGCGCGGCCGCGAGCCTGGGACCGCTGCGCGGCCTGGCCGTCACCGCGGGACCGATGAAGCAGCAAGGGCCGTTCCTCGAACACGGCGACGAGTCGTGGGACTGGTATTACCAGTTGATTCTGATGGGAACCGTGCGCTCCTGCCGCGCCGTCATCCCGCACCTGCAACGCAATGGCGGCGGAACCATCGTGACGACGGCCGCGTATTCCGTTCGTGCGCCGAAGGTCCTGATTCCGCCCTACAACGCTTTGAAGGCAGCCGTGTTGACGTTGTCAAAGATCCTGGCGAAAACGCACGGTCGGGACGGCATCAGGGTGAACACCGTGTGCCCGGGATTGTTCGACACCGAGGTGAATGACTTCATCCGCGCCCGGCGGGCAGCAGAGTACGGGGTGGCGCTCGACGACGCGATCTACACGCACCTGGCAAGCAACCCGGACTGGAATATGCGTGTCGCCCTCGGCCGCGGCGGGCGTCCCGAAGAAGCGGGCGAGCTGATCGCCTTTCTGCTCGGCGACAGGGCAGCTTTCATGACGGGCGCGGCTGTCAACATCGACGGGGGCACGGACTTCTAACCCTCTCAGAGCCCGATTTCGTCGGCGAGAAGTCCCCGATGATAGGGGGCGTCGCCCAGCAGGCGCCCCGACGATTGAGCCCGCTTGAAATAAAGATGGGCGGGATGCTCCCAGGTGAATCCGATGCCGCCGTGAATCTGGATATTGGCGGCAGCGGCGCGCGCATACGCCTCGGAACAACACGCCTTGGCCAACGACGCCACCGCCGGCAATTCCGGCGCGCGTTGGGCGGCGGCGCGCACCGCGTAATAGGCTGCCCCGCGCGCACATTCGATGTCCAGGAAGAGGTCGGCGCACTTGTGGCGGATGGCCTGGAATGAGCCGATGGGCTTGCCGAACTGTCTGCGGGCCTTCGCGTAGGCGACGGACATCTCGAGGCAGCGTTGCGCGCCGCCGACCTGTTCGGCGGCCAGCGCGGCACAGCCGAGTGCGAGCGTCGACCGCAACACCGCCTCCGCGCCGCCTTCACGACCGACGAGCGACGCCGGCGTAGCGCTGAATTCGATGCGGGCCTGTTTTCGGGTCTGGTCCAGGGTGGACAGCGCGCGCCGAGCGACGCTCTCGAAGCGGTCGATGGCGAACAGCGACAATCCGGAGTCAGTCTGGGCGGCTACCAACAGCACGTCGGCGCTGCAGCCGTCGAGGACATAGGCTTTGGCTCCGTCCACCACCCACCCGTCGGCCGTTTCTCGCGCCCGCGCTTGGATCGCGCCGGCCTCCCAGTGGCCCGACTCCTCGGTGACCGCGAGGCTGGCGATTGTCGCTCCGGACGCGATGCCCGGCAGGTATCGCCGCTGGGCCGCGTCGTCGCCGGAACCGAGGAGCGCGCTCGACGCCAGTACCGCCGACGCGAAGTACGGAGAGGGAACCAGGGCCCGCCCCAGCTCCTCGGCGACGATACCGAGTTCGACGAAGGTGAAGCCTTGTCCGCCGAATTCTTCCGGGATCGCGAGCCCCACCAGGCGCAGCTCGTCGGACATCTGCGCCCACAACAGCGGGTCGTAGCCCAGCGGTGATTCCATGTGGCGGCGCACCTGCGCCTCGTCGGCCTTGCTCTCGAAGAAGCTGCGCACGACGCGGCGCAACTCGTTCTGCTCGTCCGTGAAGCCGAATCCCATTGCATTGCTCGACATTTCAAGACCCCGCGATCCCGCGTCCGGTCGGGCTGACTCGCGGCGCCCCGGCGCCCCGGCGCAAAGTGCGCAGCCACTCACCGACGGCGGCGGGGGCCGGGACCGGTGCGTCGAAGCGTCCCGGATCGGCGGCCCAGAACTCTTCCCACGAGGGAAACGCGTCGTGGAACGAGCCGTCCTGGCTGGGGCTGCCGGGCCAACGCACCTTCTGTGGACCGACGGGCGGGTCGGTAATGTCGCTCCGGTACCAGAACAGCGGGGTGCGGCGGGCGAAATACCAATGGCCGCCGCGCCGTTCGTAGCGGTCCAGGTAGGCCAGCATCTCGATGAACCACGCCGTCTCGGTTTCCAAGTCGTTGCGCGAGTAGACAAGTCCGCTCGCGGTGTCGTCGCCGTGGACGTCGATGACATGACCGAGGACGCCGTGCGCGCTGCCCAGCAACGTCGGACGCACCTCTGCGTCGTACCATTGGCGCAGCGCGTCGCGGCCGCGGCGCTTGCCCGGCACCCCGACGTCGTCGACGAAAAGATTTGCCAAGGAATCGAAGTCACGCATGTCCAATGCCACCGCGTACCGCGCCGCCAGCTGACGAATTTCTTCGATGGCCTCCAAGCGGGCGATTCGCTCCTCCAGTCCGGTCACGCCAGCTCCCCCGACGTCAGCAACTGCACCAGGCGGGGCTTATCGATCTTGTTCGTGGTGGTGTACGGCAGCCGATCGGCGTCGGAGAGGATCACCCACCGCTTGGGAATCTTGTACGCGGCCAGTTCCTTTCGGCACGCTGCCGCAAGCTCGTCTTGCGACGCGCGCCGCCCTTGATTGAGCACGACCACGGCGCAGACGAGCGCACCCTTGTCCGGGTCGGGAAGGCCGACGACATAGGCGATCCGGACGCCGTCGACGCCGCCGATCACCGACTCGACCTCCACCGGCGCGACGTTGGCGCCCGAGGTCTTGATCATGTCGTCGGTGCGCCCGGTGAAAAAGAGGAAACCGTCGTCGTCCAGGTATCCGGCGTCTTTGGTGTGATACCAGCCGTCGGCGTCGAACAGGTCGCGGTGCTGCCGTCCGACCATGCCGCGCATCATCGCGACCCCCCGCACGCAGATTTCCCCGATGGTGCCATTGGGCGCCTGCGCACCGGATTCATCGACGATCTTGTGCTCGTAGCCGGGGGCGGCGACCCCGAGTGAACCGCGCTTGCTTTCGGGCACCGGTTCGTGTGGTGGCCACCAGGTGTGGGAACTGCACGTTTCGGTCATCCCCAACTGAGTCACCAGCAGTGACGGATCGGCCGCGCGCAGTTCCGGCGGTAGCAAAACCTGATGGTATCCCGCACGCAGGCTTGACAGATCGGCGGACGCAAAGTCGGGATGATTCGCAAGCGCCCGGCCCACGTGTGGGAAGCCCGTTGCGTAAGTGGCTCGTTCGGCTTCGAGCAGGCGCAGCACGTCGCCGGCGTCGAACTTGTGCTCGGTGAGAATGGTGGCGCCGGTCTGCATCGGTCCGAGCAGACCGAAGACCAACCCGGCGACCCAGAAGAACACCATCGGGATGTAGACCCGGTCGTCGGGTTTCCACTCGTGCTGGTTGGCGACGAAGCGAGAGTGTGTGATCGCGGTGCCGTGCGTGTGGATGATGCCCTTCGGGTCGGAGGTGCTTCCCGATGTGTAGATGACGACCAGGTCGTCGGACGGGCGGACAGTGGCTTCGCATGCGCGCAGGAACGCTTCGGGCACCGGGTCCGGCCAGGCGCTGGGCCAGGGCCGCCGGGTGTCGCCGAGCCCAAAGATGTTGCGCAACTGCGGCAGCCGTTCGAGGGTCAGCGGCGCGCCGGGGGGCGGAAACTCGCCCGTTGCATCTGTGACGCGTGCCAGCATGTCCTTGCCGAGCAGTGAGTCGACCGATAGCAGGGTGTGGATGTCGGCGTCGCGAAGCAGCCACCCCAACTCCGGCGGCTGAAAGAAGGTGTTGATCGGCACCGCCACGGCGCCGATCCGAGTGGCAGCCAGGAAGGCGACCGCGAAGTCGGGTCCGTTGGGCGCCAAGATTCCGACCCGAACGCCCTTGGTGATTCCCGCCGAGAGCAGGCGGCGCGCCATTTCGGCCGAACGAAAATCGGCCTGCGCATAGGTGATTCGTTCGATCGTCCCCCCGCCCACCGTAGAGACGACGAAGTCGTTGTCACCGTAGGCGGCGGCCAGGTCGGCGAGCATCGATGGCACGACGGGCGCATACGGCAGCGGGTCGTAGCTGAACGTTCGTGCCGAGTCATCCATGGCGCGTCATTCCGCTCATTCGAGGACCCACCGAGGTTCACGCTTTTCGGCGAACGCGAGCATCCCTTCCCGGTAGTCCGGGTGGGTCAGCTGGTGTTGCAGCACGTAGCGGTAGGCGACGTCGTTGGCGGCGCGTAACCCGACATCGAGGCTGCTCCACATCGCCTTGATGGACGCCTGGACCGTCGCCGGCGAGAGTTTGGCTATGTCCAAGGCGATTTCGCGCGCGCGCTGTTGCAGCCGGTCCGCGGGCACGACCTCGTTGATCAAGCCGATCTCGTAGCCACGCTGCGCGCTGATCCGGCCCTGCTTGGTCATCAGCCCAAGCTGCATCACCATCGACAGCGGCATTCTGCGCAGCAGCACCGCGGGCTCGAGCGCGAACACGTTGCCCACGGCCAGATGCGTGTCGATCAGCTCCGCGTGCTCGGCCGCGATGATGAGGTCGGCGTCGGCGACCTGATGCAGGCCGCCGCCGACGACCATTCCGTTGAGGGCGCAGATCACCGGCTTCCACACGTTGTGGTGCAGCCGCGAGCCGGGAACCTTGTTGCGGATGCCGCCCTCGGCCGTTGCCCGGATGTCCTGGCCCGCGGAGAACGCGCGGTCGCCGGCTCCGGTGATGATGGCCACCCTGATGTTGGGATCCTCACGCACCCGCGCCCACGCGGTGCCGAGCTCGGTGCGAGTCAGGTCGTCGGTGGCGTTGAGCCGCTCCGGTCGGTTGATCGTGATGGTGGCGACCTGCTCGCTGACGTCGAACAGGATTCTCTTCAGTTCCACGACATCCCCTGGAATCGATTCGTAGCAGTAAACACTACATCAGCAGCTGTCTTGTCGTTCCGCATCGAGGTCATGGCATCCACTGCCCGCCCGACACCGAAATAAGCTGGCCGGTGACGTGATTGGCCGCCGGCGAACACAGGAACGCCACCACGCCGGCGATGTCTTTCGGTTCACCGATGTTTCCGGTCAACGTCGTCCGGCGCATCTGTGCCAGCTCGTCCTCCGTCTTGCGCGACAACAGCCACGGTGTCGCGGTGGTGCCGACAACGACGGTGTTGACCCGTATGCCGTGCGGACCGAGCTGAACGGCCATCAGCCGGCTCAGCCCTTCAACTCCGGCCTTGGCGGCCGCGTAGGCCGGCGGCCCGGTGCGCACCCCGTGGGCCGACACCGAGCTGACGTTTACGATGGCCCCGCCGCCGTGGGCGACCATCTGCCGTGCGGCGACCTGTGCCATCACGAAGGTGCCCTTGAGATTGACGTCGACGATGCGGTCCCAGTCCTCGTCCGTCTGCTCGAGAAACGTTCCGGGCAACGTCATTCCCGCGTTGTTGACCAAGGCTCGAACGGGCCCGTACCGGTCTTTCAGTCCGCTCAGCGCGTCCTCGACCGCTTGACGATCGGTGATCGATAGGTTCATCGGGACGAGCAATCCCGACTTTGCGTCGTCCGAATCGTGCGCGCGCGCAATGGCCTTCGCGTTCACGTCGACCGCGGCCACCCGGTGTCCGCCGCAAACGAGCGCGGCCACAATTGATTCGCCGATGCCTCGCGCTCCCCCGGTGACGACCGCGAGGGGGCGGGAATCACCCGACACGCTTCCCGCCTCCCCGCGTCGGTCCAGACGGCGCGCCGGTGCGCTCGATCGCGGTGATCGAGGGTCGCACGAGCTCTACGGATTCGGCCATCAGTTGGGACAACTCGCCCCGACCGTCGGCGGCGACCCACGAATCGATCGCTGCGCGGTTGGCGGCGTTGATCAGCGTGGCGGCCAGCCGAGGCCGCAAGTCCGGTTCGGTCTCGCTGCCCAGCCAGCGCGCCACCTCGGCGGTGAGCTGATCGATCCAGTCCTCGTTGATCCGCAGCATGGTCGCGCGCAGCGCCGGCAGGCTGTGATACATACGCGCGCGTACCAAGAACATGTCAGGCTGATCGACGATCGCCTGCGCCACCGCCATCGATGTCTCGGCGAGCGCGTCCCACAGCGAGTCGGAGCGCGCGGCGCGAAATCGGCGGATCGCCTCTTGCAGCCGCTCGGCGTAGCCGTCGAACAGGATGTCTTCCTTGCTGGCGAAGTGATGGAAAAAGGTGCGCGGCGCGACCCCGGCCGCCGCCGAAATCTGGTCGACGGTGGTCCCCTCATAGCCATGGGTGGTGAACAGCCCGATCGCCGCGTGAATGAGCGCCTGTCGGTTGCGCAACCCGCGGGCCCGCCGTTGGTCCATGGTCATACCCCTGCCAGCGTGCCGGTTCCGGAGCTCAGGGCGACGGCGTCACCCTGCAGCGTCCGGAACCGCACCGAACCTTCGGTTCGCCAGATCTCGGTCCGCAGCGGGGCGTCGAGCTTCACCTGCTTGGAGAACCGGCACGACAAGGATGTCAGCGACCGGGGATCCCCGTCGCCGATCCGGTCGATCACCGCCCGCGCGGCGAACCCCAGCGTGCACAGCCCATGCAGGAAGACGTCGTCGAAACCGTACTTCCGGGCCGCCTCGGGGTCGATATGCAGCTGGTTGCGGTCGCCCGAGAGCCGGTAGAGGGCGGCCTGCTCGGGCCGGACGACGTCGTCGAACACGGCATCCGGCGGACCGTCGGGGTCCGGTTCGGCGGCGGGTCCACGGTCGCCGCCGAATCCCCCGGCACCGAGAACCATGGTTTGGGACCTTGCGACGAACACAGTCCCGACCGAGTCGGCGCCGCGGCTGGTCAACTCCACGGCGGCGTGTTTGCCCTTGTCCCACACGGCCGAGACCTCGGCCTGCACCGACATTTCCCCGGCGGCGCCGATCGGCCGGTGCAGGTCCAGCGATTGCGCGGAGTGCACGATCGGATACGTCGCCAGGTCGAGCACACTGCGCAGGTCCTTGACGGCCCACCAGTTGGCCACGAGGGCGAACGTCGGCAGCACATCGGGACCACAAGCCTCGTTGAGCAGCCTCAGCTCGGCCGGCGGGCGGGCGCCGACCCCCAATGCATAGAGGATCGCGTCGGTCTCGCCCCAGCGGAAGGTGCTCGGCGGCAACGCAGTTCCGACGGCGGAGTCGGACAGAGCCACGGGCGCCCCCTGCTAGACGGATTGACGATATGTGTTCAATCGTGCATTATTGTGGCAGTCAGTGCAACTACTTTTACCGATGCGAACAGCGGGAGTAACCGACATGAAGTTCGGCGTGTTCATCCTCGGCGACAAGCCCAACCACCTCAGCGAGCGGGAGGTGCTGGCCAACGTTCTGGAGGAGGCGCGCTGGGCGGAGGAACTCGGTTACGACGAGATCTGGCTGGCCGAACACCACTTCTCCCCCTACGGCATGCTCCCGGATTTGCCGCAGGTGGCGACCGCCATCGCCGCGCAGACCGAACGCATCCGCATCGGTACCGCGTGCATGGTGGCGCCCTTCCACGAGCCGATTCAGCTGGCCGAACGGATCGCGATGGTCGACGTCCTATCCGGCGGCCGCTTCGACGCCGGCTTCGGGCGCGGCTACCAGGCGCACGAGTTCAAGGGCTTCGGTATCTCGATGGACGAGGCCACCGGGCGATACCAGGAGTGCGTGGAAATCGTCAGCCGGCTGTTGACCGAGGAGAACGTCAGCTTCCACGGCAACTACTTTCACCTCGAGGACGTCACGATCTATCCGCGGCCGGCGCAGCAGCCGATTCCCGTTTGGGGCACCGTGATGAAGACGCCGTCGAGCTTCGAGTGGCTCGCCGAGAAGGGTTTTGGCGCGATCATCGGAAACCCCTATCAGGTCGACCCGGATTTGCAGGGGGCCCTGGACATCTACCTGAAGGTGCAATCCGAAAAGGGACTCGACGCCGCCACCGGTAACGTATGGGCGCTGCTCAACGCGTTCTGCCACCAGGACGACGCGTTCGCTCGCAGTTACCCGCGTGAGAGTGTCGAGCTCTCGATTCAGACCCATCGCAAGTATTCGAGCCCGTTCGAGCGCGGCGGGGAGATACCGGCCGACTACAAGGCCTACTCGGACTGGTTCGACAAGCACGACAAGCAGAGCTACGAACAGGTGCTGAATTCGCACCTCACGCTGATGGGGGACCCGGACCGCATCGTCGAGAAAATGCGCACCGTCATCGACATGGGTTGGCGCAACATCATTTTGCGCATGTCGCGCGGCGGAGCCATGGACCGCACGAAGGTGTACGAGTCGATGAAATTGTTCGCCCAAGAGGTGATCCCTGCGGCGACCGAGCTCGCGGCAGCCGCGGCTTGAGCCAGCAACTCGCCGACCGCATCCGCGCGGTGCTCGCCCTCGACCCGCGGGCGCCCGCGATCGAGTACGAGGGCCGGTGGGTGGATTGGCAGGCATTGTCGGACGTCGCCGTCGCCATTCAAACGTGTTTGAGGTCAGCGAATTTGGGTCCGGGATCCCCGGTTGGGCTGGTGCTGCGCAATCATCCCGCGATGGTAGGGGCCATGCTTGGCGTCCTGCTGACCGGCGGTTGCGTGGTCACGATCAACCCGTCACAGGGCGACGCCGGGCTCTGCGCGGACATCCGCGAGCTGCGGTTGCCCGCGGTGCTTGCCTTGCAGACCGACTGGGAACGCCCCGGAGTCGTCGACGCCGCGGTCGGGGCGCTGGGCGTTCGGGTATCGAATGACTCTGCCGGCGCCACCATTCTGGATGAGCTGGAATGTCCCGGACCCGGCCCGTTCCGTCCACCCGGCGACGGCGTGGCCGTAGAGATGCTGACGAGTGGCACTACCGGTCCCCCCAAGCGAATTCCGCTGTCTTACAGCTCCTTTGAGCACACCGTCGCGGCGGCAAGCGCACATTACAGTGTTGGCGCCGGGCATGGCTCGGAACTGAAACTACGTTCGGGCGTCGCCATCGTCTCGTCTCCGCTGGTGCATATGTCCGGGCTGTTCCGCACTCTGCTCAACATCTGCGAAGGAAGAAAGATCGCTCTCCTGGAGCGCTTCCGGGTTCCGGACTTTGTGGACTTGTTAGTCCGGCACCGACCGAAGGCCGTGAGCCTGGTGCCGTCGGCGATGGCGATGGTGCTCGACGCGGGCGTGGATCCGGAGGCCTTCTCGAGCGTCGAGGTGGTGACCTCGGGCACCGCACACCTTCCAGTCGACGTGCAGACGAGGTTCGAGTGTCGCTACAGCGTCGCGGTGCTGCCGTCTTACGGGGCAACGGAATTCGCTGGCGGCGTGGCCGGCTGGAACCTCACCTTGCACCGGCAGTGGGCGACCGCCAAACGCGGAAGCGTGGGCCGCCCGCAGCGCGGGCGGGAGATCCGCGTCATGTCCCTCGAGGACGGCACGGAGATGCCGCGCGGTGAGCAGGGCCGCATCGAGGTGCGCACCAAGGGCGGGGACTGGGTGCGGACCACCGACCTCGGCCGGGTCGACGCCGACGGGTTTGTGTTCATCGACGGGCGTACCGACGACGTCATCATTCGCGGGGGTTTCAAGGTCAATCCGGCCGAAATCGTCGGGGTGCTCCGGAGCCACCCGGCTGTGCGCGATGCCGGCGTGGCCGGCCTCCCCGACGAACGGCTCGGTCAGGTCCCGGTCGCGGCGGTCGAGCTTACCGACGGCGCCCGCGTCACGCCGGAGGAGCTGCTCGCCTACGTGCGTGAACGACTGAGCCGGTACTACGTCCCGGCCCGGGTGATCGTGGTCGAGGAGTTGCCCCGCACGCCGTCGCTCAAGGTCAGCCAACCCGCGCTGCGCGAACTCTTCGAAGGGACAGTAAGTTGACGACCCGAGGTACGGCCACCATTGTCGGTGTGGCCGACGAGGTTTCGGCGACCGGCGTGATCGATGTTCCCCTGCGCGAGCTCGAGGCGCGCGTCATCACCGCCGCCCTAGCCGATGCGGGCCTGTCGTTGCGCGACGTCGACGGTCTCTGCACCTGCACCGGCGGAACGCTGATGCATTCGGTTGAGCTGGCCGAGTACCTGGGGATAGCGCCGCGCTTCACCGACGCGACGCAGACCGGCGGCGCCAGCTACGGGTTGTACGTCGAGCACGCCGCCGCGGCAATCGCGGCCGGCGAGGCGGAGACGGTGGTGATCGTCTATGCGTCGACGCCGCGCGCCGCGCGCAAGCGGGGCGAAAAGGGACTCGGAATCTTCGCCACCCCCGAGCGGCTGGAATGGGAGACGCCGTTCGGGGTGATGCTCCCCATCAGCGCCTACGCCCTGGCGGCCAACCGACACATGGCGATATACGGGACGACGCCCGAACAGCTGGCGCGGATCGCCGTCGACACCCGGCGGTGGGCCGCGCTGAACGAGCGGGCTCACCTGCGCGAAGTGATCACCGTGCGCGACGTCCTGGACTCCGGCTTTCTTGCCGAACCGCTGCACCGGCTAGAGTGCTGCCTGGTCACCGACGGCGCTGCGGCACTGGTGGTTACGAGCGCCGAGCGCGCCCGCGACCTGGCCAAGCCGCCGGCCTTCGTCCTGGGTGCGGCGTCGGCGGCCTCGCACGCGATGATCTCCCAGATGCCCGACCTCACCGTCACCCCGGGGGCCGTCTCGGGGCCGGCCGCCTTCCGTGCCGCGGGCCTCACCCCGGCTGACATCGACGTGGTCGAGCTCTACGACTCGTTCACCATCACCGTGCTGCTGGCGCTCGAAGACCTTGGCTTTTGCAGCAAGGGCGAAGGCGGTCCGTTCGTCGCGGACGGCGCATTGGGACCTGGAGGTACGCTGCCCGGTCAGACCTCCGGCGGCGGAATCGCCTACACCCACCCCGGGGCGTTCGGGGCCTTCCTGCTCGTCGAGGCCACGCGCCAGTTGCGCGGCGAATGCGGCGAACGCCAGGTGCCAGAGGCGAAAACCGCTGTCGCACACGGCACCGGCGGGGTGCTCTCGGCGACATCGACGGTGATTCTGGGAACGGAGGCCACGCCATGAGCGAAACCGTCCCCGTTCCCGCGCCCGGCCCGGCGTCCGCCCCTTTCTGGGACGCTACCCGGCGTCGTGAGTTGACCATCCAACGATGCGAGTCGTGCGCGCGGCACGTCTGGTACCCACGGTTCGTCTGCCCGCACTGCGGCGGGTCGTCGCTGGTGTGGGAGAAGGTGAGCGGCGACGGGGTCGTCTACGCGGTCAGCGTGCACCACCGCGCCGCGCTCCCCGCCCTCGCCGACAAGGTGCCGTATTCGGTGGTGCTCGTCGATCTGGACGAAGGCGTCCGCATGATGTCGAATGTGTTCGGCCCCCCTCCCGCGGTCGGTGACCGCGTCACAGTGGCATGGGTGCCGCTTGAGGACGGCCGCAACCTCGCTGTCTTCGAACCGAAGTGACTCCCGACACCGCGCTGCGGCGCACCCGCGAAGAGCTCGTGCTGCGGCACGTCGCCGCCGAGAACGCGCACGACCTGGAGGCGGCGATGGCCACGTTCACCCATCCCCGCTACGAGATCATCCCTACGGGCACCGTTTTCGACGGCGGCGAGGCGGTCCGGGCAATGTTGTTGCAGCAGTGGGCGGATCTCCCCATGCTGCAGTACTCCGCCGAGGCGCTCTATCACGGGGAGGACGGGCTTGTCGTTGAGACCCGAACCACGGTGCCCGGCACGCCGCTCGACATGTTGAGCGTCAACCTCTTCGGCTTCCGCGGGCCGGACCTGGTCCTCGAACGTTGCTATTTCGACCGGATGCTGCTCGCCGAACAGCTCGAGTTGATCCGCACGCCTTAGCCGTCTACAGCGTCACAGACCGCCTGGACTCGTGCGGGGACGTCGCGGGGCCGCAGACCATAACGCCCAACGTTGTCCGGTCAGCGGCCAGCGGTTTCGGTGAGCGCCTCGCCGGAGATTCGTGCGCCGAAGCGTGGCACGGTGACGAGGTCGCTGCCGTGTGCCTCGTTGACGGCACGCTGCAGCGGTACCAGCAGCGGCACGAAGAGGAGTTGGTCGGCAACCATCGGCGTCAGCAGCCGGTTGTGCACGAAGCCGAATGAGCTCTTGCTGACGGGGTCGGCCCAGCCGATGGTGCCGCCCAGACCGGCATGCCCAAAGCCCCGCAGCAGGCCCGGCACCGGTGATCCGTGGTAGCCCTGGTGGAATGACATCGGGAAGAAGACGTTGAGGTCCGGCCGAAAGCTGCGCCTGCCCGTCAGCGACGCCACCAATTCCTCTGAGAGGAATCGCTGCCCGTCGATACGTCCTCCGTTGGTGAGCGCCCCGTACATCTTGGCCAGCCCCCGTGCGGTCACCACCGCGTTCACCGCGGGGATCTCGCTGTCCAGCAGCGCCATGTCGCCCTGCACCAGCGAGGTGATACCGGGTACGTAGGTCGCGCCGAGCGGGCCGGGAACCGGCAGTCTGGCCATCAGCGAGATCAGCCGGCCGAGTACCGGACCGCCCGAGAAGCGTTGCGGGAACAGGGTCTGCGCGGCCTTCGTGGGCGCGTCGGCCGGTGGACGCCCCAGATGGATACCGTCGGTGTCCAGTGGCCCCGCAATCTCCGTGCGGAACAACTCGCGCATGCCCTTGCCGGTGATCGCGCGGGCCAATCCGGATGCCAACCATCCGAACGTGAACGCGTGATACGCCGCCCGGCCCGCGTGGCGGTCAACCGGCGCCGCGGCCAGCCGCTCTTCCATGAACCGGTGATCGAGCAACTGCTCGGTGGTGATGGTCCCGAGCCGGGACAGGCCCGTCGTGTGACGCATCATGTCGCGCACGGCGATGTCGGACTTGCCGTTGGCGCCGAATTCGGGCCAGTACTGCGCGATGGGGGCGTCGTAGGAAAGCAGCCCCCGGTCGGCGAGCCGGTGCAGGACCGTTGATGCCACCCCCTTGCCGGCGGAGAAGACCATTGCGCCGGCGTCCGCGGTCCAGGGCACCGTGCCCTCGCGATCCGACCAGCCGGTCCACACGTCGACGACGGGCTCCCCATCGACATAGACGCACAACGCCCCACCGCCATACCGTGGGCCGGGAAACAGCTTGGCAAACGTCTTGACTGCGCAGGCAAATCGGGGGTCGGCGGCACCGTGCACGTGGGTGGGCAGCCCGTCACCGGGTTGCAGGGCTGGTCGCTCGGGCATGGTGGTCGAAGTTCTCCTCAACTGGCGTCTGAGCCGGCATCGAACGACTGAACAAATATCGTCATATTGTATTGTATGCTCGTCGGCGGAGTGCGCATCGCAAAGGAGGGGTGATGGCCACGCAGGTAGACATGGGAACGCGGGCCCTGAGCAGCAACCGTGCGGTCGAGTTGTACCGCCTCATGAGCAAGGTGCACCACAGCGACCAGCGCATCCGAAAAGGGCTGTCTTCCGGTGAAATCGCGATGAGCTACTGGCCGGTGGACGGCCAGGAGGCGATGTCGGCCGGAGCAGCTCTCGCCCTGTCGAGCACCGACCAACTGGTCACCACCTATCGCGGACTCGGCGACGTGGTGGCCAAGGGCATCGGCCTATCCGGCTACTTCGCCGAGATCTTGGGCCGCGGCACCGGCCTGTCGAAGGGCAAGGCCGGCGCCATGGGCATCTACGACCCCGACCACGGCATCGCCTGGACCACCGGCATCGTGGGTGCCGGCCCGCTGATCGCGAACGGGATCGCATTGGCGGAGGCCATCAAGGGCAGCGACCGCGTGGTGCTGGTGAGCTTCGGCGACGGGGCGACCAGCATCGGCTACGTCCACGAGGCCATGAACATGGCGGCGCTGTGGGCGCTTCCGGTGGTGTTCTTCTGCCAGAACAACGCGTGGGCCGAATGCACGCCGGTGGCCGGCTACACCCGCACGGCGCGATTGTCCGACCGGGCCGCGGGCTACGCGATGCCCGGTGTCACGGTCGACGGCACGGACCCGCATGCGGTGTACCGGGCAGTGGCCGAGGCGGCCGAGCGGGCCCGCTCGGGGGCCGGGCCGTCGTTCGTCGAAGCCGTCGCCTACCGCCTGCAAGGGCACTACTTCGGCGACCAGATGCCGTACGCCGATCCGGACGAACTGGCCGCCAAGCGCGCCGACCCGCCCTTCGCCCGGTATCGGCGGCGGCTCGTCGACGAAGGCCTGGCCGACGAGGCCGATCTCGACCGCATCGATGTGGAGCTGGTTGCCGAGATCGACGCGGCCTTCGCCGCCGCGCGCGACGCCGACCCCCCCGATGCCGATGAACTGACCCGCGACGTGTTCGCCGGGCATGCCATCGAGATCGCGTCACCGGTGACAGAGCGGGCCGCGATTCCTAAAGGGGAAACGGAGACCCTCGGCCTCGTGCAGGCGATTCACCGCACGCTCGACCGCGCGATGGCGGCCGACGATTCGGTCGTGCTCCTCGGCGAGGACATCGCCGACCCGTCGGGCGGCATGTTCAAGATCACCGCCGGGCTGTCGACGAAGTACGGCGCCCACCGGGTGCGTGACACTCCGATCGCCGAGTCTTCGATCATCGGCGCCGCGGTGGGTGCGGCCTTGGGCGGGCTGCGGCCGGTTGCGGAGCTGATGTTCATGGACTTCCTCGCCGTGGCCATGGACCAGATCGCCAACCATGCCGCCAAGATCCGGTACATGTCCGGCGGCCGCACGGGCGCCCCGGTCGTCATCCGCGCCATGGTCGGCACGGCGGCCGGCCCGCAGCACTCCCAGGCCTTCGAGGCCTGGGCGATGCACACACCGGGCATCAAGGTCGTGTGGCCCAGCACCGCCGCCGACGCCGTCGGGTTGCTCAACGCCTGCCTGGCAGAGCAAGACCCGTGCCTGTTCATTGAGTCGATGAAGCTCTATTACGGCGGCGGCAAGGGACCCGTGCCCACGGCCGACTACGTGATCCCGCTCGGCCAGGCCGACGTCAAACGCGCCGGCACCGACGTCACGATCTGCACCTACGGCAGCCTGGTGCACGCCGCGCTCGGCGCCGCTGAACAGCTTGCCGCACAAGGTATTTCGACGGAGGTAGTCGACCTGCGCACGCTGGTGCCGTTGGATCTGGCCACCGTCCTTGAATCCGTCCGCAAGACCCGTCGCCTGGTCGTCGCCCACGAGTCCGTCGGATTCTGCGGCCCGGGAGCCGAAATCGCCGCGGCCGTTGGAACGGAACTTTTCGGCGTGCTGGCGAGCCCGATCCAACGCGTGGCCGGCACCTACACACCCGTCCCGCGGGCGGCGACACTGGAAGCCGCCTGCCGCCCCGACGCCGCGCGACTCGTCGAAGCCGTCAGGAGGATCGTGTGACGGAGGTGCGGATGCCCAAGCCGGGCGACGCGATCACCGAGGCGGAGGTGACCGATATCTACGTGGCGGACGGCGCCCACGTCTGCGAAGGGGATGCGCTCTACCAGATCGCCACCGACAAGGTCGAGATGGACATCGAGGCGCCGGCCAGTGGCATCGTCACATGGAAGGTCAGCGCTGGGGCAAGCTATGCCGTCGGCGAACTGCTCGCCGTGATCGAGGCGCGGTGAACGCGCTACCGGATTCCGTCGACGTCGACCTCTGTGCCTCAGAGCTCGAAGGCACGATCGACGGCGACACCCTGACCGTCACCATCAAGCGACCGGAGAAGAAGAACGCCCTCACCGCGGACGGCTATCACGGGATCAAACGGGCAGCGATGATCGTTGCCGACGAACCCGACCTGAACTTCCTGGTTATCACCGGGACGGGCGACGTGTTCTGCGCGGGCGGCGACATGAACGCGGTGCAGAATCCGGATCGCAGGTGGGACGCGTTCACCGAGTCCTACGACGGAACACCGTTCGAAACGCTGGGCAAGATACCGAAACTCGTCGTTTGCGCCGTCAACGGCATCGCCATGGGTGGCGGCTTGGTAATGACATTGTTTGCCGACCTCGTCGTCGCCTCCCACCGCGCCCGGTTCCGGGTCCCGGACCTTACCCGCGGCGTGTATGAGGCGTTCGTCGCCGCCCGCCTGCCGCAGAGGCTGGGCACCCTGCGCGCCAATCACCTGCTCTACGGCAATGATTGGGTCGATGCGACCGAAGCCGAGCGTCTCGGGCTGGTCGGCAAGGTCGTTGCGCACGACGCCCTGCGGTCGGAGGTCGACGCATTGCTTGAAAGGGTCCGAAAGACGGGCCCCGCCGCGCGCGCGGCCGTCAAACGCGAAATGGCGCGCGCGCTACCGCAAGTCGACGTGACGGGCTACTGGTCCTCAATGGGAACCGCCGAACAGATCGAGGCGTTCACTGCCTTCCTGCAGAAGCGATCTCCGGATTGGGCGGTCAGCCGCGATCGAGACGCGTTCGTCCAGACCAGACGATCGGCGTGGCTGGCGCCGCAAGAGGACGGCTGACGGCCCATGACCGAACTACCGCAGGGCACGCGGGAACTGACCGGCTGCGACGAGATCCTCGTGGCCGCCGACGGTCCAGTCCGGGTCGTGACGCTGAACAATCCCGACGACGCCAATGCAGTCAACAACAGGATGCACACGGCATTTACGAGATTGTGGGCAACCCTGGCCGAGGATCCGGACGCGCGGGCGGTGCTGATCACCGGCACGGGCGACTACTTCTCCGCCGGCGGAAACCTCGTGGAGTGGTTGGAAACCCACGTAAACAACCCCGTCACGCGGCGCGCCGGCATGCGCGACGCCCGCCGCATCGTGCGCGACATGATCGACTTTCCCCTGCCCGTCGTCGCGGCCGTCAACGGGCCCGCGGTCGGGTTCGGGTGCAGCATCGCAGTGTTGTGCGACATCGTCCTGATGTCCGATCGCGCGTTCTTCGCCGACACTCACGTCGCCAGCGGCCTGGTCGCCGGCGACGGCGGATCTGTGCTGTGGCCGCTGTTGATGAGCCTGCTGAAGGCAAAGGAGTATCTGATGCTCGGCGAACGCATCAAGGCCGACAAGGCGGTCGAGTTGGGCTTGGCCAACCGGGTCGTGCCGCACGCGGAGATCAAGCAGGAAGGGCTGTCTATTGCCCACCGCCTCGCCGCATTGCCACCCCGGGCGGTGCAGGACACCAAGCGGACGCTGAACTTGCACGCCCAGCGCGCGATCACCGGCATCCTCGAATACGGGATCTCGGCCGAGACGGAGTGTTTCACCACACCCGAACACCGGGCCGCCATCGACAAGTTCCTTGGCCGCCAGTGACAGCAAACGATCCACTGATCCGCCGCGAAGACCAAGACGGCATCGCCGTCCTTTTCCTTAACCGGCCACACCAGCGCAACGCCCTGTGCTACGAAACCTGGACCGAGCTGTCGATCGCGCTCGGCGGGGTGGTCGCGTACGGCGATCGCGGCGTAGTCTTGGCCGGCGCGGGCGACTTTTTCAGCGCCGGAGGAGATTTGAAGACCGGGCCGGCGCGCGGCAGCGGACCGCTGGGACCAGCGGCCCGCGTCGAACACGCCCAACGGGTAATGGAGCAACTCAAAGCGGTTCCCGTACCGACCATCGCAGCGGTCGAGGGCGCCGCCGTTGGCCTCGGCTGGAGCCTGGCGCTGTCGTGCGACCTAGTCGTATGTGCTTCAGATGCATTCTTCGCTGCCCCGTTCGTCGCGCGTGCGGTCGTGCCCGACGGCGGATTGGCCTGGCGCTTAACCCAGCAGCTGGGCCGCAACCGCGCTGCTTCGTTACTGCTACGGGGAACACGATTGCCGGCCAGCCAGGCCGAGCAACTTGGGCTGGTGACCGAGATCGTTGAACCCGGGTCCGCCGTCAGCCGCGCGCTGGCCATCGCTGACGAACTTTCCCGGGCCGATGCCGGGGCGGTGGAGATGACCAAGCGGCTGATCAATTCCGCAGAGTCTGCTCAGCTCGCCGCGTTCCATCCGCTCGAGCTGGCGATGGCGACCGTGGCGCAACAACGTTCGGCGGCCGCCGAGGGACGAGCCGGATACTCCTGACGTCAGCGCGGCATGCCCAAACCGACCGTCGAGATCAGGTCGCGTTGGATCTCGCTGGTGCCGCCGCCGATCGTGTGAAGTAGCGACAGCAACAAACCCTCGGAGAAGTGCCCGTCGAGCACGGCGCCGGGGTCGTCCGGCATGAGTTCGCCTGCCGGACCCAGGATCTGGGCCCCGAGGCCGCGCAGTTCCGCGGTCAGTTCGGAGTGATACAGCTTCGACAACGACGGCAGCGCGGGATCCAGCGCGCCGGCAGCCTGTTGGTACGCGACCCGATACGACAGGGCTCGGCCCACCTCGACGCGTTCGACGGCGCGGGCCAACGCGATGCGGTTGGCCGGATCAGACAGCGGGTCGTGCGTTGAGCCCTTCTGCGCCTGACACCAGTCGATGAGCTCATCGAGATAGCGCTGCGCCTGGGCCGCCCTGGTGACGTTCGACCGCTCGGCGTCGAGCAGCGCCTTCCCGACCGTCCAGCCCTCGCCCTCCGCCCCGACAAGATTGGCGGCCGGCACCCGCACACCGTCGAAGAATTCCTCCGCAAACGTCGGATAGCCGGTCATGGATCGGATGGGCCGGCGCGTGATCCCCGGAGTCTGCAGGTCGACGAGGAAGAACGAGATCCCAGCCTGGCGCTTGTCCGCCACCGGCGAGGTGCGGGCCAGCACAAAGATCCAGTCGGCCAGCACGCCGTTGCTGGTCCAGGTCTTCTGCCCATCGAGAACATAGTCGTCGCCGTCTCGCCGGGCCGTCATGCGCAGCGACGCCAGGTCCGAGCCTGCCTCCGGCTCCGAATACCCTTGTGCCCACATCCGTTCCGAACGCGCAATGGTCGGCAGATGCTCCGCTTTTTGTTCGGGCGTGCCGTATTTGAACAACACCGGCGCCAACATGTTGACACCGTTGGTGTTCACCAGCGGTGCGCCCGCGTAAGCGAGTTCCTCACGGATGACCACCTGTTCGACGATCCCGCGTCCGCCGCCTTCGTACTCGGCCGGCCAATGCGGCACGAACCAGCCCTGCTCGTGCAAGTTCCTGCAGAACGCGACCGCACGCTCGTGAGCCTCGCGCGGCAGGTAGTCGGGATTCGCGGCAGTGCAGCGGAATTCGTCCGGGAGATTGTGCGCCAGCCACTCGCGGATGGAGGCTCGCAGTGACTCGGTGCGCTCGTCACCGCCGAAGCGAATGATCGGTTTCAAAGGCATGGCTAGATACGCTCGGTGGGCTTGGAGCCCTTCTTCATCAGCTCCGCCATGAATTCCTGGAACTCTTTGCTGCCGGTCACCATCGCCTGCAGGTCGTTGGTCGCCTGTTGGTGGGTACGGAACCCCATCGTCTCCCACGCACGGATGACGCCGGACTTGACGGCCTGCAACGTGATCAGGGGCGCCTTGGCGATCTGTGCGGCCAGTTCCTCGACGGTAGCCTCGAGCTGGTCTGCGGGGACCACCCGGTTCACCAGACCGAACTCGAGCGCTTCCGCGGCGCTCAACCGCTGCGCGGTGTACAGGTATTCGGCGGCGCGCTTGTAGTTCATGAACACCCACGGCTCGAACATGGTCTCGGCGCCCGGCAGCCCGAAGCCCGGCACCAAGGGCATCTGGAACCAGGCGTCCTCGGAGCAGACGGTGATCTCCGGGATCAGCGCCCAGGTCGTGCCCCCGCCGATCGCGTAGCCGTGCACCTGGGCGATCACCGGCTTGGGGAACTCCCACAACTTCAGCACCGGCCACAGGAACAACTGCGCGGCGGAACGCCATACCTTTCCGGACGCCTGCAGTTCGGCCATGAATTCCGGGTAGGCGCCGGTCGGGATGTGGCCGGAGCAGAACCCTTTGCCATTGGCCTTGATGATGACGACCTTGATGTCATAGTCGTACTGCGCGTCGTCCAGCGCCTCGTTGACGCTGTGGACCATTTCGGAGGACTGCGCGTTGGCGGCATCGGGGTTGTTGAGGATGATCCGCGCAATCGGGCCGTCCTTCTGGTAGATCACGTGCTCGAGTTCTCGCGTTTCCATCGTTTGTCCTCCTCAACACCGGGCAGACGATCACCGCGTCGTCAGCATGGTGCAACTATACAGATTATGTACTAGTGTTCTTTTGGGAAGGGGCGGTGCCGATGACGACGATCGAGTTACGTTGGGATCCGTTCGACCGCGCGTTGCACCAGAATCCGTACGGCGTCTGGAAACGGCTGCGCGACGAAGCGCCAACTTACTACAACGACCAGTACGGGTTCTACGCTTTGAGCCGGTTCGCTGACGTGATGGAAGCCTCGCTGGATACCGAGACGTTTTCCTCGTCGCACGGGATCACGCTCGACGCGATCACCGACGAGCCATGGGCGCCGCCCCGCGCGATAATCATGATGGATCCACCCGACCACACCGCGCTGCGAAAGATGGTCAATCGCACGTTCTTTCGCACCCAGATCGCCCAGCTCGAGGACCGGGTCCGCTCGTTGTGCTGCGCCTACCTGGATGGGTTCATCGGCAGCAAAGGGTTTGACTACGTGCGCGACTTCTCCATGAAGTTACCGGTGATGGTGATCAGCTCGCTCCTGGGTTTCCCCGAAGAAGACCACGACAACCTTCGCGAATGGTCGGATGCCCAGCTCCACCGCGACGAGGGCACGACCCAGCTGAGTGAGGAGGGCCAGCAGGCCAACGCGAAGCTGCTGGGCTACTACGCCGATCAGATTCAGCAACGGCGGGCCGCACCGACCGACGACATCGTCGGCAACCTGATGACGTCCGACCTGGTCCAGGCGGGCCGCGAGACCCGTCGCCTGGACGATGGTGAAGTCTTGATGTTCATCGCGATGATCAACGTCGCCGGCAACGAGACGGTTGCGCGTCTGCTGGGATGGGCCGCGTTGACACTGGCGCGGCACCCCGACCAGCGGGCTAAGCTGGTCGACCGCCCCGACCTGATCGGCAACGCCGTCGAGGAACTGCTGCGTTACGACGCGCCGTCGCCCGTACAGGGCCGCTACACGAAACGCGACGTCTCCTACAACGGCACGCTCATCCCCGCGGGCTCGCGCGTTGCCCTGCTGACCGGGTCGGCGGGCCGCGACGAACGCCAATACGAGAATCCAGACGTCCTCGACGTCGAGCGCGCGGGGATCCGCCACATCAGCTTCGGCCACGGCTCCCACTTCTGCCTGGGCGCGGCGCTGGCCCGCCTCGAGGCCCGGGTCGCGCTGGAAGAGACATTGAAGCGGTTCCCCACCTGGGATGTCGACGAGGGCGCGGTGACGTACGTGCACACCAATTCCGTGCGCGGCCCCGCCAGCGTGCCGATGCGGCTGTGACTCCCGGCCTTTCAGTCCGCACCGAAGGCGCGGTGCTCTGGTTGGTCTTGGACCGCCCCGAGGCCGGCAATTCGGTGACGCGGGCGGTGCAGCAGGCCCTCATCGAAAACCTGCGGTCGGCATCCGACGAGCCCAGTGTCAGGGCAGTGGTGCTCACCGGCCGCGGTGACAAGCATTTTTGTACGGGACCGAACCTGCGGGACCCCGGAATGCAGCCCAAGAAGGATCGCGTTGCCGGCGACGCCGCCCGTATCCTGCGCACCGGGTCTCAGGCGGTGGTGTCCGCGTTGCTGGACTGCGAGAAGCCCGTGCTGTGCGCGCTCAACGGGATCGCCGCCGGAGTGGGCGCCAGCATGGTGCTGGCCTGCGACCTCATCGTGGCCTCCGAAAATGCCCGCATCATCGAGCTTTTCGCGCGGCGCGGGCTCGCGCCGGACGGCGGTGCCGCCTACCTGCTGGCGCGCAAGGTCCCGTTCAACGTCGCAAAGCAGCTGCTGTTTTTCGGCGAGGAGCTGTCCGCGGCGGAGGCCGAGCGCATCGGCCTGGCCAATAAGGTCGTCGCCGCCGACGACCTCGAAGCCGAGGCGGCCGCCTGGGCCCAACGGCTCGCGAGCGGGCCGACCCGAGCGTTGGCGGCGGCCAAGGCGATGCTGAACCAGGCGTTCGACGTCGACCGCGATGCCGCTTTCCGCACCGAGGCGCTGTTGGTGGAGCAGGTCGCCGCGACCGACGACGTCGCCGAGGGAATGGCGGCCTTCACCGAGCGACGCGACCCGAACTTTCGCGGCCGCTGACTGCCGTTTGTCCGATCGCTACAGACCCAGTTTCAGACCCGCGATCACTCGATTGGATAACGGAACACTCAATGTTAATCTGTCACTCGCCGCGAGCTGGTGGGTACCTCCCCAACGCGGTCCGATGGGCGTGAGGAGAAGCGAATGACGCTGCACCGGAACGCCGCATCGCTGGACGGCCGGGTCGCCGTCGTCACGGGTGGGGGCGGCGGGATCGGAAGCGCGGTCGCCGCGGCCTTCGCCGAATTCGGTGCACGGGTGGCCATCTGGGAAAGGGACCAGCAGAGCGCCGCGGCAGTGGCCGCGCGCATCGGCGGCCTCGCGTGCGCCACCGACGTACGCGACGCCGAGCAGGTCGACGCGGCCCTGGCCACCACCGTCGAAGAGCTAGGACTTCCGACCATCCTGGTCAACAATGCCGGCGGCGTCTTCTGGTCCGGCCTGCTGGACACCTCTCCCAACGGCTGGGATGCGCTGATCCGGATCAATTTGACCCAGGTCCTGCTCTGTACGCAGCGCGTCGCGCGGGCCCTGGTCGAGGCTGGACGAGGCGGCTGCGTCATCAACATCAGCACGATCGAGGCGATACGGGCCGCGCCCGGATTTGCCGCCTATGCCGCGGCCAAGGCGGGCGTGGTCAACTTCACCAAGACCGCCGCGCTCGAACTGGCACCGCACAACATCCGCGTAAACGGGCTCGCGCCGGACTTCACGCTCACCGAGAGCCTGCAGAAGATGGCGCCCAACGGCGTCGAGAACGCCAAACTCATGGTGCCGATGGGTCGGGCCGGCCACGTCGACGAAATGGCCGGGGCCGCAATCTTCCTCGCCAGCGATCTCAGCGCGTACGTGACCGGGCAGACGCTGCATGTCGACGGCGGAACGTCGGCGGCCGGCGGCTGGTATCACCACCCGCAATCGGGCCGCTACATACTCGGCCCGCCGACCCCGGTGCCCTAGTCCCGATGCACGACGCCGAAGTCCGGGACCTGTTGACGAAGGAAGAGATTCGTCAACTGCCCTACCGCTATGCCGCCGCGATCGAGGCCCGGAATGTCGACGCGATGGCCGAATTGTTCGTCCCGCACGCCCGCTTCGGTGAGCACGGTGAGGGCCGCGAGGCGCTCCGCCGGCTGATGTCGGCCAGCCTCGACGCGAGCGTGTTCGCGGTCATCCTTGTCGCTAACCACCTCGTCGAGCTGGACGCCGACGACCGCGCTCACGGGCAGGTCTGGGCCCAGTGCTTTGCGCAGACCCACGCCGAGGGGTTTGTCGAACAGCTCATCAAGTACGAAGACCACTACGAGCGGCACTGCGGGCGTTGGCTTTTCCTGCACCGAAGGCATCGCCTGTTCTACGGCGTGAGCCGCAAGTCGTCGCCCTTGACACAAGAAGCCGCATCCTGGCCACGAAAGCAGACCGGGGTGGGTGACCTGCCGCTGGCCGACCCGGTCTTCACGGCTTGGTGGCAGAGCAAAGCCGACGGGGAAACGCGGCCGTGAGCACTCACCGTTGCCTAGCCGAGGGGCTCGCCTTCCCCGAAAGCCCGGTCGTCTACGACGACGGTTCCGTCGTGGTGTCGGAGATGGCGGCGGGCAGAATCACCCGCGTCCGCCCCGATGGCGTCACCGAGACGGTCGCCGAGACCGGCGGTGGCCCCAACGGGCTGGCCCGGCTTCCGGGCGGCCGGCTGGTGGTCTGCCAGAACGGCGGTTCCACCTTCGGGCAAGGCCCGTGGCCGTACGACTTCGACGGTTGCACAACGCTTTTCCGGCCGGTGGGGCCGCCCGACCACCCCGTCGTTCCCGCGCTGCAGCTGGTCGAAGCCGACGGTCGGGTCAGCACCCTGTTCACCGAATTCGCCACGCGCTCCGGCAGCACGGTGCCGCTGATGCGGCCCAGCGACATCTGCGTTGACGGCGATGGTGGCTTCTATGTCACCGACGGCGGCGCCACGCGCAACCGCAACCGCGGCATGACGGGACTGCTCTACGGCACCGTCGACGGTGGGCTTCGCGAGATCGTCTACCCGCTCGAGATGCCCAACGGCGTGGCCCTGTCCCCGGATGGGACGTTGCTCTACGTGGCGGAGACGCGCACGCGGCGAGTCTGGGAATTCACGCTCGACGGGCCGGGAGCGGTGTCCAGGGCGCGCGGTCTGGCCACGGTGCCCAGCGGTGGCCCGCTGAATATCGGTGGGGCGGACGGCCTCTGTGTGGACGCGGCCGGCCGGATCCTCGTCGCGACCCTCGGGACGGGCGGTGTCACCGTCTTCTCCCCGACCGGCGAACTGTCGGGCGCCATTCCGGCCGACGACCCGATGACCACCAACGTCGCCGTGAGCGCCGATGGCGACACGTTGTTCATGACGCTCGCCTCATCGGGGCGACTGGTCATGGTGGAGAACTGGCGGGAACGCGTGGGCGCTGCCCCGACGTCGCCGTGAGGCCGGTCCGGCGGCGGCTGCGCTCGCCGTTCGCTCCCGCCGGAAGACCACTGCTGATATCCGGCGCAGTCATCCCGACACTTGTCGGCGCGGCGGTGATCGCCGCACTGGCCCTCTGGGGCCTACCGACCGGCACAGCGCTCGCACAACAACACGTGCTGAAGCTCAACATCGTTGCGGCGCTAAGCTATTGCGCGACCAGCCTGCCTCTCGCGGTCATCTTCGGTTACCTGTGGATGAGCCTGCCGGCGGGTGCGAGCGATGCCACCGCGCGGCGCGTCGTGTTGGCCATACCGAGGAGAATGGCGGTCGTCCACGGGACCGTGTGGTCCACGGCCAGCGCGGTTTTCGTGCTCATCAATCTCGGCACACCGTGGCTGGCGGCAACGCTGGGCGTGTCGATGATCCTGGGCGCGATCGTGACAACCGCACTGTCCTACTGGATGTGCAAGATCGCGCTGCGACCGACAACAGCCAAGCTGCTCACCGGCCACCCACCGACACAACCAGAGGGACCAGGCCTTCGGCTGCGTGCGGTGAGCGCCTGGGTGATCGGAACGGGCGCACCGCTCCTGATGGTCATACTGGTCGCCGCCAGCGCCTTGGCCGTCGACTATCCGGCGCACCGTCTCGCGCTCACCGTGCTGGTACTCGGCGGCTGCGCCATGGCCTGCGGCCTGGTGGTCGCGGCATTCACCGGGTCGGCCATAGCCGACCCCATCGATGACGTGACGCGCGGCATGCAATTGGTTCAGCGCGGCCAATTCGACGTGTCCGTAGCCGTTTTCGACACGTCCGAGCTGGGACTGTTGCAGGCCGGCTTCAACACGATGGCGGCCGGGCTGCGGGAACGCGAACGGCTGCGCGACCTGTTCGGCCGCCACGTCGGCCACGATGTGGCTCGTTTGGCCGAGCAACTCGCCGCCGGCGGCCAGATTGAGATGGGGGGCCTCAACCGCGAAGTCGCGGTGTTGTTCGTGGATCTGGTCGGCTCGACACGACTGGCCACCACGCTGGAGCCAACCGATTTGTTGGCGACGCTCAACGACTTCTTCGCGGTGGTGGTGAACGTCGTCGAACAAAACCGGGGTCTTGTCAACAAGTTCGAAGGGGACGCCGCACTGGCGATTTTCGGCGCTCCCGTCGACGACGTCGACTGCGCCTCGCACGCGCTGGCGACCGCGCGTGAACTCAACGGCCTGCTGAATCCGCCCGGCGCGCCGATAAGGGTCGGCATCGGGGTGTCGGCCGGCATGGCGGTGGCGGGCAACGTCGGTCACCCTGGCCGTTACGAATACACGGTGATCGGCGACCCGGTGAACGAGGCCGCCCGGCTCACCGAGGTCGCCAAGCTGTCGGTCGGGGTTGCCGCGTCAGCCGCGGCACTGGTCATGGCCGGTCAGGAGGAGTCGCGGCGGTGGCGAGTCGTCGACTCTAGAGTGCTACGCGGTCGCACCACGTCGACCGATATCGCCGTCCCGGTCGATTGACGTGCATGTGCATGAGCCAGATCAAACCTTGTGCGACTTCTGCTCTTCCATCTTGTTCAGGAAGGCCTCCAAGCCGATGCCGCCGTGGTCGGCCATGACCTCGTCGTAGTCGTACTGTGGCGGGTTGCCACCGTTGGGGCGCCACCCGGCATCCGCGGTACAGGATTTGAAGCCGTCCTCGGGGAAGGCGTACCAGCGCCGCGCGTTGAGTTCGACGATCTTGGCGGCCTCATCGTCGGACACGTCCGCGAGCATCTCCTCGGCGCGCGCGCGGCTTTTGGGCCAGAACGAGTCGGAGTGCGGATAGTCGCATTCCCAGGTGATGTTGTCGATGCCAATCTGGTGGCGCATCGACATGCCGACTTCGTCTTCGATGAAGCATCCGGAGATGTTGCGCCGGAACAATTCCGACGGCGCCACCGTGGGGTGGATGTTCTGGTAGAACTTGTGCTTGCGCCAGACGTAGTCCGCGCGCTCGACGAGGTACGGCATCCAGCCGACGCCGCCTTCGGAGAACGCGACTTTGAGGTTCGGATGCTTGTGGAACACCGGCGAGAAGATGAGCTCGGTCGCCGCAGCCATCGACGTGGTACCCATCAACGTGATCATCACCGCGAACGGCGCCTCGGGTGCGGTCTGGGGTGGGAACCCACCACTGCCGAAATGCATCACCGCGGTCATGTTGGTCTCTTCGAGCGCCGACCACACCGGCTCCCAGTACGCGGTGTGGTAGCTGGGCAGCTTCAGGTTGGTCGGGTTGTCCGGCAGCCCGATCGCCCGCGCGCCCTTGGCTGCCACCCGCTCGATCTCGGCGACGATCAGGGCCGGGTCCCACAGCGGCGTGATCGCCATCGGGATGAACCGGGCGGGGTCGGTGGCGCACCACTCGTCGAGTGAGAAGTCGTTCCACGCCTGGACGGACAGCTGCGCGAGTTCCTTGTCCTCGCCTTCCAGGAAAACGGTGCCACAGAAGCGCGGGAAGGACGGAAAGCACAACATGGCATGTACGCCGTCGATGTCCATGTCGGCCAGCCGGGCTTTCGGGTCGTAGCACCCGGGGATCATGTCGGCGTACCGGATCGGATCGACGCCGAACTCCTCGGGCGACTTGCCGGCGACAGCATTCAGCCCGATGTTCGGATACGGCCTGCCCTCGTAAACCCATTGCTGCACCGGCGGGGCCCCGTCGCGCGGAAAATCAACGATGCGGGGACCGTCGTCGAGGAATTTCTTCGGCAGCCTGTCCGCCCAAACCTGCGGTGGCTCGATCAGGTGGTCGTCAACGGACAGGAGTTTCATCGAGGGTTGCAGCGGCATTGTCGGAGTCGTCTCTCGAAGTCGTGCGATACGGTACAACTGAACAGATTATGACCAATTGACTATAGCGCCGATCCTGGTTGGAGCTCAAACGAACAGCACGCATCAAGGAGAAACGTGACACAACCCGAAACCCCACAGCCGCGCATCCCCCACGACGATTGGGCCGATCAGGACCTGCTCACGAAAGGTGAGGCAGCCGAACGCCTCGCCGCCGAAATAGCCGAGGTCACTGCCAAACTGGGCGCGTCCGACGACAACGACGAAGCCCTGACGCGACGACTCAAGGGGCTTCGGGAGGCCTACGAGCACCTGACCGCGGGCCCCCAGGGCTGACCCGGCCACTCAAGCCCGCGGCAAGCCCAGCACCCGTTGCGCGACGATGTTGCGTTGGATTTGGGCGGTTCCGCCGTAGATGCCGGCGGCGCGCGACCACACGTAGATGTCCCATTCCAGTCCTTCGGTAAGCAGCGGGCCGCCGGCCGAAAGGTCCATCATGGCACGGGCGAAGAACTGGTCGGCGCGCGTCATGAGCAGTTTGTCCACCGACCCCTCCGGCCCGGGAAGCTTGCCGTTTTGGCGCTCCGTGAGCGACCTCATGACCTTGATCTGCAGCGCGCGCAACTCCACGTAGGCCTGCCCGAGCCGGGCCCGCGCCGACGGGGAGTCTTCGAGCCAGCCGACGCGAACGTCGTCCTCGAGGCGCCGTAGCTGCGTCTTGAGGCGGCCGATCCAGTTGATGTCGCTTGGACCGCGCTCGTAGGCAAGCAACTGGTTGGCGATGGACCAGCCCTCCCCGCGCTTGCCGAGCAGGTTGCTCGCGGGGACGTCCACATTGTCGAAGGTGATCTCGGTGAACTCGCGATTGCGCGCGGCGTTGACGATGGGGCGCACCTCGATGCCGGGCGTCGACATCGGCACCAGCAACACGGAGATCCCCGCGTGCTTCGGCGCGTCCGGCTCGGTGCGGCACAGCAGGAAACACCAGTCGGCGACCGCACCGAAGCTCGTCCAGATCTTGCGGCCATTGATGCGAAACATCTCACGTCCGCCGGTATCGATGAAATCGGCCCGGGTTTTCAGCCCGGCGAGATCAGATCCGGCCTCGGGTTCGGAGAACCCTTGACACCAGCGCACGCGGCCGGATAACAGCCCAGGCAGCAGCGTGTCTCGTTGCTCCTCGGTACCGAACAGGCGCAACGCGTTGCTGAGGTGACCGACGCCCTCGATGGGCGCGGCACCGGCCCGCCCGAGCTCGTCGTTGAGGATCGCCTCATAGACCGGCGCCTTCCCATGCCCCCCATATTCGACGGGGAAGGACAACCCGATGTATCCGGCTTCGTAAAGGGTCTGGTGCCAGGCGTTTTGCGCGTCCGCACGGGCGGCCGGGTCGTCGGGGATCGCGGCGTCGGCGGCATGGTCGGACAGCCACTGCCTGAGCTCGGCGCGGAACTGCGCTTCGGGTGCGCTGTCGTTGAAGTCCATCGTTAAGCGAGCTCCCGATTGGCCAGCCGCAGCGCGGCGATGGCCTCGTAGTGCAGCGTCTCGTCGCCGAACAACCGCCGGTCCAACAGAGTCCGGCGCAGCCGCAGGTGCGAAACGTGCTCCCAGGTGATCGCGATGCCACCGAAGACCTGAACCGTGGTCTCCACCACCTCCCGGCCCGCGGCCGAGGCGTATGCCTTGGCCGTCATCGCCGCCAGGCGGGCCTCGTCGGCCGGCAAGTGGTCGATCGCCCACGCGGCGTGCCAGAGGCAACTGCGGGCGCCTTCCACTTGCACCAGGGCATCGGCGAGCAGATGACCCACGGCCTGAAACGAGCCGATCTTGACCCCGAATTGAGCCCGCTCACCCGCGTAGCGGACCGCGTCGTCCAGGGCACCCTGCATGATGCCGACCAAGTCGGCGGCCATTGCGGTCATCGCCAACGACTCCACCCGCTGCCACCGTTCGTCATCGATGGCCTCTCCGGTCACCACCGCCGAAGCGGCCGAATCGGCTGGCAAGCAACGGAATTCGCGGGTCAGGTCCAGTCCACGCGGGTCATCGCCGCCCAGCGGTGCGCACACAAGCCGGCGTTGTCCGTCGGTGCGGGTGGCCAGTAGCCCGTGGGTGGCGCCCGCGGCGTCGAATGCCACCCCAGGTCGGTGAGCCGAGCCGAAACCCATCAGGTCGGGGACCAGTACCGGCGCCAACCGAAGGCCGCCTTCCGCAATGAGCTCCAGTTCCTTCTCGGCTCCGGCCGCCTCCAGGAGTTCGGTGGCGAGCACCGCCTGGCCCGCCACCGGCACGGCGCTGAGGGTTCTGGCGAGTTCTTCGATCACGATGACGGTTTCGACGCCGCTCGCTTCGAGTCCACACAGGCGCGGCGAACGCAGCGTGGGCACACCGAGATCCACCAGTCGGCGCCACTGGGCGTCGAGCGCCTCGCCGGTCGGGATCTGGTCCGCACTGGTAACCCCCACGCTCTCCCCCAGCTGCGCGGCGGTGTCGCGGAGCAGTTGCTGCTCGTCGGTGAAGGCGATCTCCATAGTCAGCGCAGGGTCATCTCCACGCTGGTGTATCCGCGCACCGTCGCGGTGAGCACGCGTTCGCGCACCCCGATGGCGTAATCGGGGAACTTGTCGGCGATGTATTCGAATACCAGCTGCGCCTCCCGGCGCGCCAACCATTGCCCGAGACAGATATGAATTCCCCACCCGAAATACACGTCGGTGCCGCGCGGCCTGTCGATGATGAAGCGGTCGGGGTCCTGGTAGCGCCGTTCGTCCCGGTTGGCGCTGCCCAAGAGCAGCAGCACCCAGTCGCCGGCGTCCATCGTGACGCCGTGACGCTCGATGGGCCGCGTCAAGGTGCGCGCCACCCAGTGGCTCGGCGTGTCGTAGCGCAGCGCCTCGTTCACCGCGGCCGGAACGAGGCTGCGGTCCTTCACGATGCGCTGCCACTCCTGTGGGTGCTCGGCCAGCGCGACGAGGCCGTTGGAGATCAGCTTCTGTGTGGTTTCCGAGCCGGCGGCCGAGAGGAGATTGCAGAACATCAGCACCTCGTGCGCGGTCAGGGAGCGCTGACCGCCGGCTTCGGGGTCGTCGAACGTGGCCTGCAGCACAACGCTGATCAAGTCGTCACCCGGGTCGGTGCGGCGCCGTTCGATTAGGTCACCGATGTACTGGCTGATCAGGCGGTTGGCTTCAATGGCCTTGGCCGGCATTGCGACCTGCCCCTCCTCCCTGGTGAGGAAGGCCTCCCACCAGACGCGCAGCTGCGCACGGTCGCTGTGCGGCACGCCGAGGAGATCCCCGATCACGTCCGTGGGTACCGAGAACGCGAAGGCCTCCATGGCGTCGACGGTGGTACCTGGTCGCAGCCGGCCCAGGTGCGTGTTGACCACTACCCGCAGGGCGGATTCCATGGCGGCGACCGCTTTTGGCGTGAAGAAACCCTTGAGGACCCCGCGAATGCGGTCGTGGCGGGGCGGGTCCATCGAGATCACCGAGTACTTGCGTCCGTCGTTGTCCGGGTTCTCCGGCGCCGGACCGCGTTTGGACGAGAACGTCTCCCAGTCGCGCAGAGCCTGCGAAACGTCCTCGAATCTGGACAGGACCCACCAGCGGTTCTCGGGATCCCGGTAGACCGGCGCCTCGTCTCGCAATCTCCGATACACCGGGTATGGATCGTCGAAGATCGCCTTGGAGAACGGCGAATACATCAACTCGCTGGTCGCTGGCACAGCCATGACTCTATCATCGCGATGAACAATTGGACGCTGAGTGACTAACTGCTCAGTTGCTTGGCGGCGTGCGTTCGATCAACTCGATCCAGTTGCCGTCGGGGTCGGTGGCCATCAGTCCCCGGTTGCCGCCCTCGAACGTCACCGTTCGTTCCGGTCGGGCCTGGCCGCCCAGGCGCTCAATACGCCCGACGAACGTGTCCGGGTCGTCGACGCGGAAAGACAGGTGCGTGAAGCCCACCGCGTTCATCCGGCGGGGCCGGCGCTTCTCGCGCACGCCCGGCGCCGGGTAGCTGAGCAACTCGAGTCGAAATCCGTCGTGCTGCAGGTAGACGAGGTCGAGCACCAGCCCGGGCACGCCGAGCAGCCGCGCCGTCTCGGGCCCGTCGACCCGCAGCCGACCACATTCGTCGAATCCCAATGCCAGGCAATAGAATTGGACCGACCTTTCGAGATCGCTGACACACAACCCGATATGGGTGAGGCGGTCACCGGGGGTCATGCGGAGTCGTCGGCGAGTTCGTCGAGCAGCGCGTTGTGTTCCCCGAGCAGGGGTGGCCGTACCGGGCCGCCCGCTGGATTGGCGGTGAACAGATACGGTGTGCCCGGATAGCGGAAGGTCTCCCCCAGTTCGGCGTGGTGGACCGGCACGTGAAACCCGCGGGCGGCGATGTGTTCGTCCTCGAAGGCCTCGTCGGGTGAGAGCACCGCTCCGGCGGGGAATCCGCGTCGCTGGCTTTCCCGGAAGTACTCGTTGGCCGGCATCCGGGAAGCGATCAAAGTGGTCGCGTCGCGGGCCGCCATCAGTATCGCGGTGGTCTCGTCGTCGGCGCCGATCATCGCAATGTCGACCGGCTCGTCACGAGAGGCGGCCATTTCCAAGAACACCGCCTCGGGAAGCTCGTCGGTCAGGCCGAGGTCCGCGAGCCAGTTCAGCAGGTTCGCGAATTCGGGCGGCTTGCGGGGCAGCACGCCCGTGGTGGCGTAGGCGCCGTCCGCGCACCGGACCTGAGTCGGTTGGCTCCGCGTGAAGTACGCGTGACGACCGGTCTGCCGGACACACGTCTCGTTGTTGACCAGCCATTGGTAGGTCGTCTGTTCACAGCTGACGTTGCAGGCGGCGTTGACGCTGACGTCGACGAGCTGACCGTGGCCGGTCTGGTCGCGGTGCGCGAGGGCCACCAGCGCTCCGATCGCGCAATACAGGCCGGCGATGTTTGCCGACTGCTCGCCGGCGCCGCGGACCGGCGGCAGGGAGTGGTCGTCGTAGCCGCAGTTCCAGACCGGGCCCCCACCGGCGAGCATGGTGAGGTCGGTGACCGGTTGGTCGGCCCGCACGCTGCCGAGCCCGAAGGGGGTGACCGCTACCCAGATCAGGGGCGGGCGCCGGGCATCGCCGACGGGGCCGGCGCCGGAGATCACGATGTCGGCGCTAGCGATCAGGCGCTCCAGTGCGCTGACACCCTCCGCGGTGTCGAGATCGACGGTCACCGACCGCTTGCCCACGTTGTCGCTCCACCATCGCAGGCTGGTGTCCGGGCCGATGTTGTTGTGCGCGAACGGCGGCCGCGACCGGTGTGAGGATCCGGCCGGAGGCTCGACGACGACGACCTCGGCGCCGAGTTCGGCGAGCAGCCTTCCCCCGACGGGGGTGAACTGGCCGCTGATCTCGACGACGCGGACCCCGCTCAGCGCGTTCAGATCACACCCTGCTTCGTCAAGTCGTCCAACTCCTCGTCGCTGCGCCCGAGCAGCCCGCCGAGCACGCTCCGGTTGTGTTCACCCAGACACGGCGCGGGCCGGGAAATGCTCCACGGCGAGTCCGACATCCGCAGAGGAAGGCCCTCCACGCGCACCGTCCCGATCTCGGGATGCGTCACGGTCGGGAAGAGTCCCCGTTCGGCGAGGTCCGGGTCTTCGTCGATCCTTTCCCGGGGCGACTTGACGACGCTAGCGGGAACCCCGGCCGCGCTGAGTTCGCTTGACAACGTGGCCGCTTCGCGGGTCCGGGTGCACGCGCCGACGAGTTCGTCGAGCGCGTCGGCGCCGAGCAACCGCTGTTCCAGGGTGGCGAACCGATCGTCCGTCAGTCGCGGTTCATCGAGGACTTTGGACAGCAGCGCGACGTCCCGGTCGTCGCGGCAGGCGATGGCGATCCACCGGTCCTCGCCCAGGCACGGGTAGATCCCATGCGGGGCCATCTCACCGAAGTCGGCGTGGTTACCGTTCGGGAGCCCCGGCCGGCGCGCGGGCCGTCCGTTGACGGTCCAGTCCAGCACCTCGGTGGGCAGCATCGCGATACCGGCCGGCACCGTGGCCAAATCGATGTGCTGGCCCTCGCCCGTGCGTTCGCGCTGATGCACGGCCGCCAGAATCGCGACCGTCATGTAGTAGGCGGCGATGTGGTCCATGAACGAGTAGCCCCATCCCGCGGGCTCGTGGTCGGGCAGCCCGGCGGTGAAGGTCAGGCCGCTCAGCGCCTGAACGATCGGACCCCAGGTCTTGAAGTCGCGGTAGGGGCCGCTGTGTCCGAAGCCGCAGTTGGAGACGTAGATGATGTCTGGCTTGATCCGGCGCAGCTCGTCGTAGCCGAAGCCCATCCTGTCCAGCACGCCGGCCGCGAAATTCTCGCAGACGAGGTCGGAGACGGAGATCAGCTCGCGCAGCAGCTCCTTGCCGGCCTCGAGACGCAGGTTGATGGTCACGCCGAGCTTGCCCACGTTGTGGTTGTTGAAGCCGGCGCCAAGATTCACGCCCCGACGCTCGTCGACGAACGGGCCCACGCCGCGCAACGCATCCCACATCCCGCGCGTTGCCGGGTCCTCGACGCGAATGACCTCGGCGCCGAACGCCGCGAGGATCTTCGTCGCCCCGGCGCCGGCCAGTTGACCGCCCAGGTCGCACACGCGAAGGTGGGATAAACCAGCGGTCACCATGCAACAATAGAACATTATTTGTTCTGTTGCCAATGCGATCGGGTGCGTCCCAGCCGCCGGGGTGGTGCTCGCAGATTAACAGTAGATGTTCTATTGTTCAGTCTATGGTGACGATCACAGCCGCTAGGTTCGACGAACCGGCGTTCTACCTCGGCGACCCGAACGCCACATTCGCGCAGCTGCGCGAGCACGACCCCGTGCACTGGTACGACGAGGGCAAGTTCTGGGTGATCACCAAATATGAGGACATCAAGGGCATCTCGGCTCGACCCGAGAAGTTCAAGTCGGAGCGCATTGGAATCATGATGGATCTGATTGCGCACCGGGAGGGCCGCGACCCTCAGGGCTACGGGCACCGCGGCATCATGTTCATGGATCCGCCGGTGCACCGGGTGCACCGCAAAGCCGTCGGCGTGCGGTTCACGCCGGCCGCGGTCGCCAAGATGGAGGCCCGGGTACGCCAGGTCGTCAACGACGTGCTCGACGACCTGCCGAACGGTGAATTCGACTGGATTCAACGGATCGCCGAGCCCATCCCCGTGTATGTGTTCGCGTACCTGCTGGGAGTGCCCGAAGAAGACTGGCCCAAGGTCGCGGGCTGGGCGACCACGATCGCCAACGTCGGCGGCGGGGCCGCGAGCGACGAGGACTACGCGTTCATCTTCGAACACATCGGGCCCTATCTGATGGGCCTCGTCGCCGAACGTAAGGAGCGTCCTCAGGACGATCTGCTCACGATGCTCTCCCAGGTGACCGTTGACGGAGAACCCTTCGACGACATGCAGGTGATGATCTACGCGCTCACCCTGCTCGCCGCCGGCAGTGAGACGACGCAGAGCCTGATCGCGGGAATCGCCGACTGTCTCGACACTCATCCCGACCAATCGGCGGTGTTGTTCGCCGATCCCGGCCTCAGCGGCAACGCCGTCGAGGAGGTGCTGCGTTACTGGACGCCGGTGATGAGCATGGCCCGGCAGGCGGCGCGCGACGTTCGTCTGCGCGGCGCGGAGCTCAAGGAAGGCGACGGGGTGCTGCTCGCCTATGCGTCCGCGAACCGCGACCAGGAGCACTGGGGCCCGACCGCCGAACAGTTCGACATCCACCGCCAGGACGCCGCCAATCACCTCGGCTTTGGGGTCGGCGAGCACTTCTGCATGGGCGCCGCCCTGGCTCGACGCGAAGCTCGTCTGCTGCTGGAGGAAGTGGCACGGCGCGCCAAGGGGATTCACGTGGTCGGTGACCGAGTGCCCCGCGTGTCGACATTGGTGCACACGCACGACCACCTGCCTGTCACGCTGGACTATCGCTGACATGGCAGCGAGGCCAGCTTGCCGCGCGCGTCAACCATCGTCATGCCGGTACGGATGTGCATGAACAATCCGATGGCGGGCGTGCGCGTCCTCGAGGTTGCCCAGTGGACCTTCGTGCCGGCCGCCGGGGCGGTGTTGGCGGACTGGGGCGCTGACGTACTGAAGATCGAACATCCGCACACCGGTGATGCCCAGCGGGGCCTACGTCAGCTCGGCAACGTGCAGATCGCCGGCGATCGCAACCCCGTCATGGAGCACGCGAACCGCGGTAAACGATCTATCGCCCTGGATATTTCGACACCGGCCGGCCATGAATTGCTGATGGACATTGCGCGCACGAGCGACGTGTTCCTGACGAACTTCTTGCCCGACGCCCGCGCCAAGCTGCGGATCGACGTTCATGACTTGCGGACGGCCAATCCCAACATCATCTACGTGCGCGGCAGCGCATACGGAACGCTCGGCGACGAGGCGGGCATCGGTGGCTACGACATGACGGGCTTCTGGAGCCGAGGCGGTAGCGCGGCAAGCGTCACCCCGCCCGATATGGCTGGCGTCGTCGCCCAACCCGGACCGGCGTACGGAGATTCCCTGGGCGGCATGACCATTGCCGGCGGAATCGCCGCGGCGCTGTTCGCACGTGAACGAACCGGTGAGGCCAAGGTGGTGGATGTTTCGCTGCTCGGAGTCGGGGTATGGGCGATGGGGGTGGCCGTCAACGCTGCGCTGATCTCCGGGCAGCCGTGGCAGGCAAACCCGGCCGGCGCCAACGTCACCGCGCACAATCCGCTGGTGGGCTTCTACCGGACCGGCGATGGCCGTTACCTGGGATTGTCGATGATGCAAGGTTTCCGCTACTGGGCAGACTTTTGTGCGCGGGTCGGGCTCGCCGAGCTTGCCGTCGACGAACGCTTTGCAAGCCATGAGCTGCTAACGTGCAATGCGGCGCAGGCGACTGCCATCCTGCGCGAGGTGCTCGGGAGCCAAACGCTCGAGCACTGGCGTAAGGCGCTGGCCGGCTTCGAAGGGCAGTGGGCGCCCGTACAGAATACCGTGGAGGTTGCGGCTGACCAGCAGGTCAGGGCGAACGGCGTCATCGCACCCATCCAAGGCAGCGGCGGTGCCGCCGAATTAGTGTCGAGCCCCGTGCTTTTCGATCAGACACCGTTTTCCCTCGGCCCGACACCGGAGTTCGCCGAACATACCGAGGCGCTGTTACTCGAACTGGGCAAGGACTGGGACGACATCATTGTCCTCAAGGACAGCGGAACCATCGCGTGACCAAGACGACCTTCATGGCCTGACGGCGAAAGAGCCAACAACGGAGGAAGCACATGAATCGAGTCAGCGGCAAAGTAGCGGTCGTCACGGGCGCCGCGCGCGGCCAAGGACGCAGTCACGCAGTCCATCTCGCCGACGAGGGTGCCGACATCATCGCCGTGGACATCTGCGAGGACATCTCGACCAACGACTACCCGATGGCACGCAAGAGCGACCTCGACGAGACGGCGAAGTTGGTGGAAAAGGCAGGCCGACGCATCGTCACCGCTGTGGCCGATGTGCGGGATCGGGCGGCCCTGAAGAAGGCGATTGACGACGGCGTTGCCGAACTGGGCGGGCTGCATGTCGTCGTCGCCAACGCCGGCATCTGCCCGCACGGAGAGCACAAAGGGTATCCGGCATTCCGCGACGTGTTCGACGTGAACTTTCTCGGCGTTGTCAACACCGTCAACGCCGCGTTCGACCATCTGAACACCGGTGCATCGATCATTGCCACCGGCTCGATCGCCGGACTGGTCTCCCAACAAGATATGTTCAACGGCGGCGGCAATTCGGGTCCTGGCGGACTCGGCTATGGCCTGGCCAAGAAGTTCGTCCGCGACTGGGTCAAATCGATGGCGATGACGCTGGCGGCGCGCGAGATGCGAGTCAACGCTGTGCACCCGACGAACGTCAACACCGCGATGATGAACAATCCGATGATGTACAAGACGTTTCGACCCGACCTCGAGGCTCCGACACACGACGATGCCTTTGTGGTCTACCCGATGCTCCAGGCGATGCCGGTGCCCTGGGTGCAGCCCGAGGACATCTCGCACGCCGTGGTCTACCTCGCCTCCGATGAATCGCGTTACGTCACTGGACTGCAGATGTTCATCGACGGCGGTGCCGCGCTGAAAATGGGTTTCTGACTCCGTGGATGACCATGACACCCGATGAGGCGGTACGAAGCTGGCTGGATAGTCACATCGGGCCCGTACGGGCCTTCGAGCGCCAACCACGTTGGCGCCCGGCCTGGTTCGCCGATGTCGAACGCGAGGGCACAATCGTGCCGCTTTATGTGCGCGGCGACCGCGAGGGCATGGAGTTCTCGTTGTCCACCTACCGCGAAGCGGACATCCTTGAAGCCCTGAAAAACCAAGGAATCCCGGTTCCACACATCTACGGTCGGATTGACGCACCACCGGCCATCGTGATGGATCGCCTGCCCGGCGCCAGCAATCTGTCGGGCTCGAAGAGTGCAGCAGAGCGCAACTCGGTCATCGACGAATACATGGAAATACTGGCGCGGATCCATCGCCTGGATCCGAGTGAGTTCTTGGCTGTCGGGCTCAAAATACCCAAAGATCCTCAACACCATGCGTTGTCGAGCTTCGAGGAGTCCGTGAAGCGGTACCGGTCCACCAAAAAGCGACCGGAGCCGTTCCTGGAGTTCGGCATCGGCTGGATCCGCCGCCACGTTCCCGCGCATCGGTTCGACCCCCGCTTCGTACTTGGCGATCCCGGACAGTTCATGTTCGCCGATGGTCGCGTGACCGGGCTGCTCGACGTCGAGCTGGCCTACCTGGGCGACACCGCACACGACCTGGCAGGACTGCGCCTGCGCGACATCTCCGAGCCCTTCGGCGACCTAGAGCGCGCGTTTCGGCGCTATGAGGAGGTCTCCGGCGTACAACTGGACCTGCCGGTGGTCGAGTTCCACACCGCGCAGTTCTCGCTCACCACGCCTCTTTCGTTAGTCATGATCCTGCACAATCCTTTTCCGATGAGCGACTTGCTGCAGTATGTGGAGTGGTTCCAGCAATGCTCGCTCAATGCAGTCGAAGCAATGGCCGCGGTCGAGGGCGTCGCCCTCGACGATTACCTGCTCCCGCAGACTCCAGATGTCCGCCAGGGCGGCCTTGTCGACGCGTTGGCGCCCATCATCGAGGAGCTAGCGGCCGAGACCGAGATTGAGCGCTTCCGTCGGCATCAGACGGCGCAAACCGCACGCTACGTTGCCGACATCTGCCAGCACGGTCCCGCGATCGAAGCCGAGAACCTTGACGATATCGAGCGTCTGCTCGGTTCCCGATGCGCCGACTGGCGTGCGGGCGATGAGGCCCTGGAGGCATTCGTGCTGGGCGCGCCGGAAGACATGGACGCCGAACTGATTCGGCTGTTTCACCGCCGTATTATGCGGCAAATGCGTTTGCTGGAACCAGTTCTCAATCGCAGTGGCGGCGTGCAGCCGCTGATCCCCCTGGCGCAGTTACTAGGACGCTGAGACCGGTGCGCCTCACCGGCCGCAGCGAACCCCGCCGGAGCCCGCGTGACACCGCAACCCGGTCACCGGCTTCCACCGCACCAGCCACAACAGGTTCGTGGACTGTCCATGTGCGTCCGCCGAACATACCGTGGCGCTCATCCTCGAACTCGGTGGCGACCGGGAGCACATCGCTTTGCTCAAAGATGCCGGCGCCATCGGCTGAAAACCGCTAACGGGCGGCCAACTCGAGACGCTCCCGGCGCCGGACCAGGATGCTGGGCAACCACTCTCCGACGTCACTCGCCTCCACCCATGTGGTGCGATCGAGCAGCATCCCCAACACGATTCGGGCCTCCAGGCGGGCCAAGGCGGCCCCCACACAGAAGTGCACGCCCCTACCAAAGGTCACATGTCCCTTGGCGTTGCTGCGGTCGAGGCGGAATTCGTTGGGTTCCTCGAAATGTGCGGGATCGCGATTGGCCGCTCCCCACATCAGCAGCAGATGGGAATTGGCGGGCACGTCGACTCCGCCGAGCGTGGTATCACGCATCACGTGGCGGTAGTGGCCGCGAAACGGCGCCTCGTAGCGCAGTACCTCTTCGATGAAGGCGCCCAGCAGTTCGGGATTGTCACGAACCTGCCTCTGGATTTCGGGGCGGTCGGCGAGGATCCATGCCGCGCTTCCCAACAGTGATGCAGTGGATTCGCCGGCGGCACTGAACAGTGTGAGCATTATCGTCAGTGCTGGGCGCTGCTCCAACTCGCCGGCAGCACAGCGTTGGGCCAGGTCAGCCATCAGGCCGTGTTCGGCTTCAGCACTTGGAGTTTCGAAATGTTCCACAACATAGCCGGCCAGTTCCATCGCCGCGGACCCGGCCGCTTCGAGCTGGGTCCGCGTGACAATACCGTCAAGCAGGGTCGTGGTGGCGTAGCCGAGGCGAATGAGCTTGTCGACATCACCGTCCGGAAGGCCCAGCAGCCTCGCGACCACCATCATCGGGAGCCGGTTGGCCATCGCGCTCATCCATTCAATCCGGTCGCCGCGCAGATGCTCGCCCCACAACCGGTCGGCGGTATCGGCGGCGAACTCGTCGATGATGCGGACCCTCTTCGCGGACAGGTGTGGTAGCAAGATCTTTCGGTGCATGGCGTGCACCGGATCATCCGCGGTGGCCAAGGCGTGGGAAGGGTCGCCGGGCGGAGCCATCTCGAACGGGGCGACCGTCCCGTCATCGTGATAGACCATCGTCGCGGTGAGGTTCGACGAAAAATCGTCGACCCGTTCGACCGCCTCCATCACGGCGTCCCACCCGCACACCGCGTAGAACGCCGAGCTTCCGATGCGATGCACCGGCGCCGCTTCGCGCATCCGCTCATACAGCGGATATGGATCCTGAAGCGCGCCGGCGCCGAAGAACTGGACGGGGTTGTCAAGGGTCATCATCGATCCACCTCGGTACGGGATTGAGAGCCGAGCCGTTGCGCCTGCGCCGCAGCCGTGCCGACAATCACCGGCCCAGCACAGCCACGACGCAGGAGCCGCCGCCGCCCATCGCCTGCGCCAGCCCGACGCGGGGATCGGCAACTTGACGCGAATCCGCCTCTCCGCGAAGCTGACTGACCACCTCGGCGACCTGCGCCAGTCCGGTCGCACCGAACGCGTGGCCGCGAGCAAGGCAGCCGCCGTCGGTGTTGGTCGGCAGCCTGCCGTTGGATCCCAGGCCGCCCGTCTGGGCGAGCTCGGCCACATCCCGGACCTCGACGAGGCCGAGCGCGATCAGCGCGGTGACCTCCTCGCTGGCGCACATGTCATGCAGGGACACGACTCCGACGTCGTGCGGCGCCGCTCGCGCCGCCTCGAACGCACGCTGAGCGGTCAGCGTGATCTGTGACGGTGGGCCGACACACGGACCGGCCAGTGGCCAGGCCTGGTCTCGCGGCCAGCTGGTCTGCTCGATTGCGTTGATCGACACGGACCGGGGGCGCTGCCCGGCAGTCACGACGATCGCCGCGCCGCCATCGACGGACGCGTGACACATCATCTTGGTGAGCGGCTCGGCGACCATTCGCGCCGCCATGACCTGCTCCACCGTCACCGCGTCGTCGTTGCGCCGCGCCGCCAGCGGATTGTGCCGCGCCTGATTGTACGACTTGGCCGCGACCGCTCCGAAAACCTCAGGGCCGCAACCTGTCTCATACAGCCACCGATTCGCCTCGATCGCGTAGTGGAGCTGGGGCGGAAAGCGGTCCCAGAAGTCAACCGCCGCCGGTACCACGCCGCCGGGTTCCAGGGCCGTGGTCTTCTCGTAGCCGATTGCCAGCGCGGTGTCGCAGCGACCGGAGGCCACCGCCCATACGGCGTGCCGCAGGGCGACCATACCTCCCGCCGAGGCGCTCTCGACAGCGGTCACCGGAACCCCGGTGCGGCCCAGGCGAAGTGCCACCTTGAGGCCGGTCTGGGGCGGCGCCATCGAGGAAGACGCAAACACCTCGCCCACGGCGTCATAGCCGATACCCGCATCGGTCAGGGCCGCCTCGGCGGCCTCGAAGCCGAGCGTCGCCAGCGCCTTGTCGGCGTGTTTACCGAAAGCTGTGACGCCGATGCCGGCGACGTGCGTCCCCGTCATTCTGATTGGGCCTCGAACAGCACGATAATGTTGTCCTCCAACGTATTTTCGACGACTCGGCCGACGGTGCCGGGGGCCGGTTGAGGCCCGGATACCAACACTTGCAGCCGCCCGTCGGAGGTGTCGACCCAGGCGACGCTGTAGCCGTCCTGACCGTACCCGGGGATCGGTGACTTCCCGGGAACGAAGGCCGACGCCCACACGGTTGCGGGGCGATCATCGGACATTAGTCATGCCTCCTTCGTGCGCGTTTGCGTTGCCCAGGGCCGGCGGCGGCATGAGCGGGACAGGTCCTTGACCGACGAACCGCCATGGCAACCCAACCAGGCGACCGGTACCGATGTCCGGGTCCGGGTGAACGACCTCGGGGAAGAATCCGCGAATCGCCAGATGCGGATCCGCAACCAGGTTCTCGGCCCGTTGCACCGCCGCGGCGCGCAAACCGGACGCGCTCAGACGCGCGGCGACATCGTCTGCCGACGCGGCGGCAACCAGGCCCGCCAGCATCTCGACCATTGTTGGATGCCGCAAATCATCGGATACTGCAGTGATCTCCGCCAGGCGTGTCCACTCATCGGGCTCCGCGATTTCAACGGCGACCCAGCGGCCGTCGCCGGCGCGATAAACGCAGCGATGCACGCAATCTCCTGCGTCGCGGCTATCCGGAGCGGCGGCTGCGGCGACGAACTCGGCCACAGTGGACGCGACGACCTCAGCCATAGAGAGATCGACGGTGGCGCCGGTGTCACGCGCCGGGCCGACGGCCCACGCGGCGACCACGGCGGCGGCCACGACCGAGGACAGCGGGTCGGCGATCACGGTGCCGAGCCGCGCCGGTGCTCCATCCGGTCCGACGGTCAGTCCGGCCAGCCCTCCATAAGCCTGAACATTGTTGGCGTAGACCCGATATCCGGCCATGGGGCCTTCCGAGCCGAAGCCGGAGACCCGAAGGGCCAGCCTCCCCGAGCCGGCCACGTCGGCCGGGTCCACCTTAAGTCTGGCGAGTCGCGCGCTGCCGACGTTCTCGATGAGGACGTCAACGTCGGACAACGCCGCGGCGACGTCGTCCGCGGCGCGGTCGGGATCGATCAACAAGCTCTGCTTGGAGTGATTGGCCACCGCGAAATACGCACCGCGGTCGACGCCGGGCTTACCCCGGGCAAAGGGGCCCGTACGCCGGTAGATGTCGAGGCGCTGAGGATCTTCGAGCCGCAACACCCTGGCGCCCATCGCGCCGAGCAGCGCACCGACGATAGGCCCGGCCAAGACGTGGGTCAGCTCGGCGACCCGCAAGTCGCTCAGGCGGCCGGTGCGACAGTGATCCGACCTGTGTCCAACGTAGGTGAGCCACGGCGACTCGAGCACGTGGAGTTCGACACCGCCGAGCTGCGCCGTCGAGAGAGTGCCCCGGAAGGCGAATTGCGGTGATTTCAGGATCTCCTCGGCGGCATTCACCGGTGTCGACGGCACGCCGTGCGCCTGCAGCGTTGCCGCGCATTCCTCCTTGTCGTGCGTTGCCGCCCATGCTGTTACGTGTCGGTTGATCAGATCGGCGTGGTCGATGCGGGCCTCGCGTTCGTCGAGACCGGTGGCCCAGGCCGGATGGCCCAGCGCCGCAAGCAGTCCACGCCACTGGTGGTTCTCGACGGCGGTGATGCGGACCAGACCGTCGCGGCAGGGAAAGAGTCCAGACGGCGCGACGTAACGCCCGCTGCCGGCCCTTCCCGGGCACCCATAGAGCACGTGCGCGCATTCAGGAAGCGCCGCGGTGAACGCGACCGCCTCCTGTACCGACACGTCGACGAGCACCGGGCCGTGGCCGTCGTTGCGCCGATCGAGGCCGTGCAGTGCCGCCAGTGCCGTGACGGCTCCCGCCGCCTTGAGCGCGACATGGCCCGGCGCCGGTACGGGCGCTCCGTCGGACCCCTCGATCGTCGCGAGCATGCCACCGGCTGCCTGGGCGACGAGCTCGCCGCCCGGCTGCGACGACCGCGGCCCGTCAAGGCCAAACGGGCTGACCGTCACGACGACCGCGTTCCCTGCAACCGGTGGCGTGACGGCACGGCCATGATCGACGATCACGATGTCGTGAGCGCCGATCAACGCTGAGAGGTCCGTCGGTGGTTGGACGATTCGCTTGCCGCGATCAAGGGTGAGGTCGACCGCGGCGACCGCTCCGGCCGGGGTCCCGATCACAGGCCCCGCCCGACGAGGTGCGCCGGCACTAACCACCTTCGTCGCTTCCGCACCGAGGCTGGCCAGCAGCGCCGTGGCGGCCGAACCGGCGATCCCGTCGCCGAGTTGGAGCACCCGCACACCCGTTAGGAAACCCGTTTCGCCCCTTGGGGTCACGTCACACGCTCCCGGGTCTCGGTCGCCGGGTGACGCGCGGCCAGCCACCGTGTGGCCACGTCTCGGTGATAGACGCGGGTGCCCAGGTTCGCCGTCGCGGTCGCCGCGCGGCGCAGGTGAATGTGCGCGTCGTGCTCCCAGGTGTAGGCGATTCCCCCGAATACCTGGGTGGCGCCCTCCGGCACCGCCCGCAGCGCGTCGATGCCCCAGTAGGCGGCGAGCGATACCAGGGCCGCGGCATCGGGATGCTGCTGCTGGCAGGCGTCGGCGGCCCGGTTGACGAGCGCACGCCCCACTTCGATGGCGCACCGCTGGTCGACCAGACGGTGTTTGATCGCCTGGAAGGCGCCGATCGGGCGGCCGAAGGCGACGCGCAGCTTCGCATATTCGGTTGCGGCGTCATTGGCGGCCGACGCGATGCCGACCAGTTCGGCCACCTGAGCGACACAACTCCGCAGAACCGCTTCGCGGTGGCGACGTCCGGCGCACTCGCCCGACTCGATGACCCGAATTGGCGTGTCGTTCAATGTGATTCGTGCTGCCGGGTTGTGGTCGAGCGGGGTCACTTGTTCGCAGAGTACGCCCGGCGCGGTGGGTTCGACCGCGCCCAGAACGGTGGCGGCCCCGGTGCCCGCGCACACGACCAACCTGGTGGCGACCGCGCCGTACGGCACGAGCGGCCATACCCCCGAGACACCAGTCGCGCCACGTTCGCCGCGCTCGAGCAGCAACAGGCTGACGCCGTCGGCGCAGCGGTCCTCACACCATCCGGCCACCGCCGCCGCGGCGAGCGGGACGGGCGCCGACGCGACGCCGGCGGCCTCGGCCAGGACACACAGTTCGCGAAGGCCACCCCCTCCCCCGCCGCCGGTCTCGCTGACCAAGACGTCGGCCCATCCCACTTCGGTGATGGTCTGCCACAGCTTGGGGTCGAACACCGCGCCCGGGCCGTCGAGCAAAGCGCGAAATGCCCGAGTCGACCATGCCCTTCGCAGGATGTCATCGGCAGACGCGCGCAGCCTGCCCAGTTCCTCTGCGCTCCGGGCGATGTCGCTCAACGACGACAGGCCGTCAGGGGTCACGGGGCAACCCCAACAGCTTCTCGGCGATAACGTTGCGCTGGATCTCCGATGTCCCCGCGCCGAACGTCGCGGCCCGCATCAGCAGGTAGCTCTGTGCGACGTTGCCGTTCTTCGTCGCCCCCACCGAGCCGCGCTCCAGCGTTCCGGCCGGTCCGGCGAGGTCCAGGCCGAAATCGGCCATCGCCTGGTCGACCTCCGAGGTCAGCAGCTTGGCCACCGATGCTTCGGGGCCGGGACTGATACCACGGACGCCCGCGGCGGTTGCCTGCGCCGAAATTTGACGCAACGCCTCTACTCGCGCGGCGAAACCGACGATCCGATCAGCCACGTAGCCGTCATCGCGGCCCGGCTGCCCCAGCGCTCCCCGTTCTTGTGCCATCCGCACGAGGATTCCCAACCGCCGTTCGATGCGGTGGGTGCGGCTCTGCCCGACGCGCTCGTAGCCCAGCGTGGATTTGGCCACCTGCCAACCACCGTTCAGCGGCCCGAGCAGGTTGGCGACCGGCACCCGCACCGAATCGAAGAACACCTCGTTGAACTCGGCCTGTCCGGTGATCTGGCGGATCGGGCGCACTTCGATCCCGGTCGTGTTCAGGGGCACAAGGATGTAACTGATCCCCTGGTGTTTGGCCGCTGTCGGATCGGTGCGCGCCAGGATGTAGATCCAGTCGGCATACTGCGCCTTTGACGTCCAGATTTTCTGGCCGTTGATGATCACCTCGTCGTCGCACAATTCGGCCCTGGTCTTCAGAGCGGCGAGATCGCTTCCGGCGTCGGGCTCGCTGAATCCCTGACACCAGACTTCCTCGCCCGACAAGATTTTCGGCAGATAGCGTCGGCGTTGCTCGTCGGTACCCCACTGAATGATGGTGGGGCCGAGCTGGTTGACGGCGCTGCGGTTGATGGGCTCTGGTGCGTGCGCGGCGGCCATCTCAGCATTGAAGATGAGCTGCTGCACCGGCGTGGCGCCGCGACCCCCGAACTGCACGGGCCAAGAGATCGCTGCCAGGCCGGCATCGTGAAGCCGACTCTGCCACAGCCGCATTCGCTGCAGCCGGTCGCCCTCGGAGCGCCCGGAGCCGCGAACGTCTGTCGTGAGTGCGGACGCCAGGAAGGCGCGAACCTCGTCGCGGAACTGCTGATCGGCCTCGGTGAGGACGACCCCGTAATCCGGTTCGCTCACGCCCCACCGCGAAGGATCGACGCCATCCGCACCTTCATGTCGCCGTAGGTGATCGCGGTGGCGCCCGCCCTGGGTGCGCGGCCCGCATCCACCTTAGGCGCCGACAGATCGAGGTCGGCGATGTTTTCCCGCAGCGCCGCGACGGTGCAGTTTTCCCTGCCTCGTCGCTCGACGCCCGTGTATCCGAAGGCGCGGGCGGCATTTCGCCAGGTGATGGCCTCGACCTCGTCGGGTGTGCAGCCCTCCAACTGGGCGGCGAGCTGCTCGGGCGCATCCGGCCAGCTGCTGTCCGAATGCGGGTAGTCCATCTCCCAGCAGATGGTCTCCACTCCGATGCGCTCCCGCATCTCGATGCCGACCCGGTCGCGGATGAAGCAGGACATGAAATTGCGGCGATACACGTCGCTCGGGCTCAGTCCGTCACCCAGGTCGTCCCCCGTCCAGGCCCGCTGGCGCGAGTAGATGTCCTCGAAGCGCTCTAGCAGGAACGGAATCCACCCGATGCCGCCCTCCGACAACGAAAACTTGATGGACGGGAATTTCCGCACAATCGGCGAGAACAACAGGTCGGCCACGAAGCGCTGGGTATCGATCGGCAGCATCGAGTTATAGGCCAGATAGGTGGTCAGGTCGGACGGCACGGGCAACCCGCCGCCAGTGCCGATGTGGATGTTCACCACCGTGTTCTCTTCGCAGATCGCGTCCCACAGCGGATCCCAGTGCGGATCCTGCCAGGGTGGCTGCCCGTAACTTCCGATGTGCTGCGGAGCCGTCACCGCGCGGCAGCCCCGCCCCGCCAGGCGCCGCACTTCGGCCGCGGCCAGGGCCGGGTCCCACAACGGCAGGATCCCCATCGGGATGAACCGGTCGGGGTGCCGGCCGCACCAGTCCTCGATGTGCCAGTCGTTGTAGGCGCGCACCATCGCCTCGGACACGTCGCGGTCTCCGCGGTACGTGAACAGCGCGCCAGAGATGGTGGGGAACGACGGAAAGCACAGGGAGGCAAGCACACCGGAGGCATCCATGTCGTTCACCCGTGCGTCGACGTCGTAGCACCCGGCCCGCATGTCGGTGAATCGCGAGGGCTCGAATCCCCATTCGTCATTGGGCCGGCCCGCAACCGCGTTGAGCCCGATGTTCGGCAGCTGCAGACCGTCGTACACCCAGAAACAGACGCCGTCGGCGTCCTCGACGATGCGCGGCGCGTCGTCGGCGAAGCGACTGGGCACTCGGTCGACGAACATGTCGGGCGGTTCCACGGTGTGGTCGTCGACGCTGATGAGTACCAGATCGAGAGGATCAATCACTTGAGAAATCCTAAACTATTAGACACTTTCTGTCTAAGTGTGCTATCCCGTTTCGCGCGCTAGGGCGAAGTCTTGAACCCAGCCCGCCATCAAGCCGTAGACGGACTCCATGGCATCGCGTGCGGCGGAATCATCACCAATGGGTTCGTAGTCGATGTCCCAGATCACGATTGATTCCCCCGCGGCATCCGCGCTCTCGGAGACGGTGTTCACCGCCACGAAGCGACTGACCGGCATCGGATTGTTGGCGATCTCATACGACAGCGCGCGTTCGTCGGGCTTGATCCAGATGAGAGTCTCGACGACCGGCTTCTCAGTGCTCGCAGCGATGAACCGCCGCATACCGGGCCCTTCGCCCTCGACCCTGACATCGCTGGGTCCGGGGATCCAATCGACGTTGCCGAAGTCGGCAAGAACGGCCCACACCGCGTCCGGTGGCGCGGCGAGCCGCTTGGTGACCGTGAATGTTGGCATTCGCCGACCGTATCACCAGATGTGACAGTTGATCGACTAGTGTACTTATGTACCGCCGACGCGCGAAGGAGGGCGGATGGACACCGACACCGCCGCTGAGGGCCAATTCGAGGTCGACGAGGACTGGGTCCGCTATGAGGTTGTCGAACCGCACATCGCGCAGATCACCATCAACCGGCCAGAACGGCGAAACGCCATCCTGTCGCCCGGAATGCATCAACTCTTCAAGGAGCGGCTGGACCGCGCCGAAGACGACGACGAAGTCAAGGTCGTCATGCTGCTGGCCGAGGGCAAGGACTTCTGTAGCGGCGACGACGTGCGCCGACTCCCGGTGGAAGAAGCGGGACTGCGCAAGGGCAAGCGATTGCCGCAGACCGCGCGCCTGGGCAACGCCCGACGCCTGCACCGGCACCTGACCAATTGGCTGGAGTTTCCGAAGACGGTGATCGCCGGCTGCCAGGGTGCCACGCTGGGTGCCGGGATGAATCTGGCCCTGGCCGCCGACATTCTGGTCGTCGCCGACGACATGTACCTTGCCCGCCCTCAGGCGCGCATCGGGTTCGCGGGCTTTTCCACGGCCATGCCGCTCGCGCTGCTCAAACTGGGACCCAACCGCGGCTATGAGGCGATGATCACCGGGCGCAAGGTGACCGCAAACGAACTGCACGAGTGGGGGGTAACCACGTCGGTGGTGCCCGCCGAGCGGCTCCGCGACGAAGCGTTGCGGTATGCCCGCGCAATCGCTCACCACTCGGCCGACGGCCTGATGGTGGGAAAGCACGCTCTGATCGCGTTCTGGCACGCCGTCGGGATGGCGCAGTTCGGTGACTGGGTTCCGATGGGCCACACGGTGTTCAGCAACCTCATGTGGCGCGAAGACGAGTTCAACTTCATGAAGGAACGCGGCGCCCGCGGCGGCCGGGAGGCGATGGCCGAGTTGGAGCGCCGCTATGCGGAGTGGGGGTTCGAGTAGCCCGAACAAAACAGCTGTACAGATATTGTATGGGTGTTCTGTATGCTCGTACTAGGGCGAGGCCACGAGGAGCTGAATGACGATGGGTGTGTTGGACGGACGGACCGCATTGGTAACGGGCGCCGGGCGGGGGATCGGCGCCGCGGTGGCCGAGGGCTTGGCAGCCGAGGGCGCGACGGTCCTGGTCTCCGATGCGGGCGTCGGCGTCGACGGGACCGGACACGACTCCGGTCCGGCCGAGAGCGTCGCGGCGGCGATAACCAGCCGTGGCGGCAAGGCATTCGCCGATACGACTGACATCACCGACTTCGCCGCATGCGCGGATCTCATCGCCCACGCCGCAGAGACGCTCGGAGGCTTGGACGTCGTGGTGAACGCCGCTGGGATCCTTCGCGACGGCATGGTTTTCAAAATGAGCGAGCAGGACTGGGACGCGGTGGTGTCTGTGCACCTCAAAGGAACGTTCAATGTCACGCGCCACGCGGCCGCCTGGTGGCGGGAAAACCGGGGCGGGCAGTACCGGCTGATCACCTTCACGTCGATGTCGGGGTTGCAGGGCGCGCCGAGCCAGCCGAACTACGCCGCGGCCAAGATGGGCATCGTCGGCCTGACCTTTTCGTGCGCAAACGCGCTGCGCAACTACGGGGTGCGCTGCAACGCCATCGCGCCGATCGCGGGCACCCGGATGACGCAGGGCATCAAAGGCGGCGGCAGCATGGATTACTCGGACTCGAACGTTCGCCTTTCGCCAAAGAATTGCGTGCCTCCGGTCGTGTATCTGGCCAGCGAGCAGTCCGACTGGCTCAATCGTCGCGTGATCTTCGCCGGCAACGGCAGGATCAGCCTGATGTCCAATCCAGTCGTCGAACGGGAGATCGTGTCGACGTCGGGGACGTGGGACATCCCGACCGCGTTCGCCGAGATCGAGTCGTCGTTCAAGGAAGCGGTGCTGTATCCCAACATCTTTGACAAGCCACCGTCCAGCTGAGCCGACGAAGAGTGAGACAATGACCGAGCTTGCCACCGAGCGGATGCCCCGAAAGTTCGCCTGCGGTGAGACCTTCGTGCCCAAGAGCCGGTACATCGACCCAGAATTCCTGAACCTCGAGCTCAAGCGATTGTTCCCCCGGGTGTGGCAGCCCGCGTGTCGCGAGGAAGAAGTCCCGGCTGCCGGCTGCTTCTACGAGTACACGATCGGCCGGCAGTCAATTGCCGTGGTGCGCCAAAAGGACGGCAGCGTCAAGGCATTCCACAACACTTGTGCCCACCGCGGCATGAAAGTTGTGCGCGGCAGCGGATGTTCGGCCGATAAAGAGTTGCGCTGTGAGTTTCACGGCTGGCGCTACGATTTGGATGGCCGGTCCTCCTTCGTTCCGTGTCGCGACGAGTTCGCTCCGCGTCCACGCCAACAGTGGGGCTTGCGTCCCGTCGCCGTTGGAACCTGGGGTGGCTGGGTGTTCGTCAGCATGGCCGACGACCCGCCGGATCTCCTCGAGTGGCTGGACCCGCTTCCGACCGCGCTGGAACCGTTCCGGCTGCAGGACATGCGCTACCGCTGGCGCAAGCGCACATTCTTGCCGGCCAACTGGAAGACCGTCATCGACGCCTTCATCGAGGGCTACCACACACCCGGCACCCATCCGCAGACGATGCGATCGGCACAGGGGCCGCGGCCGTCGGCGGAGCCCGCATCGCCGCAGGAGTATGTCTACGCTCCGTACACCCCAACCATCACGTATAAGAACCATTCCCGATTCGTCTACACGCAACGCCCCGAGCACGCCGGTCGCGACAAGGGCCGCCAGGAACAGGCGGCCCGACCCGAGGTGTTCGCCAATTCGATGAAGTACCAATACCTGGAGGTCGGATCGCTGGTCACCGAACGTGACTATCGGGCCGCGCAGAAGCTGGCCACAATGGAACCCAGCGACGTCCCACCCTTTGTCCTGTACCACCAGATGTGCGAGGAACTGGCACGTGCCGAAGGCGTGGACTTCCCACAGATGTCGATGGAACAGTACTTCGCCGGGAACGGCGACTGGCACATGTTTCCGACCATGGTCATCCTCGTCGAGAAGTCCTGCCTGCTGGGATACCGCGTGCTGCCCGACGCGGAGGACCCGAATCGGTGCACGTTCGAAATGTTCTCTCTCGAGCATTTTGCGCCCGGCGAGGTGCCCGAGACGCAATGGCAGGTCTTCGAGCGCTGGCAGGATCACGACAGCTGGGGCGAGCTGCCCTCACAGGACCTGAGAAACATCGGCGCTATCCACGCCGGCATGCATTCGGCGGGGTTTGACGGACTCTGGCTCAATACCGCCCAAGAGATGTCCATACGCAACGAGCATGCGATCGCCGACAGGTTTCTTTTTGGCTCAGGCGACTCTGACGATGGCGGCCATCGCGCTCAGAAGGGTTCCTCCGCGTCGACTTCGGAGCAGCGCTAGGGGTTCTGGTCATCGCCGGCGGTCCCCAGCCGCATTCGTGCGACAGCAGCAACACTGGGCCACGACGGGTTGGTGGATCGCTCCCAATCAATCGGGGCCAGAAATGTCGACCATCAACCGACCCTGAACAGCTTTACTCGCCGACCTCGCCACATCCGTCGAGCACAGAGCAAATTGCGGCGTCACGGACGGTTGATCTAGAAGATCGCCCCCGCTTTGGGTATCGAATCTTTACGCTGAGCTATGCAACCCGGTGGATGGGGAGGCCGCAGCGAGCCTGGACCAAACGTTTGGCAGCGAGGCCCGGCCACGGATTCGGTCGTCGGCTGGTGGCAGCAAACCGATCAATACGAGTGGCTGACGAAATACTTGCAGGCACGTGGACTAGCCTGGCCGACTCGGCTGTTGATGGCCCTTGTTTCGGCTGCCCTGATGCTCATGCCGGTAGGGATCTTCTCGGCGGGAGGCACTTGGCACCCGTATTCACTTGGCATATGCATCCTGGCTGTCGCCGTGGGCCTGGGCTACACGATCTTGTGGATACGACGCTGGCCCACCCGAAAGGAGTCCTTGGCTATGGGCCTGCTCGGCAGCGTGCTCATCGCCGCGGGATGCGTGCTGCAGCCGGATCCAGCGATCGCCCTCATGGGGTGCACCGGAATAGTAATCGTCGGCGGATACCTGGCGTTTTTCCACAGCACCAAACCCATCCTCTTCAACATTGCCGTGGCTATCGCCGCCGGAGCCGTGTGCGCATGGCGCGTCAGTGCTGGCCATCACGCCGTTTTGGCGGCCATTGGACTGTGGCTGGTCATTGAGTTGAGCATCGCGGTTCCGCTGGCCATCCAAACCATCATGCGCACCCTGGGTGCTGACGTGGTGCGATCTGATCACGACCCTCTCACCGGGGTGTTGAACCGCCGGGCATTCTACGAACGCGCGACCGCGCTGATGCCTTCGCCGCCTGCCGATATGCACCTCGTCGTTGCGATGATCGACCTAGACAGATTCAAGACGCTCAACGACACCTTCGGGCATGTCGCCGGGGACCAGGCACTTGCGGCGATCGGTTGGGTCCTGCGCCAGAAGGTCCATGGCGGCGCCTTGATCGGCCGGTTCGGGGGCGAAGAATTCATCGTCCTCGACGCGGCGACGGCGGAGTCGGCCGAAGAATTACCTCGGCAGTTGTGCGACGCCATCGCCGACCTGCCGCATCCGGTGACCGCCAGCGTCGGGGCGGCTTTGATCCGATGGACGGAGATCACCGATCCGCCATCGGTCATAGGTCAACTCATACATGCGGCCGACAGCGCCATGTACGTGGCTAAACGCAAGGGCGGCAACCAAATATGCGTCTGCAGGCCCGCGGTGGCGTTGCCGAAGAGGCCTTAGGGGCTCCGCCTCGTCCACGCCCGACACGTGACCCGGACCCAGCTCGCCGGGCGGGGCTCCGTGACCCCCACAGCATGGCGCGTGTCCACCGGCTCCAACATTGCTAATGCCGAGCCGTTTCGCTGGTCGGGTCCGCCCAGCCGCTCCCCGAGCGAGCTGACCGACGTCGCCTCAGACTACGAGATTGGCGGCGCCGTCGAGCACGATGGAACGCCCGGTCAGCATCTGAGCGCGATCCGAAGCCAGCCACTCGACGGCGTCGGCGATGTCATCGGTGGAAACGCCGCGGCCCGACGGCGAGCTGGCGCCGAGTTCTGCGATCCGCTGCTCGGCGTTCGGCACGATGGCGCGATACGTCGGCGTCAGCACCGCCGTCACCTCGAGGACATGCGTCCTGATGCCCTTGGGCGCCAGCTCAACCGCGAGGTACCGCATCGCGGCCTCCATCAAGGCTTTGGCAATGCCAACCGGCCCGTAGCCAGGGATCACCGTCGACGAGCCACGACTGGACACGGCGACCACGACCGCTCCCCGGGCGAGCAGTGGCCGCGCCTCCCGGACCAGGTCGATGAGCGCCAACCCGTTGACACGCACCGAGCGCATCACGTCGGCGGCGGGAACATCTAGCAGCGGACCCCATGGCGCGGCGACCGCGCAGTGCACGATTTGGTGCAGCGCCGGTGTGTGCTGGGCGACCCACTCGATCAGCCGACGGCACTCACCCGCCTCGCCCACATCGCATTGCAGCAGGTGCGGTTCGCCGCCGTTGTCGGCAATCGCTGCGGCGGCCTTATCGGCCGCGTCGACGTCGGTCGAGTACGCCACGAAAACCTCCACCCCCGGCGCGGCAAACCGCTCGGCGATGGCGAGCCCAATTCCCTTGGTGCCGCCGGTAATCAGGATGCTCACCCTGTGCTCCCCTCGGGCAGCTAGTCAATCCCCGAAGCCCTGCTCGGGGGGCAGTCCCACGAGTTCGATCAGCACGCCGTCGGGATCTCGCACGGTCCCCACCGTGAACGAACTCTCGCCCTCGCCGATCGTGGTGGTCCGGACATCGTTGGCGACGCCGAGGCCCTGGAGCCTGGCGATCGTCGCTTCGACATCGCAGACGTAGAACGACAGCAGAAAAAATCCGTCGAGAATGCCGGGAGCTGATTGCCCACGACCGCCGGCGTTGTCGCCAGGGAAGACCACGAGCTCGACGACCCCGGCATTCCCGAAATCCGGGCTGCCCAGGAAGATCGACCGCAACTCGTCGGCCGGGGCGCCGAAAATATGCTTCCAGTTGCCGGTCAAGCCGTCGAGGTCGATCAACTCCTTCAGGCCGAGACCGTCGCAGTAGAAACGCAGGCTCTGCTCGTGGTCGCACGGCGTCAACGCCACATGGTGCAGTGGGAGTCCCCTCAATTCGACGCCTCCTTCGAGTGTTCCGACCGCGCGATTACTTTACTATGTAAAATGCCCTCGCAGGATGGGCTTCGCGAACCCAGGAGGCATTTCCATGACGGCCGATTCTTCCGAGGTCAGCGAAATCCCGGTCATGGACTTCGACGTGTTCAAGGCAACGACGAGGTCGGAATCGAACGATTCGTGGCGCGAGGCCCGACGCATGGGTCCGGTGGTACGCAGCAACAAACATGACGGGCTGTGGATGATGACCCGTTACGAAGAGGTCTGCGCCGCATTCCGGGACTGGGAGACTTTCTCCTCGGCCCGCACTAATCCGAAGCTGTCCTCGGTGGCCGTCAGCGCGGGGCCCGCACCGTTGCTGGTTCCCGAGGAGCTCGACCCGCCACAATGGCAGGGCTACCGCAAGATCATCGCCGAACTGCTGCCGCCGCGCGTTGCCGAGTCACTGCGACCCCGTGCCAGGTATTGGAGTAATCGGTTCCTGGACAACGTGATCGGACAGGGGCGATGCGACCTGGTGACCGATCTCGCGGTGCCAGTGCCCGCCGCCGTGATCATGGAGTTCCTGGGATTCGCGCCAGCGCAGTGGTTGCCGGTGGCAACAGTGTTCCACGACGTCAGCGCCTACCCGCCGGGGCACCCCACCCGCGAAGAGGCGCTCCCGCGGTACGCCGGGGTGTTGGATGCGGTCGCCGACGAACTCGCGAAGCGGCGCACGCAACCGCGCGAGGACGCACTGACCGTCATCGCCCGGGCGACCGTTGATGGCGCGCCTATCGATGACACCATGGCGACCCTGCTCGTCTTCATGGTGCTGGGCGGCGGTGTCGATACGACGACTTCGCTGGTGTCCGCGGCGTTGGTCCACCTCGGCCAGGACCGCGCGCTGCGCGCCGCGCTGCGCGACGACCCCGGGTTGTTCACGACCGCGACCGAAGAGTTCCTGCGTTACTACCCGCCGGCACGCACCCACACGCGCACCGTGGCGAGCGACACGACCGTCGCCGGCTGCCCGATGCGCGCGGGTGACCGCATCCTGCTCAGCGAGGTCTCGGCCAACCACGACGAGCTGGCATTCGACGATCCGCACGAGTTCAAGGCGGACCGCTTCCCGAACCGACACGTGTCGTTCGGCATGGGCCGGCATCGTTGTCCCGGTTCGCATTTGGCGCGCGTCGAGTTCACCGAGATGGTCACCGCAGTGCTGCAGCGGATACCCGACTTCGAAATCGACGGCGACGGTGCGGTGGAGTATCCGTCGTGGGCCATGATCGGCGGCTGGTCTAGCATCCCCGTCGTCTTCACCCCCGGGGAGCTGACATGAGGATCCACGTTGACACCGATCTGTGCAGCGGACATGCGTTGTGCGCCGCGGTGGCGCCCGAGGTATATGTGCTCGACGACGTCGGATACTGTGCGGCGGACGGACACGACGTCCCGGACGATCTTCGTGAAGCGGCACACAAGGGCGCGTTGGCCTGCCCCGAACGGGCGATAACACTGTCGACCGACTGAATCGTTCAGTCGAAGACGAACCCCGCGTAATCGTCGGCGATGATGGCGTCGCATTCGGCGATGTACTTGTCGAAGCCGCCGACGTAGGCCAGCAGTTGGCGGCGCTTGCCCGTGACGTTGCTGCCCAGGTACCACGAATGACAACTGGCCGCGGTGTACATCGTGCCTTCGGCAAGCTGATTGACCCGGTCGGACCAGGCCTGCTGGGCGTCGGCGGACGCCTCGATCGTCCGAGCGCCGCGGCGGCGCAGTTCAGCGATGCACTCTCCGACCAGCTCGACGTGGTGTTCGAGATTGGCAACGACATTGGACAACACCGACGTGCTGCCGGGTCCGGACAGGGTGAACATGTTGGGAAAGCCCGCGACCTGAAACCCCAACAATGACTTGACCCCGTGTTCGGCCCACACCTTGCTCAGTTTCCGCCCGCCCCGACCGGTGATGGGGATCTGGGTCAAAGCTCCTGTCATGCCGTCGAATCCGGTGGCCAAGATGATGGCGTCGAGATCATGGTGACCGCGCTCGGTTCGGATGCCGTTGGGAGTCACCGTGACTAAGGGGTCGGTGCGCAGGTCGACCAGCGATACGTTGTCGCGGTTGAATGCCTCGAAGTAGCCGTTGGCCAAGATCACCCGCTTGCAGCCCAACGGCAGACCACGCGGGCATAGCCCCTCGGCGACTTCAGGATCGCGCACGGTACGCCGGACCATCTCCCGGTACATCTCCGCGGCGAGCTCGTTCGCCTGTGGATCCTTGGACACATCCGACCACACGCGCGACGCCATCCACTGCTTTTCCTCAATGACTGCCAGGCGTTGTTCAACGGTGGATCCCAGGATCGGCTCGGTCCCCTGCGGCGGTCCGGTGAAGCCCGCGAAACCTCCTAGCCCCAACGCAGTTTGGCGCTGTACCGGCCGGAGCTCGTCGTGCAGGTCTCTGGCCCGCTGCTGCATGGCCGGGTCCATCGGGCGGTTGTGCGACGGAAAGACATAACTTGCCGTGCGCTGGAACACCGTGAGGTGGCCGGCGTCCTCGGCGAGCGCGGTGACCACTTGCACGCCCGAGGAGCCCGTGCCGATCAGGCCAACCCGGGAGGAGGAGAGATCCGGTCGGCGCCGCGGATATTTGCTGGTGCTCAACCAGGTACCGGTGAAGTCTTCCGCGCCGGGAAACTTGGGCTCGATAGGTACCGACAGCGAGCCGGTGGCCATCACGAGAAACTCGGCGCGGTAATGATCGCCGTTGGCACTCTGCAGATCCCACGTTGCATTGGCTTCGTCGAAGGCGCAGCCCACTACTTCGACGCCCAACCTGATGTCCCGCCGCAGATCGAAGTGGTCGGCCACAAAGTTCAGGTAACGTTCGATCTCCTCCTGCCCGGCCATGAACTCGGTCCACTCCCACTTTTCGACGAGTTCTTTGGAGAAACCGTAGGAGTACTCAAGACTGGGCACGTCGCAGCGGGCGCCGGGGTAGCGGTTCCAATACCAGGTGCCCCCGACGCCGTCCCCCTTTTCGAGGGCGACCACCCGAAGGCCGAGCTGGCGCAGGTGGTGCACGGCGTACAGTCCGCCGAACCCCGCGCCGACGATGGCGACGTCGAAATCTGATTCGCGTTCAGGGGCGCTCATGACCGGTTCCCGTGTGTGTCCGACGGCTTCGCAGTCCAGATCTCTTGCAGGGCGGCGAACACCTGGTCGTTGGCTTGGCGCGCCGCGGGCAGCTGATCGACCAGCCCGAAAAAGCCGTGGAACATTCCCGGATAGTCCAACAGCCGAACGTCATTGCCGGTACCGGAAAGCAATTCGGCGTAGGTCCGCCCGTCGTCGCGAAGGGGGTCATGCTCGGCGACGACGATGATCGCCGGGGGCAGCCCGGTCAAATTGGGCGCGCACAAGGGGGATACGTCGGGGTCGTCGGGGTCGGCACCATCGAGATACTGGTCCCAGAACCACGTCATGTGGGCGGCAGTCAGGAAATAGCCGGTGGCGTTGCGCCGATAGGACGCGCTGTCTCGGCGCGCATCCAGAACCGGGTAAATCAACAACTGGGCGGTCAACGGCGGCCCGCCGTGATCGCGGGCACGCAAACATGCGACCGCGGCGAGGTTGCCACCGGCGCTGTCACCGGCGACCGCGATGCGCGCCGGATCGATACCGAGCGAGGCCGCGTGGTCGAATACCCAAGAGGTAGCGGCCACGGCATCGTTGACGGCGGCGGGAAAGCGGTGCTCGGGTGCCAGCCGATAATCGACCGACACGACCACCGCCCCGGCCCCGGCCGCCAGCTTGCGCGCGAACGCGTCGTGGCCCTCCACGCTGCTCACCACGAAGCCACCACCATGGAAGAACACGATCCCCGGCAGCGGCCCGTCATGGTCTGGCCAATAGATGCGCGCCGGAGCGGGCGGCGCACCGGGGACGGGCAGTTCGACGTCGTTGACTCGGCGCAGCGGCACTTCGGGAGCGGGCGGGCGCGGCGCAGCGGCCAGCATCGCCCGGGCCGTCGGGGCGTCGGTGACGGCGCCACCCAGGTCGGGAAAATGGGCCGACATCTCGGCGACAATCAATTGTGTCCTCGCGTCAAGAGTCACCCGCTTTTCCCACCTTTCCGCGTCATGTTGCGGATTCGACGCCACACGGACAAGTCAACTATACATAGTAAGAGAATGGTCCCGAAGTGGGCGGAAATGAGACCGCGCTCGCCGACATCGACGCCGACGGGGCCAGCGCCGCCGCCGTCCCCGCCACCCTGGGAATTCGCCTCGGACTAGCTCGGTCGCCGCGGCGCAGTGGGCGTAAAGGCCACGGGCATGCGCTTGATGCCATGCACGAAGTCGGAGTGCAAACGTTCGACAGGGCCTGCCAACTCGATGTCGGGCAGCCTCTCCACGAGTTGGCGCATCATTGCGCGGGCCTCGGCCCGGGCCAGGTTCGCGCCTAGGCAGTAGTGCACGCCTCCCCCGCCGAAGGTCAAGTGGTCGTTGGGAGTTCGGCTGACATCGAAGCGGCCTGGCTCGTCGAAGACCTCTTCGTCGTGATTGCCCGAAGCGTAGTACAGGACCAGCTTGTCGCCCGCTCGGATATGAACGCCACGGAGCGCGGTGTCTCGGGTGGCGGTCCGGCGCAGGTTGTGAATCGGGTGCCCCCACCGCAGCATTTCCTCTACGCCGGTGTCCCACAACGACGGGTCCTCCCGAAGGCGCTGCGCTTCGCCAGGATTGTCGATCAGCGCGAGCATCGCGTGACTGATGACGTTGCGAGTGGTCTCGTTTCCGGCGACGACGAGCGTGACGTAGAACAGGTTGAGTTCCATGTCGCTGAGCCGTTCACCGTCGATCTCGGCGTTGACCAGCGCGGTCATCAGGTCGTCGCGTGGGTTCTTGCGGCGGTCCGCAGCGGTGGCGTCACACAGCATGTAGAGCTCGGCCGACGCCAACAGCGGGCCGTCCTCGCCCCCGGTGTAGTCGGGGTCGTCCGGCGAGCCCATGATCGCGTCGGACAACTCGATGAACCGCGGCCACAGTTCTTTGTCGAGGCCCATCATCTCGCAGATGATTTGCACCGGCACCTGGGCGGCAATGTCGCTGACGAAGTCGACTTCGCCGCGCTCGCAGATGTCGTCGACAACCAACACCGCCCGGCGCTCGATTTCGTCGACCAGCTTTTGCACCATGCGCGCGGTGAACCCGCGTGACACCAGCTTGCGATAACGGTTGTGCCGTGGCGGATCCATGCCCAGGATGGTCAGCCGCATGTTGACGAGCTCGTCCTCGCCGGCGTCCTTTAGTAGCGCGCCGCCGAGTTCCGAGGAGAACAGCTGGTAGTCATGGCTGATCGACCTGATGTCAGCGTGCTTGGTGATCGCCCAGAAGCCCCGGCCTTGGGGGCCGCCCCGTCCGTCGCCCGGCTCGGCATGCCAGTACACGGGAGCATCGCGACGCAGTCGGGCGAATTGATCGTGCGGGACACCCCGGCCCCAGGTACCCGCCAAGAGATCAATGTCGCCCAAGCGGATGTCGGACGCCGTCACGGCCCGCCTCCGTCCGTCGTCGAGAAGTTCAACCTCGGTATTGCACCGCCCGAGAGTAACTGTACAAAGTAAAAATTTCGGAGGTCAATGGGCGTTGTCGGTCCGAGGCGCATCGGCACCAGTACTATACCGTGTAAAAAGCAGCATGCTGGCGCGTAGGGTTCCGGCCGAGTCGCCCATCAAGGAGGCACGGTGACCCTGCCCAAGCTCATGGTGGTACTCCCGTTCGAGGCGAGCGCCGATCCTGCGACTTGGACCCAGGGCGCGGCGTTGGGGTCTTGGGCCGCGGCTGTCGAGGAGGCTGGCTTCGACGGCATTTCGGTCACCGACCACCCGTTCCCGACGACGTCGTGGCTGCCCACCGGGCACCACGCCCTGGACCCCTTCGTCGCGCTGGCGACTATGGCATCCGCGACCCAGCGGGTTCGTCTGATCACCGATGTCTTGGTGGCGGGCTACCGCAACCCGTATCTGCTGGCCAAATCAATTGCATCGTTGGATGTTGTGTCCGGCGGACGGCTGTGCGTCGGCATCGCGTCGGGATACCAGCGCGGCGAATTCGAGGCCCTCGGCGCGAGTTTCGAGAACCGTGGGGCGCGCTTTGACGCATGCTTGGACGCCGTGTACCGGGCGCTCACCGGGCAAGAAGTGGTGGAGGTCGCAGGCCCCTTTCCGGCACCGGGAAACGTCTGCCGGCCCATCCCGATTCAGCGGCCCAGGCCGCCGTTCTGGATCGGGGGTAATTCCACCGCTGCCATGCGACGCGCCGCGAAGAAAGCCGACGGGTGGATGCCGTTTCCCCAACCGCGTGCGCGGGTGGCCACCTCCCTATCACCGGCCCTGGGCTCGCTGGCAGCCCTTGCCGAGCGTATTGACGAGGCCCAAAAGTTACGCTTGGCAACGGGTTTAGCTCCGCTGACCATTTGCTCCGGGCTGTTCGGGCGGATCGCCGATTCGCAACTGGCCCGCTCACTCGGCGAATACCGCGATGCGGGGGTCGACTGGGTGCGGGTCCTGGCTCCGGGCGCAGACATCACCACGTCGATCCAGCGGTTGAAGGAACTCGCGGACGCCCTGGGTCACTGACCCGCGGGCCGGCCGTGGACACCGCGGACGACCCACGACCGGTCGTCGCGCACCAGGATCCAGCGGCACCGGTCGAGCCGGGATGGACAGATCCTTCCCGAACCGTCATCGACGTAGCTGACGACGACGTTTGTCACGGCGGCGGACCCGCCGTCGACGCGCACGACCCCGGGTGTCGGTAGCATCCCGACAGTGCGCGGGCCAGGGTGCTCACCGATTTCGATCCGGGCCCCGTCGGCGAGCGGCCAGGCCCGAGTGTGGGCATCAGCGGTCAAGGCGAACGACGCGGCCGTAACGGCGTCGAGCGCGCGCCTGCTGTCAAGGAACGCATCCAGCTCGGCGGATTGCGGTTTCGCTTGGCCGAAATGAGCTGTCGCAGCGCGCCACTCGCTGACACCCTCGGCGAGCAGTCCGCGCCAATCGGGACCCGGAGCCGGGCATGACCGGCGCCCGGCGACCTGCCAGCGCCCACCGTCGCCGCGCAGCAGCTCCCAACGGTTCACGCTGTAGCGAAACGGCCGGCGGTTCCACCGTGACAAGTCAGTCACCGATCGCGGCGGCGGCCCGTAGGTGCGCGCCACGTGCAGCGACACGGCCCGGTCACCGCTGACCGAAACGAGGGCCGGCCCCATCGTGTGACCGGCCCACGGCAACAGGGAACGGTGAAAGTCGCCGCGGATCATCTCCGCCATACTCTCGCGCCCGTGATACGTGCGGTCGCCGACGATGTCCACCACAGTGTCCGCGGTGTACAGCGCGCCGACCAGGTCCGCGTCGCCAGCGTCGGCGGCCAGCCCGTAGGCGGCCAGAGTTGCTCGGATCGCCTCCGCGTCAAGGGCGTTCGCGACGGCGCCGGTGTAGTCGCAACACACATCCAGGGCAGCGAAATCACGGTCGAGTCCGTCACCGAGGAACTCGGGCCCGCGGGCATCGCCCGCCGCGACCTCACTCACTTCGACCGCCCTCCAGGCCCCGTCAGCTTCCTTTGCGAACCGCCATGCCGCATATCGCAGGTCGGCCAGCCGCGCACGCGCCAGGTCGTACTCCAGGACGTAGTGCCGCGCCGTCGCTGCGCAGCCGGACACCCGAATCAGGCTTGGTTCTCGGACGACCAACTTCTCGCCGCGGTCGATCTCCGGATTGAGCAACCGCTCGATGGCAGCGATGTCGGTCAACTCGGTCTGCGGGGCGGGCACCACGGCTTATTTATACAGCGTATATTCAGGACCCGGAACACCCTCGACGATCGGAATCGACAACGGGCAAATGGGCGACGCCGACACCGACAGCACCCATCGATACTGCGGCGGGCGGGCTCGCTCATCACTCGCCACGGGGAGCACCCAGGCGTGGAATCGGCCGCCGGCGCACTGTCTTTCGCGCACCCCAACCGCGCCTCCGGGCCGCCCGCCCGGCAGCCGCTCGAACTGCCGACGCCCGGTCGCAGCCGCATCCACCGATAAGCCGGCGATGAAGTCCGGGAGCACGCTGATGGGTGTTCGGATGAGCGGCTACGCGGAGGCGGCGGGCGACACTATTTCGCTGTTCGGACCCGTTCCACAACGCCGGCCGCGTTGAAAAATGTCGGCCGGTCGGCCGGGCGGCACTCGCGATGCCGTCTCGCCGCGTCCTCCAATGCGCTGAGCCGTAAGCGGTGCACCTCCCCCTCGGCACCCAGCAGGTCGTCACAAAGCCGCCGTTCGCGCTCGATGTCATCGGTCAGCCGCTTGCCGGCTTCGTACTGAGTCAGCAGGTCGTAGTCGTCGTGAGGCGCTACCGGCTGGTCATCAACCATGAGCTCATGGTCAATTAGTAGCCGCATACATGTCAACAACGCGTGATCGCCAATGAGGCTCTAAGGTCCAGCTCGCGGCGCGCGCGATGTGTTAGATTTGACCGACCAGACGGTCGAAAATGCGCCCGCGGCCCCGAGTTCGTCACTGCGCACACGCGTAAAACGGGCGGGCGGGACAGAAAGGACTTTTCAGCGTGAAGTTCATCGATGGCTGGTCCAACATGCCGATGCTCACTAAGGACGAGCTCGTCAACGAGTTCGCTGACGAGGTCCTGAACAGCAACGTCAACAAGTGGTTCAAGACCAGTGGGGGATCCCGAGGGCCGGGCACCAGCGCCGAGGAACTGGTGGCGATGATGGACGCGACCGGGGTCGAGAAAACAATCATTTCGGCGCTGCACAGCTGGTCGCATCCCGACACCCGTCCGCGTGGCGTGTTCCAGGCGACCGCCGGGCAGCCCGACGACATTTTCGATGGGTTCTTGGAACAGATGGCGACGGCGACCACCAACCACAAGGGCCGTCTGTACGGCAGCGCCCTGATCGATCCGATGGGCGGGCTGCGGGCCTATCGACAGCTCGACCGGGCCGTGAAGGACTACGGGTGTGTGGCGATTCGCGTCATGGCGGCGATGTTTGGTGAGCCCTATGACCACCCGCTCTACTACCCGATCTATGCGAAGTGTGCCGAGCTTGGTGTCCCGATCACCATGAACCTCGGCTTCCCGGGCCCGATGCGCAGCGCCAAGCTTCAGCACCCGGCTTTGCTGGACGACATCTTGCTGGCGTTCCCCGAGTTGACGGTCGTCGGAACCCATATCGGCCATCCGTGGCACCTGGAAACCCTTGCGCTGCTGCAGAAGCACCCGAACTTCTACCTGATGACGTCGGGGTGGTCGCCGAAGTACATTCCGGGCGAGATCGTCCACTTCATGAACACCCGCGGCAAGAACCAAGTGATGTGGGCGTCGGACTTCCCCCTGCTCAGCGTCGAGCGCGCGGCCAGCGACGCTCTCGAGCTACCTCTGAAAGACGATGCGATGCAGGCTTATTGCCACGACAACTGTCTCGAGGTCTTCAAACTCGGTTAGTACGCCTCACGGCGCCGCGTTCGGTGTCGCGGCGCCGGTCATCGCGGGCACACGGTTCGGCATGACGGCGGACGGGAACGCACTCTCGATCTGATCGAAGGCAGCGGGCAGTTCCCACGGGCCGTCCGTGAATATCTCACTGACCAGCGACGGGACGTTGAACAGACCGATGTCGGGCCCGGACGTGTACAGGATCTGACCGTTGCACCAGTCCGAGCGTTCACTAGCGAGGTACAGCACGATCGGCGCGATGTTGTCGGGCGAGCGCACGTCTTGGTCCTCGCGCCGATGCTCGCCCATCGAGTCGGTCATCCGGGTGCTCGCGTCGGGGCTGATTGCGTTCGACGTGACGCCATACCTTTTCAGTGCGGCGGCACAGGAATAGGTCAGCCCGGCGATTCCCATCTTGGCCGCCGCGTAGTTCGGCTGCCCCGGCGCGCCGTGCAGGCCCGAGCCGGACGTGAAATTGATCAAACGGTGATGGGCATCCGCTTGCTTGAGCGAACGCCAATAGACGCTCGCGTGCTTGGTCGTGTTATAGGTACCGCGCAGGTGGACGGCGATGACCGCGGCCCACTCCTCGGGTGTCATGTTGAAAATCATTTTGTCGCGCAGGATTCCAGCGACGTTGATCAGGACGTCCAGCCGGCCGTAGGAGTCGACAGCCTGCTGGACGAGCGCACCGGCGTCGTCGTAGTCCGAGATGTCGCCGCTGTTGGCGACCGCGACTCCGCCGGCCTCGGTGATCCGCGCCACGACACCGGCCGCCGTCTCCTTGTCGGCCCCGCTCCCGTCGACCGCCGAGCCGAGGTCGTTGACCACGATGCGCGCCCCCTCTGCGGCGGCCATCACCGCGATGCTGGCACCGATCCCCCGCCCGGCCCCGGTAATAGCGATAACGCGATCTTGCAGCAGTCCGGTCATTTCTGTCTCCCCTTATTCGTTGACGTCGATCGGCTCGATGACGATGCTGCTTCGGGCGTCGACGGTGGCCCGCTGGCCCTGACGAAGGACGACGGTCGTGTCGATGAACTCGATGATGGCCTGGCCGGTTACCCGGTCACCCGGCTTCAACCGGCCACCCTCGTAAACCGGCGTTCGGCTCGGCATGGAGCCCAGTTCGTACCAGACCACTTCCCGCCAGCCACTGGGCTCGACGTCGACTGCCGTGCCCGCGTCGGCGGCGACGAACTCGTGCTCGGTGACGCTGGCACGAGCCGTCACCCGCAGCGACGTGATCATGAAACCCGCTGCCGGGTAGCCACTTCCGGGACCGAACAAGAGCTCGTACTCCCGCTCGAAGGCGACGATCAACTGGTCGAGCTCGGTCTGCCGGTAAACGCCGGGCGGGGCGGGGATTCTCAGCTCGTTGACCTGTTGGCGATAGCGCATCTCGACGAAGCGATCGAGCCGCACGTCGGCGTCGGCGAGCGAGACCGGCAACGCAGCTCGGACCTTGCCCTCCAACTCCGCCCATGCCTTGTTGAGTTGCTCGGGATCGAACGGCGACGGCGTGAGCAGCGCCATGTCTTGGACAATCACCGCGTCGGCTGCTGCCACCCCGAACGCCGACCAGCCGGCAGCCAGGTCTCCGAGCGGAATGACCGTGGTCGAGATGCCGAGCTTCTGCGCGACCATCGGGCAGTGCGTCCCACCCCCACCGCCGAACGCGTACATGACGCAGGCGCGAGGGTCGTAGCCTTGTTGGGTGCTAGACAGCAGGATCGCGTCCGCCATCTGGTCGTCGACGATCCGCATGGCGGCTGCGGCCGTCTCGACTGCCGTGAAACCCAGTGGCGCTCCTGCGCGTTCGAGGGCGGCCGCCGCCGCGTCGGTATCCAAGGAGAGCGCACCGCCGAGAAAGTGCTTGGGATTGAGGTAGCCCAGCACCACGGCGGCGTCGGTCACCGTCGCCTGCTCGCCGCCGCGCCCGTAAGCCGCGGGCCCGGGCACGGCGGCGGCGCTGCGCGGTCCGACGCGCAGGCTGCGGGTGTCCTCGTCGAAGGCGACGATCGAACCGCCGCCGGAGCCGATCGAGCGCACGTCGAGTGTCGGCACGAAGTACTCGTACTGGTCATAGCGCGTCGTCGTTCGCGTCACCGGTTCGCCGCGACGGATCACCCCGACGTCGAACGTTGTGCCGCCGACGTCCCCGGTCAGCACGTTGATGTCAGTAGGGGCGCCGACGGCGGCGACACGCGCGAGCCGGCCCGCACCGATCAACCCCGCCACCGGGCCGGAGCCGATGGTGAGCAGGGGCATCCGGCGGGCATGCGCGATATCGATCAAGCCGCCGGCGCACGTCATGATCGACAGCGACCCCGGATAGTCCAGCGCGGCCAATTCGTCCTCGAGACGCGCGAGGTAGTCACTGGTGACCGGCCCGATCATCGCGTTGATCAACGTCGCGACGGTGCGCTGGTATTCACCGACCCGGGGCACGACCTCCGAGCTGACCGAAACGAATGCGCTGGGCGCCTCTTCGGCGACGATGCGGGCGAGTGCCCGCTCATGCACATCGGTGGCGGTCGACCACAGCAGCGCGATCGCGAACGCCTCGACCCCGTCGGCGACCAACGAGCGGATCGTCTCACGCGCGCGACCCTCGTCAAGCGCCATGATGATCTGTCCGTCGGCCGCGACCCGCTCGTCGATCTCCACCACAAGGGACTTGGGCACCAGCGGCTCGGGCTTGTAATGCCCTGCTAAATGGGCGATTTCTTGGGCATGCGACCCGACGAGCCGTTCCCCGGCGCGCATCATGTAGATGGTGTCCCGATGCCCGGCGGTGACCAGCAGCGCCACCTTCGCGGTCCGCTTCTCCACGAGCGCGTTCGTGCCGACCGTGCACCCGTGCAGAATCGCGTCGGTCCGGGCGAGCAGGTCGGCCTGCGTGAGCCCAATCCGGTTCGCGACTTCGCCGATCGATCCGATGAACCCTTGCTGGAACGCCGGCGGGGTCGACGACACCTTGCCGATAGCGACGTTGCCGTCCGCGTCCACGGCCACGCAATCGGTGAACGTGCCACCGATGTCGATGCCTACCGTATAGCCGCTCATAGAAACAGGATTTCGTTCAGGGCCGGCTCGCTGCGCCGCGCGATTTCGACGGTCATCAGGACCTGACAGCTGGGGCAGCAGTACCGACGCAGCACCATGTCCTCATCGAGGAAAAAGTTGGGATTCTCGACGCGGGGCAGGATTTCCACCCCGGTCTCGCTGACCGCCAGGCCGCGTTTGTAGCTGGCGCGGTAGTCGGACAGCACCGCGTCGCAGCGCGCGCAGGCCAGCACCCTGCGATCGCCGTCGTCACGGGCGACGACGTACTCGTGCACCGACCGCGGTGGCTCACCCGTTGCGGCGCTGACATTTTCGTCACCGATACGGCCGAATCGTTCGGCGACCGGTGTCCAGGTGCGGCGCTCGGAGCGGATTTCTTCGCGTCGCGCGCGGGTCGCCTCGTCGTCGACACGACCGTCGTCCCCTACAACGACGCCGTACAGGTCGGAACCGGCCGCGGCCGAAACGTAGCCTCCGGCAACGTCGTCGGCGACCCTGTGGGGCTCACGCTCGAGGGGATCCCCGTAGCCACCGCCACCGCAACAGACCATCTTCATCACATCACCGTCTTCCAGTGGTGTGCCGTTCGACTTGGTCCGCAGTCGGTGATGCTCGCCGTAGGTCAGTTCCGCGACCGATCGGGGCATGTGCCCCGCCTTCCAATGCTGCGCCACGTCCGTGCCGCCGAACACCTGGTACTCCGCCGTCGGGGACGGTAAGCCGCCGAACAAGCCCATCGCCTGGTTCGTCGACACGCCTTGGCCGCCGGCATTGGTGATAGCTTCCATCTGCGCGGAACGGTAAGGGGTGAAGGCTACTTCGATGCCCACCCCACCGCGGTAGCGACCCGGGCCGCCCGTGTCGGTGGCCTCGGTTCGGTACATCATCAGGACTGGGTAGTACTGCTCGGTGTCTTCGACGTTCGGCATCTTGGTCATCGGCGCAATGACGAGACCCGTGGTGTCGACACCGTCGGCGTGCGCGCGCGAACCTCCGCCTGCGCCAACTGCTTCCAACACCGCCGTTCCGAAGAAGCTGCCGCGATCGTCCGTGCCCGCGAGAACCAGCAGCGGGTGATCCGCACCGCACACGACGAGGTCCCGCTTCAACTCGGGATCGCAGGCCATCAGCCGAGCGAAAGAATTCTGCACCCGGACGAAGGAGTCGATGATGTTCATCACGCCACCGCTCACCGCGGCGGGATAGTCACAACAGGTCAGCGTTCCCGGCGTGGGATGAAAGTCGATCTGACGGTAGGCGCCGCCGACCGAGAAGGTGTGTTCGTGTAACAGCGTCAGCGCCGACAGGCCCAGCACGATCCCCATGAAGTTGACGAAGGTGAAACCGTTGGGGCCTATCCCCTGGGCGTCCGTGCCTGCGTTGTCGACGATGAGCCGGTCGCCGCGTTTGGTCAGGTTGAACTGCACCCGATGGGTTTTACGGTCACCTGGCATCTCTTCGTCGAAGTAGAACACATCGCTGACGGTGCAATCGGGGATGCGCTCGAGTTTGCGCGCGAATGCCAATTGCGCGTTGTCGAGAATCCGCCGCATCGCCGCCTTGACAACCCCGGCACCGAACTCGTCGCACGTTTCACGCAGGCGGCGGATGGCGAACTGACAGCCGGCCAGTTGTGCCCGCATGTCGAGCGCCACCATATCGGGCATACGCGACTGACGCCGGTACATCTGCTCGAGGTCGTCACGCAGGATGCCGCGTTCGATGAGCTTGAACGGCCTGAACATGACCGGATCGCTGTACACGTCGGGCGCGTTCTGCGGCCAACCGCCCGGGACGATGCCGCCGAGGTCGTACTGGTGAGCGGCGTTGGACACCCAGGCGAACAACTCGCCGTCGATGAACAGCGGTGCGGCCACGCAGACGTCCATCTGGTGAGCGGCACCGATCCACGGATCGCTGGCGAGGTAGACGTCCCCCTCCTCGATGCCCGGCGCGTCGCTGAAGTGTTCCATCAGGTATCGGACGACGAGCGGCGCCCCGGAGTTGAGGTATTGGACGAACGGCGCGCTCATGACGGCCTCACCGTCCTCGGTGAGGATCGACATGTTGAAGTCCAGGCCCTGGAACACCGGGGAGCCCGACATTCGCGTCAGGGTGTCGCCGTGCGCGATGTTGATGGTCCACAACCGATTCCGCAGCACCTCGAAGGTCACCGGGTCAATGTCGTCCGCGGCTTGGGTCGCGAGCTTCAGCTTCGGCGACACCCGGGTCTGCCAGTCGTCGGCCGGCCGGTAGCTGTGGATCAGACCGTCCCAGACGACGTCTTCGGCGCTCGCGCCGATTGTGGTCATCGGATCTCCATGTCACCGAAATCCGGATACCGCAGGAGCCGGAAAATGATCCCCGGCGGGTACGGAGACATGACCGCCGACGGAGCGCCGCCCTGTCCCTGGTAATAGCTGTTGGCGCGCGGATCGCTCCACGCCTTGGTCTTCTGCCGCTCGAACACTTCGGCCATGTACTTGCGGTATGCCTGTTCGCTGACGTCGATTGACTTTTCGTCATTGTTGATGAGACGGTCGATGCACTTCAGCGCGAACTGGGTGACAAGCTCCACCCACGGACCGGGCGTGACGCCGCCAATCGTGTTGGGGCCGTGCAGCATCCACAGATTTGGGAAGCCGTGCACCATGCAGAACCGGTACGCACACGTGCCGGTTTCCGCCCAGGTCTGCTCCAGCGTCGCCTTCCGGCCGGTGACGCGCATCGGAAAGAGGTAGTCGTTTGCGCGGAAGCCGGTCGCGTAGACGATGATGTCGACGTCGTGTTGCTGGCCGTCGACGGTCCGGATGCCGGTCTCGTTGACCTCGGCGATGGCATCGGTCACCAGCGTCACGTTGTCGCGGTTCAGGGCGTCCAACACGTTGTAATCGGTGTCGACGAGAACGGGCCGGTGTGACCACACCGGGTAGTCCGGCGTCATCTTGGCCCTCAGCTCGCTGTCGGGAAGCTTCTCCGCCAGGAACTCGATCGCGTTGTCGCGCATCTGCTTGTTGAATTCACTGATCGCCTGGGGATCCCCGCTGTAATTGGGATCGCGGTCGGTGGTGATGTCCCAACCGCTTGTCACATCCACACCGCGCAGGCGCATGAAGTTCTTGTGGAACGGAAGGTTGCGCTCCAGCCACTTCACCTGCCAAGGATAAGGCGCACGGTAACCGGGAATTCCGAACACCCACGACGCTTCCTTCTGGAAGACGACGACATGTTCGGCGGTCAGCGCCAACTCGGGGACCATCTGGTAGCCGGTGGACCCGGTCCCGATCACGGCGATGCGTTTGCCGTCCGGCTTCACTTCCTCGGGCCAGCGCGACGAGTGCCACGATTGGCCCTTGAAGGCGTCCATTCCCGGGATGTTCGGCATGTTCGGCTGGCACAGGAAGCCGACCGCGGTGATGACAGCGTTGGACTCGATGGTGCGGTCACCATTGGGACCGCGGACGTCGATCTTCCACTTGGCTCGATCGTCATCCCAGGTGAGCGCGCGCACTTCCGTATCGAATTCGATGTGGTCGCGAATATCGTGCTCGTCGGCGACCCAATCGAAGTAGGCCTGGTTGTGGGCGCGGGGGCAGAACGCGTACTCGAGATCGACGTTCGTGCCGAAGACATGCGTGTACGCGCGGCTTGGCGAATCGACGCGGGCCCCCGGATAGCGATTTCGATACCACGTGCCGCCGACGCCGCCGTCCTTCTCGAGGTGCGTGTACGGAATGCCTGCCCGCTTGAGCATCACCGCCGCGTTGAGGCCGCCGTAGCCCGCGCCGATGACCGTCACCGAGAAGTCCGCGAGTTTGGCGGGATCTGGTGTCTGCGACCACTTGTGGGCGCGCGCCCAGGGGTCGAGCCCCAAATCCTCGATCAGCATGGCCATCTGGTCCGGTCCCGGTTCGCTGCCGGTCGCCAGCCGGATCGACTCTTCGAGGCGGTCGAGCGGGCCGATATCGAGATGGCCGCCGCCGGAGTCACGGTAGGACTTCAGGAACGCCACGGCTTTGCGTTGGATCAGCGCGATGTCATCCTCGGAGGCCGGAATTGCCGCTTCGGCGAACATGACCTGTGCGCGCAGCGTCTGCACCTTGGTCCTGAGTTCCTCGTCGCCAGTGAGCTGATACAGCACGCCGCGCAAGACAAGTGGATCGGCGAATTGGACGATGTCCTCGAGTTGTTCGTCGGTCGTCTCGAGGAGCTCGGACTGCGCTTGCTGTGCAATGCTCATAATTGCCTTCCCGACGTCACTCGCGCTCGCCGCCGCCGTACCGTCCCGGAAACAACTCCGCGGGAAACGAGGTGTTCTTCCTCAGACGCCACTCGGGCGCCCGCTTCTCGACGAATGACGCCATCCCCTCTGGAAAGTCGGCGCCGCCGAGTGCCCAGTCATACAGCTTCTGCTCCAGCCGTGCGTGCGCGGACAGATCGTCCGATTCGAGCCCGCGATACACCAGGCTCTTGGTGACCGCCGCGGCCACCGGCGAGACGTTGCGCACGATGTCGTCGGCGATCTCCCGCGCGCGGTCCAATACGCGATCGGCAGGGTGCGCCTCATTGGCCAAGCCCAGTCTGACCGCATCGCGGCCGTCGAAGATGCGGCCGGTCAGCAGCAGTTCCATCGCGTTGGCGGCACCTACCAACCGAGGCAGGATCCAGCTGGCACCGAATTCGGGGGTCAACCCGCGCCTGGTGAAGACGAATCCGAGCTTCGCGTCCTCGGCGGCGATTCGGATGTCGAGCTTCATCGGCAAGGTCATGCCGACTCCGACGGCCGCGCCGTTGATCGCGGCGATCGTCGGCGTCCGCATCTCCCAATAGGGCCGGTCCGTCGCGGGCCGAAAGAGCTCCCGAAGCGTGGCGTCACTGGTTTGGTCCTCGTCGAGATCGGCCCCGGCGCAAAACGCTCGACCTGCACCCGTGACGATGATCGCGCCGATGTCGTCGCGAACCTCGAAACCCGCTATCGCATGGGCTAATTCGGCTTCCATCCGCCGCGTCCAGGCGTTCATCCGGTCGGGGCGGTTGAGCAGCACGGTCGCGACTCGGCCGTGTTCCTCGGTGCGTATCGTCTGGTAGGTCATCGCGCCGGCGGATCACCATCGGGTTGAAAACGAAACAGCGCATGACCGTTGTCGTCGGCCGGCATCACCACGCGAACTGGGCTTCCGATCGTCACCGCGTCGGGATCGCAGCCGATGATGTTGCTCATCACCCGCGGCCCCTCGTCGAGCTCGACGTAGGCGATCACGTAGGGCACCGCCTCGCTCCAGCCGGGAAGGCCGCTCTTGCGCACCACCGTGTAGCTGTAGATGCGTCCGCGGCCACTGGCCTCCTGCCACGCCGTGTCCAGGCTCCCGCACCCGGGGCAGAACCCTCGGGGGTACCAGATCCAGGAGGCGCAGCCGCTGCAGCGTGGCAGCAGGAAGCGGGATTTCGTCAGCCCTTCCCAGAATTCGCGAGTCTCTTCGGTCACCGATGGTGCCGGAACCGGCAGGCCTGCCGCGGTCACGAGGACCTCCCCATGATCAGTGTGGCGCTGCCCATCCGGGTGCCGATCGAACCGCCGGTGCCGTGGGCCAGTGCGAGTTCACAGTCGGGTACCTGGACTTCCGGGTGCGCCTCGCCGCGCAGCTGCCGGACGGCCTCGATGACCTTGGTGACACCGCCGCGGTTGCTGGGATGGTTGTTGCACAAGCCGCCGCCGTCGGTGTTGAAGGGCAGCACCCCATGCGGCGCCTGCAGCGCGCCATTCTGCACGAATACACCGCCCTTGCCCTTGGGGCAGAAACCCAGATCCTCGATCGCAACCAGGGCCGTGATCGTGAACGAGTCGTAGATCGACACGTAATCGATGTCGTCGGGGGTGACGCCGGCTTCGGCGAATGCCCTTGGACCAGACTCCACCGCCGCAGTGTAGGTGAGGTCGACGTTGCCGTTGTCGGTGTGCTTGACCGCCTCGCCCTGGCCTAGGACACTAACGCAGCGATCCCCGAGATCCTTTGCGACAGAAGGGTCTACCACGACGATTGCCCCGCCGCCGTCGCTCACCACACAGCAGTCCAGCCGGTGCAGCGGATCACTGACCATCGGCGACTCCAGGACCTGCTCGACGGTGACCGGATCGCGCAGCATGGCGTTCGGGTTGTGCTGCGCGTGGTGCGCCGCGGCCACTTTGACCTCGGCGAGTTGAGCCGAGGTTGTCCCGTATTCGTACATGTGCCGTTGAGCGGCAAGGGCATACGCCGGGGCGATCCCGAACATCCCCCATGATTCCTCGAACGTCGTCTCGGGGGACGGCTCGGCCGGAGCGGGCATGCCCTGAGGGGCGCTGCGCGGCCGGCCCGCCATCGTTATCAGGGCGATTCGGCACTTACCGGCCGCGATCGCCGCGGCGGCGTGGCCGACATGGACGATGTACGACGATCCACCGGTCTCTGTCGAGTCGACGAAGCGGGGTTTGAGCCCCAGGTACTCGGTCATCGAGATCGGGCCGAAGCCTGCGGTCGAGTCGCAGAAGTAGCCATCGACGTCCGCCAGCGTGAGGCCGGCGTCCGCGAGCGCGCCCACGGCGACCTCGGCGTGGATCTGCGCGGTCGTGCGATGAGGAATTTTGCGCATTGGATGCTCGAAAACCCCTGCTATACAGGCTTTCCCCCGAATGGACATCGTCTCACCTACCGCCGGCCGCGGGCAGCTGCACGGCGGCAGTGCCGATTGTCGTCTTTGCACCTGCAGGGCCCTCGCCCCAGATTTCGAGTTCGACCGTGGTCACGCCGTCGCCGGGAGCGATCGCAGTCACCTGACCCTCGAGCCGGTATTCGTCGCCCGGGACGTCGGTACCTCGATAGGACACGTCGACGCGCTGTACGAACGCGTCGGGACCGGCCCACGTCGACACGAGCTCGCCGAGCCACGCCATTTTCAAGTAGCCATGGACGATGACACCCGGCAGACCCGATTCGACGGCGACCGCGTTGTCGTAATGGATCTCATAGAAGTCGCCGGAAGCCCCCGCGAACATGACGAGTTGGCGCGTCGTCGGCAGCTTGGTGACGGTCGGAAGCCGATCGCCGACAGCCAGGGTTGTTGGGTCCAGCGTGCGTGGCGGCACAATCGCTTCGGGCCGCCCATTTACGCCCTGCTCGGTGCTCATCTCTGAATTCCGGTGCCGGTGCCGATCGCGACAAGATGGCCGTCGCCGTCGGTGTATCGCGTCCGGCCCTGGAAGATCAGCATGCTGCCACCCTTTCCTTGCTTGGCCTGGACCTCGGCGTATTCGGCCTGCCCGATGATGACGTCGCCGGGCCGAACCGGGCGAAACGACTCGAAGACGCTGCCGCCGTTGAGCTTGACGGTCCCGAAGTCGATGTCGGGTGCGGGCAGCGGCGGCAGGAGTAGGCAGAGGAAGGTGGGAGGAGCGATGATGCCACCCCATCGGGTCGCCCGGGCGAACTCCTCGTCGTAGTACAGCGGGTTGGCATCACCGATCGATTCGGCAAACCGCCGGATCGTGGTGCGCTCGACCTTCATGGAGACCGCGGGCCCGACGAGACCGACGTACTGACGAGCTTTCTCGACCGCCGCTTCGAGGGTCAGCATGTCGCACCACCCTGGCTAATCGCGCCGCCGAACGATGTATTGGGACGAATGTTTTCGACCGACCGGTCTGTCGACATATTCGGCATTTCATCACGTCGAAGGCGCAGGGTCAAGCCGCTGGCCGCGGTCTGTACGGCGTCCACGCGGCCCTACTTTTCCAGTCCGCGGCCCGGCGGAAGGCCACTGGCTCGACCCACTCCGGCCAGTGGCCATTGCACATGCTGGACGGTGAAGAACTCCGCGAATCCGGCCTCGCCCCTGTCGAACCCGACGCCGCTTTCGCCGACACCTCCCCAAGGCGCGTCGGGCCGGTCGCCGCCACCGCCGTTGATGGTGGCGGTTCCGGTACGCAGACGGCGCGCGATCCGCATCGCTTCGTCCGCCGGTCCCCAGATGTTCGCGTTCAGCCCGTAGCGGGTGCCGTTGGCCATCGCCACCGCCTCGTCGACGGTGTCGTACGGCATCACCGCACCGACGGGCCCGAAGAGTTCCTCCTGGCAGATCTCGTCGGCGTTGCCGACGTTGCCGATCAGCGCCGGAGCCATGAAAAACCCGCGCTCTGCGTCGACGGGCTTGCCCCCCGCCACGATCTTCGCGCCCCGATCCAAGGCGCGATCGACGTAACCTCGGACGCTGTCCACCTGGGAGCGGCGGATCAGCGGCCCCAGCACCGTCGACGGCTCGAAAGGATCGCCAACCACGACCGTGTCCATGAATGCGGCGGCCGCGGCCACGAAGCGCTCGTAGTCGGCGCGCGGCACGAGCGTGCGGGTCGTCGCCCCGCAGGCTTGTCCGCTATTGCGGGTGAAGCGCAGGATCGACGGTGCCGCCGCCGCCTCCACGTCGGCGCCGGGCAACAAGATGTTCGGTGACTTGCCGCCGAGTTCGAGCACGACCTTCTTGAGTCCGTCGGCGGCCTGGCGCATGACCTGTCGGCCGACGGCGACCGACCCGGTGAAGGTGACGAGGTCGACGGCGGGATGCTCGGTCAGCGCGCGCCCGACCTCGGCTTCGCCGATGACGACGTTGACGACGCCGGCAGGTAGGTCCGCCTCTTCGACGATGCGGGCGAACGCGACCGCTGCGAGCGGCGTTCGCGGCGACGGCATCAGCACACTCGTGCAGCCGGCGGCCAGTGCGCCGCCAACCTTGAAGGCGGTGATCAGCTGTGGGGTGTTGTACGCCGTGATCGCGGCAACGACCCCAATCGGATCGTGGAACAGGATGCTCGTCGACAGGACCGGGGACGAGTGCAGGCCGATCCCGTTCTCCCAGCCACCGCGCGGGCCGCGGATCGCGGCATCGGCGAACCATTCCCAGAAGTTGATTGGGAGGTCGGCGTGCATCGCCTCGCTGAGCATTCTCGGCGAGCCGACCTCGAGCATGCCGAGCTCGACCAGGTCATCGCGGTGGGCACGCAACCGATCGATCAGTCGGTTGATCGCCGCAGCGCGATCGCGTGGACGCATCCGCGGCCACGGCCCTTCGTCGAAGGCCTTGCGTGCTGCCGTGACCGCCTCGTGTACCTGTCCGACAGAGGTCACCGGCACCTTCGCCAGAACTTGCTCGGTCGTCGGGTCGATGGCGTCAATCTGGCTGTCGCCGCCGGTGAGCCAGCGACCGTTGACGTAGCCGGCAGGTCCTGCGACCAGGTCACGAACCCCTTCGGACATCCGTGTTCGTACGGCAGACATTTGTGGCGCTCCAAACCTGCTGATAATTGGCCAATTCCCATCCGACCAGTCGGTTGGACATTACCATATTGGGCAGACCGACAGGTCGCCGAGATCGTCACCCGCATCCCAGCAATTGGGCCGCTCAGCGCTAAAGATCGGAGGGCAGCGTGGCTGAGATGCGCTCCCCCCGGCGGGGCTCCATCGCCACCCGGCTTGGGGGCGCCGACGGGCGGAACGTGTACCCATGGGCGAGGACAACGAGCCCACCACACCATGCGAGGCGGCCGAAACACTCACAGCGCGCCGGTTTGTTCGGCAGATGCGCACTCCTTCGAAGGAAGTGCGATGGGAGATCAGGAGTTGGGCATGAGCCAGACCGAAATATATTACGACCCTTTTGATTTCGACATCGACGACGATCCTCACCCGATCTGGAAGAGGATGCGTGACGAGGCCCCGCTATATCGCAACGACAAATACAACTTCTATGCGCTGAGCCGCTATGACGATGTTGCTCCCCAACTGACCAACTGGGAGGCTTTCCGATCGGGCCGCGGAACCACCTTGGACATCATCATGAGCAACATGGAGTTCCCCCCTGGCAGCATCCTTTTCGAGGACCCGCCGAGCCACGATTACCATCGTCGCGTCGTCTCACGGGTCTTCACGCCTCGCCGGATGGAGGCGATTGAACCCCTCACCCGCGACTTTTGCGTGCGTGCGCTGGATCCGCTGGTGGGCACCGGGCGGTTCGACTTCGTCGACGACATCGGCGCGACTGTCCCGATGCGTACCATCGGTTACCTGCTGGGCATTCCAGAAGAAAACCAGGCGGAGATCCGTGACCGCGGCGGGCGGCGGCTGAGCCTCGACGAGGGCACATTCAGGCAGGTCGCCGACGACTTCATGACGCACAGCTATGCGTTGTTCGCCGACTACATCGACTGGCGGATAGAGCATCCTTCCGACGATCTGATGACGCAACTGCTGAACTCCGAACTCGAGGACGACCAGGGGAAGCGCGCACTCACTCGCGACGAGGTGCTGTGCTATGCCGCCGGCATCGCCGGCGCCGCCAACGAGACGACCACACGCCTGATCGGATTCATGGGTCAGCTGCTCGCCGAGCACCCGGACCAGCGCCGTGAGATCGTGGCCGACCCGTCGCTGATCCCCGGGGCCATCGAGGAGGTTCTGCGCTACGAGGCGCCATCGCCGGTGCAGGCGCGCTATGTCGCCCGTGATGTCGAATGCCACGGCACCCTGGTGCCCGAGGGCTCGGTGATGTTGCTGCTCAACGGGTCAGCCAATCGCGACGAACGGAAGTATCCCGACGCGGACACGTTCGACATCCAGCGCGGCGCCGCGCATCTCAGTTTCGGTCACGGATTGCACTTCTGCTTGGGTTCGGCGTTGGCGCGCATGCAGGCCAGGGTGGTGTTGGAGGAGGTGATCAAGCGCTGGCCGGACTGGGAGATCGACTACGCCAACGCCACCAGGGCACACACGACCAGCGTGCGGGGATGGTCGAAGATGCCCGTGTTCACGGGCTAGTGCCCAGTCCGTTCGCCGCCGCTCACCAACACGCTCTTCGACCGTCCGGACGGTCGCCTATCGTTGACGCATGGCTGCCGAACCCGTCGACCACGTCCCTGACACCAACCGCAACGCGTCGCCGTCCGCCGACACCGGCATCGAGGGTCGGGTCGCGATCGTCACCGGCGCGTCCTCCGGCCTCGGCAGGCGCTTCGCGAAGGTACTCGTCGAAGCCGGAGCGCTGGTGTCGATCACCGCACGGCGCGCGGACCGTCTCGAGGAACTGCGGACCGAGTTGGGCCGCGACCGAGTCCACGTCGTGGGCGGCGATATCAGCGACGAGGCGTTCCCGGCTCAGCTCGTCAAGGCGACGGTCGACCGGTTCGGCCGGCTGGACGTCTTGGTCAACAACGCCGGAACCGGATCGATGGTGCGGGCGGAGGAAGAGTCGACCGCCCACTTCCTGCAGGTGATCACCACGAACCTGGTCGCGGTGTTCACCTGCTGCCGGGAGGCGTACGGGCCGATGCGCGACAACGGCGGCGGCAGCATCGTGAACGTCTCGTCGATGCTCGGACAAATCGGCATCGGCCGCATCCCCCAGGCGTCCTACTGCGCATCGAAGGGCGGCGTCGCCAACCTCACCCGGGAATTGGCCGCCCAATGGGCCCGCACCGGCATCAGGGTCAATTGCCTTGCGCCGGGCTGGTTTCCGACCGAGATGACCGCGGCGATGATGGCTGACGAGAAAAGTCTTGCCTTCATCGACCGCACCGTGCCGATGCGGCGCGCGGGTCGAGACGACGAGCTCGACAGCGCTCTGCTGTTCCTGGCGGGCCCCGGATCCAGCTACGTCACCGGACAGTCACTCGTCGTCGACGGCGGCTACTCCGCGATCTGACCGTGCCAACTTGACTCCTGACGTTGACCGGCGCCGCCGCTCATGAACCAGGGACCACGTCCGTGCGCAGGCGGGTGAGCCTGGTCGACTTGATCAGCCAGTCGTCGCCTTGCTTTTCATACGTCTCGTGGTAATGCCCGAAACCGTGCAATTCTGTGCCATCCGGGAAGCGGAGTAAGTCCTCCATCGCCCAGATGCCCTTCGCCGTTGACGGCGACAGCAGATCGATCTCAGGGGTGTGGCACTGGTGGACAGTGACTACCTCGCCAAGCGTGGGCACCAGCATGGCGAGAAATGCATCGGCCCCGACGATCACGGCCCCCGCCGATTCCGTCGACTCCTGATCTTGACCAGGTACGGCTTCCCCTGCGGATTCGAGGTTGACCGTGACGTCGTCGGTGAAGAGTTCGCGGTAGGCGTTCCACTCCTTGGTGTCCATCAGGCGGCAGTACCGAGCCTTCAGGCGTTTGATCGCCTCGATGTCATCCATCCGAAATTCTGTCGTTGAAACAGCGGCTTCTCGCTAGGTCAGGATGCCCCGCCGCTTGAACGTGTTGCGAATGCCGTCGCGCCAGTGGACCTCGCATTTGCCGATGAGCTTCTCACGACGGGTGTTGTCCGAAATGAAGCTGTCGAAGCTGATCGGGCTCTCGACGTAGGTCGCGGTCACGCCCGTCAGCTCGGCCACGTAGTCGCAGATCTCGCGATCCGAAACGGCCTCATCCCCAGCCCAATTCACGATCGTCGCCGGAACGGTCGCCGCTTCGAGCAATAGGTGAGCCTGGCGGGCGATGTCCTCACCGGCGATCGGCGAGCTCATGTTCGACGAACCCACGGGAACCGGCACCGGTTGGCCCTGGGACATGAGGTAGTAGTACGCCACCGGCAGCCCACCATGCCCGGTCCAGCTGTATCCGACGTTCATTCTCGCGATCGTCGTCGGCAGATTGAGGATTCGGCATGCCGACCGGACCGCGCCTTCGGCCGCCAGCTTGCCGACCGCATAGGAATCGTTGTAACTGGCGGATCCGCCGAGTTTGTCAGTCTCGGAGTACGCATGGTTGGGATGATCCTCGTGCTCGAGGTACATGCAGAAACTTGAGACGAACAGGAATGCTTCTGCGTTTTCGCAATGCTTCATCAGCAGGCCGGACGACTCGGCGTTGCGGTGGATGGAGTCTTCGTGTTCGACGGCCGGATAAATGGCCGAGTGAACGACGTGGGTGAAGTCATCCGGCAACGCCGACATGTCACCGTCGCTCATGTCCCACGTGCACGTGTGGACGCCCATACTCTCGAGCTCGGCCTTGCGCGCCGGGTCGCTGAAGCGTGCGGCGCACCACACCTCGTTGTCCCGGGCGAAGTCCTCGACGATGGGGCCTGCGATCTGCCCGGTTCCGCCGGTGACCAGAATCTTCTTGCCTTTCAGCACCTTTGCTCCTTCAGGGTTTCAAGACGTTCGGTAGTTGCGGGCTAATCCCGCCGGGCCAGCGGGCGGTTCGGCGCGTCCGCCACGTGACGGCCGACGACCATCGGGAAGTCGAGGATGGTCCTTATTCCCGGCTCGGCAGCGCACACCGGCGCGATCGAATGCACTGCGTGCATGGCCGTTGCCAGGCAGGCCTGATTGGCTTCGTCGTCGCCGTGAATGTCGATCTTGGCCTCCACCATCAATGACGGGGAGCCCTCGACCATCAACTTGAACCCCCGCCCGTCTGGCCACTCGGGAGCGGCGTCCGGCCGTAGCCGTGTGACGTGCTCTCCGGTAATCATCGGTTTGCCGTTGACGACGGCCGTCGCCGAGAACTTCATCGCGGCTACGGTTCCCGCCTTGATCGTTCCCGCCGCGATGTCGAAGTCCTCCTTGGCCAGCCATGTCTGCCGGTCGTACACGAATTTGTCGATGGTGGCGTCGATGCCGGCGGCGATGAGCGAGAGCGGCGCATGGAAGAACGCCCCCATGACCTCGGGCCTGGTCCACAGGGCCTCGTAATCGGGCCCTTGCCCGAAACCCATGTTGTTGAAGAGCATTTCGGCGTTGTCCCAGTGGGCATAGTTGAGGATCTCCTGGTACCGGATGGAGTCCAGGCGATAGATGCAGGACAACATGGACAGCGGCAGCACCCCCGACGCCCAGCCGGGGTTGAATCCGGTGCCGTGAAAGCTCGAATTACCCTCGGCGCACGCCTTCTCCATGCGCGCCACGGCCTCCGGTCCCATGACGGCCGGATAGATCAGGGGGGAGACCGCCGTGGACACCACGTTCTTGCCCGACGCCAGGATGTCGCAGATGTCGTCGAGGCCCGCCATGGGATTGGTCTCGGCATCGGCCATGTAGACGACGCAGTCGGCGTCGAGGGCCAGGATCTCGTCGCGGTCCTTGGTCGCCGTGACGCCGATCGGATCCAGGCCACAGATCGCACCGGCGTCCTTGCCGTGCTTGTCGTCGCTGTACACGCGCACCCCGACCACCTCGAGATCCGGATCCTCGATCATCGCGGTCAGGGAGAACTTTCCAACGAATCCCGTCGCCCACTGCACTACCCGAAGCATCGAACGTCTCCTCCACTAATAACCGGTTGAAAGCGACATCTACGAGCTCCCCGGCTGCGCCCGCGCATTCGCCACTGTCCTGCCATTACTCCACTCGCCAGAGTAATTTAAACACCGTAGATTATGATTTTTATCACCGTAGATAATCCTTGTCAAGGAATTCCGAGTACCTGATGTTGGTAGGGCGGCGCAGTCCAATACCAAGACCGTGTCCGACCCACGCGTCCGGTCAGTGCGACGCGATGATAATCAGCGCCGTAGCGACCAACGAGACGGACGATTCGGGCGTAAACGCTTACGCCGACACGGGATTGGGAACGTGAATGCGCGCTAATGCAGCTGCGCTACGCGCTACTGGCGGACATCGGACTGCGCCTGGGCATAGATCAAACGGCGCTGTGCGTCCGCGGAGCCGAAAAGCTCGTTGCCCGTGACCCATTTCTTCAAATATCGGTGTGACAGGTTCTCCCAGGTAAAGCCCGTCCCGCCATGAAGCTGAATCGATTGCTTGGCCGCCGACCGCAGCGCCGCGCCGGCCGACGCCTTGGCGATCCTGGCCGACATAACGGCCTCCGCCAGGTCACCATCGGAACCGTTGGCGGCCGTCGCGTCGGCTCGTCGAGCGGCACGGTAGACGCTCGCTCTCGCGCGCTCGAAGTCAACGGCGGCATCGACGACGTCGTGCTTGAGGGCCTGGAAAGTGACGATCGGCTGACCGAACTGGCGCCGCAACAACCCGTATTCGACCATGCGCTCGATGCAGGAGCGCGCGGCGCCGACCATCTCCGCCGAGAGCAAGATCGCCCCGACCGTAAGCGCCTCAGTGAAAGCGCGTTCGGGAACGGGCAAGAACGTGCACTCGGCGCCCTCGATCGACAAATGGCTGATCGCGCGCAGTGTGTCGGCTCGGGGAACCTCGGTCAGCGAGACCCCGTCGGCCGCTGCCGCACCTTCGAGCAATGCGACGCCAAGCGCGCCACCCCGACTGGCCGGAACGGCCAGCAGCGCGTCGGCCAGCAGGCCCGGCACATAGTCGACGCGACCCGAGACCGTGCCGTCCGTGACCGATGCCGGGCTCACATGACGGACGCTCCATGACGCGTTCGCTCCCGGCCACGCGAACACGAACGGACGCGGCTCGCCGGCGATCCGCCGCAACCAGGCGTCGCGGTCCGTCCCTTGCGCGGCCGCGAGAACCTGGGTGGTCATGCACGTGCCGATCAGATCGTAAGGGGCCAGCCCAGCGCCCAGTTCCTCGGCGGCGACCGTCGCAAATTCGCGTGTTGCACCGAGGCCGCCGTGCTCTTCGGCGACGAGAATTCCACCCAGGCCCAGGTTGCGGTGGATATCCGAGTTGAGCTCGGCCAGTTTGCTTTCCGCGGTATCGGGAAAGTCGCGTAGTACGTCGTTTCGCCATACCCGGGACAGCATCCCGCTAATTGAGGCGCGGAACTGTCGCCGCTCGTCACTCTCGCGATAACCATGAGCGATGTTCTTCGTCACCTCGTCGCCCCTTGTCGAGAACTGGCTGCGTCGTCGGCGGCAAACGTCGCGCGCGCCCCGGCGTCGTCCGCGCCCAGCAGTGGAGCTGGGCGATAGCCGGAACGCGCCGAGCCCGCCACTTTCCACGGCAGGGTGATGATCTCCGCTGGGACGACCACCGGATGCTCGACGGGCAGGAAGAATTGGCGTGCACGCAGCTGCGGATCAGTGACCACGTCCGCGGTCAACCTGACGAAATACGCGGCGATCCCCGCCGCCTGGAGTGACGACATCACGGCATCGGGATCCTCGGTGACAGCTCGGGACACGACCGACTCGATGTCGGCACCGGAATCCTGCCGCCCCAGGGCGCGCGCAACGCGCTCGGCGTCGCCCTCGGAAAACGAGATCGCGACGGTACGCCCGTCCGCGGTGTCCACCAGCAGATCCCGCGTGGCCCTGCCGACCTCGCCGTGCAGATGGCGCAGTTTGACGGCTACCGCCTCGGCCATCGAAAGGTCAACGCGCTCTTCGTCGTTCGCACCGCCGAGGTACCAGGCTGCGGCCAGCGTGGCCACCCAGATCGCTGCGGCGTAATCGGCCAGCGCGCCGATCAAGTAGACCCTGGATCCAACGGCCTCGTGGATCGCTTCGGTGAGGCCGGCGTACGCGTGCACGTTGGGTGCATAGCCCCGGAAGTCCGCGTGCGGTCCGCTGCGGCCGTAGCCGGAGATCGACGCCACCATCCCCCCGGCTCCGCTGCCCACCATTACCGAACCCGTCCCGAGGCGCGCCAGTCGGCTCGAGCCGACGTTCTCGATCAACACGTTCGCCCAGGAAAGCGCCAGGCGCGCAATCTCCGGATCCTCACCGACGCCCTCTGTCACGCTCTGTTTGCAATAGTTCGCACACATGAAATAAGCCGCGCGCTCGATGCCGGCTTGACCGTCGGCGAACGGGCCATTGCGTCGGTAGACGTCGAGTCGGCCTTGATCCTCCAGCCGCACCACCTTCGCGCCCATGGCCCCCAAGATCGCGCCGCTGAGCGGGCCGGCGAGCACGTTGGTAACCTCCACCACCCGCAGGTCATCGAGGCTGCGCTCGCCTGCCGCTTCGGGGTTGGGCGACGAGGCTGCGGCGTGCCGGGTGACCACGGCAGGTAGCGGAGGGACGGCGGGATCGAATCCGACACACCTGGCCTGCCAATCCCGCTCCTGGAACTGGTCGGAAGTGTTGACCTCGGCGACGGTGCGCACGGCGGTCGCCGGAACCCCGTTGCCCTGCATCAGTCGTTCACACTCGACCTTGGGCCGAGCCGCGAGCCACTGCGCCACGGCCGCGTTGATGGTCTCCCCGTTGGCGACTCGGTCGGGAAGCGTCGGGTACAGCGATATCCACTCCGGCCGGCCGACCACCTCGGCGACACGGGCGAACTGGTGGTCGTCGATGACGATGATGTTGATCAACCCGTCCGCGCATTCGAACACGCCTGCGGGCGCCGAGTAGCGGGCCGCGCCGCCGGCACCCCCGCACCGGTACAAGATGTGAGCGAGCTCCTGCTGCACGGAAGAGAACGCGGTCGCCTCCTGCGCGGACAGGTCCAGGTGCACGGCGATCCCGTCGCTGCGGCTCAGCGAAATCCCGTGCAGTGCAGCGAGAACCGCTAGCAGCCCGGTCGCCTGCAACGCCTGCTCGCCGGGCATCTGATGGAACCGGCCGTCGCCGTCGGTCAGCGCCGCCAGCATGCCGCCGGCCGCCGCGCACACCAGGTCGGAGCCCGGCCGGCCGCCGGCCGGGCCGTCAAGCCCGAAGGCCGACACGGTGACCCACGTTCCGGGGCGGCCGGGGCGGTTCTCAACCCACCGGGCAACCTGCGACAGGTAGGAGTCATCGGTCACCTCGGCGACGCGGTCGCAGATGACGATGTCCGCGTCGCCGGCCACCGAGGTGGCGGTGGCAACGTCGGCGCCCAGACTGGCGAGCGTGTCGTGCGCGGTCAGGGCGACCGCGCCGTCACCGAGCACCACACTGTGGAAGCCGGCGAGGTAATCGACGCGGGACGTCATTTGCGACCGACCCCGAGGAAGCTCGACGCGATGATCTCGTGCTGGATCTCGTTGCTGCCGCCCGCAATCGGCATGAGGAACGAGTACAGGTAGTCCTCCCAGTGTGTCCAGGAGCCGACGTCGGGGCGATGCGCCGGCGCATCCAGGCCGAGCAGATCGACACCTATCTCGGATAGCTCGACGCCGAGCGCGGAGCTGAAAAGCTTGAATACCGAGGGCATGTGTGGCGACATCTCAGCGTGGCTCCTGGCTTCGGCCATCTCGTAGGCCATCGCCCGTGCACCCTCGACCTTTTCGATAAGGCCGCCGAGCCGGACCACATCGGCGTCCGACACGCCGTTCGGCGCCTCGCCGACAAGGTCGAGTAAATCGTCGAGCATTCGCCGCAGCTTGGCGGCGACGCCCGGTCCCCCACGCTCGTGCTCCAGCAGCGCTCGCGACGCCGCCCAGCCCTCGTTCTCGGCGCCGACGATGTTCTCGACGGGCACCTTTGCGTCGACGAAGAACTCTTGGCAAAACGTCACTGCGCCGGTCATCGCGACCGTCGGCGTCATCTCGACGCCGGGCGTGTTGGCCATGTCGACCAACAGCAGACTCAGACCGCGGCTGCCGGTGGAGCCTTCACCTGTGCGGCACAGCAGGATCATCCACGTCGACCGCATCGCGTGGCCCGTCCAGACCTTGCTGCCGTTGACGACGTAGTGATCGCCATTGCGGACCGCCGTCGTGCGCAGTGAGGTCAGGTCGGAGCCCGCCTCCGGCTCCGAAAAGCCCTGGCACCACATCGTATCCACCGAGGCGATGCCGGGAAGGTGGCGTTGCTTTTGCTCCTCGGTACCAAAGCGCAGCAAGATCGGCGCCAACATGTCCAGACCGTTGACGTTCACCAGCGGAATGCGCCGATAGGCCAGCTCTTCGCGGATCAGCATTTGGTCGACGTCGGTCAGCCCGCGGCCACCCCATTCGGTCGGCCAGTGCGGGATCAGCCAGCCATCTTTGGCGAGCCGGCGATTGAACTGATGCAGCCATTCGTATTCCTCGTCGCTGGCCCACTCCGCCGTCAGGTCGGCTGCTACCGCGCGGTCGTCGGGGAAGTTCTCGTCCAGGTAGGCCTTGAGCTCGTCGAGCATCGCGCGCTGGGCGTCACTCAGCGGAAACCCGCTAGTCAGTCCTCGCACGTGTCCAGTCCCTTCGGTCGGCGCATCCTTGAGCCGTCACGATCTCATGCGTAGACAGTCGCTCCGGTCGGCGTCAACGTGAACCCCTCGTAGTTGTTTTCGGCGACCCTGTCGCAGGTCTTCCGGTAGTTCCCGACTCCGGCCAGGTAGGCCATGAAGACCCGGGGTTTGCCGGGGACATTGGCACCCAGGTACCACGAGTCCGCCTCGGTCATCAACGTCTTGTCCGCGAACTTGCTGACCAGCCTCACCCAGCCGTCCTCGGCGTCGGGGTTGGCTTCGATCGTCGCGATCGAGCGCTCGCGGAGATGGCCGATGCAGGCGCTGATCCAGTCGACGTGCTGTTCGATCGAGACGATCGTGTTGCTGAGCACCGAGGGGCTGCCGGGCCCGGTGATCGTGAACATGTTCGGGAAGCCGGCGACGGCCAGTCCCAGGTAAGAACGCGCGCCGTCGGCCCAGTGGTCGCGAAGCGAAACACCGTCGCGTCCACGGATGTCCATCCGCAGCAACGATCCCGTGAAGGTGTCGAATCCGATCGCGAGCACGAGGGTGTCGAACTTGTAATCGGCTTTCGCCGTGCGGATGCCGTCCGGTATTACCCGCTCCATGGGCTCCTTGCGCAAGTCGACGAGCGATACGTTGGGCCGGTTGAATGTCTCGTAATAGTTCGTGTCCATGCAGGGCCGCTTGGCGCCGAACGGATAACTCGTGGGTATCAGCGACGCGGCGACGTCGGGGTCCTTGACGATGGTGCGGATCTTTTCGCGGACAAACTCGGCCGCGGTTTCGTTGGCGGCCTTGTCCACCATGAGATCGGTGAAGGCACCTAACAATTCGTTGACCCGGCCTACCCGCCACGCCGCCTCATAGGTCTTGCGGCGGGTCTCCTCGTCGACTTCGAGGGCCGCCTCGGTGGGCGTGTGGCCGGCGGTCCCGAACGTCGTCCACCGCGACTCCTCCCGGTACTCCTGGTAGCGCGCCTTCATCTCGGCGAGCTCGCTCTCGGTGTACGGACGGTTCCGCGCGGGGATCGTGAAAACCGGGGTCCGCTGGAAGACGGTGAGTTGGTCGGCCTGCTCCGCGATGATCGGAATCACCTGCACGCCTGACGATCCGGTGCCGATGACGGCAACGCTTTTCTCGGCGAAATCCACGCCCTCGCGCGGCCATTCGGCGGTGTGGTACCGCTCGCCCGCGAAGCTGTCGAGACCGTCGATGTCGGGCAACTTCGGCGCCGAGATACAGCCGACGCCGGTGATCAGAAACGGTGCCGTCCATCGGTCGTCTTGCTCGCTGATGACATGCCAGCAGCGGCCGTCCTGATCCCACATGGCCGATCGCACACGCGTGTTCAGCTGGATGTCGCGACGAAGGTCGAATCGGTCGGCGACGTGGTGAATGTAGCTGAGTATCTCGGGCTGGGTGGCATAGCGCTCCGACCAGTTCCATTCCTGTTCGAGTTCCGGCGAGAACGAGTAGGAGTACGCGAGGCTCTCCACATCGCAACGGCAGCCGGGATAGCGGTTCAGGTACCAGGTGCCCCCGATGTCGTCTTCCGCTTCGAGCACGGCCACCGACAGCCCCATTCCGCGCAACCGATACAACGCGTACAGGCCTGCGAAGCCCGCGCCAATGACGATGACGTCGGCGTGGCGGTCGGCTCGGGACTGTCCGCCGTTGGAAGCCGCGGCGCTGCTTGACACCATGATCTCTGTCCCCTCAAGCGCACTGCCGGTACGTGGTTCGCCGTCCAGCGCGCCATTCATTTCGTACTTTTTCGACCGTCTGGTCGGTCTAACATAACATGGAGGCGGGCGTCTGCGGTTGCTGTTGCGCGGGCCGCGATCGGCGCCGTAGCTGACGACGAGGGAGTCTCTAGATGCATGGGCAGGAAGCCGCCGAACAGCGCAGCGCCGCACCGACGGGGGTGACGTCGCGCGCCGCCGTGGCTTTCGAGCCCGGCGCCGAGCTCGCGATCGTGACGGTCGATGTCGCCGCCCCCGGCGAGCACGAGGTGATGGTCCAGTTCGAGGCGGCGGGCATCTGCCACACCGACCTCAACTTCGCGTCCGGGGCCTTCCCGCACGCCTTTCCGGTCATCTTCGGGCACGAGGGGATCGCGCGCGTCGTCTCGTGCGGAAGCTCGGTTACGAGGTTCGCGCCGGGAGATCGCGTGGTGCCGTTCGTGATACCGCACTGCGGGGACTGCGCCTACTGCCGCTCCGGACGGACGAACTTCTGTGCGGAATTCCAGCGCACGTTCCGCGACCCGGAGATGACGCGGTTCTCGGCCGGCGGACGGTCGATCGCCGACTTCTTCGGCGTGGGGGCGTTCTCCGAGTACAGCGTGATACGCGACGATCAGATCGCGAAGGTGTGTGACGCCCCACCGGCGATTCCGACCTGCTGCATCGGGTGCGGGGTGACCACCGGCCTCGGCTCCGCGATGCTCACCGCCCAAATCGGCCAGGGCGATTCGGTCGCGATCTTCGGGGCCGGCGGCGTCGGGGCGGCCGCGATCCAGGGCGCGGCGCTGGCCGGCGCGAGCCGCATCATCGCCGTCGACGTCAACCCTGCGAAAGAGGAGATTTCGCGGCGGTTCGGCGCCACCGACTTCATCAACGCCAAAGAGGTCGATGCCGTGGCCCGCATCATCGAGCTGACCGGCATCGGGGCCGACCATGCCTTGGAGTGCGTCGGAAGCGTCGAGCTGACCAAGCAGGCCTTCGCGTGCGTCAGCGTCGGATGGGGACAGGTGGTGTCGGTCGGGATGATTCCCGAGAGCGCGCCGCTCGGCATCTCCCTCAACACCCTGCGCAATCGCACCTGGCGGCGCTCGCAGATGGGCAGCGCGACGGTCGAGGACGCCGCACGCTACGTCGACTGGTACGTCGAAGGCAAGATCAGTCTCGACGACGTCGTGTCGCACACGATTGCGCTGGAAGAGATCAACGAAGGCATCGAATTGATTCACCGAGGCGAGTCCGCCCGCGTTGCGATCGACTTTTCACGCCAGGGCTGACGGCCATCGGCCGGACTCCGGCGCAAGCCGCTCGATGCGCAAAAGCACGTAGGTCCATGCGGCGAGCCACGGAAAGAACGCGACAGACGGCAGGCCGAACGCCACGACGCCGTTCCACGTCAGCACCCCGGTGGTGGCGGTGCCTGCGAACAACCCGGGGAGGCTGAGCAGCGCCACGACGACGTTCAACCACCCGAGCCAGCGCGGAAACATGGGTGCGGCGCGGCGCTCACGCAGGATGTACACGCCGGTCAGGAGGACGCCCGAAACGTGGACGTACACGAATCCAAGCACCATGATCCACGCCGCATCGACAAACGCCTGAACGATGCCGCGCGGGGCGCCGGGCCGAAACACGGCGACCTCTAGCAGGTAAAACGGCACCAACGTCGCGAACATCAAGAAAACGCCGAACACGATCTGGAAGTTGGCGATCCCGGATCGCCCCTGGTCGGCCATTTTGAACGCACGCGCCAACATCGCCAACCACGGCCCGTAGAGGGCGCCGCCGAACATCGCGATGACCATTCCCACCTGGATCGCATGCCGATTGTCGGTGTAAAACTCCACCGGAGCGTTCGGAGACGGCGCGACGGCCAGGCCCGCTATCAACAGCCCGACATACACGATCGCCGTACCGAGCGGGCCGGACCAGATGCAGATGCGATTCACTGGGCACCCGTCTTATCTAGATTCCATCAATAAGGCGGTGGGTTGGGGTCGTGACCTCGCCGGTGTCCACGCTTGCCGACGCCGAGCGCTCCAGGCGCAGCAGCACGTATGTCCAGGCGACGTACCACGGGAAGAAGCCCACCGACGGGAGGCCGAACGCGACGATGCCATTCCAGGCCATCACCCCCGAAGTCACGGTTCCCGCGAAGAAGGACGGCAGCGACAAGATCGCACAGGCGATGTTCAGCCAGCCGAGCCAGCCCGGGAACACTGCCAGCGCGCGTCGCTCGCGAACCAGGTAGATGCCGGTCACCAGCAGCGCGATGAAATGGGTGTAACCGAACCCGGCCGCCATCACCCATGCGGTGTCGACGAATCCTTGGATCACAGCCGCCGGGGCGCCCGCCCGGTAGACCGCAACTTCCAGCAACAGGTAGGGAAACTCCACCAGGATCGTGAAGATGACCCCGAATGCCAACTGCAGGTAGGCCATCCCGGAGCGATCGCCTTCGGCCAGCTTGAACGACCGAGCCAGCATCGCCATCCACGGCAGGTACAGCGCGCCCCCGAACATGGCGATCATCAGTCCCGCCTGCATCGTCCCCCGGTTGTCGGTATAGAAGGTCACGGGCGCATCCGGCGGCGGCGCCACCTGGAGACCCGCTATCGCGAGCCCGACGAACATGATCACCGTCCCGATCGGCCCCAACCAGATGCAGATCCGGTTGACAGACATACTCACCCGAGCCTCCTACAACCGGCCGTGCGTCCGGTCCCGGCCGTGACGTGCCGCCTCCGGGGACAGGCGCGGAGTCCCTCGACGGCCGTGACGACGTGCGAGCGCCTTAACGGGCACCAGACGCGACCTCCTCGGGATCGGGCATCGCCCTCCCGTCCGATCAACATCGAATTGAAGGCAACTTAACCCGGATTCGGCGGCAGCGCGGCCGTTATTCTAAAACCATTCAACAATCACGCTAGGATCTCCCACGTGCAGGATCCCGGCGCGTACACGTTCTCCCTCCTCTTCGACATGCGCGCCCCGGACTTCGGAACCCCGGCCGCCGAGCTGTACCGGGCCGCGATCGAGATGTCGGCGTGGGCCGACAAACGGGGCTTCCGGGACGTGAACCTCCTTGAGCACCACGCCTCGAACGACGGTTACCTACCCTCGCCGCTCGTCCTCGGTGCCGGAATCGCCGCGGCCACCGAGACCCTTAGGATCCGCACCAACGTCGCGCTCCTGCCGCTGTACCACCCGCTGCGTTTCGCCGAGGACGCGGCGGTGCTCGACTTGATCTCCAATGGCCGAACGCTCTTCACCGTTGGCGCCGGTTACCGGGTCGAGGAGTACGAGCAGTTCGGCTTGGACATCAGGAAGCGCCCGTCGATGATGGAGGAGGCGCTCCAGGCGGTGAAGCAGGCCTGGACCGGCGAGCCCTTCCAATTCCGCGGCAAGACGGTGCGCATCCTGCCGCGTCCCGCGCAGAACCCTTCGCCGCCGCTCTATCTCGGCGGCTCGGCACCCGCCACCGCGGTACGCGCGGCACGGTTCGCCGACGGGTACGAACCGCTTGGCCCCCCGGACCTGTACGACCTCTACGTCGCCGAATGCCAGAAACTGGGCAAGACTGCGCTGCCCCAACCGGACAACCGCGCGCGCATGGTGCTGTTCTTCCACATCGCCGAGGACCCCGACAAAGCGTGGGCCACCATCGCCAAGCACGCGATGCATGAGACGAACGAATATGGGCGTTGGGCGGCGACTAACAGCGCATCCCCCTACTCCAAGATCTCCGACCCCGACCAACTGCGGGCGCCGTGCATGTACGAGGTGGTCACACCCGAGGATGCGGTAACGGCCATCACCGAGCGCCGTGGTGCGCTGTTCAAGCCGCTGATGGGCGGCATGCCGCCGGCCTTGGGTTGGGAGTCGCTCGAGCTCTTCGAGTCCAAGGTGCTGCCCAGGCTCGGCGACTGATGCCGCCTGAGGACATCGCCGACCGACTCGCCATCCAGGATGTGCTGTTCCGGTATGCGCACGCACTGGATGATCGCGATTCGCAGCTGCTGCGGACGTGTTTCACCGAAGATGCCGTGTGCGAGGTCGGCGCCACGCTTGTCGGGATCGACGCCATCATCGCCTTCGCCGAGGGCGTGCTGTCGGGCTTTGACGTCACTCAACATCTGATCGCCAACCCGCGCACCACGATCCACGGCGATCGCGCCGAGTCGGTCTGCGACCTGCACGCCCAGCACGTCACCAGGGGCGCGCCGGGCGGTGAGCACTACGTCATCGGTGGCCGCTACGACGACTCGCTCGAGCGGACGCCCGAAGGCTGGCGCATCGCGCATCGGCGGTTGCGGGTCACGTGGTCGGAGGGCAACCCCGCTCCCCTGACGAGCCGGTTACGGGAGATGCGGGCGCGGCCACAGCAACCCGGCTAGACGGAGTCGCACCGAGGCGCGGCCCGCCGGCCGGAAGCGGATCCCCGGCGAGCCGGCTCACGCGTCCGGGCGGGCGGCGAGCTCGAACGGCTGCCAATAACCACCATCGACAGGAATGGTCACCCCGGTGGTGTAGCTGGAGGCGTCGCTGGCGAGATACAGGACGGCGCCGACGATCTCGTCGGGCTCGCCGCCGCGACGCTGGGCGATGCCCTTGCTATGCCGGGCGAACGCTTCCATGTCCCAGTGTTTGGCCACGTCCGTGAAGAACGCACCGGGTTGGACGGCGTTGACGCGAACGTCGGGGCCATAGGCGTGGGCGAATGCCGTCGTCAGGTTGTTCAGCCCGGCCTTGGCGGCGCCGTAAGGCATCGCGTCGCCCCGCGGCCATTGCGCAGCGACGCTGCTGACGTTGACGATGGCCCCTCCCCCGCTCCGGACCATCCGGTCGGCAACGAGCGCCATCAGACGAAACGGCCCCTTGAGATTGATGGCGATGACCTTGTCGAACAGCTCCTCGCTGACCGAGGCCGCCGACTCGTACGTCGGAGACAGTCCAGCGTTGTTCACCAAAATGTCGATGCGGCCGAACGCGTTCTCGGTTTCGGCCAGCAGGTTGTCGATCTGACCCCATTCGCCGACGTGGCACGCCACCGGCAGTGTCTTGCGCCCGGTTTCCCGGGTGATCGCCTCGGCGGTGTCGCGACAGCTGTCGATGCGGCGGCTGGTGACCACGACGTCGGCGCCGGCCCGAGAAAGCCCGAAAGCGATCGAGCGTCCGAGTCCGCGGCTACCGCCGGTCACGATCGCCACCCGACCTGCGAGATCGAAGTTCGGCGGAGTCACGCCCGTCGAGCCAGCTCCGGTCAACTAGCTCACCGATAACCCGGGTCGCGCCGGAAGCCGGGCGGCCCAACGCGCGAAACGGCCTCCGTAGAAGTCGGCGGCGCCGCTCAGCAATTGCTCGGCTGCATCGGCTTCCAGACCAGCCCTGGCCTCTTCCGGGGTGATGGCGTCCCAGTGCGGAAAGCGGCTGCCGTACACCGTCAGTTCGGCCGCCAGCGGGGTGAGGCTAGCCGACGGCAGCGCCGCGCCTTCGGCGCGCTGCACACAGAAGCGCACATGGTCGGCGAGATACTCCGTCGGGTGCTTCTCGATCCATGGCACCTGATTGCGGACGCCGCGCCACGGCTTGTCCATCCGCCACATGAACGGGAACACCACGTCGGCGCCGCCGTCGAGGAAGACCACGCGCAGTTGGGGGATTTGTTCGAACACTCCACCACCGACGAAACTGGCCAGGTGGACCATCGACGCGGTCCACGGCAGCAGGGAGTTGTATTCCACGTAGTAGTCGCAGTACCCGGCCATGGTCGGGAATTGGTTGATCCCGCAGCCACCGTCGGCCACGACCGTCACGGTGAACCCGAGTTCGGCGGCCTTCTTCCACACCGGCAGGTAGCGCCGGCAACCGTACGGTTCGCGGCCCTGCAGTGGGACCGCGACGGTCACGAAGTCTGGATCGCCGGCGATTCGATCCAGCTCGGCAACCGCGGCGGCGGCATCCTCCGGGTCGATCCGGACCGCGCCGGCCACGCGGTCACGCAGTGCCGGATGGTCGAGCCACTTGGCGCGCAGCCACTCGTTGGTCGCCCGGCATACCGCCGGCCCGAGGTCTGGTTCCGGGATGAGACCACGCGTCAGTGGGACGAGGACGGCGCCGTCCGTGCCGATCGCCGTGTCCCACGACTCGGCCAGCAGCTCAGGGCTCGACGTCGCTGGGCGTGCGTCATGATCGCCGATCGGGGTCCACTCCGGGATGGACGGCGGATAGAAGTAGCGCCCGATCATCGGGATGGGCTGCTCGTCCCAGCGGGCGGGCAGGAACTCGCGGATGTCCTCGGAGGCGCCCGGCCAGGGATGGACAACGCAATCAATCGTGGGTCGTGTCGACATTCTTTCGCTTTCTCAGGCGTCTGATAACCAGGTAGACCCGGTCGTTCTCGATGACGACCTTGTAGGACTCGACCTTCTTGACGGGCTTGGTGATCGACATTCCCGTCGCGAGCTCGAACTCCCACTTGTGCCAAGGACATACGAGGATTTCGCCTTCGCGCACATGCTCGACCTCGTAGCCGCCCTTGCTGACATTGGTTCCACTGACCGGCCCCAGGCACACTGGCGCCCCGTTGTGTGGGCACCAGTTGCGCAGCGCGTACACCGTGTCTCCGCGCCGAAACAGGCCGATACTGCCGTCCGGTCCATCGACGAGTGTCATGCCCCCGTCTTCGAGGTCGGCGAGCGGACCGCAGTCGACGCGCTCCACCCGGGGTCCGGCGGGCGCGCTCACAGTCGGTAGAGCGCGCGAGCGCTGCCACCGCGGATCGCGTCGTGATACTCGGAGGGGAATTGGCGTAGCACCCAACGGGGCTCGTCGGCGTCCCAATGCGGATAGTCGGTGGAGAACAGGACGTTGCGGGAAAGCAGATGCTCGGCGCCGGCGAACGCGTCCATCAGAGGACCGGGTCCTTCGAGTGGCTCTTCGATCGGCTGAGTGGTGAAGAAGGCTTGCTCGGCGACGTACTCTGACGGCGGTTTCTTGACCCATGGAACCTCGGAACGCAGCCCCTCCCAGTTGCGATCCATCCGGCGCATCAGCGCGGGCAGCCAGGCGATGCCGCCCTCGACGTAGACCACACGCAGATCCGGGTAGCGCTCGAAGACGCCGTTGAAGACCATGCTGACCAGGTGGGTGGCGTAGAGCAGGGAGTACATCGGCTGAACTTCCACGAAGTGCTGCGGGAACCCCGCCGGGGTGCCGAGCGCCATCCCGGCGGGCCGCGTCAGGTGCATGACCACCGGAAGGCGGCGCTCAGCGGCAGCTTCGTAGATCGGCATGTAGGGCTCGTGCCCGAGCGGCCGGAGCACGTTGGGCACGACGAGCACCGAGTTGAACCTGTCGGAGGATTCGTGCGCTCGCTCGATCTCGGCGACGGCGCGATCCGGGGCGTCCGCGCACACGCGGATCGCACCCCGGTATCGGCTGCCGAATTCGCCGTGCAGCCAACGCTCCTGGAGCCACCGGTTGGAACCCTCGGACAACGCCGACTCGTGCACCGGGTTGGCCACGGGGCGAGCGACGAGCGACAACAGGATTGCGATGTCGACGCCGATGCCCTCGAGCAGTTGCTCGGCGGTCAGGTAGGGGTCGGAGGCCGCGGGGCCACCGGTGTTCGGGATGGCCTCCTTGCGGGTCGAGCCGCCGGGGACGTAGTAGCTATAGGAGCTGCCTTCGCCGCGCGTGCTGAAGGCCATCGCCTCGCGGCTGCGCCACGGCTCCGGTACGTAGCTGAGGAATTCGTCGAAATCGTGTGGCGTCGGATGGACGTCGCAGTCGATGGTCAGCGGTCGATTCGGCGCTTTGCCACCCGAATCGGGGGTGCCGTGCGGTCGGACTTCGATGGGGCCCTGCGCGATTGTCGACGTCATTGGGACATCACCGGCTCAGGACGGAAACGGTTACGGCAGATCACGTTCTCTCCCGGAGGTCAGTCACTTTCGCCCGACTGTTCGGTCGGATTGATAGTCCCTCTATATTATCGCGGCATGCCGGAAAGTCAACAGGCCGGGTGCGGCAAACACCATTTTGGCTCAGCCGGCGAGCAGCTCGATTCCGCGCGTGATCATCCGGGGAACGGAGGGGGCGAGCTCCTCCCAGAACGGGTCGTGGCGCTTGCCGCGCAGGTGCAGCCCAAGGTTGAGGGCCGCAATGATGCCGAACTTGTAGGCGGCATGCGCGCGGTACCAGTCGATCTCGCCGACATCATCGCCCGATTGGCGCGCGTATTCGGATACGAGTTCGCGTGGACTGGGCAACGGGGGCAACACGATCGGGGGGGTCCAACACTGCGGATCGCTGAACAGACACAACCAGCCGAGATCGCTCAATACCGGTCCGACGGCCGCCAACTCCCAATCGAGGATCGCTGCGACCTGCTCGTCGTACACCAGCACGTTGGACCATTGATAGTCGCCGTGCAGAATCCCAACCCGCGGTGCCCGCGGGATGTGCGCGCACAACCTCGAGCGCAGCTCGGGGACGTCGACGACGAGCTGCGCGTCTCCCGCGCGTTCGATGAACCGATCCCAGCGAGCGATATCCGCCGGTAGGTCCAGCGGTTCCCCCAGCACCGACGCGGCGCGGGCCCGGTCCAGCGCGTGCAACTCCGCCAGGCGGCGGATCACGTCGCGGCCGACCTTGTGTACGTCGCCCATTCCCCGCGTCCCGTCCGGCTCATCAAGCCCGAACGTCCGCCCCTGAACACGGTCGACGACGTGAAACGGCGTGCCGAAAAACCGTGTGTCCGAGCCGGACCAGCGCACCCGAGGGACCGGCACACCCAGCGAGCGCAGGCAGCGCAGTAGGCGTGCCTGGCGTACGACGTCAGCCGGACCTGCGGCTCGGACCCCGGGGGGCGCAAGCCGTACGATCAGTGCCTCATTGCGCGCGGGACGCCCCTCGGGCGTCCAATGCAGGTCGAATCCCAGAGTCAGGCCGGCGTGCCCACCCACCGGTCGAAGATCGCTCACCCGCGCGGCTCGATCTCCGGTACGAGCGCGGCACAGCCGTTGCAGCCCGACCGTCAGCTCTGGTTCGGACAACGACGGCTTCGAAGGCGCCACGGCGGGCCACGCTATCACACCATCGACCGTCCAGACGGTCGGTAGCGGGACCGGGCGGAACGGTCGCCTCCAGGCGCGCCTAGCCGAGGTCTTTCTTCGCCGAACACCGAGGTCTTCCCGGGGGCGGCGTCACTCCGCGGGGGAAAGGCCGATGCCGTCGAAGAAGATGGTCGCAAACATCTCGGCGATCTCCCGCGTCGTCATCGCCCCGCCAGGGTGGTACCACTGGTATGCCCAGTTGCAGGCCCCGAACATGGCCAGTGCGATCATCCGGGGGGGCAGGTCGCGTATCTCGCCGTTGGCGATTCCGCGCTCGATCTTGTCCTCGATAGCCGCGTAGTAATCCCGGTTTTTGGCCAGGATGGTGTTGCGCTGGTTGCGGGGCAGCTCGTCGAAGTTCTCGTAGAAGACGCGATGGTGGCCGTGGTGGCTGTCCAGGAGACCGAGAGCGTCGGCCATATCCTGCGTCAGCGACTCCCGAACCGTCCGCGCAGGGTCGTGCCTGGCCTGCTGCTTCTCGAGCAGGACGTCGATGAATTCCTCGTGGATCGCGAACAAGATGTCGCTCTTGCTCTTGAAGTAGTGGTAAAGCGACGGTTTCCGCAGACCGGCCGCAGCAGCGATCTGGTCGACGTTCGTCGACAGGTAGCCCTTTTTGTAGAACACCTTGGCGGCCGCCTTGGCGATGTCGCGGCGCTTGCGGTCATAGCCTGTGGTGTCTGCCCCACCGGACGCAGCGGCCGCGGTATTATTCCGGGGAGCCATCGGCGCAGGTTAACAGCCGGAATTGGGATGGTCAAGCCGACCGAATAGACGGTCGAGGATTGTCATCCCGGCGCGTATCGATTTGGTCGCCCGTCGAGGATGACGGTCTTGGTTTCGAGGTACGGGTACAGGCCCTCGCGACCACCTTCGCGACCGATGCCCGACTGTTTGAAACCGCCGAACGCGATTCCGACGTCGGTACGGAACGCATTGTGTCCCACCGTACCCGACCGCAACTGCGCCGCCACAGATCGCGCCCTTTCCACGTCCTCGGTGAACACCGACGCGTTGAGTCCGTAGATCGTGTCGTTGGCGATCCGCACGGCGTCGCGCTCGTCTGCCGCCGGGATGACGCTCAATACCGGGCCGAAGATCTCCTCGCGCGCGATCGTCGAGGCGTTGTCGACGTTGCCGAACACGGTAGGCTCGACAAAGTAGCCCCGCTCAAGACCAGCCGGTCGGCCGCCACCCGTCGCGAGGGTCGCGCCCTCGTCGATCCCGGTGCCCATCAGGCCGAGCACGCGCTCGAGCTGGCGATCGGAGGCCAGGGGTCCCATCTGAGATTCGGGATCGAAGGGATCGCCGACCCGCACTTCCGAGAAGATCGACGAGAGGGCGTCGACCATTTCGTCGTGGCGGTGTCGCGAGACGACGATGCGCGTCAGCGACGAGCACACCTGACCTGAAATCGAACATTCGGCCGACGCGATTGCCTGGGCCGCGCGCCCGAGATCGATGTCGTCCAGGACGACCGCCGCCGACTTGCCCCCTAGTTCGAGCGTGCAGCGCGCGATCCGCTCGCCGCAGATCGAGGCGATTCGTCGCCCCGCCGCCGTCGACCCGGTGAACGAGATCTTGTCGACATCCGGATTGCGCACCAGGAGCTCGGACACCTCGCGGTCCGCGGTCAGGACGTTGAGCACGCCGGGCGGCAGCCCGATGTCCTCGGCAATCTCGGCAAGCACGTAGCCCTCGCCGGGAGCCTCGGGTGACAACTTCAGTACCGCGGTGCAGCCGGCCAGCAGTGCGGGCGCCAGCTTGCTCGACATCAGCCCGAGCGGCGCGTTCCACGGCACGATCGCACCGACGACTCCGACCGGCTCGCGGACGAGCAGACCGAATTCGCCCCCCGCGGTCGGCGTCATCTCCTCCTCGAACCGGAAGGTGTCGGCTAGCGAGGCGTAGAAGTCGAAACGCCAGGCGGCGCCCGCGGCGACCCCGCGGGCCATGCTGTGCAGCACTCCGGCCTCGCGGGGCCACAGGCCGCCGATCTCCTCGCTGCGCTCGCGTAACCCGGCGGCTATCGCGCGCAGATACCAGGCGCGCTCCTCGTGGGTCAGGCGCGGCCATGGCCCCGTGTCGAACGCCCGGCGAGCGGCCGCCACGGCTCGTGCCATGTCGGCCGACTGCGCCTCGGCCACGGTGAACGCCGGCGTCTCGGTGGCGGAGTCGATCACGGTGATTGTCGCGTCGCCGGACGGCGCGACCCACTGCCCGTCGATGAAGAGCTTGTCGAGATGGCGCAGATTGATCGGCGGTCGATCGATCACGCTCATGGCGTCGGCCCCATCCGGTCAGCCTCCGTTCCTCAGCCGGGCGACCAACGCGGCCAGCGCCTCAATCGCCGAGCCGCTGTCACCGGGCCGGTGCTCGGTACCTTCGATCCGTTTGACGGCCTCGATCAGCGCCGCGCTCACCCTCGTCTCGAGCCCTAACGCCGCGCCCTTGGCGACGACGACGCCGTTGAGAAAATCGATCTCAGTCGGCCGGCCCTTCGCAACGTCTTGAGCCATGGACGGAATCACTTTCGCGAAGCGAAGATACTCCGCGCGGACCTTGGCCGCCGCGCGCTCATAGCTCCCCGGATCATCGAAGCCCCGCTCGAAGTCGGTCACGCTGGCGCCATAGAGATCGGCCTCGATCAACGTCACGCCGAGGGCGCGCGCGACGCCCACGCCCTCGACGCCGAGCGCCACGATGATGCTCAGCATGTCGTCGTCACCGACGGCGGTTCCGACGTCGGCGCCGGCCAGCGCGCACACCCCGTTGATCATCCCGTTGCGGATGACCTTGGTCCACAACTCGCCGTAGATGTTGTCGCTGACTTCGACCGCCACGGCCGTGCGGAGTCGCTGTGCGACGTCGTGCAGAACTTGCCGCCGTTGCCCATCGCCGCCGCCCAAGTCGCCGATCACCATCTTGCCGTCGGTACGCCGCTGACGGGCCCTGCCCGGCGCCACCAGTTGGCCGTCGAACAGGCAGATCGCGCCGACCGTGCGTTCGACTCCGATCAGGTCGGCGATCGTATCCTCGTTGAGCCCGTTCTGCGCCGACACCACCTGAGTGTCGGACCCGATCAACGGCTCGAGAATTTTGACCGTGTCCGCGGTCTGATAGGACTTGACGGCCAGGATCACCACGCGCGGAGCCGGTAGCCCCGCGCCCGCCAGCCGATCCAGGGCGACCACAGGCGCCGGCACGACGACCGTCTCGTCCGCATACTCCACCGCCAAGCCGCGGTCTCGGATCGCGGCGACATTCTCTTCCCATCCGTCGACGAGCAACACGCCGCCTCCGCGGGCCAGGCGACCCGCGAGAGTGGCGCCGATGCCGCCGATCCCGACGACCCAGACGCTCGGATCAGCTTGGGACATGACTACGACGCGGTGACGCGGGCGCCGTTACGCCCGGAGTCGGTGGATGCGGCCTGAGCGGCAGCCGTTCGCTTTTTCCACACCTCGATGCGGGAGCGCAACCGGTACGGCAGCGCCATCGGATCGATCTTGGCCGCGATGACCGTCGACGAGTTGCGTTTGAGGGCATCGCGCAAAGACGCGCCGAGCTCGGCCACCGACGTGACGTTCTCGCCGTGCAGCCCGAACGCCGTCGCCACCGCGGCGAAGTCCGGGTTGAACAGGGCACAGTCGGACTCCCGCCCGCCGAAAACGTATTCCTGGTAGATGCGATCGGCATTGAAGAAGCCGTCATCGAAGACGACCACGATGAGCTTGATCTCGTTGTGGCACAGGCTCGCCAGCTCGCCGAGCTGGAACAGCAGGCCGCCGTCCCCCTGCACGACGACCACCTCGCGCTCGGGTGCGGCGAGCTTGGCGCCCATCCCGGCGCACAGTGCGGAACCGGTCTCCTTGAAGACGTCGGACTGCAGCATCCCGGAACTCGCCAGGACGGGAAAGCTTTCCTCGCTGAGCCAGTTGCCCGTCGCAGAGCCGTCGGTGCAGACCAGGACGTCTGCCGGGAGCGCCGCGCGCAGCGCGCTCACGACGTCGCCGGGATGCATGCCGCGACCCGCGTCAACGTAATCGGCACGATCGGCCGCGATGGCCGCGAGGCCGCTTTCCCTGGCCCGTGTGACGCGTGCAGATCCCCAGTCGTCGCCCGGCGCGGCCCGGCCCGCCAGGGCGGTGACGAGGTGGGCAAGCGACGCGGCGAGGTCACCGGAGACCCCGACGGCGGCCGGGTAGTTGAGGTTGAAGACGCCGGGCTCGTCGTTGAGGTGCACGAGCGATTGCGGCACCGGCATCGTCCACGACACCGTCGACCACTCCGGGAAGGCCGTTCCCACCGCGACGCATACGTCGGCCTCCGCGAGCACTTCTGGCATCGCCCGAAACGACGCCGTTCCCATCGCGAGCGGATGATTCTCGGGAAAGACACCGCGGGCCATCTCGTCGGTGACGACCGGCGCGCCGAGCACCTCCGCAAGCTCCCGCAGCGCCGCCCGGGCGCCCGCGAAGTGGACTCTGTCGCCGGCCCAGATGATCGGTCGCCGCGCCGTCTGCAGCAGGGCCCGCGCCGCGTCTAGATCGGTCGTCGCCGGCTGCGCGACGCCCTCGGGTACGTCCGGCAGCTCGAACCCATCGATGCGCGTCACCAGGAAACTCGAGGGGAACAGCAGCTGTACGGGGCCTTGGCGAGGGGTCAGCGACAGGTCGATCGCGCGGGCGAGGCCGGGGCCGAGGTCCTCGGGTGCGACGACTTCGACCACGCCCTTGACGGTCGGAGCGAACAATGCGCCCAGGTCGGCGTCGTGCAGGACGCCACGGCCGAGCAATTCGGAGGGCACCTGCGGCGTCGCGACCACGAGTGGGATCCCGTCAGCCTGCGCCGACGCGACCCCGGTCAGCATGTTGGTGGCACCCGGTCCAGGTACGGCGAGGCATACCGCCGGGCGGCCGGTGACTTTCGCGTAGCCCACCGCGCCGTACGCGGCGGCCTGTTCGTGGCGGATGAAGATCGCGCGCGGGCCGCCGGGGTTCTCGGCCATCTTGCGCAGCAGCGAGAGCGTTTGCGTCCCAGGGAGGTTGAAGAGGAATGGCACGTCGCGCGCGGCGAGCGCAGCGGCGAAGCCATCATCTCCTGACAATGGCGTCTCGGGTGGTGATTCGACCGACCGGTCTGTCGACATGAGTTCCATTCAAGCTGTCTACGTACGCGCCCGTCAAGCCGACGCCGGTTCCCCGGATCGGCCGGTGAGTTGTTTGTTTTCGCGCACTACCAGGCGGCGCGCGATTGCCCGGCCGACGCCGCCACCGGGCCATGCCGGCTTCCGAAGCGCCGCAGCGGTTCTGCCATGAAATGACGGCGGAGGGAGAACCGCCGACGCGAGTCAGTGCTCTTCGGACCACCACTGCGTTCGATACAGCAGGTCCCAGACGTGATCGGTTACGTTGAGCGAAGCGAGGCTGAGGCCAGCGTCCTCGGAAACGAGCAGCCGGGTCACACTCGCATAGTCCGGCTGAACGCTGAACAATTGCTCGGTCTTCAGCACGGTGTGCACCATGACGTTGATCACGCCGCTGTGGGTGAACACCGCCACCGTCTGATCGTGCTCACCCGCTGCGATCACGTCGTCGACGGCCGCCTTGACCCGATCGACGAACTTTTTTGCAGGCGCGTCGCCCGGCAGCTGCCGATCAGCCGCCTGTTCAACCGACCTAGTATTCGCCAATCCATAGTCGTACTCGGCGAACCGCTCGTCGATGTCGATCGACATGCCAAGCTGGTCAGCCACGGGTGCTGCCGTCTGCACCGCTTGCAGCTGTGGGCTGCTCACGATCCGCGCAAGAGAAAACTTGCTCAGCGCGTCGGGCAAGCGTCGCGTCTGCTCGTTGCCGTCATACGAGAGATTGGGTTCTGACCCCGCGCCGGCGCCGCTCTGCGGTTTCGCGTTTCTGATCAGGAGTAGTTGCATGAATGCCGCCAAACGGTTGCGTGAAATGCCTTGCAGGAGGGGCTATTTAGCCCCATGCGCCTGATGCCGATGTCCGCCAACCTGCCGCCGCCGGGGACTGCGGACGGCTGGGCAACCGAAGACACTAGTGCGCCAGCATGACGGGCGGAAGTGCCTCGGGACCGACCATGCCGACGTTGCGCGAGAACGCCTCCTCGATCAGGTCGAACGCCTTCGGAAGGTCCCACGACCCGAGGGTGGAGATGCGGCTGACCAGATGCGGTTGGTCGTACAGGCCGATGTGATATCCGCCTGAGAGCAGCACCTGGCCGTTGCACCAGTCCGACCGCTCGCTGGCCAGGTAGGCAACCGCGGGCGCGACGTTCTCCGGCGCCCGCCACCCGAGGTCGTGATGCCCGGACTGGTCCTCGGGTATCACGTCGGTCATCCTCGTGCTCGCCCAAGGACTGATCGCGTTGGTCGTGACGCCGTAGCGGCTCAACGCGTTGGCGCAGGAGTAGGTCAGCCCGACGATTCCGTACTTGGCCGCCGCATAGTTCGGCTGGGTGGGCGCCCCGTGCATGCCCGACGCCGAAGTGAAATTGATGATGCGGTGGTGGGCGGTCTCGTCGCGGAGTCCCCGCCAGTAGGCGCTGGCGTGGCGGATGGTGTTGAACGTGCCCGTGAGATGCACGTTGACGACCGCGTCCCAGTCCTCGGGGTCGAGGTTGAAGATCATCTTGTCCCGCAGGATGCCGGCGACGTTGATGAGCACGTCGAGCCGACCGTAGGTGTCGATGGCCTGCTGGATCAGTTCCCCCGCCGAATCGTGGTCGGCAACGTCGGACCCGTTCACGACGGCCCGGCCGCCGGCGGCGACGATCTCATCGACGACCTTGCTCGCGGGTGTCGGGTCGGCGCCTTCACCGTCGACTGCCGCACCGAGGTCGTTGACGACGACCGACGCACCCTCGCGGCCGGCGAGGCGGGCGATGCCCGCCCCGATTCCGCGACCGGCCCCGGTCACGACGATCACCCGATCCTGCAGCATCCCGCCCACGCTTACGCTCCTTTGTGATGGCCACTCGCTAATGCCCGTCAGCCCGCGCCCGACGAATGCCGCTGTCCGTGGCCGATTCGACGACTCTACCTTCCCGACCGATCGGTCGGATGGTAGCCGCTGCTGCGGGCGGGAATCAAGGAAGGGCCGCGGCATCGGCGCCGAACCGCTCGCGCAGTAGGTCGCCGAGTTCGGCGACCGCTGCGTCGGCAGTCGGCAGGAAGTTCACCATCGTCAGAAACCCGTGGGCCTGATCGTCGTAATGGCGCCGGATCACCGGGACGCCGGCCTGCTGTAGTCGCTGCCCATAGGCGAGCACTTCGTCGCGGAGTGGGTCGTGGGCGGGAATGATCAGGTACGTCGGTGGCATGCCCGACAGGTTCTCGGTACGCAGCGGCGACGCGTCAGGCCGGACGCGGTCCGCGGCCGACGGCGCGTAAAGGTCCCAGTACCAAGCCATGTCGTTGCGACCCATCAGCGGGTTGTCGGCTTGCTCGCGGTAGGAGTCGGTGTCTAAGTCGTGGTCGACGACCGGGTAGGCGAGCACCTGCATCGCGATCCTCGGAGCACCCTCGTCTCGGGCAAGGCGCGCGCACACGGTCGCCAGGTTGCCGCCTGCGCTGTCTCCGCAGACCACGAGGGGCCCTTCGAGTTCTTCGGCGGCCACCCAGCCCAGCGTGGCATGGGCGTCCTGGACGGCACTCGGAAAGGGGTGTTCCGGGGCGAGCCGGTACTCGAGACTGACGACTTTGCAACCGGATTTGGCGGCCAGCATGCGGGCGAAGGCGTCGAACATGTCGAGCGTCCCGACGACCCATCCGCCGCCGTGGAGATAAAGGATCGTGGCATGAGGGCGGGCGGGGCGGTAAATGCGCGCCGGAAGGTCCCCTGCGGGGCCGGGGACGCAGACGTCGCGGACCTCCTCGACGTCCGGGCCGGGGCCCAGCATTGTGGGGAGATTGGCCGCTCGCTCGCGGCGCTGCGCGGGCGTGCAATGCGGTGCCGGCGGCGCGCCCGCGGACAGGAACATGTCGATCAACTCCTGGGAACGCGGATGCAGCGGCATGGAGGGCACGCGACGATATTACCGGGATACCGACTGACCGGTCGGACGATCGGGCCCGGCTGTGTAGTCTATCCGTCGGTACGGACGATGAGCGGTCAATGACGTCGAAGATCCGCGCCGCAGATTCTCCCGAGGAAGAATTGATGGACTCAGAGCGCGCCATTTTCACCCAGACCGACGCTGATCGTTTCGTTCCGATCAACCGCGTTGAGACTCGGAGTCGTTGGTCCGACGATCATCTCCAGGGGGGCGCCATTATTGGGCTGGCGGCTGTTGCTCTGGAATCACGTTTCGGATTGCCAGATTTCACACCGGCCCGGCTGACGGTCGACCTATTCAAGTCGGCTCGGACGGTACCGACCACCGCCAGGGTTGAGCTGGTTCGCGACGGTCGAAGGATACGGAACTCGGTGTGCATCGTCGAACAGGACGGCGTCGCGGTCGCGCGTGCCGTGCTGGTCCAATACCGCCGTAGCGACCCACCATACGGTGAAGAGTGGGTCTCCGAGCCGCCAGTCGTGCCGCCCCTAAACGATGATGATTCGTTCGTACAGATATACAGCGCGAACGTCGGTTGGACGTCGTCCGTTTCCGATCACCAGAATGCCAGGCGCAAACGTGTCGCCGTTCGAGGCGTCAATGTCGTTGCGGGTCAGGAGAATACACCTTTCGTGCGGACAGCGGCAGCCGTAGATGCCACCAGTCTGGTCACCAATCTCGGCACTGCGGGCCTGGGTTACATCAACGGCGACGTCACTCTCGCCCTTGCGCGCCTCCCCCGAGGCGAGTGGATCTTCATGCAGGCCGACACGCATTGGGCATCCGATGGCATCGCGGTCGGATCTGCGACGCTGTTGGACGATACCGGGCCGTTCGGCTCTGGTCTCGTGACGGCCCTGAGCAACCGAAGCGCTCAGATTGACTTCGCCAGCACGCCTTCAGACAATTCGTGAAGCAAAACCAGCGGTGGCCGGTGCTGCTGATCGAGACCAGGCTCGCCACCGACAATGCGGACGAGAAGGCAACCTTGTGAAGACCGAAGCTGGGCGAGGAAGTGTCGATGGATTCAGGTAGCGCCCACTTCTGGCAAACGGACACCAACGTTTTCGTGCCAACGGATTACGCCGAAGTACAGAGTCTATGGGGCGAGGATCATGTCGTCGGTGCCGCCGTTGCCGGGCTCGCGGCCCTCAGGCTTGACACCGCTTTCGGCCTGCCCGACTTCACCCCGGCACGCTTGACGGTCGATCTGTTCAAATCGCCCCGGAGGGTTCCCATGACCACGACGGTCGATTTGGTACGCGACGGCCGTCGGGTCCGAAACTCGGTGTGCACCATTGAGCAGGAGGGTGTCACCGTCGCTCGAGCCGTGCTCGTGCAGTACCGCCGTAGTGAGGCGCCGGACGGTCATGAGTGGACGCCAAAGGCGGAAAAGCTGGAGGCGCCCAGTCTGGAGGGTCTGACCGCGCAGAACGGATCGGTGCGGCAACTGCAGAGCACCGAACTCGGATGGACGTCAAAGATTGCCGATCACCAGAACGTGGCCCGCAAGCGCGTCGTCATCCGTAGCGTAGATATCGTTGCCGGCCAACCGAATACGCCATTTGTGCAAGCGGCCGCGGCCGCCGAAGCAACCAGCCTGGTCACGAACCTGGGCACTGCCGGTGTCGGCTACATCAACGGAGATCTAACCGTAGCGCTCGCCCGGCTGCCCCGCAGCGACTGGATCTGTGTGCACGCGGACACTCACTCGGTGTCAGACGGCATCGCCGTCGGTACGGCCACGCTGTTGGATAATGCCGGCGCATTCGGGTCTGGATTGGTGACTGCGTTGAGCAATCGGCATGCTCAGATAGATTTCGCTGAAACCAGCCCTGCCTCAGGTCAATAAGGGCAGCAAGGTGGTAACGGCGCCGCGTTGCCGTCCGTCAACTTTCGACGAACCGAGTCGTTGCAATCAGCCAGGCGCGAGTGCGGCCAGATCGAGCCCGTTGGGGTGCGTACAGGTGTGATGACCTCCCACAAATGGATTCCAGTACGGCTCACCGAGATCGGGTAAACCGTGGTGGTGAGGCGCGGTGATGGTATTGGTGCCTTTAATCCAGTCGCGTGAGGTGGGCGCCCCGCCGTCACCTGAGAACGCGCGGGACGCGCTCCTGGACCCCCGGGAAGCCGCCGGCCGTGCGGCGCGCTGAAATGCGTTTCGGTACCGACGACGCGGACACCTACAAGAGGGCGAGAACGGCTATCGCGTGTTCTCCCATCCAGGATTTCCAGAGAGTTGTCTTGTTCTTCGGGGCTGCTGCCCCGTCACTTGCCTGGCGCGTTTCCCGCCGACATGCGATCGCGGGAAACTAAGACGCCCGCTTTCAAAGTCTAGCTAATCCTCGGCCATTATCTAATGGCCATAGGTATGGTATGCGACTGAGCAGCGCTCACGGCAACATCACACTCAGGCCGACCGGGTAGGGAACGACGATCATGGGCAGAGTCGCGGGAAAGGTCGCGTTCATTACTGGCGCGGGAATGGGTCAGGGACGATCGCACGCGGTGCGGCTCGCCGAGGAGGGTGCCGACATCATCGCGACCGATCTTGGGGTTCCGTATGATCCGGCGGGGCAGCTGAGTTATGACCCCGCAACTCCAGAACAGCTGGAGGAAACGCGCGCGTTTGTCGAGGCGACGGGCCGCAAGTGCTTCACCATGGCGGCCGACGTCCGGAACCGCGACGCGCTGCAAGCCGCGGTCCACGCGGGCACCGCCGCGGTCGGCCCGATCGACGTCGTCGTCGCCAACGCCGGGGTCCTATCGGTGCACGCCAGTTCGCTCGAGGTTTCCGACGCGACCTTCGACATGGTCGTCGATACCAACCTGAAGGGCGTCTGGAACACCATCCTCGCGACCGCGCCGGGGATGATCGAGCGGAAAGTGGGCGGCTCGATGATCCTGGTCAGTTCGGCTGCCGGCCTCCGAGGCCACCTCGGGTATGCCCACTACGCGGCAGCCAAGCATGGCGTTGTCGGGCTCATGCGAGCGTTCGCGAACGAGCTCGCGCCGCACCGGATCAGGGTGAACAGCATTCACCCCACCTGCGTCGCGTCACCCGGGATGGGTCTTGCCTGCGGGGTCGGGGCGATGGAGATCTTCATGGCCAACCCCAGGATGGCGATGCAGGCAACGAACCTGCTTCCCGACCTCGATACCGACCCGGATGAGCCCTATCAAGGCGTCCCCGGTCTCACCGAGAACGAGGTTTCGCATACGGTGCTCTTCCTCGCATCGGATGAGGCTCGCTACATCACCGGGATCACGATGCCAGTTGATGCCGGTTGCACGAACAAGCCCTGAGAGGCGGTTACTTTCTCCGCACGGACCGGTGGCTGCCCGTAGCGAGCCGCCCATCGGGGTACCACCGCTAGCGAACGCGGAAACGCACTCGGAACGGCCACGCTGCCGGATGGTTTCGGGTGCATTCGACTCTGGCTTGGCGGCTGCGGGACACACTCGGATTGATTTCGCCGAAACCACGCCCGCTTTAAGTTAATGAACTTTAATAACGTCGGATAGGGCAGCCGTATGTAGACCCAGATCGGAGGAACGATGACCGACCAAAATGCTGAGGCTGTCGACCCGTCAATCTTTACGACCAATCCGCACCCTCTCGTGTTCGAAGCGGTGATCGCGGCGCCCGTTGAGAGAGTATTCGACGCAGTTGCGGCTCACCCCGAGACGTGGCATCGGTGGTATCCCATGGTGGGCAAGAACTGCCGGTACACGACACCGCCACCGCACGGTGTGGGTTCTGAACGGTATATCACCTCATTCGGTTGGACGATTCGAGAGCGCATCATCGTCTGGGATGAACCTCACCGCTGGGCGTTCTATGTTCTGCCCGGCCAGTTACCCGGCCAGGCCTTTGCCGAGGATTACCGTTTCGAACCGGCTGTCGGCAAGACCAGATTCACATGGACGGTAGCGATAGAGGGATCTCGCGCTGCTCACTTCGGTATGAGTATCACGGGAGGTCCGGTTTTCAGGCGCGCGGTAACCCGCCTAGAACGCGAATTGACAACGAAGACCACATAAGTCAAGGCGTTACCAGAGCGCAATAGCGCATCAGTGCGCGTCGCCACCTTGTCTGGCCACCGAAACGATGGTGCGGCACTCGATCAGCCAAGCTCCGTCACTGTCTCGCCGCATCCGGTCTCTGAAACGACCGATGAGGCTGAGGGCGGCCCGCCCTTCCGCGTTGCGGACCACAACCTGAAAGTCGGTCTCCACGGTCGCGCGGTCCCCGTCGAGATCGATCACGGGGTTTGAGCCGATATGAAGTGAGCGCGGCTGGGTGAAGAGATTTCCTTCATCTGTCCAGCGACCGGGCGTGCCGCCCGAGAAGGCGCCCTCGAACAGTGCGCCGATGGCGTCGCGGCCGTGATGGGTCTGGCCGGCGGTCTGAAACGTGGCGTCCTCATGGAACAGGGACGTGAGGCGTTCGGCGTCACCGTCGTCGTTGTAACGCATGTATCTTTCGATGACGTCCCTGATTTTGAGGCGCTCCAGCCACTCCTGCACATCGTCCACGCGTAACTCCTTGCATTACTTAGTGATTCGCGCCCCGACTAGCGCACGACACCACGCCCGGTGATCAGTCCGACATCGTTGGCGCCCAGCATCCCCGGCGCCGCTTGGCAGACCTTGGGGATCGCGTGCAGCACACGCATGGCGGTGATGAGCAGGCCCGCCGTATTGTGATCGCCGTCCTCGCCGACCATCTCGATCTCTGCCCGCATGGCCGGCGATCCCTCCACGGTGATGGTGTAGGCCTTTCCGGAGGACTGCGGCCAGTCAGGCGCCGCGTCGTCGTGCATGCGGTTGACGTGCCCGACGCCGATCAATGGGCGCCCCGCGACGATGCCCTGGAGTTCGAATCTCAACGCCGCGGTTGTACCCGCCGGGATGATTCGGCCAGACGAAAGGTGAAGTTCCACTTCGGTATTCCAGCGCTCGACGACTTCGACGATGTCGTCGAGCTCGACCCCGAGTCCTTCCGCGATGCTATGGACCGAACCGCCCCCGAGGCGCTTGAGCACACCCGGCGCAAGAAACGGGGGGACGTACTGCGGCGGTTTGCCGAAGCCCATCATCTCGAACAGGATCTCCGGCTGTTCGTAAGTGGCGTAACTCGATACCTCCTGGACCCGGATGAAATCCAGTCGCTCAACCGCACCTGTCAGGGCCAGCGGAATGACCTCCGTCGAAAACCCTGGATCGTTACCGGACGTGAAACACGACGTGCCGCCGGCCTGACAGGCCGCTTCGATCTGCGCGAGAACCGCTGGTTCGGCACTACCTCGATGCAGCAGGCTCACCACGGATGTGGAGACCACGTTGGCACCGGTTTCGAGCGCGAAGCAGATGTCGTTGACGGCATCGTAGGGACGGCGGTCGCCGGCGGCTGTGTAGCACACGACGTCTGGCGATAAAGCAAGCGCTTCCGCCGGGTCGCTCGTCGCGAGAATTCCGACCTTGTCGAGGCCGCACAGTTCGCCGGCGTCAACCCCAATCTTTTCGGCGTTGTGCACGACGACGCCGACGAGTTCGAGATCCCGGTGCTCGATGATGGCCTTCAGGGCCATGCGACCGACGTTGCCGGTTCCCCAGAGCACCACCCGGTAAGTCATACGCTGACCGCGCCGGCTAGCCGAGGTCGATCGGCCCCGCATCGGCCCAAACGGGCTCCCGCTTCTCGGCAAATGCCTTCGGCCCCTCCTTGGCGTCGCCGCACTTGAGCACGATGCGGGCGGCGGCCTTATTCAACTCCCACGCATCGGCCTCGGTGGCCTCCAGCGACCGAAGCATCAGCTCGCGCGACACCAGCACCGAAGTCGGCGAGGCAGAAGCAAAGCTGCGCGCCAGCCGCAGCGCCTCGGGCAGCACCTGATCGGGGGCCACCACCTCGTTGACCAGTCCGAGCTCGAGCGCCCGCTGAGCACTGATCGGCTCACCCGACATCACCATCTCCAGCGCGACGGACCGCGGGATGCGCTTGGCCAGCCGAATCACCCCGCCGGCGCCGGCGTGCATACCGACCTTGACCTCGGGCAGGGCGAACTTCGCGCTCGACGCGGCGATCGCGCAGTCGGCGGCGAGCAGGATCTCCAGGCCGCCACCGAACGCGGTGCCGTTCACCGCGACCACCAGCGGCTTGACCAGCTTGCGCGACGTGATGCCGGCGAACCCCCCCTTCTCGGTGAAAAAGCCGCCCTTCGGCCCGACCTTGGCGAACGCCCGCAAATCCATTCCCGCGCAGAAGGCCTTCTCCCCCGCCCCGGTCAGCACGACGGCGCGCACCTTGGGGTCGGCGTCGAGATCGTCGAGCGCCGCCTCGATTCCGGCGGCGACATCCGGGTCGATGACGTTGCGGGCGTCGGGCCGGTTGATCGTGATGATGCCGACCCATTCCTCGCGCTCGACGAGAACCTTGGGCGCCTCTGTTTCGCTCATGTGTCACTCTCTGTGTCGGTTGGTTCAAAGTGCAGGAACGTCACCTCTGGGGTCGCGTCGAGAAAGGTGCCGCGGACCCGCTGCCCGATGTGGATCTCCTCGGGGGTCACGTTGTTCACCGGGCCCACGAGCTTGACCTCGGGGGCAGCATCCAGCTCCACCACCGCAACCGAATACGGCAGTTCGGAATCGAACTTCGATCCGGTCGCGTGGTGCTGGGTCGTGAACGAATAGATCGTTCCCGTCGGGTCGACCTCGGTCCACGACAGCGCGAAACTGGTGCAGTTGCTGCACATTTGGCGCGGGTACCACAGCCACGTCTGGCAGTCGTCGCACCGCTGCACCAGAACCTGGTGGCGCTTGAGGCCCTCCCAATGCGGTTGGTCGGTTTCCGTCGGCCTCGGCAGCGGTTTCTTGTACTCGACGTCACTCACTTCAGGCCTCCTTCCAACAGAACCACGGCGTTGTCGCCGAAGTCACCGCTGCCCGTGACCAGTCCCCGCTTGGCGCCCGTCACCTGCGCCTCGCCCGCGGTTCCACGCAGCTGCTTGACGGCTTCGGTGATGTGGTTGATGCCCCACAGATGCGCCTGCGAAAGCAGACCTCCGTGCGTGTTGACCGGCAGCGAACCGCCCACCCGGGTACTGCCGGCCATCACGAAGTCCGCGGCTTCGCCCTGACCGCACAGCCCCAACAGTTCCAACTGCCACAGCACGTTGAACGTGAATGCGTCGTAGAGCTCGGCGAAGTCGACGTCGCCGGGCTTCCAGCCGGCCTGAGCGAAGGCGCGTTTGCCCGCCTCGGCCATGCCGGTGTGCAGGAACCGCCGCCGAGTGGTCGGCTGGTCGGCCTGGCCGGGGTGTCCCTCGGCAGCGCCCCGGATGGCGACGGCGTTGCGGTCGCCGGGCTCGGCCGCCGCGACGATGTAGGCCGCACCTCCATCAGTTTCGCGACTGCAGTCGTACAGCCGGAAAGGCGCGCTGATCATGCGCGAGGACTGGTGATCCTCGACGGTGATCTCTTTGGCGCCAACGGCTTTGCCGTTCATCAGTGCGTGCCTGGCCTGGGCAACAGCCACGTGCGCCATCGGCTCGGTCGACTTCCAGCCGTTTTCGTACATGTAGCGCTGCGCCCACATCGCGTAGTACTGGGCCGGCACCAGCAGGCCGTGCACACCCTCGTAGTTGCGGCGCATGCTGGGGGCTTCGCCGAACATCAGCGTCGGGCCCCGGCGTCCGAGCCGCGCCCCGGACCGGCCGTTGAACCCGTAGCAAACCAAAATCCGCGAAGCCAAACCGTTTTCGATCGCAGTCTTGGCGTGGATGAGCGCCGCCGCGGGCCCGGCCCCGCCCAACACCACGGCCGCGTGGTACCGCAGGTTTTCGATTCCCAGGTTGGTCGTCAGGTCCTCGGTGGTGGCACCGACGACCGTCGGGATGATGATGCCGTCGATATCGTGCGCGCCGAGCTTAGCGTCGGCCAACGCCGCTTTGGTCGCCTCGAGGCTCAGCCGAAGATCCGAAACGCCTGACTCTTTGGAGAACTCAGTCTCACCGATGCCGACGATCGCGGCCTGCACGTCGTTCTTGAGCGTGGTCATGCGCGCCCCCGGTCACCACGGCCGGCGCCGAAGCGCCGCCCGTGGCGCACTGCTGACATCACTTGTCCGCGGTGAGATTGCGCGGGATCGGCGTCACGACCGGACCGTCCGCCTTCGACGGCAACAGCACGGTGGCCTTGGCTGTGGAGTTCGTCTCACCACGCTGATTGTCGGCATGCATGTCGATCGAAATCAGGTGGTAACCGTCGACGACTTCCTTGCCGGTCACAGTTCCGTGCCAGGTTGTCGTGTCGCCGAGCAGGTTGGGCCGCTTGACCGTCGCCGACAGCGTGTGCAGGAAGCCGTCGTCGCCCATCCAGTCGGTGAGCATGTGGGCACCCCACGAGATGCGCTGAGGGCCAATGTCATACGCGCCGCCCATGCCGACGTCCTCACCGGTCTTCTTCTCCAGGTGACCACGTCCGGCGGAGTCTTTTGCGCCGGTCCTCTCGGAAATGTGGTAGTCCTGGTGCCGGGTGCGGTAGCGCACGGCGTCACCGTGCGCGCCGCCGTACGGACCCGCGCCCGACCAGCCCGCGTACCAGGCGATCATGTCGGTGGAGGTCAGCGGGCCCTTGACCCTAGGCGGCAGCACCTCACCAATTTCGACGTCCTCGGCGTAGCGCGGCTTGGCGCCGCGTGGCATCTCCTCGATCAGGGCCCGTTCGATCGCGGCAAGCTCGTCGGCGGTGTACTCGTACTCTTCGCGCGCCTTGTACTTCTGCTTGCCTTCCTTCTTCAGCGCGTTGCCGCGTGGGGTCCGCGCGCACTTGCCGAACGCCTCGCCGACCATCAAACCGTCGGACCGGCGCAGGTAGCGGATGTGGCCGGTCTGCAGCAACCAACGGCTGGCGAACTCGCCGCCCTTCACGTCCTGCTTATAGAACACCGCGGGGGCGTCGAACGCGTCGCCGCGCTTGATCACGTCGTACCAGATCCAGTCGGTGCCGGCGTAGAGCCACTGCACGCCGGCAAGGCGCGGTGCCACGGTTGTCCCGTCGACCGAATAGAGGATGGTCGGCGGGGCAAGCATGGCGCCCCACCGGGTGCCCTTGCCGTACTCGGGGTCGCGCCACAGCGGGTTGCGATCACCGATGCCCTGGGCGAAATGCTGGATCGCGTCGACGTTGACCTCGGTAACCCAGCCCGCCATCCGGTCACGCCGCAACTGAGTCCCGAGCAATTCGGCTGCGTAGGCGATGGTCTCGTCGGTGATCTCGCCCCACGGCAAGTCCGTCCGCTTCTCCGATACTTCGGTCATGCTTGGTATTCCTCTCTATCTTTCAACCGAATGTGTTCTTGTCTCTTGCGCGATTTGTGGTCGTACGGGCTAGACGGTCGAGACGCTGGCCGACGAGGCCGTATGGACGACCCCGGCGGCGACCAAATCGCCGATCTCCCCCTCCGAAAGTCCGTGCTCGCGTAGGACCTCGACCGTGTCGGCCCCCGTGGGTGCCGGCACGCGTCTCACCGGCTGGGTGAAGCCCGAGAAACGGATGGGGCTGCCGATGGCCCGAACCTCGCCAACGCCAGGCATGTCGTAACGCGCGATGAGCTCGTTCGCGTCGAGCTGCGGGTGCGACCACAGCTGGTCGAACTCGAGCACCGGTCCGTAGGGGATCTCGCCGGCCAACAATTCCGTCCACTCGGCCTCGGTGCGCTGGCGGATCACGTCCTGCACCGCGGCGATCGTCGCCACCCGGTGCTCGCATCGCGCGGCGTTGGTCGTGAACCGATCGTCGGATGCAAGCGCAGGCATCCCGGCCAACTCGGCGAAGCGGGCCCAATGCCAGTCGCTGTAGATGCAGACCATCACCCGTCGGTCGTCGCGCGTCGTGAACGCTTCGGCGGGCACGATCTGCCCGTGGGCCGTTCCGAGCAGGGGCGGGTTCTCGCCGGTGAACTGAAACTCGGTTTCGCGCATGGTGAGAAGGCCCACCGCGGTCGAGAACAGCGAGGCGTCGACTCGCTGGCCGACGCCCGTGCGCATGCGGTCGTACAGCGCGGTGACGACACCGAACGCCGCCAGGCGCCCCGACACGACGTCGGTGATGGCGGCGCCGACCTTCGCGGGGCCACCCTCCGGCGAGCCGGTGATCCCGACGACGCCGCCTGCGGCCTGAGCGATCGGATCCATCGCGAGCCAGTCGCGCATCGGGCCCGTCTGGCCGAAGCCGGTGATGGACGCGTAGATCAGCCTCGGGTTGAGGGCGCGCAGAGTGTCGTAATCCAGGCCGTGGCGCTCCCAGGTCCCGGGCCGGGCGTTCTCCATCACGACGTCGGCGGTGCTGGCCAGCTTCTGGATGAGCTCGCGACCGCGCGGGTCGCGGTAGTTGATGCTGACGAACCGTTTGTTGCGCTGACAGGCGAGGAAGAAGGTGCTCCAGCCGCCCGGGAACGTCACACCCATCCCGCGCTGCGGCTCGCCCGCGGGTGGCTCGATCTTGAGGATGTCGGCACCCAAGTCGCCGAGTACCATCGACGCGACGGGCCCCGCCGCCCAGTGGGTGAGGTCGATGATCTTGATGTCGCTGAGGGGGCCGGGCCGCTCGCGGCTGGTGTCAGCTGACGCAGATGACTCAGTCATGCGGTCTCCTTAATGGCCGCGCCGAACGGGTCCAGTCCGTCAAACGCGCCGGATCGGGCCAACTCCGCGATGTCGTCCTCGGTAAGCCCGAGCTCGCGGAGAACCTCGAGGGTGTGCTCGCCGAGATCGGGCGCGCGCATGGTCACCGCCGATATGGCCGGCTGGCCGTGCAGCGGTGAGCCGTACACCGGAACGAAGCCGATCAGGTGGTGGTCGAGCTCGACCACCACGTCGCGTTCGCGCACATGCGCGTCGATCATCAGCTCTTCGACGCCGTAAGCCGGTGCCGCGGCGATCCCGGCCGCCTGCAGTTGCTCGGTGGCCTCGTCGGCGGACCGCGTCCGCGTCCACTCGGAGATCAGCTTGTCGATGTCGTCGGCGACCTCGCGGCGGCTTGCGGCACCGGTGCGGGCTGCAATCTCGGCGGGCGCCGCCACGATGGTGGCGAGCGCGGCCCACTCCCGCTCGTCGCGCACCGCGACGCTGATCCACGCGTCGTCGCCTTGGCTCGGGTACATGCCATGCGGGAAGTGCATGCGGTGGCCGTTGCCGATGGGACTGAGGTCGGCGCCGTCGAGCTGCCGCGCGGCGAATAGTGGGGCGATCGTCGCGGCGTGGACCTCGATCATCGACAAGTCGATGACGGTGCCGACGCCGCGCGTGCGGGCCCGATGCAGCGCGGCGAGCAGGGCCACCGCCCCGAAGGAGGCAACGGTGATGTCGCCGAGGTTGAGCGCGACCATCCCGAGCGGTGGTTCGCCCGGATAGCCGGCGAGGACGTCGAGCCCGCCGATCGCCGTGCTTTGCGGTGCGTAGCCAGGTAACGCAGCGTCGGGACCCTCCTGGCCCGCCATACTGATCCGAAGCACGACGAGCCCGGCGCGAATCCGCTGCAGCTCTTCCATCGGGAGCCCGAGGCGCTCAAGCGAGCCTGCGCCGATATTCTCGACCACGACGTCGGCCCCCGCGACTAGCTGCGTCAACACCGATCGACCCGCCTCGGAGCGCAGGTCCAGTTGAACGCTGCGCTTACCGCGGTTCACGGCGTTGAAGTGGGGCATCATGTTCGGCGTCCCACCGGCGTCGCCGGATTCAACGTCTTCGATCAGCGGGAGGCCCTGGCGGGAGGCGTCCAGATGGGTCCGGGACTCGACCTTGATCACGTCGGCCCCCATGTCGGCGAGGAACTGAGCGGCCATCGGCCCGCTCATCACCCAGCTGAGGTCGACGACTCGCAGACCGGCGAGCGGCAACCCGGATGGGCGCGAAGAGCGTGCGCTGACTCGCCGGCTCGGTGCGCTCGCGCCCTGGCCCGAGGCCGGGCGGTCTTGAAATGGAAGGCCGGGCATATCGATCTCGCGTCCACCGACAGTCACCGAGCGCAGGAATCCGCGGTGCCGGAACTGCTTCGACTCACGCAGATCGTCGATGGTCTCCATCGGGCCGAGCGGGATGCCGCGTTGCACGCTGAGTGCGCGCAGCTCGTCCTTGGTGTGGTTCGCCAGCCACCCGGAGACGAGCTCGTCGAGCTCGTCGGCATACAGCTCACCGTTACGGCGGCGGTCGGCGAATCGGGGGTCCTTTGACCACTCTGGTTGGCCCATCGCGTCGAGCAGGCGCTTCCACTGGTGGCCGGCGAGGAACGCCAAGCAGACACGACCGTCCGCGCACGGCAGCGTCGTGAATGGGTAGGGGTTGGGCTTACGGTGGCCGGCTCGGCGCGGCACCTGTCCGGAGAACAACGACAGGCTGTACAGGCCGGTCATGTGGCTGGTGGCGAGCGCCTCATATTCGGCGACGTCGATTTGGGCGCCCCGCCCGCCGAGTAACGCGCCGAGCGTGCCGGCGAGTCCGGAAAGCGCAGCCTGGAAGGTGGCGAGCATGAACGGCGGGACGAGCGGCTCGCGCCCGGGTTCACCGACGTACACGGCCGGGCCTCCGAAGGCGCAGACGTTGAGTTCGTCGCCGCGATATGCGGCGTAGGGCCCAGTGGTGCCGAACGGGGTGATGAGTAGCTGCACGCCGTCGTAGGGGACTCCGCCGCGGCTGCTCGAGAACGGTTCGCCCGCACCGGTTTCCGCCGATGTCAGCAAGATGTCGGCGTCCGCGATCAGCGAGCCGAGACCCGGCGGAAGATCGCCGTCGACGGTGATCGTTCGCTTCTCGCGGTCCCAGGCGACGCCCATCGCGCGTTCGTCGACGAGCGGATGCACGCCGCTGATCGATGCCCCGGCACTGATCGCGGACTCGACGCGGACGACGTCGGCGCCCATCGATGCGCAGATCGAAGCGGCGACCCTGATCGATGGACGGCCGGCGAGCTCGACCACCCGCACCCCGTCAAGCAGGCTCGGGATCGTCACCTCTGGCCCGTCCTCTCCGTGCATGTCGTGACGAGCGTATCAGACCGACTGGACGGTCGAAAACGTGTACCTGTACCGCACGACTGGTCGGGCGAATACACGGTCCTGCGGTCAGCTCGTCGGCAAGTATTTATCCAGCTCGCGGCGGGCGATCGTGACGTTGTGCACCTCGTCCGGCCCGTCGGCCAGGCGCAGACACCGAACGAGCGCATACATTGCTGCCAGCGGGAAGTCGTCACACAGGCCGCCGGCGCCGTGCACCTGGATTGCCCGGTCGATCACCTTGGCCGCGATCCGCGGGACGGCGACCTTGATGGCGGCGATCTCCGTGCGTGCTTGGCGATTGCCGACGGTGTCGATCAGCCAGGCGGTCTTCAGCGTCAGCAGTCGGCCCATCTCGATCTCGGATCGCGACTCAGCAATCCAGTCCATGATGTTGGCCCGGGAGGCCACCGGCGCGCCGAAAGTCACCCGTTCGGAGGCACGCCGGCACATCAGCTCCAGCGCCCGTTCGGCCGCACCCAGCGCGCGCATGCAGTGGTGAATGCGCCCCGGCCCGAGGCGGGCCTGTGCAATCCGAAAGCCCGCGCCCTCCTCGGCGATGATGTTGTCCGCCGGAACGCGGACGTTCGAGAACTCGACTTCGCAGTGGCTCTCCTGGTCGGCATAGCCGAACACCGACAGGTTGCGCGTCACGGTCACCCCCGCCGTGTCCCGCGGGACCAGAATCATGCTCTGCTGGCGATGGGTCGGGGCGTCGGGGTCCGTTTTGCCCATCACGATGAACACGCGGCAGTGCGGATGCATGGCGTTAGTGATCCACCACTTACGTCCGTTGAGCACATACTCGTCGCCGTGGCGCTCGATGCGCATGCGGACATTCGTGGCGTCCGAGGATGCGACGTCGGGTTCGGTCATGGCGAACGCCGAACGAATTTCACCGTCAAGCAACGGCCGAAGCCAGCGCTGCTTCTGTTCGGCGGAGCCGAACTGCGTGAGGAGCTCCATATTGCCCGTATCGGGTGCCGAGCAGTTGCACGCCTCGGACCCAATCGCGCTGCGGCCCAGGATCTCTGCCAGCGGCGCGTACTCGGTGTACGACAACCCGGGGCCGTAATCCGGGTCGGGGTGGAAGAGATTCCACAGCCCGCGCCGCCGCGCCTCGGCCTTGAGTTCTTCCATGACCGCGGGTTGCGCGTGCGGCTGGCCGGCAGCCTCGAGCTCGCGCGCGTAGATCCGCTCGGCCGGATAGACGCGCTCGTCCATGAACCCCGACAGTTCCTCAACGAATGCGGCGCAGCGGCGGCTCACCTCAAAGTCCATCGTGCCCTCGTATGTCTCGGTGGCGTCCCGCCAATTGGCCCGAACCACTTCGCAACGTATCAGAGCGGACCGACCGGTCGGTCGTAGGTCCTCCCTTGGCTCGACTTGCCAGTGCCCGATTCCGCGCACGCTCGCAAATGCCCATGCCGCCCGGCAGGCGCGCTGAAGATCATCGCAATCGCGTTCAGCGGCACAGGAATTGACCCTTTCGTCGGCGCCCTGCACACCCGGTGACCGGTCAACCCGAATAGTCGGTGGTTTCGGCCAGTTCCGCGGCGAGTGCCATCTGTTCGACCGCCATCGTCCCCAGCGCGGGTAGCATGGCGCTGCCCCCCGCTCGCTGAATGCTCTGTTCAAGCACGATCGCCATCTTCCACTTGGCGAGGATCACGTAGTAGTCGATGTCCTCGACCCGGCGGTTCGATACCCGCGCATAGCGTTCGAGAAGTGCACTGCGGCTTGCCATTCCAGTAGTGTCAACGTAGCTGCTCTCGGCACCGGGTCTCGGGCCAGTCGTGCAGCATCCATGCCAGATCGATTTTGGTATCGCCCGCGTTGCCCATTTCCCAGTCCACGGTGGCTGCCAGTGTCGCTGGACCGCCGTGACGAAACATCACATTGGCGAACGGGTAGTCACCGTGCATCTGCCCTGGCTGGTAATCCAGAGGACGATGCTCGGCGAGCCAGTGTCACCGGTGCTCCGGTTTCGTAGAAAACTTGGCCCGGTCAGCTTCGGGTCACGTGGCGGTGCCCGCCGCCAGGGGCAGATCGCTAGCCGTGCTGTCGCGCCGAGTCAGCCACACCTTGAGTGAGGACAGCCCCCGCAACGTCGGGTTGACCCGCCAGCGAGGCTCGCCGACAACCTCGATGCGTTCCACGTGATCGACGAGTTCACGCAACACCGCAGTGCCCTCCAGCCGGGCCAGCTGGGCACCCAAGCACAGGTGCACCCCCGAGCCGAAAGCCACGTGACCCGTGGGATTGCGTTCCACCTTGAACGCGTCGGGATCTTCGAACTGGTCGGGGTCGCGGTTGGCCGCGCCCCACGCGAGCAGTACGCGTGACCCGGCAGGGATCGTCGCCGAGCCGACGGTGTAGTCGGACAGCGCTGTGCGGTACAAGCCCTGGATCGGGGCGTAGTAGCGCAGCTGTTCTTCGATGGCGCTGGGGATCAGCTCGGGCCGCTCGTGCAGCAACCGCAGTTGATCCGGGTTGTTGGCGAACGTGAGAAACAGTGTGCTGAGCATGTTCACGGTGGTGTCGTTGCCGGCAAGCAAAAGCAGGAACGCGAAGAAGAAGAGTTCGTCGTTGGACAGCTTGCCGTCTTGGGTATTCGCCACCAGCCTGCCCAGCACCGTCTTTTCGCCGAGCAAGTCGCCCTGCCTCAGCTTCTCAGTGAAGTAGGCGTGGAAGCGGCTGATCGCCCTCATCCCCTTCACCCCCTCCCGCAACCCGCTCAACGAAAGGCTCATGTGAGCCAACCGGGAGGTCTCGTCGGACCACTCCCGGAACGCGGCCAGATCGTCATTCGCGATGCCGAGGATGTGCGCGATCACCGCGGTGGGTAGCGGCTCGGCCAGCAGTGGCGCAACGTCCACCGGTCGATCCCTGATCAAGCTGGCGACGTGATCCTTGGCGAGCTTTTCGACCATCGGGTGCCAATCCTCCAATGCCCCACGGGTGAAGGCCGGCTGAGCTTGCTTGCGCATCTGGGTATGCCGAGGCGGATCGGTCGTCAGCAGCGAAGGGGCCCGCACTCGGCCGAAGGAGATACCGTCGGCGCTGGACAACACGTCGCTGGCGCGCGCACCAGCCCGCACGTCTTCATAGTGGCTGAGGATGTAGATGCCGCGTTTGGGGTTGTAGTGCACCGGCCCGCTGGCCAGGAGTCGCCGATAGTACGGGTACGGGTCCGCCAGCGTCGCCGCATCAAGCGGATCGAAGTCGGTGAGTTCGACACCCCGTCCGACCGGCCTGCGGCCAAGTTTCCGAGCCACGGCTTCCCGTACGTCGGTGATGACGCCACTGGCCGTGCCCGGCCCGTGCATTTTCAGGAAGCTCAGCTGGGATCTGATCGGCACTCAATCAATGTAATTTCCGCGCCCGTCGCTGTAAATATCTATGCCGCGTAGAATTTAGTCAATTCGGGCCCTGACAACTGCATCTGCGGCGCCGGGCAGGAAGCCGGCGGCCGACGCCAGGGACGAGCGTGTTGAGAATCCCAGCTGGTAGGCGCTGGACGCATCGTTGCGGCTCAACAAAACCATTCAGATCGCATGTCCACCGTTACCCGATCAAAGGTTTCGAGCAAGTCGAGTTGCGGGCCGGTGCGCGGCAGCTCGTATGAGAAGAAGTAGCGCGCCGCCTGGCGCTTCCCCTCGTAGTAGTCGCCCTGATGCTCGCCGGTGGCGACGAACTGTTCCAGCCACATCCATGCGACGACCATATGGCCGAAGACCTCCAGGTAGGCGACGCTGTTGGCCATTGCCACCGCACGGTCTGCGAAACCCGCTATCGACGCTGTCACGCCGAGCACCCGATGCCACACCGCGTCAAGCTGTACCGCCAGGGCGGCGGCTTCGTCGCCCGATGTCGTTGCGGTGGCGACGGCCGTTGCGATCGCCGTTCCCAGCTCGGTCAAGCTGGCACCGCCGTGCTGAGTCACCTTGCGACCCAACAGATCTAAACTCTGAATCCCTACCGTCCCTTCATGAATCGGGTTGAGTCGGTTGTCCCGGTAGTGCTGCTCGACATCGTATTCGCGGGTGTAGCCGTAGCCACCGTGGACTTGAATCGCCAGATCGTTTGCCGCAAGACACCACTGCGACGGCCAGCTCTTGGCGACTGGTGTCAAGATGTCGAGCAGGAGCCTTGCCGACTCGCGGTCGCCAGTCGACTCGCTCCCCTGCTCGATGTCGATGAGGCGCGCACAATAGAGCTCCAGCGCCAGGCCGCCTTCGACATACGCCTTTTGTGCCAACAACATTCGCTTCACATCGGCGTGCTCGACGATGGGCACTTGGGGTGTCGAGGGATCCTTGGCGGCTATGGGTCTGCCCTGTTCGCGCTCGCGCGCGTATTTCACCGATTTCAGAAAGCCGGTGTAGCCCAGGGCGACTGCGCCGGTGCCGACGCCGAGGCGAGCCTCGTTCATCATGTGGAACATGTAGAAGAGGCCGCGGTGGGCGTCGCCGACGAGGTAGCCGATCGCACCGGCGCTGCCTGCCGGTGTGTAGGTGCCGTCCCCGAAATTCAGTACGGTGTTGGTGATGCCACGCTGGCCCATCTTGTGGTTCAGCCCAGAGATGGTCACATCATTGCGCTCGCCCAGTTCACCATTCTCGGTGACCAAGAACTTCGGCACGATGAACAGGGAGATCCCCTTGGTGCCCGGGGGCGCTCCCGGTGTCCGCGCCAGCACCAGGTTCACGATGTTCTCGGTCAATTCGTGTTCGGCGCCAGAGATCCACATCTTGGAGCCGTACAGGCGGTACGTTCCGTCGTCCTGGGGTTCCGCGCGGGTCTGGACGTCAGCGAGGGAAGAGCCGGCCTGGGTCTCCGACAGCGCCATCGTGCCGCTGAAGCGGCCGGCGATCATCGGCCCGACCCAGGTGTCCCGCTGGTCTTGACTTCCGAACTTGGCCAATAGGTTTGCGTTCGCGTTAGTGAGCATGAGGTAGCCGTAAGTGCTCACGTTTGCCGCCGCCAGCCAGGCGCCGCTCGCCTGCGCGATCGTGGTGGGCAGCTGAAGGCCACCGTGCTCGTGATCCAAGCTCATCCCGATCAGACCCGCTGCTGCGGCGGCGCCAAGCGCTTCCTTGACGTCGTCGATCACTGTCACCTTCGTACCGTCGAAGGTTGGCTCTGTGGCGTCGCCCTTTTTGTTGTGTGGCGCGAAATACCGTTCGGCCAGGTCCGCGCTGAGATCGAGGACGGCAGACATGGTCTCGTGGGAATGATCTTCGAATCGCGGTAGCTGCACCAGATCCTGCACATGCAGCCACTCGAACAACAGGAAATCCAGGTCGCGGCGCGACAGCAGGGTGGACTTCATTTACCTACGCTCCCCGACGCGAATCAGCCAACCGGGTAATGCATGGTCTTGATTTCCATATACTCGTCGGCGCCGGCGGCGCCGTGTTCGCGCCCGATGCCCGACTGTTTGTAACCGCCGAACGGCGCGGGACCGATCGGGCCGCCGAAGCTCTGATCGCCGCCATTGATGTGGATGTAGCCGGCCCGCAGGGCTCCGGCCACCTCGAAGGCCTTGACCGAGTCGCCGCTCCATACCGAGCCGCCGAGGCCGAACGGTGTGTCGTTCGCGATCGCAATGGCCTCCTGAGGGCCGTCGAAGGGAATCATCACGCCCACCGGGCCGAATATCTCCTCTCGGGCGATCCGCATGTCGTTCGTCACGTCGCTGAACAGGGTCGGTTCAACGAAGAAGCCGCGGTCCAGATGCGCCGGACGGCCACCGCCGGCGACAAGTGTCGCCCCTTCGTCAAGACCGGACTGGATGTAGCCCAGGACCCGATCGCGTTGGGTTGCGCTGATCAACGGACCCATTTCCGATTCCGGATCCGCCGGGTCGCCGACCTTGATGGCCTGGATGGCGGCGCTCACCCGCTCCTTGACGGCGTCGTAGACAGGCCGCTCGACCAGGAGCCGGGTCTGTAGCACGCAGCCTTGTCCGGCGTGCACAGTAAACCCCATCACCAGCGACATCAGCATCATCGGATTGTCGATGTCGGTGTCGGCGAAGACGATGTTGGGTGATTTTCCGCCGAGTTCGAGCACGACACGCTTCAGCGTGCCCGCGGCCTGGCGCATCACTTCACGGCCGATGGTGTTGGAGCCCGTGAAGGACAGGACGGCGACCTGTGGATGCTCGGTGAGCGCGCGCGCTTCCTCGATACCACCGGTTACCACGTTGAGGACACCCGGCGGGATTCCTGCCTCTGCCGCCGCGTCTGCCAGGATCAATGCCGAGAAAGGCGTGTTTGGCGAGGGTTTCAGCACCATGGTATTGCCGGTGGCCAGGATCGGGCCAATCTTCCACAGGTTCAACAGGATCGGATAGTTGAACGGGGTGATGGCCCCCACGACGCCTGCCGGCTCCTTGCGTACCAGCGCCTGGCCCATTCCGGTCAAGCCCACGGTCGGCGGCAGGGCTTCGTCGAACTTCAACTCCGCCGCCTTATCGGCCCAGAAGTAGGCAAAGCGGATGGCCTCTTCGACTTGGCTTACCTTGCCGGCCATTCCAGCGCACCCGATCTCATTCTCGAGAAGGAAGACCAGGTCCTCGCGGCGCGCGGCAACGGCATCGGCGAAGCGATGCAGTAATCGAGACCGTTCCTTCGGCGACATCTTCGGCCATGCGCCACGGCCGTCTTCAAAGGCCCGATAGGCTGCGTCTACGGCTCGATTGACGTCATCGACGGATGACTCTTGCACCTGCCCGATGGGAAGCTCGGTTGCCGGATTGATGATCGTGGTGATGTGGTCGCCGCCGCCCTTGTCCCACTGGCCGTTGACGTAGGGCGTCCCCGGGTTCAGCGACAGTTTCGCCATATCACACTCCGATTCTCCGTAGTGATTTACCGGTTCGGTCGCAAGGATCAGTCCTGACCCGAGTCGTCAACACGCTTGCAGGACCATGGCGCTCGTTGGCAAAGCAGGACCGGAAGTCACAACCATGGTGTTGGTGTCGGGGATTTGATTGACCGAATGGCCGCGGATCTGGCGGACCGCTTCGACTATCCCATTGAAACCATGGAGATAGCCCTCGCCAATCTGGCCCCCGTTTGGATTCACGGGATGGGCACCGCCTGGAGACGTGTGGCCCTCCGCAATGAAGTCAATCCCTTCCCCGCGTCCACAGAATCCGAGCGCCTCGAGCGACATCGGGATGAGTGGACTGAAGGAGTCGTAGATGATCGCGGCGTCGAAGTCCTTGGCGTTCATGCCGGTGTGCCGGTAGAGGTTCTTGGCGACGACGTCCAGATCCGGCACCCCGCTGATGTCAGGCGCGTAATAGTTCTGCATCAGCGTCGACTGGTGCGCCATTCCTCTGACCGCGCCGCGAATCTTGACGGGAGCCGCCTTCAGGTCACGCGCACGCGCCGCGGTCGTCACGACGAATGCTGCACCTCCGTCGCTTTCCAAGCAGCAGTCGTTGACGCGCAGGACGGGTTCGGCCACCCACTTGGACGCTTGGTGGTCCTCGATCGTCAAGGGCCTTCCGAAGAAACGAGCCGCTGGGTTGGTTTCCGCCCACTTACGAGCCGATACCACGACATGCGCGAGGTCGGCGTTGGTCTTGCCGTAGTCGTGAAGATAACGATGAAAAGTGGGCGCCTCCCACCACGCCGGCGTGATCGAGCCGTAGGTGAAAACTTGACGCAACACAGCCTGTGTCGTGCCCGCATCGGAATCAGAGATTCCCTGCCCGAATCGACGTCCCGAACGCAGATTCTCAGCACGGTAGATCACAACGACCTCGGCCAACCCCGTCCTCACCGCGAGCGCAGCGTCCTGAAATGTCATGCATGCGCCACCGCCGCCGGCCAGCGTAATCGAAAACCAATTCAGCTCAGGCAATCCGAGTAGCTGTGCGAGCAGGAAGGGCGAGGTCGGATCGGCCTCGTACGTCACCAGCCCGTCGACATCCCGCGTCGCCAGTCCTGCGTCGGTGAGGGCCATGGCAATCGCACGCATCGCCAGAGTCGACGACGACACGCCGGAGTCCGTCGACATCTCGGTGATACCTACTCCGGCTATCACCACATCGGTGTCTGAGTTCGGCATGGCTACCGTTCAGCTCCGGCGGGGGCAAAAACCGGAACCATCACACCGGAATCGGCCGCCGCGAACTGAACCTCAACGCGCATGCCGAAGTTGACCGCGGCAGGATCGATGCCCACGAGCCGGGAGAAGTATCGCAACCCCTCGTCCAGTTCGATCACGACGAACACGAGGTCTTCGTCGATGAGAGCGGCGCTGGGACGGCGCGGGATGGCGTAGGTATGGACCGACCCGCGCCCCGACGTCGCTACTACGTCGAATTCGGTTGCACCGCAGGCGTAGCACGCATAAGCCGGCAGACTCCACCATGTCGCACACAGGCGACATCGCTGAAATGCCAGTTGACCGTTGCTGGTGGCGTCGAAGAAGAACCGGTTGGTGTCATCGACGCCGGGACCGATGAACTTCAAAGACTTATCCACCACGTCGGTGCGGGCGGACTCAGAGCGCGGTTGCACGGCGCCCCTCCCCATCGGATAGCACGACGTAGACGCTAATACGATTTTTGTCTACGCGTCAATGGGCGGAGCGTGGGTGGACGAGGAAGCCGAGCGCAACCGGGCAGCCGAACGGCGCGCAGCGGCGGCTTTCCGCGCCGAAAGGGCTGCCGTGTCTATGGGCTCACCGCGAGGCCGATGACAGGTTATCGGCCCGATCGAGCGAAGTTGTTCAATGACGTTTGACCGGAGGGGCTTTCGCCGTACAAGCGACCCAGGTTCGTCGTGTTCCAGCCACCAGCGCGGCGGCGGTTACCTCCGGCTACAGTGGCGGCACCACGAATTCGCTGATGAATTCGCGAGCGACGAACGGATAGTCGTTCTCTGCATCGCGCCCGGTGGGCAATAATGCGAATCCGGCGATGCATCGGGCGACCCATTCCACCGCCCGACCGATGTCACGGCCCTTGCTGACCTCACCGGCCTTTCGCGCCTGTGCCATTCGAGGGGCCAAGACCTCCTCCAGCACATCGATGATCACAGCCGATTCCTCGGCATGAATGCGAAAGTACAACGCATTCGGATTGTCGACCGACCGCATCGTCGAACACCAAACCGTAAGCGCAGCTGCAACATTGCCCAGACTGTCCGCGAGGTTCTTCCCGTCGGCGAGTGCATCTTCGAAGTCCCGACGCATCATGTCGACGGCTTGGGCCCGGACCGCCTTGTGCAGTCCTTCGCTGGTCGGGAAGTGCTTATACAGGGTGGCACGCGACATCCCAGCGATGCGCCCGACGTCTTCCATGGTGGTCTTGTCCCAGCCGATGGTCACGTAGCACCGGCGAGCTGCGTCGAGAATGCGGTCCCCGCGCGGTGCATCGTCGGCAACCTGGGCGGCGCGAGATGTGAACACCTTGAACCGACCGCCGAACGCGGTGTCCTGGTGAGCGGTCATCGGGCGCCGCCGACCGGGCTACCCTGCCACGCCGGAATATCGCCGCTCACGAATAACCAGCGTAACAGCATGAGCGTGTTGTCCCGACCCAGAGACAGCCCGGTGTCGGTGGACCCCAGTGGCGACATGAGAGGCGCAGTTCAATCTCGATTCCTCACCCCGATCACGGGAACGTGTAATCGTGCAACTTGATCCAAGCGCCCAGGTCCACTCGCATCTGTGTGCCGGTCACCGCGCGCGACTCGTCAGAGATGAGGTACACCACCGCGTGTGCAACATCCGAAACATCGACCCACGGGTCCGGAAACAGGTTGAGCGCTGGAAAGGCCGGCAGCGCATCCTCGAGCGTCGGCGACTCCAGATCGGGCCGGAATGACTTGTACAGCGGTTCATTGCGCATGATCGCCGTATCGACCGACGTCGGGTGCACCGCGTTAGCGCGGATCCGGCGCGGCGCGACGGCAAGCGCGAGTTCGTGGGTGTACGCGGCGAGCAGACGCTTCGAGGCGACATAACCCAAACCACCGGCGCCGCCGTTCGGATCGGCTTTCAGGGCCGACGTGAACGCCGCGTAGGAGCCCGTGATCACGATCGACGAGCCGTCCTTCAGGAAGGGATACGCGGCGCTTACCGTGTTGAGTACTCCGACCAGATTCACGTCCACGGTGTCGTTGAAAGATATCGGGTCCGTGTTGCCCACGGCCATGATGCCGGCCTGCGCGACGACGCCATGAAGGCCGCCGAACAATTCGACACCCTCGCGCAAAGCATCAGCGACCGCACGCTTGTCGCGTACGTCACCCTTGACGAGGTGGTGCTTTCCGCCTGCATCGCTGATGAGGTCCCTGGTTTCGTCCAGCTCCGCCTCGGACGCCATCGGATACGGCACCGTCGCGATGTTCTCGGCGATGTCGATACCGATGATGTTCGCGCCCTCTTCGGCCAGACGGACAGCGTGTGCGCGTCCTTGGCCGCGCGCCACACCGGTGATGAAGACGACCTTGTCCTGCACTCGTCCCATGTCAATCTCCTGTCTCGGTGGGTGTCGCGATCAGTTTTCTGATCCGCGAGGGCTTGCTCCTAGAAGACACCAGTCCGTAACAGCTCCTCGACCTCCGCCATAGTCAACCCGAGCCGACTTGGGTAAAAGCTGAGATTGTCTTCGCCGTAATTCGGACCCGATCGGCCGACGAAACCCCCTATATATGAGGGTGTTTCGCTGAAGACAACCGGCAGCGTCCTTACCGGCCAGGTGCCGATCTCGGACTGTGGAACCTCCTCCAGCCAGCCCAGGTGAGCGAGTTGAGGGTCGTTTTCGCAACGATCCTGTGCCGTCTGACAGACACCCGCCGGAAACCCGCGGCCCGCCAGCGCGTACATCAGTTCGTAGCCGTCGCAATCCGCCGTGCACGCAGCGACGACCGCGTCAAGTTCGTCCTGATGCGCCAGGCGGTCGGCCAGTGTGGCGAACCGCGCATCGGCCCCGAGTTCTGGTTTGTTCAGTACTTCGACCAATGTCGTCCAATGCTCATCGGTGAAAGATGACAGCGCAATCCAGCGGTCCACGCCCCGAGTCGGATAGATGCCGTGCGGAGCCGCAGGCTTGTATGGAGAGCGGTTACCTGTGCGCTCATAGACGCGCCCGTTGACGCTGTGGTCGAGAACCGCGGTGCCCGTCAGATAGATACCGATTTCGATCTGAGAGGCGTCGATGTGGCAGCCGAGGCCGGTCCGCTGCTTGCGGAAGAGCGCTGCCAGCATGGCTGTGGCCATGTTGTAGGCGCCGAACCAGTCGAGGTAGGAGTATCCGATGCCGGCGGGCGGGAAAGGCGCGGGCATGCCGGACATTTCGCTATTGCCCGCGAACGCGGCCGCCGTCGGCCCGTAAGTTCGCATGCCCTTGTAGCAGCCGTGCTCCCCGGTACCGGACTGCTGAACATAGATGATCTCGGGGTTGATTTCTTTCAACCTCTCGTACCCGAATCCCATGCGCTCCATGGTTCCCGGTGAGAATCCCTCGATCACCATGTCGGCTTCGGCGATCAGGCGCTCGAGAATCTGCTTGCCCTCGGCTGATTTCAGGTTCAAGCTCACCCCGAGCTTGCCCGCATTGATCTCCATGAACGCGCCGGACTTGTTCGGCCCACGGTCGCCGGCCGGTACGGCAATCGGCCCCTGGGCCTTGTCACGCTCGGCACGGCCGCCCTCCGGAGCGAATCCGGCACCGAAACGCATTGTGTCCCAACGGCTGGAGTGTTCGACCTTGACCACTTCCGCGCCGTGCGCCGCGAGAAACCGCCCCGCACCGGCGCTGGCAAGCAGCCAGGACAAGTCGACCACGCGAACCCCCGACAACGCGAATGGCTTCCCCGACGGGGACACCTCGGCGGCCGCGCGGTGGGCCACATGGCTCGCGCGGGGCCCGGGTGCGCCTTGGGTGGAGATCTCCTCGAAGACCTCCGCTGTGTGCTCACCGAGCATCGGTGGCCGCGTGTCCGACTGCCACGGCACCTCCGGGCAGTACCACCGCGCCCCGGTGTAGGTATAGCTCTCGCCGAGTTCGGGATGCTCGACGACCTTGAACGCCTCTCGGGCGCTGAAGTGCGGATCGGTGACATTCTCGTGCGGCGAACGGATTGGCGCCCAGGGCATTCCGACCTGCTGCGCCTCCTGCCAGATCTCCCGATTGGCAAGGAACCGGCCGATGAGCCGGTCAGTGACGTCGCCGATGTGCTGGGCAACGACGGGTTGGGCGCGGTAGGCGTCGTCAAGGTATTTCGGATCGTCCAGATCGGCCTGCATCCCGTGGCGCGCCAGCATGTCGACCAGAGCTTTGAACAGGGCGCTGCCACCCGGCAGGTAGGTCCGGTAGGGCAGCAGCCAACGACCGTCTTTGGTCAGCGCGAGCGCTGGGACAGCCGCCGTCGGCATCGAATGCCGACACGTCTGTCGCAGATTGGTGAGGCGTTGGTATACCCAGTTCGGAACGTCGGTCTCGGTGTTCTTGCTGACCGCATCATGGATCGATGCCGAGAGGTATTGGCCCCGCCCCGAAGACTGCCGATAGATCAACGCCGTGATGATGGCGATCGATGTCGTCTCGCCGGCGATGCAGTACGCCTGCCACATCTGAGGCGCGATCGGAGGCGTGTCGTAGTGCCCTGACGGCTCGGGGTCATAGCCACAGTTCATGGCTACGCCGCCCAGTGCGAGATGAACGAGGTCGCTGCCGGGATAGTCGGCCCATGGGCCGTCGTCACCGAACGGCGATATTCGGCAGTAGATCAGTCCGGGCACGTTGGCGCGCAATGCTTCCTGGTCGAGGCCACGGGTACGCATGTAATCCAAAGATCGGGTGTGCACGAAGACGTCGGCGCGGGAGACCAAGTCCCGCAGTCGTGCCTGATCTGCCGGTTCGTCGAGATCCAAGACCACGCTTCGCTTGCCGATGTTGGAGTGCCAAAAGTGAAGGCTCTGTTCGGGATTCTCGATGTCATCTTTGAAGGGCCCATAGGTCCGGGTGATCTCACCGACTGGCGGTTCGACCTTGATGACGTTCGCGCCGAGCCCGGCAAGCAGCTTGCCCACGTACTCGCCGGTCTCGTCGGCAAGCTCGACGACGGTGACACCGGCGAGGAAGCCCTCGCTTCGCTTGGCGCCGGCTTGGGTATCAGGTGTCACTTCCAGCCCGACCGCGGGTAGCGGAACAGCTGCCGGGCGTTGTCTTCGGCGATCTTGCGTGCATCGCTATCCGACACCGAGACAAGAACCTCTTGGGCGCGCTTGCGTGAATTCGGCCAGCTCGAATCGGAGTGCGGATAATCCACTTCGAGCAGCAGCCGATCGACCCCGATCGCGTCGCGGTTCTTCAGTCCGAATTCGTCGTCGATGAAGCAGCCGTAGAAGTGCTTCTTGAACAGATCGGAGGGCCGAGTGTCCTTGTCGATCTTCTGGTACCAGCGATGCCGGTCCCACACGTAGTCCGTGCGCTCGAGGATGTAGGGAATCCATCCGATGCCGCCCTCGGCCAGCGAGATCTTCAGGTTGGGATGACGCTGCAATGCACCCGACAGCAGCAGATCGACGGTGGTCCACATCAGATTGGTGCCGAAGAGCGTGATCGCCACCGCGAACGGAATGTCCTCCTGCCCGCTGTGCTGGTCATATTGGTCCTGGTCATCGGTGGTCACCCCGCTCGCGCCGAAGCTGTATCCGGGCAGGTACGTGGACGTGCCGAAGTGCATGCTCAGCGGCATATCGGTGGCCTCAGCGGCGCTCCACAGTGGGTCCCAGTACCGAGAGTGCAGGGACGGCATCCCCAGGGGCACCGGGCTCTCGGGAAAACTGATCGTGCGTGCGCCTTTTGAAGCTGTCCGCTCCACCTCGGCGACAGCCAGGTCGACGTCCCACGTCGGCACCATGACGACCGGAACGTAGCGGTCCGGCGCCGAACCGCACCATTCATCAAGAGAGAAGTCGTTCCAGGCGCGCACGCATTCGAGTGCCAGCGCTTTGTCTTTGGCTTTGTGAAAGGTCGAACCGGAGAAGCCCGGGAACGAGGGGAAGCACAGTGCCGCCTGCACTCCGTCCAGATCCATGTCTTTGGCGCGTTCTACCGGGTCATAGCAGCCCGGAATCATGTCCTGGAATTTCATAGGCTCGAGCCCGTATTCCTCGTATGGCCGACCCGCCACCGCGTTCAGGCCAACCTGCGCGTGCAGTTCACCCTCGTATGCCCAGAGATGGTGCCCATGCTCATCCTCGACAATTCGCGGGCCGTCCTCCAGGTATTTGGAAGGCAGGCGATCTTGCCACACGCGGGGATGCTCGATCAGGTGATCGTCCACCGACACGATCTGTACATCGTCCTGCAAAGGCACTGTACGCTCCTCAGCGGTAGACACGCAGACAGATTCTGTATTCGTGTCTACCACTCGCCACTAACCGTGTCAACAGCGCAGCGGGCATCGCCACGCCTGCCGCTTAAGACGTCCGTCGGAGGCACTCCCGAATCGACCACATTGCCCGAACTCAACACCCGGAGTTGCACGTCGAGTGCTGAAGGGAATACTCGGGGAGTGACCAATTGGACCGCAGACGATCTGCCGTCATTCCTCGGACGCACCGTCGTCATCACCGGGGCCAACAGCGGCCTAGGCGCGGTGACGGCTCGCGAATTGGCTCGGGTTGGAGCCAAAGTCATTATGGCCGTGCGTAACACAGATAAGGGCAAAGCCGCCGCACAGCAGATCGCCGGCGATACCGAGGTACGTGAACTCGATCTGCAAGATCTGTCGTCCGTCCGAAAGTTCGCAGACAGCGTCGATGCGGCCGACGTCCTGGTCAACAACGCGGGCATCATGGCTGTCCCCTACTCGATGACGGTTGATGGCTTCGAACGCCACATCGGCACAAACCATTTGGGGCACTTTGCGCTGACCAACCTACTGCTGCCCAAGCTCAGCGACCGAGTCGTAACTATCTCCTCGATCACCCATTGGCGCGGGGGCATCGACCTCGATGACCTCAACTGGAAGGCGCGAAAGTACGCCGCTTATCTCGCCTACGGCCAGTCGAAACTGGCCAACCTGCTGTTCACGGGCGAGCTGCAACGCCGCCTTGACGCCGCCGGTTCGCAGCTGCGTTCGATCGCGGCCCACCCCGGCTACTCGCAAACCAACTTGATGAACACATCTGGGCGTCGCCTCGGCGACGTATTGGCTGCGGCCACGAAGCGGATGTCCACCAGCGCCGATTTCGGTGCCCGGCAGACGTTGTACGCGGTGTCGCAGGACCTGCCGGGCGATACCTTCATCGGTCCACGTTTCGGGATGCTGGGCCGCAGCAAGCCAGTCGGCCGGAGTCCGGCGGCTCGAAACGTCACGACGGCTGCCGCGCTTTGGGAGTTGTCGGAGCAACTCACGGGAACAAAGTTTCCGCTATGAGCAATCACGCTTGAGGCTGGCGATCCAACGTAACCGAAAGGCGCGTTGGCGCGGCGCTCGAGTTCTTGGTCGGATTGGATTGGGGCCTAAAGCACCTGATCCTGGCGCTCATCGGCTGAGCATCATCATCATCGATCAACAGTGAGGATCGCAGCGCCCGCGAACGACCCGGTGGCGTTCGACCATACAGCCACTTCGGCTTCGGGTACCTGGCGCTCACCGCACTCACCACGAAGTTGTCTGACCGATTCGATGCAGAAGTTGGCCCCGTGGCGACGGCCGACATTGCAGGCGCCCCCGTCTGTATTCGTCGGGAGCGACCCGCCAGGTCCGGTGTGGCCGTCGTTGATGAACTGTGGCGCCTCCCCACGACCACAGAAGCCAAGAGCGTCAAGCCATTCGAACGTAATGATTGAGAAGCCGTCATACAGTCCCGCGCAGTCGACATCAGCGGGCCGCAGATCAGTTCGGGACCACAGGGTGTCACTGCAGTGGCCGATTGCGTTCGATGTGAAGTCATCGAGCAATGCCATGTCGATGTCGGCTACCGCCGACATCGCCCACGAATCGACCAACACGGCGGGCTTACGGCATTCCCTGGCGCGCTCGGGGGTGGTGAATATGACCGCGGACGCGGAATCAACCGGGTAGTCGCAATCGAGGAGTCGCACCGGTTTACTGACGTAGCGGGACGCCAGGTACTCATCGACGTCGAGCGGCTCACGAAATAGCGCTTCGGGGTTTCGCATCGCGTGACCGCGCTGGACGACGGCGTGTCGCGCGAAATCCTCTTCCTTGGCACCGAATTCGCTCATATACCGCTGCATCTGGAGGCCGCCGATGAACGCCGCCGGTAGGCTGCCGCCGAACGGCGCTGTCCACTGCTGCTGGCCGCCGACGCGAGTCGGGCCGTCCGCGGGCCCGCCCGCGGTGATCGCGGCGATCGGGTGGTCCCCGGCCCGCGGCTGGCGGATGACACGCAAGGCCAGAGCGGTGTGGCACGATCCGGAAGCGATTGCGTCCATCGCCATTACTGCGGTCTCGGCGAAAGACGGTCCGTATAGGCTCGAGGTGAAAAACCAATTCAGTGGCAAGATTCCGAGTAGCGAACCTATCGACATCGAGACGCCGCCGGTGGTTGAAATCCCATCGACATCACCCTGTTTCAGCCCCGCGTCGTCGAGGGCGGCAGCGACGGCCTGCGTCACGAGCTGATCGTCGGAAAACGGCAGCATACGGCCGGTTTCCGAATACCCGACGCCGACGATCGCCACGCGATTCTGCATCGCGGTCATCGCCCGACGACCTCGAACAGCGGCAGCGTACAGCCCGGCGCAACCTCACGGAACGTCACGGCCAGCGGTTGTCCGATCCGCAGTTCGTCACCGGTGCAGTCGACGAGGTTAGTCGCGAAGCGCAGCGGTTCCTGCTCGACGAGGTTGACAGTGGCGAAGATGTAGGGCTGATGGGCAGCGAAGTACGGATCGTAAGCCTTGCGGGGCTCTGTCCAGGTGACGAGTGTGGCGTCACCGGACACCCGCTCTGGCTCCAGGTTTGTGCTCAGGCAGGCTCGGCACACCTCCTTCGGGGGATGCAGATATGTTCCGCATGCCTGACACCGCAGGATCAGCAGTTCATGCCGATCCACCCCGCTCCAGAAGAATTCGCTCACACTGTCGGGCTTTGGCATCGGCGGGTAAAGCACCGCATCACTCATGTTCGAATCCCCTCCTGAGGCAGGTGTTTACGGCGGCCGCGAACCGCAGGGTTTTTAAATATATATAATTAAGTTCCCCCAGGGTAGCTTCTCAGTTCACTGGGAGGGCAGGCGTATAGCGATCCCAGATGCCATCTCTGCAGACCATCGGGATTCCGTCGAGCGACTGTGCGACCCCAGGGCCAGAGCACAGAGCCCCAAAATCTCGCACACCCACGAGCCCGGGAACCGCCACCCAGGTCGCCGTTGTGGGGTTACGGTACGTGGCGTAGCAAATGAAGGTATTGCCGTTCGCGTCCAGCCCGAATGGGTAGAGCCTGGCGGCCTGGCACTGTGCACCTTCGACTGCGCCGGTCCTCAGATGTTCGACACAATTTGGTCCATCACAAGGGGCCGCAGAGGCCGGCGTGGGTACGAGCACGGAACCGGCCGTGAGCCACGCAGTCACCACTCCGATCATCAACCGGCATGCGAATCGCTGTCTCATTTCTCATCCCCCGTAGGAAGTGGTTGGGGCCGCGACGCTCAGCTAGCGCCGGGAGGAGACATGGGCGGCATCCATCTCGGCATCTCGCCTTTGTAATACCCCTTAGCCGTGCAGGTGGTTTCTCCTGCATCAGCGATGGCCTCACACAGCAGGCTTCCGCGGGTCCAGATTCGGACGATCACCCACTTGTAGCGCACCGGAGATTGCCACGTGACGTGCAGCGTCGTGTCGACGCTGTGAGGGTCAGCCACTGCGGCGTTCATTCGCCACGGCAGCGCAACGTTCTGCAGGGCGACCGGCCCGGAGAGGTCGGCGTAGTCGACGTTCACCGAAGTGAGAGAGGGCGATTGTGCCACTACTTCGTATGTCACGAACTCCTCGGCGCGAGCGACCCCAGGGGTGCTCACCGCCGCGAAGCAGCCCACGATCAGCGCTATCGCGACTCGCAAGGTGGTGGTCATGGGATTGCGCTCCTCGGGCCTGCAATTCGACCACCATAATGAAGGTCCGCGCGAAACGTTCGAGGTCCCGAGACAAATTTCTGACGTAATTTAGGTAAGCCGGCTTTGGCGGTTGGTCGCCCGTTCCTGCGCGTCATGTCAGCCAGCTGTCCACTTCTGGGCGTCGCGCAGGACGTCTTTGAACGGCTTTTCATTGTCGTAGCTCGGCTCACGGGGTAGGCCCAGGACGCGTTCACTGATGATGTTGCGCTGGATCTGGTTGCTGCCGCCCGCGATCGCGAACTGTCGCCCGTAGACGTAGTTGCTGGCCGCCCTGTCGCCTGCCGAACCGGGGCTGCGCCAGGCGATGGCGTTGCGTCCACCGATCTGCATGCCGGCGATTGCGCGGTCAGGGCCCCGTGTGCCGATCGACAACTTGATCAGTGCGGACGTGGCAGGGTTGGCCGCACCGCTCATGAGGCGCGCGGTGACTCGGCGGGTGAGGACTTCATGGACCCAGTCCTTGGTGCGTTGCGCCGCGATCGCCGGACCCGATCCGCGGCCGCGCGCCGTTTCGCAGCGGGACGCAATACCATTGCCCGCCAACTCGACGAGATCAGAAGCATGCTTACTGCGGGATTCCGAGGTAGATGGGGACAGGTCGATGTGGCCGGCTCCGCGCTCGAACATGAGCATCGAATTCGCGACCTTCCAGCCGTCGTTCACTGAACCGATGACCATCTCGTCGCCAAGCACGACGTTGTCAAGAAATTCCTCGCAGAACTCCTCGCTGCCGTTGACCTGACGTACCGGGCGCACAGTGACGTGCTCGTCACGCAACGGCACTTTGAACCACGTGAGCCCGCGGTGCTTGGGCACATTCTGATCCGTTCGGGCCAAACAGATCCCGTAGTCGGCGTGAATTGCGCCAGACGACCACAGTTTGGTGCCCTGCAGGATCCACTTGTCGCCGTCGCGACGGGCCTGGGTGCGAATCCCGGCGAGGTCCGACCCAGCGTCTGGCTCGGACAGGAGCTGGACCCAGATGTCCTCACCCCGCAGCACGCGCGGAATCCACTCGCACTTTTGCTGCTCAGCGGCATTGTGCAGCAAGGTCGGCAGAACGACCCGCATCGTCACGATCGAGGCGATGCCTGCAGGCAGCGGAACATCGTAGCCGGCGGATTCGTCGACCCAGACCTGCTGATGGGCGTTGCTGAGCCCCTGACCGCCGTATTCAGTCGGGACATTGATGCCGAGGTAACCCGCGTCGTACACCTTCCTCTGCGCTATTCGACCTGCGGCGACTTCCTCGGCGGCAACCTCGGTCGGAATACCGTCGGCTTCACCACTGCGCCGCGGGAGATTCGCCGACAGCCATTCCCGCATCGCGGCACGGTACGCGTCTAGTTCGTTCGCCTTGCTCACAACGCACACGCCTCGCAGATTCGCTCGTAGTGCCACGCCTTCTCACACCACATGCTTGTCGTGGTCCGAATGCGCCGCATGTACAGATGAAGGTCGTGCTCCCACGTGAAGCCGATACCGCCGTGCACCTGCAGGCACTCTTGGGCAATCTCAGTGGCGTACTCGTCCACATACGCCGCGGTCATCGAGACGATCTCGGCGGCATCGCCGGCGCGGCGGTCGACCACTTGTGCGGCCTCGGCCGTGGCCGCTTTGCAGCTCTCAAGGTAGAGCAGCAGGTCTGCCATGATGTGTTTGATCGCCTGAAACGACCCGATCGGGCGACCGAAGGCGATCCGATCTTTCGAGTACTGAACCGTCATGGAGAACATCGCATCGAGCGCGCCCACGGTTTCCGCGCACGCCAGCACCACAGCGATTTGCAGCTGGCGCTCCAGGCTTTCGTGCGCGTCGATATCGTCCGCGCCGAGGAGAGCCGCGGCCGGAAGGCGCACATCGTCGAATGACACGTCTGCGATGCGCCGGGAAAGGTCGTAGCACGTCAGCGCTTCGACACCCACGCCGGCGGACCCGGTTGGCACAATAACCTGAACCGGCTCGCCGTCACACCGACCGACCGCGAGCAAGTAGTCGGCCGACTGCGCTTCGGGGACGAAGCCGCGCACGCCACGAAGCACGACTTGCGAGCCATCCCGCGACACCTCCAGCCCCCCTCCCGAGTCCCACTCACCCCCGGAGTCGAAAGGCGCCCACGTCATAACGGCTTCAGCGGCGGCGATCTTGGGCAGAAAATCTTCGCGTTGCGCATCAGTGCCGAACTCCGAAATCGCAGCGCCGACCACATTCATCGGGATGAACGGTCCTGGTTGTAGGTAGCGCCCCACCGAGTCAGCGATCGTCGCGACGTCGATGAGCGGGTGATTTGTCATGCTGCCCCCGCCGTATTTCTCGGCGATCAACATCGAGTACCACCCCAGGTCCGCCGTTTGGGACAGCCACGTTCTGTCGTAGCCGCTCGGATCGTCGTGCAGCGTCCGGGCAACCGACAGCGGCAGTTGCGCTTCGATGAACTGGGTGGTGGTCTGACGCAGCATCCGCTGCTCTTCGGTCAGGTTCTCGTCGTACATTTTGCGGCGTCCCTCTAGTCCGTCGTCGCCGCCGCACGAGTCCGGCGGACCGCGGCGAAGTGGTTTGCCCCACACGTCTGGCACGCTAAAGTTTATACCGCGTAGATAATAGCCGGTCGGTGATCATCCATTCACGGACGGCAGCCCAGATATCGACCGCGGGCGCATACACGGTGAACAGCATCGGAAAAGAGGGACGGCTATGGCCGATTACAAGTACCTGCTCGTCGAGCGGCACGACGACGGGCGAGTGGTGAGGATATTGCTCAACCGTCCGGCAACGCGAAACGCCCAGAACCGCGGCATGCTGGTCGAGCTCAACGAAGCATTCCTGGAGGCTGAGGCCGACGACGACGTACGGGTCATCATTCTCGGCGGCACCGGGAAGATGTTCTCCGCCGGTCACGACGTGGTGTCTCCCGAAGCCCAGGAGGAATATCTTCCCGGCCCGAATCAGCATCCGTCGTGGAAGGTCAACGGCGGCACCCGGCGAGGCGCGGAGTCCCTGATGTTGCAGGAATGGCACTACTTCTTTCAGAACACGCTGCGCTGGCGCAACCTTCGCAAGATCACCATCGCCCAGGTACACGGCAAGGTCTATTCCGCCGGCCTCATGTTGATGTGGGCATGTGATCTGATCGTGGCCGCCGACAACACAGAGTTCGCCGATGTGGTCGGCACCCGCATGGGCATGTGCGGCATGGAATACTTCGCTCATCCATGGGAATTCGGCCCCCGCAAAACCAAAGAGCTGATGCTGACCGGCGACTCCATATCCGCGAGCGACGCGTTCGCGCTCGGCATGGTGGCCAAGGTCTTTCCCACCGATCACCTCGGCGACATGACGCTGGACTTCGCCCGACGAGTTGCCGAGGTTCCGACGGTGGCGGCCCTGTTGGTCAAGGAATCGGTTAATCAAACCGTCGACAACATGGGCTTTCACAACTCGCTCAACGCATGCTTCTCACTGCACGAGCTCAACCATGCGCACTGGGCACAGCTGCACGACGATGGAAATCCCATGGCCAAGCCCGAAGACGGCGTACCCGAATGGGGTAAGACACCTCCGGTGGTGCGGGCGCAGCGCGACAAGGTCAGAGACTAATCGTGGCCGAGAAGTCACTCAGGGTTGCGGTCACCGGACCGACCGGTACGTTCGGCTTCGGTCTCATCCCGCTTCTGGAGGCAGACGACCGCATCGGTGAAATCATTGGGATCGCCCGAAGTCCTTTCGAACCCAGCGAACACGGCTGGTCGAAGATGATCTACCGGCCGGGGGACGTACGCAACCCTGACCAGCTGGCCGCGGCGTTCGAGGGCGCCGACGTCGTCGTACACCTCGCCTTCGCCATCACCGGTTCGCCGAAAGATCCCGCGACCTATGCGATCAACATCGATGGCACCTTGAATACCTTCAAGGCGGCCGCAGCCGCAGGTGCGAAGCGCTTTGTGTTCGCCTCGACGATCTCGGCGATCGGATTCGACCCAGAGATGCCGTACGGGGTCACCGAGGAGTGGGCACCCAGGCCGATCAAATACTTCGATTACGCGCGCCAGAAAGCCGACCTCGAACGAGCTCTTACCGAACTCGAAGCCGACACCCCTGGTATCGATCTCTACATGCTCCGTACGCCGGGCGTGATGGGTCCCCACCTCATCGGGCACAAGAGCAGTGGCAACGGCTTGCGGCGCCTGCGAGGCTTCATCGACCGCAATCGCCGACTGCCGTTCCGGATCCCAATGCCCGTGCCTCGCTTCGAGACTCAGGCCATTCACGAGGACGACGTCGGGTCGGCGTTCGTGCAGTGCATCTTCGGTGCCGGCGAACCCGGGGTGTATCACATCTGTAGCGAAGGCGTGATCAGCAGCGAGGACATCGCCCGCATCTTCGGCTTTCGTCCACTGCCGTTCGGAAAGAATCTGCTTTATCGGGCGATGAGCCGGATCGCCGCCTCCACTCGATTCCGCTTCGTCCCGGATTTCGCGTCGGTCGCCGAGCTGTACAGCGTGCCGCTCATCATGGATTCCACGAAGGCGAAACAACGACTCGGCTGGACACCCAAATGGAACGTCGTCGACACCTACGTCGACACCCTGGTAACTAAATCGGGTGCCACGAGCACCGATAGCTAGACTGCCAACAATGATTGACCGCAGCGGCGACGGTCGCCTGGAAGGGCGAGTTGCGCTCGTGACGGGGGCGGCGCGTGGCCAAGGCCGCTCGCACGCTCTCGCCCTGGCCGGCCTGGGCGCCACCGTCGTCGCGCTGGACGTCCCGGCCGCGATGAGCAGCATCCGATATCCGCTAGCCAGCAGCGATGACCTGAAAGAAACCTGCGCTCTCGTCACCGCGGCCGGCGGGGCGTGCGTCCCGGTGGAGGCCGATGTGCGCGACGCCGCCGCCGTTGACGCCGTTGTGCGTACCGCAGTGGCCGATCTCGGAAGCCTCGATGTGCTCGTTGCCAATGCCGGAATCGTCTCGCCGCCGGCGAAGCTTTGGGAGACCACGGACACGATGTGGGCCGAGTTGGTTGGCACGAATTTGACGGGCGTCTTTCATTGCCTGCGCGCCGCCGTTAAACCCATGCGTGAGTTGGGCTTCGGCCGCATCGTCGTCACGTCGTCAATGGGCGGACGCATGGGCTTGCCCGACATCAGTGCCTACAGCGCCACTAAGTGGGGGGTCATCGGCATGGCGAAATCGCTCGCCCTCGAGGTTGCGAAGGAGGGCGTCACCGTCAACGTGGTATGCCCGTGCACGGTGGACACCCCGATGGCGATGCCGGCAGGAAGGATCCCCGACGAGGCGATCGTGGCGCGAGCCACCCGGGTCAACCCGATACCGGAACCGTGGCTCGAGGCCGAGGACGTCACACGAGCAGTCGTGCACCTCGTCACCGACCCCGGCGTGCTTTCCGGCGTGGTGATGGAGATCGGACTGGGCTCGAGCGCGCGGCTCCATTGACCGGCGGGCCCGAGCTGTTGGCTTGTCGGCCGGCATACCACCCGACAGATGCAGGAAGCGCGACGCTGGCGAATTCTCCGGCGCCACAGTCCATTCAGAGGCTGACCGCTACGGCATGCCGGCATGCTGCCACTCATTGTGGCCACCCGGCCCCGTCAGGGGCAGCCCGATGAACGTCATGTCGGCCCATACGTCCCACCGTTGACCAAGTGGGGGGCGGCATCCGCCCATGATGGTTCAAGGACCGATTGCAATCCGACTGGACAACGGCTGAACGTCATCACGGGGGGCAGGTCCCGTAACTGTTGCAGATATAGGAGTTCCTGTCGCCCCACGATTTGAACCACGTCCCATTCGGCGTCGTCAGAAACTTGAATTCGCCGTGTTCGCAGTAGGTGTTTCCCTCGGGAGTGACCGCACAGGTCGTCTCACCCGAGCCCGGGGTGGCGTAGGTGACATAGCTGCCCGGCGGCAGCGGACGTTGGGCTTGACCGCCGGGAAACTGGATGGCGGCCGTCCAGCCGTGGTGCACCGAGCGGTTCCCGTTGAACCAGGCGATGTGGCGTTCACCGGGAGGCATTCCGGGGATATCACCGGTACAGCCGAAGCTTCCCCAAGTCCAGATGCCGCAATTGAGACCGGTGGGCGACAAGAACCAGACACCAGAATTGTTGGGAAGGAAGAAATCGTCGGCGGGCAGTTGGTTGTACCACGCCGTGATCGTGTCCACAGCCGGGAAGGGCGATATCGATGGATCAGGGGCCGGATCGGCGCGCCCGGGAATCGCAGCGCTCAGCGTCAACGCGATGGCAGAACCGATCGCTATCAGCCATCGAGGGCGCAGTGGCATTGAGCGCGTCCTCCTGGTAAACGACGTTGCGGCACAGTGAATGTTGCCTTTCATGGCGGTCACGAGTTCTCGAAGCCAGTCGTGCCGTAACAGGCCGCGTCCCCCACATCGAGGGTGTTCGCGCAGCGAACGACGTTCCCGAAGTAGACGCGTACCGTCACCCACCTGTTCGGTGCGGCAGCCCACCGCCAGTCAGCCCGGATCTCGGCGACATCGGTTCCCAAGCTTGCCGGATTGTCCAGCATCACCGTCGTTCGCCACGGAAGTGGCACCTTCGGCCGAGCTTCGCGCGCGTGTCCGTCGAAGAATTCAACGTTCGCCGAGCCGATGTCGGCTGACACGACCTCGTAGGTGACGGGGACCGCGGCGTGAGCGGTTGGGGCGGACAACAGGTCGCAAACGGGCGCGATTGTCCCAACAACCACTGCGGGAAAGCGACTCATCAATCCACTCCCTCACGCGCCGGCTAACACCACTGCGGTCAACCAGTAACCAGTTCGTTCATTCAACTGCATGTTCGCGCCGAAATCCGTGTAGGCGCAATCGGGAATCTTGTTGTATCCCTGCAATATCAGCGCCTTGATCGAGTCGGCATCGTTCGTTGAGGCCCCTTGGAGCAGGGTGGCCTTCGTGCCGCGGTAGCCAAGGATCTTCAGGCCCGTCAGCGGGTCGGTGATCGGCGTTTGCGTCGCCTGGTGATCGATGTAGTTCTGCGTCGACTGATTAATCTTGGTCGCAACCTTCTCGATAATCGGATCGCCGCGAAGCGCTCCGCACGAGGTTCCGGCGCGGACCTGATCGACCGCCGAGCGCAGATTGTCGGTAGCGTCAGCACCCGCGGAAGGCGCTGGCGCGAAACCGACGCCTAGGAGCATGATCGTCGCCATGACCGGCGCGATCCCGCGCCCACGCCGGCCATCCACTCGCCTCAACATTTGTTCTCTCACAACGCGCTCACCAGCACACGTGCGATCGATTGATCTCGCTGCCCGCACGCTTGAGCAGCTGTACCGACGGTCCTGTGAACCAGTCGGGCTGGTGGGCCTTGATGCCGTTGTTGACGTTGCCCAGGTTTTGCCACAACACGTAAAAGCTGTGCGCCTGAAACAGCGGCAGGTAAATGTCGCCCGCGTAGTCGTTGTTTATCGTGAATGCCTGCACTCGTGGGGTGATGAAATCCATTGACCGATCGATATTTCCAGTGACGATGTCGGCCTGCTGTTGGACGGAACCGAAGCTGTAATCCGAGTCGGTGGCCGCTCCGGTCCGGATACCCGGCCCGTTCTGCTGTAAGCGGTTGAACTGCAGCCTGTCGATTTGATCGATCAGAACTCCGTATTGAGGGGTGTACCACTGGCACAGTTCACGCTCAGCATTGATGTCTGCTTCGGTGACGAGATGGCGTGTCTTGTCGTAGGGAAACGGAAACTTTGGCACCCAGTTCGTGGGCTTCACGACGACGACCGGAAGCGGCCGGATCAGTTGGTCATCGGACGGCATCTCGCCACCGGACCCTGGGTCGGCCCCTGACGTGGCACAGGACGCCATTGCGACCGCGAGCACAGCCACGATGCGGCGGGCGAACGCGATCGTTTCCCGCCGAAGAGCCGTCGCCATGGCGGCCTCCTATCGTCCCTCTACCGCGGCGCCGATACCGCCTACGTCGGTTATCTGCCAGTTTTTCCCGCTGTCGATGGTCACGCTGTAGGTGGCAGTGGACTGGAGGGGGTCGGGACCCTGCGCCGTCCTGGTCATCACACTGACGAACGCATCGACGATATAAGCGCCGCCGACCTTCGACCGCACCTTGGCCGAAAGTGGCCGTGCGGTCGAATTCCATTGCAGCGGAACGAGGATCTGCTCCATCTGGTCCGCCGCTGCGCCAAGCCTTTCCTTGAGTTCAGGACTGGTTCCGGCTACGAGCTTGGCCTTCCAGGCCGGAAGGTCTTTGAAGTTCATCGCCGCGGCGTTTGTCGCGTAGTCGAGGGCGATCTTCTCGGCTCGCTTGGTGTCCGCCACTTCTCGCGCTTGTCCGTCGAGGTCACGTTTCGCGCCGATGTACAACCACGTCATCACGCCGATGCCGGCAACGAGAGCAGCGATCAAGCCACCGACGAGAAGTGTGCGAACCGAAATCGAGGCCTGCAATCGCCTTCGTTCGGCCTTGGGTTCATCCACGACGCGAGGCTCTCCGTCATCCTTCGACGCGTCCTGCTCGGGCGCATCGGTCGCGGTCGTCTCGTGCTCGTCGGTCTCCTGACCGACTGCCTCGGACGCGGCTTGTTCTTTGTGGTCTGCCGTTTCATCGGTCATCATGGGATTTCTGGACTCTCATTCGTTACTCAACGTGGGGTCTCAACGGTCCTAAGGAACGTCGACGTGCAAGGTGATGGTGCCGTCGGCAGGCACCGACTCCAGAACGTTGGACAACATCTGACCGGTATCGAAGTTCATCAGGGAGCCTGCAATGCCCTGAAGGTGCGGCAGAAGCGCTTCGCCGAGCACCTTGATATCACCGCCGTTGTCGTCCAGGAGCTTCTGGATCCGGTCGATCAGACGATTCACCTCGTCGTAGATGGCGACTCCCCCCAGGGGCCGGTCAATTTCCAGACCTGAGAAAAGAATTCCGGCAGACAGGCCGACAGTCCGGAACCCAGGGCTGATGTCGGCAAGCAACGGCCCAACCCAGTTGGCGTTCCGCAGCAGCGTTTGGAAGTTGTCGAGCAGAGCACGACCGCGGCCGTTCATGTCCGCAGTGACGTTCCTGAGCAACAACGCCGTGCGCGAAAGATTGGGCAGCACAAGGCTCGGATCGGGCAGTCCGCTGTCTAATTCGCCGACGACCCGCTTGAGCGCTTGTGGATCGGCCTGATTCAAGACTCGGGTGATGCTGACGGCCAACTCCGAAATTGACGGTGCTTGGGCGATCCTTTCCGTGGCGATGCGCTGACCGTCGCGCAACATGGGGCCGTGTTCGACCCGCGGAACCAATCCTATGTACGGCTCACCCAGCGCTGAAAGGCTCTCGAGTCGCACTTCGGTATCCACAGGGACCTGGTACCGGTCGTCGATGTAGAAATCTATGGTCGCATCGTTCAAAGATGACTTGATGCCGGTTACTTTGCCGACGGGAACACCTCGCAGCAGAACGTTGGAATCTAGCAGGATTCCGTTGATGTCGGCGACCTGCATGGAGAGGTTCGTTCGCTTAGACGGCGGCGCAATTCGGACACCGAGCGACCAGATATACCCGACGCCGAGAATGATCATCCCCGCGAATGCAATAAATGTGAGGAAATCTCGTTTTCTCACGGCGCCGCACCCAAAATCCGCAACACATCCGTCACATTTCCCGATAGTTCACGACCGTCGGGGCCAACGATCGAGGTGATGTTGATCGCCGGGTACTTGTCTTCCGGTAGGAATGTATCGGTGAACAGCTTGTGCCACGCCGGCCACTCGTCCTCGAAGGCCCATTTGGAACGTCGTAATGCATCGGTCGACGCAACGGCTGACTCCAGGAATGGCACCAGCCAGTATCCGCCTGTGTAAACGCTTCCGACGGATGGGAAGAGCCGCCCTAAGTAGTTGGAAGTCTGCATCGCACGGTCGAAACCCCGCATTCCCCTGGGGGAAAACCAATACTGCGCCGACGAAAGGCGATCGTGCAGGATCGTTCCGGTTTCGGACACGCTGTTGAGCAGACGGTCAACAACATCGATGTTGTCCGACAGATCGCCGAGGTCAGCGGAGACCCGCGAAGCCAGGTTGCGAAGCGCGGGTTCCGGTGGCGTTATCCGGTTTACGCCAATGATCGTATTCTGCAGCCGCTGGATGGACCCGCTCGACACAAAGTCGGCGAGATGCGCCAGCGTGTCTTCCAGTTGCGGCGGAGATGTGGTCTGCCCCAGCATAATTGTGCTGCCGGGCGTCAATCGCGGTGCCGGCGGTTGGTCATCAGGTGGGCTGAGGCTCAGATAGATGTCACCGAGGACGGTGGCTTGTTCCAAGGCGGCGTGGATATTTGACGGGATAGAAACGCTGGGGTCGATCTTCGCCGTGACATCCACCTGCCGACTAGTGACCTTGACACCGGTGACGGTGCCGACCTCAGTACCACCCATCACCACCTTTGCGCGATCAGGCAGGTTGAGCACATTCTCGAATTGCAGCGTGATCTCGTATCCGCCCCGGTAGCTTTTGCCCGGTTGAGGCAACGAATTCACATTCAGGGCGCTACACGCCGATGACGTGGCGGACACCACTACGGTGGTGGCGACGGCCGCCGCGACGGTACGCAACCGGCGGTTCATCGATTCGCCGCCTGGGTCAGCACGTATTGCAAAAGTGCGACGTCGACGGCATACGGCGTGCCCTGGACGTTGGCGCAGCTACCGGGCATGCGTGCATTCATGATGTTGCACATCCCAACTCCGTCGGGCGTCCGGATGCGGTACATGGGAGGCCGATACCTAATGACGTGGCGAGCCGCGTGCGCGTTTAAGTAATTGGCGGCCGTATTGATCCACCACGGCACAGGATTGAGAAGGTTGGCCAGCCGGGGGGCGTGCGCGGACAACTTCCGCAACGCCACCGACGTCGCATCAAAAGTAGACTGCATGGGCTCGCCAAGCGTGACTTCGATATCCGAAGCCATCTTGAAAAGGTATAGGGTGCCAAAAAGCTGTTGACCAACAGGTTTGACCACCCTGATGATGTTGGGCAGCGTCCTTTGCAGATCCAGCAAGATTTCCTTTATCGGTCCGCTCAATTCTCTAACAAATGTCGTCAGTTGAGCGAGATTGGCAATCACGGACGCGATCGAACTAATCGCTTGGTCAGGGCTGTCGAGGACAGCTGCCATATTGGTCATCAGCTGGTTGAATCGCGGGCCCGTCGCATGCAATGCCTGATCAAGTCCACGAACGGTGTCGGCCACGTTTGTCGAACCATCGGGGCTGATCGAGTTGATCAGTTTAGTGGTGGAGGCGACCACTTGCGACAGGCTCTTGGGTGTAAAGGAACGGTTCAGAGGGATGCAGGTGCCGGCGGCAAGTTTTGGAGCCGATCCCGGGGTCCCGACCAATTCCAGGGTTCGATCGGTGAGAAGTGAAGTCGATCTGATGACAGCCTTGACGTCTGCGGGAAATTGGCGGGGCTGGGTCACGGTGAATTCCACTCGGATACCGGAGTTTCCCGGCGAGACCGATTTGACAGTGCCGATCGGGTAACCCATCTGCGTAACCGGATTTCCCGCGTACAGACCGACAGCATCGGGCATTATCGCGCAATAGTCGACGCTCGTAGACTTCGACGAGCTACACGAGCTGGCAATGGGCACCGCCACGACGGCGGCCACCGCGATGGCAGCGACACGACGCATATGGCGTGAGAGTGGGCATACCATCAGCACGGACTCCCAGGCATCGGCATACACAGATCGGTGGCCAGCAAGTCCGGCGGCGCATTCTCGGCGTCGAACACTCGCTGGAATTTGTTCTCGATTAGCCGTAGTGACCGGATTACAGCACCGTTGTGCTCCGCCCACATTCGCGCGGTTTCGAGGTAATGTCGCACCTTCTCCATAAAGTCGGCGCGATGGTCCCGGTAAAAATATGCGATGGGAGATAGCTGACCGAGAACGTCTGCGAACGCCGTTATACCGTCACCAAATTTCTTCCCGTAGATCACAAGCGTTTGAATGGCGATCGAGATCTTGCGAACAAGTACTCTGATTCCATCCCGGTAGCCGTTCAACGCGCTGACGTACTCGTTGGAGAACTTGAGGATCTCAGTGAGCTGACCACGTTGTTTCTGAATTGTCGACACTAAGCTGTTGCCCGCGTCGATCAGTGAGGAGATAGCCTCTACGTTGTCACCGGTGAGCCCTTTTTGGAGTTGATCCAGTGTTTGTTTGAGCGGGTTACCCTGGAGATTGTCGGTGAGCTTGGTGGTGTCCGCGAGCGCAGTCATCAAGTTGTAGGGCATTTTCACCCGCGCCAGCGGAATTGGTTCAGAACCCAGGGGTTTGTCGCCCAACGACACGAGGTTCACGTAGTAGCCGCCCACGACGGTGAGCATGCGGACCTCTACCTGCGATTGATCCCCGACGAATGCGTGACCGTCGACTTTTGCCCGGACACGCACCCGGTCTGGTTCCAACGACAGATCCGATACCTTGCCGACATTGATGCCTGCAATCCGCACCACGTCGCCCGAGTGGACCGACGCGGCATCGTCGGTGTAGAAGGTCACCATCTTCTGACCAGGAGGACTTATGTAAAGCCAAGCGGCGACGAGCGACACCACGGTGGCGAGCACCAACGCGCCGGCCCCCCACGCGGTCGGGTTTCGCAACAGTTTCAGCGGTTGCATAGCACCACCCTTTGTCCGTTCAACAGGACATCCATCTGTTCTGGAAGTTGGAAACGGCCCCGGGAGCACGGCAGCGGCTCATTGGGCGCAGCCGGCGGTCCGATGGTCTCCCACATGACCGGCACGAGCTTGAACGCATCGATGAACTGATCGATGTTGCCGAAAAACCGGTCCATTCCTTGGTTGATGTTCGTGACGTTGGAGTCCAAAGCGACATCGGGGTTCTGATAGATGAAGCTTTCGGCGCTGTTGCCCTGCACCGGGAATCCGATGTTGGTCAGAACCGCCGTTAGGGGCTTCAAGAAATCGGTGCTGTATAGCTCGGTCTTGCGGAATTCGTCCAACACGTCAAGCACCCCGTCCAGCGGCCGGTTGATCCACTCGAGCATCTGGACCATGTCCTGTGACTTGCCACCCATTGCGTCGGCGACGACGGAGAGATTGCGCATCAGCATGGCAATGACTTCTTGGCGATCGGACACGAACCTGGTGAGATTCTGGATGCTCTTCAGCATGGGCCCGAGGCCGTCGCCGTCACCGGCCAGAAAAGACGCGGCATTCTGGGCAAACCTGTTGACTTCCTCGGGATCGAGAGTCGCGAGCACAGGTTGGAGCCCGTTGAACAATCTGGTCACGTCGAAAGACGGCGAAGTCATCGCCACAGGTAGGTGTTGGACCAGGTCCGCTTCCTTGTATGTCTCCGCCGAGTTCACGACATCGACGTACCGCGAGCCCGTCAGAGACTGATACTTGATGGCGAGCCTCGTGTCGGACACCAATCCAAAGCGGCGGTCGAGGGTGAACCTGACCGCGGCCACGCTCTGCCCGTTGTGGCGCTCCAAGTCGATGGATTGAACTTTTCCGGCAGGGACTCCCCGGACTCGCACGTCGGCGCCCGTGTACAACCCGGACACGTCGGTGAATTCCGCAGTGTAGGAGCGCACCTGTGATGCCACCGGCCGCGTGATGGCACTGGCGAGCAAAATGAGGCAGACAACCGCGACCACGCCGGTCAAGACGAGTCGCCATACCGCGGCAATGGGTTTCACGATGGCCCCCCCAGGGCGTCTATGGGAGCGGCTATACCGGGAAGTTTGTCAAGGACGATCCGAACCTGGAGGGCTCGTTGCTCAGGAGTCCCGCCGTAGAGAGCTTCGAAGCGGCGACGAAGTTCGACCAATGTGTCGCCAACGCCCTCGGGCCGCAGCAACGGGGAGGCCGTGTTTATGATCGATTGAAATCCGTTGATCAGCGGCAGCAGGTCACCCACATGCGAAGACTCGACCTTGCCGACCGACCCGAAGATTCCGTCGACAATCGCATTCCAGTGCGGAACCCCCCATTCCTTGTACCATTGCCTATCGCTGAGATCGCCCATGCCTTCGTGCATCCAGTTGTTATCTCCATGCGTGACGGCGTCGCCTGAATCCGTAATAGCATTCAACAGACCGGGAAGGGTCACGCTTATACCAGTCGCATTCGCCAGCAGCCGTCTTGTCGGCACTGTTTGCACCTCGGCGAGTGTATTGGTGGCGATGAACACCGTCTCGATGAACGGATTTAATGCGTCTGTATACCTGGTGATTCGGTCGACCACGCTGACGAAACGCGGTGTGATCACATTGTTCGATAGTTCACCAAAACGTGTCAGCATCGCTTGCAGCGTGTAATTACCCTTCGGTACGGCGCTTATAAGCACGCCATTATGAAGTGCCCGGCCGCCGACACCCGGCGCTATATTAATTCCGCTGACGCCGAAATAGTTGATCGGCCGGAAGTCAATCTGCATTGTGTCGGTCAAACCTGCGACAGGCGTCTTTTCAAGATCAGCAACCACCCGGATACGGCCCCCCGGAACACTGGTAATTCCCGACACCCGCCCTATTTCGACGCCGTGCATGACCACTGGAGTGCCTTCGATGACGCCCTGGGCGATATACGGGGTGTCGATTGCTATAGAAAGCTGATCGGCGGGCTGACCACGAAACGGATCTGCAATCACCAACCCCGCCGTAACGGCTAATACGCCCGCCACAACCGCGCCGATAATTGTCAGCCTCCGTGTCTCAGTTTCCGCCGATACATGCATTAGCAAACGGATCACCTAGCCCTTGAACACGAATACTGGCTGGAGGCCCCACAGTAGCACGGTGAGTGTGAAATCCATCACCATCAGCATGACCATGCTTGCCCGCACAGCACGCCCGGACGCCCGACCGACACCTTCGGGACCACCTGCAGCGAAGTACCCGTAGTAACAGTGGATCAGTGTCACGACGGCGCAGAAGACGGCGACTTTGATTACCGAGTACGCGAGGTCGCGGGGGGTCAGAAACTCTACGAAGTAGTGGTTGAAGGTCCCCGCGTGCTGGTTATAGAACCTGACAACGACTGTGTCCATTACTACGAAAGTCGCGATCAGTGTCAGCATATATCCTGGAATTACGCATGTCATTGAGCCGATGAGGCGCGTGCCCACGACGAACGGTATTGGGCGTACTGCCATCGATTCAAGCGCCTCAATTTCTTCGCCGATTCGCATCGCACCAATCTCGGCCGTCATACGGCAACCAGTCTGTGCCGAAAACGCGATCCCTCCTACCAGCGGCGCGATTTCTCTGACACACCCCACACCGGAGATCAATCCCGACAGCGCGCCGAACCCGATTTGATTCAAAATCGAGAGCGCCTCGATGGCGAGCGAGCCGCCGAGTGCGACACCGAGGAGGAGCAATACGGATATGACACCACCGTCGACAATGATTGAACCGCGCCCCCACGCAAGACCATTAACCTGCTTCAGGGTTTCCTTCGTATATTTGCGAGCCGTCAGCGGCAACAGCACCAATGCTTGACCGATGAAGAACGTCACTTGTCCTATCATCCGAAGACCTCGAAGCGGCGACGCCACCGCCGCTGTTACTAGCGACGTTGCCCAATACGCCGAAGGCGCCGCGGCTTTCTCGGCCGTCACTATGCCACTTCCATCGGAAAGAACATGGTCTGGAGTTGTGTTATGGCAAGATTCACGAAAACGATGCAGACTACGTTCAGAACAACCGATGAATTCACAGCGTCGGCGACACCCCGCGGACCGCCTTTAGCCTCCATCCCCCGGAGCGAAGAAACCGTGACAACAATCGCGGCGAAGACGAGGGTCTTGCTGATGGCAAAATAAACATCGACCATCTTCGCGAACGATCCGAATGACAGCCAGAAGCCACCTGGGGTCACCTGGGTAAAGTTCACCGACATGATGAACGCGGTCGCCGTCCCCGACACCATGATCAGAATCCCCAAAACTGGAGCGATCGCCATCAACGCCCAGAAGCGCGGCATTACCAAACGGCGCGCGGGATCGATCCCCAGCACCCTCATCGCGTCGAGTTCTTCACGAATCTCTCGTGCCCCCAGGTCTGAGGCAATCGCCGACGCCGCGGCCCCGCCCATCAACAAGCCCGCCGTGATAGGTGCGCCTTGCCGAATGACGCCCACCCCGCTCGCAGCGCCCAGCAACGACGTCGCCCCTAGCTGGTTCACCAAGCCGGACGTCACGACCGTTACCAACGCGCCGAACGGGATGGCCATCAGAAGCGCGGGTACCGCTGTCACCTTGAACAGAGTCCAAGCCTGTACGACCGCCTCGCCAAACGGAAACTTGAGCGACAGCGCATCGGTCACCGAGTAGCGCAGCACGTCAACGAGCAACTGCAAACCGCGACCAGTCGTCGCCGCGCTTCGCATCGGAATGCCGCCCGCGCGAGATGCCGCACGTCTCGCACCGGCGACGATGTGAGGCGATGCTCGCTGCGGCTTGCCTGCGTGGGAAATGGTCATGTTTGAGCGCCGGCATTTCGGCTATTGGCCTGATGCGTGTTGACGCAACGCTGCGTCATCGGCCCCTACCCCCTGAACTTCACACGTCGACACTGCGCGTGCCAAGATTTGCCGAGGATCACCAGCACGCGGCACCTCCAGCGTTATGTGCCGATGGGACGGCCCGACTTCAACATCGACCCGGCGTCGACGCGAATGTTCTGACCGGTGATGAATCGAGAGTCATCGCTGGCGAGGAACACGACCAGCTTCGACATATCCTCGGGCTGTATGAAAGGGATCGGCATAGCCTGCATCATGGTGAAAGCGGGGATCGCGTCCTCCTTGGTCGGGTTTTCCATGTCCGGCCGGAACGCCTTGTACACGGTTTCGTGATTGAGCAGCTGGGTGTCGCAGTTGGTCGGGTGGATGCAGTTGATCCGAATGAACTTGGGGGCTAAGTGCAGCGCCACCACCTCGGTGTATCGGGCCAGGATCTGCTTCGACCACGAATAGGCCGCTCCGCCGAAGCCGAGCGCCGGGTTGTCTACCAGCCCCGGGATCATGCCGGCCGTCGATCCCGTAATGATGATCGACGCATTCTCCCCAAGGTGGGGGAAAGTGACCGCCATCGTGTGGTGCACGCCCACGAGGTCGATATCGACGCCGTCGATCCATGACTGGCCAAGGTACTCGTCATACATCGACTGGACACCCGCATTGGCGCAGACGATGTCGAGCCGACCAAACTCGTCGAGGCCCGCCCTCAGCGCCGCAGCCAATTGTTCCCGCGATCGGACGTCGCCGACGCGAGCGACGATGCGACCTCCCCGGCTCTCGACCTCCTTGACCGTCTGCTCGAGATCCTCTTTCGATGCCATCGGATAGGGCACGCTGGGTACAGGTTCACAGATGTCGACGGCGATGATCTCCGCGCCCTCTTCGGCAAGCCGGATCGCGTGTGCGCGCCCTTGCCCCCGCGCGGCGCCGGTGATGAATGCGACCTTGCCTTTAAGACGCATCACTTCTCCTGTCATCTTTCGGAAACAACGTCGACCGACACTTTTCCTAAGTCAACTAGAAAAGTCAAGGGAGGCCCCGGTCGTCACCGCGGCCGCAGCTCCATCCGGGCGTTTCCGCTCCAGATGCGTCCCGCGCGGAAGCGCTCTGACGTGCGATACTTATTGCGGTTCGACGATACTTTGTTGTCGTTAGATATTGTGCGAAGTTTGGCGATTCGATCAGGAGGTGCTGATCCCAGCATGGCGCGAGCAACCCGCAAACGTGGCTCACCACAACAGCCCGCGTCCCTGGGGCGTCCCCCGGTCATCAGCCTCGAGGAAATCCTAGAGATGGCCACCAAACAGGCAGGGCGGGTCGGCGTTGGCCAGCTGACCATGAGCCTGCTTGCCGAGAGCCTCGGCGTGACCGCGGCCGCGCTCTACCATTACATTCCCAGTAGGGAAGCACTAGTTGCTTTGGTAGTTGACGCGGCTCTGGACCGGGTCAAAGAGCCGCCACCGGGCCCATGGGATCTTCGGCTTCGCACCTTTGAGCGCTCAGTGCGAAGCGAGCTGCGACGCATCCGCCTGATGCTGCCGGAGACGTTCGAAGCCGGAAAGCCCCGCGCCGCATACCAACGTCTGTTCGAGACGGGCGTGAAGATAATTTCAGAAACGGGTGCTGACGTCCAAGAAGTGATGCTGGCCTACGCGACCGTGGCCGCCTTCATGACCGGTCAGCTGTGGTTCGACAACTCGACGCGAAATCCGGAGAGCGGAGAAGCCACTTATTTCAGCGTGTCGGGCGCCGATGGGGCGTTCGATAGCGACGACCTGTTCGAGTACGGATTGGCTCGCGTCATCGACGGCGTTCGAAGGCGCTTGCTTCCCTGAAGGACTCTTCGGAGCAGACGTCCAGTGAGGCCTGCACGCTCGTTACGTACAGGCGCCCTCCACTTTGAGCTGGATCAGTTCGCCCTCGGTCTTGCCGAGCTCCCGAAGAATATCGTCAGTATGCTCGGCGAAGAGTGGGCCGCGCGCGCTCGACGGCGGACGTTCGTCGAATTGAACAGGATTGGCCACCAGTTGGCGACTGGTTCCCTCGGCGTCGACGACATCGACGAGGTAGCCGTTGGCCAGCACCTGCGGATCAGCGCCGACCTCTAGCTGATTCTGCAGTGCGGCCCACTGGCCCTCCAGCGTTTGCAGTCGCTTCATCCAGTAGGACAGAGGCTGGGCCGCAATCGCCCGCGCGACTTCGTCCGCAATTTCTTTCGTATGCTCCATAATCCCCTCGGCCGTCGCGAAACGCTGATCCTCGAGCAAATGGTCGAGGCCGAGGTGTTTGCAAGTGTCGGCGAAGTACCGCCCCGGTTGCAGGATTGCCAAGGAGAGCCAGCGATCGTCCGACGTGCGCAGCAATCCGACGAACGGGTTGGCCACGGCAGCAACCGGTGCGTTCAGCGGCGGGGGTTCGATATTCGTTCCGGTCATCAAGGCATTCGACACATTCAACGCCATAGACCACAGCCCGACCCCCAGCAGTGACACGTCGACCACGGATGGCTCGCCGGTCGCCTCGCGGGCAAATAATGCGGCTGCTATTCCGCCAGCAATGGTCATTCCGCCTATGGTGTCGCCGTACGCACCTCCCGGCATCGAAATTGGGCGGGGGCAGTCGGGCGGCGTGGCACTCCACGCGCTGCCGCCGCGACACCAAAACGTTGTGCCGTCGAAGCCGCCACTCTCTGCATCGGGACCTCGCTGACCGTTTGCGCTGCCGCGAACGTAGATGATGTTGGGATTCACCTCCCGCAAGTCGTCGACATCGATTTTCAGCCGACGACGCGCATCCGGGAGGAAATTGGTGAGGAAAACATCTGCCGTGCGGGCGAGATCCATGAGCACTTCGTGGCCGGCTGGCGTGTCTATCGCCAGGCCGATGCTGCGCTTCCCCCGATTGGGATGGTCCATGATTGGCGCGAATGAACCCTCCGCCGGGGCGTAGGGGCCGATGCGAAGACCGCGTTGGGCGTCCCCCGTCTCGGCATGTTCGACCTTGATGACGTCGGCGCCCCACTCCGTCAACACGGCGCCGGCCGCCGGCGTGAAAGTGAACTGGGCCACCTCCAACACCTTGATTCCCGTCATGGGCAGATGAACCACGGAACCTCCTTGTGCCGGTAGCCGAATCTTTCTACGTGCCGCTGACAACGAACGTCTGCACCCCGAGACGCATGACCGCAGGCGCAGTTTTCTAATACTACTAGAAAGCCCAAGGTTAGCCGCTGCTACGGCCCGCCCGTCAAGGTCCTAGCCATATCCGGATTAGGACCGCCCTAGAGAAAATGCTTGTGGTGCGTCCCGACTTGTTTTCTAATCATGTTTTACAACTGCCCGCGTGCGGATCTACACTCACCATGTGCCGGTCCGGTCCCAGATGCGGTTCCTCAAGATGTACGCGCCAAGCCTGGCAGTCGGATTCGCCGACGACGCGGCGCACATAATCGCTCGCAAGGTGCGCAGGAAACCACCGCCGGCTGGTGTTGAGATCACCGACTTCGATCCACTTGATCGGGGGATGGCCGCAGACCCCTATCCCCACTATCGGAACCTCCTGGCGGGCGGACCTGTTCACTACAATCCGAGACGCGACATCTTCATCCTGAGCCGATACGAGGACGTGCGCGCTGGTGCCCGGGCCAGCGACGTGCTGTCCAGTGCGGATGGCATCGCTTACAGCCGGATGCGTGCGGACGCTCTATTGACGGTGGATCCGCCGCGGCACACCGCAATGCGCAAGCAGGCCCAACCGGCCTTCACCCGCGGGGCCCTGCAGTCGTGGCAAGAGACGGTTGCGAAGCTTTGCGTCGACCACACGGCCCCTCTGTTCACCGGCTCGTCGGTAGACGTCGTACAGATACTCGCCGAGCCACTGCCCACGGCCGTGATTGCGCACATCCTCGGCATCGCCGACGACGACCTCGCCGCCTTCAAAGAATGGTCCAATGAGACTGTTCGCTTGGCCAACGCGAATATGTCGCCGTCCGGGCTGCGGCAGGGGGTAGCGGGGGTCCGAGCGATTGGCCACTTTCATGCGTACTTCACCAGGAAGCTGAGCCAGGGAGAGTTGCTCGACGACCACACCGTCTTGGGCAGACTGGTGGCGAACAACCACGACGGCAAACTCAGCAACGACGAATTGTTCTTCTTTGCCTTCTTGCTGCTTCTCGCCGGCAACGAGACCACCACGAACATGCTCGGCACACTGTTTCTCACGTTGTCCGAAAACCCCGACCAGCTGCGGCTCCTGCAACAGCGCCCAGAGCTGGTCGGCAGCGCCATAGAAGAGCAGCTGCGCTACTTTTCACCAATCCAAGGCCTATACCGCACAGCGCGTTCCGACTACGTTGTGGGTAGAGCGACGATCCCCGCCGGGTCGCGCGTGTTGCTGCTCTGGGGGGCGGCCAACCGCGACCCCCGTCAGTTCGAGGATCCCGACGAGTTTCGAGTGGAACGCAATCCCACCGGCCACGTCGCGTTCGGCTCGGGAATCCACCTGTGCCTGGGCGCCCATCTGGCCCGGTTGGAAGGCCACACCGTGCTGCGCGAGATCGTCAATCATGTTGATCGCATCGACATCCTGGGCGCTCCCAACTGGCGCACGAATCCCACCCTGCGGGGACTCGCAAAACTCGACGTGCGGCTAACTCGCCGCGACGCAGCCATCGAACCAGCCGATTTGGCGGACGCCCAGACATGACTGCCGCAGACTGACTTCCGATGTCCGGACTGACTGATTGCAATTCAGCTTGGCGAATTCCAATAACTCATAGGGCAATTGGCACCGAGCTCCAAACGTCTTTCGGCGCGTGGGCACCGATCATCGGTCGTGACGCTCGTGGGCGGTCGACGTGCGCCGTTCTCGGTCGCAGCGTCGCCAGCTTCGAGCGGGGCGTGTCATCATCCTGGCCTCGAACACAAGAGGCCGAACGTGTCGAACTAGTTGATGAGATCACTTTCGACATTAAGCGAACGGTTAAACCAGCGACAGAGGGGAACGGTCCATGAAAAAAGAAGACATGATCTTGATCAGTGTCGATGACCACACCGTCGAGCCACCGGACATGTTCAAGAATCATCTGCCACAACGGTATGCCGATGACGCGCCGCGGCTGGTGCACAACCCGGACGGCTCCGACGTCTGGAAGTTCCGTGACACCGTCATCCCCAACGTCGCGCTGAACGCGGTAGCGGGTCGTCCCAAAGAGGAGTACGGGCTGGAACCCCAGGGCCTCGACGAGATCCGGCCTGGCTGTTACAACGTCGACGAGCGCGTCAAGGACATGAACGCCGGCGGCATCCTTGCCTCGATCTGCTTCCCCTCTTTCCCCGGCTTCGCCGGGCGGCTGTTCGCCACTGAAGACCGCGACTTCTCGATCGCGCTTGTGCAGGCCTATAACGACTGGCACATCGAGGAATGGTGTGGCGCCTATCCGGCACGATTCATCCCAATGGCAATCCCGGTGATCTGGGACGCCGAGGAGTGCGCCAAAGAGGTGCGGCGGGTCGCGAAGAAGGGCGTGCACGCACTGACCTTCACCGAGAACCCGGCCGCGATGGGCTACCCGAGCTTCCACGACGATTACTGGATGCCACTGTGGGATGCGTTGTGCGACACCAACACTGTGATGAACATCCACATCGGCTCCTCGGGCCGGCTCGCGATCACGGCACCCGATGCACCACTGGACGTGATGATCACCCTTCAGCCGATGAACATTGTCCAAGCTGCGGCGGATCTGTTGTGGTCCAAGCCGATCAAGCAATACCCGGATTTGAGGATCGCCCTGTCTGAGGGAGGCACCGGGTGGATTCCTTACTTCCTCGAGCGTGCCGACCGCACCTATGAAATGCACTCGGCGTGGACGCACCAGGACTTCAAGGGCAAGCTGCCCAGCGAGGTGTTCCGCGAGCACTTTCTCACCTGCTTCATCAGCGATAAGGTCGGCGTCACGCTGCGCAACATGATCGGCATCGACAATGTCTGCTGGGAAGCCGACTATCCGCATAGCGACTCGATGTGGCCCGGCGCGCCGGAAGAGCTGTGGGCCGTGCTGTCGGAGAACAATGTGCCAGACGACGAGATCGACAAGTTGACCCACGAGAATGCGATGCGCTGGTATTCCTTCGACCCGTTCGCCCACATCAACAGAGACCAGGCGACCGTCGGTGCTCTGCGCACGGCCGCAGAGGGCCACGACGTATCTATTCAGGCGCTCAGCCATCACAAGGGTACGAAGTCAGGCTCGTCGGTCGTCGATGTGGTCGCTATTCAGAAAGAACTCTCCGGCATCCAAGACTGACGCACTACCCCAGCGCACGGGCAAACCTTGACCCGATCACATCATGGGCTGCTGGCCCACCGCGGCCAGAGGCGGATTTCTAGAACCACTAGAAAATGCCGAGTGCACTCGGCTAGCCTTTTTCGCATGCCCAAACCGCCGTTGTCGATGAAGCCCACGGGCTGGTTCCAGGTTGGCTGGTCCGATGAGATCGGCGTTGGCGACGTCCACAGGATGACGTACTTCGGCGAAGAATTGATCGCCTGGCGGGCCGAGTCCGGCCGATTGACGGTCATGAACGCCTTCTGCGAACACCTCGGCGCACACCTTGGTTTCGGTGGAAGAGTCGTCGGCGAGGTGTTGCAGTGCGGGTTTCATGGCTGGCAATGGAGCCAGGAGGGCCGCAACGTCTGTATCCCCTACCAGAATCGCCCGAATCGAGGCAGGCGGATTCGCACCTATCCGGTGGTGGAGCGCAACGAGTCGGTCTACGTCTGGCACGACGTAGCGGGTCGGGAACCGTATTTCGACGTGCCCGACGTGTTCGCCGACTTCAACGACGGTCGCAACCCCGACGAATTCCACCGACCGCGCAGGTTGTACCGCGAGCGACTGGAAATACATCCGCAATACGTGCAGGAAAACGGCGTTGACTTCGCCCACTTCAAGTATGTGCATGGCACTCCCGAGGCAGTCTTCACGCGGCACGACTTCGCCGAACCGGTCTCCTTCGTCGACTTCAGGCTCGCGTTCGCCTTCGGCGGGGCAGACAGCGACGACGCAGAAACCGAAGTTGCCGAAAGCTGCGTGGAAGCCATCAACGGCGGCCTTGGGGTCACGGTCACCAAGAGTTACGGCCTGCTTGAAGGCCGCACGGTCCAGGGGATCACTCCAGTCGATGACTGCACCAGCGACGTCCGATTCACCGCATACATCGGTCGAGATGACGATGCCTACTCCGAAGCCGATGCGCAGGTCTTCGGCCAAGAGGTGATTAGGCAATTCGAGCAGGACATCGTCATCTGGCAGCACCAGCGCTACTCGGACCCGCCCGCGTTGGCGACCGCGGAACATGCGGGGTTCACCGCAATTCGCCAGTGGGCCAAGCAGTTCTACCCCGACGGCATCGGCGGAAGCGCCGCGGAAGTCTATGCCGCTTCGCAGGCAGCGGGCGGCACACAGTGACGCTACGGGTCGTTCACTGCGGTACCGGGGTCACAGGTCGGGAGGCGCTCCGCGCCATCATCGAGGATCCAGCACTCGAACTCGTCGGCCAGTACGTCAGCACACCGGAAAAGGTCGGTAAAGATGCCGGCGAGCTCTGCGGGCTCCCTACCACCGGGGTCCTCGCCACAGGCGATCTTGACGCTGTGGTGGAGCTGAAGGCTGATTGCCTTTGCTATGCCGGCAACGCCGTCGGTCGCGAGCTCGAGGCCGTCGAGGAGATGGCGAAGTTCCTGCGCGCGGGCACCAACGTGGTGACCTTCGCCGTAGTGGAGATCAGCTATCCAGGTGCGACCCCGGCTGACTTCAAGGAAGTCATCGAGTCGGCCTGCGAAGCAGGCGGAACGTCGCTGTACGCCACGGGGAGCGAGCCCGGAGCGATGAGCATGAACGTGCCGGCGGCGCTGCTCTCCATGTCCGGTGAGGTGACCGGATACAAGGAGCAACAGTTCACCCCCGATCTCGCAAACGATTACCCGCTGGAGTCCGTGCTGCGCGATTCGATGGGTTTCGGCAAGCCCGACGGCACCGCACCACCACGGGTCACCGACGGCACGGTCGAGGTTCGGTGGACACCGGAGATCCATTTCATTGCGGACCTGTTGGGCATCAAGCTCGACGGCATCAGGCTGGATTGGGAGACGGCGGCCACGCCCGTCGACATCGTCACCACGATGGTCGGCACCTACCCGGCCGGCACCGTCTGTGGGTACTACTGGCGGCTTGCCGGCGTCGTGGCGGACAAGCCAGTGGTCTCGATCGAATACATCGCGCAGATCACCCGCGATGCGAAGGTTCCCGATCACTGGCCCCGGCTTCCTGCGGGCATCGACGGTGCGATCGCCTACACGGTGGAAGGACGCCCGACGTATCGAGCACTCTTGATGCCCGATCCGATGGAAGACGGCATCACGTCCGGCCTTCCGATGACCGCGCTGGCTGCGACCAACGCGATCCCGGCGGTCGTCGCCGCTCGGCCGGGGCACCTGTCACCGGTTGATCTGCCGTTCTACGCCACCCGGCGCGCGGGATCGCAACGGTCATGAGCCCGAAGACCTACCGCGTCGCGCACTACGGCACGGGTGACACCGGCGCGCAAGCCCTGCGGGAGGTGATCGCCCGCCCCGACCTCGAGTTGGTCGCGCATCTGGTACACACGCCGGAGAAGGCGGGCCGCGATTCAGGAGAACTCGTCGGCGTCAATCCCGTCGGGCTGAGCGCGACAACTGATTTCGATGAGTTTCTCGCCTGCGACGCAGACTGCGTGGCGTACTTCGCGACGGACTTTGGGCGCGAGGAGAGCCAAGTCATCGACGAGATGGCGGCCATACTCGCGTCCGGTAAGAACATCGTCACCTCGACGATGCCTGCGCTCTCCTATCCACCCCAAATGCCAAGCGAGATCACCGACCGCCTCGAGGACGGCTGCAAGGCAGGTAACTCTTCGTTCTTCTGCAGCGGCATCGCACCTGGGTACACCACCGATGCGTTCATCATCGCCTGCGGCAGCGTCTCACATGCGATCAAGTCGATCACTCTCTCCGAGCGCGTCTTCATGGCGACCTACCAGGATCCGATGGTGTTCAACTATCTCGGGTTCGGCAGGCCACCCGACCAGCCCGCGATGGTCGAGAGCGTGGGCACCGGCGGATTCTTGGGACCGTTCTTGGCGGTGGCCAAGACGCTCGGCACGACGTTCGACGACATCCGCACCCGACGCGAAGTCGCGGTCGCCGACGCCGACTACGTCTGTCCGGCCGGCGCTATCCCGGAGGGCACGGTGGCGACCGTTCGCTTCGTTCACGAAGCCTTCGTCGGCGGTCAACCACGGGTCACCATGAGCATCGTTTATTCGATGATCGACAAGGTCGTCGACGAGTGGGCCCCCGTCATCGTAGGAACGCCGGACATCAATGTGCGCACCAGCCAGGTGGTCATCGACGGTACGCCGAAGGTGGATGTGGTCCTGAGCCTTTCCGGCGGCGACCAACCCGGCGTCGACGCCACCGCGGGTCGCGTCGTGAACGCCATCCCCACCGTCTGCGACGCGGCACCAGGGCTGTACAGCAGTTTGGATATGCCCGTCTGGGGCCGCGCCGATTTCGGCAAGTGAGGATCCCACAGAAGCACCGAACAACGGAGCATTCGCTATGACTTCCGAGCAAAAGCGCATCGCGGTGGTCGGCGCCTCGAGTGGGCTGGGCCGCAGCATCGCGATCGACTTGGGCAAGCGCGGCCATCGGGTTGCTCTGCTGGCACGTCGCCGCGAACGTCTGACCAAGGCGGCGCACGAGGCTGGCAACGGCGCGATCGCCGTGGTGTGTGACGTCACCGATCCCGACTCATGCCAAACCGCTACCGACGAGGTGCTTGCCGAGTTCGGTGGTTTGGACACACTCGTCTACAGCACCGGCATGGGGGTCCTGACTCCGCTGGCGGAAACTACCGCAGAGCAATGGGCATCGTTGTTCGCCACCAACGTAACCGGTGCGTCGCTGGTCACCGCTGCGATGCTTGAGCACCTTGGTCGTAGCAGCGGCTCGGCGGTTTACCTCTCTTCACTCACCGCGGCGTACGACACCCCCTGGCCGTTACTCGGCGCATACGCGGTGAGCAAAGCCGCACTCGAGAAGCTCGTGGTGGCGTGGCGGGTCGAACACCCCGAAGTTGGATTCACCAGCATTGCAATCGGTGACTGCCCCGGCGGAGAGGGTGACTCGACAACCGAGATCAACAAGAACTGGGATCCAGCTGTTCTCGAGCAAGCAATTCAATCCTGGATACAGGACGGCCATCTCAACGGCGGGCTCGTCGATGTCGAGCATCTCACCGGCGTGGTGGAATCCGTCGTTCGCTGCGGTAACAGCTGCTTCATTCCGCACCTCAGCGTTGTCGCTCGCGTGCAGCCTGCCGCCGCGACGTAAATCGCCTTCACCACGACTAGGCTTGCACATGGGTGACCTCTTCAACACCGTCGCACCCGACCTGGTGGAGTGCCCTAAGCCCCGTCGGCGAGCAGCCGGGGACTGCCAGTCCGCGTCCGAATACCTTGGGAGCCAGACCTTTTGCGCCCGCGCGGCCTGCCGGGCCGCGGCGAACCGGGAACCGACAGGGAGGAGTGCCAAGTGAGCGAAGGCATAACGCTCGACGGCCAGGTGGCGATAGTGACCGGCGGCGGTCGAGGTCTGGGCGAAGGTTATGCTCTCGAACTGGCTCGTCGAGGCGCGCAGGTGGTCGTCCATGACAACGGGTCCGATCCCGCGGGCAACGGATTCGATCCCGGGCCGGCGAACACCGTCGCCAAGGCGATTGTTGCCGCGGGTGGTCAAGCGGTCCCTTGCACCACCGACGCGAGCACCGAGTCTGGCGGCGCCGAAGCGGTCGAACTCGCGTTGAGCGAGTTCGGCAAACTGGACATCATCATCGCGAACGCCGGCAACATCAATTCGGCGCCGTTCTCCGAATACTCGACTCAATCATTCACCTCGGCCTTGACCAACCATCTGTTGGCCGCTTTCCACGTCGTCAGACCGGGCTTCGCTGTCATGAAAGAGGCCAGATACGGACGGCTGGTCTTTGTCGCATCAGCGGCCGGTGTCTTCGGGCAACCCGGCCTGCTCGGCTACGCGACCGCGAAGACTGGGATGCTCGGCATGATGAACGTCGCCGCCATCGAGGGAGCAGAATTCGGCATCACCGCGAACGCCATCATGCCGATGGCCGCGACTCGCATGGCCGCCGCCCTATTCGGTGAGGCAATAGAGGCGCCAGAGGCCCGCGAGTTTCTGGACTCTCTGCGGATCGATCAGGTCGCGCCCGTTGTCGCATACCTGGCCAGTGCGCGCTGCACGGCGACGCGCACCGTCCTCAGTGCTTTTCGGGGAAGGGTCGCGCAGCTGCACATTGGGGTAACGAACGGCTGGCTCAGTCCTACAGGGCAATTCACCGCTGAGGATGTCGAATCCCACCTTGCCGAGATCAGCGATACGTCCGGCCTGCTACAGCCGGAGAATATCTTCGATGAGATAGCGCACACCGTGGCTATGACGGGTGGTGCTCTCCCGCCGGCGGCGTCCTGACATCGCGTTGACCGCTGCGACGGCGATATACCCGACGACTCCAGCTAGGCAAAGCGCAATGGTCGTCCGGTGTGCGTCATCCGGCCGCCAGGTAGATTGCGGCCAAAGCGGTGCAGATGCCTATACATATTGCGTTAAAGCTTACCCGCAACCACGAGGGAGCCTCCCGAAGTTCCATGAAGTTCATCCCGACGAGGTACACCTTGACCAGGGTCACGAGCAGGACGAGGACTGTTGAGATTCGATAGTCGATTCCGTGGTCGATCCCCACGCTCCACGAAATCAGCGTTGCGACGACGAGTGCGGCCCATACGACAACACTGCGCTTCGCAGTGCGCTCGGCGAATAGTCCCGTCATCTCAGTGCACCAAATAAAGGAGCGGGAAGATGATGAGCCAAAGTATGTCGATGAGATGCCAATAGCAGCCGAATGATTCGATCAACCCGATGGGAGTTTCGCTGAGCCGATCTTTGCCGGACAGCACCACCATCGCGATCAGCAGGGCCGCCCCGAATATGACGTGGGCGGCGTGCAATCCCGTCATGACGAAGAAGTACGTGAAATAGCTGTTCGACGACAGCCCGTTTCCATCGGCGATCAACGCCGTCCATTCAATCCCCTTGTTGACTAAGAAGATCCCGGCACACGCGAGAGCCCCACAAAGTAGCAGGCGTGCGACTCTCTCTCCGGCCCGAATAGCCCCGACAGCCAGGACCACCAACAACGAGCTGGTGACGAGCACAAGTGTGTTGACACCGCCGAATGCTCGATGGAGCGTTAGCTGCGACCGATTGAACAGGTCGGGATCGCTGCCGCGTTGGCTCATGAACAGCACGAACAAGACGCCAAAGACGATCAGATCACCCAGGATCATGATCCAGACGCCCGGCTCCCCCGGTACCCGGCCGCGCCGCACATCCGCCGTCGCGGGGACCTCGGTCTGAGCTGTCGTCATCGGGTACCGGCTTCGGCTGGCATGTGGTCGCCGGCGGCGTCGGCGGCAATCGCTTCGCCGCCCGGATCATCGATCCGGTCTTGAATCCGTAACGCGCGCCAGATCAGGACGGTCTGACCCACCGTCCACAGTGCAAACCCGATGGCCGGGATCCAGAAGGCGAAGACGCCGTTGATCGAGAGCGGCCCGGTCTTGAAAAGGAAGGCAACTGCTCCCGGCTCGAACAGAAGGATCGCCCACACCGTCGCCCAGCCCCACCACCGGGGAAACGGATTATCCGGTCGGTCCGGTGTGGTGAAGCACACCAGGGCCACCCCCACCCACCCCGCGATGAAGAACTGCTCCGTTGTGACCATGAACAAGACCCCGAACTGATGCATGATTTCGGTGATCTCTGGCGCCCGGTAAGGGCTGTATGCGGCTGTCCCGAAACACATTCCAAGTATGGCGATGAACACTGATGTGAGCGCGACGCCGATCAAGATCAGCGTCGACCAGATCTTCGCACCGATCTCGACGCGGCGCGCCTGGTGCCACAATACGACGGAGAATTGAACCAATGGCGCACTCGTCCAGGCGAGCAACATCGCTGCTACCAAGATTGCGGTGCTGTGCCCCTGATACCACTGCGCGACCCGCTCGGCCGTCCAAGTCGCGCTAGGCGGTGGAAAAACCCGTGTCAGGGAGATGAGCGCCGCACCTTGCACGGACGAGAACGCCCACATCCACACCAGGAGGATTCTTTGTTTCTTGCCGTCCATTCGGCACCATCCTTAATTCCGCTTGAGACGCAACTGCGAGAATCCTGACCGGAAATCGATGTCAGGAGATAATCATTCGTCACCGAAGCGGTCGACCAGCGTCGACTTCCAGTACTGCCCGAGCTCCTTTCCGTCCGCGTCCAGCTTCCGCGCGACCAGATATCGGGAACCGACCCAGCCACGGTGCATGAATCGCCCGAAAGAGATGCGGGTGCCGGCCGAGCCGCACGCCGCAGGCAGCATCTTCAATTGTTCGAGGGATTCCCGCACACCCCGCGGCGACAGCGGTTTCGCCCCGGCTAATCCGTGCAGGACAACGGTTGCCAAGTCACGAAAGAGCAACGGAGCGTAGAACGCGGGCCGATGGCCGTACGCAGTCTCGTAATCATCGAGGAACTGTTGAGCGACCTGATTGCCCTCGTCGTACTGCTCGAGTCCGATCCAGCCTCTGGTTGCGTCCCACAGGTGCTCGTTGAACGCAGTCTCGAATGCAGTGCCGATGTACCTAGGTGGGTCCCAGCCCAATTCGTCCAGAGCAGCGTTGATCCCAGCATGGCCGAGTCCAAATCCGCAGTGAACAAGCGCTTCCGCTCCGGTGCGATGGATCCGTGCGATCACCTCCGATACATCCTGGCCCGTCTGCGATACGGTTTCCTCGGCCAGGATCGTGATGCCCTCAGCGCTGGCAGCGCGACGGAAGTTGTCCGCGTAGTTGAAGCCGATGTACGCCTGCTCGATCAGCAGTCCGACAGTCGAATGGCCGTGCTTCTTCAACATCTGCGCCCAGAAGATCGGCTCGTCGGTCATCGAACCGTTCGGCAGCACGAAGGTCCACTTGCCGAGCCACTCCTCCGAACCGCATACGCTGATGGCCGGCACGCGGAACCGGCGTTCGATCTCAGGACGGAGAGGTATGGCGTTGTCGCTGATGCCCGGGCCGATGACGGCCAGGCACCCTTCGTCGACGAGCTCGCCGAACGCGTCGATCACCGCCCTCACGTTGCCCCTCGGGAGACCCTGAACCGTCCTGGACACTAGCTCGATTGGCCGGTGAATGACCCCTGACTCAAAGCCTTTGCCGAACACCAACTCCATCGGCTGGGTATAGATCGTCTTGTCGTCGATCGCCGCGCTGCCTGCGATGTAGTCGGTCAGGAAACCGATTTTGATCGGTTCGACCCCGGCCGCGTTGCTGGACATGTCAGACATTCTTCACATCACGACAAGCGCGGCATGGCGCGCGGCCCCATTACGACAACTACGGTGCATTTCGGCCCGCGGGCGCATCGGCCTCGACCGCGGCCGCACCCCGATTGACCCATCTCAGACACCCGCCGTCGTCAGACGGGCCACCCCACAAGCTTTGTCTCCGTGAAGATTTCGAGCCCCTCGATTCCGCACTGGCGGCCGATACCCGAACTCTTGTATCCGCCAAACGGCGCGTCCGCGCCGTACCAGATTCCACCATTGACACTCAGGGTGCCGGTCCGAATTCTGCGGGCGACCGCAAGCGCCCGGTCGAGATCGCCCGAATGGATGCCGCCGGAGAGGCCGTAAGTGCTGTCGTTGGCGATGCGAACGGCGTCGTCGTCACCGTCATGAGCGATCACACACAGCACCGGGCCGAAGACCTCCTCCTGCGCAATGCGCATATCGTTGGTCACATTGGCGAACAGCGTCGGCTCAACGAAGAAGCCTTTCTCGAGGTGCGCCGGGATTCCCCCGCCGAACACGGTGGTAGCCCCCTGCTCTCGCGCGCTGTCGAACAAGCCGATGATTCGCTGTTGCTGGGTCTGATTGATCTGCGGCCCCTGCATGTTCTCGAATACGCTGGGATCACCGTACTTCCAGTTCTCGAAACTGGTCTTGCAGATCTCGACCGCTTCGTCGTACTTGTTGCGGGGCACCAGCAATCGAGAAGCCTGTGCGCACGCCTGACCGCCGTGGATGCACGCCATTGCCGCGGTGGCCAATACCTCCTCGAGCGGCGCGTCATCGAGCACGACGAGTGCCGACTTACCACCCAGCTCGAGGAACACGTCTTTGATGGTGGATGCCGCCGCCTCCATGATCCGACGTCCTGTAGCGGTCGACCCGGTGAAAGCGATCATGTCGACGTCGGGCGACCGGGTGAGTACCTCGCCGACCGCGTGGTCTCTCGAAGGCACCACATTGACGACGCCTGGCGGGATCTCGGTTTTCTCGGCGATGAGTCGACCGATGCGGGTCGCGTTGAACGGGGTGTCGGGGGCCGGCTTCAGTACGCACGTATTTCCCATGGCCAGGATTGGCCCGAGCTTGGTGAGAGTCAGCTCGGCGGGAAAGTTCCACGGGACGATGGCTCCGACGACGCCTTTCGGCTCCTTCCACACCACCCGCTCGGTTTGCATACCCCAACCGAGCGCGTCGGCCGGACCCAACGAGCGAGACCACTCGAACTTGTCGATCATTTCGCGTGGCCAGGTGATGGCGTGCTTGAGCGGCGCGTCGAGATGCGGGCCGTAGGTCAAGGCAATCGGGGCGCCCACCTCGGCGACGAGCTCCTGTCGAAGTTCTTCCTGCTCACTTTCCAGCGCCGCCTGAAGCTGATCGAGACAACGCTTGCGAAGTTCCGTGTCGGTCGCCCAGGAGGTGTTGTCGAAGGCGTTCCGTGCGGCGGCCACCGCGTTCGCCATATCCGACGCCGAACCGTTGGCAACTTGTCCCAACGACTCCTCGGTCGTCGGATTGATGTTGTCGAAGACGCTTCCGCCCTCTGCCTCAACGAGTTTGCCGTCGATCAGCATGCGCATTTCACCCATGGGAAGCAGCCTAACCAAATTAGTAATGGATATTCAATAATTCCTGAGCAGTTGTTTTTGCCAAGGGCGATCGTCGAAGTGAACGAGCACGAACGGTCGGCACGCCCCGGCGTCGAGCAAACGGGCTCAGCGATCGCTGTGCGGTCCTCCTCCTGCACGCAAGCTAGCTGGAGAATCAGCCCGGACCAGGAGGTGCCGTCACCCTGAGCCACTCCCGCGCGATACCGAGCGCCCTCGTGCCCTGGAACGCCTCACGAGGTCAGCGTTGATCGCGAACGTCGTTGGCCTCCGTAGGAAGAGCAGCCGTTGCCATGCACGCTCGTCACCCGCGAGCGATTCAGGCGTGTGCTACGCGGCGGATTTCTCCAGGATGTGCACGCCACATGTTGAGCCGAGACCGATGACATGAGCCAGACCGACGACCGCATTCGGGATCTGCCTGGGGCCGGCCTCCCCACGGAGGTGGTGGCAGATCTCCCAGACATTCGCGATTCCGGTCGCCGCGATCGGGTGTCCTTTCGACTCGAGGCCACCCGACACGTTGACCGGTGTCTTGCCCTCCCTGGTTGGTGCTCCAGACTCGAAGAAATCCACAGCGCCGCCCTCGGGGCAGAGCATCAGGTTGTCGTAGTGGACCAACTCGGCGGTGGCGAAGCAGTCGTGCAGTTCGACGAGGTCGAGATCTTCGGGACTGACGCCTGCTTGTTCGTAGGCCAGCTTCGCGGCGTTCCGGGTCAGCGTGTTGATGTTGGGCAGGACTTGGCAGCCCTCCTCCCATGGGTCGGTCGTCAGGACCGACGCCGACACCTTCACCGCCCGCTTCCGCTGTTCGGCTGACATCGTTTTGAGCCGTTCCCCGCTGACCAGGACCGCGGCCGCCGCACCGTCGCAGTTCGCCGAGCACATGGCGCGGGTATTCGGGTATGCCATCATCGGCTCGGCCATGATCTGCTCGACAGTCATCGACTTCGTGTACGCGGCAAGCGGATTGAGCGTCGAGTGATCGTGGTTCTTCGCCGATATCCGGGCGAACAACTCGAAACTCACTTCCCCGTACCGGTGGCCGTATTCCAGGCCAACCTGTGCGAAAACGCCTGGCATTGCGGCCGTACCGATTCGGCCGTCGAGCGGCGCAACGGCACCAAACCGTCCCTTCGGCACCCAACGGTCTTCACTGGGCGCCTCGGCGAGACCGAGCATGCCTGCCCCTGAGAGCTTTTCGGCACCGACCGCTAGACCGATCTCAGTCTCCCCGGCCTTCAACGCCATCATCACCGTCCGCAGCGCAGTGGCGCCGGTCGCGCACGCGTTCGCCACGTTGAATACCGGTATTCCGGTCTGGCCAACCTGCTTCTGCACATCCTGGCCGAGTCCGGTTCCCATGCCCGACAGGTTTCCGGCCGCAATCACGCCGATGTCGCGAATGGATACACCCCCGTCAGCCAACGCGCCCAACGTCGCCTCGGAAGCCAAGTCAACGACATCCAGCGTGGGGTGTTTTCCGAACTTCGTCATGTTGATACCGAGAATGTAAATGTCGTCGGCCGCCATCGATACCTCTTATTTCGACTCAGAAAGAGAAAGCACTACGTGTTACGCGACGTTGATCGGCTCGAAGCCGAACCCCACAGCCTCGACGCCGTCCCCGTCCTTACCGATCGAATACGTCGCCAACCGGAGCTTCATACCGGTCTTGATGTGGTCGGGGTGGGGTTCGATGTTGATCACGTTTCCCCGCACGCTTGTGCCATCGCAGTCGATGACGCCGGCGACGAAGGGAACGGGAATCCCGGGCATGGCGAAATTGACGATCGTGAACGTTCGCAGTATGCCGGTCTGCGCCACCCTCGCGATCTCGAATCTTGTTCCACCGCAACTGGCACACGCGTTGCGGCGGTCGAAGAATTGGGCACCGCACGACGCGCACTTGTGGGTTACCAGATGCGGATCGTCACCGAGCACCAAATAGTCGACCAGTGGCACAGGCGCTGTCATGACGGACCATCCTCGCGGCGACGCACCATTTCGTTACGCACTTTCCAGCGCCCCGGTCACGGCAGAACTAGTCAACGCCTTGCCTTCCAGTCCGGCGGCGACGAAGAGATCAGCGATCTCCTTGCGCCCTGCTTCGCCGAGGCGCGCTTGAGGCGGACGCGAATACGGATAGTCGCCTACCGGCAGGCCAATCGTGCTCGCCGCAACCTTCACCACTTCACCCCAATGCGTGAGATACCCAGGCCTGCCTGGGAACTCGCCAAATTTTGGCGACAACGGCATTCCGCCAACGTTTGCGCCGCGGTGAGCGCGCGCCTCGTCCAGCTTCCCGTCCCAGATCAGCTGCCAGTAAGCGCTGAACCACTTGTTGTCCGCGCTCTCGTACAGCCACGCGATGTTCCCGAGCTGTCCGGAACAGACGATGCCCTGTTGTAACCAGCCCGCCTCGTAGACCAGCGTGTCGCACTCCCAAATGGCGATGTCGGGAGCTAGCGCGTGCAGCACCGTGGTGTTCACCGTGCTGTCCATTACGCCCTCCTTGACGGCCACCACGGCGGGAACGGCGTGATGGACAGCGGCCATCTCCTCACCCGTCATGACGTAACCGGACGAATTACTGTTGAACATGCCCAAGGCGATGTCTGTTCGATCGGCGACATATTGGAAGAAGCGCTTTACCCCCTCGCCGCCGTGCACCTCCATCGTCGGCGTCTGGATGAAGGCGATGTCGGCGCCGTTCTCCTGGGCGTGCAGCGTCAACTCGGCCACGTCCTTGGCGCATTCGGCGGTCGTGCAGGCCTGGATCACCACAGCGGGATTGATTGCGCGCGCCTCCTCTACCGCGACCTCGAGGAGTCGCTTGCGCTCATCGAGCGTCAACGCCCACCATTCGGCACACCCGCTGGTCAGCCACAGCATGTTGTGGCCGAGGTCGCCGATGCAATAACGAATCAGCACGCGGTAGGCATCCCAATCGATGTCGTCGCCGTCTTTACCGCTGAACGGCGTGAAGAGCGAGTCTCCGATTCCGTGTAGACCGCCGTCCTTCACCCACTGTTGCGCATCGCGTGCCGCGACCATGGTGTACCTCCTGTCATCCCAGATACCGCCGTGCCATCGCCCTCAGACGAGTGGTGTGACCTCAGCGGGGTCGAAGTTGAAGACCTCGAGCGCGTTCTCGCGGAACACCTTTCGTGCGATGGCAGGGTCCGCAATGAGCTTGGCCTGCTCGGCGACGACCTCGCGCGAGTGCGGATACGTTCCCTCTTCGTGCGGATAGTCGTTGCCGAACATCAGCATCGACGGGCCGGTGAGCGCGATGTTGCCGATTCCTACGGTGTCTCTGGCGAACGTGGAATGGACTTGGCGCTTCGCGTAGTAGCTAGGCGGATGCTCGAGGTCGGGATAGACGGACGGCTGACCCTTCTGACCGCCGTACGACACGAATTCGTCGTAGCGGCGGAAGGCGATGTCGGAGTTGTCCATTGTCTCGTTGGTCCACGCCATCCAGCCCACATTGAACTCCACCAGCACCACGTGGATTCCCGGATGGTCGGCGAGCACTCCAGAGGTCGCGAGCAGGGTGGCGACCTGGGGGGCCATCGACTGGATGTAGAGGTTGTTGGCGACCGTCGCACCGGGCCCGCGGAATGCCCGCATCGGATGTCCGGTCCCCTGGTGCATGGCCACCGGAAGGCCGGTGCGCTCGATCGCATCCCACATGGGACCCCACTGCCGGTGATTCCACATCGGGTTGGCCATCGCCGGCAGCATGATCGCACCCAGCCCGATCTCGGCTATGTGTTCAACCTCCGCGACCGCCATCTCTGGAGTCCACGTCGGCACGATGCCGGCACAACAAAACCGCGGCGAGTGCCGGTGCAATTGGTCGAAGATGTAATCGTTGTAGATGCGGCAACTGGCCTGACCACCCTCGGCGCTCTCCAGCATCCAGACCTGAAGGGCGATGGTCGGAAAGATGCACTCGCCCGCAACGCCGTCTTCCCGCATGACTTCGAGTCGCTTCTCGGGCTTCAGGACCGCCAACCGGTCCTCCTCGGCCTGCATGTCCTTCTGAAACGCGTGCTGGCCGTTCATGATGAGACTCCAGCCACCGTCGCCCGAGGACGCGAGCCCGTGCATCGCCTGATCCTTCAGCGAAGCGGGCAGATTCGACGACCACAGGTCGCGCGGCTCGTTGACGTGCGAGTCCGCTGAGATGAATCCGATCGAGGTGATCGAATCGTCGGTTTGCGGCGCCTCGGGCGCCACGACGTTCGTCATATTTGTTCCCTTCCTCAGAAGCCGGTCGGGGTCACCAGACTCCGATTCCGGCGGCCTCGTTTTGCTTCTTCCACTCGGCGCGCGGCATCCGGTTCACGTCGACGTCGGTGGCCTTGGCGCGAAGCGCGCCAACGGTGGCCTCCTCACGCGGCGTGTATTTGAATGGATCCCAGTCGAAGAACCGGCACGCGTTCTCGAAGGTGATCTTGTTGATTTCCTCTGGAGTGCAGCCGGCATCCATGAACTCACCCCAGGCCAGCTCGGGGGAATAGGGCCACGTCGTGTCGGTGTGCGGGTAGTCGCACTCCCAGGCGATGTTGTCGATGCCGATTCGATCGCGCAGCCTGAGTCCGGCCGGATCGGTGATATAGCACGCCAAAATGTGCTCGCGGAAGATATCGGACGGCTTCTTGCCGTTGAAGTCATTACCGTGGTCGAGCCAGGATTGGTTGTCGACGTGGCGATCGATCCGGTCCATGTAGAACGGGATCCAGCCGATTCCGCCCTCGGACAGGGCTACCTTCAAGTCCGGGAAGTTTCGCAACGTGGGCCCGAAGAGCAGATCCTGCGCCGTGATCGCACTGATCTGGCAGGCGAGCACCATCATGTGGTCGACCGGGGCCTCCTTCGGCGTCTGGATGACGTCGTAGCCGGCACCGATGTGCAGGCAGAGCACCATGTTCTCGTCACACAACGCCTTGAGCATCGGATCCCAGTAGCCGGACAGGAAGCTCGGGTAACCCTTGCTGTGCGGGGTCTCGAGGAAGGACATCGCCTTGTGGCCCTTTTTGCCCATCCGGTGGACCTCGGCCGCCGCCAGTTCCACGTCCCACATCGGGACGACGCCCTGCGGGATGAATCGTCCCGGGTACTCAGCACACCATTCGTCGACGACCCAGTCGTTGTATGCCTGCAGCATGATGTACGCCAACGGCTTGTCCGGCGCCTCGGCAAATGTCCGCGCATTGAACCCCGCCATGGTCGGGAAGTTCAGCGACGCCAGCATGCCGTTGGCGTCCATGTCCCGCACCCGCGCGTGGACGTCGAAACATCCCGGCCTCAGTTCCGACAGACTGCCCGCGTTGAAGCCCCACTCGTTCTTGGGCCATCCAACGGTCGCGCCCAGCCCCAGCAGGGTCGAGGCTTTGTCGCCCTGAAAAACCCACTCGTCGATGCCGTGCTCGTTGCGGATGAGCTTGGGCGCCTGATCCTTGTATTTCTCGGGCACGTGGTTGTCGTACATGTCGGGCGGCTCGATGTAGTGATCGTCGATGCTGACCATGATCATGTCGTTCATTTCCATGGGAAGCTCCTGTCGTGTGTGGCCCAAAATGGACCGAGATCACTTGAGGTGTTTGGTAGCCGTCCGCTCGTAAGGCGCCTGGGCCGTTCGACGTCGGAAGCGGCGCTGACAGCCGTCAGCATTCGCCTCCTGGCGGTGCGATCCGCCGCGTCGAACACGCCACCCGCGCCCGTGCCGCCACAGGTTCGCGCGCGAAAGGTCACTTCACGGTCACTTCACAACCCCATCCCGGCCCGCAGGTCGAGAGCTGAAACCAAGTAACAGCCTCTTTTCTATACTAATTCGGGAACTCTGTCGAGTACCCCCGATGGGAGCCGTACACCCGACCGGACCTCCGAGGGTGGCGGGCACTCACCTGGGAGAACTGCCGGCGTCGGCGAATCCACCTGCTCCGGGGGCTTTAATGGCCTCCCCGTCGATACCGTCACCGGCAGGCATTCGAGCGGATTCCACCCGCACTACATTGACTTTTCTAGTCACCTATTATAATCTCCATCAACCCCAAGTTTGAGCTTCTAGCCCCGCCAGGGCACGCACGCCAGCGGGACGGGGGTACGGTGCTCGCGCGGCATTGCATATCTGACGCCAGCACGGGGCACCGAATTGAATAGACACGAGGAGAGTGCACGTGGTCGCGCCCGTCGAAGAGGTTTACTGGGATCCGTACGACGCCGAACTCGACAAAAACCCGTACGAGGTCTGGCGGCGATTGCGCGACGAGTTTCCCGTGTATCGCAACGACAAGCACGATTTCTGGGCGCTGAGCCGCTTCGCCGATGTTCAGGCGGCATCCCATAACTCGAAGACGTTTTCGTCCTCTCACGGCACCGTGCTCGAGTACATGGGCAATCACTTTGGTGATATGGAAGTCCTCATCTTCATGGACCCACCGGCGCACACCGCGTTGCGGGCCCTGATCTCTCGGGCGTTCACTCCCAAGCGAACCTCGGCGATGGAGGACCGGATCCGCGCCATCTGCGGCAAACTGCTCGACCCACACGTCGGAAGCTCTGGCTTCGATTACGTCAGGGACTTCGCCCAGCAACTGCCTTCGATGGTGATCTCGTCAATGCTCGGAGTGCCGGAATCCGAGAACGAAGAGGTCAGGCTCAAGATCGATGAGATCTTCCATATCGACCCGCAGGCCGGGATGATGAACGAGATCTCCATCAATGCGCGCCTGTGGATAAGGAGCTACATCCTTAACGCGCTTGACGAGCGACGCAAGAATCCTCAGGACGACATGTTCACCGCTCTGACCCAGGCCGAACTGTCTGGCGAGGAGGGTGTCACCCGCAAGCTGACCGACGACGAGGCCGCTGACTTCGGGGGTCTGCTCGTCACTGCCGGCACGGAAACCGTTGCACGACTTTTGGGTTGGGCTGCGGTCACGTTTCCCAAGCATCGTGACCAACTCAGGTTGATGGCCGAGGACCATAGCCGCATCCCGGGAGCCGTCGAAGAGCTGCTGCGCTACGAGGCGCCCTCACCCGTACAAGGGCGATGGACACTCAACGAGGTGGAAATGCATGGGACGGTGGTCCCCGCGGAGTCCAAAGTGCTGCTGCTAACGGGATCCGCCGGTCGCGACGAGCGCCAGTACCCCGACGCGGACAAATTCGACATCACGCGCGACCCCAAACAGCACGTCTCTTTGGGGATCGGAGCCCACTACTGCCTTGGTGCCGCACTGGCCCGACTCGAGGGTCGAATCGCCCTCCAGGAGACGGTTCGCCGTTTCCGTGACTGGGACGCCGACATCTCCGCCGCCGTACAGGTACATACCAGCACTGTCCGCGGCTGGAGTTCGGTACCTATCACCTTGTGAGACATACGGATTCCCGTTCTCGCAACGGGCGAGGGTCGCGGCCTCAGATATCACGATTCATGGTGAAGATAGGGTGACATAGCTGTGAAAGTCGTTGTGGATTGGGAAATTTGCGAAAGTAACGCGTTGTGCATGGCCGAGGCGCCGGAGGTGTTCGAGATGCAGCCGGACGACACTATGAAGGTCCTGCAAGAGGAACCCGACGAGTCGCTGCGCGCGAAAGTAGTAGCGGCAGCTCACGCTTGCCCCAAGCAGGCTATTCGAATACGCGATTGACGGCCGACACCCCCCAGCCCCTTGGACCGGCATCGCGGATCTAACGGCCGCAAGGGGTTCGAATGCGCGGCGTGGACGACGCGAGAGTTCGGCTAGGACGCGCGCTCTCAGTCACTGGCGGGTAGCGGTTTGGCTTCCTTGACGACCAAAGGCGTGGTCCCGATAGACAGCGAACCGTTGCCCGCCTTGGTAACAAGCACCTCGGCCCCGGCCTCGTCGGTGTAGCGCTTACCCATGAGCGTGCCTCCCGCGAACTCGGGATCGATGGTTGCGCCCGCGGTAGCCTGCGTACCAATGGGGATCATCGGTACCCCGCCGGCGCGAAGATCGTCGAGACTGTCGGCGCTGCGGACGACAATGACCTGGGTGTCGCATACCTGACTCTGAAGACGAGTTCCGTTCTTGATCATGCGTGCTCCTTACTGCAATTCAGCTCGGTGACGAGGTCGCGGCGCAGCACCTTGCCGGTCGCGTTGGTGGGCAATTCGTCGCGGAAAACTACCTTGTCCGGAGTCCGCGACCCGCGAAGCTGTTGGCGAACGTGGGAGCGCAGATCCTCGGCGTCAGGCGTGGCGCCCGGGGTGGGGACCACGACGGCGACGATGATCTGACCCCACTCAGGATCGTCGGCCCCGACCACCGCGCAATCGTGCACGTGCGGATGCTCGACCAGGACCTCCTCGATTTCAGCCGGCGCGATGTTCTCTCCGCCTCGGATGATCGTGTCGTCCGACCGCCCACCGATGAATAGGTAGCCCTCGTCGTCTAAATAGGCCACGTCCTTGGTCGGAAACCAGCCGTCTTCGTCCAGTACGGATCCGACGCCTGTGTAGCGGCCCGACACCTGCTCGCCCCTGACAAAAAGCTCACCCACCTCGCCGGACCCGAGCACCGTGCCGTCCTCAGCGCGGATCTGCACCTCGACGCTTGGCACCGGTTGACCGACCGAACCGAGCCGACGCGCGGCGACCGGGTCATCGGATACTAGCGCGGCCCGATGGTCCTCGGGAGTGAGAACGGCGATGGTGGAACTGGTTTCGGTGAGTCCGTAAGCGTTGACGAACCCGACCTCGGGTAGCAGCGAAAGCGCCTTGCGCACGAGCGGCGCGGCAACCTTTGAGCCCCCGTAGGCCAGGGTCCGAAGGGTGGGCAATGTCGGCCCATCAGATGAAGACTCTTCGAGCACGGCGACGATTCGATCGAGCATAGTCGGCACGACAGTCGCCGACGTCACTCCTTCATCGCCCACCAGCCTCACCCAGGCGTGCGCATCAAAGTTGGTCAGGTAAACCATCTTCCGGCCCGCGTAGAGGTTGGACAGTGCCGCCGAGACGCCGGCGATGTGGTACGGCGGAACGCAGATCAAAGCGGCGTCACCGCGATCGGCTGAGCCGAACTCCACGCTGCCGGTGATATAGCTGGTCAGGTTAGTGTGCTTTAGCTCAACGGCTTTCGGTGCCGAGGTGGTGCCCGAGGTGAAGAGCACGACGGCAACCGCGTCCGGATCGGCGAATTCGGCCGCGGGTTCGGCGCGGCGTGCGGCGTCGAGGAACTCGGCCGAGGAAAGCGCCTGCTTGCCGGCGTCGCCGATCATCTCTCGATACTCGTCGTCGACTATCACCAGCGGTTCCGGGAGTCGACCGATCAAGGTACGCAGGCCGTCGGCGGACAGCCGGTAGTTCAGCGGGGTCAGCGGAACAGCAGCCCGTGCCGAGGCGAACAATAGTAGCGGCAGCATTGCCCCACCAGTGCCGACGTAGGCGACGTGTTCGGCGCCCGAGGACGCGATGACCCCGGCGCCGCCGTCGGCCAAATCGCTCAACTGCGTCACCGTCAGCTGCAGCCCATCTGACACCACAGCGGTCCGGTCAGGATCCGCTGACGAAGCCATCTCCAATAACAACGAAATACTCATTGCCTCACCCGACCAGCTCTGGGTTGGTCGGTGACGGCTTGACATCCGTCACGGGATTGACGTCGAGCCACGGTGTCGCCATCCGATCTCCAAGCCATTGAGGATGTTGTTTTCCCATCTCGAGGTTATGCCCGGCTACTCGGGCCTGGTCGCGGCACGATGTGGACCGTCTCCGTCCGCACTGACGGCGTGCGCCGAGCATTTGCGATCAGTGACAGCAAGGTGTTGGCAACGTCAACGACATCGGATACGGAGTCCGTTGTGATTTTTTGCTGTGTCCACGTCTGGTTCAGATCGGCAAGCACATCCCGGTCGGCCCCACGCAGGATTTCGGTCCCGCTTGTGGGGCCGAGGTTTACCCGGATCACATTCACCGAAGGGTGCTCGACGCCCCACGACCGCCAAATTTCCTCGAGGGCGGCCTTGCTCGCGTTATAGGCTGCGACACCAACGCGCGGACGTCCGGCCTCGTGGCTAGAAGTAACCAGGGCGACGGCGTCGGGGGCGAAGTAAGGCGCGGCCGCTCGCATCACATGAGATGCGCCCACGGCATTGACAGCGAAGGCGTGCATCCACGTGGCGAAGTCCGTCTCCTGGATGCGGGCGAACGGGACGACGGCGCTGGTGTAGATCAGGGCATCGAGCCCGCCAAGGTCGGCATCGACGGCCCTGAGCACTTTTTCGATCGCTGCGGGGTCGGACACGTCGAGCTCGTGGGCCGATCCGCCAAGGGACTTCGACAGCCGTTCCAGCCGGTCGAAGCGCCGAGCAGCCACACACACCCGAGCGCCGCGGGCACGCGCCGCGATCGACACCGCCTCACCGATGCCGGAGGACGCGCCGATGACGAGTGTGCGGACTCCCTCGAGGTCCGCGCCCCAGTCCGTCACTTACCCGCTCCTCCAGTGCAAACCGAACGTCGGCGACAGCGGAGAAACAACTCCGTGTGACCATTGACCGGTCGGAACATCCGCTAGCCGCTCCCTTGTATTTTCCTAATTCGGATAAATAAGTCAAGCTGCTGACCCCCTATAGGCGAGCGAAGCCGCAGGGTTCCACCGTGTTCTCGAATGTCTCGAAATCGCTTGTCTTCGCTACACGTCTGAGCTCGCCCGACGGAGGGTCAAGTTTGCCATCGCCCCCGCAATGCAGGCCGGACCCCACACGGGCACTTGGGATCGTCAGCTGCCCCATCAGCGCAGCTAGCACCCGCTCGTCTGCCGACGGGAAAGTGTCTCTGCGGCCATCCAGCACAGCGTGGGCGCGGGAAGTTTATGCTGCTTAGATATTTACAGCGGCTGGCCTCCAACCTAGGCTTGGTCACCATGCCGATCCGATCCCAGCTGCGATTCCTCAAGATGTACGGGCCAAGCCTCGCCACGGGTTTTCTCGATGACATGGCTAACGGCGTCGTGCGCAAGGCCCGCAGGAGGCCGATCCCGAGCGGCGTCCAAATCACCGACTTCGATCCGCTCGATGCGGAGACGACGGCGGACCCCTATCCCCACTACCGTGAGCTCCTGGCGCGCGGCCCCGTCCAATACAACCCACGCAGAGGCATCTACATCCTCAGTCATTACGAACATGTGCGCGCCGGCGCCCGAGCCTCCGATGTGTTGTCGAGCGCTGACGGCATTTCTTACAACCGCATGCGCTCACCCTCGCTGCTGACGGTGGATCCTCCCCGGCACACCGGAATGCGAAAGCAAGCTCAGCCAGCATTTACTCGGGGCGCACTGGAATCATGGCAAGCCATGGTCGAGCAGCTTGCGATCGATCACACCGCCGCGCTGTTCTCTCATCGTCAAGTGGACGTGGTCACTACACTCGCCGAACCATTGCCCACCGCTGTGATCGCCCACATTCTCGGAATCGCCGGCGACGACTTGGCCGCCTTCAAGGCATGGTCCAACGAAACCGTGCGCCTGGCCAACGCGAACATGTCGCTCTCGGGGCTTAAGCAGGGGATCGCGGGCATGCGGGCGATCGGCCATTTTCATCATTACTTCACGAACAAGTTGCGCCAAGGACAGCTGCTCGACGAGCACACCGTGCTGGGCCGACTGGTCGCCAACGCTCACAGCGGCAAACTCAGCAACGACGAGCTGTTCTTCTTTGCGTTCCTGCTGTTGCTGGCAGGCAACGAAACCACGACCAACATGCTCGGCACGCTCTTTTTGACGTTGTCCAACAACCCTGACCAGCTGCGGCTTCTTCAAGATCGCCCAGAGCTGGTCCCCAGCGCCATCGAAGAGCAGCTGCGGTACTTCGCGCCAATCCAAGGTCTGTACCGTACGGCGCGCGTCGACTATGTCGTCGAGAAGACAACGATCCCGGCGGGTTCACGGGTGTTGCTCTTGTGGGGCGCGGCCAATCGAGACCCACGTCAGTTCGACAACCCCGACGAATTTCGGGTCGAACGCAACCCCACCGGCCACTTGTCGTTCGGCTCGGGCGTGCACCTGTGCTTGGGTGCGCAGTTGGCACGGCTCGAGGGCCACACCGTATTGCGTCAGATCGTCAAACACGTGGACAGCATCGAGGTCGTGGGAGAGCCCGGCTGGCGCACCAATCCAACACTGCGGGGTTTGGCGAAACTCAACGTGCGGTTGACCCGGCGCGACGCCGCCACCGACCCGGCCCATCTAGTGGACGCCCACTCGTGACCGCCGCGGATTTTTAGTACCCACGTCGAGGGTGACCCGCATGACAGATGAGAGGGCGACCGCGCCTCAACAGGTGCGATTCAACTGCTTTCTCTGCGCATCCTGCTGTGGAATGTACGCGACCGTCGAGGGCGATCGGATCACCAAAGTCGTTGCCGATCGCGATCATCCGGCCTCGCATGGTTATAGCTGCAAGAAGGGGCGCAATATCCCCCAGGTGCATCATGCCGCGCACCGGATCGATCGGCCGCGGATCGACGGTGTCGAGGTCGAATGGACCGACTTTCTCGACGACCTGGCAACCAAGTTGCAACGACTGAGGGACGAGTACGGCGCCGACAGCATCGCGAAGTTCTCTGGCACCGGGACCTTCTCCGTCAACGAGTTGTTCGCGATGCACACCTTCTTCGGGATGATCGGTACGAAGTCCCTTTACAGCGCACTGACGCTCGATGTCGCGCCACTGATGCGGGCCGCCGAGTTGGTAACCGGCTTCACTCAGGCCGTGCCGGTCTGGACCCCCGATGAGCCTGCCGCGACATTGACGGTCGTCGTCGGACAGAACCCCTCGGTTTCCGGCGGCTATGTCGGAACCCCGGCCACCAACTTCAACGACCGGGTCCGCGCGTTCCGTAAGCGCGGCGGTGAGGTGTGGGCCATCGATCCACGAGCCACGCGCACCGCGCGGATGGCGAATCGGCACCTGGCGCCCCGGCCGGGATCGGACGTGTTCATCTTCGCCTGGCTCGCGCGTGAACTCCTTCGGGACGGCTTCGACGCCGATGAGCTCGAAACAGCCTGCGATGCCGACGATGTGGAGCGTCTGCGCACCGCGCTTGCTCCTTTCGATCTCGGGGTGGCGACGCAACGAACGGGTCTCGAGGAACACGACTTACTCGATCTGCTCGCGGCTATCAAGCGGCACGGCAAGGTTTCGTTCCTGCCAGGAACCGGGATTTCCTTCTCACCGGACGCAGTGGTGACGTACTGGCTCATCTGGGTGGTGGGCATCCTCACCGGCTCGCTGGACCGCAAGGGCGGAATGCGTTTCCTACCCGGGAACAGCGCGATGATGGACGGACCGAAATGGGAGGGCCATGCGCCCGAAGGCGGCTCCACGGGCCCTGGCCCGGCCAGTCGCCCCGAACTCGGCGAGATCTTCACCGAGCGACCGTCCGTCGCGATGGTCGACGAGATCGAGGCTGGAAACATTCGTGCACTGATAGTCGTGGGTGCCGATCCGGTGGGGGCCGCGCCGGAGGCGGAACGTCTTCTCGCGGCCCTTTCCACCCTCGAGGTGCTCGTCGTCGTTGACGTCCTCGAGTGGGACCTCACCGAGATCGCCACGCACGTCGTCCCGTGCACGTGGCTGACCGAACGTAACGACATGCGCTTCCTCCCGCAGCACGGGTTCGAACGGGCCTACGTCTCGACCGCGATCGTGGAACCCGGCGCGCAACGTCGACACGTGTGGCAACTTCTTTCAGAGTTGGGTTCTCGCATGGGTTTCCAGATCTTGTCGGTCATCCCCGGTGTCGACCCCGAGACGGTGACAGACAGAGAACTAATGTATGCCGTTACCCGCCTCACCTGCGAAGACGCCGAGGCGGTCTTCGAAGCAGGCATCGACGGGCGCGACGTCGATTTCCGATACGGATGGTTTCACGAGAAGGCGCTCCCAGGCGGGATGTGGAGGCTCGCGCCACGAGTGCTGACTGACCGCCTGCCCGGCCTCGTGCAGCGCACTGACGTTGCCGGACCTCGCTTGGTGAGCGGTCGCACGATCGAAAGTGTGAACAGCTCGCACTACGGGATAGCACTCGGGGAAGGAGCTCCTCGTATCCGGATCAGCGCCGACGTGGCGCGCGAACGAACAATCCAGACCGGAGATCGCGTGCGTATTTATACGGGGCGCGGCGAGGTCACCGGCGAGGTGCTCGTCGATCCGTCGATGGCCCGAGAGACCGTTTGGATCGCGCATGGATGGCACAGCCAGAATGTCAATCGTTTGACCAACCCTGTGCCTGACCTGCTGACCGGCCAGCCCAGCGTCACCGCGGTGCCCGTCGAAGTAGAGCGCATCCCCTCCTGACCGGGCGACCCGGTACTTCGATCGTTGAACGAAGGCCTGTCACCGCTGCCGAGCGATCGGCCCGTCGCTTTAGCCGTGGCGGCGTCATCCCCGACGTGGGGTTGTCGCCCCGCCAAGTGCGATCACCCGGGGTGGACGAAACACAATCCGTCGACCGCCAAGAACCCGTCCGTGGTAACGATCAGCGGGTTGATATCTATCGATTCGATCCACGAACGTCCCCCAGCCGCAAGGCACGAGGCTGCTACCAGGATGTCGCCAAGCGCGCCACGATCCCACGGCGGTGCCCCTCGGTGTCCATCGAGCACGCCGGTGTTGCTGAACTCGTCGATGAGATCGGCAGCGTCCGCTTGCGTTAACGGCGCGATCCGCCCGCCGATTCGCCGCAACACCTCCACGAAGACCCCACCCAGGCCGAAAACGACTAGCGGTCCCAATTCGCTAGAGCCCCTGATGCCGATGAAGGCCTCGCCACGACCGGCAACCATCGGTTGGACGGCGGCCAGTGGCGGCAATCCTGCGGCAGCGGAAATGGCCCTCAAGTCGTCGACAGCGGCCGACAAACCCTCCGCAGCAACGTTCAGACGGACCGCGTTGTGTTCAGTTCGGTGAGCTACGTCGGCTAACTTCACGACGTACGGCCCCGGGAAGGGAGGCAGGGAAACCTCATCATTCGCGGCGATTAAATGGTATGGCGCAGTGGGGATTCCGGCAGAATTGAGGAGATCCATGGTCGTCGCGAACGACAACATCAAATCGTCCCCAGCCTCGAGGAAAGGTCCATCTGGGCGGGCCACCGCGGAAATATCGGAAGGCGGGCGAACGCACAGCCCAGGGCGCAGCCGCATGAACGCCCCCATGGTCTGCAAGCCGCGCAGGCAGCCACGCAGACCGTTGCCGACTCCGATCTCCTGCTCGCGATACCGGTCCAGCCACGCGCCGGCGTGCCCCGCCAGCGGCGCGATGATGAATGGTTTGTCGCTCACCGCGCCGAATTCGGCGAACTCTTGATCTGTGAAGTCCGACTGGGTCCATTCCGCGTACTGGCTGTTGTAGAGCAAGGCGTCGAATTCCGGCGCCGAGGAATACTCGGACAGGACCTTGCGCCACAAACCGTCGATCACACCGACGAAGCCGGTCGCATCCAAGGGGTTCGTGACCACGCCACCGGGAATGTTCTCGCTCACGAACGGTTGTAGCCGATCAACCTCAGGAACACTTAAGCCCTCAACCTCAGCAAGGTCGCTCGCCAATTGGGCGAACCCTCCGGTCATCGTGAGGATTCCGAGTCCACGCACCGGCGACCATCGCCTCCGCGGTAGTTGTTCGAGGAACTGAACGCGGTCGATCAGATCGTCGATGTCCTCCGCCGGAAGGATGCCCGCCTGTTTGAAGGCGATGTCGTATACCCACGCATCACCGGTCAACGTCCCGGTGTGTGACGCCGCCATCCGCTGCGTCCGTTCGCTGCGCCCCAGCTTGATGGCCACCACCGGTTTGCCCGCCTCCAGGCATCGTCTGGCAGCGTCAAAAAACGCTTCGGGCCGCCGAATCTTTTCGATCGCCAACGCAATCACGCGCGTGTGCTCATCGCGCGCGAAGTAATCCAGGTAGTCGGCGATATCGGTCACGGGTTCGTTACCGGCGGAGACGAGGAGGTTGAAACCGACGCCGCCGGTTCGGGCCGCGGCGGCCGCCATCGCCTCGATCATCGCACCGCTGTGGGTTGCGGCCGAAAGCCCTCCCGCGCGGCGCCGAAAGATGGGCAGCATGCTCAGATGCAGCTGCCGCCGAACGTTGATCAGCCCAATACCGTTGGGGCCCACCACCGGGAGGCCACCCGCGAGCGCGGCGTCGACCATCCGCCGTTGCAAACGCGCGCCCTCGTCGCCCAGTTCGGCAAATCCACCCGCGCACGTCACTAATCCGCCGGCACGCGCAGCGGCGGCCTGCTCGACCAGATCGACAGTGCGCTCGGCGCCGAGCGCGCTGAACACGACATCAATGGGTTGCTCGATTTCCGAAAGCACACGGAAGGTGCGCCGCCCAAACGCTTTGTCCGCCTTGTGATGAACGAAGTAGCATTCGGCGCCGCTGTTAAGCGAATGCTGGACCGCATGCGCCCAGCGCGAGCCCTCACCGATGCCGACGAAAGCGATGGTCGCGGGATTGAGCAGCCGGTTCAGAGACGGTCTTGCCGCGGTGACATCGGGGTCGGTCGCTGGTTGCTCGGCCATGGTTCAGTTGTGCGGGAGATCGGAAAATGGCACGTCGCGGAAATCTGGCGCCGGGTCGCGCGGTAAGCCAAGAACCCGCTCGGCGATCTGGTTGAGCTGCATCTCAGTCGTACCGCCCGCCAGCGTGTAGGCCCGCGCATGAAGCCACTGGACGCCGATCGGATCCGGTTCGGACTCATCCCAAACAACGCCGCGCTCGCCGGCGATCAGCATGCCTAACTCCAATCGGCGAAAGCCCGTCTTGGATCCGAACAATTTGAGCAGGCTGGCACCCGCCCCCGGGAACCTACCCGAGCGCAGACCTTCGCTCACATGCTCAATGGCGGGTTGCTTCAGATTCGCCATCATCAGCGCCTCGCCCAGCGCTTGGCGGACCAACGGGTCAGACGTGACGCCGTACCGCTGCGCGAGAGCCACCAGCGGATCGACGACGTCCTGGGTGCCCCCTGCGGGGCTGAGCCGGGAGTCATTCATTCCGTTGTCTCCCAGCATCGTGCGCTCATGGAAAAGCATCCGCGAAGCCACTGCCCAGCCATCGTTGAGCTCACCCACCAGGTTGGCTGCGGAAATCCGCACGTCGTCGAAAAACTCTTCGCAGAATTCGCTGGTCCCGTTGCCGAGGCGGATCGGATTGACCGTCACGCCCGGGGCGTCAAGAGCCACGATAAGCATCGAGAGGCCTCGGTGCTTCGGCACGTCGGGGTCGGTACGCGCGAGCAGCAACCCGTATTCGCAGAGGTGGGCCGAGCTGCTCCAGATCTTGGCACCGTTCACCACGAATTCGTCACCGTCGCGCGTTGCTCGGGTCAGCGCGCCTGCCATGTCCGACCCGCCGCTCGGTTCGGAAAGAAGTTGCGTGGCAAGTTCATCGCCTCGCAACGCCGCGCGCACATACCGTGCACACTGCTCCTCGGTGCCGAAGTCCATGATCGTCGGAAGCACGATCCCATGCGTCACCGCGAATGCCAGTGGCAATTCGTACCCCGCCGCCTCGGCGAAGAACGCTTCTTGGTGCTTCTCGGTCAAACCAAGGCCACCGTATTGGCGCGGATAGCGGATGCCGGCGAGCCCGGCTTCCCAGAGGCGGCCCTGAAGTTCGCGGTGCCGCGCCGTCAGCGTCTCGATAGATTCCTCGCGACGCGAGTGCTCGCCCGCCTTCGGCAGATGGCCCGGTAACCACTGCCTGACGCGGCTACGGAACGCTTCTACCGATTCTCGAACAGCGACATCTTCACCCGAGTTCGTCATGTGATCGCTCATCTCGATGCCCGTCAGAACCCAGCCAGCTTGCAAAGCCGTTCTCGGTGTTCGGACGGCGAACCGTAGATCACGCGGTTCGTCGACGCACGCCGCAGATGCAGATGCAGATCGTGTTCCCATGTCATGCCCATGCCCCCGTGCATCTGAATGGCATCTGACACAAGATTGACGGCGGCGTCACCGATATAGGCCTTGGCCGTGCTGGCCAGCTCCGAGAAGTTACTCGAACGGGCATCCATCGCCTCGGCGAGCGCGGCCGATATCCCCGCAGCGCACTCGACCGCAAGAAGGTGTTCAGCGAGTCGGTGCTTGAGAGCCTGGTAGGACCCGATCACCCGTCCGAAGGCGTATCGCTGGCCGACCCATTCGATCGTCATCTCCAAGACGCGGCGCATCAGGGACGCGGTTTCGGCCGCCTGGATGGCAATCGCCGCACAGAATGCGAGTTCCGCCATCTCATCCCCGGCGGAAGCTCCGTGAACGCGCGCGCACGTTTTGACCGGGGTCGACACGAATTCGACCGTGCCGAAGGTGCGCAGAGGGTCGAGACCCCGCATGGGTGAGACGCTGACACCGGGAGCCGACTTGTCAACCACGAATTGCGCCAGCCCATCCGGCGCTCGGGCGGTGACGAGGAAGGTGTCGGCGTCGGGCGCTCCCTCGACGAAGTGTTTAACACCAGTGATCGCATAGCCGTCCTTGCTCCGTTCCGCTCGTGCGGTCACGCTCGACGGTTCCCAGCCACCACCGTCCGACAATGCCCAAGCCGCGACTGCACTTCCGTTGAGGACAGCCGCCAGAGTGTCGGCTTGGCAGACGTCGTGCGCCAGGACGAAGGCCACCACATTGCTCGGACCCAACGGCCCCGGTGCGATGTGGCGTCCAGACTCCTCAGCGAGCACTGCGACATCGGCGAACGGCAGGCCGCTGACGCTGCCGCCACCCGATTCCTCGGGAACGAGCAACGACGTCCAACCCAGTTCACTGGCCGCGGTCCAGAAGGTGCGGTCGAGCGCCGCTGTGTCCGAGGCGATCTCGTGCACCTTCTCCGACGATGCGTGGTGATCGAGAAACTTCCGAGCGGCGTCCCGAAGCGGGCGCTGCTCCAGTTGAACGTCAGTACTCAATCTCGCTCCTCGAAAACTGGCACCGCACGGATGCTGCCCCATCCGACATATTGTTTTAAAGAGATCATATTGCCGCGCCGGCCCTCTCTCGGAGTTCGGCCGGCCGCCGTGCACTGACCGGACCCGGGCATCCATGCCCACCCATTGCGTCGCTCCTCAGCAGCTGCCGCCCGCGGCATCCACTTAATAGGTTAGATGATTAAGCCTATGATATAGAGTAGTCGGTGTGCGGATCCTGCCCACGCACCCCCCGCACGACTCGGAAGGACCGGAAGGAGCAGCGTCGGTGTTGGATCCGCCGTCTGTTGGCTTGGAAGACCGGGTACGTGAGACCTTCGTCGTCGCTCGCGAAGAGGCCCCACACACGGTCATCGTCGTCACGTTGAACAGTTCATGAACCGAACGTTCGCCGAATACTCCCGGCTCTATCGGCATGTGGCGATGCGCCGAGACGGGGGGATCATCGAGCTCCGACTACACACCGATGGCGGGCCGCTGGTATGGGGCGCCGGACCTCACCAAGAACTCGGTCACTGCTTCGGCGACGTCGGCGCCGATCGCGACAACAAGGTCGTGATTCTCACCGGCAGCGGTAACACCTTTCTGCGAGCACTGGACAATTCCTGGGTCGGGCCGATGACGCCCGAAAAGTGGGATCGCATCCATTCCGACGGAATCCGGCTCCTGACCGCGCTTCTGGCAATCCCGGTACCCGTGATAGGGGCTGTCAACGGGCCTGCCACGGTGCACGCAGAGCTCGCCGTGCTCAGCGACATCACCCTGGCAGCGGACACCGCCTATTTCCAGGATGCGCCACACTTCCGGTACGGGACCGTTCCCGGTGATGGCGTACACGTGGTCTGGCCGGCGCTGCTCGGACCCAACCGGGCCCGCTACTTTCTGCTGACAGCACAGAAAATCGACGCCGTTGAGGCACTCCACCTTGGGGTGGTCAACGAGGTGCTGCCGGAGGTGGATCTCATGGACCGGGCATGGGAGCACGCTCGCATGTTGGCCGGCCAGCACGAGGTCGCGCTGCGGTGCACGCGCGCCGCGCTCGTCAACGATTTGCGCCGCAAGCTCGCCGACGGACTCGGCCACGGGCTCGCCTTGGAAGGCCTGACTGCGTACGCGACATGGCCGCAGAAGTGACGGTCGAGCGAAGGACCGACGGCCGCTGATGGACCTGACCTACAACGCCGAGCAGACGGCATTGCGCAAAGAGCTGCGGGCTTACTTCGCCGATCTGATGAAACCCGCGCTTCGCCACGAACTCGAGAATGAGGTGCACGGCGGCCCCTGTTATAAGGGCGTCATCCGAGAGCTCGGTAAACGCGGGCTGTTGGGGATCGGCTGGCCAATCGAGTACGGCGGCCAGGGCCGAGACGCCATCGACCAGTACATCTTTTACGACGAAGCCCAACGCGCAAGAGTGCCGGTACCTTTCGTCGCCCTCAATACGGTGGCGCCGACGTTGATGGAGTTCGGTACCGAGGAGCAGAAGAACGCCTATCTGCCCGGAATCCTCGCGGGCGAGATCGACTTCGCCGTGGGATACAGCGAAGCCGACGCGGGCACGGATCTCGCGTCGCTGCGTACGCGCGCTGTCCGAGAGGGCGATCACTGGGTGGTCGACGGCGCCAAGATGTGGACCAGCCGGGGCGGCACCGCCGAATTCGTGTGGCTGGCCGCCCGGACCGACCCCGAAGCCCCCAAACACCGCGGAATCTCTATCTTCGTCGTCGACACCCGCACCCCAGGTTTTCGTGCCACCGAGATCCGCACCATCGCGGGTTACAGCACATTCGCCACGTACTACGACGGCGTCACCGTGCCCGACCGCGACCTGGTCGGCGGGCTCAATACGGGGTGGAAGCTGATCACGGCGCAACTGAACCACGAGCGTCTTGCGCTCGCCGCGTTCAACGGACTGGCCTTTACACTGCTCGACGAGGTCACCCGCTGGGCGCTGACTCCGGCGGGCCCACGAGGCTCGCGGCGCGCCGACCTGCCCTGGGTGCAATCGGCGCTGGCCCGCTGCCACGCATTGCTCTCCCCTCTGCATCTGATCAACGCCGAGCTCAGCTGGAAGATCGGCCGAGGCGAACTCAGTGCCGCCGACGCGTCGGTGGCGAAGGTGTATGGCACCGAAACAGTCATCGAGGTGTACCGCCTGCTGATGGAAGTCCTTGGCGCGCTGGCCACCGTCCGCGAGGGGCGACTACAGCAACTGCGCGGAGACCTGGAATGGGCCTACCGGCGCGCTGTCATCAACACGTTCGGCGGCGGAACCAATGAAGTCCAGCGCGAGATCATCGCCGCCGGCGCGCTGCACACGCCTCGGGTGCCGCGGTGACGGCCGAAACAGACATCACCCGACTGCACGCTGAATTGCTGGCGTTCGTCGGACGCACGGGCGCCAGCCCCCGACGCGCCGATGACCCGGTCAACCTCCCGATGATCCGGCACTGGTGTCAGGCGATGGGCGATAACAATCCCGTGTACACCAGCCGGCAGGATGCAATCGACGCCGGTTTTGCCGACATCGTGGCCCCGCCAACGATGTTGCAGTCTTGGACCCATCACGACCGCCGCTTCGACGTGCCTGAACTCAGCGACGACGACGGAGAGGAGATCTTGGCCCGCCTGCTGAACGAAGCGGGCTATCCCAGCGTCGTCGCGACCGCGTGCGAAGCGGAATACGTGCGTTACCTGGTGCCGGGGGATCTGCTCACTTATCACTGTGTGATCGAGTCGATCTCCGAACCCAAGACCACGAAGTTGGGCACCGGCTTCTTCATCACCACCTTGGTCAGCTACACCGACCAGAACGACGAGGTCGTCGGCACGCTGCGCTTCGTGGTGTTCCGCTTCAGACCCTCCGATAAGGACTGAGTCGTCATGGATTTTCGGTTCACCGAGACGCAACAGGTCATCGCCGAAGTCGCCGCAGGTGTCTTGCACCAGGTGGCTGAGGGCGACGACACCGCCGGGTGGGACGCACTGATTTCGTCGGGTCTGCTGTCCAACTTCGCTCCCCAGTCGACAGGCGGTGACCACCTCGGCGCGGCTGAGGCCGTGCAACTGTTCGTCGCCATCGGCGCGAAGGCCCTCGACGTGCCCGCGATCGGCGCGCTGGTGTCCATGACGGTGCTCGACCGCTACGGCAATCCGGCCGCACACGACGCGCACCTGCGTGAAATTGCCTCCGGACGGGAAGTATTCGCGCTGGCGATTGCCGAACCCGGCGCCGACACCGTCGAACACGGCCAGACCACGGCGGTCCAGTGCCGTGACGGTTGGCGCATCGACGGGACCAAAGTGGCTGTCGCCTTTGCCGAACGCGCGTCGCGCGTGCTCGTCACCGCGTCGCTTCCCGACGGCACAGCCGGGGTATTCCTCGTCGATCCGCGACAGGCCGGTGTCTCACTGACCGAAGAGTTAGCCACAACCGGCGCCACCCGCTGGACTGTGGATCTCGAATCCGTCGAGGTCGACACGAGCGACGCGTTGACGCATCCCGACGCCGCGCCCGCGTTGCAGCGCCACGCGCTGCTCTACCTGTCGGCCCAGCAACTGGGTTGCCTGCAAGGGGCTTTGGAGCTCGCCGCGTCCTACACGACGGGACGCCGGCAGTTCGGACGGGCAATCGCGACCTTTCAGGCGGTCGCCAATCGGCTGGCCGACGCGTACATCGACCTGCAAGCGCTGCGGTGGACGGTGTACGACGCCGCCGACGCGATGGACCGCAACCGCGGCGATGCCACGCTCGCGGTGGCCACCGCCAAGTTCTGGGCGGCCGAAGCCGGGCACCGCATCGCGTCGACGGCGCAGCATGTCCACGGCGGAATGGGCGTCGACATGGATTACCCGATGCACCGATTCTTCCTGCGCGCCAAAGATATCGAGTTCACTCTTGGCGGCGCCTCAGCGCAGCTTGCGACGGTTTGGGCACAGCTGGAAGCGCGGGTGAAACCGTGAGCGCGGTGCAGCCCCCGAAAGCGGCCCCCGGCACGGCGCTGCCAGATCTCGACATCCCGATCACGACGACGCTGATCGTCGGCGGAGCGATCGCGTCCCGCGATTTCTACCCCGGTCATCACGACGCGAGAATTGCGCGAGAACGCGGCTCGGCGGACGTGTTCCTCAACGTCATGACCACTTCCGGTCTCGTCGGTCGCTACCTGACCGACTGGGCCGGCCCACGCGCGGTGATCCGCTCGCTGGCCGTGAAACTCGGCGCGCCGGGCTACCCGGGCGACGTCCTGGCGTTGCGCGGTGAAGTCACCGAGGTGACCGCGGACGATGTCGGCCAACTGCTGACGATCCGGGTTACCGGGAGCAACCGCCTCGGTGACCACGTCCGCGCCACCGCCAAGCTTTTCCTACCCGCAACGGAGCCCCCGCGTGACTGACGCCGCCGAAACGATCCTCACCGATGTGCGCGACGGGGTCGCCACCATCACCCTGAACCGTCCGCACCGGCGCAACGCATTCACACCACCGATGCGCGAACGCTACAACGCCGAACTGGCCGCCGCCGCCGATGACGATGCGGTGCGGGTGATCGTCGTGACCGGCGCAGGAGATGCGTTCTGCGCCGGTGCCGACACGGCCCAACTCGACGGAATTGCCGGCGGCACAGCTCAACCCGATTTCAACTCGAGCACCCCCGCCAGACTCATCGGGATTGGCAAGCCGGTCATCGCCGCGGTCAACGGTCCCGCCGCCGGCGCGGGGGCCGTCGAGGCAATGGGTTGTGACATCCGGTTCGCCGGGCCCGGAACGAAATTCCGCTTCTTGTTCACCCAACTCGGGCTGGTTGCCGAGAACGGTGTGGCGTGGCTGCTGAGTCGATCCGTCGGCACCCATCGGGCGCTGGATCTGCTGCTGTCCGGACGCACGGTAGATGGACGGGAGGCTGGACGCATCGGGCTGGCCGAATACACCGACGGCGATGTGCTCGAAGCGGCCCAACGCTACGCAACCGGCATCGCCGAGCGGTGCGCACCCAACGCGGTGGCCACGGTCAAGTCACAGGTCTATGCCAGCCTGCAACGCACACTCGCCGACGACATCGCGGCGTCGAACGAACTCGTAGTTGCCGCCCTGGCAGGCGACGAGTTCCGCACCGCACTGACGAAGGGTCGCCGTTGAGCACACATCGGCTTCGAGGCGCATTGTCCGTCGCGGGGATCGGCGAGACCGCCGGTGGGCACCATCCTGAGCGGTCGAGCGTCCAGTTGCATGCCGAAGTCGCCGTGGCGGCCGCACGCGACGCCGGCGTAGCGCTGTCCGACGTGGACTGCTTCATCACGGCCAACTCCCGGGTACAACCGTTCCTCTATCACGCTGAGATGGTTGCCGAGTACCTCGGTATCGCGCCCGCGCACTGTCTGACCCTCAATACCGGGGGCTCCACGTCGGCGGCCGTTCTGCAGTATGCCGCGGGCATGTTGCTGACCGGGCAGGCGAAGCATGTCCTGGTCGCCAAGGCCGACAACCTGGCCACCGGTATGGGCAAGACGGCGACCATCGAATCGATGGCGACCATCGGTCACCCGCAGTACGAATCGCCCTCCGGCCCATTGATTCCCGCCCTGTACGCGCTCTTTGCAGCCCGATACATGTACGAGACAGGTGTGACAGCCGAGCACGTGGCACTCGCTGCGGTGGTCGACCGGCAATGGGCCGCACTGAACCCGGCCGCCCAGTATCGGTCGCCTCTGTCGGTGGACGAGGTACTCGAGTCCAAGATGATCGCCGACCCGCTGCATCTACTGGACTGTGCACCGATCTCGGATGCCGGCTCGGCGATGCTGGTCACCACCACCGAGCGTGCGCGCGATCTTCGATGGCCGCCGATCGCCTTGCTCGGCATCGGCGAAACGCACGACTTCGAGCACGTCTCGCAGGCGGCTGATCTGGGACGTACCAGCGCGGTTGCGTCCGGCGAGACCGCGTTCGCGATGGCCGGCGTGTCCCGCAGTGACATCGATGTCGCGATGGTCTATGACGCATTCAGCTTCATCCAGCCGATGCAACTCGAGGACCTTGGATTCTGCGGTCGCGGCGAGGGCGGCGAATTCATCGCCTCGGGCGCCACGGCGCCCGGCGGCGCATTGCCCACCAACACTCACGGCGGTGTGCTTTCGCATTCGCATGCGGGCAAATCGAGTTCGCTGTTCCAGATCACCGAAGCCGTTGCACAGCTGCGCGGCAACTGCGGTGGCCGCCAGGTGCCCGATGCGCAACTGGCACTCGTCCACACCGAGGGCGGAATCCTGGCCTCGCACTGCACCACCATTTTCGGACGGGACCAATGAGCATTTCGGACAACGAGCGACACCCCTGGCCCTGCCCGGTCCCCGACCAGGACTCCGAGGGCTACTGGGGCGCCACGGCGCGCGGTGAGTTACTGCTGCAGCGCTGCGAAGACTGTGCCAACGTGCAGCACTATCCGCGGCTGTTCTGCACTCGCTGTCACGGGCCACGATTGACGTGGACGCCGGCGAGCGGGCGCGGCGTCATCTACAGCAGGACGGTTGTGCGCCGCGCGCCCACGCAAGCGCTGCGAGCCGAGGCACCGTACGTGATCGCGATTGTCGAACTCGAGGAGGGCCCAAGGGTTTTCGCCAATGTCGTCGATTCACCAGTCGACGACGTCGTAATCGGCAAGACCGTCACGGTCGGCTTCCGCGACCAGGGCGGGGTGTCGGTTCCTGTGTTTCGGCTCAGCTCGGAGACGCTGCCGACCTAACGCGTCACCGCAAAGAATCAATCCTCGGTTCCGCCGCGGATGGCCGCCCCCATCCGCACCTTCATCTCTCCGTAGGTCAGCGCGGCCTTGCCCGGTTTGGGAGCCCTTCCGGCCGCGACCTTCGGTGCCGAGAAGTCCATATCGGTGATTCGGTTGCGCAGAGCCGCGACGGTGCAGGTGTCCCGGCCCAATCTGCTGACGGCGTCGAAGCGGTAGATCCGCGCGGCATTGCGCCATGTGATCGCTTCGACCTCGTCAGGTGTACAACCTTCCAGCTGCGCGGCGAGCTGTTCTGGCGCGTCGGGCCAACTGCTGTCCGAGTGCGGGTAATCCATCTCCCAGCAGATCGTCTCGACCCCGATGCTGTGGCGGTTTGCAATACCGCTGCGGTCACGGATGAAGCAGGACACAAAATTTCGGCGAAAGACATCGGTCGGCGTCAGCCCGTCGCCGAGATCGTCGCCGGTCCACGCGCGCTGACGGGAGTAGACGTCCTCGAATCGCTCGAGCAGGAACGGGATCCAGCCGATCCCGCCCTCGGACAAAGCGAAGGTGATCGTCGGGAATTTCCGCACGATCGGCGAGAACAACAGATCCGCGGTGAACCGCTGGGTGTCGACGGCGGACATGGCGTTCCAGGCGAGGTAACTGGTCATATCGGAAGGTACGGGTACCCCGCCGCCCGTGCCGATGTGGATGTTGACGACGGCGCCTTCTTCGCACACGGCCTCCCACAGCGAGTCCCACTGCGGATGTTGCCAAGGCGGCTGGCCGTACTTACCGATGTGCTGCGGAACGGTTACGGCATGGCAACCCTGCTCTGCCAAGCGGTGGACTTCGCCGGCAGCCAGGATGGGATCCCACAACGGCAGAATTCCAAGAGGTATGAACCGGTCGGGGTGGCGGCCACACCAATCTTCCAGGTGCCAGTCGTTATAGGCGCGGACCATCGCTTCGGAGACATCGCGGTCACCGTGAAAGGTGAATAGGGCGCCGGAGAACATCGGAAATGACGGAAAGCACAACGACGCCAGCACGCCCGAAGCGTTCATATCATCCACCCGCGCGTCGACGTCATAGCAACCCGCCCGCATCTCCTCGAAGCGGGAGGGTTCGAAACCCCATTCGTCGTTCGGGCGGCCCGCGACGGCATTGAGAGCGATGTTCGGCAGTCTGAGCCCCGAATACTCCCAGTAGCAAGAGCCGTCCGGCTCCTCGACAATTCGCGGGGCATCATCGATGTACCGACTCGGCACCCGACCCTGGAACATATCGGCGGGCTCGACGGTGTGGTCATCAACGCTGATCAGCACAAGGTTCTGCGGGTCGATCACCGTTTCACACTAAACGTCGGAATGGTCTATATCAATGCAAACTATGCAACTATTGCCTTGCGCGGTGACAGTCGGATATCAGGGAGGTGCCATGAAGGTCACCGGTTTACGCACCACGATCGTGCGCCTGCCGATCGATCCAGCCATCGGCCTCGGCGGTCAGGGCTCGATCCGGTCGGCGGATTGCGTTCTGACCTTCATCGACACCGACGAAGGCCTGACCGGCGAGGGGCTCGTCTTCACGCTGAACAATCGCGGCCTCACCGTGATCCATGCAATGGTCCGGCAGCTGAGCGATCTCGTGGTCGGTCTGGACCCGTTGATGAGCGGCTCGCTGAACGCACGGGCCGGCCAGGACGTGAACTTCCTGGGCAAAGGCGTAGCGACCATCGGCGTCGCGGCAATCGACATGGCGCTCTGGGATTTGAGAGGTAAAGCCGCAGGGCTGAATGTCGCGCACCTTATCGGTGCGTGCCGGGCGTCGGTACCCACGTATGCCAGCGGCGGGCTGTGGCAGCACTTGACGATCGACGAATTGCAACAAGAGGCAAATGCTCTGGTAGCGAAGGGGTTTCGCGCAGTCAAGACCCGTATCGGGGCCGCCGATCCACACGAGACGGTCACTCGGGTCCGCGCCGTTCGAGAAGCGATCGGACCTAGCATCGCGCTGATGGTGGACGCGTACCAGCAATTGACTGTCACACAAGCGATTCGGATCGGCCGCATGTTGGAGGGAATGAACCTGACATGGTTCGAGGAACCGGTACTCTGCCACGACCACACCGGTGAGGCGGAGATACGGCGGGCCCTGGACACCCCGCTGGCGTCGGGAGAGAGTGTGTTTACCCATCGGGGCATTCTCGAGTTACTGCAAGCCGGCGCCGTCGATGTGGCTATGCCGGATCTGCAGCGGATGGGTGGCCCGACAGGGCTTCTCAAAGCCGGCCAGCTGTGCGAGGCGTTTTGCACCCCTTGTTCCCCGCACCTGTTCACCGAGATGAGCCTCGCGTTGCTGGCCGCGATGCCGAGCGGCTATTTCCTCGAGTACATGCCGTGGTTCGAGGCGATCTACCGCGAACGGATCCAGTTGGATAGCGACGGGAACTCAGTGGTGACCGACCGACCCGGATGGGGCTTCAGCTTCGATCCCGAACAGGTCCGGCGGTATTGCGCATCCTGACGGAATCACCCCGGACCATCGCTGGCGGCCGCTAGCAGCGGCACCAGCACATCACTGATCGGTGTCGCCAGACGATGTTCGATGCCCTTGCGGATGATGACTCCGTTGCGGATGTCCCACTCCAACGGCAATCCCCGCCCCCGGTCGGTCAGGATCGACGTGGTGAGGTCCTCGGGAAGCTTTGCGAACATGCCCGCGACCTTGGCGATATCCGCATCGCTTAGCCGGGCACCGTCGGCACGCGCGACGGCGGCACACTCGGCCATATAGCCGTGCGCCAATTCGCTGATGTCGTCGCGGCGAAACATGCCTGACCGACGTCCCGAGAGGGCCATCAGACCGGCGAGCGCATTGGCCAGCAACTTGCGCCAGCTCTCGGACAGGAAATCTGCGCTGGTCTCGAGCGTCATCCCCGGACACCGCATCAGACGCGCGAGCCGCCGGCCCGCCGCTGTCTCAGGCAACACCACGCGCACCGGAGTGCGCACCAGCACTCGCCCGTCGCCGTCGATCTCCGATGAGAACCACAGGACCGCGGGAACCAGGTGCGACGACGGACACAGCGCTCCGACCCGCTGGGCCTGTTCTATGCCGTTCTGCAACGCGCACACCACCGTCCGCTCGTCGCAAAGCCGGGCCAACCACGCACCCGCCGCGGCGTTCTGCGTGTCTTTTACCGCAAACAGCACCACATCGAATGGGCCGTCGACATCGCGAGGGTCGGTGTGCACGGGTCCCGGAAGCACGATTGGCTCTGCGCCCTCCCGGCAAACGGTGATCGAGTCGCGGTGAGTGCGACCGCACAGCAACACCGGCCGACCCGCCGCGTGCAGCATGCCCGCGACCGTCGCACCGATCGCGCCGGGACCGACAAGCGCAATTCGGCTCACGCGTCGCCGTCGGGTCTGCGGCGGCTTCGCAGGACCTCGGAGAACGGGATCCGGGTATCCACCGACGGCTCACGGGGCAGACCGAGCAGTCCTTCAGAGATCAGATTGCGCTGCATTTCGTTTGATCCGCCACCCAACGCCACACCCCGGCTCACCACCCAGTCTTCGCCCGCGCCCCCCACCATCGGCTCGTCGCCGTCCCAGATCACGCCGTCGCATCCGTGCACGGCCAGAGCGACTTTGGACTCGCGCGGCACGTTCATCCCGAGATGCAACTTGTCAACCGAACCCCAGCTCGCCTGCAGCGCGCCGATTCGGATTCCGGTGTCGATTCTTTCCCCTGCGAACTTGGCAACCTTGCGCTCGATGTAGGCATCGGCTATCTGGTGGCGCAGGCCTTCGGTCGAACGGCGTCGTTGCGCGGCCTTGACCAAGGCGGTGGGGTCGGCGCTCGGTGCGCTGCCCAAGCCGTCGAAACGATCGGCAAGCCCGTATCCGTGCGCTGCGCCCGTCGCCGCGAGCCGCTCGTGTGCGAGCAGCGCCTTGGCCACCTTCCAGCCTTCGTTGACCTCTCCGACAATGTGGTCAGCGGGAATGTGGACGTCGTCGAAAAACTCTTGGCAGAAGTCCGCCTCCACACCATTAGCCTGCCGGATCGGCGCAATGGTGACCCCTTTGACGTTCTTCAGCGGTACGCACACCATGGACAATCCCGCGTGCTTGGGTACCGAGAAATCGGTGCGCGCCAGACACATTCCCCAGTCGGCCACCGTCGCCGACGTGCTCCACATCTTGGCCCCGTTGAGCACCCAGTCGTCGCCGGCGCGGTCGAGCCTGGTCAGCGCCGCGGCCATGTCGGAGCCGCCACTTGGTTCGGAGAGCAACTGAATCCACTGCTCGTCGCCCCGCAGGATGCGGGGCAGGTGGCGATTTTTCAGGACCTCGCTGGCCGTCTCGAGGAGCGTCGCACCCAGCATCGCGATGGACACGCAGAAAGACCGCGGAACGCGGTGGCCGGCGGCCGCCTCGTCGAAGAACGCCTGCTGGTGACGTAGCGTCAGCCCGGCCCCGCCGTACTGGCTGGGCATCGCAATCCCGGCGAATCCCCCATCGAAAAGTAGTGCCTGCAGTTCCCGCTCCGAAAGCGAATCATCCCCCAGGACTGGAAGGTTGGCGATCACCCAGGTTCTGGCGCGGTGGGTGAAGTCTTCGACGCTCTCCATCGTTGCGTTCTCAGTCTGCGCAGTCATCGGCTCGACACCAGCCCGAGTCCGTCGACCAAGGCCTCCTTGTGCATCTCGGGAGCACCGTACAGAGCACGGTCCAAAGCGACCCGCCGGGAGAAGACATGGGCGTTGTGTTCCCATGTCACGCCGATGCCGCCGTTGATCTGCACGCAGTCGTCGACGATGTCGAGTCCGACGTCGGGTACGTATGCCTTTGCAATCGTGGCCAGTTCGCGAGCATCGGCTTGCTGCTTGTCGAAAGCCAAGGCGGCCGCGTCGGCGATCGCACGCGCGAACTCCAGCCGCTGCAACAGATCCGCGAGGCGATGTTTGATGGCCTGGTACGCGCCGATCGGCCGACCAAAGGCGTAACGGGACTTGGCATATTCGATGGTTTGCTGGAAGAGCTCGCCCGCTGCTCCGTTGATCTGCGCACACTGCAGGATCACCGCGAGTTGCAGCATGCGGTCGACCGCCTCGGCCGCTCCGCCGAGGTCACCCACCACGGCGTCGGCGGGTAGCCGAACGTCGACCAGGCCGAGCGTGCCGAACCGCCGCACCATGTCGATGCTGCGGCCCGGTGTGATCTCGACGCCAGCCGCATCCGTTGGAACCACGACCTGGCACAGCCCGGCGTCACTCCTGCCCGTGACCAACAGCCAGTCCGCGGACCCAAGGGCTTCCACATAGCTCTTGCGGCCGTTGATCACCACGAAGTCGCCGACCGGCTCGATTGCCGTTGTCAGCGCCGAGGTCTCCCAGACATCGCCCGCCTCGGCAAACGCCCACGTAGCCACCGAGTCACCGGACAGCAGCCCGGGCAACAGATCGGCCTTCTGATCCGCTGAGCCGTACGCGTCGATAGCGAATGCCGTCAGAGACACCGGCAAGAACGGCCCGGGTCCCACCACCCGCCCGACCTCCTCTGCGACGATCGCCGCGTCGCACGCCGGCAGGCCGGACAAGGATCCGCCGCCACTATCCTCGGAGACCAGCAGCGAAGTCCAGCCGATCGCCGCAGCACGGGACCACCAACGGCGGTCGAACCCCTGTGCCCATTGCCATTTTTCGCGAATTTCACTCAGCGGTGTCTCGCTCAGCAGAAAACGACGCGTCGTCTCGCGAAACAGCTCCTGTTCCTCGCTGAGTTCGAACCTCATCGCGGCAGAACCACCTCTGCGTGGTCGATGCCGCGACCGGGCTCGATTTTCACGATCGCCTCCACCCTCGCGGATCGACTCGACATTCGAATGCGCTAGTTTATCTTACTGATTGTCCCGTCCGAAATCCGGTCGTTGCCGGTTCCGGCTCGGTCAGCCCAAATCAAGAAGTCAAATATCCGCCATCGACGGCGTACGTCGCGCCCGTGATGTAGGCCGCGGCGCCCGTGCATAGAAAAAGTATCGGTCCGGTGATGTCCTCGGGGTTCGCCGCTCGCCCCATCGGAATGCGCCGCAACTCGGCTTTCAGAAGTTCGGGGTTGGCCATCGCCTCTGCTGATCTGGCGGTCAGCGTGAGACCAGGCGCTATCGCGTTGACGCGGATGCCATCCTTCGCCCATTTGCGGGCCAGGTTCATGGTGAGCATCACCAGTCCCGACTTGGCGGCGCCGTAGCCCGGGAACGGTGCAGTCGTACGGAAAGCCGCCATCGAGCCGACATTGACAACCGCTCCCCCGCCTGCCGCTGCACTATCCCTGAGCATGGGATGTAAGCCGACAGTCAGCCTCATTGGACCCGTGAGATTCACCGCCACCGCTTCGGCGAACCCGCTCGGGTCCCATTCCCTCACTCCGCCGGGCATTGCACCGCCGGCATTGTTGACGAGGACATCGAGCCGGTCAATGGCACCGACGACGGCGTCCACCGACTCCGGCGAGCCCAATTCGCACTGGAGGTATTCGAACCCGTCAAGGTCGACGTCATAGCCGCTGGCCGAAGCGCGCCGCCCCGTCACGGTTACCGCCGCGCCCGCGTGCGCAAACGCCATTGCCGTGGCATGCCCGATTCCGCTGGTAGCTCCCGTCACCAGCACGCGGGTACCGGTGAAGTTGAAGGCTGCCGAATTCGTCTGCCCCACATTGTCCGTCACGTTGCCTACCTCGCGGTCCCGGGCGATAGCGCCGGCTCAGCCGGCAATAAGCGACCACCTATCGCGGTGCGTACGCGGCACCGCCGTCAATGTAGAACGGATGTCCCGTGAGATACCCGGCCGCGTCGCTGGCAAGGAAGACGACGACGGGCGCCAGATCCTTCTCCGTATCACCGGCATACCCGATGGGGAACGATGACTCGATCATCGTGCGATTCTCCGGGCTGAGCTCCATCCATGCCTTCATCCCCTCGGTCAGGATGGCAGGGTAGATCACGTTCACCGTGATGCCGAACTTGCTCCAGTCGGTCGCCGCAGCATAAGTCAGTGAGGCAATCGCGCCTTTGGACATTGCATAGTGTCCGAAGTTCGATACGCCGCCCCGAGAGACGCCCGAAGCGGTATTGATGATCCGACCCCAATTCTGCTTCTTCATGTACGGGAAGCAGGCCTGCATGAACCGCAGGCTTGCGACTGGTCCCGAATACAGTGCTGTATGGATGGTTTCGTCGTCGAGATCCTCCCACTCGACGGGATCGACGGCGCCTTGTGCGTTGTTGATCAAGACGTCGACCTTGCCGAAATGTGACACGGTTTGATTCACCACCTCGTGAATCTGGTCCTTTTCCCTGACGTCGCACTGCAACGCGACACACTGGCCACCGGCGCCCGTTATCGCGTCGCGCACGGCGACGAGCTCGTCGTAAACGATGTCGCAGACGACGACCGCGGAACCTTGCGCCGCGAGGGCTTCGGCCTCGGCCTTACCAATGCCGCGCCTGGCCCCGGTGACGATGGACACCTTGCCCTCGAGTACACCCTGCTGCGGCACGTCCATTTCTCCTTCGTCGGGCGCGGGCGGCGCTATCGGGGACCCAGCTGGCCGAGCTTGCCCCAGGTCGGACGGGCAAGTGCGACAACGTCTTCGGCCGAGTAATTTGGGGTATCCTCGGTGAACGCGCCATTGAGCGCCCCGCTCACTTCTTCGAAGTTCCACCGCCCGTTCTCGGCATCCCACCGTCGGGCCACCGTCGGTGGCGCGAGCTGGACGATCATCGGGCCGTACGCTACGAATACGTGGCCGCTCACACCCCTTGCTGATGGGGAAGCGAGCCACGCGACCAACGGAGCGACCTGGTTCGGGTGAAACATGGCGTCGTCGTCCGGAACCGCGCTGCCGAACAATGGTGCGGTCATGTCGGTCTGCGCGCGCGGACACACGGCGTTGGCGCGAACGCCGAAGCTTCCGCACCCGCGGCTCGTCGTGAGGGTCAGCGCCACGATGCCGCCTTTGGCCGCAGCGTAATTCGGCTGACCCGGCGAACCGTTGAGATAGGCCTCCGAGGAGGTGTTGACGATCGCGGCCTCGACGGGCTCACCGCGTTCCTTGGCCAAGGCGCGCCAGTAATTGGTCGCCCACCTGGTGGTGTTGAAGTGTCCGGTCAGATGTACGCGCACGACGGCATCCCACTCATCGGCGTTCATGTTGAAGATCATCCGGTCGCGCAGGATGCCCGCGTTGTTCACCAGAATGTCGAGGCGGCCGAATTGTTTCGTTGCGGCCTCGATCAATCCCTTGGCCGCCTCGAAGTCGCCCACGTCAGCGTGGTGTCCGACCGCCGTCCCGCCCGCGTCGGTGATCTCCCGCACCACGGCGTCCGCGTGAGACGGACCGCCGTCGCGCGGGGCAACGTCGTTGACGATCACCGTGGCGCCGAGCTGAGCGAGTTGCAGGGCCTCGGCCTTGCCCAGGCCCTGCCCCGCGCCGGTCACGATGGCCACCCGGCCACTCAGGTCTTGTGCGCTGGCGCTCACGATGTCCTCTCGTCACACCCGGAAACGATGTCGCTATATGATTTAAAGAATATGGTGCATTGTGCAGGGTACATGTTGCTGAGCCCGATTCGGGAGGCTTGATGTCGAAAAAAGCGGTGATCGTCGAGGCCGTCCGGACACCCCTCGGAAAGAAGGGCCGGGGGCTGGCCCACCTGCACCCAGCCGAGCTCCTCGCCGCCGTCTTCACGGAGCTGTTCAAGCGGACGGGCGTGGATGCGGCCGACGTCGATCAGGTCATCGGGGGCTGTGTCACCACAGCCAATGAACAGGCAGGCAACATCACCCGCAGCGGCTGGCTCACTGCAGAGCTACCCATCACTATCGGTGCCACGACGATCGACTGCGCCTGCGGTTCAGGCCAGCAGGCCAATCATCTGATCTCGTCGATGGTCGAGGCTGGGGCTATCGACGTCGGTGTGGCCTGTGGGGTCGAATCGATGAGCCGGGTGGCCCTGCACGCGAACAAGCCGGCGGGTGTGCACACGATTCGCCCCGACAATGCTTCGTGGGAATACCCGACTCAATACGAGGCGGCGGAACGCATCGCCAAGTTGCGTGGGCTGACTCGCGACGATCTCGATGCGTTCGGCCTACGATCGCAGCAGCTGGCCGCTCGGGCCTGGGCAGACGGTGCCTACACCGACGAAGTAGTTCCGCTGGCAAGCCCAGCCGGGCTTGTCGACCGCGACGAGGGCATTCGGGATACGTCGGCGGAAAAGCTGGCCACGTTGGCGCCACTCGCCGAGGGGGCGATGCACACCGCGGCTACCAGCTCGCAGCTGACCGATGGCGCCGCGGCGGTGTTGTGGATGAGCCACGAGCGGGCCATCGCTCTGGGGCTACGCCCCCGCGCCAGGTTTCGCGCCCACAACCTGACCGGAAGCGATCCCTATTACCTCCTGGATGGTCCGGTTGAAGCAACCGCCCGGGTGCTCGACCAGGCGGCAATGAAACTCGGCGATATCGACCACTACGAGGTCAACGAGGCATTCGCATCGGTGCCGCTGTCCTGGGCGCGTGTTCACGACGCCGACATGGACAAGCTGAATCCCAACGGGGGGGCTATCGCGCTGGGGCATCCGGTCGGCTGCACGGGCAGCCGGCTGGTCACCAGCGCCGTTCATCACCTCGAACGGGCCGATCGGACAACATCATTGATCACGATGTGTACGGGTGGTGCGATGGCTACCGCCGCCGTGCTCGAGCGGCTGTAACGCCTGGCTCCCCGTCAGGCCAAGAGGTCGATGACTCCATCTCGATGCTCCCCGAGTAGCGCGTCGCAGATCGGGCACCAGCCGCACCCAAGTTCAGCTCGCGAGTTCCATCAGTAGGCCACGATTGTGTTCGGGCGCCAGGGCAACGCTGTCTGGGTGATCCCCCGGGCCGACGACGACGCCGCGCCGCGCGAGATGCCCGCAGGCCTTGGCAATGTCGGCGACCGCGAGGACGATCGACCGGATGCCTTCACCATGCCGACACAGGTGATCTTCGATCACGCCGGGCCCGAGTGGGCTGATCAGCTCAACGACGGTGTCAGCCAGCTGAAGCCCGGTGACCCTTGCCCCGATGTGGGGACGTTCTTCGTCGTAGACAGCACAAACATCAAAGGTGTCGCGATAGAAGTCGACGGCGGCGGCGTGCCGCGCCGTGGCCACGCTGTAGCGCTTGAGGCCGGCCAGCCCCATCGGATGCTCCTCACGCCAGTACTCGGCGGATCTGAGCGGTTCGAGCCACTCGACCACGCCGTCGCGATGGAAGTTGCCGGCATAGAACTCGAACGCGACGCCGTGGGTGTCGGCCGGATCGGTATGGATGGCCACGCCGATGTCGCGTACGAGCCCAATGTCGCGTTCGGTGAGGTTCCGCCTAACCGAATCGAGTTCGCCCACTTCGTATTCGACGCCGATGTAGTGGGCTCCGTAGCGGGAGTTGAGGAAGAAGTCGTTGGGCGCGAACAGTTCGATTAAGACACCGCCGAGATAGAGCAGGCCTGCGTGCCAGTTCGTGTTAGGCAAGTCCAGAACGAATTGCGCTCCGAACAGGTCGCGAAAGTGCGAGACCGTCGCCTCGAAGTCGGGTGCGACGATGTTGAGGTGCTGCATCTCCACACATGTGATCCGATCGGGCATCAGGCCGCCGTCCACTCAGAGTTCTCGTTGACCGGTTAGCCGGCCTACAGTTACCGTCATCAGTATAATGATTAAAACCTTATGACTGTCCGCGAGCAGACCCAACATCGAGGCGACGTGTTCAGTGCATGCAGGTTCGCATCGGTTGTCAACAGCGAGAGGATTATCCGCGATGATCATCGACGCCGACGCCCATGTCTGCGAGCCCCCGGACACCTGGACCTCGAGAATGCCGTCAAAGTGGGGCGAGCTGATACCTCGTATCAAGCGAAACGAGGAAATCAATGCCGACGTCTGGTGCATCGGGGACACCGTGATGAACACGCTGGCGTTCAGCGTCTTCTACCGAGAACCAGGTGACGATCGTCCGCACCGGCGCCAAGATGATTTCCCCGAGACGCCGCGGTTCGTCGACGAGGTGCATCCGTCATCGTGGGATCCGTCTGAGCGGGTCAAGGTCATGGATGAGGTCGGGGTCAACATGGCCGCCTTGTACCCCAACCTCGGCCTGACCATGCCGGAACCGTTCCAGCGCATAGCCGGCGCGACGCTCGACTTCCAGTTCGATCTGATCGCGGCGTACAACGATTTCGTATTGAGTTGGGCCGAGCGCGAACCCGGTCGGTTCATCCCCCTCGCGGTGGTGCCCTACTGGGACCTGGACCGCTGCGTGCGGGAGGTGGAGCGCTGCGCCGAGAAGGGCCACAAGGGCTGGGTCATGACGGGCACCCCGGAATACCACGGCGAGCCGCACCTCGACGACAGGCACTGGGATCCGTTATGGGATGCGCTCAGTGCGTCGGGCAGCCCCGTCGCCTTCCACGCCGGCACGACGGCGAATCCCGCGGAGTACATGTACGACGAAAAGACGCGCACCGTCGGTGGCAGTCGAGTGCGGGCGGTGACCGACGTGGTCCGGTCATTCTTCGACAACGCCAAGGCAACCACCAACTTGCTGATGTCGGGGGTATTGCACCGTTATCCCGACATGAAGTTCGCCATCGTCGAAAGCGGCGCCAGCTGGGTGCCGTTCATGCTCGAAGCGCTCGACGTTCATTATCTGCGCTACCGGCCGTGGGAAGTGCGGCCCGAGCTGTCCGCGGACATGCTTCCTAGCGACGTCTTTCGTCGCCAGGTGTTCGTCAACACGTGGTATGAAAATCTGCGTGGCGACGATTTCGCGCTGCTGCCGATCGACAACATCATGTTCGAGACCGACTATCCGCACCCGACCTGTCTGTTCGGCAGCGAGGTCCAGGAATCCCTGGAACAGAATCTGACCGCCCTGAGCCCCGATGACCGGGAAAAGATCGCCTACCGAAACGCCATGCGGTGCTTCAACCTCACAGAGGACGAAATCGGTCCGATCAACGGCCTCGCGTCGACGGCCGCGCAGCGGTAGTCGGCGCTGCGGCTCTTGGCCAGCATTGCAGCAACAGCGCCGGAAAGCCCGCAGCCGCCTAGCGCCTGCTAATCCAGCAACATGCGTCGCAGTTCGCGTTTCATCACCTTTCCCGCTGCGTTTCGCGGCAATTGCCGCATCGTGTGAACGTGGCGCGGGACCTTGAAATCCGCCAGCCGCGCGGCGCAATGAGACTGCAAAGCCTCGATCGTGGTCGGGGACCCATCGCGCAACACGACGATGGCTTGCACCTCCTCACCGAGACGAGGATGCTCGCGTGCGATCACGGCCGCGTCGAGGACGTCCGGGTGGGCCATCAGCACGGCTTCCACTTCGGCCGAGGCGATGTTGTAGCCGCCGCGCACGATGATGTCCTTGAGCCGATCGCAGTGGTAGGCGAACCCGTCGCTGTCGAGTCGAACCAGATCACCCGAGCGCAGCCACCCGTCAGCGGTGTACGCGGCGAAAGTCGCGTCATCGTCTTCCCAGTAACCCGACATCATCGAAGCGCCGCGCAGCACCAGCTCACCTTCGCAGTCCGGTCCGACGTCGGCGCCCTCCGCATCGACCACTCGGAACTCGGTGGTCGCGCCGGCGGCTCGGTTACCGATGGAACCAATCTTGCTCAGCGCATAGTCTTCGGCCAGATACAGCCCGCCAGGCCCGGCTTCGGTGAGACCATATGTCTGCATCAGCCCGGCCCCGGGAATGGCCTCACGCAGCCGCTCGATCGTTGCGGGCGCCATGCTTGCACCACCGTAATCGAGAATCCGCAGTGAGGACAGGATCGCCGGGTCGGAATCCTCGAGAAGGCCGCTCTCCAACCAGAATTGGTAGATCGCCGGCACAGCGACGTACACGGTGCTCTGGCACTGTTCGATCAGGGTCAGGCTCGCTGCAGTGTCGGTGCCGTCGACGACGTACGTTGCCCCCGTCCACAAGCACGACAAACCGTTGAAGTGCAGACCGGCTCCGGAAAAGATCGGAAACGGGCTCTGCAGCACGTCGATGCCCGGGCGCAGCCGGAACGCGTCCGCCCATCCGATCCCGGCGGCCAGGGCAGAACCGTGCGTGTGTACGACCCCCTTGGGGCGCCCGGTGGTCCCGGACGTGAACAACACGACCGCCGTCGAGTCCTCACCTACCGCGATGCTGGGTGCTAGGCCCCCGCTGCCGTCCCCGAGTTGCCCCAGACGGTGGCACTCCACGTCACTGCTTGCGATGTGCAGCGCCCGCCGCGTCAGGTCCTCGTGCAATGCGGCGGACAGGACGAGGGCCGGCCGAACCCGATCGATGATCGCGGCAATCTCGGGAGCCGCAAGGCGCGGGTTGAGCGGGACCCCAACCGCTTGCGCGCGCAGAATGGCGTGATGGGTGACCAATGCGGTAACCGAATCGTCGTTGTCGGCAAGCCATACCACCCGATCGCCTGGGCGGATGCCGTGGCCGCGGAGGGCCGCGGCTGACGTCACGGCCTGCGCGCACAGCTCGCTGAAGGTCAGCGAGGATACCTTCCCCGCGGCCTTCCCCACCACCGCCGCCGTATCGGGCCACCTGGCCGCTGCGCGATCCAATGCGGCGGGAATCGTCCGGGGGGAAATCGCCGCCGGTAGCGGTATCCGGGCCCGTGCGTCGGACCTCGTCTTCGCCATCAGGGCTCCTTGCCTGGGACGCCGCATTACCGGCTAATTCGCTTATATGTCTATATTATTGTCCTGAAGGAGGCTGACATGGTTGATGGGCTGCTCGACTATGGGATTTTCGACGGTGACACGCACATCTACGACCGGGAAGATACCTTCTCGCGTTATCTACCAGCCCGTTACGCCGATCAGGCGGTCCACGTCGGCACCGACAACGGAGTGTGGGCGGCATTCGTGGGCGACCGAAAGATCAAACTGCTGGACGCCGCGTTCGGGCCAAACGGCGAGGTCGTCAAGCCAGGGTCGCTGAAGGAGTTGCTGCGCACGATGAAGAGCGCCGAAGGCGAGACTCCCTACCAGTGGCAGCCCGTCGAGGACCACTACATCTATCGCGACGCCCGGCTCGAAATGATGGACCGCCAGGGCGTCGAACGTGCGTTCCTGTTCCCGAGCATCGCGATCACCATCGAGGGCATGTACGACGACATCGACGCGCTGTATGCGCAGTTCCATGCCTTCAACCAGTGGTACGACGACGAGTGGGGCTTCAATTACCAAGACCGGATATACGCGACGCCCTACATCAGCTTCCGCGACCTTCAGTCCGCGATCAAAGAGGTCGAGTTCGTCATCGAAAGGGGCGCACGGGCGGTCACGCTGCGGGCGGGTTCGGGATTCGGCCGCTCCCCTGGCGACCCATACTTCGATCCGATTTGGGCGCGCCTGAACGAGGCCAAAGTCGTTGCGACATATCACATCAGCGATGCCGGTTATAACAAGCTCATCGGCCCCGAATGGGGCCAGGACCCGGATCCCGCCGCCCGGTTACAGTCGGCGTGGCAGTGGGCCAACACGTACGGTGACCGCCCGATCATGGACACGCTGTCGGCGTTGATCTATGACAACGTGTTCGGTCGTTTTCCCGATCTTCGGGTCGCTGTCGTCGAATACGGCGCGGAATGGCTGCCATACTTCATGGGCCGTATCGACAAGATGCGCGGTATGGGCCGGCAGGGCCCGTGGATCGGAGGGCAGCTGAAGGAACGGCCGACCGCGATCGCGCGCCGACACATCAGGGTCGTCCCTTTCCCCGAGGACGACACGCGTCGACTGGCGTCGCAGGTCGGATCCGACATGTTGATGATGGGCTCGGACTATCCGCATGCCGAAGGTCTCGCCGAACCGGCGTCGTTCGTAAACAAACTCGAAGGCATGGACCCCGCCGACATCCGACGCATCATGCGGGACAACGGCGTCGAGCTGGTCAGCCGCTGACCACGTCGCCTCGAGGAGCACAGTTGTCCGACGACACGACGATCGATGATCCCCTGTCCCTGCCGTTGATGCCACTGGGCGCCGACCCCGACCATGGCCTGCAGATCTACCAGCACATCGGGGCCGGGTCGGCACCGACCGGCGACGACACCGCCGAGGGCCGATTGGTCCTGCGGCCCGACCTACGGACCGCGACGGGACCGTGGGCGTCGGCGCTGGCGGTCTTCACCCAGGACCTCGCCGGCGTCAATGTGTTTCGGTTCGCCCCATTGCTGGTGCCGGTGCGGGTCGAGGTTCACCTTCGAGGCGACATGGCGAACGAACAAGAACTCGTCGCCAAGGGACGCATCGTCAAGCGATCGAAGAACACCATCATGACCACCGCGCGGATTTATCGCGGGTCTGGAGGCGACGTCCCCGTCGCCTACGGCTCAATCCATTTCGCCACCATGGGAAGCACTCGCGAAACCCCGCTGGGTTTTGCACGGACGCAGGTGACGATTCCGCGACACGAGCCTCCGGATCTGCTTTCCTGGATCGGCGCGACAGCTCGGGAAGACGGCCGCGGATACGACCTCACGGAGGTCAGCGACGGGCTCGTGGAGGGAATTGCGCTCGGCGGAAGCGCGGCACGCGTCGTACACGGCGGGCCACTGCAGATCCTTGCCGAGGGTGCCGCGATGGCGGTCGGTCGAAGCGCCGCCGCCGGCGCCCCCCTGCGCATCGAGGATTTCGCCACGAATTTCTTCGCCCCCGCCAAATCTCTGCCACTGAGCGCGATTGGTGAAGTTGTCATCGCAACGGACGACTCCGTCGACATCCGGGTGGAGGTATCAAATTTCGGCGGTGGAATCGCCTCGGTCTCGGAAGCCCGCTTCCGACGCATCATCGACTAACCCTCGGTCGTCGGCTTGGGCACCTCGGTGACGACACCGACATCGCGCGAGGAATCGCCTGGCGTCTCGGACAGGGTCGGCGCCGCGGCGACCCTCATGGCCCCGCCACCCGGATAGACGCTGCGCCGCGCGAGAACTTGAGGGTGGGAGGCGATCTGGGCCAGGTCCAGTACCGGCGACGCCGTGATCCGGCCCTGGTCGAGCAACCGCAAGGCGTCGCCCGACCCGTGACCCTCGGCCCATCGACACACGCTGTCCTCGAGCTCGTCGGCTCGCGCGATGCGGTCGGCAACCGTGGCAACGCCGTCGAGATCAGTGAACCCGGTCAGCGCCAGCAGCCGGCGCGCCTGCCGGTCCGTCGTCGCCGATACCGCGATCCAACGGTCGTCTGCACACCGGTAGAGGTTGCGCAACGGGATCTCCGGCAACCGGTTTCCCCGGCGCTTCACTGGTTCACCCAAGCCGTCCCATTCGGCGAACACCGGGCCGAGTAATTGCAGTACCGGCTCGTACATCGCAACGTCGACGAGTTGTCCACGCGCGTTGCCGAGTTGCTTCGCCATGCTCGCGGTCAATACCCCGATGACACCGGACATTGCCGTCAGCGTGTCGCCGAGCGGAATCGAGGTAAGCATCGGCGGACCATCCGCCTCACCGGTCAGGTTGGTCAGTCCACCGAACGCCTCAGCCAGGGTGCCGTTCCCCTGCGCAGTAGCCATCGGACCGTCTGCGCCGTAGCAACTCACCACGGCGACGACCAGATCCGGCAGCGCGGCATGCACATCCTTCCAACCGATCCCCCACCGTTCAAGGGTCGCCAAGGAGCTGTTGAATATCGCGACGTCGGCCCAGCCCAACCACGTCCACATCTCGCTCTGCCCGGCCGGAGTCTGCAGGTCGATCCGTCTCGTCGCCTTACCGCGATTGACGTACGTCCACAGCCGCGTGCGGTCCGCCGCAGCCCCCCCGAATTGCCGCAGCGGATCTCCCGCGGGGGGTTCGACCTTGACTACCTCCGCCCCGAAGTCGGCTAACATTGCGCTGATCTGCGGCGCCGAGAGCAGTGTCGACCCGTCAAGCACCCGAAGCCCTCGCAATGCGGTCATACCACCATATAGACTAAATCATTGTGCGGATTAAGCCCATGTCGTCGTCCGATACGGTGATTGATCTGCTGCTTGCCCGCACCGAGGAGCAGCCCGACGCACCGTGGGTCATCTTCGATAACACTCCCGTCACGCGTGCCGAGGCACTGGACAAAACCCTCCGGGCGGCCAGCGCGCTTGCGTCCGTGGGCGTCAAACCGGGCGACAGAGTGGTCACCCTGCTGGGAAATTGTCAGGCCCATTTATGGACCATCCTCGGCTTAGGCGCGCTCAATGCGATCGCGGTTCCCCTTCATTCCGGGACCAAGGGCACCCAACTGCAGTACTACCTCGACGACGCGGACCCCGTCGCGATCCTCACGTCGGCGGCCAACGCAAAAGCGTGTGAACCCTTGCTCGCCGGCCGCCGGACGGTGATGACGGTTGGTGATCCAGCGGAGGGCACACTGGACTTCGACGATCTGCTCGCCGGTTCGGATCCGATCCCGATGCCCGTCAGGCCCAGCGCCCGCGATCCGTTCTCGATCATGTACACCTCCGGCACCACCGGCCCCTCGAAGGGCGTCATAAACCCACACTCACAGCCGATGTGGGCCGCCCGCTATGTCACGGAAGCATTCGGTCATACCAACACCGATCGCATCTTCACCGCACAGCCCCTCTTTCACGCAGCAGCACTCTGGTGGTGCTGCTTTTCGATGCTGTGGGTGGGAGGATCGGTGTCATTGGCGTCGCGATTCCGGGCCGAGAGTTTTTGGCGGGAGATTGCCGATTCGGGCGCGACAAGCCTCAAGGCCGTCATGGCCATGCTGTTGCAGGCCGACGAGGCATTGCGAGACCGTCCCGTGCCAACCCACACAATCGATTTCGCGCTCGTGACGCCCATGCCGTCAACCGCCGTGCAACGTCGCCTGGAAAGCCGGTTCAACCTCCGATTGGCCAGCAACTACGGCATGACAGAGCTGCACGCGGTCGCCGTCCGCAGCCCCGCCCTCGGCGAGGCGAAGCCGGGAAGCGTCGGTCGAATATGCGACCACGACGAAGTCGTCATCGTCGATAACTCAGGGCAGGCCCTACCGGCCGGGTCGATCGGAGAGATCACCGTCCGGCCGCGCGACGCGGGCGCGATGTTTTCCGGATATTGGCACAACGACGAGGCGACCGTGAAGGCATGGCGCGATCTCTGGTTTCGCACCGGCGATCTCGGCTACCTCGACGACGACGGCTTCTTGTGGTTCGCGGGCCGCACGAAGCTGGCCATCCGGCGCAAAGGTGAGAACATCTCCACGAACGAAGTTGAGCAGATTTTGATGACCCATCCGGCGATCGCGCACTGCGCAGTGGTGGGTGTCCCATCTGACGATGGCGAGCATGAGGTCGCGACGTTCATCGTTGGCTCGACGAATAGCCAAAACGGCTTCGAAAGCTCATTTTCCGAGCGCGATGTGGTGGACTTCGCCTTCGCAAACATGTCTCCCAATATGGTGCCGCGTTACGTGAAGTTCCTTGATTCGCTTCCACAAACCGAAACCTTCAAAACCAACATCGCGCTGCTCGCCAGTTGGGCTCGGACGCCCGACACACAAATGTGGGATCGGCACAACGATGGTGAGCCATGCCGATGAGGGGGCCCCTGGATGGAGTTCGCGTCATCGAAATGGCAGGCATGGGCGCCGCGCCGTTCGCCGCGATGATGCTGGCCGACGCCGGCGCCGACGTCCTTCGGATCGACCGCATCACCGACGTCCCTTCGGAGGCCGATCCGCCACCCCGCAAATCCCACCTGCGCGGCAGGCGATCCGTCGCGATCGACCTCAAGAACCCTTCTGCCACAGGCCTACTGCTTGAACTCGTGTCGGCGGCTGACGTCCTGATCGAAGGGTATCGACCGGGCACGATGGAAAGGCTGGGCCTCGGACCGCAGGAGTGCCTGGCCGCCAACCCACGGTTGGTATACGTTCGCGCGACGGGCTGGGGTCAAACCGGCCCGCTGGCACCCCGCGCCGGTCACGACATCAACTACGTCGCGCTGTCGGGCGTCCTACACATGATCGGTCCTGCCGGTGAGCCGCCGGTGCCGCCGGTCAATTTTCTCGGTGACATCGGCGGTGGGGCCTATATCGCCGCGTTCGGCGCCGTGACGGGCGTGGTGTCCAGCATTCGGACGGGCAAGGGCAGGGTGATCGATGCCGCGATGCTCGACGGCGCCTCGTATATGGCGACTATGTTCCACGGCCAATTAGCCACCGGCAGTTGGGAAGATGAACGCGGCGCCAACGACTTCGACGGAGGCGCCCCGTGGTACGGCTGTTATGAGACGAAGGACGGCCGGTTCATTGCCATCGGCGCCTACGAGCAGCACTTCTACGACGAACTGCTCGGCGTCCTCGGCCTTGACTCCGCGGAGCTGCCCGATCGGGCCGACAAGAACCAATGGCCCGCCCTGCGACGTGCCCTCGCCGCGCGAATTCGCACCCGAACGCGTGACGAATGGGAGAAGCTGGCCGACGGAAAGGATGCATGCCTATCGCCCGTACTGTCCATGAAGGAGGCTCCCGACCACCCGCACAACATGGCGCGCGACGCGTTCATGGGAGACCCTCCGGTTCCTTCACCCGCGCCGAGATTCGACGGACACACGGTTGGTTCGGCCACTCCAGCTCAAGCCGGCGCACAATCGCGGTCAGGTCTTCGCGAATGGGGGGTGGCGCACCACCGAATCGAAGAACTCCACCGAGTCGGCGCTGTCATGTCCTTCGGTAGCGGCGAATAGCCTGCAGTGCTCACCTTTCGCCAGGTTCTCGATTCGACGGCAGCGCGGCTTCCGTCGAAGACGGCGCTGGTAGACGGGGAGCGCAGCCAGACGTTCGCGGCGTATCGCCGATCGGTGCTGACGTTGGTCGGGCTTGTGGAGCGTGCCTGCGCACCGGGCGCGCGGATCGGTCTCCTTGGCCGGAATTCTCTCGAACACACCCACGCCTTGTGGGCCGTGCCCTGCGCCGGTCGGATGCTGACGATGCTCAACTACCGATTGCACGAAAAGGAACTTCGCGCAATCCTGGCCGATGCCGGCGCAACCACCGTGATCGCCGGACCCGGCTATCACGAGGTGGCGGAATCGCTTTCACGTGACCTCGAAGTCCTCGATCAGGTGATCACCTACGACGAGAACGGCGAGTGGACCATCCACCGCGGCCCCAAGGTCATGCCTGGATCCTCGAATGAGGCCGAACCGGGCGGCGGATGGATCTTCTACACCTCGGGGACGACCGGCGAGCCCAAAGGTGTTGTTCTCACCCAGTCATCGGTGATGTCGGCCGCGGTATCGTATCTACTCGGCACCGGCCTGGGAGCGCACGAATCGGTGCTGATGCCACTGCCCTTGTGCCACATCGTGGCTCATCTGCTGCCCGGATTCTTTCTCGTCGGTGCGACCGTCGCGGTCGATCCGGATTTCGACCCAGACCGTTTCATGCAGACCTGTCAGCGTCTTGGGATCACGACGTCGATCCTCGCACCGATCATGCTCCGACGTGTAGTTGCTCATCGGCAGTTCGCCAGTCTCGAAGCGCTTCGCAATCTGGGTTATGGCGGGGCGCCAGTGGAGATCGCGACCGTGGCAACCGCACTCGAGGTGCGCCCTCAGATTCGGTTGTTTCAAGGACTCGGGATGACCGAAACCGACGGCACCTACCTGATGCTCAGCCCAGAGGATCACTGGTGCGCGGTGAACGGCGACAGTCAGATTCTCCAGTCTGTGGGCCGGGCCCTTCCATTCGCGCAGGTCCGGATTGTCGACGATCACGGCAACCCGGTCGCGGAAGGCGCTATCGGGGAGCTGGTCGTCAGCGGGCCTCAAATCATGGCCGGTTATTGGGGCCACCCCTCGCTCACCGCCCAGACCCTCGTCGACGGCTGGCTCCGCACAGGGGACTTGGCGCGACGCGACGACGACGGACTGACGTACCTGGCCGACCGCAAGAAAGACATGATCATCAGCGGTGGGCTCAATGTGTACTGCCTGGAAGTCGAGAATGTATTGGCCAAGCACCCCCAGGTCGCCGAGGTGGCCGTCTTCGGAGTCGCCGATGCCGAATGGGGCGAACGTGTGGTCGCGGCAGTCGTTCCTACCGCCGGCGGGCTCACTGAGGCCGAACTGAGAGCCTATGCGCGGGAGTCGCTCGCCGGCTTCAAGATTCCAAAACAAGTGGTCGTGGTGGACGGATTGCCCCGCAACGCCATGGGCAAGGTGCTCAAATCCCAGCTGCGTCGCCTTGTCGGCTGACCCGCCCCGATTCCGCTGTAGTAATACATTTATATAGCTGATACTTTGGAAGCCATGGTGTACGTCTTGGATCCGACCGCCGAACTGGGGGCCGATACCGCGGACCCAGGACCAGATTTGTCCGCACTCAAGGGTGCCATCGTGGGAATCCGCGTGGACATTCTGTGGCGATCATGGGACTGGATCGCGGAGGAATGGGCACGGCTGTTGGAAGCCGATGGCGCCACGGTCGCCTTCTGGCGCGCTCGCGGCAGGACGGGAGACGAAGGCGTCCGGATGCTCGACGAGCTCGACGACTTCTCCAAACGCATCGACGCGGCCATCGTGGGCCTGGGCAACTGCGGCTCATGCACGTCGTGGACCATTCACGATGCGCTGCGAATCGCGGACGCCGGTGTGCCCACCGTTGCGGCGACCACCGCCCACTTCACCGAACTCGGTCACACCCTCGCGCGGCGGGGAGGGCGTTCGGCGTTACGCATCGAAACGCTTCCCTATCCGTTGGATACCCTTCCCGAGGAGCAGGTTCGTGACATTGCAAGGCGACAGTATCGATCGGTCGTGCGGACCCTCGGGGTGCGAGCTTGACTGGCTGACCAGCCAGCGCCACAAAGTCGACGACGACGTCGCAGCCTTCACCGAATTCGCGGGCCGCAACGGTTGGGGCGATGGCCTTCCCCTGGTACCGCCAACCGAAGCCAGAGTCCGCGAGATGATCGCTCGCAGTGGACGTTATCCCGACGAGGTCATAGCCGAGCTGCCGCCACTTGGGGCGGAATGCACCGTGGAGAAGGCGGCGATCAACGCGGTCCTGGCCGGCGCGCCGGCACACTCGTTGCCGTTGATCGTTGCGGCGGTCGAAGCCATGGCCGAGCCTGAGTTCAATCTGTCAGCCTTGAACGCCACCACGGGCTCAGTGGTGCCCGCGATCCTGGTCAACGGCCCGAGCCGAGACTTCTACGGAATTCCCTACGATGCGGGGTGTTTCGGCGGCGTCGCTGCCGCGGCGCCGGCGATCGGTCGTGCAGTTCGCCTCATCATGCGCAACATCGGCGGCCAGCTGATCAATGTCACTTCACAGGCGGTATTCGGTCAACCCGGGCGCGTGTGCGGGATAGTGGTCGGCGAATGGGAAGAGCGTTCCCCGTGGGCTCCCCTCGCCGAGCGTCGAGGCGGCGTGAAGGGCGACGCTGTCACGGTTTACGGCGCGATGGGCACGACCAACATCGCCGACATGGAGGCCGACGACGGGCGAACCCTGCTCGAAATGCTAGGGAAGGGACTCGCACAAGTGGGCGCCAACGGGTTCCTCCCGCAAGCGGCCTTTTCCGAGGTTTTCCTCGCCATCAATCCGACGTGGGCCGACTTGATAGCCCGTGACGTCCCGGCGATCGACGATGTTCAGCAACTGCTTTGGGACGCCGCGGCTTTGCCAATTTCGTGGTTCCCGCCGCGTTATCGAATGGGGATCGAAGCCGTCGGACGATTGCGCGCGGACGGGCGAGTGCACCTGGTCCAGCATCCCGAGGATGTCGTCACGATGGTCTGCGGTGGGTTGGGCAGCCTGCATGCCATGGCGATGCACAGCTGGGGTGACACCCGCACGGTTACCCGACAAATCTCTACTGTCGCAGTTGATTAGGCGTTCGGCCGGCACAGGAGAAGGCGACAGATCACCGTCGGGTTGAGATGGTGGCCCGAACCCGATCGATTTGATCCATGGACTGTGAGAGTCTTGCGGCCCGTGTTGTGGGCAGGAAGGCTCGACAAGATCATGGCGACGAGGAAACGGCACAACCCGGAGCTTCGGTGATTCAGGCGGCGGACGGTCTTGCGCTCCGCCGCTAGGCCAACGCGAATCGGGCCAGGGTCACTACGTTTCTCAGCTTGATCGTTGCGAGAACCCCTCCGTCGCAGGGAATGTCGACCCCAGTGAGGTAGCTGGCCTTGTCGCTGGCGCAGAATGCCAGCACTTCTGCGACCTCCTCGGGCCGGCCGAATCTTTTCAACGCGCCGAACTCCACCATGGCACCCGATCCGGCTTTCTCCTCGAGTCGGCCCATCGCGGTGTCGATGCTGCCTGGAGACACCGAGAGGATCCTTGCGCCACGCCGGCCGAAGCGCTCCGCCTGCGACGCGCAGTACCACGTCACAAAATTCTTGCTGATGGCGTACCCCATCGGCATGATCTTGCAGAGTGCTGTCATTTTCCTCATGAACGCTTCCTCGTCGCGCAGTGCGACTTTGAACCCTCGTGCGGGATTCAGGAAGTTCGGGAGAATGCTCGCAGCCACGGACGCGACGTTCACGATCGCGAAGCCGGGACCGGCGATCGCATAGAAAGCCTCGTTCACGTGCACCGTACCGAGGGCGTTGACCCTGATGATCTTCTCATGGGTGGCCATGCTGGGGCTCAGGCCCGCGGTATGGATGACCGACTTTACTGCCCCGAGCGCTGTTGCAGCGCTGACCAATCGCGCCACGGATTCGATGTCCGTAACGTCGCACACCACGGTCGTACATGGGATGCCGACGGCGTCGAGTTGGGTTGCCGCCGCGTCAAGGGCCTTCTGATCAACGTCGCTGATGACGATCGAATGGTCTCGCCCGAGGATTTTGCCTGCGGCGAGTCCCATACCCCCGGCGCCGCCGGTGATCACACTCACTGGATGAGTCAACGGCCCCTCCGTTCAAAGCGCTGCGCGAATGCGGCTTTCGGCAGTTAACGGGGCGATTACCCCAAGGCGAAACTCGGAATTGCTTGCGAAGGCCTGCCGCCAAACGATGCTGACATAGCGGGGAGGAATTGTCTATTGCCTTTAGGAGTCAGCCGCGTTGGCGTCGCACCTTTTCTAGCGTCCCACGCGTGCCCCAGCCGAACCGGACGCGGCTTCCTACCCCCTAGGCCGACTCCCGACTGCTGTTCGACGATTCTCATACGCGCCGGGCCAATTCTCGGGGTCCTGACATCGGGATTCACGCCTCCGGGCGCGGAGCCATCGGGCTGTTCAAGTTGCCTAATACGGTGTAGGGCAGAGCGGCGTCAAGCGCTGCCGTGCGACCGCGATCCAGCGACTCCCAGATGGCACGCACAGTACCTTGAACGGCAAGTGGGTCCAGACTGGCCAGTGTCATCGCAATCTTGTTCGCCCGGTCCTCGAGTTCGTCCGATTCGACGATCTCTGCGACCAACCCAAGCTCGCGCGCACGGTCGGCGGTCATCCTCTCGTCACTGCCCATGAGTGCAAGCTTGAGCACCTCACCCAGCGGTAATCGCCGGGTGAGCAGGATCGGCTCCAGCACGGCTGCCAGCCCGACCGAGACGTGGGGATCGAAGAAGCGCGCACCGGGTTCGCAGATGATCAGGTCGGCCTCCCCCAGCAGATAGAAGGCACCCCCGGCGGCCATCCCACGCACCGCCGCCACAATAGGCTTGAACACACCATTTGCCTTGGGGCGCAGTAGGTCTCCGGGGTCGCGCCGATGCCATGGATTCGTCGATAGCGGGACACCCTCCTTCATGTCGACGCCGCTGCAGAACGCCCGATCGCCGGCGGCGCGCAGAATAACCGCCCGGATGCCGTTGTCGTCACGAACCCGCTGCCAGACAGCATGGACTTCCTCACACATCAACTGATTGAACGCGTTGAGCCGATCGGGACGGTTGAGCGTGACGGTCGCGACACCGTCAGCCGCTGCGTACTGGATGGTCTGATAATCAGTCGACATTTCGGGTCACGCCGCCGGCCGGTCGCCGTTGGCCATAACGCCCCTTTCTTCGTCTAGATGATATAGCGGTATTGATCTCATGCACTAGGCTCCCGTCTGGCCGGGCCGGTAGCGCGACCCCAAGATCATCGACGGGGCGCCTTGCCCGCGCCGGGCTTGGCGGCTACCGATTGGGGACCGCGACCGCGGTCGGAACGCGGCACCGGCCGGCACGGATGCGATGTGCCGCAGCTGTGATCACTTGATCATTGTGATCATGCATATGGTCTGAAGGATGAGCCGGGTCAGGCCCCCCCATCGGGATGGCCGGTCGCTACACTGATGGTGGCATTCGAATGCCCACAATAAGGAGTTTGGCACGATGGAGTCCCCGTCACGCAGTGCGGTTGTCGGCGCCGCGCCCATCCGCGCCCCGAAGGTCGCCGACCTGGTGGCGGCGACCTTGCGTCGGCAGATCGTCCGCGGCGAGTTGGTCGAAGGTGCGATTCTGCCTAACGAGAACGAGCTCATGGAGCAGTTCTCGGTGTCACGACCCACACTGCGTGAGGCATTCCGTGTCCTTGAATCCGAGGGCTTGATCAGGGTGATGCGTGGCTCCAATGGAGGCGCCCGAGTGCAGCGGCCCGAACCCGCTGTCGGCGCCCGGTTTACCGCACTCCTGCTCCAAATGAGGGGTGCCACGCTCGAGGATGTGCAGCAGGCCCGGATGGTGCTCGAACCCGCTGCGGTCCGCATGCTCGCGGAACGTCCCACCAAGAAAATAGTCACGACATTGCGAGCCGCGGTCGCGGCGGAAGAGGCTGCGGCTGACCGCCCGATGCAAAACGCGCTGGCGTCCGTCCGTTTCCATGACACGATCATGGAGCTTGCGGGAAACGTCACCCTTGGCGTGCTATCCGGGATGCTGCACGAGATCGTGGAGAGCATGTACACCTCGGCGGCCGATGCCGGCAATCCCACAGACAGACGCACCCGCCTTCTCCGGGGAATCGAGACACACCGTAAAGTCGTCGATTTCATCGAGGCCGGCGATGCCGAGGGCGCCGAGAAGCACTGGCGCAATTACCTGGCCGCCTCTGGGCGCTACCTCTACTCTGTCATCCCGGCTAAGTCCATCGTCGACTTGCTGCAGTAGGTTTCGGACCTAGCGCTGGCGAACGGCCGCGGCTGTTCGCCAGCCACAAGCAGATCTCGACCGTCAAGACCGCCGCTCAACAATGGGTACTCGAGGTGACTTCCATGGGCACGACCGAGAAATCGTCCGGCTACTTCATTCGTGATGACGACGACTTCGTTCCCCAACCGGTGGCGCGGGGACCTTGGGGCGACACGATCAGCGGTCACACCGTAGGCGGCTTGCTTGCATGGGCGGTCGAGGAAGCGTGCGGCGATCCGCTGCTGCGGCCGTCCCGCTTGACGGTGGATCTGCTGCGGCCAGCGGCCATGGCGCCGGTTCGCCTGCGGACCTGCATATCGCGACGGGGCAAGCGGATCATGGTCGTCGATGCCGAGCTTCTTCAAGACGGGGGGCTGGTGTCCAGGGCGAGTTCGGTGTTCTTGCGGCACGGAGACCGACCTGACGGCGATGTGTGGGCGGCACCGCCGGCACGAATGCCTCCGATTCCGGATCCGCACTCTACGCGCGGCCGACAAGACCCGTCGTTCGAGCTTTGGTGCTATGGGCCGAGTTCGGAATCCACGGAAGCCGGCGATCCGACTATCGTGTGGGCCCAGAATCGGGCGCAGAAATTTGCCTGGGTGCGCGAGACACATCCGCCGGTCGACGGCTCCGCGCTGACGGCCTTCGCCCGGGCAGCGCTCGCGGCAGATGTGACCAACGGCCTCACCCACTGGAGCACGCAGGGTCTGTCCTACATCAACGTCGACTACACGGTCGCACTCAGTCGCCAGCCAGAAGGCGAATTCATCGGCCTGGCATCGGAGGACCACCAGGGCGCCGACGGTATCGCCGCCGGTGCGGCCACCTTGTTCGATGAACACGGCCCATTCGGAAAGAGCATCGCCCTGGCACTGGCGCAACCAATTACGTTGTAGCAAGCCGCAAAAGCCGCGGTCCTCCCAGCTCGAATGCTCGCTACGCCGTACCCGGTGCGTTGACTCCTACACGTTGTCTCGGCTGATCACCCGGGTCGGCCCGGCCGTTCGCCAATCCTCAACGTCGGGCGGCAGCGCCACGGGGTATTTGTTCTCGTTGTGGACACTCCAGTGCGCGTGTCCGAGTTGGTGAATATGGAACCCGTGCTTGAGCGCCTCGGTAAATCCCATCGCGTCACTTGCCGCATTGACCGAATCCTTCACCAGCAGCGCGGCCATCGTCGGCAGTTTCGCGATGCGCCTGGCAAAGTCGAGCGTCTTCTGCTCGAGATCTTCGCGCGGAAAGACCTTGGAAACCATCCCGAGGCGATGAGCGTGCTCGGCGTCCAATGAATCACCGGTCAATAGAAGTTCTTTCGCCAGCCGAGGTCCGAATTCCCAAGGGTGGGCATAGTATTCCACGCCGGGCATGCCGAGCCTGACCGCAACGACATCACTGAATCGGGCATCATCGGAAGCGACGATGAGGTCGCACGCCCAAATGAGCATCAAGGCAGCCGATATCGCATTCCCTTGCACCTGGGCGATTGTGACCTTGCGGAGATCGCGCCAGCGGCGGGTGTTGTCGAAGAAGTAATGCCACTCCTGAAGATATAGGCGTTCGACGCCTTCTCGACCGCCCGCACCCCGCATACGAAAGCTCTCGTGTTGATCGGGTCCGGGCTGACGTTCCAGCAGAGATGCTTCGGTGCCCATGTCGTGGCCAGCGGAGAAGTTGCGTCCGCGCGCCGCAAGGATGATGACGCGAACATCATCGTCGGCTTCTGCCCGAAGGAACGCTTCGTCGAGCTGGACGAGAAGGGTGCGATTCTGCGCATTGTGGGCATCGGCCCGGTCCAGCCAGATCCTCGCGATCCGCCCATCGTCGAGCGCTTCGTAGGTCACGAACTGCGGTTCGCCTCCCATTGGCGGCAGCCTCCGTTTTCGTCGTCAGGCGCGGTGGGCGCCATTCTCCAATTCGCTCGGCGCATCACTCTGATTGCGGGGAAAAGATTTTCGCCGCCCAATGGGGCAACGCGCGGCTGGCGTCGCTCACTCGTATCGGCTACTGGGCTGGTATGGGTTGACTGAGAAGTTTCTGGTCAAAGCCGAAGAGTTCGGCGGCATTGGTGCAGAACACCTGGGCCGCGATGTCGGGGTCGAGGTTGAGATCGACCGTCAGGCGTTTGACGATGTCTCGCGAGTGGGGGTAGGTGCCCTCTTCATGGGGATAGTCGTTACCCCACAAGATCGACTCGGCCCCGGTGAACGGGATGTTGTGCAACGCCACCGGGTCGTCTTGAAATGTCGCGTGAACCTGACGGCGGATGTAGAAGCTCGGCGGCTCCGGCAGCACCGGATTGATCCACGGCTTACCGCCGTGGCTGACGTCGTAACGCAGGAACGATGTCGTGTAGAAGTCGATGGTCTGCATTACCCATCCCAGCCATGCCGCATTGTATTCGACGAATACGACGTGCAGTTTTGGATGGTTTGCCAACACACCCGAGGTGGCCAGCAGCGCCGCGGCGCGCGGGCCTTCGCTTTGGGTGGCCAACAAACTGGCCACCGCGGCGCCGGGCCCACGGTGATACTGCATCGAATGACCGGTGCCCTGATGCATCACCACCGGCAAGCCGGTCTCCTCGATCGCCGACCAGAGCGGCTCCCACTGCGGGTGATTCCAGCCCGGGCCGGGCCGTGAGACCGTGGGCAGCATCATCGCACCCAAGCCGGACCCGGCGATGAACTGGACCTCGGCCAGCGCTCCTTCCACAGACCACGCCGGAACCAGGCCCGCGCATTTGAAACGGGGGTCGCGCCCCAGGCCGTCGGAGATGAATTCGTTGTAGACGCGGCATGAGGCTTCGCCGCCCGCTTGATCGTCGAGCATCCACACATACAGTCCGATGGTTGGGAATATGCACTCCCCCGCGACTCCCTCGTGACGCATGATCTCGTAACGGTGCCTGGGGTCCAGCATTAACAGGCGATGCGCCTCGTCCTCGCCGGCCTTGGCCACGTGTTGACCCTCGAGGATCAACGACCAGTTGCCGTCGTCTCCAGCCTGGATCCCCCGCATAGCTTGCGTACGCATCGACGCGGGCAGGTTCTCACTCCACAATTCCCGCGGCTCGTTGACATGACTGTCCGCCGAGATCTTGCCGGTGTCCACCGCCACCGACGCCGCCATCGCGGTCATCGGATCACCCCTTTATGCCGTCCGAGCGTTACCGTATAAACATATACAGGATAACACTATTGCCCTATCATCCAAGGCTGGTGCCCGGCTTGGCCCGGCAGACGGTCCGCGATGACAACGACCTGCAAGTTCCGCCCATCAACAAGGGGAAGCAGTTAGATGGCAAAACCCAACATTCCACCGGGGTTCGACGCCACCGACGCGGCGATCTACGCCGAACGGTTGCCAATCGAAGAATTCAAAGAGCTGCGCAGAGCAGCACCCATCTGGTGGTGTGAGCAGCCGCTAGGTGATGCGGGCTTCGATGACGGTGGCTATTGGGCGCTCACCAAGCACAAGGACGTCAAGGAAGTCTCGATCCGCAGCGACGTGTTCTCGTCGTTCGAGAAGGGGTCGATGCCCTGCTTCGCGCCCGGCACAGTCAAGGAGTCCATCGAGCGCGGCAAGTTCGTCATGACAAACCAGGACGCACCAACGCACACCCGCCTGCGCAAGATCGTCTCGAGGGCGTTCACCCCCCGCGCCATCGAGAAGCTGCGCGGTGAACTCGGCCAGCGCGCTCAGGAGATCGCGAAGGCGGCCGCGGCGGCGGGCTCGGGCGACTTTGTCGAACAGGTGGCCTGCGAACTCCCTCTGCAAGCGATCGCCGGGTTGCTCGGGGTGCCCGACGAGGACCGGAAGAAGGTCTTCCACTGGTCGAATCAGATGACCGGCGATCAAGACCCCGAGTTCGCCGACAACGACGCCATCAGCGCGTCCACCGAGATCGTCATGTACGCCCTACAGATGGCCGCGGAGCGTGGCGAAAATCCGCGGGAGGACATCATCCAAACGCTCCTGCGGGCGGACATCGACGGCCACAAGCTCACCGACGACGAGTTTGCCTTCTTTGTGATACTGCTGGCCGTGGCGGGCAGCGAGACCAGCCGCAACTCCATTACGCAGGGGATGATGGCTTTCATCGATTTTCCGGACCAGTGGGAGTTGTTCAAGGCGCGGCGCCCGGCCACCGCGGCCGACGAAGTCATCCGTTGGGCGACACCCGTCAACTCCTTCCAGCGCACCGCGTTGCAAGACTACGAACTGTCGGGTGTGACGATCAGGAAGGGCCAGCGGGTGGTGATGTTCTACCGCTCGGCCAACTTCGACGAAGACGTCTTCGACGATCCCTTCACCTTCAACATCTTGCGCGACCCCAACCCGCACGTCAGCTTCGGCGGCACCGGTGCGCATTACTGCTTGGGTGCCAATTTGGCTCGCATGACGATCGACTTGATGTTCAATGCCATCGCGGACCATATCCCCGACCTGGCGCCGTTGGCGAAGCCCGAGCGGCTGCGGGCCGGCCTGATAAACGGCATCAAGCACTGGCACGTGGACTACGCGGGCAAATGTCCTGTCGTGCAATGACTCTCATCGCTAGAATTGATCGACCATGCGGGTAATTGTCGTGGGAGCTTCTAGCGGTCTCGGCCGATGCATCGCCATCGGTCTCGGCAAACGCGGTCACCAGATCGGACTGCTGGCGCGGCGACATGACCGCCTGGTGTCGACGGCATCTGAAGCCGGCGATGGGGCCGTCACGGCCGTGTGCGATGTCACCGACGCAGATTCATGCGGGCGCGCCATTGCAGAGACCGTCGAGCACCTCGGCGGCCTAGACGCACTCATCTACAGCAGCGGCATCGGCATACTCGCACCGCTCTCTGACATGAGCTCGGATCAGTGGGCGAAGTTGTTCGCCGTGAACGTGACAGGCGCTTCGCTGGTCACAGCGGCGGCTGTACCTCACCTCGCGGCGAGCGCGGGGTCCGCCGTCTACTTGTCTTCCCTGAGCGCGTCGTTCAGCACTCCGTGGCCCATGCTCGGGGCCTACGCAGTAAGCAAGGCGGCTCTGGATAAGTTGGTCGAGGCATGGCGGATCGAGCACCCCGCGATCGGATTCACCAGGCTCGCAGTCGGGGACAGCTCGGGTGGCGAAGGTGATTCACGCACCGAGTTCAACAGCGGCTGGGACCCGGTTCTCGCCGATACCGCTATCAACTTCTGGCTGGAACACGGGTACATGCATGGTGGACTTGTGGACGCGGAGCACCTAACCGAGATCATCGATGCCGTGATCCGTTGCGGCAACAGCAGTTTCATTCCTTCCTTAACCCTCGCGCCTCGGCCCTCCGGTTTGGTCGAAGAGAGACTAAGATCAACCGACGGGTGAGGAAAAAGCGCAATGAACGACCGGGCTTGCCCCCGGCAAACGACAGGGCCGCGCGAGCGCTTGCGCCTGGTAGCTGCCAGTCGACAGTCGGGACTCGCCAGCCCTCGCGAGATCGCCGATCAATCCGGGCTGGCGGGCAAAGCGACGCCTTCCGCTGGTCGCCGCGGATCCGATCGTGCAACTAACTGAAATGCGCGCTAGGTGGCGCTCGCTTCAGCGGTTCGGCGGACGGGATCGTCAGTGGTACCCACCGACGCCAACGCGTCTTGCCGGATCAGATAGGAAAGCAACCTCACGCACAGGGGCACGGTGATCAATGGTGCGACCATCCACGGAATGTTGACCAAGATGATCTTCACGGTCAGACCCCAGAAGCCTTGCTGTAGGTGGACTAAGCCGAACCGAATCTCCGAGACGTAGTAGATCACGCACACAGCCACCATCAGAGACACGGTGAACAGACTCCACCACAGCGCATTGATCCGCGTGCGGTCATCGGCGTTGGCATTCCGCAAGCGGAGGAACTGAACCAGCATGCTGATTCCGCCGGCCACCGCTACGACCTCCATTGCCCACAGAGATGGGTCACTCTCGAGGTAGCGAGTATCGGCGAACCCGTAGAACGACCAGTAGAAGCCCCAAGGGTCGTTCCCGGTGAAGTTCATCCACCCGAACAGATCGCCAACGAGCCACGGTAGCTCCCAGGCGATTTCGCTGCCAATCGCGGTGATTGGAAACCAGACGAGGATGAATTCGTAGGCCTTTTCCAGTTGAGTCCGACTCTCGCCGGGAGCATCACGCCACGCGACGATGGGAGGTGTGAAGATCGCCGGAATAAGCAATGCGGTCATGATGAAGCCGGTTGGTTCCAACGGGAAAACGCCGGCGCCGACCAACAGGATGCACGCCAGTACAAGGAGTGTGGCCCATGCAGCGCACGCGGTGTAGATGCGCTTGCGCTGCTGCGCTATCGGTCTGCTGAAGTCGTGCTTACTTTCCCGGCTCACCATTGGGCCTGGCCCCCAGTTTTCATACAGCGAAACTAAATTATAGATAGGATTCGGGATCCTATCAATGAGACGGTTTGCAGCACAAGGCTGCGTCTCGACCGGATTGCAGCCCAGCCGAACCGCATTCGGTTCTGATCTCCACAACATCGTGACGGCTTCGGATCGCAACTAAAGCGGACCACCTCGGACTCACGCCGGACGATGCGATGCGTCCGCTCGCGCCAACCCGATGATAGCGTTAGATGATTTATCAGATTGCCAGAGATGGTGAGGCTACGCCGAGGAAGGGATGGGTCAAATGGTCTCTGCCGCTCTCCGATGGGACCCCTTCGACCGATCGCTGCACAAGAATCCATTCCCAGTGTGGAAGCGACTGCGCGATGAGGCGCCGGTCTACTACAACGAAGAGCACGATTTCTACGCGCTCAGCCGGTTCGCGGACGTCGTCGAGGCCTCCCTGGATCCGGGAACTTTCTCATCGGAACACGGTGTCACCCTGGATGCGATCACCGCCGAGCCCTGGGACCCTCCGAGGGCGATGATCATGATGGATCCGCCGGAGCACACCGCGATGCGGAAGATGGTGAACCGCACCTTCTTCCGAAGCACGGTAGCAAAGCTCGAAGGCCGGGTGCGGCAGTTGTGCCGTGGGTACTTGGACCGATTCCTGGATATGGAGGGATTCGACTACGTCCGTGACTTCTCGATGAAGCTGCCAGTCATGGTGATCAGCTCCATGCTCGGCTTCCCTGAGGAAGACCACGACAACCTGCGCGAGTGGTCGGACGCGCAGATTCACCGCGACGAGGGAACCGTGGAACTATCCGATCACGGTCGCGAGAGTCACATGAAGCTGATGACCTACTACCACGAGCAGGTGCAAGCGCGCCGCGCGGACCCCACCGACGACATCGTCAGCGATCTCATGGCCGCCGACTTGATACAGCACGGACGCGAAACGCGCCGACTGGACGACGGCGAGCTCCTGGTCTTCATCGCTTTGGTCAATCTGGCCGGTAATGAAACCGTCGCTCGCCTGCTGGGTTCGGCCGCACTCACTCTTGCACGATATCCGGACGAACGAGCGAAGCTCGTGTCCGATCCAAGTTTGATAGGTAACGCTGTCGAGGAGATTCTTCGATTCGAAGCGCCCTCGCCTGTGCAGGGCCGGTACTCAATCCGAGACGCCACCTACCACGACACCACCATCCCGGCGGGGGCTCGAGTCGCACTCATCACCGGCTCGGCGGGTCGCGACGAGCGCCAGTACGACAATCCCGACGTCTTCGATGTCCGGCGAACCGCCCTTCGTCATATCAGCTTTGGGCACGGCGCGCATTTCTGTCTAGGCGCGGCGCTGGCTCGATTGGAGGCCAGGGTGGCGTTAGAGGAGACCCTTTTGCGATTTCCGACGTGGGAGGTCGTAGAGGACGAGGTCGAATACGTGCACACCAACTCTGTGCGCGGTCCCGCTAGCCTCCCCATTCACCTGTGACGGAGCAGATCAGCCGAACGCGCCGGCAATCGCACCGACTCGGAACGCCTTCGACCTGAGCGTGTTTGAACTACAACCCCAGCTTCATGCCGGCCCCGCCATCCACGAAGATCTGTTGACCCGTCACATAACGCGATTCGTCGGAGGCCAGATAGACCACGAGGTGTGAAACGTCTTCCGGCTCCACGTAAGGGATGGGCATCGCCTGCATCAGCGGAAACACCAGCTCGGCATCTTCACGCGTGGGTTCCGGTAGGTCGGGCCGGAAGGTCCGGTACATGGGCATGTTGTGCATCATGTCGGTGTTCACGTTGGTCGGATGGATCGTGTTGACCCGGATCTGCTTCGGCCCCAAGCTGAGCGCTAAGCCCTTGGTATATTCGCGCAGCATTTTCTTCGCGAGTGCGTAGCCGGCGCCCCCCAAGCCCTGCAGCCCCGCGCCGCTGGCCATATCTTTCATGTCCAACAGTCCTGCGATCGACCCGGTGACAATCACCGATGCGCCGGAATCCAGATGCGCCAGACTGAGGTGGATGGTATTGATCACGCCGACGAAGTCGACATCGAATGCGTCAGTGAAGCCAGCGGCAGGAACATCGGGACCGAGCGGACAGATGCCGGCGTTCGCCACGACCACGTGTAGGCCGCCCAGCTCTGCCACTGCATCGCCGACCGCCTTCTTGAGCGCCGTACGATCCCGGACATCGACAACCGCAGAGACGACACGGCGGCCTGCCTTCTCGACCAACTTCGCCGTTTCGTCGAGATCCGACCGCGTCGCCAACGGGTAGCCGTTCGTTTCGATATCACCGCAGATGTCGAGGGCGACGATGTCGGCCCCCTCGTCGGCGAGATGGACGGCGTGGCTGCGGCCTTGACCACGCGCAGCACCTGTGATGAGGGCTACCTTGCCGGTCAAACGTTGCATTTAAATCCTCCTGATCGGGCTGACACGCGGATGTCTGGACTATGCCGATGCGGCGCTACGCCATGAAGGTCGTCTTCGTCTCGAGGTACTCCAAGATTCCGTCGCGCCCGTTCTCGCGCCCCAGCCCCGACTGCTTCATACCGCCAAAAGGTGCGTTTGCAGGCAACGTCCACGTATTGACACCCACATTGCCGGCCCGCAGCGCCTTGCTCACTCGAAGCGCGCGGCCCATGTCACCGGTGTAGACCGCCGCACCCAAGCCGTATTGCGTGTCGTTTGCGAGGCGGATGGCCTGCGCTTCATCCTCGAAGGGAATGACGCACACCACGGGGCCGAAGATCTCATCTTGCGCAACCGGCATTGAATTATCTACGTCCACCAAAACCGTTGGTGCGACGAAGTTTCCGTGCTCCGGCGTATCCGCCACCCGGCCCCCTCCCGAGACCACCGTCGCGCCGTCATTGACTGCCCGCGTGATGTGTCCAAGCACTCGGTCCATGTGAGCTCGGCTGATCATGGGGGCGCCCGAGACTGCCGGATTGAACGGATCCCCGAACGATGCCCCCGAAGCAAACCCGACAAGATACTCGAGCACCTGGTCGTAGACCGATCGATCGACAAGGACGCGGGACTGGGTGACGCACACTTGGCCGGACAACCCAAGGAACGCGTTGCCTGCGGTGAGGGCGACCGCCATGCCAAGGTCGGCGTCGGGGAATATCAACCCGGGGCTCTTGCCGCCCAGCTCCAGCGAGACGCGACCGATTCGCGCACCGACGCTAGACGCTATTGCGGAACCGACAGCGCGACTACCGGTGAACGAGACTTTGTCCACCCGTTGATCTTCGACCAGCGCCGCCCCCACCGGGTCGCCGTGACCGGTGATCACGTTGAGCACTCCGGGCGGCAGGTCGGCCTGCGCAACCAACTCGGCAAGTCTCAAGCTCGTGAGCGGAGCCAGCTCGGATGGCTTGGCGATGATTGTGCATCCCGCGGCCAGCGCCGGAGCGACCTTCTGGGCAAAGAGACTCATCGGAGCGTTCCACGGCGTGATTATCCCTACGACACCGACGGGCTCGTGACTCGTGAACACGAACGGCTGCCCGGAGTCCCAGGCGGGGAATGTCTCACCGGTGATCTTGTCGATCCAGCCCGCGTGGATGTCGAAGAGGTCCGCGGGATACTCGGCGCCCATCTGATAGAAGCCGACGAACGAAACGGGGGTCGCGTTATCAAGTGACAGAAGGGCGTTCAGATTTGCCGTGTCAGCTCGGATGAGTTCGGCGATCTTACGCAAGTACCGTGCCCGCTCCCGTCCGGGAAGGCGCGGCCATGGGCCCTCGTCGAACGCTTTTCGCGCCGCGCTCACAGCGGCATCGACGGTTGACCGATCAGCAGCGGGTGTCTGGAACACCGTTTCGCCGGTCGCGGGATGCTGATGTGCGATCGGGTCCGCAACACCCTCGACCCAGTTGCCGCCGACGAACATCCGCGGCGGGGGAAGCGTCGTGGCCGCCAGGTGGTGCAGCACGGAGATCGAGGTCATAAATCGCTATATTAATGCATCTAATAGGTTTTTTACCCGGAAGGTTCCGTTTATCTGACCGCAATTGGAGTGCGTTGCCGAGCCCTTCGACGCGTCCTTGCACCCGAGAAGGCAAGCCATGCCTCGATTGCGAAACAGCGCATGGACAAGCGGTTGTCGACCTAGTGCTATCCGGATAGCTCGTCGAGCAGGGCGTTGTGTTCACCCAGGTGCGGTGCTCGGCGTAGCGGGGATGCCGGCGTCTCGCTGAAGATGTATGGGGCGCCCGGGTATCGGAATGCGGATTGTGTTTCTGGATAGGCGATCTCAATCTGGCAACCGCGCTCGATGTTGTGCGGATCTTCAAAGGCCTCATCGGGCGAAAGGATCACACCGGCCGGAAAGCCGCGCTGCTGGCTTTCGATGAAGAACTGCTTGGCCGGCATGCGGGATGCTATCAACGTGACCGCGTCGCGCGCGGCCGCCATCGTTGCTGTCGTCTCATCGTCGACGCCGATCTTGGCGAGGTCCAGCGGCGCGTCCCGATCGGCCGCCATCTGCAGGAAGATCGCCTCGGGCAGTTGCTCGACGAGATCGAGCTCCGTCAGCCAGGCGTAAAGGTCAGCGAAATCCTCTGGCTTGCGTGGCAGCACGCCGGTGGTAGCGAATACTCCATCCGCACAACGGATCTGGACAGGAGAACTCTTGTAGATGGACGCATGTCGTCCGGTCTGTCGAAGACAAGTCTGCTCCCCGATCAGCCAATGTTGGGTGGTATGTTCCGAGCTGACATTGCATGCCGCATTGACGTTGACATCGACCAGCTGGCCTTCTCCGGTCTGATCGCGATGAGCGATTGCGACCAGAGCACCGATCACGCTGTAGAGCCCGGCGAGGTTTACCGACTGGTCCCCCGCCCCGCGAATCGGCGGGATCGAGTGGTCGTCGTAGCCACAACTCCATACCGGCCCCCCACCCGAGAGAACCGTCAGGTCGGTGACAGGTTGGTCCGATCGAGAGCTGTGAAGTCCGAAAGCTGTCACCGCAACCCATACCAGCTCCGGATGCTCAGCGATCGCGCGGGTATACCCGATCGCGCCATCGACAAGGTCGCGGTCCCCCGCGATCACGATGTCGGCGGTGCGCACCAATGCCCACAGAGAGTCCACAGCCGCCGGGTCGGCCAAGTCCAATGAGACGGCCCGCTTGCCTACGTTGCCCGCCCACCACCGAAGGCTGCTGTTCGGCCCGGGGACATCACGCGCAAACGGCGGGCGTTGGCGCTGTGGCGAGCCCGACAATGGCTCCACGACGATGACGTCGGCGCCGAGTTCGGCCAGCATTCGACCGCCGACGGCCGTGAACTGATCACTGACCTCGATGACGCGGAGCCCGTTTAGTGCGCTCAGATCACACCCAACCTTGTCCATTCGGCGAGTTCTTCGGCGCTGTGTCCAAGGAGGCCGCCGAAGATCTCTCGATTGTGCTCGCCGAGGCACGGCGCCCCCGCCGACATCGTCCACGGCGAGGCCGACATCCTCAGGGGCAAACCTTCGACTCGGACTTCACCGATCTCCTTATGGGTGACGGCCGGAAACATGCCCCATGCCTTCATCTCCGGGTCTTCGTCGATGCGCTCCCGAGGACGCTTGACGACGCTGGCGGGGACCCCGGCACCGACAAGGTCCCGTGCCAGCGAGTCGGCATCGCGAGTTCGGCTGCGATCACCGATCAACCGATCGATCTCGGACACCGCGGCGAGCCGCTGTTGTAGCGTCGAAAATTCCCTCGCAGCCAAGCCTGGTTCATCGAGCACTTTTCCCAATCGCCGGAATTCGGCGTCGTCGCGGCACGCGATGGCGATCCAGCGATCCTCCCCAGAGCACGGATATATGCCGTGTGGGGCCATCTCGTCGAAGTCGGCGCGGTTGCCACCCGGCCGATTGGGCATGCGCCCGGCACGACCGTTCACTGTCCAATCGAGGACCTCCGTGGGCAACATCGCAATGCCTGCCGGCACGCTTGACAGATCGACACATTGTCCCGATCCGGTTCGCTCCCGATGGTGTAGGGCGGCGAGGACGGCGACGGTCATGTAGTAGGCGGCGACGTGATCCATGTACGAGTAGCCCCAGCCGGCGGGTTCCTCGTCCGGCAAGCCTGAGCTGAACGTCAAACCACTCATGGCTTGAACGATGGGACCCCACGTCTTGAAACGCTTGTAGGGTCCGTGTTGGCCAAATCCGCTGTTGGACACATAGATGATTTCCGGATTGACCCTTCTCATCTCCTCGTAGCCGAAGCCAAGGCGGGCAAGCACGCCGGATGAAAAGTTTTCCGTCACCACGTCGCTGACACCGATGAGCTCACGGAGCAGGTACTTGCCCGCCTCGGTCCGAAGGTTGATCGTCACACCCTGCTTGCCGACGTTGTGGTTGTTGAATGCACCGCCCATGTTGATCCCGCGTCGGTCGTCGACGAAGGGGCCGGCCCCGCGCAGGATGTCCCACAAGCCATGTGTGAGAGGGTCTTCGACCCGAATCACCTGCGCCCCGAATGCCGCCAGGATTTTCGTCGCGCCCGCGCCGGCGAGCTGTCCACTCAGATCACATACGCGCACATGCGACAAGCCGGCACTCATCCGTTAGAAGATACACCACATTGTTACGCCTACAGCCCGCCGCCGATCAGCGGTCCATGTCGGCCATAGGGGCCGATATCGGTATATCTATTATATGAATGCGTAAACTAGGATTCGTGCGCATGTGCTCGACTCCCATCAGGCGTGAGGAGCAAGCGAATGGGTGACTCCGGTATATCCGGCACGTACCGGTTGAGGTCGATGCTCGGTGGCTGATACGGGTATGCGGATCCTGCCCGGGCTCGACGAGCTGAATCATCAGTTCTGGACCTCGGGTGCCGAGGGTGTGCTGCGGCTGCAGAAGTGTTTGTCGTGCGAGCGTTTGATCCATCCTCCGACACTCCGCTGCCCCCACGACCACGGGGAGACGGAGTTCGTTGCGGTGAGCGGACGCGGCCGCGTCGAATCCTGGACCGTGAATATTCATCCGTGGATTCCGGGCCTGACGCCCCCCTACATCGTCGCTCTGGTGACACCGATCGAGGACCACCGCGTTCGCATCATCACCAACCTGATCAATGTCGATCCCGCCGACATCACCACGTCGATGCCGGTCCGTGTCGTGTTCGAGCCGGGAGACGGCGAGATCTTCATCCCCGTTTTCGAGCCGGAGCGCTGATGTCCGACCCCATCTCTGATCGCGTCGTCATAAGCGGCATCGGACAATCGAAGATCGGTAGGCGGCTGGGGTGCAAGCCCTTGCAGCTCACCGCCGACGCCTGCATCGCCGCGGTGGCGGACGCGGGCCTGACCCTGGCGGATATCGACGGATTGACGACCTATCCCGGTCCCTCGCAAGCCGGACTGGGCTTTTCGGGCGGGTCGTTGAGGGACATCCACGATGCGCTTGGGATCAAGCCCAATTGGGTCGCCGGCGGGGTCGAGTCCCCAGGTCAACTCGGTGCGGTGGTCGCCGCCATGCTTGCCGTCGCTGGTGGGCTGGCTAACCACGTGCTGTGTTGGCGCAGCATCTGGGAAGGCACGGCGCAGGGAAGCGGACGGCGCAAAGGCTATGGCGCGGAGGGCGGCCGGCCGACCGGCCTGATGTCATGGCAGCTGCCGTTCGGCGCCACTGCGGCCAATATGGCCGGGCTCCAACTGCGAGCACGGATGGAACGCTTCGGCCTCACGCGTGAGCAACTAGGTTCCATCGCAATCACCCAGCGCGCGCACGCGAAGCTCAACCCCTCGGCGATCTACACCGACCCGATGAGTCTCGACGACTATCTGGGTGCACGGATGGTTTCCGAACCGCTCTGCATGTACGACTGTGACGTTCCCTGCGACGGAGCGACCGCGTTCGTAATCTCACGGGCCGAACATGCCGACGCCCTCGATCACCCCGCCGTCGCGGTGGAAGCCCTTGACTGCGCCCATCACGATCGGCATACCTGGGAGGCCGGAGAAGACATCACCCGGATCAGCTCACGGTGGTCCACGATCTGGGACCGCACCGATTTTGGTGTCACCGACGTCGACGTCGCCTCGCTGTACGACGGATTCGCCGTCTTCGTCCTGTGCTGGCTCGAGGATTTCGGCTTTTGCGACGTCGGCGAATCCGGCGAGTGGATCAGCGACCCCGCACGCATCTCGCTGGGAGGCGAGCTGCCCATCAACACCGGCGGTGGTCAGTTGTCTGGCGGGCGCCTGCATGGTTTCGGCCATCTGCACGAGGCCTGTCTGCAAATTCGGGGCCATGCCGGCGATCGCCAGGTCGATGGTGCCGCGCTTGCGGCGGTCGGCGTCGGTGCCGCCAACAGCGGTACGACGGCAATGCTGTTGCGGCGGTGGTGAATCACCAAAGCTCGGTCAAGCCGATAAGGAGCACGATGGTCAACGTAGACGCGATCGAATTGTTTGACGCCGACGCCATACAGAATCCCTATCCGCTTTACGAGCGCATGCGAGCAGCTGCCCCTGTGCACCGGATTGGCGACTCGGGCTTCTACGCGGCGTGCACCTGGGCTGCGGTCCACGAGGCCGTCGCTCGAACGGAAGACTTCTCCTCCAACCTGGTCGCAACAATGCGATACACCCGGGAGGGTGATGTTGTGCCCTTCCAGATGGCACCGCTCGGGGCGCCGACGCACGTGCTCGCGACCGCCGACGATCCCGCGCATGCCGCACACCGTAAACAGATCGTTCCGCAACTGGCAGCCAAGAGGATTCACTCGATCGAGAGATTTGCCCGCGACACGGCCGACGACATCTGGGCCACGAACCTGGTCGCAGGCCGCATCGAATGGATGAGCGCAGTGGCCAACAAACTGCCGATGATGGTTGTTGCCCGGCTCATCGGAGTCCCCAGCGACGACGTAGGGCGACTCGAGCGATGGGGTTCCGCCGGAACGCAGCTGCTCGAGGGGTTGCTCTCAGAAGACGAGCTCAATGCTGCGGGTATTACCGCTCTGGAGATGATGGCGTATCTGGACGAGAACCTCACGCTGGCCGCCGCTGACCCTCAGGACAACCTGCTCGGCGATCTGGCGACAGCCTGCGCGTCGGATGAGCTCGATCGACTCACCGCCCAGGTCATCATGGGCACGCTGTTCAGCGCCGGCGGAGAATCCACGTCGTCGTTGCTGGGCAGCGCCGCTCACGTCTTGGCCGCGCACAGCGCCGCCCAAGAACAGCTCAGAGCGTCTCCCGAACTGCTCGGGGCGTTCATCGAGGAGGCCCTGCGGTATGAACCCCCTTTCCGGGGACACTATCGACACGTCATGCACGACACCACTCTGCAGGGAGTGGATATTCCCGCGGGGTCGAATCTGCTGCTGCTCTGGGGTTCGGCCAATCGTGATCCGCTCCAATACGAGGATCCCGACACGTTCCGGCTCGATCGGCCAAGAAACAAGAATCACATGACATTTGGAAAAGGTGCACACCTGTGCGTCGGTGCCGCGTTGGCGCGCCTGGAGGCGCAGATCGTCTTCGACATGCTGCTGAAGCGCACCAGTTGGATCGAGATTGATGCCGTGGGCAACTGGTTGCCCAGCCTGCTGGTCCGGCGCCTCGAGCGGCTGGAACTCGACGTCGCCTGCTAGCCGTCCTGGCCGTGCACGGCCCGCCCACCCGCATCTACCGATAGGAGGCCACGATTGACCTATCATCACGGCTTGGCGCGTGAGCGGTATCGGCGCTTCGCAACACGAAGGGGTCAATGATGACCGACACAGCACTCTGGGCGGATAAGCTCGCGATCCGCGAGGTGATCGAGCGCTACATGCGCTACAACGACAACGGCGACTTCGATGCGATCGCTGAGCTGTTCGACACCGACGCGACATTCCAGGTGTTCGGGAAGGTGATCGTAGGCCGAGATGCCATCCACGCGTTCTTCTCCAGGATCTTCCAAACCACGCTCACGCCTTGGCCGAAAGAAGGGAGCCTGTTTCTCGAGCCCCGATCGGTGCACATCAGCTCCAATCCGATCATCGAAGTCGACGGTGATCGCGCAACGGCGGAGACGGACTTCCAAGTGATCGGGCGCGACGCCAACGGGCACGCCGACGTGACCCTCGTCGGGCGGTACCGCGACAGGTTCCGGCGTGCCAGCAGCGACGCCCCCTGGTTGATCGCGTGTCGCACCGGTGTATCGGTGGCCCGGCCGGGCGAAGAAGGTGGAGACTCCGAATGGCGCGGCGCCATCGAACGGATGTCCGACGCCACCCGCAGTCGGCTCCGCCGCAGTTGACACGGACACTGGAAGGACGAGGCATGTCCGACGGCACCACCGACAACGCACTCACCGTTCCGGCATGGTTGCGGGATCTGTCGTCACGTCACGGCCCGAACCCGGCGATCTGTGCCGAAGACAGCTCCCTAACCTATGCCGAACTCGACAGCGCATCGCGCGCGCTCGCACGTGGCCTGCTCGCACGAGGAGTCGGCAAGGGAACCCGCGTCGGACTGTTGTTCGGCAACGGCACGGATTGGGTGACCTGGTGGGCGGCCGTCACCAGGATTGGCGCGCTGTGCATTCCGTTGAGCACCTTCCTGCGCCCGGCTGAGCTTGCGCGCGTGGTGAGACATTCGGACCTGCATCTGCTTGTCGCTCAGAAGTCTTTTCTGAACCGCGATTTCGCGCAGGTCATCGGCGATGCGTTTCCTGACCTGACCTCGATGAGTCCGGAGTTGGCTCTCGCGGAAGCGCCCTTCCTGCGGTCGGTTGTTCTCGACGAGCCGGGGCGGCAGTGGGCGCGCGACATGGCCTGGGTCGTCGACGCCGGGCGTGACGCCCCCTGGGAGCGGATCCTCGACAACGCCGAGAGCGAAGTTCACCCCGACGACGAGGCATTGTGCATCTATACCTCCGGGCAGAGCGCGGAACCCAAAGGGGCGGTATTCAGCCAACGCGCGATCCTGACGAAAGCCGGCTACTTCGCAGCGATGTTCGGCTTCACCACGGCGACCGAGACCAACGTGACTTTGCCGTTCTTCTGGGTTGGCGGACTGGTTATGTCGCTCTTCCCCACCATGGCCGCCGGCGGCGTCACCCGGTGCACGCAACGGTCCACGTGGGGTTCGAACACGGCGATCATCGGCAAGCCGCCGCCGGGATCCGTCAAGCCGGCGTTGCCCCCCGGGATCAAGTCGGTGCCGTCGCTGGGAATGACCGAAACATTTGGGATGTACGCCTGGGGCACCGAGTTTCCCTCTGAGCCGTATCCGATCGCCGCGCCGCTCGACGAATTCCAGCCCGGCTTTGTGGTCCGCCTGGTTGACGAACACGGTGCCGACGTGGCCGACGGCGTTCCCGGCGAGATTCTGGTGAGAGGTCCGACGCTCGCCACCCGATTGAACAAGGTCCTGCGAACGCAGGTATTCGACGAGGCTGGGTTTTACCGCACCGGCGATCTGGTGGTTCGCCACGAAGGACGGATGAGATTCGTCGGTCGGATGGGCGACATGATCAAGACTTCTGGCGCCAACGTATCGCCGCCCGAGGTCGAACGTGAACTCGAAGCGCTCGAGGGCATCGAGGCCGCCCATGTCGTCGGGCTTGCGGACGACCGTCGGGGTCAGCTCGTCGCGGCTGCGGTGGTGCGCGCGGACGGCGCGACGATCACTGATGGTGAGATAAACCAACTTCTGCGCGAACGACTTTCACCGTACAAGGTTCCGAAGGTGATCGTCTTCCTGAGCTCCCGCGACGAAGTACCACTGACCGCCTCGACCAAAGTGAGCAAGCGTGACCTCGCTGAACTGATCAAAGATCGTTGGGCGTCGACCCCCGACGACGGCTGACGATGCCGTCGCTCGCTACGCAGAAACCCGCTAAGGACAGCCTTCTGGAACGCGGGGGAAGTTGAGCATACGACGGGCGTTTTCCTCGACGATCATTGAGCATTCGTCATCCGGGACCTCGGCGAGGATCTCGGCGGCCCGCTTCCGCGAGTTCGGCCAGTTCGAGTCGCTGTGCGGATAGTCGATCTCCAGGGTGATGCGGTCAACTCCGATGCTGTGCCGGTTTCTCAGGCCGTGCTCATCATCGATGAAGCAGCCCCAGAAGTGCTTTTTGAATAGGTCCGATGGGCGCGTGTCGAAGTCGATGTCCTGATAGTAGCGGTGCCGCTGCCAGACAAAGTCGGTACGCTCGAGAACATATGGCACCCAACCGATTCCACCTTCGGATAGGCAGATTTGCAGCTCGGGGAATTGTTGCAGCTTGCCGGACAGCAGGAAATCGACGGTGGTCCACTGCAAATTGCTGGCGAACAACGCAATGGCCACCGCAAAGGGAGCATCGGGCTTCCGCAGGTCGTCTCCATCCACCGGTTTGAGCGAGGAGAACGAGAATCCGGGTACGTATCCCCCCGAGCCGAAATGCAACGAGACGGGCATTTTGGCCTCGGAGCAGACGCGCCATAGCCGGTCCCAGTGGTCGGAGTGGAAGGAGGGCAGGCCAAGCGGAACGGGGCTGTCGGGAAACGAAACGGTGCGGGCCCCTTTGGCCGCCACTCGTTCGGCTTCTTCGACGGTGGCCTGGGCGTCCCAGACCGGCAGAATGGCAAGCGGAATGTAGCGGTCGGGCGCGGTGGCGCACCACTCGTCGATGTAGAAATCGTTCCACGCTTTCACACAGAGCAGCGCCAGATCTCGGTCCGCCGCCCGGTGGAAGGTTCCGCCGCCAAATCCCGGGAACGATGGGAAGCACAGGGCCGCCTGTACGCCGTCGACGTCCATATCGGCCAAGCGAGCGATCGGGTCATAGCAGCCTGGGATCATGTCCTCGTACCGGACTGGGTCCATGCCCCAGTCCTCGGGCGGTTTGCCTGCGACCGCGTTCAACCCGATCGTGGGGTACAGCTGACCGTCGTAACTCCAGAGATGCTTCCCATCCACCTCGACAATCCGGGGCCCGGCGTCGCGCCACTTCGTCGGTAGCCGGTCCTGCCAGACCCGCGGGTGCTCGACGAGGTGATCGTCGACCGACACGATCTGGTGGTGATCCTGGAGAGGCATTTCGCTCCTGTCGTCAACGGCTCGTTCAACTCGACTATATAGTTTAAAGAATAAGAGGAACGGCGAACAACGAGCGAAGGGCTTCGGATGAAGAGCAATGGTCCACCCGCTGACGGCCCCGAGCGGACGAGGGTCGACGAAGACGATCATGATCTGTTGACCTTCGGCGAAGCCGGCGAACGGCTGCGTCGAGAGATCGCGGCATTGGAACATGAGTTGACCCGACTTGGAAGTGACACGGCCGCGATGGAAAGGGCCCAGCGCCGATTGGCGACTCTTCGATCGGCGCAAGCACGCAACAGTTCACAACCGATCAACGACAGCAACTTCGAAAAGTTCTTCGGGTATTCGAGCACCCCGAAGCGGAGGTAGCGGACCAGGCGCGTACGGAGATTCGGGATTGAGGCGTGTCTTCATCGTCGCCCTTCACTGATGTCCTCACGCGAAAGCCCGTCGACGGCCACCGGGGCGGTCAAGTCCGCCGTGGGTCACGATCGATGCTGACCGACCATCCCGGTCACTTCGCGCTCACCGCTTTCGCGCGTCCGCCTGTACCTGGCGGAAAGGCTTGCCCTTCTCGACGTTCAACTCGCGGGGTAACCCGAGCACTCGTTCGGCGATCCCGTTGCGCTGCATCTCATTTGTTCCGCCGGAGATCGAATGGATTCGGCAATTCAGGTAGTTCAACGACGCCGCCGAGCCGGCATCCCCCGATTCGAAGGCGATAGCGCTTGCACCGGCGATTTCCATGCCGATTCTGGCCCGGAGTGGGTCGTAGATGCCCTTGGCCAGCTTGACGTACGAGGCGAGGTTGCCCGCACCCGCGCCCGCACGCATGATCTTCTCGACGCGAATCGTCAGCGCCGCACGTACCACGTCGTACACGTGTCCGGTCGCGATCAGCTGCCGTACCTGGCTGTCGCCGAGATTGCCGCGAACTCTGGCCAATTCGACCAGATCAGGTGCAAGTAATTCGGGGAGTTCGGTGCGATCGCCACGAAGCGCGCCGCGCTCGAAGACGAGCATCGTGTGGGTGAAAGACCAGCCCTTGTCGACCTCGCCCAAGACCTCATCGGCGTCGAGCGTGACGTCGTCCATGAATACCTCGCAGAACTCCCATCCACCGTTGATCTCCCGGATGGGCCGGACCTCGACGCCCCGCGCCTTGAGCGGCATCGCGAACCAGGTCAGACCGTCGTGCTTAGGCACGTCCCAATTGGTGCGAGTGATGCATACGCCGAAGTCGGCGTGAGTCGCCCCGCTGCTCCAGATCTTGGCGCCGGTGATCGTCCAATGATCGCCGTCCCGGGTGGCCTTGGTGCGTATCCCGGCTAGATCGGATCCGGCCCCCGGTTCGGAAAGCAGCTGGCACCACAACTCCTGTCCGGCAAGGATCCGGGGAATGTGGCGCCGTTTGAACGACTCCGTACACGTCGCCAGAATGGAGGGCAAAACAATGCCAAACGTGACCAGCGTCAGCACCCCGAGATCGGGTAGTACGTAATCGCGGGCCTCCTCCGCGAAGACCGCCGCATGCGCCGCAGACAGACCCTGGCCGCCGTATTCGGTAGGTACGTCGATGCCGGCCCAGCCGGCATCGAAGAGGCGGTTTTGAAGTTCCCGAAAGGCCGCGACCGCCTCCTCGCTCTCACGGCCGCGCTCCCCGGCGGTATGCCGTTGCGCTCGTTCGAGATTGGATTCAATCCACTGCCGGGCGGCCGAGCGGTAGTCGTCGAGGTCGATTTCCGTCATTTTCGATCTCCGTTCTTCGCCCAGGCGCTCACCGCTACCGCGACGCCGCACACCCCGACAATCGTGGACACGACCATCACTTGAGAAACTCCCGCCACCGTATTCGTCTGGACTCGCAATGCGAACCTGTCCGGCTTGGCCACCGTGCCAAATCTCCGGTCGGCAGACTCGTCGCGCCGTTGGTGAGGTTACGCACGGCGGGCACCAGGTAGGCATCCTGGACGAAGCAGGCGGTCGGATCGCTCAGCAAGGCTCCATCGGACGTCGAATCGGCTTCGACCCGAAGATCCTCCTTTACAGCATTGTCCATCGTGCAAACGTAGCGCAGCCGTTTGCTTTCCACTTATAGAGTATAATTATTACTCTATATTCGGTGTCGGTGCCGTCGTCGCCTCGATCGATCAGCCAACCTACGACGTGCCGTGACTGGATTGAGGGATGCAATGTTTTCCACCGACGACAGACTCGCGATCCACGAGTTGATCTCGCTGTACGGGCATATCATCGATGACCGGAAGTACAGCAGAACGCACGAACTGTTTACCGAGGACGCTGTGTACGACGTCTCCGATTTCGGCGCCGGGGTTCACATCGGGTGGCAGCGGATCGCCCAGTTCTGGCGAGACGCAGAGGCGGGGCACCCACTCGCTCATCACTCGACGAATGTGATCGTCACCCAGGATGAGGCCGGAACAGTTCGGGCGTTGTCGAAGGGAATTGGCATCCGGGCCGATGCCGCCACTACCACGACTATCTATCGGGATATCGCCGTGCGAACCCCGGCAGGCTGGCGCCTTTCCGAACGAGTGGCCGTGCGACGATCCGCTGACCGCATTCCGCCGCACAGCTGATGTCCCCGAGGCGACCAGTTCGGAGCTCAGGTGAGGACCCGAGAGGGTGTTCGGTCAATCCGATAACTAAGACGCACTGATTGCTGGCATTTCGGGAAGACGTCGAACGGCGCGCAACGGCGATGGTGACTGAAAGGCACACCCATGGCACTCGAGCAGTTCAACCTTGAGGGACAAGTAGCAATCGTCACTGGCGCGGGACGCGGTGTGGGCAAGGGAATCGCCGGCGTACTCGCGGAGGCCGGTGCGTCTGTGGTGGCCACCGCGCGTACCTCCTCGGAGGTCGATCAAACCGTCCGGGAGATCGAACGGTCAGGTGGAAAAGGCATTGCCCTGACCGCTGATGCACTCGTGCGTGCCGACAGTGAACGCGTGGTCGACACCGCGGTAGCGCGATTCGGTCGGATTGACATCCTGGTCAACAATGTGGGCGGTGCGGCCTTTGCTCCGTTCTTGAACCTCACCGACGAGCAGCTACGGGTAACGTTCGACCGTTGTGTCACTTCGGCGTTCATGATGAGTCAGCTCGCCGTGCCACACATGTTGGAGGTTGGCCGAGGGTCGATCGTCAACATCTCCTCGGGTGTCGGGCGGTTCGGTGTGCGCGGATTCGTGTCCTACTGCGTGGCCAAGGCGGGGCTGGAATCATTGACGCGGGCGATGGCGCAGGAATTGGCACCCAAGGTCCGCGTCAACGCCATCTCGCTCGGCACGTTCATGACGCCCGGGCTTCGGTCCGGCATGGCGGCGCTGCGCGGCTGGGAGGACAGGCTCAACGAGTTGACCCCCCTTCGCCGCATTGGTGACGTGGCGGATGTGGGACGGTTGACCGTGTACCTGTGTACTCGCGATTGCTACGCCACCAGCGCGACTTTTCAGTTGGACGGAGGAATCGAGAAGTCGAACTTCCCGACATCACTTCCGGACCTGTAGGGCAGGCACCGGCGCGCGTCCCCGCTCATTTGGGTGCGAACCGCTGTCCCGCGTCCAGGCGTAAGCACTGACCGTTGAGCATCGGGTTGTCCACGATCGCCGCCACCAATTTGGCATATTCTTCGGGCCGGCCCATACGTTTCGGGAAGGCAGCGTCCTTCACCAGCGGCGCCGCCATCTCCTCGGTGATCACGCTCGTGATCCCTGTCAGAAACAGGCTGGGGGCGATGGCCAGTACCCGCACACCGAGGGACCCAAGGTCTCGCGCCATGGTCAGGCACATGCCCGCGATACCGGCCTTCGCCGCGGTGTAGGCGATCTGGCCAATCTGACCTTCGAACGCAGCGATCGATGCCGTGTTGATGATGACCCCGCGCTCCTCGTCTTCCGGGTCGTTCTTGGCCATGTGGGAGGCCGCGAGCCGACTGATGTTGAACGTCGCCACGAGATTGAGGTCAATCACGGACTGGAAGGATTCGAGGTCGTGCGGTCCCGATTTGGTCAGGGTTCGCTTGATGATGCCGCCGCCCGCCGTGGTCACGACGATATGCACGCCGCTCAGACCGTCGACTGCATCTTGGAGCGCCTGTTCGGTACCGACGAAATCGACGACGTCGACCGGGTAGAACGAACCCCCCAGGGCATCGGCGACGGCGGCACCGTCGGAACTCTCTCGATCGAGCACCGCAACGTCTGCTCCCTTCGCTGCGAGCAGTTCGGCAGAGGCGCGTCCCATTCCCGACGCACCGCCGATAACGACGGCCTTCTTACCGCTGATCTCCATACCAACCTCCCAACTTATGCTTATTAAAAAACCCGTCCGATCCGTGAATATACGACCAGCGCCCGAGTCGTCGATTGCCGACTCCTCGCCGTCCTCCGCCACCGGCGTCGCACAGCGACGTCGAGGTCGCACTGGAACGCCACGGGTGACGGGAGCCGCTTCGGTGCTCACTCGCTCGCCGCGGGCCAGTTGAACGTCCGGCATCACCGCGACGTCGCCCGGCGACCTCCATCGCGCCGCCGGAAAGATATGTCACCAAGCACCAACAGAATCGACTCGTGAAATCGTCTTCCAGTCGTGCGCCCAGACCGGCACAGGTCGGCCGGCGCCAGCCGGATCGGAAACGGATAGCACCAATCCGACATCATGGTGATCAACCAACGGTCGGTACCCGGCTGGACTTATCTGCGAAATGCGGGATGGGTCCGCCCCCTGCACCCATGACCGCAGGCAAATTTTTCCCCTTGATAGATAAATAGCCGGATGTGGCCCGTTTCCGCTGCGGCGACCGCAGCCCTCGCCGACCACCGGAAGTCGTCGACATTTCCGTGCCGCAACCCGTGGATCGAGATCGGGAGCCACGACTTTCCCGACTTGGACCGGGAGGGCCGTACCGACGCAAGGGTCCGCGAGAGCCGACCCCCTCACCATCCGCAAAATCATGCGCGACAACCTCAAAGGCTTCCTCGACGGCACGGCCGCCGGCTCGGTGTGAGATTCGGGGATAGCACGCCCTGTGATCGCCTCCGCGCCACGGCTTGCGCAATTCCGGTGCCGCCAGTTAGGAGACACTGCGCTTACGGCCGTGCCAATACGGTTCGCGCAAAACGCGTTTCAATATCTTGCCGCTTGGGTTCCGGGGGATCTCGCTGATGACTTCTACGGCGCGCGGACGTTTGTACCCGGCGAGTTTGTCACGGCAGAAATCGATGAGCTCGTCAACCTCGACTTCGGACCCGGGCTTGAGAACCACGAACGCCAGCGGGCTTTCGCCCCACTTCTCGCTGGGCACACCGATGACCGCAGCCTCAGCGACCGACGGATGGGTTGTCAAGACATCCTCGATCTCACGCGGATATATGTTCTCGGCGCCCGAAACGATCATGTCTTTGATCCGGTCCTTGACGAACAGGTATCCCTCGGCGTCCATGCAGCCCGCATCACCGGTGTGCATCCAGCCCCCGGCAAGGGCTGCCGCGGTCGATTCTGGCAGTTGCCAGTAGCCACGCATCAGCTGCGGGCCCCGGCCCAGGATCTCACCCACCTGACCGGACGGTAATTCCTGCCCGTCCTCCCCCACTATTTTGACGTCGGAGCCCGGGCCCGGACGGCCGGTGGACTCCAGCAACTGCGGCTGCCCGGCCAGCGCGCGCCGGTGGTCTGCGGGTGAAAGGTAGGTGATACAGGGGCATTCCGTCATCCCGAAAGCCTGCACAAAGTCGCAGTGCCAGACGTCGAGCGCGCGCCGCAACGTCGCTTCACTGATCGGTGAGGCGCCGTACGACAGCAACCGAAATGACGCGAACGAACGCCGTTCGATCCCCTCGACGTCGAGGCAACTCTGGATCATCGCGGGCACCAGGAACGCCGTATCGATCTGTTCTTCATCGAGTGCACGAACCGTTTCGGCGGCGTCGAAATCCGCGTATAGGTAAACCGAGCCGCCGTGACCGATTGCGTGCATCGAATGGAACGTCCCGCCGACGTGGTAGAGCGGCGCCACCACCAGCAGACGGCGGTTGGGGTTGAACGGGAAGCAGATTCGCCACTGGTGAAGCAGGTTGCTCAGGCCGCTCTGGGTCAGGACCGCACCTTTGGGACGACCGGTCGTGCCGCTGGTGTAGATCTGCATGACCTCGTCGTGCCGCCGGGCCGTGGCCACCCGTTCGTCGATGGGGTCGGCGAGCCATCCGTCCCATGACACCCAATTGCTCTCGGCCGCTTGGCCTACCACGACGGCCCGCCGCAGGGCACGGATTCGCCCGCGGAGCTGGTCGATCTGCGCGGTGTAGTCAGGAGCCGCCAGCACGACAGCGGCCATGCAGTCGTCGAGGATGTATTCGAGTTCCGGTGTGGCGAGGCGGTAGTTCAGCGGCACGGGGACGACGCCGGCCTTGGATGCCGCGTAGTAGAGCAGCAGCATCTCGACGGAGTTGCGAGACAGGATCGCCACCCGCTGTCCGGGTTCCAGGTCGCGCGCCAGGGCACCCGCCATCCGGTCGACCATGCTCAGCGCCTGACCGTAGGTTTGGGCGCGGTGGTGCATGACGGCGAATTCGGCATCGGGCTGTAGCCGGGCCCAGTAATCGAAGGGGTCGTGCGCCCTGATGGCCTCAACCACCGGCGGGGTCCGGCCACTGGCCGGCGAGGGCGACGGTGGCTTCGCCGGGTGTGGTGCTTTTGCCGTCCTGGTCGACGACGTCCAATGTGAGGCGGACCAGCGCCCGGCCGGCCACGATCTCCTTGCCGGTGATTTCCCCGGTGCAGCGCAGTCGGTCGCCCTTCTGGTTCATCTGCCGGTACTTCGCCTTCAGCGAGAGGATCTCGCCGTCGGGCCCGATCCAGGCGCGCAGCATGTTGACCAGATATGCCAGCCGCAGGTTGCCCATGCCGAACGCGCCGGCGGCGTTGCCGGCGGCGCGCCCGGCTTCGTCATCCATGTGAATCGGGATGAATTCGTCGTTGACAGCGGCGTAGCGGTTCCATTCCTCGAAGTGCGTGCTGCGCACGAACGGCGGAATTTGCTCGCCGATGGCGAGGGCTTCGAAGTCGGGTAGGGCGGTCATGAGGTCACAGCGCGATGCCTAGGACTTTGGTGTCCAGATATTCGGTGATCCCGGCGCGCGCCCCCTCGCGGCCCAGCCCGCTCTCCTTGATGCCGCCGAATGGAACGGCCGCGGACGTCGGGTTGATGTCGTTGATGCCGATCATTCCGAATTCGAGCTTCTCGGCCACCCGGATCGCGCGGCTGATGTCGCGGGTGTAGATGTACCCGGCCAACCCGTAGGTCGTCGCATTCGCCATCGCGACCGCCTCCTCCTCGTCGTCGAACACCAGCACCGGCGCGATGGGACCGAACGTCTCCTCCGAGCAGATCAGCATCTGCGGTTTGACATCGGACAGGATGGTGGGCGCGAAGAACGCGCCGCCGTCGAATTCTGGTCCGCTCAAGCGTGATCCACCCACCACCAAGGTGGCGCCTTTGTCGACGGCATCGTCGACCTGCCGCTGCATCTTCTTCAGCGCGACATCGTCGATGAGCGGGCCAATCGTGGTGCCTTTGACCAATCCATCTCCGGGAACGAGCTTCTCCACCCGCGCACGCAAGGTGACGATGAATTCCTCAGCGATCGAGCGGTGCACGATGAACCGGTTCGGGCAGATGCAGGCCTGCCCGGTGTTGAGAAATTTCACCAGCGCCGCACCCTTGGCGGCATGCCCGGGGTCGGCGTCGGGAAACACCAAAAACGGTGCGTGCCCGCCCAATTCCATCGACACGCGTTTCATCGTGGATCCCGCGCGCGCGGCAATCATCTTGCCGACCTCCGTCGACCCGGTGAAGCTGATTTTGCGAACGCGCCGATCGGCAAGTATCTCGTCAGCGACCGGCTCGGGATCGGAACAGGTGACGAGGTTGACGACGCCGGCGGGCACCCCGGCGTCGGCGAAGACGCGGAACGTCTCTACCGCACACAACGGGGTCTGCTCTGCGGGCTTGAGCACCGACGTACAGCCCGCGGCGAGCGCCGGAGCGACCTTCCGGGTGATCATGGAGATCGGGTAGTTCCACGGCGTGATGGCCGCGCACACCCCCACCGGCTGCTGCAAAACCACGAATCGTTGATCGGCTCGCGCCGATGGAATCACTTCGCCGTACACACGTTTGGCCTCTTCGGCGAACCACAACACGAAATCCGCCGCGTACCCGACTTCGGTGCGCGCCATCCGTAACGGCTTGCCCTGCTCCTTGGTCATCAGCTCGGCAAGATCGTCTTGACGGTCCAGCATGATCCGATGCGCGGCGAGGAGGATGTCGGCACGCTCGTAAGCCGTGCTCGCCCGCCAGGCCGGCAACGCGTCCGCGGCAGCCGCTATCGCGCTGCGGGTATCAGCCCGACCACCGTCGGCCACCTCGGACAGCGCGGCTCCCGTCGCCGGATTGGTCGTGACAAATGTCTTGCCCGACTGCGCCGATCGCCATTCGCCGTTGATATACATGGTCATCCTTTTGGTGTGCTCTTCCGACGGTTGCTCAGCACTTCGGAAAAGGGAACGCTGGTGTCCAGTGCCGGCTCGCGCGGGAGGCCGAGCAGGCGCTCGGCCAAGAGGTTTCGTTGCATTTCGTTGCTGCCGCCGCCCAGGGCGGGCCCGCGACTGATCACCCAGTCTTCGCCCGCATTGCCGGCGATGGGCTCGTCGCCATCCCACACCACGCCGTCGCAACCATGCACGGCCAGCGCGATCTTGGACTCCCGCGGTGAGTTCATCCCCATGTGCAGTTTGACGATGGAACCCCACCCCGGCTCGAGCGCCCCGATCCTTATCCCGGTGGCGATGCGTTCATTGGCGAATCGCGCCACGCGCCGCTCGATGTAGGCGTCCGCGATCTTTTGGCGCAGGCCGGTGGTCGAGTGGCGCTGTTGGGCCGCCTTTACCAGCACTGCGGGGTCCGCCGTGCGCGCTCCGCCACCTCCCTCGGATCGCGCGGTCAGGCCGTAGCCGTGAGCGGCGCCGCCTGCGGCGAGGCGTTCGTGGGCGATCAGGACCTTGGCCACCTTCCAACCCTCGTTCACCGCACCGACGACGTGATCGCCCGGGATCCTGACATCGTCGAAGAACTCCTGGCAGAAGTCCGCCAGTACCCCGTTGGCGTGCCGGATGGGTTGGATGGTGACGCCGGGCGTGTTCTTGAGCGGAACACACACCATGGTCAGGCCCGAATGCTTGGGAACCGAGAAGTCGGTGCGTGCCAAGCACATTCCCCAGTCCGCAGCCGCGGCGGCTGTGCTCCACATCTTGGCTCCGTTGAGAATCCAGTCATCACCGTCGCGCTCGAGTCGGCTCAACGCAGCGGCCATGTCGGAACCACCACTCGGCTCGGAGAGCAACTGAATCCAGCGTTCTTCGCCGCGCAGGATCCTCGGGAGATGGCGCTCCTTGAGCACGTCGTCGGCGGTGTCGAGCAGCGTCACACCCAGGATTGCGATGGAGACGCTGAACAATGTCGGCACCCGGTACCCAAGCGCGGCTTCGTCATAGAACGCTTGTTGGTGCCGCAGCGTCAGGCCGGCGCCGCCGTAGGCCTTCGGCATGGCGATACCGGCGAAGCCGGCGTCGAACAACAGTGCCTGCAGTTCGTGTTCCGTCATCGACTGATCACCGCGCGGGGGGAGGTTGTTGGTGACCCACGCGCGAGCACGCACAGTGAACGCATCCACCGACTCAATCGTCATGGCACGGCCACCAAACCCAGTCCGTCGACCAGGGTGTCCTTGTGCAATTCCGGGGCCCCGTAGAGGGCCCGATCCAGGGCCACGCGGCGGGAGAAGATGTGGGCATCGTGCTCCCAAGTCACGCCGATACCGCCGTGGATCTGCACGCAGTCGTCGATGATATCCAGGCCGGCGTCCGGCACGTAGGCCTTCGCAACCCTGGCCAGCTCACCGGCCTCGGCGTCATCGCGGTCGAATGCCGCGGCGGCGGCGTCGGCGATTGCACGGGCAAATTCGAGCCGCTGCAGCATGTCGGCGAACCGGTGCTTGAGCGCCTGGTATGCGCCGATCGGTCGACCGAAGGCGAATCGATGTTTGGCGTATTCGACCGTTCTGTAGAAGATCTCCCCGGCCGCGCCATTGATCTGGGCGCATTGGAGAATCAACGCCAGCTGTGTCTGGCGCTCGACAGCTTTTGCGGCGCAGCCCGTTTCGCCTACCACACAGCTCGACGGTAGTCGGACGTTGTCGAGGGTAAGCGCACCGAATCGGCGCACCAGATCCACGCTGCGGCCGGCGGTCACCGTCACACCTGGGGCATCCATCGGCACCGCCACCTGGGTTGGCCCATCCACCGACTTTCCGGTCACCAACACCCAGTCGGCTGAGCCGAGCGCCTCGACGTAGCATTTGCGCCCGCTGACCACTACGGCGTCGGGGTCGAGCGCGACCGTGGTTTCTAGATCGTCGCAGCGCCACACGTCGCCGGCCTCGGCCAGTGCCCACGCGGAAACCGCCGAGCCGTCCAGCAACCCCGGCAGCAGGTTCGCGCGTTGTTCGGGCGTTCCGCTCTCGCTGATGGCGAACGCCGCGACCGACACCGGCAGAAACGGCCCGGGCCCCGCGATCCGGCCAATCTCTTCGGCGACGATGGCCGCGTCGCAGACCGGTTGACCGGACAGGCACCCGCCGCCGGCGCCTTCGTCGACCAACAGTGACGTCCAGCCCAGCCCGGCGGCACGTCGCCACCAATCGTGCTCGAAACCCCAGTCGGAGTGCCACATTTCGCGGATAGCGCTCAGGGGCACCGAGGATTCCAGAAACTGTCGCGCAGTTTGGCGAAACAGTTCCTGCTCCTCACTGAGATCCAGCCTCATTGCGGGTTGCCGTCACTAGCCGGCGGGCGTGCCTTCGAGGAGGCCTTTGAGGTTGTCGCGCATGATTTTGCGGATGGTGAGGGGGTCGGTGACTTCGAGGTCGGACAGGTAGTCGGTGACGGGGTCAGCCAGGCCTTCGGCGTGGGGGAAGTCCGAGCCGAACAGCACGCAGTCGGGGCCGACGACGTCGACGATGGTTTGGATGTTCTCCTCGTGGAAGGGGGTGACGAAGACGTGGCGTTTGAACACCTCGGAGGGGCGTTCGGGTTTGCCGCCCAGCCAAAACCCGTTCTGGTTGATCGCGTAGCTCTTGTTGAGCAGTTTGACGGTGTAGGGCACCCAGAAGGTGCCGTTTTCCACCGACAGGATCCGGACGTTGGGGAAGCGCCCGAACAGGTTGTGCAGGATCAAGGCGACGACGGTGTCCATGATCGGGCGCTCGTTGAACATCTGAAAGCTCATGAACGCCGAGTCGGTGTCACTGACCCCGCGGTGCACCGCCGCCTCGGCCGGCTCCCACCACCCCGAAAACATCTCCCGATACGCGATGTGCGAGGCGGGAGTGGTGTGGAACGAGACGAGGAGATTGGCTTCGTTGACCCGCGCCCAGAACGGGTCGAAGTGGGGATCGGCCGGAGAGCGCCGCCCGACCGGGCCGGGGACCAGGTTGATCGCGCGCACCCCCTCGGCCAGCAGCCGATCCAACTCGGCGATCGCCAGGTCGAGGTCGTCGAGCCCGAGCAGCGCCGCCGCGTAGATGCGGTCCCGATACGCCCAGCCCCACTCGGCGGCCAGATACCGGTTCACCGCACGAAGATTCGCATAGGTCTGCGCGGGATCACCCCCGACCATCCAGCCGCGGCTGACGGCAAGGGTGTTGAAGATCAACTCGGCCTGAATCTTCTGTTCGTCCATGAGCTTGAGCCGAGCGTCGCGGTCGCGGTACTCGACCCGCACGGTTTCCTGGTCGCCACGGAACGGGTCGATGTTCTCCCCATTGCGCAGTCGAAGCAGGTTTTCCCGGAAGCTTCCGGGACGCGTCGCGGTGTCCCAGGTCCAGTCGGGCCAGGACTCGTCGCCCACCCACAGCACATCCTTGCCGCCGTCGGTCTTCTCGATCCGCCATCCGCGCTCGCGAAAACCGGGATCCATGTACTTGGGGAAGGCGTCGATGTCCTCGCGCAGGTGATTGTCCGCGTCATAGGCCCACAACTCGGCCGTCTCGGCCGCAAAATCTGTCGACACTGTCCCTCCACATCCCGATTTCGTACGCTGTACAACAATAGCCGAGCGGCGGTGCTCAATCAAAGAGCGCTTCGCGCAGCTCGGCCTTGCGCGGCTTTCCCGAGTCGGTCCGCGGGACGGCCGCCGGGTCCACAACGCGGATCCGACGAGGCACCTTGTAGTGCGAGAGCTGGGTTTTGAGCCGCGATCGAAGGACCGCCTCATCCACCGCGCACCCGGCGGCAGGCACGATCGCAGCGACCACCTCTTCGCCACGGGCGGCGTCCGGCACACCGAACACGATCGCCTCGGCGATCTCCGGATTGCTCTCCAGCGCGACTTCGACTTCGCGTGGCGACACGTTGGCACCCGACGTCTTGATGAGCTCGGTCTGCCTGCCGTGGAAGAAGAGGAATCCATCCTCGTCGATCGAGCACCGGTCACCGGTGCGCAAGAACCCGTCGGCGTCGAAGCAGTCACTGTGTTCGCGCTTGTAATAGCCCCGCATCATCCCCAGGCTGCGGACCCGGAGCTCGCCGATTTCGCCTCGCGGAAGCTCGATTCCGGTTGCGGGGTCAACGATTTGACGCTCACAGCCCGGGACGGCTCGTCCCATCGCTCCCCGTTTGGCCGCGGGCAATTCGGCGCCCGCCGGTTCGGCGCTGTGCGGCCCGAATGTTTCGGTCATACCCAGGGCATTGCCCCGCAGGTCGGGGGGGATCGGTGTGCCGTCTTGCCGCGTCGGCGGCCCCAGCCCCCGCACGCCCGAGACGTCGATGCCTCGCGCGGCAGCGGTTTCGGCCAGCTCCACCACCGGCCCCATCCACCCGGCCACCCGAGTCACTTTCTGCTCGACGATCGTGTCCAGGACCGCGTCCGCCGCCAGCTCGCCGGTGGTGACGATCACGCCACCGCCGATCAGCGACGGGAACAGGATGGTGTTCAAGCCGCCGAGCCAGAAGAACGGCATCGCCGCATAAGCGCGCTCGGCGGGTAGCACGTCGGCCCGTCCGATCTGCCGCAGCGCATGAACGAAGCGCAGTACCCCACCATGCGTGTGCACGACCCCCTTGGGCAGCGATGTGGTGCCCGAGGTCCAGATCGTCAGCAGCGGGTCGGCGGGCTCGACCGAATTCTCCGCGGCTTCCAGCAGTCGGTCGGTGATTCCGCTTCGGCAGGACAGCAGCGCTTCCGACATCGCCGGCGCACCGATCGCCCACGACCGCTTACCTTTGCCCCACACCAGGATCCGGCGCAGGAAAGGATGTTGCGGAAGGTAAAGCTCTCGGTCGGTCGCCGAATCCATTCCCGGTAACCCGTCCAGTCGCGCAAGATAGTCGTGACCCTGGAACTGATCCACGCACATCAAGATCTGAACGTCGGCGTGGGCGAGCGCACGGCTCAATTCGGGAGCCTGCAGGAAGGTGCTGATCGGCGATACCAGCGCGCCGATGCGCGCCGCAGCCAAGAAGGCGACGATCCAGTCTGCGCTATTGGGCATGAGTAGCCCGACCCGGCTGCCTTTCGTGATCCCCAATGCCAGAAGGCTTTTAGCCAAGTCTGCCGACTTCCGGTCAACCTCGGTCCAGGTTTGCGTGACGCCGTCGTGGATCAGCAGCGCCCGCTCGCCCCAGCGCTTCACCCCGGATCGGAGCAACTCAGCGATCGTCGGCCGATCAGGAAGCTCCTCGCCGGCAACTACAGGCCGACGCGGGGGGAATTCGACCGACGACACGCTCACGACGCGGCGGGTTCACGTGGGTCGCCGGGAGTGACCTCGGCGGTCAGCGCGTATCGCGCACCGAACGCCTGGCCGGGATCGATCGACACCGCGTGCGTCCCGGGGCTGAACGGGACTCCCGATGCACTCAGATGCGCGCACGCCGCGCTGAGGTCGGTGACGAGAAAGGTTGTCGACCAGATCATCGCGCCCTCCCGGGCCAAAGCGTCGGCTTCGGCGGTGCCCGCGGCCGGTAGCCGCAACTCGACGACCGAGTCGGAACCAACCGCGACGAACGCGGCCCGTGGAGCACGCGTCTCGTGGAAGGTTCGCCCACCGAGCACCCCCACATACAGCTCCACTGCCCGCTCCAAGTCATCGACCAACACGGTCACATGGGAGGTCCGGCGAATCCCTAGCGGATGATCCGTCGACCACCACGATGCATCATGTGTGCCCGCCAGCCGGGGGTCGTAGCATTCGCCAAGACTGTCGCCGATTGGTGCGCCGCCGCGGCCCCCCACGCGCGGCTCCATCAGCTCGATCATCCCGAATGTATCCCGCGGGTGGGTGTAGATGCCGCCCCGCGTCGGCGCCTGCCTCAGCACGGCGCCGCCGTCCCCGGTAACCCGTGCACCGAACGACCGGAAGCGTTCGTATCCCTCACCGATCGAGTCGCAATACCAGGCGAGCGAGTGCAGGCGCGGCCCGAACCGGCGTCGGAACTTGCCGATCGTGCCTTGTTGGCCCGCCTGTCCGGGATGGGGCGCCATCGGTTCGGCGGGGTAATCGGCGATCAACATCAACGACGCCGTCCGGTGGTCGAGCGTCGATTCGTGCCCGCGAAACATGTAGCACGGGCTGAAGATCCGCTCATACCAGACCTCGGCCGCAGCCAAGTCGTCCACCACGTGCACGACATGGAACAGCTCGCCCACCTGCACGACGACTCCTTTCCAGCCGAACGATCGGTTGTCAGTACCGGATGACGGTGTCGATGCGGTTTCGAACCAGCTCATCGCGCTGGTTACGCAGTTCCCGCTCGAGGCGGATGTAGAGCATCAGACCAAATCGACCCTCGCGTTCGTTGAGGTCTTTGACCCGAGTCCGCGATGTGATGACGTCGCCGGGCCGCATCGGTTGGGCGAACGCGAATTCCACACCACCGTTGAGCATTCGCTGGCCGGCTTCGCCCGGCAGCGCGCGGTGCAGCGGCGGACCGACTTCAGCGCGTGGGACCGGCCAAGCGAACGGATTGAAGTCGTCCGGCGCGATGATCCCGCCCCATCGCGTCGTGCGGGCGAAGGCCTCGTCCCAATACAGCCGAGGAGGCTCTTGCGGCCAGTACGTGGCGATCGCCCAGCGGCGGATGTCGGAACGGTCGATCGGAAAAGACGGCGGACCGTCGGTGCGCCACACCCCTACCGCGGTCCGCAACCGCTCACTGATCATGGTCACCGGACGACAACCCGCGTTGACGGCACCCGCTGCCCCGACATGGGCGCAGTCTAGCGAGTATTTGTATGGCGTACAAAAACGTGTTTCGATGCGGTGGTGATCGACTTTCGCGGCAGGGTCGCCATCGTCACGGGCGCCGGCAAGGGACTGGGTCGCAGCCATGCCGAGGCGCTGGCCCGTCGCGGGGCCGCCGTGTTGGTCAACAACCGAAGCCACGCCGGCGATCCGTCCAGCGCGGATGCGGTTGTCGGTCGCATCCACGAATCGGGTGGGATCGCGATAGCCAACTACGAATCGGTCGAGGAACCCGACGCAGGCGAACGGATCGTGGCTGCGGCGCTGGCCGCCTTCGGCCGCATCGACGTCATCGTCGCCAACGCGGGCTGGTCCGAGCCAACGGCGTTTCACCGGGAGTCGGATGCACACGTTCGGCGGATGATCGAAGTCAACACGCTGAGCGCGGTCGAGCTGGTCCGGGCCGCGTTGCCGCATCTTCGCGCTCAGAAGTACGGGCGCATCGTGGTCAGCACCTCGTCGGCGGCGCTGTTCGGGGATGCCGGATTCGTGTCATACGCGACCGCAAAGGCCGCGCTGATCGGATTCGTCGCTGCGTTGTCGCAGGAATCGGTGCGGGCAGGAATCACAGTCAACGCGGTGCTGCCGTTCGCTCACACTCCGATGACCGACGGCCTGTTCGCCGGGGACACGTTCCCCGAGGGCACCGCCGAGGCGATGGTCCCGGAGACGGTCAGCAACCTGCTGCTGTGGTTGCTCAGCGAACAGTGTCAGGAATCGGGCCAGACCTGGCTAGCGGGGGGAAAGGCAATACGCAAAGCCATCATGCAGGTGACCCCGGGCATCGTCGTCGACACTGACGACCTGAGCCCCGAACTGCTGGCGGACCACGCGGCCGCGATCGCCGACCCCGCGGGAGCTCGAGAATACGGCAGCGGTGCCGAGTTGCTAACCGCGATGGCCGAGGCCTCCCTGGGGGCCCCGTGATCGATCGACGCCGGCTGGCCACCTTCACCCATCCCCGCGCCGCGGAGTTCGAATCTCCCGGCGGCCCATGGTTCGAGCAGACCCTATGCCGCCTGCTGCAGGAGGCGCCGGAACGCGCCTCCCTCATCTGCGGCGACCAAATCCGCCTCAGCACAACCGATCTACGCGCGGCGGTTCGGCGCGTCGCGGGATGGCTGCGCAAAAGGGGCGTGCAGCCCGGTGACGCGGTCGCTTTCCAGCTTCCCAACGGGCCTGATGCCGTCGTGCTGTACCTGGCCACCTGGTGGGCGGGCGCGTTGGCGGTCCCGTTTCACGAGTCGTTGACATCCGTCGAGGCGCACCGCGTCACCGAACGTCTGCATGGGGTGGCGCTACTGGTGGCCGATCCAGAGTCCGCGCTGGCCCGCCAGGCCGATGTCAAGCTCCCCGCGGGCGGCACCGCACACCTGGGTGCTCAGCTCGCCGGCCCCGAGCCCGCGTGCCGGCCCGCCGACGCCGCGGTCGTGCTGACCACTTCCGGTTCCAGCGGCGTGCCGAAATCCGTGATCCACAGTCACCGGTCGCTCAGCGCAAAGGCCAGACAGTTGGCTGCCCTGCACGGCACCTCCATCGACGACGCCGTCCTTGTGCCAGCGCCCCTTTCACACATGGCCGGACTGCTTCACGCGGTGCTGCATCCCCTCGGTGCGGGCGCCAAGGCAGTCATCATGCCCCGCTGGAATGCCGCACGTGGCCTGCAACTCGTCCGAGATGAGGGCGTCACAATGCTCTTCGGACCACCGATCTTTACGCTGGGAATCGCTGCGGCCGATGGCTTTACGCCGGATTCAGTCGCTTCGGTACGCCTCGTTTCCAGCGGCGCGACGGCGATCACGGAGTCCTACGTGCGCGACGTGTCACAACAGTTCGGTGCGGTGGTCAAGCGGACCTACGGCTCGACGGAGGCACCGGTGGCGTGCACCTCCTACCCCGACGACGACCCCGAACGTTTCTGGCGCACCGACGGGCGTCCGGCGCCAGGCACGGAGTTGCAGATCCGCGACGCCAGTGGGAAAGTCCTGGGGCCAAATGAATGCGGCGAAATCTGGTTGCGCGGTCCCGAGCTGTGCGACGGCTATCTCGACGCCGACGTGACCGCATCGACGTTCGTCGACGGGTGGATGCGCACCCGGGATCTGGGGACGGTCGACGACGAGGGCTTCCTGTCGGTCAGCGGGCGGATGAGCGGACTGATCATTCGCGGCGGCATGAACATCTCGAGCCGCGAAGTCGAAGCCGCGCTGGAAGGTCACCCGGCGATTCGGCAGGCCGTGGTGCTGGGCTACCACGACGACGTGTACGGCGAACGGATCGCGGCATTCATCGTCACGGCCGAACACTTCGACCGGTCCCGCTGCGTCGAGTGGTTTGCCGAGCATGGCGTTGCGAAATACAAAGTGCCAGATCGAATCGTGACGCTCGATGAGATTCCGGTGCTGTCGTCCTATCAGAAGCCCGACATCAACGCATTGCGGGCACTGATCGCCGGGTGACTCAGCTCTGCCGAAGAACGAACGATCCTGCGGTCAAGCCGCCATCGACGACAAACTCTTGTCCGGTGATGTAAGCGGCGGCGTCCGACGCCAAGAAGGCGACCATCGCGGCCACCTCATGGGCGTGGCCCAGCCGCGCCAGTGGAATCTTCGTGGCCAGCATGGCCTTGATTGCGTCACTACCGGCCAGCATCGCCGTGTCGATCGCTCCGGGCAGCACCGCATTGACCCGGATGCCGTCCGGAGCTAGTTCGAGCGCGGCGGTCTTGGTGATCCCACGGATCGCCCACTTGCTGGCGCCGTAGGCGGTGTGTCCGATGGCGGCCTGCACAGCCGTGGTCGATGCGATGTTGATGATGGCACCGCCACCGGCGGCCCGCATCGGGTCGATCGCCGTACGCATACCGTGAAACGTGCCGAAGAGATTGACCTGCAACAGCTTTTCGAACTCGGCAACCGACTCGTCGTACAACGAGGCGGTTCGCCAGATCCCCGCGTTGTTCACCAGGACGTCGAGGCGGCCGAACTCTTCGAGCGTGGCATTGACCGCTTCTGCCCAGCCCCACTCGTCGCTGACGTCGAGATGGCGATATCGGGACTGGGGCCCGATGCCCGCGGCGGCCGCGACCCCCACCTCATCGAGCACGTCGGTGAGCATGACACTGGCGCCGCTGTTCGCCAGCATGGTGGCCGTGGCCAAGCCTTGACCGCGTGCCGCACCCGAAACGAGCGCTACCTTGCCCTCGAGGTCGAAGTCCACTGATGTCACCACTTTCGGGCGTCGGCCAGGACTTGCCGGAACGGCTTGCCCTTCTCAACGTTCGTCTCGCGGGGGAGGCCCAGTATTTTCTCGGCAATTCCGTTGCGCTGCATCTCGTTGCTGCCGCCGGCGATCGATTGAACGCGTCCGTTCAGAAAGTTGGTGGAAGTCGCCGAGCCCAAGCTGTCCGGTTCGAAGGCGACCGCGACGCCGCCCGCCACTTCCATGGCGATTTTCGCGCGGAGCGGATCGTAGCTGCCCTTGGCCAACTTGAGGTAGGAGGCGAGATTCCCGGAGCCGCTGGCGGAGCGCATCAACCTCTCCAAGCGGATCACCAACGCCGCCCGCACCACGTCGTACACCTGACCCGTCGCGATCAGCTGGCGGATGTAACTGTCGCCCACACTGTTTCGCTGTTGAGCAAGTTCGATGAGGTCCTGGGCAAGCACCGTGGGCAACTCGGTGCGCTCACCGCGAAGCGCCCCCCGTTCGAACACCAGCATGGTGTGCGTGAAGGCCCACCCCCCGTTCACCTGACCCATCACCTCATCGACGTCGACCACGACGTCGTCGAGGAACACCTCGCAGAATTCCCAGCCACCATTGATCTCGCGGATTGGACGTACCGTCGAGCCATCCGCTTTGAGCGGCAGCGCGACCCACGTCAGACCCTCGTGTTTGGGGACGTTCCAGTCGGTGCGCGTGATGCACAATCCGAAGTCGGCGAAGGAAGCGCCGCTGCTCCACACTTTGGTGCCCTTCACGATCCAGGTGTCACCGCGATGGGTGGCTTTGGTGCGGATACCCGCCAAATCGGACCCGGCATCCGGTTCCGACAGCAGTTGGCACCACAATTCCTGGCCCGCGAGGATGCGGGGGACGTGGCGTCGCTTGAACGACTCCGAACATGCCGCCAAAATCGTGGGCAGGGCGATGCCATAGGTCACCAGCGACAAGATGCCGAAGTCCGGCAACAGGTATCCGCACGCTTCGTCGGTGAAAGCCGTGGCATGCGAGGACGTCAGCCCCTGTCCGCCGTATTCGACGGGCACGTCGATGCCCGCCCAGCCCGCCTCATAGAGGCGCCGCTGTAACTCGCGTTGGGCGCTGATGTGCTCCGCGGTCTCCGCCCCCCGCGCCGACGCTGTCTTCTTAACGGCGGGTTGGAGATTCGCGATGATCCACTCGCGCGCTCGAGCCCGGTAACGGTCGATGTCGAGCTGCGACGTCGCCATCGCGGTCATTGACCACCGAGCCGGACGATGCGCTCGCGGTGCCACGTGGGAGTGCCGTACAGCACCTCGTTCACACTGGCTCTCCTGAGGTAGAGATGCAGGTCATGTTCCCACGTGAAGCCGATCCCGCCGAACACCTGGAAGCACCCCTGCGAGATTTGATTGGCGGCATCGCCGACGAAAGCCTTGGCGGTGCTGGCGATCATCGACGCCCCGCCCGACGCATTCTGCTCGCGCAACGCGTCGGCGACGGCCTTGACCGCCGCTTCCACGCTGGCCTTGCTCATCTCCAACAGCAGGCTCAGGTCGGCTAGTTGATGCTTTACCGCCTGAAACGATCCAATCGGGCGCCCAAATGCGATGCGATCCTTGGCGTACTGAACCGTCATCTCGAACAGCCGATTCATCGCACCGACCGTTTCGGCGACGCACAACACCGCCGCGACATCGATCTGTGTGCTCAAGTCGGCGGGCGTCGTCTCGGCGGTGCCGACGAAATCGGCCTCGGCGACTTGGGCGCCGTCGAGCTGCACACGCCCCATCCGCAGCGAAAAGTCCAGCGATTCAAGCGGTCGTACGGTCACGCCGCCGGCGTGGGCGTCCAACAGCACCTGTCGCAGCTCTCCGTCAATCACGACGTCGAGCAGAAACGAATCGGCGTCGATCGGATCTTGCACGAACGCCTTGGTGCCGGTGAGCCGATATCCGCCGTCGACCGCGGTCCCGACGACCCCGCCCGTGCCCGCCGAGGCGGATTCCGGATCCGACACCGCCCAGACGGCCACGTGCCGGCCGGAGACGATCTCCGGCAACACCTCGGCGGTATGGTGGCCGCCGCCTCGGCGCCCCAACGCGTGCGCCACGACGTTCATCGGAACGAACGGGCCCGGTTGGACTTGGGCGCCGCGCAGCTCAGCCAATAATGCCGCGTCGACCAGGCCGTCGTCCGACACGCAACCGCCGCCGTATTCGGCGGGGACCAGCATCGAAAACCAGCCCAATTCCGCGGCGCGGCGCAGGTAGTCCGGCGGCATCGGCGTTGCGCCCGTGGCGTACTCGCGCAATCGCGGCAATGGACAAACCTCGTCGATGAAGCCGACGGTCGAGTCTCGCAGCAGCGCCTGCTCTGCCGACATCTCGCCGCCGATCACGGCAGGCGCGCGCAACCCCGGATCATTTTCGTACACCGTACGAATGCTAGCGCACCGCCGGATTATCCGAAAACGGTCGGAGGCCGCTCAGGAACCGCGTGGCTTCCAGGGAAGCGCGAAGGCCGGCGATCACCGTCCGTAACCCGATTGTGAAGTAGTCGTCGGCGGTCAAAGCGGGCATTTTGGAGCGGTCGAAGGTCGCGCGTTGCGCTTTGGTCCAGGCCTCCGGGGGCCGTCGCGACGACGGATCCCGCAAGCTGCTTTCCACCCTCGCGTTTCCGTACGTCCAGTCCAGCAGCACCCGAAAGGCCGGGACGACCATCTCGGCGGAGAACCCGGCTTCGACCAACAGGTCGTACTCGGCGTCCTCGAGGCGACGGCGCTGCTCGAGGTCCAGTCCACTGAGCGCTTCGCGCAAACCCGGGTAACGAATCAGCGCTTGGCGTTGCATGGTGACCAGCGCTTCGAGGCGCTGTTCCCAGGTTCCGGATTCCGGCGGTGGCACAACAACTTTCGCCAACACTGCGTCACCGACGAGTTTCAGCAAGTCGTCTTTGTTTTCGACGTGGTAGTAGGCCGCCATCGGGCTGACCCCGAGCGACGCGGCCAGTTGGCGCATCGTCAGTGCGGCGGCACCTTCTTTCGCAATCAGGTCCAGCGCGCCCTCGATAATGCGCGCTTGGCTCAGAGTCCGCTCCCGGCCAGCCGGCTTGGCCGCTTTGGGTGCCTCTTTCGCGGCCTTTCCCGGCATGTCAGCTCTGCCTTTCGTTGACCCCTCGACGCGGGTACCACTGAAGAACATTCTGCTCTATCGCAGTGCTGACTCTAATCAACCTCGAGTGGCGTGGTCCCGCGAACTCAATGATGTCCGTTTCCGCCGTCGCCCAGCCTCGGCGCGACCGCCTGAGCATCGAGGACCTCGGAGAATCGGTTGGCGATGTAGTGTTGTCCGGCGATATCCATGGTGATGTTCACCGAACGCTTGGCCTGCCGGAGCGCGGTTGCGTTGGCCTGGCCGATCTCCTGTGCGAACTCCAAGGTCCTCGGCACCAGCTCGTCTCGGGAATACAGCCGGTTCACCAAACCCGCCGCGTGCAGACGCTGGGCCGGCATGCGCATACCGGAGAACAACATCTCCTTGGCAAGCCGCGGGCCGTACATCCACGCGTGAATCGGCGCCGGGATGCCGCCGGCTCCCAGATGTACCAATGGATCGCTGAAAAACGCGTCGTCACTGCAAAAAATCAGATCGCACGGAAACACGAACCGCTGCGCTCCCCCGACACAGCCGCCCTGAACGGCCGCGATGGTCGGCTTCATCAGATTGCTGATGAATGACATCTCCTCCGGAGGCGTCATCGCTCCGTACTCCCGGGGCCTCGAGTGGTCGGCCGCCATGTCGGCGCCCGCCGAGAAGTGTTTACCCTCGGCGCGCAACACCACCACGGCAGCCTCGGGGTCGCGCGCCGCGCGGTGCCACGCCGCGGTCAGTTGATCGTGCAGCTCGTCGTCGTAAGCGTTGCGCGGCGGGCGGTCCAGGATGATGCTGGCGACGCACCCATCAAGCTCGTAGCGGACCGTGGTCATGCTCGTTCCGTCCATCCGACCAAAACCTCGCACATACCCCGGATCTGATATGCCGTCACATGGCGCGGCCGCCGACGCAACCACATCGACGGCAGTCGCTTGGCGAGGGTCTCCAGGGCGACTCGGCCCTCCAGCCGGGCCAACGGCGCGCCCACGCAGTAATGCGTGCCGTAGCCGAACGCCAGGTGCTTTGCCCGCTGGTCGTCGATATCGCGGTCGAGCCGGAAGGTGTCGGGGTCGTCCCAGACCGCTTCGTCGCGGTTGGCCGAGCCGAACGTCGCACGCACCTTCGATCCCGCCGGGATGGTAACCCCGTCGATGGTCACCTCTTCGTTGTTGGTTCGGAAGGTGCCGATCACCGGTGAATCGAACCGCAGGCTCTCCTCGATCGCGTTGGCGCACAACGAGATATCCGCAGTCACCTGACTCCACAGCGACGGGTGTTCGAGCAGGCGGTACATGCAGTTGGTCAACGTGAAGGTTGTGGTGTCGGTTCCACCGACCAACAGCAGCAACGTCACCGGCAGGATTTCGTCGTTGCGGTACGGCCGTCCGTCCGGGTGGTCGGTGGTGAGCAGGACATGAAGCACGTCGTCGGGAGACTCGTCGGGAGCGCGTGCCAGCAGCTCCCGGCGCTCGTCGAGCAACCCGGTGAAATAGGCGTAGATCGGTGCCCGCGCCGCGGCTTCGCGGTCCGGGTCGCCCGCCCCCAGCGATGCCACGAACTCCGTGGACCACCGCCGGAAATCTGCCCAGCGGTCGGACTCGACCCCCAGGAGTTCGGCCATCACATGCACCGGCAGGATGGCGGCGAAGTCGGCGTAGAGGTCGCCCTGTCCCTTGCCGATCATGCTGTCCACCAACCGATTTGCGAGTTCTGAGATTCGACTCTCCAAACCATTGACCCGACGCGCCTTGAAGATCGGATTGACCAGTCGGCGGTAGATGGTGTGTTCGGGCGGATCGCTGCGCAGTCCCCGTTCCTCGACGTACGGTGGCGACTGCCCCCATCTGCTCGACCACAGCTTGGGGTTGCGCAGCTGGCCGAGTACGTCGTCGTAACGTAGCAGCGAGTAGAGCGGATGCTCACCGTCGCGATCCATCCGGTGCACCGGGCACTTCGCACGCGCGATTCGATGGTAGAAGGCCGGATCGGCCATGGTGTCCTCGCTGAACAGGTCGTAATCCACCGGCTGGGAATCGCTCACCATTCAGCCCTCACCTTCGGTGATGAGAATTGCCTGAAGCGGGCAGAGGTCGGCGGCTTCCTGGACTTTGTGCTCGAGTTCGGCGGGAATCGCGTCGACCCGCACGTGGGAGACCAGTTCGTCGTTGAGCTCGAAAACCTCACCGCACACCCGGGTGCACAATCCCGTACCGCTGCACTCGTCTTCGTCGATTTCGACTCTCATCGCAACCCTCCAATCTCGCCGCGACGGTGCTCGGCAACCAGTTCCCGCGCCCATCCCAAGTCGTCGCGCGCTGCTGTCTGGGCCGCGGCTTGTAGGTCGATGCCGTAGATCCGGGCGGCGTTGAGGCCCAGGATCTTTCCCTTGGCCCGATCGGTCAGCGGGACGTACCCGTACTTTTCGCAGAGGTCGTCCGGTATTTGGAATGCCCGGAAGGCGTCGATCAACGGTTGAGCCCCGCCGTACCAGATGCTGTCGGTGCCCCATATCACGTTGTCCTCACCAAGTATCGCGATGAGCTTGCCCAACACGTGCGCGGCTTCGATGGGCCGACGAATCATGGCGAACCAGGTCGTGCCCAATTCGGCGTACACGTTGCTACCCCGCCCCAGTCCCTCCTCCTCGACCGACCGCAGCAAACGGTTCACTCCCAGATGTGCTGATTGGTCGCTGTAGGGTCCCTCACCCGGATCGTCGGGCTCGGCGAACTCATAACCGGAGTGATAGATCACGAAGTCGAGGTCGGGGAAGGCCCGCGCCGCCGGTCCGATGTCGCGGGGCGACCCGTTGTCGACCAACAGGCTGATTCCCTTGTGCGCGCATACGAGTTTGACGTCGAGTTCGCGTGCGCGCTGCAGAAACGGAAAGCCGTGCCGTTCGTCGTCGAGCATCCATCCCCCTTGCCAGCCGCCGGCGCCAAGCCGTCCCGGGGTGTAGACCTTCCAGCCGACGGGGTCGAATTCCTCCTTCCATTGCGCCATCTGCTCGATCTCTTCGACCCGTTCGGCGTGTACGACGGCATGGTTGAGCAGGCGCCCGGGACCGGCCATCTCGTCGACGAGGCGACGCACGGTGGACATTTCGAAGTTGGTCAGGGTGTCCGGCCCGGAGGTGAGCACCGCGACAGCGTTCTCGGTTTCGAGGAAGACGTTGGTCACGTATTCGGCGAGATCACGGCGGTGCAGATCGTCCATCTCATGCCACCAACTCGGCATGTAGGCGCGGTAGAGCGAATCGATCGCGGGGGAGCTGGCCACCCCTCGGTCGGCCAGGAAGTGTGTCTGCACATCGATCACCGTCTCGGGGCCGCTGAAGATCTCCGCCGCCGCGGCGTCGTCGAGCGTCGCCTCGACCGGGACATCGAAGAACGTCGCGCCCCATTCCTCGTTGAGTGCGCGCAATCCCGCTGCCGTGCCGGATCGGCCGGTCACCAGCCGCTGCGATGCCACATTGCGCCGATCGCCAGCATCGTCGAGCACCGCCGACGTGTGCCTGATCACCCTGCGGTCGGCCGCCGAATATCGCCGCGGCGCATACTCGTCGGTGTTGCGTCGCTGCATGAACAGCGGTGTGGATTCAGGATCGGGCCTGGTCACGGACTCTCAATCAGCTGGAGCGCATCGATACACAATCATTTATACAGCGTACAACGCGCTCCGCGGGGAGTCACCGCTGGCGGTGGCGGGTTATCCATCCTGCGACAGGCGCTTCTTGAGCGCATCGATGTGACTGCGATGCTCTTGGCTGGTCATCAGCGTGGTGTTCGCCATCCGCTCCAGGTCACGCCCGGATGCCCGGTCCAAACGGTCGGCAAGGTCGATGGCCAGCTTGGCCATGCCCACCGCCTCACCCGGCAACGCCGCCAATTTGGCGACAAAATCCGCCACCTCGTCCGCGAACAAATCCGGCGGGTACACCGCGTGGACCAAGCCGATACGCAACGCCTCCTCGGCGGTCACCGCCTTTCCCGCCATCACCAGCCACCGCGCCCACGCCGGCCCGACCGTGCGCGTCAGGCGGCTCGTTCCGCCGCTGCCCGGCAGCACACCCAGCTTGATCTCGGGCAGTCCGAACCGCGCCGGTGTTGCAGCCAGGCGGAAGTCACACGACAGCGCCAATTCGAGCGCCCCGCCTAGGCACGGTCCGTGGGCGGCAACCACGACCGGCTTCTCGACTTGTTCGAAAAGGTCGAATAGATCGTGAATTTCGCGATACCGGCGACGCAACTTGACCCCGCTGGGGTCCTGATCGTCATCGACCCGGTGGCCAACGTCGAAACCGGCGCTGAAGTATTCGCCGCGGCCTGCGATCAACAGGACGCGGAGGGCGCTGTCGTCTGCGAAGGTGGAAATCGCCGTGCGCAAAGCGTTCTCGGCCTGGCGATCTATCGCGTTGAGCTTGTCGGGTCGATTCCAGGTCAGCGTCAAGACGGGGCCATCACGCGTCAATAATGCGGCAGACTGGGTCATCTGGACATCAGGGCTCCCCATCGGGCCGTCGCCACCGCGCGGCTGTGCGCTTCGAGCCCGCCCAGTTCGAGGGTCAGCCCCTGCGCCCGGGTGGTGTACACGTGCAAAGGGTATTCCGTGGTGAAGCCCATCGCGCCGGTCAGCTGGTGGGTCTCGGCGACCACATGCTTGGCCGCCGCGTTCGCATAGCTGGCTGCTGTTGCAGCCGTTTCCGGCGCGGCGCCCAGCGCTGCGGCTTCCAAGGCAAGCCAGCGGGTGCCCTCGACGAGCACGGCGCACTCCGCCAGGCGGTGGCGTACGGCCTGGAATCGGGCGATCGGGTGGCCGAACTGCTCGCGCTGGTTGACGTAGTCGACGGTCAGCCTCAGTGCGGCGGCGAGCCCGCCGGCCTGTTCCACCGCGCCTCCGACACGCCACCAATTGCGAACGCGGTCACCAGAGCCGGCGCCCAGCCGCGTGCCGCGATCCCAAATTCGATCTGGCACGCGGCCGATGGGGACGCCGAAGGTGGTTTTCACCGTGTCGATTTCACCGTCGCCAATATCGGTGACGAGCACGGCTCCATCCCCGTCGATACCCAACAGCGTGCGCGCCACGGGCGCGAACCGCACCAGCGGGGAACCGTCGCATTCGGCCAGTGCGACGGGACCCGCTATCGCGTCGTCGAGCACGGCGGGCGCGACGAGCGCCGACGCTGCGGCCGCCACCAGGCCGCCGGCACCGGCGACGGCTTCCACGACCAGCGCCGCCTCCAAGGGACCGGTGTCCTCTTCGCGACCGACGCCCAGGTAACCGCCATCCGTCAACGCCTGCCAGAGCCGGTCATCGTGGGCGCCGACGCCCAGCTGCATCGCCCGCTCGGGGCCCGCCAACCGGGCCAGGATGGTCGACAGGCCGTCGAGAAGATTCTTTTGATCGTCGTTCAGCAGGTATGTCATGCGCGCGTCTTCGCATCGGGGTCCAGCCGCAGAAACCGCCGGGCGATGAGGTCGAGCTGCACCTCGGTGGCGCCGACGGCCACGCCTGCGGTGATGGCCAGCCGGTAGTTCGCGTCGGCGACGCTGCCGTATTCCAGCGCGTCGGCGCCGTGCACGGCCAACGCCAGCTCGGCCACCGCGAGGTCCGCGCGAGTGTTGGCCACCCGGGCGACGTTGGTGTCCGGTGTCGGGGATTCGCCACGGGCGCGCTGGTCGGTGACCTTGTAGGCCAGCACGCGGGCCGCCTCGCAGGCGGCCCGGGCTGTTCCAAGCCGCACCTGCAGCAGGGGATCGTCGAGCCGACCGCGGGCCGCGGCCTCGGTGGCGAGTTGATCGATCACGCGCGCGGCCCGCGCGTAGCGCGCCGCCCCGACACGTTCTTGGGCCAGCGCGAACGTGACGACCTGCCAGCCGTCGTGCTCGGGGCCGAGCCGAGCGCTCACCGGCACCCGCACATCGGTGAAATAGATCTCGTGAAAGTAGCGCTCGCCGACCATCGACGGCACTTCACGAACCGAGATCCCGTCGGCCGCCATCGGAACGAGTAATACCGAGATTCCCTTGGCACCACGACTTTCCGCGTCCGTGCGGGCCAATAGGAAACAATAGTCGGCGTGGTTGGCATAGCTGGTCCACAGCTTCTGGCCGTTGATCACGTAGTCGTCGCCGTCGCGGACCGCTCGGGTGCGCAGCGCGGCGAGGTCTGATCCGGCGTCGGGTTCGGAAAATCCTTGACACCACAGCACCGAGCCACTCGAGATCGGGGGCAGGTGAATCCGCTGCTGTTCTTTGCTGCCGTAGCGCTGAATCGCCGGCCCGATCCAGTTCACGTTCATGTACTGCGGCCCGCGGGGTTCCCCGATCGCCCACATTTCTTCGCCCAAAACGGCGTGGAACCACGCATCCTTTCCGCCGCCGCCGAACTCCGTCGGCCAATGCGGTGTCAGCCAACCCTTTTCCGCCAGGCGGCGACAGAACTCCCGCGAATATTTGGCCTGCGCTTCGCTGCCCGGACCGTTCTGCGACAGCTCGCCCCAGTTGTCCGGTAGTTCGTCGGCCAGGAATTGACGCAACTGGTTTCGGAACTCGACTTCTTCGACACCCCACTGGAAGTCCACTGTCAGCGGCGCTTTCCGGCCACCGGCTCCGCGGCCGGGATGGCGTACGGTGTCCACGGGGTACGAATGACGTGTTCCTGGGTGACGAAAGTGGCCGTCGATGCCACGTCGAGAAACACTGGCACATCGTCGAAAACGATCTTCTTGTTAATTTCCAATGTCTCCGTCGTGCCATCATCTACGCCGTAGAAGCGCATTGGATCGATGAGATCGCGGGGGGTTGCGAAACCTTCCTCGGCGATCGCGTCCGGCGCCCGAGTACTGTCGCCGACCAACGTCCTGACGACCGGGTTGCGCACGTAGCGCCACTGGGGGTGATAGCGCAGCGAGATCGGCATGTGCACCTCGGCCCAGTGTTGCAGGAACCGCTCGCGGGTCATCGTGCGATTGCGGTGGAGCAGGCTCACGGCGTTCACACCTCCTGCAGGGGGGCCATCAGCCGTCACCCACCACCGGGAGACCGTCTCTGTGACGACGTATCCCGTTACCTCGTCACAGAATTCGTTGAGGAAGCCGCCGGCCTGGCCGAGCTCGTCGGCGGAATCGACCCACAGCGTCACCAGCGCCACCAGCCGGCGGGGTTCCGGACTCGGCTCGCCACTGGACATCTGGGACAGCACGCCACCTCGAACTCGGTCGCGCTCTTCCTCGACGTCGCGCCGGGGCAGCTGCACCGAAACTCCTCGATAACGATCGTCGGCGAACACCTCGCGCGCATTGCTCAAGATGGTCGACGCCGACGGTGCCGGGGTGCCGTCGTTCCGGGTTGCTACGTAGACGACCTTTTCCACCTGCGCCGCTCCCGCGTGGTCTCAGGCGGCGACGGTCTGGCCGCCCCGGACCAGTCCGCCGGGCCGCGCGTCGGTCAGTTCGCCCTCGGCGACCACGGTCTGGCCGCGCACCAGAGTTTCGACGTAACCGGTCGACCGTTGGATCAACCGCCCCGCCCCGGCCGGCAGGTCGAATACCTTTTCGGGATAGTCGAGTCCGAGATTGTCCAGGTCGATCAGGTTGAGGTCGGCGCGTTTACCCGCGGCCAGCACGCCTCGATCGCGTAGCCCGTAAAAGGCGGCCGGGTCGGCGGTGAGCCGATGCACGGCAGTCTCCAGCGGGATCCGGGGTCCCCGGGACCGGTCTCGCACCCAGTGCGAGATGAGATAGGTCGTCATGCTGGCGTCGCAGACGATGCCGCAGTGCGCGCCTCCGTCGCCCAGGCCTTGGATGGTCACCGGGTCCGACATCATGTTGTGCAGGTGGCCGTAGTCGTTGCCGGCGTAATTCAGCAGCGGGAACAGAAGGAATTCCTTGCCGTTGGCGCCAAGCAAGACGTCGTACGTCACCTCCCAGGGATCGCGGCCCTCGCGCTGGGCAATAGCCGCAATGCTCTGCTCCGGGCCGGGCTCGTAGTCCAACCGGTCACCGAGCGGATACAACCGCGAGAAAATGCGGTCGATGGACGCGTCGGCCGACGGGCCGAAGTGGTCGTCGGGGGGCTCGGCGAGGATGCGCGCCTTGAGGTCGGGGTCACGCAGTCGCGCTACCCGCTCGCCCAGCGGCAGATCCATGAGCGACCGATAGCTCGGCCGGTGCCGGAACGGGTTCATCCGCGACTGGTGGCCCATCAGCATGCCGAACGCCCTGCTCGCGATCTGCGGCCGGATCTGCGCCCCTGCGGCATTGGCTTTGTGCACCGCCGCGAACCAGGTCTCCCAGTCGTGCGGGTCGTCCTCGTTGACCATGGCCAAGAAGGTCAGCGGGATGCGGTGATCTTGTCCCAGGCGGGTGATCCACTCGATCTCGGCGTCGATCGAATGCCGCTGATCGCCACCCAGCGCCCCACCCACACCGGCCGGCACGACTTGCAACACGCCGGTGCCCACTTCTGCCATCGCCGCCGTCAGCGCGTTGAGTTCCTCCTCTTCGGAGAATGTGCCTGGGACGGGTTCGCCGGACCGGCTCTTGTGCCCGGCGGTGCGACCGAAGGAAAGGCCCAGCGCGCCGGCCTTCAGGCCGTCGATGACGATGGATCGCATCGCGTCAATATCGGTGGCGGTCGCCACCTCGTGTGCGCGGTCGCCCATGACGTATCCCCGGATGGCGGCGTGCGGCAGTTGCGCGCCGACATCGACGGCGCGAGGCATACGTTCCAACGCGTCGAGGAACTCGCCGAATGTTTCCCAATTCCATTGAATGCCTTCGGATAGCGCGCTGCCGGGAATATCCTCCACGCCCTCCATCACGTCGATCAGCCAGTCGTGCCGGTCGTCATGGACCGGGGCGAATCCGATACCGCAGTTGCCCATGATCGCGGTTGTCACGCCGTGCCAGCACGACGGGGTCAAGTGAGGATCCCAACTTGCCTGGCCGTCGTAGTGGGTGTGGATGTCGACGAATCCCGGTGTGACGACGAGCCCGTCGGCCGCGATCGTCCGTCGCGCGGAGCCGTCGACCTTGCCCACTTCGGCGATCAAGCCATCCGTCACGGCGATGTCGGCGGTCCGGGCCGCGCGGCCGGTGCCGTCGACGACGGTGCCGCCACGAATGATCAAGTCGTAAGTCACGAGCAATCTCCTCAGCGATTAATCGATGGGCTCGGCGCGGGCGGGGCGCCGAAGAACGCTGTCATGTCGGTGCCGCGCTCGTACTCCTCCATCCAGAGCTGCACCCAGTCCGGCAGCGGATGCGTGGCCGGGTCGTGTTTGGGCGTCTGAGACAACGCCAGCTTCCACATCATTTTGGCGATTGATCTCGCCGGGACGGCGTGAAAAACGCTAGGCACTCCTTCGGCCCCGACTGATGTGGGTACGAAGGGCAACCTGCGTTTGAGTTCGCCAGCGAACAGGCCGCTGGTCAGCGCCGCCACGGCGGTAACACCACCCCGGTCCGCCAGCGGCACATGGTGATCGAAGCCTTGGACGATCGCCATCATGACTTGATTGACATGGTCGAAAATGCTCTTGAGGCGCTTGACGCGATACCAGGGGCTCGGGGTCAGGTATCGGCTCAGGATCAACGCCGAGCTGCGATGCTCGATCTCCTCGACGAAGTGCCACATCATCAGTGAGGCCACCCGTCGGTCGCCGCCGGCGAAAAGCGAATCCCGGTTGTCGAGGAAGACCGTCATCAGCGGCGTGAAAGTGGCCTCGATGTTGGCGATATAGGCCAGGTGGTATTCCAACGGGTGCGCCGCCCGCAGCTCGTCGAACATCCGGTTGGTCTCGCGGTACACCTGGTCCAGGCCGGGATACTGTTCGATCAAGGCGATCATGTGCTTGCGGTGGGCGCTCGCATGCTGAGCCTCCTGCTTGAGGAAGACGTCGGCCTCGGCCGCAACCTCGTCGTCGTCGATTCGTTTGCTCAATTCCCGGACCACGGCCACGATGTAGCGCTCGAATGGCACCGCGAAGAAGGTGAAAGAGTTGCAAAAAACGCCGAAATTAGGGTTCTCCGGCTGCCACTGGAAGGGCACCGAGGCGTCGAAAGCAAAGGGAAGGGAGCGCAACACCACCTTTGTCATGTCCGACTCACCGGCCTTTCTCTACCAAATCGCGCACAGCACACAGTGTCGATCGTCCCACCGCGCGACCTATTTGTACAGAGTATAAATCACCGTAGGGTCGCCTCACCGGACGTTACGGCGGTCGGCGCCTCCCGACCGTCCAGTAACCAGTCCCGGATCTTCGCCCAGATCACGTCGGGCTGTTCGAGATGCAGGAAATGGCCTGCCCCGTCGATGATTTGACAATCCGAGCCCGGAGCAGGAAGGTGCGCTTCGACGTCGGTCAGCACCTCCGCACCCAAGGCTCCGTCCTGGGCACCGTGCAGGTAAAGGGTCGGCACCGGCGGCTCGGTCAAGGTGGCGATCGCCTCGTCGAGGGCATCGGGGTCGGCGAAAGCGGGATTGAACTGGGCGCGATAGGGCGCGATCACGCCCCCGATGGTCTCGGCGGTCACATAGCCACGCAGCATCGCGATGTCTGAGCTCGCGTCATATCCGGGTGACCAGTCCGCCCAAAGGCCCTCCCAGAAACCGTCTTTCAGTAGCGCGATTTCTGGGATTGCCGGCTGTTGAATAAACCAGATGTAGAAGGAACGCTTGATTTGGCGGTAGACGAAGACATCGGTGAGCGCGGTGGTCGGTGGCACCGCCAGCGTGACCAGACGACGGAAGGCGCGCGGAGCCGACGCGACTGCTCCGTAGGCAGCCATCGCGCCCCAGTCGTGGCCCACCAGGAGCGCTCGCGTGTCACCGCCGAATTCCTCACGCACCGCGTGGATGTGCTTGACGTATGTGCCCGTACTGATCGGTCGATCCACCACCGACGTATATCCCGGTAGCCATGGCGCCACGACGCGGAATCCGGCCTCGGCCAACTGGGGCGCGAGGTAACGGAAGGTGTACGGGGTGTCGGGAAAACCGTGCACCAAGATCGCCAGCGGTGCGTCGCGGTTGTCGATGTCGCCGAATGTCAACGGGGCGGCGGCGTCAGTCATACCGATTCCCTCCTGGTCGGGTCGGGGTTGGTTCCCGTGGCGAGCCGTGGTCTGAACTGAACGCTCTCGGCGACAACGGTTTCGGTGGAACGCGCGGTAGCAATGGTCGCGACGACCAGTTCGGCGACGTCACTGACGGCGGCCATCGTCTCGGGCAGGCGCCCCTCGCGGCGCCACAGCTCGGTCAACTCCACAACGAGATCCTGATCGGCCCCGCGCATGAGCTCGGTGTCAGCGGTTGGCCCGATGCCAAGCCGTATCACTCGCAGGTCGGGGTGTTCCAAACGCCATGACCGTAGGATCTCGTCGAGAGCGGCCTTGCTGGCGGAGTAAGCGGCGGTAGCCGCGGGCGGCCGGCCCACCTTGTCGCTCGATGCGACCGCGATCACCGCGTCTGGCGACAGGTAGGGAAATGCAGCACTCAGCACCAGCGCAGGCCCAATCGTGTTGACTGCGAACGCCTCCTTCCACGTGGCCGCGTCGACATGCTCCACTCGTGCGAGCGGGAAAACTCCACAGCTGCAGACCAATACGTCGAGCCCAGCGAGCGCCTCCGCGGCTTCAGCAACCGCCCGGGATATCGATGCGGGACTGGTGACGTCGAGTTGGTGCGCGGTGCCACCCAACTCGACGGCCAGGGCTTCCAACAAGTTGGTCCGCCGGGCCGCCACGGCAACCCGCGCGCCACGCGCGGCCGCGGCGATCGCTACGGCGCGTCCGATCCCCGACGACGCACCGACGACCAAAACTCCCGCGCCGGCCAGGCCTGTGTCACTCATATATTGCTGCGGTTCATGTATAGGCAACGACCTTTGTCTCGAGGTACTGCTCGAATCCCTCCAGTCCGTTCTGTCGGCCGACGCCGCTGGCCTTATAGCCGCCGAACGGCGCGTCACCGCCGTAGTAGATTCCACCGTTCACCGACATCGATCCGGTGCGGACTCTTCTGGCGAACGCCAGGCCGCGTTCCCTGGAACCGGAGAACACTGCCCCGGACAACCCATACTCGCTGTCGTTGGCGATCTTCAGCGCTTCGTCCTCGTCGCCGTAGGGCAGCACCACCAAGACGGGCCCGAACACTTCTTCGCGGGCGATCTCGGCGGAATTATCCACGCCGGCAACCACTGTGGGCAGAACAAAGGTCCCGCCGGCGATCACGTCGGGCAATTGCTGTGGGGCCGCCCCGCCCACGACGATATCTGCGCCGGCGGCACGGGCACGGTCGACGTAGCCAAGGATCCGCTGCTGTTGGCGCCGATTGATCACCGGGCCAAGCAACGTGTCGGGAAGCGCGGGATCCGCGGGCGGGATCATCTCGAACATCGCGGCGAGCCGGGTGAGTGCGTCGTCCAGGCGCGTGCGCGGTACCAACAGCCGAGTAGTGATTCCACATCCCTGGCCGGCGTGCAGGCAAACCCCGGCCATGTTGGGGATGACTGTCTCGATATCGGCATCCTCGAGCATCACTGCGGCCGATTTTCCACCGAGTTCGAGAAAGACGCGTTTGAGCGACTCGGCTGCCTTGCCGGCAATCAACCTGCCCACCGCGGTCGAGCCGGTGAAGGAGATCAGGTCGACGCGGCGGTCGGTGACCATCAGCTCGGCGACGAGGTTGTCAGGCGTTGGGACGACGTTCACCACACCGGGCGGGATGTCGGTGTTCTCGGCGACGAGCCTGCCCAGCCGTGTCGATGTCCATGGCGTATTCGGGTCGGGCTTGAGCACGACGGTGTTGCCGGTGGCCAAAGCCTGAGCGAGCTTGTTGACGGCAATCTCGAACGGGAAGTTCCATGGGACGATCGCGCCGACGACGCCGACGGCCTCCTTCCACACGACACGGTGGTGGCTGTCCCCGCCCACTCCCCCACCATGTAGATCGCGAGACCACGGGAAGGTGTCCATAAGTTCGATGACCGAACACAGCGCATCGGCCAGGGACCAATCCAGTTGGGCGATATGGGTTGTCATAACAGGCGCGCCGGCCTCGGCGACGAGTTCGTCTCGAAGTTCTTCCCGTTCGCCCTCGAGCGCCTCCTGCAATTGCATCAAGCATCGGCGGCGCAGCGCGGCGTCGGTGGACCATTGGGTGTCGTCGAATGCGCGTCGTGCGGCGGCGATGGCAGCATCCATGTCAGCGGCCGTGCCGGCAGCCGTGGCACCCAACACCCTTCCGGTAGCGGGGCTGACATTGTCGAACGTCTCACCGCTGCTGGACTCGACAAGTCGACCGGCGATCAGCATCCGAGACTCCGCCCGCGCCGAGGCCCGGTCGTTGACCTCAGCGCTGGATTGCACTACCGGATGCTGATCGGAGACCACTTGGGGTGCAGTCATGTCCGCTCCTCGGTTTCGGTCCGCTCACGCGGATACCCGAATAGTTGCAGCGCCTCGTCGGCGACTGCGATCAGCGAGCCGGTGGCGGCATCGCGTTCTCCAGTCAGCCGGTCGAAGATTCCGATGTCTTTACGGAGCAGGGGTCCGACCATTGGAGCCAAGACCCCGAAGCCACCGACAGCGACCGCGGTGTTCAGCGAAAAGCTGTTGCCGCTGCTCACCGACAAAGCGCGGCCCAGCGCCTGCTCGTCCAGGCCCAACCGAGTGCCGGCAACCATCGCGTCGCGCGCCAAGGCATAGTGTGCGGCGTGCAGCGTGTTGTTGACGAGTTTGGCGATCAACCCGCTGCCGAGCGGCCCGAGATGAATCACGTTACCCCCGAACGTCTCCAGCTCGGCGCGGCATTTTTCGTAGTTTTCGAGCTCGCCGCCGACGAGGACGGTGAGCTTGCCCTCGGCGGCCGCGAACCCGCCGCCGCTGACCGGAGCGTCGATCACCCCGACGCCCCGTTCTCCCGCGATCCGCGCGATCCGGTGACAGACCTCTAGGCTGATTGTCGAATGGATGGCGAGCACCGACCCCGGCGACATGCCCGCGAGCACCCCGGATTCGCCCAGGACGACGTCTTGGACCCCCGCATCGTCGACCACACAGATCCCGACGACGTCGCTGTTGGCCCCCAGCTCGGCCCGGGTTTCCGCGAACGACGCCGCGGAACCGCGATAGGGCTCAAGCGATTCCGCCCGGCGTGCCCATAGGATCGTGGGCACCCCGCACGCGATGAGCCGATCTGCCATTCCCTTGCCCTGGTCCCCGAGGCCGATGAATCCGGCTCGGATCTGCCGGCGATCCGACGATGTCGGCGTCGCGGCGTCGCTGCGCGCAGCTGCGCTGGCCTGGTCAGTCATGAAGGGCGATGGCCTCCTCGGGACAGGACTGCACGGCTTGCCTGGCGGAGGGCTCCTCGCCGACCGGCACATCGGCTACCAGCAGGACGCTGTGCCCCTCCTCGTCGGCGTCGAACAACCCGGGCGAGAGGCTGTAGCAGCGGCCATGTCCCTGGCAAGCTTCGCCGTCGAGTTCCAGCCTCATCCACGCACCGCCCAACTCAGTGGCAGCGGACGCGCCAGCCGCACCGGAAATGCCTCGTATCTCAACGCCGAACCCGGAGTGACCTCGTAATCGGGAATACGCTTGTGGAATTGGTCGAGTGCTGCCCGAAGCTCCATCCGGGCGAGATGGCTACCCAGACAACGGTGGAATCCGCTGGCGAACGAGTAATGCGGATTGGGCCGACGGGTCAGGTCCACGGTGAGAGGATCTTTGAACTTTTCCGGATCCAGGTTGGCAGCGGCCCACAGCACCGTCACCTGCGTTCCTGCGGCGACAGTCGTCTCGCCGACTTGCATGTCCACGGTCGGAGTCCGCGATGCCACCGGCACCGGGGTCTCCCAACGCATCAACTCTTCGATGGCGTCGGGCCACATTTGCGGGTTCGCCACCACCTGACGGCGCTCGTCGGGGTGACGCGCGAGCCAGGACAGGATGCAGGAGAGCGACGCCGCGACGGTATCCAGGCCGGCGATCATCAGCAGGAAGCAAATGTCGAGAATGTTCTCACGGGTCAGTGAGTGGCCGTCGACTTCCGCCGTCATGAAGCGGCCGAGGATGTCGTCCCCGGGTTCACCACTCGCTTCGCGTTCGTCGAGAACTTGGTTGAAGTACGCGTAGCACCGTTTGCCCGCCGCCTTGTACCTGGCCTCGCGTTGCGCGACGGTTTCCCCTTCGATGTCGCGGAGCAAGTCGTCTTTGTTCTGCAGGAAGTAGTTCAGTTTGGAAAGCGGAATCCCCATGAGGCGCAGGAAAATCGTGGACGGCAGGATTGCGCAGAATTCATCGTAGATGTCAGCGTGGCCGCGTTCGATGAACTTGTCGATCAGCTCGTCGGCGAGCGTTCTTACGTCAGTCTCCAGGTGCGCGATCGCCTTCGCGGAAAAGATCGGATCAAGCAGTTTGCGGTATTTGGTGTGCTCGGGCCGGTCGATGTCCAGCGGAATCAGCGGGCGATCGGCGCTTTGCGTATTGCCCAGTGCCCCCGATCCGCGCACATCATGGCTGCGGGTGAGGGCGTCGACGCTCTTGGCGGCGCCGACAATGTGATTGCCCTCCATCACGATTATCGGCGTTGATCCGATTCCTGCGTACACTTCCTGCGGCTCGGGGACAGCCAGCATCGCCGCGAAATCACCGCCGACGGCCTCGGCGGCAATGCCCTCCGTTAGGGCGTCCTCGGACTGCTCGTCGTGGCTAGCGGACAGGGCTGTCGTTTCGCTCATTTTTGTTCCTTCGTGGTGTACTGCGGGGGAGTCCCAAGAATCGCTCGGCAATCACATTTCGGGCCACGTCGGTGGATCCGCCATATATGCCAGTCCCCGGCGCGAATCGGAATCCGGCTTCGAATGCACCGTCGCCGGCACTTCCCCGCGAACCGCGCGCCAAAAGGGCTGTCGGACCGATGAGGTCGATCAACTCCGACGCGGTCTGCACCAGCAGATCCGAGGACAGGATGCGAGCCGGCGGCCCCGACGCCGAACGGGTCATCTCGACCTTGACGAGCGCTTCGCCGACGCGCTCGGCGACCGCGGCGTCGTCGAGCAAGGATTTACCGGCGGGCCCCGGTTGCATTGCGGCCCAACGAACGAACTCCGCGATGAGCTTCTCACACTCGGCCAGATACGGCCCCCCGATGGTCGGGTCACTGCCGTCGGCGGAGATGCCGTGTTCCTGGCTCAGCGGGGCGGCGACCACGGTCCAACCCGCGTTGACCTCGCCCAGGCGCCACCGGTCGTTGACGCGAACATCTTGCAGGTAAACGAAATTGGTGCGTTCTCCGCCCAGTGTGCCGATCGGCCGGATCTCCACCCCCGCAGTGTCCAGCGGCAGCAGGAAGACGGTCAGGCCCTTGTGCATGGGGGCCGACGGGTCGGTGCGCGTGAGGAGAAAGCAGTACTGGCTGAACTGGGCACCGGTGGTGAACATCTTCTGCCCGTTGATAACCCATTCGTCGCCATCCCGCTCCGCGCGGGTGCGCACCGCGGCCAAATCCGATCCGCAGTCCGGTTCGGTGTAACCCAGGCAGATGCGAACGGTGCCGTCAGCCACCCGCGGCAGCACCTCGGCCTGGATGTCCGGCGAGCCGAACATTCGGATGGCGATCGGTGGTAGCAACGTCGTGGAGGCCAGGATGTAAGGCGCACCGCTGCGCGCCCATTCGGTGGCGACGATGCGCGCCCGCACCGCGTCCAGGCCCGCTCCACCCTCTGACGTCGGCCATTGCGTCGCGACCCATCCGCGCGCCCCCATTGCCAGGTGCAGGCCCTCGTTGAATCCGCCGCCGTGTAACCGTTCGTCTTCCAGCACCGCCGGGGTGACGTGTTCGTCGAAGAAGGCACGTGCCTCCCGCCAGAACGTGAGGGTGTCGTCGTCGAGGTCGAGCGTTTCGAAATTCACGCGAGAGCATCCTTTAGCGCGTGCGGCGCCCACTGGGCGACGCGTCGCAGAAGGCTGCGACGGTCGCCAGCGGCCAGCGCCCAGCCCTTGGCCCGGCGGTAGTAGAGCTGAACGTCGGATTCGAGGGTGAACCCGAAGCCGCCCTGGGTGTGGATGGCGGTGGCCCCGGCTTGCTCGGCGGCGTCGCCGGCGGCCAGCACGGCACACAAAGCCAGCGCACCAACGGATTCGGGTTCATGGTCGCAGAACCAGGCAGCGCGCCACACTAGGCGACGTGCCGCGCCCACGCTGTTGGCGGCGTCGACCAAAGGATGAGCGATGGCTTGAAACGCTCCGATCTGGGTGCCAAATGCCGTGCGCTCTTTGGCGTATTGCACACCGAGGTCCAGGGCGGCCTGTCCCAGCCCGACCAGCGCGGCCGCCGTCAAGACGTGCCATTCCCGTTCAGCTAGGTCCCACTCGTCTGCCGAACCCACCCGTGCGCCACCGGTAACCTCACGCCAGCCCAGCGGAGCGCACGCCAAGTTGGGCAGGGGCGGCGTCGGCGGACCGGTGACCAGCGTCAGGTTGGCCCCCCGCGGCGCCAGCACCGCCTCGGCGATCGCTCCGGCCGGTGCCAGCCGACGGTCGCCCGCGCCCGGGGCGAGGCTGACAACCGCACCACGATCGCGCATTGCGGCCAGCAGCGGTGATGACGGATCGATGCGAGCCAACGCGCGGGCCGCCGCCAACGCCTCGGCCAGCGGCACCGGCGCCGCGCGGCGGCCGGCCTCTTCGAGCACGAGCACGAGTTCGACCAGGCCGGCACCGTCGCCACCGACCGATTGCGGTAGCGCCATCTCAACGACAGCGCGTTCCTGAAGCTCGTCCCAGAGCGCCGCGTCGAACCCCTCCGGTTCGGCCGAGCGAACCCGTGTCGTTGGGATCGTCTTTTCGAAATAGGCCCGGAACGAATCCCGCAGTGCGACCTGCTCCTCGCTGAGCGAGTAATCCTGTTGGCGAAGCGAGAACTCTGCGCTCATTGGACGACCACTCAGGGGATATCCTTGAGAACGCTTTCGTCAAAGCCAAATAGCCTGTGCGCATTTCCGCCGACGATGGCCCGCGCGCTGTCGATGTCGACGCCTTCGAAGAGCCTCTCGAGGATCTTTTCCGACTCTGGGTACGTGCTCTCGGGATGGGGATAGTCATTGCCCCACAACAGGCATTCGGCGCCCGTATCGGCGAGGTTCGTGATCGCGACGGGATCGTCCTGAAAGGTCGAGTGGATCTGATGGCGGATGTAGTGGCTGGGCAGTTCGGCAAGTTTCGGTTTGGTCCAGCCGATCTCGTCGTGCGCCTGGTAGTAGTAATCCAGCGTCTGCATTGCCCACGAGATCCAGCCGCCGTTGCACTCGACGAAGACTGCGTGCAGGTCTGGATGCCGCTCCAGGATCCCGCTGCAGCTCAACAAGGCGGCTGCGCGCGGTGCCATCGATTGCGTGGCGAGAAGGTTCGCCGTGCCGCTCCCCCATCCGCGGTAGAAGATCATGTCGTGGCCACTGCCCTGATGCATGACGGCGGGCCGGCCTGTCGACGCGATGACGCCCCACAGCGGTTCCCACTCTTTGGAGTTCCACTCCGGCTTGCCGACCAGCGGCAACAGGAGCCCGCCCACCGACGGATCGACAGCCACCCGTTCGACCTCGGCGATGGCCATGTCGACATCCCAGGTGGGGATCATCGCCGCGAGTTTGATCCGGTCATGTCCACCGATCTGCTCTCGAATCCAATCGTTGTAGACCTGGCATACCGATTGTCCGGCAAGCGGATTGGCGATGTCCCAGGCGTACAGCCCAATGGTGGGGAAGACGATTTCGGCGTTGATGTGGTCGGTTCGCATCATGTCGAGCCGCACGTCGGGTGACGCGGCCGCCACGCGCTCGGCCTCCTTGGCCGCTGCCTCTTCTGCCGACAGTTCGTTCCAGCCGATGGGGCTGCCGTTGATCACCAGGCTCCACCCGCCCGCGTCATTGGCCAGGATGCGGCGCGGCGCGTGATCACGCAAGTCCACGCTGAGGCGCTCATACCAGAGGTCATGTGGCTCGTCGACGTGCGCGTCGGCCGAGATCTTGGGCAGATCGACGGTACTCGTCATATCAGACCTGCACCGTCTCCCGGCCGGCCGCCTCGGCACGGGCCCGGTACTCGGCCTTGCTCACCGTCGACAGGTCGACGTCGGTGGCCCTGGCGCGTAATGCCCCCACCGTCGCGTCTTTCTTCGCGGTGTGCTTGAAGGGGTCGAAATCGAAGAAACGACAGCTATTTTCGTGTGTGATCTTGTTGATTTCGTCGTCGGTAGCACCGGCGGCCGTGAACTCACCAAACAACTGCTCCGGGCCGTTAGGCCAGGTCGAGTCGGTGTGCGGATAGTCGCACTCCCACGCCAAATTGTCGATGCCGATCTCGTTGCGCAGCTTGACGCCGGCGGGGTCGGTGATGAAGCAAGCCAGGATCTGGTCGCGAAATATCTGGCTGGGCATGCGATCCGACCAGTCCTGACCGATCCAGAGCTGATTCTTGGCGTGCCGGTCGGCCCTCTCGAGGTAGTAGGGGATCCAACCGATGCCGCCCTCGGAAAGGGCGATACGCAGGTCCGGGAATTTGCGCAGGGTACGGCCGAACATGATGTCCTGCAAGGCCATCAGCGTGAGCTGGGTGGGCAGGATGATGTGGTGGTCCACCGGGGCGTCAGGCGCCAGCGTGATCAGGCCGCCACTGGCCCCGATGTGCATGCACAGCACACTGCCCGTCTCCGACATCGCGGTGAGCATCGGATCCCAGTGCTCGTTGTGAAAGCTGGGGAAACCGAACGCGTGCGGCGCCTCGAGGAAGCTGATGGCCTTGCAGCCTTTGTCGGCCAGACGCCGCACTTCGGCCGCACACAATTCCGGATCCCACATCGGCACAATGCCGATCGGGATGAACCGGCCCGGATGCGATCCGCACCACTCGTCGATGTGCCAGTCGTTGTAGGCCTTCAGCATGATCAGCGCGAGGTCCTTATCGTCCGCCTCGCAGAACGTCCGCGCGTTGAAGCCCGCCATGGTGGGGAAGTTCATCGACGCGAGGACTCCGCCGGCGTCCATATCGCGCACCCGCAGGTTGACGTCGTAGCAGGCGGGCCGAATCTCGGAGAAGACGCCGGGGTTGAATCCCCATTCCTCTTTGGGCCAAGTGACGACTGCGCACATGCCGAACGGTGTCGAGGTCTCGATGCCCTGGAATACCCAGCGATCGATGCCCTCGGGGCTGCGCTCGACCTTTGGCGCCTGGTCCGCCCACTTCTGGGGGACGTGACCTTCGAACATATCCGGCGGTTCGATCACGTGATCATCGATGCTCACCAAGATCATGTCGTCCAGATTCACCGCAAACTCTCCTCGCAGTCCGATTCGGTGTATCCGATTTAGAAGAACACCGTTCTCATGCGAGGCTAGCCGACGCCGCAGCCTCAGGCAATGCTTGCTGTACGGCGTACAGATCTTTCCGGCTGGTCGCCCGCCGCGGGCTGCTCAGGGCCGGGTAAACGCAGTTTCCAAGAAGGTCCAGAACTGGTCGAACGCGACGTTCTCGCCCACGTAAAAGCCGAGCACACGCGCTTGCAACATCTCCATCGTCGTGTGCAGCAAGATCGATGCGATCGTCGAATCATCCAGCGGCGGACTGTGCATCCCGGCACCACGGCACGCGGCAAGTAGCTCGGTCAGCGCTCGGTGCTGGGGCTGCAGCAAGGCCGAAAGTTCGGCCGGACGGGTTTCGCTGAGCCGTTGATGAAAGCTGACCAACGAGCGCTGCAACAGTGGCGGGGCCGGATCGGACGCCAACCACTCCGCTTGCATGAAGGCCCGCAGGCGATCCAGGGGGTCAGTGCCCGCTTCTGCGACCGCGGCTAGCTGCCGCTCAAGACCGCCGAGCGTGGCTTCCTCGTAGATGGCCAGGAACAGGTCGTCGGTCCCACTGAACGATTGGTAGAAAGACCGCAGTGACATGCCCGATCGTTCAACGACCTTTCGGACGGAGAGATTTTCCGCGCCTCCCTCACTGAGCAATTCCAGCGCGATGTGCATGAACCGGTCGCTGCGGGCCTGAGCGCGTTTGCGCACATCCTCGGTTGCCCGCTCCGTCGAGCGCGCCCGCCAACGCGAATCAGGCCGCGGCGCCGACGCCAACCACGCCGATACCTCGGTTCCCGATTTGCTCACACACCACAGCTTAGCGAGTTGACGTTTCCGCTAGCGGATAACGTCCGTCGCGGCTCGCGGATACACGCGGCGTCCTTGATGAGAACGTCCCCCGGGGCACCGACGGCGCACGATCCGCTATGAGGACTGCTCGGCTGTCGCCCCCGGCCGGGCAAGGGTCTGCACTCGGCGATCGGTGAAGCGCCACACCCCGTCGGATCCGCGGGCCAAGCTATCCAGATATCGCCCCGCCAGGGCAATGACCGTCCTACCTCCCCGACCGCTTCGGTCCAACATCGCCCAACCACTCACGGCGCTCGCCCGGTCGCCGTCGACAGTGATGACGGGATTGACGACAGCATGCAGGGTGCCAGGGCGGTCGGTAGGGCGCAGACCCGCCCACACCGCTGCCAGCTCGGAGTGGCCTCGGTAGGTCCGTCCCATCATGGCGAAAGAACAACTCTCGTCGAACAATTCGAGCAGTTCGCCGGTCGCTCCGCTGTCGAGTAGCGCGCAGTAGCGCTCGATCACCCCGCGGATCCGCAGCTCGTCGACCAACGCGTCGGCGGCGGTCACGCGACGATACCCTTGACCTTTAGATCAATGATGTCGTCCCAGTCCATCCCGAGGTCGTCCGTCAAAATCGCGTCCCCGTGTTCATTGAAGTCGGGCGCGCGCCGCGTCGGTGCCGGCTCCTCGTCGAACTGAACGGGCGTGGCCACCAGCGGGTGCTGCTCACCCGAGGCGGCCTCGGCCTGAACCACATATCCGTTGGCGATGACCTGCGGGTCGGCGGTCACCTCGATGGAATCCTGCACCGGCGCCCACTGGCCACGGAAGTCGCCGAGGCGTTGCTTCCACTCGGCCAGCGGCGCAGAGGCGAATCGCTCGGCGAGGATCGACCTCGCGACGGGGCTATTCGCGGCGAAGCTTGCGACATCGGCGAACCGCTCGTCGTCGACCAGCTCGGTCAGGCCCATCACCCGACAAGTCTCGGGCCAGTAGTGGAATCCCTGCAGGCATGCCAATTGCAACCAGTGCCCGTCCGATGTCCGGTAGGTGGCCACCAGCGGGTTGCCCACATCTGTGCCGACCGGGAACTGGCCCCACGGATGGTTCAACTCGTGCGACAACGCGATGGCGGCTCCCATCGCCCACATTCCGGTGGCGAGAAGCGACACGTCGACAACCGGCGGCTGTCCCGTGCGTTCTCGATGCAGCAGCGCCGCCGAGATGCCGCCCGCGATGGTCATCGCGCCGATCGAGTCGCCATACGCGGGCGCGGGTTGGCCTGGAATTGAATCGAATTCAACGGGTTTGGCCCCGTAGGCGACCCCAGCGCGGCACCAGTAACCCAACACGTCATATCCCCCGCGATCGGCGTCTGGGCCGCGCGAGCCGAACCCTGATCCACGGACGTAGACGATGTTGGGATTGGCGGCCCGGATGTCGTCGACGTCGATCCGCAGTTTGGATCGAACCGCGGGCAGCTTGTTGGTCAGGAAAACGTCGCAGGTCGCTGCCAACTTGTAGAGGATGTCGACGCCCTCCTGCGTGCTCAGATCCAAACCGATGCTTCGCTTTCCGCGGTTGGAATGTTGGAGCAGCGGATGCCATGCACCACCGTCTAGGCCCATGTTGCCGGTCGACACGATGCCTCGCATCGCGTCGCCGCGCTCGGCGGGTTCCACCTTGATCACGTCCGCGCCCCAGTCGGACAGGATCGCCGACGCCGCGGGAACGAAGGTGTGCTCGGCGACCTCGAGGACGCGAATCCCTTGCATCACGGCGGTCATGGCAACTGTCCTAACTGTCGATCGATCATCGGTCCTCCAGGATCATTTCGGCGGCGCGCCAAGCCATCGCCATGATGGGGCCGTTGAGATTGCCCGCCACCATCGTCGGCAGGATGGACACGTCGACGACGCGCAGCCCGGGCACCCCGCGCACGCGCAGGCGGGCGTCCAACGGGTCGGATTCCGCCGGACCCATCGCGCACGCCCCGGACGCGTGATACCCGGCACCGCCGTAGAGCAGTCCCGCCCGCAGGATGCTGTCGTCGTCGTCCACCGCGGGCCCGGGTTCGATCTCGGAAAAGATCATGTCGGCGACGGGATGTTGCTCAACGATCTCCCGCATGCGCCGAAACATTGCCACCGATACCCTTTTGTCGTAATCGGTTTCGAGGTACGCGACCTCGACGCGCGGCGGCCGACCGGGATCGGCCGATTGAATGTGCACCGAGCCCTCACTGGTCGGCCGCAGAACGAAGCCCAAGAGGGATAGGCCGGCCCGGCCTTCGATGCCACCGTCAACGGGCCCGACACCCAACGAGAAAGGTGTCATAAGCACTTGCGCATCGGGCCGTTCGCTGGCCGCGTCGGCGCGGACGAACGTGAGCATGTCGTAGGCGGCGGTGCCGATCGGCCCCTTGCGGGTGGTCAGATAGCGCAGCCCCGCGCGCGCCTGGCCAAGGGGGGTGGACAGAAACCGGTTGTAGCCTTTGTTCTCTTTGAGCCGCATCTGCAGCGGTATGCACCGGTGCTCGCGCAATCCCTCGCCGATTCGCGGGCTGTCCACCCTGACGTCGACGCCGGCCGCGCTCAATACTTCTTTCGGGCCAATGCCCGACAGTTGCAACAGCTTCGGAGTTGCCAAACTCCCGCACGAGATGATCACCTCGCGGGAGGCTCGAAGCTCCTGCGTGCCCTTGGCCGTACTCACCTCCACACCCACGGCGCGGTCGGATTCGAAGACGATTCGCTGGGCGATTGTGTCAGTCAGCACCGTGAGGTTAGGCCGCTTCATGGCCGGGTGCAGAAACGCCTTCGCCGAGTTGACTCGTTTGCCCTTTCGCATCGTGGCCGCCGTGTACCCGGTGCGCTCCTCGTCGGAGGCATTGATGTCCTCGACGCGCTTGATACCCAGGGTGGTCGCGGCATCCATCAGCGCCTCGGAGACCTCGTCGTGGGTGTTGATAACGCTGACACCAAGGGGGCCGCCGGCGCCGCGAACCGCGGAGGCGCCCAGACTATGGTCCTCGATAGTCCGGAAGACGCGCAGCATCTGGTCCCACCCCCAGCCCGGATTGCCGCGGGCGACGACATCGTCGTAGTCGGCCGCCTGACCTCTGTTGTAGACCAGCCCATTAATGGAGCTCGACCCGCCGAGTAGCTTGCCCCTGACCCAATGCTCCTGCTGTCGGTGCGGCCCGAACGGTTCCACGTCGTATTCCCAGACGTAGCGTGGGTTTTTCATCAAGAATGCGAAGCCCTTCGGCATTGACACCAAAGGGTTGCGGTCGGTGCCGCCAGCCTCGAGGAGCAACACTTTGTTGCCGGGGTCCACGCTGAGCCGGTCAGCCAGTACGCATCCCGCAGACCCGCCACCCACGACGACGTAGTCGAACTCGCTCACCGGCAGCCCTTCCGATTCGGTGTACTCACTGTACGAGAACAGTGTTCTCAGCAGAGTAGCCGCGGCGGCTCAGCGACGGAAGTACTTCGGCGAGCTCTGTGGTAATCCCTAGCGTCCGGGCGGTGCTGCGCCCGATGATCGGGCGAACAACGGCGGGCCAAGCGTCGATTGCCGGATCGCACCAGCGACAACGAGTTTCGCTGGACGCCTCGGCGGCACAGTGACGAGCGACCCTGAACGGGGCCCCTATCGAAGGGCCCCGAGGGGTATCGCGCAGGGCACGAAACCGATCAGCAACCGAACGAGCGTGCCGCCAGTCAGGCCGCAGCACTGTACACGGTAATCTGTACGTTGTACAAAATCTGTACGTCGGACCGCAGGGGCCGAGGGAAAGAGAGGCCCGGATGTCAGCGCCGCGATTCTCGAACCCAGTGACACAGTCACGAGATGCCAGCGCGTTGCGTGTTGGTGTGGTCGGCCTGGGAGCCATCGGCACGGGAATTGTGGTCAGCCTTCTGCGAAGCGGGCGCACTCCACTGGTCTTCGATGTGCGCCCTGACGCCGCCGACGGAATCGAGGGGATCTCGCAGCAGGAGGCTTCGGCCGCCGAGCTGGCCCGCGGCTGCGACGTGGTACTGCTCGCGGTGTTCGATGAAGAACAGGCTCGCCATGCCCTCGCCGGCCCGGGAGGAATTCTTGCCGGAGCGCTGCCAGGCTCGATCGTGGTGGTGTTGTCAACGGTTCCCGTCGCTGCGGTGAAGGAGTTTCACACCATGTGCGCGGCGCACGACGTCGCGCTGCTGGACTGCGGCGTCACACCCGGTGATCAGGCCGCCCACAACGGTCTCGTCGGTTTACTGGGAGGTCCCGACCACATCGTCGCGCGCGCCCTGCCCGTCTTGAAAGACTTCGCCAGAGCGATCGTGCACTGTGGCCCGGTCGGCGCCGGGATGACGGCGAAGATCGCCCGCAATCTCATCACGTATGCCACTTGGGCGGCGGTCGACGAAGCTGCCGATCTGGCGGTCGCGGGTGGCGTTGATTTGCCCACCTTCCTCGAGGCACTACGCGAGACTGAAGCCGAACACGCCCAACCGTTGAAGATGCTTGAAGTCCGAACATTCCCCGTTGCAGTGCCACAGGACCGTATTGCCAACGCAATCAACGTCGCAACGAAGGACCTTGATGCCGCGACTGCGCTCGCGGCGGCGCGTGGGGTGGCTACGCCGTTGACAGAAGCGGTCAAACCACTCATGGGCGGTGTCTTTGCCGGGCGCCGACCGGCGGCGCGCCCGATCTGATCGGGGGTCGGCCCTTATGGGTTTGTCGGAGCGCGGACCGCGGGCAGGATCACGGTGTCTATGACCTGGCGGACGAAATCGGCGTCGACGCTCTTTCCCCGGGCAACCTGGAGCAGCCCCATGGCCACGAGCACATCGGCCACTAACGACCAGTCGCGGTCGTCGGCTATTTCTCGCCGATCGGCGGCCTGCTTCAGAATCGCCGAGATCGTGCGTTTGCCCTTGCCGAGCAAGAGGTCATCAAGTGCGGAGGCGAGTTCGGGCTCATGTGCGGCTTCCATCGCGACTCGCAATACCAGGTCGTTGCTGACCAGGTTGTTGTCGTCGCGTTTGACGCGTTCGACGAGGGCGTCCAAGTCGCCTTCCAAGCTGCCTGTGTCGGGGACGTCGGCGCTGAGCAGATCGGGCCGCCAGTACACCAAAGCGTCGGTCATCAACGCGGCCTTCGATGCCCAGCGCCGGTAGATGGCGGCCTTCCCCACGCCCGCCCGCGCGGCGATGTCGTTCATGTTGGTGGCGTGATAGCCGTGTTCCGTCAGCGCCGCCAGGGCGGCATTGAGCATCGCGGGATCGCGGGACCGATCCAGGCGCCCGTCAGTGCGTTGGCGCAGTTTTGATTCCGGTTCTGTCATGAGCCCCGCTCCGTCATCTGGCGACCTCGTCGTCGACAGTGTGGCAGACCGGCGGGTGCGCCTCACGGGGCTGTCAGCTGCGGAATGGGAGCCGTGCGCGCGTCGTCGGTTGCGCGCGAGCCCGGTTCGGTGCGGAAGGTGTTGAGGGGCCACCAGAACCAGCGCCCGAGGGCTGCGGCGATCGACGGCGTCATGAACGAGCGGACGATCAAGGTGTCGACCAACAGACCCAACCCGATGGTGGTGCCCAGTTCCCCGATCACACGTAGCTGGCTGACAATCATCGACATCATGGTGAACGCGAACACCATGCCGGCGGCGGTGACCACTCGCCCGGAGGCGCCCATGCCGCGAATGATTCCGGTGTTGAGGCCGGCGTGGATTTCCTCTTTGAGCCGCGAAACCACGAGCAGGTTGTAGTCCGAACCCACCGCCAACAGGATCACGACGGACAGCGGCAGAACGATCCACTGCACACCCAGACCGATGAGGTCTTGCCAGAGCAGGACCGACAGGCCGCACGCCGTGCCCAATGAGGCGGCGACGGTGCCGACGATCACCAATGCGGCCATCAGGCTGCGGGTGATCAGCAACATGATCCCGAAGATCAAAATCATCGCCGATATTCCCGCGACGAGCAGGTCGACGATCACCCCTTGTTGCATGTCGCTGTACATCGATGCCATCCCGGCGACGTAGACCTTCGAGGACTCCAGCGGGGTGCCCTTGATGGCGTCAGCGACGGCGTCTTTGATACCCGTGACGTGTTTGATGCCGTCGACCGTGGCGGGGTCGCCCTGGTGGGTGATGATGAACCGGACGGCCTTGCCATCTGGCGAGACGAACATCTTCAGACCGCGTTCGAAGTCGGGGCTTTTGAAGACCTCCGGCGGCAGATAGAACGAGTCGTCGTTTTTGGCTTCGTCGAAGTATTGCCCCATCAGGGTGGATCCTTCGGCGGCCTCTTGCATGTGGGCTTGGATGCCGGCCATGGTGCTATGCGTCGAGAGCATGTAGTCGCGCATCGTCTTCATCGTGTCGATCATCGACGGGAAATCGGCCAGCAGTTGGGGCATCAATCGATCGAGGTGGTCGAGATCGCCGCTGAGCCCTTCCAGCTGGTCGGCGAGATCGTCGATTCCGTCGAGCGCATCGAAGATCGAGCGCATCGACCAGCAGATCGGGATGTCGAAGCAATGCCGTTCCCAGTAGAAGTAGGAGCGGATGGGTCGGAAGAAGTCGTCGAAATCGGCTATGCGGTCGCGCAATTGGTTGGTGGTGTCCACCATGTCATGGGTCTTCCCCACCATGCTGTGCGTGGTCGCGGTCAACTCGCGCATGACGCTGTACATGTGTTCCATGGTGGAGATCGTCTTGCCTAGCTCGTCGGCCTGCTCGAGCATGTGAGCCATGTTGTCGTTCATGAACTTTGCCGTCTGCAGCGTGCTGGAGTTCTGCATCGCGATCTGAAACGGTATCGAGCTATGCTCGATCGGGGCGCCCAGCGGGCGGGTGATGGTCTGCACGCGCTCGATCCCGCGCAAATGAAACACGCTCTTGGCGATACGGTCGACGACGAGCATGTCCGCCGGGTCGCGCAGGTCATGGTCGGCTTCGACCATGAGCATTTCGGGATTCATGCGGGCCTGTGAGAAGTGCCGATCGGCGGCGGCGTAGGCGACGTTAGCCGACATATCTTGGGGCGTGAACTTTTGATCGTTGTAGTTGGGCACGTAGGTCGTCAAGCTGACGAAACCGATGACGGCGATCATCATCGTCACGATGAGGATCGGTATGGGCCAGCGCACCACAGCGGTCCCGACCTTGCGCCAATTTCGCGTCGAGAGATTGCCTTTCGGGTCGAACAGGCCGAATCGGGAGCTCACCGCCAGGACAGCAGGCGCCAGGGTCAGCGCCGACAATACGATCACAAGCAACGCGATCGCGCACGGCAGCCCCATGGTCTGGAAATACGGCAGCCGGGTCGCCGTCAAGCACACGCAGGCACCCACGATCGTCAAACCCGAACCCAAGATCACGTGCGAAACGCCCTGATACGCGGTGTAGAACGCGTCCTCCCGGTCCTGGCCGAGGGCCCGGGCCTCGTGATAGCGGCCGAGGAGAAAGATGATGTAATCCGTCCCCGCCGCGATGCTCAGCATGGTCACCATGCTCACCGCATATGGGGTCAGGCCAATGATGCCCAAGTTGCCCGCAGTAGCCGTAACTCCCTGTGCGGCAAACAGTTCGATACCGATGACGACCAGGCTCAGGATGGTCGTACCTACCGAGCGGTAGACCACCAGGAGCATCGCCAGGATGACAACGATCGAGACCAGCGCCATGGTCGCCATGCTCTTGTGCCCCACCACACTGACATCGGCGTTGAGCACCGTGTTGCCGGCCACGTACGCCTTGACGCCCGGCGGCGCGGGCACGTCGGCGACGATTTTGCGCACCGCGGCTACCGACTCGTGACTGGGCGTGGTCCCTTGATCACCGTCGAGGAACACCTGCACGTAAGCGGCCTTACCGTCCGCGCTCTGCGAACCCGCGGCGGTCAATGGGTCACCCCAGAAGTCCTGGACATGCTGCACGTGGGCGGTATCGGCCTTCAGCCTCGCCACGATCCGGTCGTAGAATTCGTGCGCGCTGTCGCCGAGCTTGTCCTTCCCCTCCAACACCACCATCGCCGAAGAGTCCGAACTGAATTCGTGGAACACCCGGCCGATCTGCATCATTGATTTGAACGCCGGTGCGTCTTTGGGGGTCATCGGCACCGAGTGCTGGGCCGCGACGTCATCGAGCGACGGCGAAATCACACCCAGTCCGACTGCCAGCAAGACCCAGAACAACACGATTGGCAGCGCCAGGACGCGAATCAGCCGGGCGAGAACCGGTCGACTCTGCCGCGCATGGGTCGTGCTCATACGGCTTTAACCAAGCAGTAGATGAATGGCTGGTACTCGTCGCTGCGGCGATCATCACGCACCTGACCGTCGACGATCACCCGGCACCGGATCGCATTCAACCCAGCGGCGCCTTGGGCCACGATGTTGGCCGACATCGATGGCAGGGTCGTCACAATGGTGTACGACCACGGCAACGGCGCCGCGTCGACGAGGTGCGGTTGCCCGTTCTCATCCAGGTAATCGACGTTCACCGTCCCGGCCGTCGCGCTGGTTAGTTCGTACGTAATGTGCTTGGGATTAAAGGGTTTCGTGTTATCGGCGTTTGCCTCGCCTGACGACACCGCCCCGTTGGCGCCAAACGTGTCGCGAATCCGAACGACCGCGTAACCGCCCAACGCGATCACGACCACCAACAGCAGCGGTATCCACGCCCTCTTGACGAGTCGAAGCATTACCTTCCCCTGACGTACGGCGGCGCGTCGCGATACCGCGCAACAGCGCAGGCAAACGCGGAACCACACTTCGCGACGTGAACGGAACCCGAGTTCCGTCGCGAAGGCGACTCTACACCACGGCAGGACGATTCGCGAGGTGGGTCGATCGGACTACGCAGTGCTCGACAGATACGGGGGTTCCGACTTCCGCACTGCCACAGCGGCATCGGTTGCAAAGACGCCGGCAGCACCCATTGCCGGGCCCATGCTCGCCGAGGTACTCGAGGCGGTACCCCGGAATTACCTCCGCCGATGCGCGACGGCCGGCCGCCCTACGCCAAGGCTCACGGTCGAACCCCGTATCCCTCGCCATCGTCGGCCAGGTAGGTGACGTCGTACCACCGTCTCGGCGGTTGCGCGCCCGTGTCGTACTCCTCGGTCGGAGTGGCCCGTTCCAGCCGGACGTCCGTCAAGTGCGGATTGTGCGCGCGGACATAGTCTTCGAGCTCAGCGAGCAACGCGTCGCCGGTCAGACTCGTCTCCGCGAGCGCCCTCGCTTCGCGCTTCGCCCAACTCACGCGTATATGTTGCCCCGGCCCCTGCGGCCGGCCGCAACGCGCTCGGCTATGTGGCCATCCGCCCGTCGAGCAGGATGCCCAGGCGGACGGCGCCATCTCTGCGGTGCACGCCCTCGATGCGCACCTCGATGTCTGGCCGCCGCGGCTTGCTGGCGGTAGACGTGGCCGGATTCTCGAAGGTGATCATCGCCGATCTCCTCTCTCGCTGGGCCCCCGCTTTCTTCAGGGTGCGCCTGCTTTGCCGACTATTTGGGGTGCGACACGGTCACGATTAGGGCAAGACGGTGTGCATCAGCATCACGTCGTATGCCGACCACAGCGACAGGTTGAAGTAGAGGTCCCGGCCCGACGACCAGGGGTGGATCATCGGCGCGTAGATGCCGCCGGGCATCGAGAACGACGACACGAGCGGTTGCTCGGGGCTCCACGGTCCCTGCGGGGCCGGCGCGGTCCGCGCGACCACGTCGTTGCTGCCGCCGTTGGTGTAAAGCACCAGGTATTGCTTCAGATAACTGTTGTACTGGGCCGACATCTCGCCCACCGGTCCGGGGAAGATCGGCGTCGCCGCGCCCGGGTTGTTGGGGACCCAGCGACCGCCCTCGTCACCGTTCCAGTACTGGTACTTGGTGAGGTCCGGCAACTGCCCCGGTGGCACTCGCGACAGGAATGCCGCGCCGCCGCGCCCCGACGGGGTGCCGAACTGGTAGAGGTAACCGTCGTTGCCCTTCATGAACGCACCCATTTGGAAGTTCTCATTGCCGGGAGTGAACCCGGCTCCCGGGATGGCGTCCGCGGAGGCCGTGCGGATCGAGGTGGGGAAGATCCCCCAGTTCTGGCCATTGTCATTGGACCTGGCGATCGCCGAGTAGTTCGTGCTCCACTCGCCGTCGCGGCCCCACTGCCGGATGGACATGTAGCTCATGTACTGCGTCCGGCCGATCGAGATGCCGGCGGTCGGAATGATCCCCGTCTCGTGCGCGGCCTTGTGAATGGTGTTGACGACCTGCTTGGACAGGCTCGTCGTCCACACCGGCGACCCGGAATACCGGTCGTTCGGCACGCCGTCGGAGATGTGGATGCCGTGCGACAGGTCATGGTCCGAGCTGCGGAACAACGTGTTGTAGCGCCACTGCTGGCCCTTGACCTTGCAGTAGCCGAAGGTGTCGCCGAATGCCATGAGAACCTGGCGGTTCATCGGATCGCCGTTGTCCCAGGCAATTCCGAGGTCGGTGCCGGAGATGCTGAAACGCTGCAGGGTCTTATTCGGGCCGTCGGGGCCGGTCACCCAGTCGACGAGCGAGGTCGGCGCTCCGGCGATCGACGGCGGCGGTGGGGCGGGTTGCGGCTGCGGCTGCGGGACCGGGGCGGCGTTGGGCTGCAACTGACCGGCGTTCGGTGGCTGCGGCAGCCCGGGGACGGGCGGATTGGGCCCGGGCGGGAGCACCTCGGCCTGCGGTCTCATCGGCGCGACCTGGCGACCTGGAGTCGTCGGTTTGAGGAACTGGGAGATAAGCGGGCCCAGCCTGGGCAGGGGCGCCTGGTCATTGGTGTGCGTCGGCCGGCGTCCGGTCGGCGGTTGGACGACCGGCTGGGGTGCGGGCATCGCCGGCGGCGCCACTGGCGGCTCCACGTTCGCTTCCGGTGCGCCGCATGGGGTGGCAAAAGCCGACGGGGCGGGCCCGATCACGAAGACGAGTCCGACTGCGGCCGCCGACGCCATCGTTAGCGACACACTTCGAAGAATCGCCGACATGTAACACCTTTCGAGCGGCGGGACACCGCGTTGACGTCCGCAGTTGGCTCATGTGACGATAGTGATTGCTGCGGCGCTTGTGACTAGTGATGCGTCGATAGGTATTCATCCGTGACCGTGTCGCAACGGAGCCGGTTCTGGCGAACTCTTGCGCCTCGTCGATTAGCTTCGCTACCTCGTGGGCTAATCGCGTCATGTCCCAAATCGCCCGACATTTGCGGAGCTGCAGGCCCACAAACACCGTCCACCGCCGGCACCCGAGCGACGCTTTCGTCGCGTTGTGGGCTGTTGCCGGCGCCGGTGCCGGTGTTATCCTCCTGTGACACCGAGATCCGTATAACGGTTCCGAGGAATTCGCTATACGGATCGCACCATCGAGCAGGAGATTCTGATGAAAAAGCGGACAATCCAGCGCAACGCGCTTCTCGCGGTCGCCGGCGCTTCTATCGCCGCTGCGGCGTGGCTCGGCCACCACCCGGGCACCGCGATGACCGCGGCGCCGGCCGGCACCGAAACCCAGGCGCCCACCACCACGCCGACGCCGCTCACGACGCTGGCGCCGCCGTCGACCCTCTCGGCGCCGCCGGCCCCGTCGGCGCCCCCGGCACCGCCACTTCCGTAGCGATCGTCGGCGATACGGCGGGCCTTACCGCCGATCACCCACGCGAGCGGCTGTCCGCCTCGCAGTGACTGCCTTGACGCGTCAGCCCGACGGCCGCCGCGGGCGCGCGGGGCACGGCCGGAACGTCGTGCGTCGAGCGCCCACGCCAGGTACGCTCCCATCCGCCTGCACACCCATCGTCGCGGTCTAGCAAACTCGGTCGGCACCCTGGGTGGGCTCGCCAAGGAGGGCGACCGATGAGTGACCGTAACGGCCTGCGTGGCAAGCTGTTCGAAAGCCAGGCGTATCTGCGCCGCGTGGTCGCAGCCTCGATGGCCGGCACGGTCGTTGAATGGTATGAGTTCTTCCTCTACGGCACCGCCGCGACCCTCGTCTTCAGCAAGGTGTTCTTCCCCGGCGGTGGCAACGAACTCGACGCAATCCTCGCCGCCTTCGTGACCTACGCCGTCGGCTTCGCCGCGCGCCCGCTGGGTGGAATCGTCTTCGGTCAGCTCGGCGACCGGTACGGCCGCAAGAAGCTGCTGCAGCTCAGCCTGTTGTTGGTCGGCGTCTCCACGTTCGCGATGGGATGCCTGCCCACCTTCGGTCAGATCGGGTACTGGGCCCCCGCGCTGCTCGTGGTGCTGCGGTTCGCGCAGGGCTTCGCCGTCGGCGGCGAGTGGGGCGGCGCAGTCCTGCTTGTCGCCGAGCACAGCCCGAAGTCCAGTCGCGGCTTCTGGGCCAGCTGGCCGCAGGCCGGCGTGCCGGGCGGAAACATGCTGGCCACCGTCGTGCTATTGGTCCTCACCTCGATGCTCTCGGACAAGGCATTCCTGAGCTGGGGCTGGCGCGTTGGCTTCTGGCTGTCGGCGGTCGTCGTGCTGATCGGCTATTACATCCGCACCAAAGTGACGGACGCGCCGATCTTTTACGAAGCGCAACGGCAGCTCGAACGAGTCAGGACCGCCAGGGTTGGCGTGGTCGAGGTGTTAAAGCGTTATCCCCGTGGCGTTTTCACTGCGATGGGCATGCGGCTCGGCGAGAACACCATGTACTACCTCGTCGTCACCTTCTCCATCACCTATCTGAAAGTCCACGTGCACGCCGCCACCAAGACCATCCTGTGGTGGCTGCTGGTGGCGCACGCCGTCCACTTCGTGGTCATCCCGCTGGCCGGACGTCTCAGTGACCGATTTGGCAGGCGCCCAATCTATTTCATCGGCGCGATCAGCGCCTGCACCTGGGGCTTCTTCGCGTTCCCGATGATGAACAGCGGCCGTAGTGCCGCTATCTTGTCGGCGATCGCTCTCGGCCTGGTCATCCACGGCCTCATGTATGCGGTCCAGCCCGCGGCCATGGCCGAAATGTTCCCGACGCGGATGCGCTATTCGGGGGTGTCGCTGGGCTACCAGGTGACCTCGATCGTGGCCGGTTCGCTGGCACCGATCATCGCGGTGCGCTTGCTCGAGACCTACAAGTCCGCGGTGCCCATCTCCTGGTACCTGGCGGCGACCGCCGCCGTGAGCGCCGTGGCCGTCGTTACCACCGTTGAAACCAAAGGCATCGACCTGGCTGCAATCGACTTGGCCGACGCCCGCAAACACGCGGGCATCACGGCAGGTCAGCCGGATGGGCCCGATCCCACCGAGCTCGTCCCAGGCGCCGTCTAAGCAGTGCGCGACCGCGCCGCACCGAAGCGATCGCCGCGTCGAACGGGACACGAGGTTCACTCCGCATGTTTGTCACCCGCCATCCGGGGCAATGTTCCATGAGAGGCGAACGCGTCGGCCGGCCTTCGCGTCCGCCTAGGTCCCGTCGGTTCAGCCCGAGAGCCGACGGGGCCGCCCCATCTTCGGGCACTCGCTCGCCACACGCTCCCTCGCGGATAGGCCTCATCGTCGCGGCGATCCTGGAGTACCGTGCGGCGTATGGATGGCTCGGCGGGCGTGTGGATCCTGGGCGGCTGGCAAACCGACTTCGCGCGCAACCTGACCAAGGAGGGCCGCGATTTCGCCGCCCTGACCGCCGAGGTCGTCGAGGGCACGCTTGGCACGGCCAAGATGGACCCCGCCGACATCGAGGTGGTGCACGTCGGGAACGCCTTCGGGGAGATGTTTGCCGGCCAGGGCCACCTCGGCGCGATGCCGGCCACGGTCTGCGCCGACCTCTGGGACACCCCCGCCTCGCGCCACGAGGCAGCGTGCGCGTCCGGCAGCATCGCGACGTTGTCGGCAATGGCGGATCTGCGGTCCGGCGCCTACGACACCGCCCTGGTGCTGGGCGTCGAGCTTGAGAAGACCGTGGCCGGCGACACGGCCGCCCAGCACCTGGGCGCCGCCGCGTGGACGGGTCACGAGGGGGCCGGCGCGCGCTACCTCTGGCCGTCGATGTTCGCTCAGGTCGCCGATGAATACGACCGGCGCTACGGCCTGGACGACGCGCATCTGCGGGCCATCGCCCAGCTGAACTTCGCCAACGCGCGACGCAACCCCAACGCCCAGACACGCGGGTGGACGGTGCCCGACCCCATCACGGATGACGACACGATCAACCCCGTCACGGAGGGCCGGTTGCGCCGCTTTGATTGCAGCCAAATGACCGACGGCGGCGCGGGATTGGTTCTGGTCGGCGACGCCTATTTGCGCGCTCATCCCGATGCGCGCCCCATCGGCCGCATCGACGGCTGGGGGCACCGCACGGTGGGACTGGGTCTGCGGCAGAAGCTGGACCGTGCCGCCGACGACCCGTACGTGCTCCCGCATGTGCGGGCCGCGGTGCAGGACGCGCTACGGCGCGCGCGGCTGGCCCTCGACGACCTCGACGGGTACGAGGTGCACGACTGCTTCACCCCCAGCGAGTACCTGGCGATCGACCACATCGGGTTGACCGGCCCGGGTGAGTCGTGGAAAGCGATCGAAAACGGCGAGATCGAAATCGGCGGCCGACTGCCGATCAACCCCAGCGGCGGGCTGATCGGCGGCGGCCACCCGGTCGGCGCCTCGGGTGTGCGGATGCTGCTCGACGCGGCCAAACAGGTCAGCGGCGCAGCCGGCGAGTACCAGGTCGACGGGGCCAAGACCTTCGGCACCCTCAATTTCGGCGGCAGCACCGCCACGACGGTGAGTTTCGTTGTCAGCACCGCAGCAGGTGCCTGACATGGACGTCGCGATCGTCGGCAAGTTTTTGTCCACGCTGCCCGAGGACGACGACCACCCGTACCGGACCGGGCCGTGGCGTCCCCAGACCACCGAGTGGGACGCCGACGACCTGACCGCCGTGGCAGGGGAAATCCCGCGCGACCTGGACGGCATCTACCTGCGTAACACCGAGAACCCGCTGCACCCGGCGCTGCAGACCTATCACCCGTTCGACGGCGACGGCATGCTGCACATGGTCGGCTTCCGCGACGGAAAGGCGTTCTACCGCAATCGTTTTGTGCGGACCGACGGCTTTCTGGCGGAGAACGAGGCCGGCGAGCCACTCTGGCCTGGGCTGGCCGAGCCGGTGCAACTGGCCAAGCGCGAGAGGGGCTGGGGCGCGCGCACCCGGATGAAGGACGCGTCGAGCACCGACGTCGTCGTGCACCGGGGTGTGGCGCTGACCAGCTTCTACCAGTGCGGCGACCTCTACCGGGTGAATCCGTATTCGGGCGAAACCCTGGGCAAGGAGACCTGGAACGGGCGGTTCCCCACCGACTGGGGCGTGTCCGCGCACCCGAAGGTCGACGCCAAGGCCGGCGAACTGCTGTTCTTCAACTACAGCAAGCGGGCCCCGTACATGCGCTACGGCGTCGTCGACCAGAGCAACGAGTTGGTCCACTACGTCGACATCCAGCTGCCAGGACCGCGACTCCCCCACGACATGGCGTTCACCGAAAACTACGTCATCCTCAATGATTTCCCGTTGTTCTGGGACCCCGCCCTACTCGAGCACGACGTGCACGTGCCGCGCTTCTATCCCGACATCCCGTCGCGGTTCGCGATCCTTCCCCGCCGCGGCGGACCCGGCGAAATTCGATGGTTCGAGGCGGACCCGACCTTCGTGCTGCACTTCGTCAACGCCTACGAGGACGGTGACGAGGTCGTGCTCGACGGCTTCTTCGAGGGCGATCCTTCCCCGGCCGACACCGGTGGATCCAAGTGGGACAAGCTATTTCGCTTCCTGGCGCTGGACCGGCTGCAGTCGCGGCTGCACCGGTGGCGGTTCAACCTGACCACCGGCGCCGTGCGGGAAGAGCGGCTGTCGGACTCCATCACCGAGTTCGGCACCATCAATCCCGATTACGCCGCCGGCAACTACCGCTACGCCTACGCCGCGACCGGCAAACCCGGCTGGTTCCTGTTCGACGGGCTGGTCAAACACGACCTGCACACCGGAAGCCAACAGGAATTCTCCTTCGGCGAAGGTGTCTACGGCAGCGAGACGGCGATGGCGCCGCGCGTCGGTGCCACCGGCGAGGACGACGGTTACCTGGTCACGCTGACCACCGACATGAACACCGACGCCTCCTACTGCGTGGTCTTCGACGCCGGCCGGATCGCCGACGGACCGGTGTGCAAACTTCGACTGCCCGAGCGCATCTCGAGCGGCACCCATTCGACGTGGGCACCCGGCGAACAGTTGCGACACTGGGACACCGCGGAGTCGGCGGCCGAAGCGGTGGGGCTGTGATGGCACACCACCCCCGCCGCACCACACACTGGCCCCCGCAGCTGGCGCCGATCGGCGGCATCCGGTTCGCGCGCCGGTCCTCGAACTTCCAAGACACGGTGCGGTTCTACCGCGAGGTCGTCGGGCTGCCGCTCTTCGAGACGTTCGGTGAGAGCTACGGCAGCAACGGCGCCATCTTCGGCCTGCCCAGCTGGAACCTGACCCTGGAGATCGTGGAATCCGCCGAGCCCGTCGCGGTGGACCACCACGAACAGCTGTGCCTGTACTTTCCGGACCGGCCGGCCCAGCAGGAGGCGATTGCGCGGCTGCAGGCCGCGGGACACGAACCGGTCGAACAGCACCCGTACTGGGAGGCGACGGGCGCGGTCACCTACCGCGACCCGGACGGCCGCGAAATTGTGTTCGCGCCCTTCGTGTTCGGCGTCAACGAGCCCGGCGAGAGCGCCAGCTCGGGCAGTCACGAGTTCCCGTCGCCCTAGGTCGTCAGCGGCCGGACCGTCGCGAAGCCAACGCCGTGATGACCGCCGCGATCGAGCACACCACCGCGCAGACCGCCGCCACCGCGCCGACGTAAAGGCCGTACTGCGCCGACACCGGCGGATTGACGTTCAGCTTGTAGTACCACGCCGTGAGCGCGACGATCAGCAACGAGATCAACAGTGCGCCAACCGAAGCCAGCCGCACGGACAGGCCGCGGCCGACCATCGCGCCGGTGACCAGCAGCGCCGAGGACAACAGGACGATGAGCTGGCCCGCGCCGAATCCGCGCGGGAGTTCCAGGTTGCCGTGCGCGCCCCCGATGGCGTTGGCCCAGCCTCCACCGTTGACGGCCGTCGTCAGCCACGGCAGCCACGCACTGGCCGAGATCACCAACGCGAAAAGCGCCACCAGCCAACCAGGGCGCAGCCGGGGAGTCATGCTAGCGAGATTAACCGACTAGGGACCGTACCTGTGCGATCGAGCGTCACGCTAGCGTGGCGCCCGCGAGCAACCAACACGCCAGCGTGACGCTCGGGCGGAATGGTACGCGATCAGCGTCGAACGCCGCCGTGTCCGTTCATGCCGGGGTCGGGTCTGGTGAACACCGTGACGAAGTTCTGCAGCGACGTGTCGATGTCGCCGCGCAGGGCGGCGGCGACGATCATGCCGATCGGCCCGAACAGCGCCGGGCCGCCGAGGTGCACGTCGAAGCTGACGATGGAGCCCTCCTCGGCGGGCTGGATCTTCGCCATCAGCTTGACCTTCACGCCGCCGACACCGTCGCCGTTGAGCGTCATGCCTTCCGGCGGCTTGTACCGCACGACCGTCCATTTGATCCGGTTGTACATGCCCTTGACTTCGACGATCGACTCCACAACCGTGCCCTTGTCGATGTCGTCGGGCAGTTTGCTGCGCCACACCCGGTGGATGGTCAGCCAGTCCTTGTACCGGGACAGGTCGGAGGCATGCTTCCAGGCCACCTCGGGCGGCAGCGGGACGTCGATGGATCCGGAGAGTTTCGCCATGAGCTCAGTTCTGGTTGTCGCCTTTTGCCGCGGCGTCGGCCGCCTTCTTGGCTTCTTCCTGGACTTTGTGGATGGTGTCCGAGTATTTCCCCTGCGTCTTGTCGTCGACGAATTCGCCGGCCTTGTCGATCGCCGTCTCGACCTTGTCGGCGTTCTGCGACAGCAGGTCTTTGGCCTTGTCGAAGAATCCCATGTACCCCGTCCTTTCCCCGCCGGAAATCCTACTAAGCTTGCGGGCCCGCGCTCCGGGTGGTCAGCGCCACAACCGCGGCTGCACGCCCAGCATCCGGGCCCGGATCCACCACATCGCCTCGACGGCGGCGACGCCCAGCACACCGATCCCCACGGCGGTCGAGGTCACCACCACGTCGGAGGGGTCGAGCAGGAACGCCTTGCGGGCCAGCGGGATGCTGAAGATCAGCACGTAGGCCAGGGCCGAGGCGATGACCAGCGCAACCCGCCACCATTGGTAGGGACGGGCGACCACCGCGAGCACCCACAGCGCCGTCATCAGCAGCGTGATCAGGGCCGCGGTGGACGCCTGCTCCTGTTGCTGGAAGGTCGCATGCCGACCGTGGTAGGCCAGCAGGTAGGACGCGAAGGTGGCGGTGCCGACGATCAGCCCGGACGGCAGCGCCGAGCTCAGCACCCGCCGGACGAAGCCCGGGTAGGCGCGCTCGTTGTTGGGGGCGAGCGACAAGATGAACGACGGGATCCCGATGGTGAACCACGCCGCGATCGTCACGTGAATCGGCTGAAACGGGTAAAGCAGGGGATCGGCCTTGATCGCTTTGGAGAACAGGCATTCGATGCCGACCAGCAGCGCCAGCAGCACCGAGTAGACGGTCTTGGTCAAGAACAGGTTGGCGACCCGCTCGATGTTGCCGATCACCCGCCGGCCCTCGCCGACGACGTACGGCAGGGTGGCAAACCTGTTGTCCAGCAAAACGATCTGCGCGACAGCCCGCGACGCCGGGCTGCCGGCGCCCATCGCGACGCCGATGTCGGCGTCCTTGAGCGCCAGCACGTCGTTGACGCCGTCGCCGGTCATCGCGACGGTATGCCCGTGCGATTGCAGGGCGTGCACGATCGAGCGCTTCTGGTCGGGCCGCACCCGGCCGAACGTGGTGTAGGCATCCAGCGCGTCGGCCAATTGCGCGGGTTCCGACGGCAGCCGGCGCGCGTCCATCGTCTCACCGCGCAGCCCGAGCTTGTCGGCGACCGCGCCCACCGACACGGCGTTGTCGCCGGAGATCACCTTCACCGAAACACCCTGTTCGGCAAAGTAATCCAACGTCTCGGCGGCATCGGGACGGACCCTCTGCTCGAGGACCACCAACGCGACGGGGGTGACGCGACCCGGGGCGTCCGGGTGGTCGACGGCCACGTCGCCGGTGCCGACCAGCAGCACCCGCAACCCCTGCGCGCCGATCCGCTCGGCCCGCTCGGCCGCCGCCGACGCCGGATCGAGCAGGACGTCCGGCGCTCCGATCACCCAGTTGCCGTGGTCGCCGTAGGACACCCCGCTCCACTTGGTGGCCGACTTGAACGGCGCGGTAGCCGTGACGACCCAATCGGGTGGTGCGTGATAGGTCTCGGCGATCGCCTGCATGCTGGCGTTGGGGCGCGGGTCGGCGGCGGCCAACGCCGCCAGTGCGTCCTCGACGTTGTTCCGTTGCGCCGCTTCGAGTTCCTCGACGCCGGCGACGCTCATGCCGTTTTCGGTCAGGGTGCCGGTCTTGTCCGCGCAGACCACGTCGACCCTGGCGAGCCCTTCGATGGCGGGCAGCTCCTGCACCAGGCACCGGCGCTGGCCGAGCCGGATCACCCCGACGGCGAACGCGACCGAAGTCAGCAGGACAAGTCCTTCGGGCACCATCGGCACCAGCGCACCCACCGTCCGCAGCACCGACTGCCGCCACCCCGCATGGGTGGTGAAGAACTGGGTGTAGATCGTCAACAGGCCGGCCGGAATCAACAGGTAGGTGATGAACTGCAGGATCCGGTTGATCCCAGTGCGCAGTTCGGATTTGACCAAGGTGAACTTGCTGGCCTCCTCGGCGAGCTTGGCGGCGTAGGCCTCCGGCCCGACCTTGGTGGCGCGGTAGGCGCCCGTCCCCGCCACGACGAAGCTTCCCGACATCACGGCGTCGCCGGTGGCCTTGCCGATCGGGTCGGCCTCACCGGTCAGCAGCGACTCGTCGATCTCCAGGTTGGTCTCTTCGACGACCCGGCCGTCGACGACGACCTGGTCGCCGGGACCGAGTTCGATGATGTCGTCGAGCACCACCTCCGAGGGCGGCAGGGTGCGGGTCCCGGATTCCCTACGCACCAACGGTTTCGCCTGTCCCACGATCGCCAGGGCGTCCAGCGTCCGCTTGGCCCGGATCTCCTGCACCATGCCGACGACGCTGTTGGCGACGATGAGCAGGCCGAACATCCCGTTGATCAGCGAGCCCGTCGCCAGCACGATCAGCAACAGCACCCCCAGTATCGCGTTGATCCGGGTGAAGACATTGGCCCGCACGATGTCGGGGATGCTGCGGGTGGCGCGTTCGCGGACGGCGTTACTCTTCCCGTCGGCGACCCGCTGCGCCACCTCGGCATCGGTCAGACCGGCGATCATCGGGTGAACGTTCCCAGCTTGTCGGAGTCGTAGTACTCCAGGTTCAGCGTGTTGCCTGAGAACACGGCCTTGGAAACCGTTCCGGGCGGCGCGTTTTCGTCGGTCAGACCGAAGGTGAAGGTGTCGCCGTCCCAATGGCTCACGGTGACCGAACGGTTCCTCGGTCCCATCGCCAGTTGCAGTGCACCGTCGCGTTCCGTGACGATGGCCGGGCCCCAGTAGTCGCTCGCGTACACGCCGGTGTAGTCGCCGAGCGGTCTGGACGGGGCCGGGTTCGCCGGTGGCTGCTTGCCGACCAGCGAGCCCTGCGGATTGTTCAGCCAGCCGATCGCCTTCTTGTACAAGGCTGCCCAGTCCTCGCGGATCTGGCCGTACTCAACGAGATCCATAAATTGGGCGGTCAGCGTCTCCGGAATGCCGTAGGGCGCGCCGTTGGTCAACGCGATGATGCCCAGGTCCTCCGAGGGCAGCACGACGAAGTTCGTCGCCGCCCCCAGATCGAAGGCGCCGGAATGGCTGACTTGGGTGCGCCCCGAGGAATCAACCGACGCGTTGAAGCCGTATCCGTAGAACCCGGGGCGCGCCCCAGGCGTCTTCGCGGGCGCGGAAACCACCTGCGGGCTGATCGCCGGCAGTATGGCTTCCGGCGCACTGATCCGCCGGCCGTCGTAGGTTCCGTTGCCCAGCAACATCGTCAGCCAGCGAGCCATGTCGCTCGCCGAGGAGCTCACGCCGCCCGCCGGTGACTGCGGGTCCGGGTCACGCTGGAATCGGGCCTCCCATTTGTCGGCGATCTTGATGTGGTTGACCGCGCGGTTCGGACGGGCGAGAAAGTCTGCGAATCGCGAACTCGTCGCTGTCATTCCCAGGGGCCGGTAGAGCACCTCGTCGGACAGGTCCTCCCATGACCTGCCTGCCGCGGCGGCCACCGCCTCGGCGGCCGCCGTAACCCCGTAATTGGTGTAGGCGTAGCTGGCGCGAAATGGGGCCAGCGGCAGGTACTTCAACCGTTCGAGGGTCTGCCGGCGGTCGTAGCCCAGGTCTTCGAGTTTGTCGCCGGCGTGGTCGGGCAGCCCGGAACGGTGCGAATACAGGTCGGCGACGGTCACGTGGCTGGTGACGTAGGGATCGCTGAGGGCGAACCACGGCAGCTTGGACGCCACCGGGGTGTCCCACGCGACGACATTCGCGCTGACTTCGTGCGCGACCACCGTGGACCCGACGGATTTGGACACCGACGCCAACTGGAAGACCGTGTCGGCGTCGACCTTGTTGTCTTGACCTTGCCCCTTGCCGATGTCCTTGACGCCAAAGCCCTTGGCGTACAGTATTTTCCCACCGTGGACGATCGCCACGGCCATTCCCGGGACGCCGGTGCTCTTCATCAGGTCGCCGACCAGACCGTCGACCTTCGCGACGGCGCCGTCGATGCGGCCAGCGGGAATCGCAATGCCGGACACCTCGTTGGGCGGTGCGTCAGAGAGCGCTGGCGGGCGGGAAGCCGGTTGCGCGGGCCCGCATCCGGTCATCCCGAGCAGCACCGTGACAGCGGCCACGGCCGCGCGTTTCGTCATGGCGGCACCTTAGCGCGGGGACGTTGCTGGGCCCCCGAATCAGAGCCGCCACCAGGGGTTCGATTTCGGCGGCGCCGTCTGATCGATGCGCTGGCCCGGGGCGGGCACCGCGACGTTGACCCGTTCCTGTTCCGCGGCGGTGAGCAGTCGCTCGACCGGCTCGTCCCACGGGTGGGGTGCCAGCCGGAAGGTGCCCCAGTGGATCGGCACGAGCAGCCCGGCCTCGGTGAGGTCCAGGTGCGCCCGGACCGCCTCCTCGGGGTTCATGTGGACGTCCGGCCATGCGGTGTTGTAGGCGCCGATGGGCAGCAGGGTCAGGTCGAACGGCCCGTGCTCTTCGCCGATGTGCGCGAAGCTCTTGGTGTAGCCGCTGTCGCCGCCGAAATACGCGCGATGATTCGGGCCGACGAATGCCCACGACGCCCACAGCGTGGTGTTGCGGTCCAGGAAGCGGCCCGAGAAGTGCCGCGCCGGCAGGCAAGTCACGATGAGCTCGTCGAGCTTGGCGCTCTGATGCCAGTCGAGTTCGACGATGCGATGGTCCGGTATCCCCCAGGTGCGCAGGTGGGCGCCGACACCGAGCGGCACGAAGAACGGGGCCCGCTGCGTGTGAGCCAGCGCGACCACCGTGTCGATGTCGAGGTGGTCGTAGTGGTCATGGCTGATCACCACCGCATCGACGGCGGGCAGCCCTTCCAGTTGCACCGGCGGCGGATGCAACCGTCGCGGCCCGACGATGTCCGACGGCGAGCACCGGTCGCTCCACACCGGGTCGGTGAGTATCCGGTAGCCGTCGATCTCCAGCAGCACCGTCGAGTGGCCGAACCAGCTGGCGGCCAGCCGCCGGGGATCACCGTCGAAGATCGCCGGCGCGGCCAACGGGATCGGCGAGGCCGGCCGGCCCACGCTGCGGTTACCGATCAGCTCCCACAGGACCAGCCGCATCTCCTCGCGATCCATCATGAAGTTGGAGGCGGGGTCGAGGTTGACGAATACGCCGTCGCGGTAGTTCGGTGACCCTTCCGCCACCGCCCTGATCGCGGCGGGGTGCGCACCGAGGGCCGCCGGTGCGCCGTGCAGCGCCCGCACCAACCAGCTGCCGGCCGCCAGCGATGCCGTACCCGCGGCCAGCCGCAGCGCCCCCCGCAGCATGACCCTCAGGCCCCCGTGAACTTCGGCGGTCGCTTCTCGATGCGGGCCACCTGGGCTTCGATGACGTCCTGGCTCCCCCACGCTTTGTCGAAGAGCTCCTTGTGCAGCGGCAACGAGTCGTCCATGGCACCGTCATCGTTGAGCACCCGCTTGGCGTGCTGGATCGCCAGCGGGGCCAGGCTGGCGATCTCGGCGCCCCAGGCCTGGGCGTCGGCCAGTGTCCCGATGCGGTTGGCCAATCCACACTGCAGCGCCACTTCGGGCGTCAGCTTCTCCGCGGTCAGCAGCATCGCGCTGGCCCGGCCATGACCGACCAGCGAAGACAGTCGACGAATGCTCCAATTGTCCAGGGCCAGGCCGTATTTCGAGGTCGGAAACTGAAAGAACGCCTCCGGTGCGACGACCCGCAGATCGCAGCGCATGGCCAGCTGCAGGCCGGCGCCGATGGCCGGACCGTTGATGGCGCCGATCACCGGGATCAGCGTGGCATCCATCAACTTGTGCAGCTCGATGAGCCGGTCGGGGTAGTCGGCGGCGAACGCGTCGCCGCTCAGGTCCGCGCCGGCGCAGAACGCCGTGCCCTGGCCGGTCAGCACGATGGCCCGAACGGTGCCGTCGCTGGCCTTCTGGAAGGTCTCCCGCAGCTCCTCGACGAGCTGCGAATTGAGGGCATTGCGGCGCTCGGGCCGCTGCAGCTCAATGGTCAGCACGGCTTCGGCCTGGGTAACACCGATCATGGCAGCCACCCTATATAGCCTCGTGTCGTGAGTCGTATCACGGCTGCTCAGCTCCGCGACGCGGTGCTGGACGACGGTTCCTTCATCCGCTGGGACAGCCAGCCGCTCGCTGTCCCGGCCAGCGAGGCGTATTCGCGAGAATTGGCCGACGCACGGGCGGCCACCGGCCTCGACGAATCGGTGCTGACCGGCGAGGGCCGCATCTTCGGGCGCCGGGTGGCGGTCGTGATGTGCGAGTTCGGTTTCCTGGGCGGCTCGATCGGCGTGGCGGCGGCCGAGCGGATCACCGCCGCGGTGCAGCGAGCGACCGCCGAAGGCCTGCCGTTGCTGGCCTCGCCGAGCTCCGGCGGCACCCGCATGCAGGAGGGCACGGTCGCCTTTCTGCAGATGGTGAAGATCGCCGCGGCGGTACGCCTGCACAAGCAGGCCCACCTGCCGTATTTGGTCTACCTGCGCAACCCGACCACCGGCGGGGTGTTCGCGTCGTGGGGTTCGCTCGGCCATGTCACGGTGGCCGAGCCGGGTGCCCTGATCGGCTTCCTCGGGCCCCGGGTGTACCGGCTGCTCTACGGCGAACCCTTTCCCGAGGGTGTCCAGACGGCGGAGAACCTGCACCGCCACGGCGTGATCGACGGTGTCATCGCGGTCGACGAGCTGCGCCGGATGCTCAACCGCGCCTTGACCGTCATCGCCGACCCACCCGAACCGCTACCCGCGTCCCCGCCGCCCGAACCGATTCCCGACGTGCCGGCGTGGGACTCCGTGGTGGCGTCGCGCCGCCCCGACCGGCCGGGTGTCGGGCTCGTGCTGCGCCACGGCGCCACCGATTTGGTGCTGTTGTCGGGGACGGGGCAGGGGGAAGCGGCGACGACCCTGTTGGCGCTGGCCCGCTTCGCCGGTCAGCCCGCGGTGGTGCTGGGCCAGCAACGGGTGACGGGCGGGACGGTAGGCCCCGCGTCGCTCCGCGAGGCCCGGCGCGGCATGGCGCTGGCCGCCGAGCTGCGCCTGCCGCTGGTGCTGGTGATCGACACCGCGGGGCCCGCGTTGTCGGCCGAGGCCGAACAGGGCGGGCTGGCCGGCCAGATCGCCCAGTGCCTGGCCGAGCTGGTCACGCTCGACATCCCGACAGTGTCGGTACTGCTCGGCCAGGGCAGCGGCGGGCCTGCGCTGGCGATGGTGCCCGCCGACCGGGTGCTGGCCGCGCTGCACGGCTGGCTGGCGCCCCTACCGCCGGAAGGCGCCAGCGCGATCGTCTTCCGCGACACCGATCACGCCGCCGAACTTGCTGCCCTGCAAGGCATTCGGTCGCTCGACCTGCTGGCGTCGGGCATCGTCGACGCCGTGGTACCGGAGCATCCCGATGCCGCCGATGAACCGGTCGAGTTCTGCCAGCGGCTCTCGCGCGCCATCGCCGCCGAGGTGCACGGGCTGCGCGGACTACCGGCGGGCGAGCGGCTGGCCACCCGATTGCAACGCTATCGCCGCATCGGGTTGCCGTGAGATCGCACCCAGCGACTCGCGACACATAAACCACGCACACGACCGCAAACCGTCGCCGTGGTTCAATTCGCCTCCGGCAGCCCGAGGTAGCGCTGAATGGTGGGGCCGAGCCAGTCGACGATCTCGTCGCGGCTCATCTGGACGACCGGTGGTAGCCGTAACACGAAGCGACACAACGCCATCCCCAGGATCTGGGTCGCGATCAGCCCCGCCCGCACACCGGACTCTTGGGACGGCACCAAGGCGTCCACCAGCGGCCGGATCTGGGCACCGAAGATCTCGTGCATGCGTTGCGCCGCTTCCCCGTTGGTGGTGCTGGACCGCAACAGGATCACCAGCGCATCGTCGCCTTCCCAACGTTCGAGGAAGTGCCCAACCAGCGAGCGCCCGATCTGGGTCGGTTCGGTCGTCGTGAAGTCGGGGAACCGCAGGTCGAATTCGGCTGCGGCGGCGAACAGCTTGTCCTTGCTGCCGTAGTAGCGCATGACCATCGCGGGATCAATCCCCGCGTCGGCGGCGATGGCGCGAATCGTCGCGCCCTGAAAGCCCACCGCGCCGAAGCGCTCGCGGGCCGCCGCCAGGATAACCGCCTTGGTCTCCTCCGACGACCTCCTCATGCCAACAAGCGTAGGCCAACAACTGTTGACTTAGCGCAACCGACGCGCAAGCATGGAGTTACGTCAACAAGCGTTGACTAATCCATGAACGGAGAGGAGCCGACCATGGAAGACACCGATGTCCTGGTGGCAGGCGCCGGCCCGACCGGGCTGACACTCGGCGCGGCACTGCTCAGCCGCGGAATTCGGGTGACCCTGGTGGACAAGCTGACCGCGGGCGCCAACACGTCCCGCGCCGCGGCCGTCAACGCCCGCACCCTGGAAGTGCTTGAAGAGCTCGACGTGACCAGGCGCATGGTCAAGGCCGGGGTGATCGCGCCGCGATTCACCATGCGACAGGGCCGGCGCATCCTGATCCCCGTCGACTTCAGCGAGCTGCCGACCGAACATCCGTACACCCTGATGCTTTCCCAGGCCGACACAGAGCGGCTGCTTCTCGAGCGTCTGCGGGAGTTGGGCGGCGACGTGATCCGCCCCAAGACGCTCAGCCACATCACCCAGGACGCGAACGGGGTCACGGCCACCTTCGACGACGGCGACATCGTCAGGGCGGGCTACGCGGTCGGGGCCGACGGCATGAACAGCACCGTTCGCGCCCAAGCCGGAATCGGCTTTGCCGGCGGCGAATTCGCGGAGTCCTTCACGCTCGCCGACGTGCGAGTGACCGGCGAAGCGCCCAGCAACGAGGTGATCCTGTTCTACGCCAAAGATGGCCTCACGGTTTTGGCGCCGCTGCCCGGTGACATCTTCCGCGTCGTCGCCCCCACCGCCGATGCGCCGCAACAGCCTTCACCGGAGTTTGTGCAGGCGCTCCTGGATACCCGCGGCTTCGGGCCGGGCCGAACGGTCGTGACCGAGCTGGTATGGGGATCGCGCTTTCACATCCATCACCGCGTCGCCGACAGTTACCGGGCCGGCCGGCTGCTGCTGGCCGGCGACGCGGCCCACGTGCATAGCCCGGCCGGGGGCCAGGGAATGAACCTGGGGATCACCGACGCGATGGCCCTGGCCGGGGCGCTCGCCGAGGTGTTGGGAGGCGGCCCGGACGCCGCACTGGACGCCTACAGCGTTGCGCAGCGCCGACGCGCGGAGCGGGTGCTGAAACTGACGGGACGCCTAACGCGGGTGTCGACGCTGCCACGCCCGTTGCGCCCCCTCCGCAACACCGGAATGCGCCTGGCCGCAGGCGTTCCGGCGGTGCGTCGGCGGCTCGCCGTCCGATTGAGCGGGTTGGCACCAGGTGACTAAGCCGCCCGGCGCCAACATGATTTGCCACGCGGCGCGGCAATGAGCCGCGGCGCCGTTGGCCGTAAACACGCCTGCGCACGCGCCGCAGTTGACGTGCCGCTACGAGAGCATCGCGTTTCGCGACACATAGCCGTATAGCAAAACCGGGTTTCACGACGCGCGCGACAAACCACGTGAGATTCTCAAGTCAAGCCGCTTGATTGGCCGGTTGACGCTCCGCGGCTGCCGGAGTATCTCCATACGCGCTATTAATAACCGCGAGCGCAACCGCAATCCTACAACTGTTCAATAAAGACGCGATCGGCAGATTATTGAAAACACGGCGGTAAAGGCACTTGCAGACGGAGGGGCGCCGCTCTCAGCGTGGCACGCCGCTGTGATTTGGCTAACAAAAGCTATCGCCCGCTAGTTTGCTCCTTAGGCCGAGAGTACGCTCCGTCTAGCTTTGGAACCGCTCTGACATGCACGCATCCTTACGGCCGGGCGCGCCCGAGCATTCGCTATTCATGGCGGAGAGCTGACAGTACCTGTAGCACGATGTTTATTTTACGTTTGTACGATAACTGTGCATGCGCTTGCACCGCCGTGGAATATCAGGCGCGATCACGGGCGAGCGTCGGCGGTTATGGAGGAGGGGTTTGTGGTCGCATTCGGCACGGTGCATAACTGGAATCCAGGCGAAGGTTCGGTCATTTCCTGGCACGCCTCCTCAGCCGCTCGTCATAAAGCTCAGAATGCACCAATAAGCGCCATTCCGCCGAGCTACCAGCAAATCAAACATCTTCAGTTGTTCAGGGAGCACGCCGCCAAAGGGTGCGACATAACACGCCTTAACATCGGAGCCTGGGATATACCAGGGGCGTGCAACGTGCCCGCCATGACAGAAGCGATCAACGCACACCTGCGGCGGCACGATACTTACCACAGCTGGTTTGAGTATTCGCCCAGCGGAGAGGTCTTTCGGCGGACGTTCGACAATCCTGCGGACATCGAATTCCTGCCTCTCGAACGCGGTCACATGGCGCCCGACGCGCTGCGGGCGGATATATTGGCCACACCGAATCCACTGCGGTGGGATTGCTTCACTTTCGGACTCGTTCAGCACCTTCATCACTTCACGTTCTATGTAAGCGCGGACCATCGGGTCATCGATGGAATGTCGGTCTGTCTGATCTTCCTCGAAATCCATCTCACGTACGCCGCTTTGGTTGCCAACGGACGCCTGGTCGAGCTGCCGGAGGCGGGCAGCCATGACGATTACTGTGCGCGGCAGCATCAGCATGCAGCAGCGCTGACCCTTCGGTCTCCCGAAGTCCGCGATTGGCTCCAGTTTATGGAGCGCAATAGCGGGTTGCTACCGAGGTTCCCTCTGCCACTTGGGGATCCGTCGATACCGTGTGGTACCGGGGTTATCGCCGTAGCGCTGTTCGACAACGGCCAGGCGGACGGGTTCGAGGCGGCGTGCGCGGCAATGGGCGCCCGGTTCAGTGGCGGTGTCATTGCATGTGCGGCCTTCGCCGAGTACGAGCTAACTGGGGCGGAAACCTACTACGGCATCACGCCATATGACGCCCGCAGCACGCCGGCTGAATTCCTCACCCCTGGCTGGTTCACCGGTTACATCCCCGTCGCGCTTCCGGTTGCCGGGACGTCCTTCGGTGCGGCCGTCAGCGCCGCGCAGTCGTCATTGGACCTAGGTATTGACCTGGCTTATGTCCCGTTTGGCCGTGTCGTGGAGTTAACGTCTGCGGGCTCCCCAAACGGAAAACATGTGGAGGGCTCCAAGATGCTCTCCTATGCCGACGCGAGAGGCGTTCCGCTGAGTTCTCATTGGGACGAATTAAATATTGGGATGTATGGCGATGGTAGGTCGTCGAATAAAGTGTGTATCTATGTCAATAGATTCGCGCACGAGACAACGTTGACGATTTCGTTCCCGCAGAATCCGATAGCCCGTGAATCCGTCGAGCGGTACGCCCAGGCGTTGAAGGCAACAATGCTCCGTGTCGCGGGACGGGGCGCCGGGGCGGCGGCCATGCAACCCCTCGCGCCGCCAGTCGGCGCGCGGGCTGCGGGTGGTCCCGGCCCCACCGATCAGCTCCGAGGAAGCACCGTCTCTGGCGTCGGCGCGACGCATTCGACGCTCTCGGCATGTTTCGACTGACAATTGGTTCACTCCAGAACCCGGGGCCCGCAGCTGAAGCGGGGCCGAGCCAGGCACGAACCGACCTCAGCGTCTCCAGTGACACTCCTTTGCGCCGGAGGCGCATGCCGCAACGGGCCAACGGACCAAGCCGCCAACCGGTTTCGCGCCTGGTCAACACCGCATACGGGCAGTCGCGGACCCGCGTCGAAAACGTAACCTTTTAGACATCGGCGGCCCAGCCCCGGCACCACCACGAGGGGCGATCAGGCAAAATGAGCGGCATGGACACTGGCGCAACCTCACCCCGCGTCTTGGTCGTCGACGACGACTCCGATGTGCTCGCCTCGCTGGAACGCGGCCTTCGGCTGTCCGGATTCGAGGTGTCGACCGCGGTCGACGGCGCCGAAGCCTTGCGCAGCGCCACCGAGACCCGGCCGGACGCGATCGTGCTCGACATCAACATGCCCGTGCTGGACGGCGTCAGCGTCGTCACCGCGCTCCGGGCGATGGACAACGACGTGCCGGTCTGCGTGCTGTCCGCCCGCAGTTCGGTCGACGATCGGGTGGCCGGGCTGGAGGCCGGCGCCGACGATTACTTGGTCAAACCGTTCGTGTTGGCCGAGCTTGTCGCGCGGGTGAAGGCACTGCTGCGCCGCCGCGGCGCGACCGCAACCTCATCCTCGGAGACCATTACCGTCGGCCCGCTGGAAGTGGACATTCCCGGGCGGCGCGCCCGGGTCAACGGCGTCGACGTCGACCTGACCAAGCGCGAATTCGATCTACTCGCCGTGCTGGCCGAGCACAAGACCGCGGTGCTGTCCCGCGCGCAGCTGTTGGAGCTGGTGTGGGGGTACGACTTCGCCGCCGACACCAACGTCGTCGACGTGTTCATCGGTTATCTGCGGCGCAAGCTCGAGGCCAACGGCGGTCCCCGGCTGCTGCACACCGTCCGCGGAGTAGGGTTCGTCCTGCGCATGCAATAACCAGGCGAGCGGCCATGAATTTTCTGTCCCGGATCCTGACCCGTACGCCATCGCTGCGCGCCCGGGTTGTGGTCGCGACGGTCATCGGCGCGGCGATTCCCGTGCTGATCGTCGGCGTCGTCGTCTGGGTGGGTATCACCAACGACCGCAAGGAGCGGCTGGATCGCCGCCTCGACGAGGCCGCGGGCTTCGCCATCCCCTTCCTGCCGCGCGGCGTCAACGAAATCCCGCGCTCCCCCAACGACAACGACGCCATCATGACCATCCGCCGCGGCGACCTGGTCAAGTCGAACTCCAACGTGACGCTGCCCAAGCTGGACGTCGACTACGCCGACGCGTACGTCAACGGCGTGCGGTATCGCGTGCGGACCGTGGAGATTCCCTCGCCGGAACCTACGTCGCTGGCGGTGGGGGCAACGTATGACGCGACCCTCGCCGAGACCAACAACCTGCACCGGCGGGTGCTGCTCATCTGCGGCTTCGCCATCGTCGCGGCGGCGGTGTTCGCCTGGTTGCTGGCTGCCTTCGCCGTGCGCCCGTTCAAACAGCTCGCCCAGCAGACCCGATCGATCGACGCCGGCGACGAGGCGCCGCGGGTGGAGGTGCACGGCGCCACCGAGGCCGTCGAGATCGCCGAGGCCATGCGCGGCATGCTGCAGCGCATCTGGAACGAGCAGAACCGGACCAAGGAGGCGCTGGCGTCGGCGCGCGACTTCGCCGCCGTGTCTTCGCACGAGCTGCGCACCCCCCTGACCGCGATGCGCACCAACCTCGAGGTGCTGTCCACCCTGGACATGACCGACGACCAACGCAAGGAGGTGCTGAGCGACGTCATCCGCACCCAGTCGCGGATCGAAGCCACCTTGAGCGCCCTGGAGCGGTTGGCCCAGGGCGAACTGTCGACCTCCGACGATCACGTGCCCGTCGACATCACCGAGTTGCTCGACCGGGCCGCCCACGACGCGATGCGCATCTACCCCGATCTCGACGTTGCGCTGGTGCCGTCGCCGACGTGCATCATCGTCGGCTTACCGGCCGGATTGCGCCTCGCCGTGGACAACGCGATCGCCAATGCCGTCAAGCATGGCGGCGCGACCCGTGTCCAGCTCTCGGCGGTCAGCTCGCGCGCCGGGGTCGAGATCTCCATCGACGACAACGGCGGCGGCGTGCCCGAAGACGAACGCGACGTGGTGTTCGAGCGGTTCTCCCGCGGGTCGACCGCCTCGCATTCGGGCTCGGGGCTGGGGCTGGCGCTGGTGGCCCAGCAGGCCCACTTGCACGGCGGGACGGCTGCGCTGGAAAGCAGCCCGCTGGGCGGCGCCCGGCTGGTGCTGCGGCTTCCCGGCCCGAGCTAGCGCGAGTTTGTCGAGGGCACAAGGCTTTTGACCGGCTCCCCGCGCACGCCTGCGCGCCCGGCCCACGATAGGTGACCTACGGAGCCGATCGCGGCCGGGTCGGGCACACTGGAGCGATGGCCAACGGCAAGAAACCGACCGACAGCGAAACCCTGGCACACATCCGCGACCTGGTCGCCGAGGAAAAAGCCCTGCGGGCACAGCTGCTACAGCGCGACATCTCCGAATCGGAGGAGCACGATCGCCTGCGGCGGCTCGAGGTCGAGCTCGACCAGTGTTGGGACCTGCTGCGGCAGCGTCGCGCGTTGCGCGACAGCGGCGGTGACCCTCGCGAGGCTGAGGTGCGTCCGCCCGACGAGGTCGAGGGCTACCTGAACTGAGCCACGCCGCGGATGTCGACGCCGTCGTCATAGGGGGCGGCCACAACGGCCTGGTGGCCGCGGCGTATCTGGCCCGGGCGGGCCTGCGGGTGCGGTTGCTGGAGCGGCTCGGGCACGTCGGTGGAGCCGCCGTTTCGGCGCAGGCGTTCGACGGGGTCGGTGTGCGGCTGTCGCGCTACTCCTATCTGGTCAGCCTGTTGCCGCCCCGCATCGTCGACGACCTGGGCGCCGGGGTGCGGTTGGCCCGGCGGCGGTATTCCTCGTACACGCCGGATCCCGCCACTGCCGGCCGCCGCGGGCTGCTGATCGGGGCAGCCGGCGACACGTTCGCCGCGATCGGCGCCGGCCCCGACGAGCGCGGGTTCGCCGCCTTTTACGAACGCTGCCGGCTGGTGACCCAGCGGCTCTGGCCGACGCTGCTGGAACCGCTGCACACTCGCGAGCAGGCCCGCCGGCGGGTCGGCGAAGGCGGCGAAGCGGCGGCCGCGTGGCACACCTTGATCGACGAACCGATCGGGCGTGCCATCACCGCGGCCGTCGGCAACGACGTCGTCCGCGGCGTGATCGCGACCGACGCGCTGATCGGAACATTCGCGCGCCTCAACGACCCGTCGCTGATCCAGAATGTCTGCTTCCTGTACCACGTGCTGGGCGGCGGGACCGGGGACTGGGATGTCCCGGTCGGCGGGATGGGCGCGCTGACCCAGGCCCTGGCCGCCGCCGCCGTGGGTCGCGGTGCCGAAATCACTACCGGCGCGGAGGTTTACGTTGTCGAACCGGACGGTCTCGTCCGGTTCCGCGCCCGCGACGAGGAGCGGATCATCCGGGCCCGGTTCGTCCTCGCGGGAGTGACGCCGACGGTACTGGCCGGCCTGCTCGGTGAACGACCGCCGGCCCCGGCCCAAGGCGCACAGGTCAAGGTCAACATGGTGCTGCGGCGGCTGCCGCGGCTGCGGGACGACGCGGTGACGCCCGAGCAGGCGTTCGCCGGGACGTTTCACGTCAACGAGGCCTGGACCCAACTGGATTCGGCGTACGCCCGGGCGGCCGCCGGGCATGTCCCGGATCCGCTGCCCTGCGAAGCCTATTGCCACTCGCTGACCGACCCGAGCATCCTGTCGGCCGACCTGCGCGAGACGGGCGCCCACACGATGACGGTGTTCGGCCTGCACACCCCGCACTCGCTGTTCGACGGCACCTACTCCGGCGCCCTGCGCGACCGGCTGACCGAATCAGTGCTTGCATCCCTGAATTCCGTTCTGGCCGAACCCATTCAGGACCTGTTGCTGCCCGACGCACACGGACGTCCCTGCATCGAGACGACGACCACCCTCGACCTGCACCGCACGCTGCGGATGACTGCCGGCAACATCTTCCACGGCGGCCTGGCGTGGCCGTTCGCGGACGACGACGACCCGCTGCACTCGCCGGCGCGACAGTGGGGGGTGGCCACCGCGCATGAGCGGATCCTGCTGTGCGGCTCCGGCGCCCGACGCGGCGGCGCGGTGTCGGGCATCGGCGGGCACAACGCCGCCATGGCCGTGCTGGCGTCGCTGTGACTCGCCCGCGCTCGGACTAGCGCGCGTCGATTGTCTTGTAGTCGCGCTCGGTGTATCCGGTGTAGATCTGGCGCGGACGGCCGATCTTGCTGTCACCCTCGTCGTGCATCTCACGCCAGTGCGCGATCCAGCCGGGCAGCCGGCCCAACGCGAACAGCACCGTGAACATCCGGACCGGGAAGCCCAGGGCCCGGTAGATCAGCCCGGTGTAGAAGTCGACGTTCGGGTAGAGCTTGCGCTCGACGAAGTAGTCATCGGTCAGCGCCGCCTCTTCCAATTCCTTGGCGATCTCCAGCAGCGGGTCGCCGCCGAGCTTGGCCAGGATTTTGTCGGCCTGTTCCTTGACGATGCGGGCGCGGGGGTCGTAGTTCTTGTAGACCCGGTGGCCGAAGCCCATCAGCTTGACGCCCTCTTCGCGGTTCTTCACCTTGCGGACGAACTCGCTGACGTCGTCGCCGCTTTGGCGGATCTGCTCGAGCATCTCGAGCACCGCCTGGTTGGCGCCGCCGTGCAGCGGCCCCCACAGCGCGTTGATGCCGCCGGAGATCGAGGTGAACAGGTTGGCCCGGGACGACCCCACCAGCCGCACCGTCGACGTCGAACAGTTCTGCTCGTGGTCGGCATGCAGGATGAGCAGCATGTCCAGCGCCCGGACCACCTCGGGATCGGCCTGATACGGCTCGGCCGGCAGTCCGAACGTCATCCGCAGGAAGTTCTCCACCAGCGACAGGTTGTTGTCCGGGTAGAGGAACGGCTGACCGACGGATTTCTTGTAGGCGTACGCCGCGATGGTGGGCAACTTTGCGAGCAGGCGGATCGTCGAGAGCTCGACCTGGTTGTTGTCCATCGGGTCGAGCGCGTCGGGATAGTAGGCGCTCAGCGCGTTCACCACGCTGGACAGCACCGGCATGGGGTGAGCGTTGCGGGGGAAGCCGTCGAAAAAGCGCTTGAGGTCCTCGTGCAGCATGGTGTGCAACTGGATCCGCTTGGTGAACTCGGCGAGCTGGTCGGAGTCCGGCAGCTCGCCGTAGATCAGCAGGTAGCTCACCTCGATGAAGGTCGACTTCTCGGCGAGCTGCTCGATCGGGTAGCCGCGGTACCGCAGAATCCCGGCGTCACCGTCGATGTAGGTGATGGCACTCTTGCACGCGGCGGTGTTGACGAAGCCGTTGTCGAAGGTGGTGTGCCCGGTCTTGGACAACAGGGGACCGAGCGCAATGCCGTCCGCACCTTCGGTGGCGTGAACGATTTCTAGGTCGATCTCGCCCCCCGGGTACTTCAGAGTTGCGGTGTCGTCGGTGTCGGCCACGAGAACCCCTTTGCGCTCTGGCTGGTATGGCTGCCCTGACTAGGTGCTTACAGGTGAAGGTAGTCGTTGTTGCGTTCGCGTGCCTGCCCGGGGTCAACTCTGCGGCGTCGCACCGCCCCTGGGCGCGGGCTAGGGCTGAAGGCGCTCGACGTGAGCGCCGGTGACCCGGATCCGGTTATGCAACCGGTTCTCCCGCCCCTGCCAGAATTCGACCGTCTCCGGAGCGAGCAGGTAACCGCCCCAGCCCGGGGGAACCGGGATGCGGTCCTGGTCGGCAAACCGCGCGGTCACCTCCGCCAACTGGGCGAGCAGCGCCGCGCGCGACGCGACCGGCCGGGACTGCTGCGACGCCCACGCCCCCAACTGCGAGCCGCGCGGACGCTTGGACCAGTAGTCCTCGGTGACCTCGGGCGTGACTTTGCTCACCGGCCCCCGGAGGTGGACCTGTCGGCCCAGCTGAAACCAGGGAAACGTCACCGACGCGTAGGGCGTCGCGGCCAGGTCGGCGCCCTTGCCCGAGTCATAGTTGGTGAAAAATGTGATTCCGGACTCGTCCACGCTCTTGCATAACACCGTCCGGCTCGCCGGCCTGCCGCCCTCGACGGTGGCCAGCACCATCGCGTTGGGCTCGGCGATGCCGGCCCGCTCGGCTTCGTCGATCCATTTGCGCAACAAGGAAACCCAACCGTCGTCGAGCCAATCCGCGTCGAGGTCGGGACTGCCGTCCTTTTCCACCGATCCGTATTCGACGCGCATCCTTTGCAGGTGCTCGGGGTCTGGTCCTGCCATCGCGCCAACGCTACCGGGGCTTGCTAACGGCCGGTAGCGTCGGCCCGAGGGTGGGGTGCGAGAATTTTCGTATGACTGTGGTCCCCGAAGATTTTGTCCCCGGCCTGGAAGGCGTGGTCGCCTTCACGACCGAGATCGCAGAACCGGATAAAGACGGCGGCGCGCTGCGCTACCGCGGCGTCGACATCCAAGACCTGGTGAACCAGCACGTCACCTTCGGCGACGTGTGGGCCCTGTTGGTCGACGGCAAGTTCGGCCACGGATTGCCACCCGCCGAGCCGTTCCCGCTGCCCATTCACACCGGTGACGTGCGCGTCGACGTGCAGGCCGGCCTGGCGATGCTGGCCCCGATCTGGGGGTACCGGCCGCTGCTCGACACCGACGACGCCACGGCGCGCGACCAGCTGGCCCGGGCGTCGGTGATGGCGCTGTCCTACGTCGCGCAGTCCGCCCGCGGTATCTACCAGCCCGCGGTTCCGCAGCGGATCATCGATGAATGCTCAACTGTCACAGCGCGTTTCATGACGCGCTGGCAGGGCGAGCCGGACCCGCGGCACGTCGAGGCGATCGACGCCTACTGGGTGTCGGCCGCCGAACACGGCATGAACGCCTCGACGTTCACCGCGCGCGTGATCGCCTCGACCGGGGCCGACGTCGCGGCGGCGTTGTCCGGGGCGATCGGGGCCATGAGCGGGCCGCTGCACGGTGGCGCGCCGGCCCGCGTGCTGCCCATGATCGAAGAGGTCGAGCGCACCGGCGACGCCCGCGGCCTGGTCAAGAAAATCCTGGACAGCGGCGACAAGCTGATGGGATTCGGCCACCGGGTCTACCGCGCGGAGGACCCGCGGGCGCGGGTGCTGCGCGCGACGGCCGAGCGGCTCGGCGCACCTCGCCACGAGGTTGCGGTCGCGCTGGAGCAGGCCGCCCTGTCGGAGCTGCGCGAGCGCCGTCCGGACCGCGCCATCGAGACCAACGTCGAGTTCTGGGCGGCGGTAATCCTGGACTTCGCCCAGGTCCCGGCCAACATGATGCCCGCGATGTTCACCTGCGGGCGCACCGCGGGATGGTGTGCGCACATCCTCGAGCAGAAGCGGCTCGGCAAGCTGGTTCGCCCGTCGGCCATCTATGTGGGACCGGGCCCGCGCAGCCCCGAATCCGTCGAGGGTTGGGACCGCAGCCTCACCCACGCCTAGTTGTCGGCGCCCGGCGATTTAATGGGTGCCGCCGCGATGAGTTTGTGTCGCGGGCGCAGTCATAACTCGCGAGCCTGCCCGCCCGAGGCCGGCCTGGGAACCGACGACAAGGAGAACCACAATGGCGATCAACATCGAACCCGCCCTGTCCCCGCACCTGGTGGTCGACGACGCGGCCGCGGCGATCGACTTCTACGTCAAGGCCTTTGGCGCCGAGGAGATCGGGCGGGTGCCTCGTCCGGACGGAAAGCTCGTCCACGCCGCGGTGCGCATCAACGGCTTTCTGGTCATGCTCAACGACGATTTCCCCGAGGTGTGTGGCGGCAAGTCGATGACGCCCACCTCTTTGGGTGGCACGCCGGTCACCATCCACCTGACGGTCACCGACGTCGACGCCAAGTTCCAGCGGGCCCTGGATGCGGGCGCCACCGTAGTCGCTCCCCTGGACGATCAGTTCTGGGGTGACCGCTACGGCGTGGTCGCGGACCCGTTCGGCCACCACTGGTCGATGGGACAGCCGGTCCGCGAGGTCGGCTACGACGAGATTCAGGCGGCGATGGCCGGTCAGGCCGCCGGTTAGCCGAGCAGGCGGTCCAGCAGCCGGCGTCGCGGCGGCGGCCCGGCGGCGGCAGCGGCGGCGAGCATGTCGGCCACCTCGGTGAACTTGCCGCGCGGCCGGCCGTCGGCGCTGCCGCGGGCGATCTCGGCGGCGTCGATGGCTCGCCAGCCGCGGGCATCGACGGCGTCGGGCTGCCGGTTCCGCACCAGCTCGGCCAGCGCCTCCGGCTCCCCGACCGGATCGCAGAGCCGCCCGGCATTGAAGTCGGCTGCCAGGGCGTGAACGGTCTGCAGCGAGCACGATTTGTTCGTGCCGATGAATCCGCTCGGGCCGCGCTTGATCCAGCCCGCGACATAGGCGCCGGATACCGGCTCACCGGAGGCGGGGTCCACCACACGCCCGCCGTCGTTGGGAACCACAGCCGCCGATTCGTCGAACGGCAGATCGCGAATCGGCTTGCCGCGGTAGCCAATTGACGTCAACACCAGGCCCGCGTCCAGTCGGCTGAGTTCGTCGGTGCCGGTGACGGCGAACTCGACGCCGGTGGCGCGTTGCTCACCCAGAATCCGCTTCGGCGTGAGGTGGTAGGCCAGCCGGATCCGCGGACGCCCGTTTCGTTGGGCCGACGACGAGTCGCCGCCGAGCGTGGTCAGGATTTCCAGCTTGCGCTTGGTCAGGCCGTCCGTCACGGTCGCGAGGTCGGCCGCCACCCGTTCGTGGTCGGCCGCGCTGAGCACGACATGGGACGAGCCGGTGAGCCCGATCAATTCGGGCAGCGTGAATGCCGATTGGGCGGGTCCGCGCCGGGCGGCGACCACCACTTCGCGGACCGCCGAAGAGCGCAGCGCCGCCAGCGCACGGTCGGAGATGTCGGTGCGGGCCAGGTCCTCGGGGTTCGCCGTGAGCACACGGGCCACGTCCAGGGCAACGTTTCCGTTTCCGACGATCACCACCCGTTCGTGGCTGAGATCGACTGGCAGACCGGCGAAGTCGGGATGCCCGTTGATCCACGCAACCAATTCGGTGGCGGTTCCGGTGCCCGGCAGGCCCATGCCCTCGATGTCCAGGCGGCGGTCGTCGGGGGCCCCGACGGCGTACAAGACGGCGTGGTGGTGGGCGAGCAGGTCGGCGTGGCTCAGGTGCTTGCCGACCTCGACGTTGAGGTAGAACCAGAAGCGGCGGTGACCGGCGACGCGATCGAACAGCCGCGTGACGCGCTTGGTGTTCTGGTGGTCGGGCGCCACCCCGGCGCGCACCAGCCCGTAGGGCGTGGGCAGCTTCTCGAAGACGTTCACCCGCACGTCATGCTGGGTGAGCAGCTCGTCGGCGGCATACATGGCCGCCGGCCCGGATCCGACGATGGCCACGGTCAGCGGCCGGCGCCGAGCGCGCACCTGCGGGGCCGGGATCACCGGGGCCAGCTTCGACGTCGGGGGCAATTTCTCGCCCTCGGGGCGCTCCGGGTAGAAGGACGCGTTGATCTCGACGAACGGCAGCTGCTTGATGTCGAGCCGGGTGTCCGGCGCGATCGCTCCGACGGGACAGGCGCTCACGCACGCGCCGCAGTCCACACACGCCACCGGATCGATGTAGAGCATCTCCGAGGTGGCGAAGCCGGGCTCATCGGGCGTGGGGTGAATGCAGTTCACCGGGCACGCGAAAACACAGGACCCGTCGTTACAGCACGACTGGGTAATGACATGCGGCATAGGTGATTACCCGCGCGGTCCTACGCCGCCGGCGCCGCGGCCAAGTGCTGACGCTGCGGCTCGCTGCGGTAACGCGACGGCTTGCCGTCGATCTTGCAGAGCCGCCACATGAGCCGCGCCGACCGCGTCTCCATCAGCCCGGTGTCGTGGGCCAGCATCCGGACGTCACCGAACATGTCGCTCAGCCATTTACGCGATTCCGGCGAACGGAAGAACAGCTCGCGCTTCACCTCGCGCGGAATGTCGAACTCCTGCCAGAATGCCTTGGGGGGCACCACGATCGCACGGCACAGCACCTTCATCGTCAGCGGCAGGTACAGCGCCGTCCAGAATCGCTGCCGGCGCGTCAATTGCGGCACCCGCTTGCGCAGGAACTCGTGGGCGAAGGAGATGTGCCGCGCCTCCTCGGCCACGTGAATGGCCATCACTCGCTCCATGATCGGGTGCAGTGACTTACCCTCGCGCAGAACGTTTTTCTGCGTGTGGTCGATCGGCTCCTCACCGGCGAGCACGCCGATGAAGAAAGCCACCGGCAGCGGACCGGCGACCAGCGGAACCAGCGGCGAGAGCCATTTGAGCGACCGGGGCATGCCCGGGACGTCGGCGCCGACGCGGTTGACCATCTCCTGGAACATCATGGTGTGGTTGCACTCTTCGACCGATTCGTGCAAGCAGTACCGGTATTCCGGGGAGCCGTTCGGCACCCAGAACGTGTAGTTCATCAGGCCGCGGATCAGGATCGACTCAAAGTGCAGCCCGACCTTGGCGACGTTGGCCTGGCGCCACATGCCGATCTTGATCTTGCGCTCGTCGGACTGCGCTTGGTACCAGGGGTGGCGCCCCAACGGGTCCGTCGCCGGCAGTATCCACCGAGGGTCATTCTCCGTGACGGCGAATTCCGGTGAGTCCCAATCGATGTCGGTATACGGATTGAAGTTCCGCCGCACCGACCCCTCGGACAGGGTGGCAAGCGTGTTGACGTATTCGGTGTCGTCGCGCACTTCCATATTGCGGCGCCAACGCCGAACCATGCGTGTCCTGGCCATATCCAAGCCTCCCCAGCGAGGTTTACATTTGGACGTGCTGTGTCCAGACAGTACCGCAGGTACCGGATATCTTCTAGACCCCTTTCGGCGTCTGTGGCCTGACCAGTGGTCACGGTCTACCTGTGTCGTACCTCACACCGCGCGAACCACCGCGCGTCGCGCGGCCAGGCATTTTGCCCCGGCTGCAGGTATTGGCACCCGGACCGCTGCGTGGCCGGTCACGTCCGCTCGGTGGCGGCGGGCGCTGTCGAGGGGACGTCTTTGATCGCCTTGATACGGATGCGGGCGCCGCGATGTGGTACCAGCACAACGAATTTCAGCCTCTGGCGTTCACCGGCCGCGGTAGTCGTGCACAGCTCGACCCGGCGCAGGATCTCGCGCAGCACCACGCGCATCTCGACAGAGGCGAAGCCGGCGCCCAGGCAGCGGCGGTTGCCGCCGCCGAACGGGAACCAGGTCGTCGGGCTGAGAGTGGCGCCAAGCATGCGGTCCGGGTCGAACCGCTGCGGGTCCGGGTATACCGCGGCGCTGGTGTGCACCAGCCCGATTCCGGGCGCCACCATGACCCCGGCCGGCAGCCGGTAGCCGGCCACGTCGGCCGGTTCGGTGAGCACGCGCCCCACGTCGAAGACCACCGGGCGGATCCGCAGCGTCTCCTTCACCAGCGCGTCGAGATACTCGTCGCCGGCCGGATCGCCCGCGGCGCTGGCCTCGGCGGCGGCCACGGCCTTGGCCAGCACCGGCGGATGGCGGGTCAATCGCTCGAGCGCCCAGGACAACCCGTTCGCGGTGGTGTCGTGCCCGGCCACCAGGAGCGTCATCAACTGATCCCGCAGCTCGTGGTCGGACATCGGGTGCCCGCCCCCCTCGGCGCGGACCAGCATGGCCAGCACGTCGGTGCGCTCGGCCAGGTCGGGGTCCGCGCGGCGCTCGGCGATCTCGGCGTCGAGCAGGCGGTCCGCCTCCGCCATTCGCCGGCGCAGCGCCCGCCACGGCAGGTGACGCTGCAGTTGCGGCCTCGCCAGCGCCAGCGTCGCCCAGGGACCCACGGTCAGCAGCCGAGGCATGATCGCGCGCAGGGCGGCGAGCCGGGCCGGGTCCGTGGCGCCGATGACCGTCCGCAGAATCACTTCCAGGGTGATCTCCGACATCTTGGGCGCGGCCGCGACGCTCTGCGCCACCGGCCACTCGGCGATCTTGGCGGCGGCGATCTCGGCCATCAGCCCGGCTTGGCGGGCGACGGCGTCACGATGGAAGGGCGGCAGCATCAGCCGGCGCCGGTCCCGGTGGACATCCTCGTCGATCACCAGCAGCGAGCTCTCGCCCAGCAACCCGCTGAGTATCGAATTCGCTTCCCCGGCATGGAAAACGCGCGGGTCGCCTGCGAACACCGTCTTGATGTCGGCCGGGTCCGCCAAGTACACCAGCGTGCCCATCCCCGCGACGCGCAGCGTGAACACGCTCCCATAACGACGCCTGCAGGCGGCAACGAAGTGCGACCCGCGGTGCAACATCAACGCGGCCTGTAGAACCCGGGGCAGCCGGGGCCCCGGCGGGAGCGCGGAACGCGCGGCTTTGCGCATCGCCGCAATTTTACGACCGGCGGGCGCGAGGACGGGGAGTTCTTTTGCCGCCCCTTCCGGCTCACATGCGCAGCTGGGTGCTGTCCGTCTCGTCGCGGTCGCCGCTCGCGATGAAGTCCTCGATCAGCTCCACCACCTGGTTCGGCGCCTCGACCTGTGCGAAGTGGCCCACGTCGGGCAGGATCTCGAGCCGGGCGTCGGTGCGGGCCTCGTGCGCCGCATACGCGTGGTCGACGGGGATGATGCCGTCCCGCTCGCCCCAGATCGCCATGACCGGCAGGTCCTCCCGCAGCCGCAGCCTGCTCAGCGCGCTGACCGCCTGGCCGCGATAGTCCACCACCGACCGCAACGTCCGCAGGAACGACTGCCGAGTCTCGGCGTCGGACAGCGACGAGTAGGCGCTCCACATCTCGGTCCCGCGGGGCGACTGGATGCCGGCGCTCCTCAGCCACGACCTCAGGCGGTTACCGACCGACAGCACCGGCTTGGGCGCGATGATCGGCAACACCAGCTCCGCCCCGGGCGCCGACAGCAGCCGCAGCACCCAGCCGACGTCGGGGCCCAGGCCGCCGCTGCTGATCAGGATCAACCGCTTGGCGTAGTCGGGGTGCTGATAGACGAACTGCATCGCGACCCCGCCGCCGAGCGATTGACCGACCAGGGTGGCCTGGCTGACGCCCAGCTCGTCGAGCAGATCGCGCAGCCAGACCGCGAACGCACCAAGCGAATAGTCCGTGCGGGGCTTCGCCGATTCGCCGTGGCCGAGCAGGTCCGGGGCGATGACCCGGAACTTCTTGGCCAGCGGCGGAATGATCGACCGCCACGTCTCCGAGCTGCCCGCCATGCCGTGGATGAGCAGGAGCACCTCGCCGTCACCCTCGTCGCGGTAGGCGACCCGGTCGCCGTGCAACTCCAAAAACTTCAACTGGCTCATTGCCTGTGTGTACCCGCTCTGAGCCCGCTTAGGGAGCCGCCCGGGGCAAATCGTGACCGAAAACGCTTCCGGTCCCCGCAGTGCTGGAGGCCTCAGCGATGATCTAGTGCATGACCGAACCGGTTGCGGCCCGCGTGGCCGTCTACCTCGATTTCGACAACATCGTGATCTCCCGATATGACCAGGTGCACGGCCGTAACTCGTTCCAGCGGGACAAAGCCAAGGGGCTCGAGCAGTACGGCGAGCGGCTGGGGCGGGCCACCGTGGACGTCGGCGCCATCCTCGACTTCGCGTCGTCGTTCGGAACCCTGGTGCTCACCCGCGCCTACGCGGACTGGTCGGCCGATATCAACACGGGATACCGCGGGCAGCTGGTGGCCCGCGCGGTCGACCTGGTGCAGTTGTTTCCCGCGGCGGCCTACGGCAAAAACGGCGCCGACATCCGGCTGGCCGTCGACGCGGTCGAGGACATGTTCCGGCTGCCCGACCTCACCCACGTGGTGATCGTGGCCGGTGATTCCGATTACATCCCGCTGGCCCAGCGTTGCAAGAGACTCGGCCGCTACGTGGTGGGCATCGGGGTCGCGGGCGCGTCGAGCCGGGCGCTGGCGGCGGCCTGCGACGAGTTCGTCATCTACGACTCGCTGCCTGGCGTGCCTGCCCTCGAACCGGCACCCGCAGCCGTGGACGCCGAGGCCAAGCCGGCGAAACGACGCTCCGGGCGCGCCAAGGAGGCCCCGCCCGAGGAGCCCGAGCCGCCCGACCCCCAGGCCGCGGCCACGGCGCTGCTGACGCGCGCGCTGCAGATCGGCCTGGAAAAGGACGACGTCGACTGGCTGCACAACTCCGCGGTGAAGGCCCAGATGAAACGGATGGATCCGTCGTTCAGCGAACGGGCCTTGGGGTTCCGGTCGTTCAGCGATTTCCTGCGATCGCGGTCCGATGTCGTCGAGTTGGACGAGACGTCGACGACGCGCATGGTGCGGTTGCGTGCGCAAGAGTGAAATCGCCGCCGGGCCCCCCTGGCTGACCCGCAACGTTCGGGTGCTCTCCGGGGTTTCGTTCCTGCAGGACGCCGCCAGCGAGCTGTTGTATCCGCTGTTGCCGATCTACCTGACGGCCGTCCTGGGCGCGCCGCCGTCGGTGGTCGGGGCGGTCGAGGGCGCGGCCGAGGGCGCGGCCTCGCTGACCAAGCTCGCCGCGGGCCCGCTCGGTGACAGGTTCGCCCGGCGCCCGTTGATCGCCACCGGCTACGGCATGGCCGCGCTCGGCAAGGTCATCATCGCGGCGGCCGGGGCGTGGCCGGGCGTGCTGGCGGGTCGCGTCGTCGACCGGCTCGGCAAGGGCATTCGCGGCGCCCCACGGGACGCGCTGCTGGTCGATGACGTCGACGACGCCCTGCGCGGGAGGGTTTTCGGCTTCCACCGCGCGATGGACACCTTCGGGGCCGTCGTCGGTCCGCTGCTCGGGCTGGTGGGGTACGAGCTGTTGGATCACCGGATCGCGCCGTTGCTGTATGTCGCCATCGTGCCCGCCGTCCTGTCCGTGGCGCTGGTGTTCGGCGTGCGTGAGCGCGGACGCCGCGGCCCGCGGGAGCGGCGACAGTCGATGTGGGCGGGTGTGCGCTCGTTGCCGCGACCGTACTGGCGGGTGACCGCAGTCCTGGTGGCCTTCAGCGCGGTCAACTTCCCCGACGCCCTGTTGTTGCTGCGGCTCAACGAGATTGGCTTCTCGGTGGTCGCGGTGATCCTGGCCTACGTCGGCTACAACGCGGTGTATGCGCTGGCCAGCTACCCGGCCGGGGCGCTCGCCGACCGCATCGGCAGGCCGGCGCTGTTCGGCGTCGGGCTGGCCTTCTTCGCGATCGGCTACATCGGATTGGGGCTGACCACCGACGCCGTGACGGCCTGGCTGCTGATCGGCGCCTATGGGATGTTCACCGGGTGCACCGACGGCGTCGGGAAGGCGTGGATTTCGGGGCTGGTCGATCCAGGGCACCAGGCCAGCGCGCAGGGCGTGTTCCAGGGCGGCGTCGGCCTGGCGGTCCTGGTGGCCGGGCTGTGGGCCGGCGCGCTGTGGGGTTCGAACGGCCGACTGCCACTGCTCATTTCGGGCGTCACCGGCGGTGTATTCGCGGTCCTGCTGATCGGCGGCCGGCTGGTCGGTGCGCTAAGAGGCGAATAGGCCACACACACATTGGCCCCAACGTATGGCCCATGGCGGCGCCGGGCACGCGATATCGCGAGGTCAGGCGAGCCCGAGCGGTCCGAAGAGCCCGGCCATCGAGTTGGGCCGATAGCCGTTCGGCGGGCGTGGTGTGACGAAGACGGCCTGACCCGAGTCGCGGTTGGTCCCGGACCGCTTTACGCTCACTGGTTACACGAACTTAACGGGGGTTTTTGATGCGTGCGTTTAGGGGGCAAACTGTGCCCAAATGTGGGCTTGCCCTCGCCGCGCTGGTCGCCTGCCTGACCCTCGTGTCGTGTTCGGAAACCGCGTCCCCACCCGCGGCGACGCCCACCACCTCGACTTCTTCGTCGAAAACCGCCCCCAGCGCGGTCGCCGCACCGGCGCCGATCACCGGTCCGCTGGAGAAGGATTGGAAAAGCTACGGCGGAACGGCGTACTTCGGTTGCCCGGAGAAATTCTCCGACAGCAAATCCGCACTCGACGACATCCGCCCCAAAATATTCGATCCAAAGACCGGGCAATACGTCGCGCCGCCCCTCCCGGTCGTCCCCGCCGGCGAGAACCTGACCGGCGCCATCTGCGCGCTCACGGGCACGGCGGAGGACATGCGAGTGGTCTACATCGTCACGACCGTCAAACCCGCCCAGGCCCAACAACCCGCGGTCACCAAGGCGACCGCGTACGCCTATGACTTCAAGGCGGGCCAACCGCTGGCGACGAAGGAGCTGCAGCCGCCGACACCGGACCTCAAACTGACCGCGTCGAAGGACTGGTCGCTGTCCTCCACCGCGTCGGGCGTGGCCTGGATCAACGCCTTCACCGACGGGCACGCCCCCAATTCGCCGCCGCGGACCGTCATCCTGTCCGGCACCGACCTGTCGATGCCGTGGAACGATCCGCAGTCGGGGCGCGCCTGGCAGGACGTCCTGGCGTTCCAACGCAACACCGACCCCGCCAAAACCTCGGGCGCCGAGCTGCGCCGGCCCAGCGGCGAAGCCATCTATCAGGACAACGACATCCGCAGCGTGGACGCCGAATTGTCAGATGGCCCGGACAAATTGGTGAAGATCACGCATTGGGATTCCTACAACCCGCCGGTGCTCTCGACGATGTTCTACGACCTGAACGCGAAGGCCGTCATCAAGGTCGGCGACTCCGACCGCATTCCCGGCGGCGGGCTGTCCGCGACGTTGTCAGACGGGAAACTGTTTGTCGACGGCCATGATTCGGATAGTTCGCCGTTCGGCTTCGGGGTATGGAACCTGCGCAGCCAGCAGTGGGATTTGCTGAAGACGCGCGACGACGCGAAGAAGATGTCGATCGCCAAGTTGGCGTTCTTCGAAGACCACCTCTACATCACCAACGTCGGCAACACGTTCGCCGTCCTCGCCCTGCCCGCCACCGAACCGATCGCGACCACCTGGTCGGTCCGCCCCTTCGCGCGGATCGCGGGCTGGACGCTGATATGCCGCGGTGAGAATGCCGTCGCCCTGAACGGCGATTGCAAGGACATCGTGATGGTGCAAGACCAGGACGGCCACTTCCCCGGCCCCTGGTCCTGAACACCGTCAGCCGGTCGTCGATACCAAATGGCGGTGCAGAAATTCGGCCTGCACAGAGCTGATCTCGTCGAACAGCCTTCCCGTGTAGACGTCGAAGTGCCCGACCGGATAGCGGTGCAGTTCAACGTCATTCATCAGCGAGGCGATCCGCACCGCGAACCTGGGCGACGCCTGCAGGTCGTGGTCCCCCACGCACACCAGGACCGGCATGTGCAGCTTCTCCGCGGTGCCTTCGCGGTAGCGCGGCAATGCGAACAACATGCGAGGAGCCAGCGAATTGCGCCAGCCGACGGCTTCACCGCCCAGCGCCTCGAACGCGGATTTCGCCTCGGGCTCAGTGAATACCGCGGCCCCGCCGGAACCACCCACCACCGGAACCAGATACGGCGGCTGACCCAACTTCGCGCCAACCACATCGCGCACCGCGGCGACAGCGAATTGCAGCGTCCGCCACGCCACATCCCAACTGAGACGCTCGCGTAGTCCGCGGCCGCGGTGCCAGCCGTCGATGAGCGGTACCTGCGACACGACCGCGGCGATATCGGGATCCGTGGCGGCGACCGCCAGCACGTGGCCGCCGCTGAGCGACGTCCCCCACAACGCGATCCGATGTGGGTCGACGTCGTCACGACCGCGCACGTAGCGCACCGCCGCCCGGTAGTCGTCTTGTTGTTCGGCGACGTCGATCACTTGCCGCGGTTCGCCACCGCTCGCGCCGAAATGCCGATAGTCGAATGCCAACACCGCCAGGCCCGCCGTCGTGAATTTCTCCGCATACGCGGGCAGGCCAAGGCGCTTGGTGGCGCTGCCGCCGTGTCCCATCACCACGCAGGCAAGCCCCTTGCCCGCGTTCGGGGGCCGGTAGAGATCGGCCGCGCACCGCACCCCGCCGGACTCGAAAAACACTTGCTGAAGGACTGACACGCCGGTTCCGCTCTGAGTCGGTGAAGCTTGGCCTCAATCTGCCCCGCGGCGCGCCGCGTCACCAGAACCAAGAGGGCCAGTCTTCGGCGACTTGGCCCCTACCTGAACGGGCAAGCGGATGCCGATTACACCGTTCAGGCCGGGCGCGCATGTTCGCGCAGTACGGCCAGCCTGTCCCGATATTCGGTTTCGTTGATCTCGCCGCGGGCAAACCGCGCGGCGAGCATATCCTCGGGGGAGGTGGTCGGGGACGTGTATGGCGGGATCTGTCGATCCTGGCGATCTCCGTTGATGTAGTTGATCAGGGCAACGATGCCCGCGATGATCAGCGCCCAGAACAACAGCATGCCGATCCCCATTCCAGCCCACCCCCACCAACCCATGTTGTGGCCGTACCACACCATCATCGCGATCGCCTCCCATCGGACAGCTTGAGAAGTATTCACTCGGCTCGTTCGCGGCGTGGCTCCGGCGGCGCCGGGACGAGTGTCAAGCCCTTCGTCCCCTGATCCTGCTGCCTCGCTTGCCCGTCGGCTAGAGACCTATTTCCCCAAGAGAAGTGACGCAAGTCCCTACCCCCTGGGGGTATATTGAGCTGATGCTGGACCGATCGCACGAACCTCGCGGTGGAAGGGGTGAGCGGGATGGCGGTATCCGGTCAGATTGCAAGCGGCCATTGGGCCGCGTTCCTCATTGGCGTGGCGCTACTGCTCACGTTGCTCGCGACCACGGCCGCGGGATTGATGCGCGTTCACCGAGCACGCCGGAGCGCGACGACATCACCGCCCACCGAGCGGGCGCCCGACCCGTTGCCGTCCACCATGGGCGCGAGCCTTTGGCGCTGTCAGGCGCTCATCGCCGAGGCCGTCGTCGCGCGACAGCGGCTGTCCGGGCAGATCGACGCCGAGACCTACCGGATCCGCATGAATGAGCTGGCTCGGCAGTTCAACTCGGAGCGCCGCCCGCAACGCAACGCCTAATTCGTCCCTGCTGTCGAGGAGTGCACATTGTCCGGTGCTGATGTTGGCATCCTGGTGGGTGCGGTCCTGGCGATCGCCGGACTGGCGTGGTATTTCTTCGCGCCGCGCCGCGCGCATGCCGCCGCCGTTGACGACGGGGTGCAGCGGATCGAGGTCACTGTCCGTGGGGGCTACAGTCCCAATGTTGTTCAGGTGCGCCAGGGCATTCCGGTCGAGATCGAATTCGACCGGCAAGAAACCGGTGATTGCAGCTCGCGGGTGGTCTTCCCCGACCTGCGACTCTCCGCGGCGCTACCGGCGCATCAGCGCACCACCGTCCGATTCACCCCGCAGCGGGCGGGGTCGTTCGGCTTCACCTGCAGCATGAACATGATCTCTGGCACGCTGGTAGTCACTCCCAACGGCACGGAGACTGAATCGCCCGAGGCCGAAAGTCCCAGCGAGCCTTCCGGTTACGGCGCATCAGGCGCCACGGATGAGCCCGCCGCCGCGGAGCTGCAAGCCGCGCAAACCGAAGAACGACGCGCCGAGATCGCCGACCTGACTCGCCGGGTCGCGATCGGCGCCGTACTGACCATCCCGGTGCTGTATGCGGTGATGGCGCAGCCCCTGGGCGCCCGGTGGGTGCCCATGCTGTTGCTCAACCACTGGGTCCAGCTGGCATTGATCACGCCGGTGATGTTTTACGTCGGATGGCCGATCCATCGCACCGGTTGGCTGGCGCTGGCGCATCGCAGCGCCGACATGAACAGCCTCATCACCCTGGGCACGCTGGCGGCCTACGGCTACAGCCTGCTCGTCACCCTCGCCTCCGGTGTCCTGCCGGCCGAGGTGCGCGACGTGTATTTCGAAGCCGTCGGAGTGATCCTGACCCTGATCATGCTGGGCCGGCTGCTGGAAGCCCGCGCCAAGGCAGGCACCGGCGAAGCCATCCGCGCCCTCCTGGGCCTGCAAGCCCGAACCGCCCGTGTGCTGCGCGACGGCGCCGAAACCGAGATTCCCATAGCCCAGGTCATCGTCGGCGACGAGATCCTCATCCGGCCCGGCGAGAAAATCCCGGTCGACGCCACCGTGCTGTCCGGGCAGTCCGCCGTGGACGAGTCGATGGTGACCGGCGAGTCGATGCCGGCCACCAAGCGCACCGGCGACACCGTCATCGGCGCGACGATCAACACCACCGGGTCGTTGCGTGTGCGTGCAGCCAAGGTCGGCGCGGATACCATGCTGGCCCAGATCATCCGGATGGTGCAGCAGGCGCAGGCGTCGCGGGCCCCGATCCAGCGGCTGGCCGACGCGATCTCGGCGTATTTCGTCCCGGTCGTGATCGCCACTGCCATCGCCACTTTCGCGATCTGGTTCGTCGCCGGCCCGGCACCCACGCTGACGCAGGCGTTGGTATCGGCGGTGGCGGTGCTGATCATCGCCTGCCCCTGCGCGCTGGGCCTGGCGACGCCGCTGTCGATCATGGTCGGCACCGGCAAGGGGGCCAGGGCGGGAATTCTGATCCGCTCGGCCGAGGCTCTCGAGACCGCGCACAAGCTCGACACCATCGTGCTGGACAAGACCGGGACCATCACCGCGGGCAAACCGGCCCTCACCGATGTCCGTGTGACGGGCGCGGTCGCCCCGAACGAGCTGCTCATGCTGGTTGCCGCCGCCGAATCCCAGAGCGAACACCCGATCGCCGGCGCCGTGGTAGCCGGCGCCCGCGAACGGGGCCTCGACCTTCCGCCGGTCTCGGCATTCGCCTCGATCACCGGCAAAGGGGTCCGGGCCACCGTCGCGGGACTGAGCGTGCTCGTCGGCACCGCAACTTTGCTGGCCGAAAATGGCATCGCGACAACCGAACTCGAGCACATCAGCGCAGAACTGGCGGCCGAGGGGAAAACCCCGATCCTCGCCGCCGTCGACATGCACCCGGCCGGGGTCATCGCCGTGGCCGACACCGTCAAGGACGGCTCCGTCTCGGCGATCGCCGCCCTGCGCAAGCTTGGCCTGCAGGTCGTCATGATCACCGGGGACAACGCCCGGACCGCCGCCGCTATCGCCCGCCAAGTTGGGGTCGAGCGGGTGCTGGCCGAGGTCCTGCCCGAGCATAAGGCCGGGGAGATCCGCCGCCTGCAAGCCGAGGGACGCCGGGTCGGCATGGTCGGTGACGGCATCAACGACGCGCCAGCCCTGGCCCAGGCCGATGTCGGACTGGCCATCGGCACCGGTACCGACGTGGCGATCGAAGCCGCGGACATCACACTGATTTCGGGCTCACTGGCGGGCGTGGTGACGGCGATTCGACTATCGCGTGCCACCATGCGCAACATTCGACAGAACCTGTTCTTTGCCCTGATCTACAACGCCGTCGGCATCCCGCTCGCCGCGGGCGTCTTGTATCCGGTACTGGGACTGAGGCTCTCACCCATGATCGCCGCCGCTGCGATGGCCCTGTCGTCGCTATCGGTCGTCGGCAACGCCAACCGCCTGCGCCGCTACCGCCCCGACCCGCTACCGCGGGCGGAAGCACCCGCGACCGAGCCTCGAGTTGAAACCGTTGCGAACCTTACGACCTCACAGCGACCGAGCCACGTTCGGGTGAAGTGACGATCGGCCCGATGCCCATCGCGGTGGGCGCAGCATTCAATTCACCGGACGCAACGAATGAGCCCGGAAGTTCATGAGCCGGGCCCTGACATTCGAGCGCGTGGTGCGAGAGCTATCGACCCAACATTTCGCGATCCTGTGCACCGTCGACCAGAACGGACGGCCCGACTCGGCGGGGGTCAGTTACGGCGCCTGGGCACGCGAAGACGCGCTCATGTTGTACGTCATGACGAGGCGTCATCTCAGGAAGGCGCGCAACATCGCCGACAACCCCGAGGTCTCATTGGTGGTGCCGCTGCAACGGCGGGTGCTTCGATTCGTTCCGCCGGCGACGATCCAGCTGCACGGTCGCGCTGAAGTCCTCGACTGGAGCGACGTGCAGGGGACCAACGTCTTCCGCGGTTTCTGGATGGGCCGGCAGATTCTGGGTGCTTACGAGGAATCCCGGCGTGCAGGCGAAACGCGGGTGTGTTTTCTGAAGATCACCCTGGATCCGGTGGTCCGAAGCTACGGTGTCGGACACAGCGTCTGGAACCTCCGGCGGCATATGGCGGGCGGGGCGGACACCGTCCGACTGGGGGGCGACAGCGCTTGACGAATAGGGGCCACACCGCCCGGCGATCGAATGCCGGTCCGGCCGTCGGAGTGTGCCCCGTGAGCCGGTGTTCAGCAAATCGCCCCGCGTACCCCCACCGGGTAAACTGGTCGTTGACGATATCTTCGGCGGTCGACCAAACTCGTCCCGTCAGCAACGCCGAGTGAGCCTCGACGACCAAGCGCAGGGAGTTCAGATGGAAACCGGGTACGGATACGTAGCGAACAAGGACCGCTACGCTCAGCGACTGCGCCGAATCGAGGGCCAGATTCGGGGCATCGCGAAGATGATCGACGAAGACAAGTACTGCATCGACATCCTCACCCAAATCAGCGCGGCCAGTAGCGCTTTGCGATCGGTGGCGTTGAACCTGCTCGACGATCACCTCGAACACTGCGTTAGCCAAGCACTCACTCAAGGAGGGAGCGAGGCCGACGTGAAGCTCGCCGAGGCCTCCGCGGCGATCGCACGACTTGTTCGCTCCTGATCGCCTGCATCCGGCGGACGCCCGCACCCGGACCGATGGGCGACAGGCACTCCGAAACGCTTGACAGCTAGGTACCCTACCGGGGTATCGTTCTAGCCATGAACGATACCCACACCTGTAATTGCAAATCCACCGGATGCACCTGCAGCGCCACTGCTTGCACCCAAGCCGCCGGCTGCGCCTGCGGTCACCCCGGCTGCACCTGCAACGATTGATCACCTTCAGTCCAGGCCTCGACCCGCGTCGAGGCCTGGACTGTTTGCGTGAGCCACCGTGGCGTTCGAGGCAGCCGACGAACCGAGAGGCGGAATTGTGAGCGTTTCGCGGGGCCTAACCGAGCGCGGATGCACCGCACATTTGTGTGTCGAATCGATACAGTCACGCCGCCCGCCCGCCGCCATGCAGCGCGTACCATCGGCGCGATGTCTTCGATGTTGATGGGCGACGCTCAGCGATGGATTCTGAGCACACTCTTCGGAGCCGGCATCGCCACGTACGTGTATATCCTTGTCGCGCAACGCGGCCGCTGGACGAGCACCGTCAATCACCTACTACATCTCGCGATGTCGGTTGCCATGATCTTGATGGCATGGGGCGTCGCCATGAACCTGCCCACCAGTGGTTTTGTCATCTTCTTCCTGCTGGCAGGCGCTTGGTTTGCGGGTCTGGCAGGCCAGAGGTCGAGTCCCGGCGGTGATCGGCTGACCAACGGCTACTACGCCGTGATGATGGTGGCGATGGCGTGGATGTTCGTGGCGATGAACGGCGGACTGCCAATTCGGCTCGGTCACTCGTCCGATCATGCCGAGCCCCCCGCGGCCGCCATGGATATGCCCGCGGACGCCATGCCGGCCCACGAAATGCCTCCGGCGGAACCCCCGGCCGAGTGGATCGCCACCGTGAACGTGATCGCGGCTCTCGGCTTCGCGATCGTGACGCTGTATTGGGTATGCCGTTACGTGGCCAGGCGCAAACTCAACGCGGTGCCCCGCACCGGGCGGCTCGCGCACTTCGAACCCCTCTATCAGGCATGCGCAGCAGCCGGCACGGCCTTGATGTTCGGCACACTGCTGTAGCCGCACTGCCGATTTCCGAACGTTCGCCGTATCGGGTTGAACAGGCGGGTGGAGGGGACCACCTCTGGATTACCGCCCGCGCTTGCGCGATTTTCACGACGGGATCAAGCTGTCGTATCTCCGTTGTGTTCGGCCGCGGCCGAACGTCGAGCGGTGTGGCAGTGAGGAGGTTGTCGGCGATCCGCGACACCATGACGAAACCGCGGCGGCCGGCCGCGACACCGTACCGGGATCCGATCGTGGCTGGCCCGGCGCTGAGGCTGGCGGCGCGGGGATGACCCGCTTGATCTCGCGCCTCGTGACGGTCACGGCCGCACTGCTCACCGTCGCGTGGACGAACGCCGGCTGTTCGACGGGCGCCGAAACGATGCCCTCCGCCGGCGGGAAGTCCGAGGTCGGCACCACCCGCGATATCAATCCGCAAGATCCCGCCACGCTGCGCAGCGGCGGCGATCTGCGGCTGCCGCTGGCCGAGTTCCCGTCCAACTTCAACACGTTGAATATCGATGGCAGCGACCCCGATGCCGCGGCGGTGATGAACCCGACGATGCCACGAGCGTTCAGAGTCGGCCCGGACGGCTCGACGACCATCAACACCGACTACTTCAGCAGTATCGAACTCGCCGGTACCGCACCACAAGTCGTCAGGTACACCATTAATCCCAAAGCGGTGTGGTCCGACGGTAAACCGATCACCTGGCAGGATATCGCCAGCCAGGTTCATGCCCTCAGCGGCGCCGACCCCACCTTCGCGATCGCTGGACCCAACGGCGCGGACCGCGTCGCGTCGGTGACGCGGGGTGTCGACGACCGGCAGGCGATCATCACCTTCGCCAGGCCGTATGCCGAGTGGCGTGGCATGTTCTCCGGGAACAGCTTGCTAATGCCCGCCAGCATGACCGCGACGCCCGAGGCTTTCAATACGGGTCAACTCGAGCGGCCCGGCCCTTCGGCCGGCCCGTTCATCGTCTCCGTATTGGATCCGGCCAAGGAGCGGATCGTGTTGACCCGCAACCCGAAATGGTGGGGCAAGCCCGCGCTCCTCGACAGCATCTCTTATCTGGTGCTCGATCAAACCGCCAGAGCGCCGGCGCTGCAGAACAACACGATCGACGCGACCATCGTGGGGACACTCGACCAATTGACGATCGCGCGTCGCACCCCGGGCATTTCGATTCGGCGGGCCCCGGCGCCCAATTGGTATCACTTCACCTTCAACGGTGCCCCTGGGTCGGTCCTGGCCGACCCGGCGCTGCGCCTAGCCGTCGCCAAGGGCATCGATCGGCGAACCATCGCGAAGGTGATCGAGCACGGACTGACGGACGACCCGACCCCATTGAACAACCACATCTATGTCGCCGGGCAGGACGGCTACCAAGACCACGGCGCCATCGTTCCCTACGCTCCGGAAACCGCGAAACGAGAACTCGACACTCTGGGTTGGAAACTCCACGGGCCTGTCCGCGAAAAGGATGGTCACCAGCTCGTCATCGTCGATTTGTTCTATGACGAACCGAGCAGCCGGCAGGCCGCTTTGATCGCGCAACACGGCCTCGCCCAGATCGGCGTCAGACTCGACCTGCACCCCAAGGCCGGCAGCGACTTCTTCAGCAACTACGTCAACGTCGGGGCTTTCGATATCGCCGAGTTCGGCTGGGTGGGTGACGCCTTTCCGCTCGCACCGCTCACCACGATTTACGCCTCGGGCGGACAGAACAACTTCGGGAAGATCGGCACTCGCGACATCGATGCCAAGATCGAAGCGACTATCGAAGAGCTCGATCCGCGCAAGGCGCGCGCACTGGCCAACGAGGTCGACAAGCTCATCTGGGCCGAGGGATTCAGCCTGCCGCTGACCCAATCGGCAGGCGTTGTCGCGGTCCGCAGCACCGTCGCCAACTTCGGAGCACCTGGCATAGCGGACTTGGATTACACCACGATCGGGTTCATGCGCGGCTGATCCGAAGCTCCCCGTACGAGCCGCGGGCAATTGACACGAAGCGTTGTCAAATGGTGGCCACCATGGGCCGGATTGCCATAAGCAGAAAGGGTCTAAAGTCCCTACCCCTGGGGGGTATAGGCGGTGACGATGAAGCCACAGGACCAAGCAATAACGAATGGAGAGTCCGATGCCATCTCAAGCCAAGCCCAAGATCGCCCTGGCCGGTGGTGCAGTCATGGTCGCTCTCGCGGCCGGGATCGGCGGTGGCGTCTTGCTGACCGACGCATCCGCCCCCAAATCAATCGCGACGCCCACCTCCAGCGTGGCCCCCACGCCTGCACCTCCCACCGCGGCCGGAACTCCCGCACCGCCCACGGATGGCTACGTCCCCGGCGGCAGCAACGGTTGTATCCTTCACGCGAACTGCTAAAGCTGACCGTGTCGACTGATCATCAAGCGCGGCTTGGTGATCCGGGGTTCGACGGCCGCGGCGAACGGTCGGCTCGGCCGTCTAGTGGAACGTGAGCTGGGGCGGGGTCGTGGCCAAATCGGCGCTACCCGACAAGAATTCGGTGACATCTTCCTGTCTCGTCACTCCGTCAGGAGTCTTGACGGTGACTGGCACTCGGACCTGGCCCGAGAACGCCTGGGTCAGGTGGTAGGGATCGAACCTGTCCAACCGGATCGCGCTCAGGTCGGCGGTCCCCCACACGGCCGTCCCTTCAGCCATTCCGTACGAGTCCACGCGTACCGGGCAGCCAGGGGGCGCCAGCAGACTGGACTCTTGGCAGCTGCCCATCGCCACGGCCAGTTGCGCGCTCACCGCGTCGCGTCCCCTATCCGCCAGCGCGAAGGTCGGGTACACCCAATAAGGCGCCGCCATCGTGAGTTGATCGAGTAGAAGTGGTGGGACCGTCACCGACACATACGGGTTCACGGTGCCGATATCGATCCACCCCGGAAACACGTAAACCGTCGCGTCGCCGATCGGCCTGCCAAACAGCGTGATGGTTTTCGCGGCCGCATTACCCATGGATGCACCGAACCCCGGGAAGAACTTGATCGCCGCCGCCGGGAGCTTCCAATGGTTGTGATCCATCCTCACATTCAGAACCGCATCGGAGGTCTGGTCACCGAACGAAGCGACGGCGTGCACATGTGCCATGCTCAGCGCCGTGCCGGGCTCGGACGAATTGTCGTGCATGATTTGGATGTGTCGAATAGGCCAGTGCGCGACTTGGGTGTTGAGCGTCGCAGCGGCTAGGAACTCCTTGGTGGCCGGCTGATCGATGCCGTAAGACAGCGCCGTCGCAGCGTCTCCGCGGGCGAGCGCCTCTAGGTAGCGCTTGACGGCGTCGCCGGCCGACCTTCCGGCATCCTCCCGACCCCGGCTAACCGTCACGATAACTGCGACGGCGAGGACGGCCAGCAGTGTTGCCGCAGCGGCCAGGGCGAGAATCAGCCGCTTCCGACTCGTGCGCGGCCCCACACCTGTCGACGCGTACCGATCGGACCTGGGATCCAAACCCTCGAAGCGCTCTTTGTACCAATCGGTCATCCGCGACCTCCAATTGGCTCAGCACAGCATCCTATCGATCATGTTTCCGACATCATGTCTCACCTGCACGCATGTGACCAATGGCCCTACCCCCTAGGGGTAGCAAGGCATGACGATGGCGTTCGCATATCGCGATCAAGAACGGAGGAGTTCATGAAGCCTCGAGCCACAACGGTCATTGCACTGTTCGGCGCCGCGATACTCACGTTGGCAGTCGGATGCGGAGGCACTGCCAGGTCGATAAGCGGCACGTCTACGACGACACCTTCCTCGAGCGTGACGCCCACGCCCCAGCCTTCGAACAGTAACGACGCTCCCGGCGGTGGTCCGCCCTCGGGTTGCATCGCTCACCTCAACTGCTAGCCGCCGGGGCGAGGTGATCGCCCACACGCGAATCAACGCCGAGAACCCCGCCGGCAGCGGCGCCGAGATCGGGGCGTAGCCGGATAGGACTCGCGGGATCCCTCTCAGTGCCTTATTATCTGCGTATGCATGCAGGTAAGCGGGCAGCGCCGAGATGAGCGCGGGAAGCGCGCATCACGACCACGTGCACGCCCACGGCATTCGCGGCCTCGTGGGCCAACTGCGCCCGCATAGCCACGACGCCGCCGACAATGTCGACACCGCACTGGAATCCAGCGCGATCGGCATCCGGGCGGTCAAGATCAGCCTCGTCGGACTGGGCGCGACCGCGGCCGTGCAGGTGGTGATCGCCGTGCTGTCCGGATCGATCGCGCTGGTGGCCGACACCATTCACAACTTCTCGGACGCGCTGACCGCCGTCCCGCTGTGGATCGCGTTCTCGTTGGGCCGCCGCGCGGCGACCCGCCGCTACACCTACGGCTACGGCCGCGCCGAGGACATCGCCGGCTTGTTCGTGATCGGCATGATCACGCTGTCGGCGATCGTCGCCGGCTTCGAGGCCGTCCTGCGGCTGATTCACCCCGTCGCCATCGGGCACGTCGGTTGGGTCGCCGCCGCTGGACTCATCGGCTTCGTGGGCAACGAGGTCGTCGCCGTCTACCGGATCCGCACCGGCCGCCGGATCGGCTCGGCGGCCCTGGTCGCCGACGGCGTGCACGCGCGCACCGACGGATTCACCTCGCTGGCCGTGCTTTTCGGAGCGGCGGGCGTCGCGCTGGGTTACCCGTTGGCCGACCCGATCGTCGGCCTGATCATCACGGTGGCGATCCTGGCGGTGCTGCGCGGTGCCGTGCGCGACATCTTTCGCCGGCTCATGGACGCGGTGGATCCCGAGTTGGTCGACACGGCGGAGGCGGCGCTGGCCGCCCGGCCGGGTGTTCGCCGCGTGCGCAGCATCCGGATGCGCTGGATCGGGCATCGCCTGTACGCCGACGCCGAACTGGACGTCGATCCCGGCATCAGCCTTCAGGATGCGCACCGCATCGCCCATGACGCCGAGCACCAACTGACCCACGCCGTGCCGCGGCTCGACGGCGCCCTCGTCCACGCTTACCCCGCGCACCACGACGATTAGGGGCGGGTGAGCCCGCCGGGACTCTAGGCGTCGATCACTAGGCGATCGCCGTGGGCCCGCGAGACGCAGACCAACATCTCGCCGTCGCCCTCCGCGGTGCGGCCGCGGCGATCAACCTCTCCCGCAAGCACTTTCACCCTGCAGGTGCCGCAGAACCCTTGCTGGCACGAGTAGGCCGTCGTCGGGTCTCCGTCGAGCATGACGTCGAGCGCCGAGCGGTTGGCCGGCACGCTGAGCACGCGCCGCGACCGGGCGAGCTCCAGCTCGAACGGGACGCCGTCCACGACGGGCGGCGGCCCGAAGCGTTCGTAATGCAGTGGCGCGTCGGCGTGTTGGTCACGCACCGTGCGCACCGATTCCAGCATGGCGGTGGGGCCGCACACGTAGACGGCCGTCGTCGGGCCGGCATCGGCGAGCAGTTCGTCGGCGGTGGCGAAGCGGCCGCGCTCGTCGTCGGCCCACACGGTGACCCGCTCGGGCGCCACCGCCAACACCTCGTCGAGCAGCGGCATGAAGTCCCGGCTGCGGCCGGCATACACGGCTCGCCAATCGATTCCGCGCTGCTGTGCGAGCCGGATCATCGGCAGGATCGGTGTCACGCCGATGCCGCCGATCACGAACAGCACCTCGCGCTCGTCGGTCACCAGATAGAACGCGTTGCGGGGGCCTTCGAATTCGATCGTGTCGCCGACGTCGAAGGTGTCGTGCATTTCGATCGAGCCGCCGCCGCCGTCGGCGATCCGGCGCACCGCGACGCGGTAGTCGGTGCGCCGCCCGGGCGGACCGCACAGTGAGTACTGGCGGCGGCGACCCGAAGCCAGCCGAATGTCGATGTGCGCGCCGGGGGTCCACGACGGCAGCAACCCGCCCTGCGGGTCGGCGATCGTCAGCGCGACCACGTCGGGCGTGAGCAGTTCGCGCTTGGTGACCACGGCGGTGGTGGTGCGCCGCACCGGCACCACCCGCGAGGGGTCCCAGCGCGACGCCGATGCCAAACCCCCGAACAGGGTGCCCACCCCCCACAACGCCGTGTAGAGGCGGTCGCGCTTGCGGCGACCGTACAAGTCGGCGGGTCTGCTGCCCCAAATCGTCTGCGCCACAACCATTTCCTATGCCTGCCCAACGGTCGTCTGAGTAACCCATTCGCTGGTGATCCGGGCGATCACCTCGGGATGGGAGGACACCACCCAGTGGCCACCTTCGATCTCGACGACCCTGCCGTGAGGCGGTATCGAACCGGTGAACCGCTGCAGGGGCGGCGAGACGAAATAGTCCCAGCGCGCCACGAGCACCTGCACGGGGACCTTGGTCTGCGGCAGCTCCTTCCCGGGCGCCAGGAACGGCCCGGGCATGTTCGCGCGATACAGGTTGAGCCCGTTGACGTAGTCGCGGGTCGACCGGGTGGTCGCCGCGCGCCGCCGACCGGTCCGGCGCGGCCGGCCGATCAGTTCGACCCCCGCGAAGACGGCCACGGTCGCCCGGGACCAGATCGCCAACTCCGGCAGGCCCGGGCACAGGAAGAACCAGATGTAGGTGGAGGCGACCGCCTGCTTGAGGACGTCGAACACGCCGCGGGGCGAGCGGGCGGACCGCAGGAACTTGCCGGCGTAGTTCAGGTGCGGGCCGGAGATCGACGTGAACGAAGCGACCTTGCCCATCACCGACTCGTCGGTGACCGCCGCCCAGGCCTGGATGGAACCCCAGTCGTGGGCGATCAGGTGGACCTCGTCGACCCCGAGGCTGTCGATCACCGCGTCGATGTCCGAAATGAGTTGCGGCAGGCGGTATGCCGCGCGCCCGGCCGGCTTCGATGAATCGCCGGAGCCCCGGACGTCAAAGGCCACGAAGTTGTAGCGACCACCGAGCGCGTCGGCGACCCCGTCCCACACGTGGTGGTTGTCGGGGTAGCCGTGGATCGCCAGGACCGTCGGGCGCCCGGGGTCGATCTGCGAGTGGGCGTGCACGGCCAGCGACACGCCGTCGGACGCAATTACGGTGCGGGACTGAGTCATTGGTGCGTGTTCCTGACGCTCAGTGCGCCGCGCGGGCCGCGGGCGAGCGGGCCAGGTAGTCGACCGCGCGGCCCACCCCGCCGAGCTTGGACGGGTGGAAGCTCGGTGTGTAGTAGGCGCCGATGACCCGCAGGAACTGGAAAGGCCCGGGCACCAGGCCCCGCCGCGCCGCGCCGAAGTAGTCACGCCAGCGCGGTTTGGTGCCCGGCGGCAGGTACGGGTCGACCGAATACATGAACCGCACGCCCCGGATGAACAGCCACAACAACGCCGGCGTCACCAACAGCTGGGTGCGGACCTGGCGCCAGTAGCCGCCGCGCAGGTGCTTCATCGTGTCGAACGCGACCGCCTTGTGTTCGACCTCTTCCGCCCCGTGCCAGCGCAGCAGGTCGAGCATCACCGGGTCGGTGCCGAACGCGTCGTGCTGCGGGTTGTCCAGGATCCACTCGCCCAGGATGGCGGTGTAGTGCTCGAGGGCCGCCACCATCGACACCCGCTCGAGCAGCCAGCTCTGTCGACGCCGCGAGCCCCACCCGGGCCGATCCCCGATCAACTTGCCGAACAGCCAGGCCATCTGGTCGGTGAACGGCGTGACGTCGACGCCCTTGGCCGCGAAGTGGTCCAACACCCCCGAATGCGCCTGGGAGTGCATGGCTTCCTGGCTGATGAAGCCTTGCACGTCCAGCCGCAGCTGGTCGTCCTTGATCAGCGGCAACGCGTTCTTGAACGCGTCGACGATGAACTCCTCGCCGGCGGGCAGCAGCAGGTGCAGCACGTTGCAGAAGTGGGTGGTGAAGGGCTCGTTGGGCACGTAGTAGAACGGCAGCGTCGCCCAGTCGAACTCGACGTCGCGCGCCTGCAGGACGATCCGCTCGTGGTCGAGCGAGGCGTCATGCGGGCCCGTCGCCTGGTCGTCGACGGTGAACATGGTGGACCCCCTTGCTTGGTCTGCCGCGCGGGTCACGCGCTGCGTTGCGCCTCGGCCTCAGCCTCGGTGATCAGGCGCTCACTGCGCAAGAACCGGACGAGATTCTCGACCGTTTCGGCCAGCGCCGGCTCACGCAGGCGGACCGAGGCCAGCTCGCGCGCACTCCTGTATTGGGTGTTGCCGTAGCGCTTGTCCCGCATCGCCGCGATCTTGTCCGCCGACCGGGTGAGGAAGTCGACCAGCGGATAGATCGGGTCCCGGGTCGTGCAGCGACGGTTCATCTCGGCGGCGAACTCCGGGATGTCGTGGTAGTCGAAGCGATAGCCGTAGCGCTCCGACAGCACGCGGGTGATGTCCATCAGGTTGTAGTAGTCGTCCGCGGTCATGTTGAAAACCGTGCCCGCATCAGTCGGCAGGTCCATCAGCGCGACGATGTGATCGGCGATCAGGTCCGCCGGCAGCAGGCTGAGCTGATTGAGCGCGTTGGCGGCGATGCCGTGCTCGATCATGAACGCCACCGTGCGCACCAGGATGTCGTCGCCGCTGCCGAAACCCGCGCCGGTCGGCGAGATCAGCGAGGGCCGGAAGATGCGCACGTCCAGCCCCTGCCGCTGCGCGGCGAAGGCCAGCTGCTCGGCCACCCACTTGGTCTGCGAGTAGCCGAAGTCCAGCGCGTTCATCTCCAGGTTCGCGTCGGACTCCCCGACCACCGGCTTGACACTCCAGCCGTAGATGAAGGTGCTGGACACCAGGTGGAAGGTCTTGCGGTGCGCGGTCATGGCGAGGCGCAGCAGCTCGTGCGTCCCGATCACGTTGGCCGGGCGCAGGGCGTCGTAGGTCCGGACGTAGTTGACCAGGGCGCCGTTGTGCAGGATGGCGTCGACGCTCTCGGCCAGGCTCTGGAACCCCTCCTCGCCGATGCCGAGCTGCGGCTCGGCGAGGTCACCGCAGACCACGCGCACCCGGGCCCTTACCTCGGCCTCCAGGGCCGGGGTCCACAGCCGCGCCTTGCGCAGCGACGCGACGATCCGGTCCAGCCCGTGGGCTTCGTCGGTGGCGCGGATCAGTGCGTGCACGGTGAAGGACGTCCTGCCGAGCAGGCTGGCGACCAGGAACGGCCCCAGGAACCCGGTCGCGCCCGTCAGCAGGATGTCGCTGGGCGTCCCCGACCGCGCCGGCGGCAGCGCCGGCAGGGGCAGCTGCGCGTCGGCGCGCATCCGGGCCACCTCGTAGGCCTCGTACTCGGCCGAAATCTGGTCCAGCGCCTGACGCAGCGCATCGAGGGGCTGGCCCGACTCCTCGCCGAATTGCCGCATCAGCCGGAAGAATTCGGCCACCGTGAGCCGCTGGAGCAGGCGGGTGTTGACCTCCTCGGCCAACGCGCCCGCGCCGTGCTCTTCGAGCAGGGCCTGCAGGTCGGCGCGCAGCTCGGCGAGCGCCAGGGAATCGATGCCGAGATCCGCGAAGGAGCAGTCCTCCTGCCCGGTGAGGTCGTAGCTCTCGATCAGGTTGCGGAACCGGTCCAGCGGGCCCGGGTCGGTGTCCGCCCGTTCGTGGGCCTGGTGCGTGTAACTCGACAGGACGGGCAGCTTGCCCTCCAGCCAGAGCTGCCGCGTCGAGGAGCGCCGGATCTTGCCCGACGTGGTTTTGGGGATGCTGTGCGGCGGCACGAAGGCGATGGTGTGCGGGTCGATGTGGCCGTGCCGGCGGATGGCCCGCGCTAGCGCCTTGCCGTCCGGCAGCGCGTCCGTGTCACGGACCTCGGCCACCACGGTCAGCACCTCCTGGTCGTCGCGCTCCACCGCGAACGCGGCGACGCAGCCGCCGCGAACCTCCGGCGCCGACCGCTCCACGATGCCCTCGATGTCCGAGGGATAGCAGTTGACGCCGCGCACGATGATCAGGTCCTTGCTGCGGCCGCACACGAACAGCTCGCCCTCGTAGAGGAAGCCGAGGTCGCCGGTCCGCAGATAGCTGTGCTCAGGGTCGCCGGCGATGCGGGCCGCGAACGCCTCCGCGGCGAGTTCGGGTCGGTTCCAGTAGCCGCCGCCCTTGGACGGCCCGTCCACCCAAACCTCGCCGACGCGGCCCTCCCCGAGAGCCTCACCGGTTTCGGGATCGACGATGCGAACCACGTTGCCGTCGATCGGCTTGCCGCAGCTCACCACCGGGGCCTGGTTCTTGTTCTCCGGCTGGGCCTTCTCGACCCGCGCGATGTTCTTTTCCAGCGCGCGCTTGTTCAGGGCCAGGGTCTGGCGGCCGCGAAGCGACACGATCAGGGTGTTTTCGGCCATGCCGTACGCGCCGGTGAGCGCGTTGGGCTCCAGGCCGTAGGGGGCGAAACGCTCCCGGAAGCGCGCAAACGTGCTGGCGCGCAGCGGTTCCGCGCCGACGACGATGCTCTCCAGGCTACTCAGGTCGATCCCGGCGAGCTCGGACGTGGGCAGTTTGTCCTCGCGCAGGCACAGCTCGAGGGCGAAGTTGGGCACCGGCGTGTGGGTGGCGCGCACGTCGCTGATGAGCCGCAGCCACGCCGACGGCCGCTTGAGGAAGTCCAGCGGCGACATGGCGTGCGTGGTGCCACCGACCAGCAGGATGAACAGGTAGGCGGAGATCAGACCCATGTCGTGATGTTGCGGAAGCCAGCTGACCAGCACCTCGCCGCCGGCGAAGGCCGAGGCGTTGGCGATGACGTTGGCGTGGCTGACGACCACACCCTTCGGGTCGCTGGTGGAACCGGAGGTGTACTGCAGGAAGAGCACCGGCCCCGGGGTGTCGGGGACGTGGGCACCGCCGAACTCCTGCGTGCCGTCGGTTCCGAACCAGGGCAGCTCCGGCGGCCGCTGGGCGTCGGGCCATGGCGAGCCGCCGTCGAGGTGGTTGAGCAGCAGGCGGTAGTCGTACTCGAACTGCTTGGTCGACAGCACCGCCGTGGCCTGGCAGTCCCGGGCGATGAAGCTCAGCTTGGCCAGGCCCGACTCGAACGACATCGGCAGCGGCGGGCTGACCGGCACCGCGATCACGCCGATGCGCGCGCAGGCGTAGAACGCCGCGATCATTTCGAGCCCGGGCGGGTAGACCAGCAGCGCGCGATCGCCCGGCCGCAGGCCGGCTTCCGTCGCCAGGTAGGCGGCCAGCTCGCGGGTCCGCTCGGAGAAGCTCCGATAGGTGTAGTGCTCGACTTCGCGGCCTTCGTCGTCGACGAAGCGGAAGAGGGTCTTGTCCGGTGTGCTGGTTTCGCGCAGGTGCAGATGATCTATGAGCGTCTCCATCGCAGGAGCCACCCCCTTCCGGGTCAACTGTGAGCGATAAGAACTTTCGGATCAATTGATAACGCCCAATGTAACGCCGCTGCTCGCGGTCAAGCAAAGCGTGGAGGCCATTATGGGCCATCGCACATTAATCTCACAGGAGAGGCTTAACCACGGTCGCCGACCGCCGGTCATCGAATACGTGACTACGGACTTCAGTATCTCAGTTTATGGTATTACCAGTGTGTTTAGGCAGTGCGCCCCTGCGTAAACGCGCGAATACTGAGTTACGCATTTACATTTATCATGAATTGCCCTGTGCCAAATCCGGCATATTTGCCGGGTTCATTTCGTATCCCCACCGCAAAGAGCATAACCCCGGTCCAACGATGCGAATGCCGTGCTTCCCTTTAGCGGTAACCAGTGCGTTTCGCCACGGGTGAACCGGTCGCCGCTGCTGACCTACGGAGTCAGCCCGGCTGGGCAACCCGGATCCGGGGTCCGGCGCGCACCACCAACCGGGTGATGCCGACGAACCGTTCGCCGTCGATGATCGGCGACAGCGGCTCCCCCTCGGCCTCGATGGTCATTTCGCGGCCGTTCACGTCACGCACCCCGGGCGCCCGCAGCGTGCCGTTGGTGAGCGCCGCGGGCAGCTGGACCACGATCCTGGAGGGTCGTATCTCGCCGGCCTGGAAATGCAGCGCGCCGGGATTCTCGGCCTTCGGGAAAAGCCGGAACGGCCCCCCGATCCGCAGATCGATCGCGCCCGCGTGCAGCACCCGGTGCGTCCGCGACGGAACCTCCTCGCCGTCGATGACGACCTTGGCACGCGTCGGGGTGAACAGCACCGACGAGTAACTGGAGGCCTGAGAACGGCCGACCTTGGACGCGAGGTAGTCGCGGAACGAGCGGCCGATCACCCGGGCGACCTCGGTCCGGCCGTGGTCGGGCTTTCCGTAATACATGTCGTAGAACCGGTTACCGACTCCCCCGGCGGCCAGCCCGAAACACAGGCGATGAAACGCCGCGCCGTCCGCGGTCTCGCCGTCGAGTTGCAGGGTGTCCAGACGTATTTCGGGCGGGGGCCGGTCGGCCTCGGCGGCGGCCACCAGCGCGCGGACGATGGCATCGGGCCGCCCGCCCACCCGCGCCTTGCGCGCGACGGCGTTGACGCTGCCGCCGTTGGACGGCACGAACGTCGGCCAGCGTTCCGGGTCGCCTTCGCAGCGCTCGATTTCGTTGATCAGCCAGTGCAGCGCACCGTCGCCGCCGTCGCCGACGAGGTGCGTGACGCGCGGGTGGAGCTGGTCCAGGGTCTTGCCCAGCTCCTCGATCGAGGCGGTTTCGTGGACCTCGCCCCACGGGCCGACGATGCGGCGCAGCTCGGCGACGCGGTCACCGCGCGCACCGCGGTTCCGGCGCGCGAGGGGATTGACGATGATCCCTAGATACATCCGCGGCGTCGGAGTTCCATCGGCCATCCCACGCACGATACCTGCGGCGTTACGGTGGGTGGGATCACGTAGTTAGGGTGGGCTGCATGCCTGGTTGGACCGCAGCAGACCTGCCCTCCTTCGCCGGACGCACCGTCGTGATCACCGGCGCCAACGCCGGACTGGGGGAAGTGACCGCCCGCGAATTGGCGCGGGTCGGCGCCCGCGTCGTCTTGGCCGTACGCAACACCGAGAAGGGCAAGGCCGCCGCCGACCGGATGGCCGGGGACGTCGACGTGCGCCACCTCGACCTGCAGGACCTGGGCTCGGTGCGGCGCTTCGCCGACGAGATGGCGGCGGTCGACGTGCTGGTGAACAACGCCGGCATCATGGCCACCAAACATGCGGTGACCGCCGACGGCTTCGAGGGCCAGATCGGCACCAATCACCTCGGCCACTTCGCGTTGACCAACCTGCTGCTGCCCAAACTCACCGACCGGGTGGTGACGGTGTCCTCGCTGATGCACCACTTCGGCTACGTCAGCCTCAAAGACCTGAACTGGCGGTCCCGCCCGTATTCGGCGTGGTTGGCCTACAGCCAGTCGAAGCTGGCGAACCTGCTGTTCACCAGCGAACTGCAGCGGCGCCTGGACTCGGCCGGTTCTGCGCTGCGCGCGCTGGCCGCCCACCCGGGCTGGTCGCACACCAACCTGCAGGGCAACTCCGGCCGCAAGCTGGGCGACGCGGCGGTGTTGGCCGTCGACCGCCTGGTGTCCACCGATGCCGACTTCGGGGCCAGGCAGACGCTGTACGCGGTCTCGCAGGATCTGCCGGGCGACACCTTCGTCGGCCCGCGCTTTGGCCTGTATGGCCGCACCCAGCCGACCTGGCGTAACTGGCCGGCCAAGCGGGCGGGCACCGCCGCGGCGCTGTGGAAGCTGTCCGAGCAGCTCACAGACACCGCTTTCCCGCTATGAATGCGCTCGGCGGGCGGTTTGCCGCAGCCCGACTAGATTGGTGAGCGAATCCGTGCAGCGACGCCCACGCGAGGAGGGGACCCATGTCGGCCACTGATATGGCGGCGATCCTTGCCCTCCTTGCCGCGCTGGCGTCGGCGATCGGCAACGTGGTCCGCCAGCGGTCCGCGCAGGAGGTCACCGATAAACCGGTCGGCCACCTGGCGCTGTTTGGCATGTTGTTGCGCGATACCCGTTGGTTGATGGGCGGACTCGGCGACATCGCCAGCTACGTTTTGCTGGCCGCGGCTCTGGACAAGGGCTCGGTGCTGCTCGTGATGTCGCTGCAGGTGACCTCGTTGTTGTTCGCCCTGCCGATCTACGCGCGGATGAGCCGGCACCCGGTCACCCGGGGGGAATGGATGTGGGCGGTGTTGCTCACCGCGGCGTTGGTGGTCGTCATCGCGGTCGGTGACCCGACCGGCGGCCAGCAACGCGCGGCGGCCCAGGTCTGGCTGATCGTCGCGGTGGCGATGGCACCGCCGCTGCTGTTGGCGATGGTCGGCGCCCGCGTCTGGTCGGATCGCCCAGCGGCCGCACTGTTACTCGCGGCGGTCGCCGGTTCACTCCTCGCGGTGTTCGCGGTGCTGATGAAGGGCGTCGTCGACATCATCGAACACAACCCCGAGCAGTTGTGGACCAGGCCCGAGGTGTACGGCTGGGTGTTCTGCGGGGCGGCCGGGATGATCATTCACCAATCGGCTTACCGCGCAGGCGCCTTGACCGCCTCGTTGCCGACGATCATCGCCGCCAAACCGATCGTGGGCGCGATCCTCGGCATCACCGTGCTGGGCGAGACATTGGACGCCCACGGCTTCGACTGGGTCGTGTTGGCCGTAGCCGCCGCGCTGGTGATCGTCGCGACGGTGGGCCTGGCTCGCGGCGAGGCCGCCACCGTGTCGGCGGGCGCCGGGCGCGACGTGAGAATCGCCGACGAGCCGAAAGCCGTGAAGCCCGCGCTCTGATGAAGCTTGGTGGCAGGTACAGGATTCGAACCTGTGAAGCTTTCGCGACGGATTTACAGTCCGCTCCCATTGGCCGCTCGGGCAACCTGCCGCCAGACAGGTTACAACGAGGGGGTAGACAAAGCACAAACGGCCATCACCGGATGAAGGGACGGATCCAATGGCGGACTCATCGTTCGACATTGTCAGCAAAGTCGAGCGCCAAGAGGTCGACAACGCACTCAACCAGGCCGCCAAGGAGCTGGCCACTCGCTTCGACTTCCGCGGCACCGACACCACGATCGCGTGGAAGGGCGACGAGGCAATCGAGCTGACGTCGTCCACCGAGGAACGCGTGAAGGCGGCCGTCGACGTCTTCAAGGAGAAGCTGATCCGCCGCGACATCTCCATGAAGGCCTTCGACGCCGGCGAACCGCAGGCCTCCGGCAAGACCTACAAGGTCAGCGGCACCCTCAAACAGGGCATCAGCAGCGAGAACGCCAAGAAGATCACCAAGCTGATCCGCGACGAGGGACCCAAGAGCGTCAAGACGCAGATCCAGGGCGACGAGATCCGCGTCACCAGCAAGAAGCGGGACGACCTGCAGGCCGTCCAGGCGCTGCTCAAGCAGGCCGACCTGGACGTCGCGCTGCAATTCGTGAACTACCGGTAGGCCGCGAGAAAAGCGAGGTTCTCAATGGCGATGACCCCTGGCGAGGCCGATTACTCCGACGTCATCATCGTCGGCGCCGGCATCTCCGGCATCGATGCGGCCTATCGGATCATGGAGCGCAACCCGCAGCTGAGCTACACCATCCTGGAGCGGCGCGCGCAGATCGGCGGCACGTGGGACCTGTTCCGCTATCCCGGTGTGCGCTCGGACAGCAGCATCTTCACGCTGTCCTTTCCGTTCGAGCCGTGGACCCGCAAGGAGGGCGTGGCCGACGGGGTGCACATCCGCGAGTACCTGGCCGCCACGGCGCGCAAGTACGGCATCGACCGCCACATCCGGTTCAACAGCCATGTCCGCTCGGCCGACTGGGATTCCTCGACCGACACCTGGACGGTCACCGTCGAGCAGGACGGCGCACCCAGGCACTACCGCGGCCGGTTCCTGTTCTTCGGCAGCGGCTACTACAACTACGACGAGGGGTACACCCCCGAGTTCCCGGGCATCGAGAAGTTCGGCGGCACCGTGGTGCATCCGCAGCACTGGCCGGAAGACCTGGACTACACCGGCAAGAAGATCGTGGTGATCGGCAGCGGGGCCACCGCGGTCACGCTGCTTCCCTCGCTGTCGGATCGCGCCGCCAAGGTGACCATGCTGCAGCGCTCGCCCACCTATCTGATCTCGGCGTCGAAATACGGCAAGGTCGCCGCCGTCGCGCGTAAAGTGCTGCCGCGCAGGCCCGCCCACCTGGTTGTCCGGCTGTATAGCGCGCTGACCGAGGCGGTGTTCTTCGCGTTGTCCCGCAAGGCGCCCGGGTTGGTGCGGTGGCTGCTGCGGCGCAAGGCGATCGCCAGCCTGCCGCCCGGCTACGACGTCGACACCCACTTCAAACCGCGGTACAACCCGTGGGACCAGCGGATGTGCCTGATCCCCGACGCCGACCTGTACAACGCCATCAGCGTGGGCCGCGCCGAGGTGGTCACCGACCACATCGACCATTTCGACGCCACCGGCATCGCGCTCCAATCCGGCGGGCACCTCGACGCCGACATCGTCGTCACCGCCACCGGGCTGCAGCTGCAGGCCTTGGGCGGGACCGCGATCAGCCTGGACGGCAACGAGATCAAGACCAACGACCGCTTCGTCTACAAGGCGCACATGCTCGAGGACGTGCCCAACCTGTTCTGGTGCGTCGGCTACACCAACGCGTCGTGGACGCTGCGCGCCGACATCACCGCAAGGGCGACGGCAAAGCTGCTGGCGTACATGGCCGCTCACGGCTACACGCACGCCTACCCGCACCGCGGCAACGAGCCGATGACCGAGAAGCCGTCGTGGGACATCAACGCCGGCTACGTGCTGCGCTCGGTGCATGCCCTGCCGAAGTCGGGAACCAAGCGGCCGTGGAATGTGCGGCAGAACTACCTAGCCGACGCCATCGACTACCGCTTCGACCGCATCGAGGAGGCGATGGTGTTCGGCCGGGCATCCGACCGGGCACTCGCCGGGTGAACTGCTTCTAAATCCTCGATGTCGGCAATACGCTGATCGTCATGGCGGCAAAGATGCGCGAACCCAACGTCGTTGTCCTCGGTGGCGGTTCCTGGGGAACCACGGTCGCGTCCATCTGTGCGCGCCGCGGACCGACGCTGCAGTGGGTGCGCTCGGAGGAGTCCGCGAAGGACATCAACGAAAACCATCGCAACAGCCGCTACCTCGGCGACGACGTGGTGCTCAGCGACACGTTGCGCGCCACCACCGACTTCGCCGAGGCGGCCAACTGCGCCGACGTCGTCGTCATGGGCGTTCCGTCCCACGGTTTTCGCGGCGTGCTGACCGAGCTGGCCAAGGAACTGCGGCCCTGGGTGCCGGTGGTGTCGCTCGTCAAGGGGCTCGAGCAGGGCACCAACATGCGGATGTCGCAGATCATCGAAGAGGTACTGCCCGGTCATCCGGCCGGCATCCTGGCGGGGCCCAACATCGCCCGCGAGGTTGGCGAGGGTTACGCCGCCGCGGCGGTGCTGGCCATGCCCGACCAGCACCTGGCCACCCGGCTTTCCGGATTGTTCCGCACCCGGCGCTTCCGGGTGTACACCACCGACGATGTCATCGGGGTCGAGATGGCCGGGGCGCTGAAGAACGTCTACGCCATCTCCGTCGGGATGGGCTACTCGCTGGGCATCGGGGAGAACACCCGCGCGCTGGTGATCGCCCGCGCGCTGCGCGAGATGACGAAGCTCGGCGTGGCCCTGGGCGGCAACCCCGAGACCTTCCCGGGCCTGGCCGGCCTGGGTGACCTCATCGTCACCTGCACCAGCCAGCGCAGCCGCAATCGTCACGTCGGTGAACAACTCGGTGCGGGCAAGCCGATCGACGAGATCATCGCCTCGATGAACCAGGTCGCCGAAGGGGTCAAGGCGGCCAGCGTGATCATGGAATTCGCCAACGAGTTCGGCCTGAGCATGCCGATCGCGCGTGAGGTCGACGCGGTGATCAACCACGGATCGAGCGTCGAGGAGGCCTACCGCGGGCTGATCGCCGAGGTTCCGGGCCACGAGGTCCACGGTTCGGGCTTCTGACGTGGCCGCCTGACACCGGGCAAATTCAAATCTTTGCATTCCATATGGGCCCGGCCCATCCGCTTGACCCTTGGTTTGCCAGCAAAATACCGTCGATGCAGCAGCCAGGGATTCCCGGCCGTGCCACTGTGGGTCCGGCCGGGTCGTAACCGTTTGTGCGCCAAGAGTTTACGCCGACGTAATACAGCGCAATATGGGGCGGATATCGGAACATCCCCCGCTAACACCTAACGAGGGAAGCGACCGATGCAAAACATCGAAGAGCTCGGCAATCAACCTCACGATCAGACCACTAGCCCCCGAAAAGACCGCGTGCGGTCGATCATCCGCCACGACCTGCCTTCGTCGCTGGTCGTCTTCCTGGTCGCCCTCCCGTTGTCGTTGGGGATCGCGATCGCGTCCAACGCCCCGGTGCTGGCCGGCCTGATCGCCGCCATCGTGGGCGGCATCGTGGTCGGCGCCATCGGCGGCTCGCCGCTACAAGTCAGCGGCCCAGCGGCCGGGCTGACGGTGGTGGTGGCCGACTTGGTTTCCGACTTTGGTTGGGGCGTAACGTGTTTCATCACCGTGGCCGCGGGCGCCCTGCAGGTGCTGTTGGGGCTCAGCCGCGTCGCGCGGGCGGCGCTGGCGATCTCGCCGGTGGTCGTGCACGCCATGCTGGCCGGCATCGGCATCACGATCGCGCTGCAGCAGGCGCACGTTCTGCTGGGCGGAAAATCCAAGAGCACGGCCTGGCACAACGTCATCGAGCTGCCGGGGCAGATCATCGACGCCCACCGTCCTGGGGTCCTCCTGGGCGCGCTGGTGATCGCCATCCTCGTCTGCTGGCGGTGGGTTCCCGCCAAGGTGCGCCGCGTTCCCGGCCCGCTGGTCGCGATCGTGGTCGTGACGGTGGTATCGGTCGTCTTTCCGTTCCATGTGCGCCGCATCGACCTCGACGGGTCGCCGCTGGACGCGTTGCAGCTGCCCGACATTCCGCACGACGGCTGGGGCGCGGTCGCGATCGGCGTGATCACCGTCGCGCTCATCGCCAGCGTCGAAAGCCTGCTGTCCGCGGTGTCGGTCGACCGGATGCACAACGGGCCACGCACCGACTTCAACCGCGAGTTGGTCGGGCAGGGTGCCGCCAACATGGTGTCGGGCACCATCGGCGGCCTGCCCATCACCGGTGTCATCGTCCGCAGCTCGACCAACGTGAACGCGGGCGCCAAGTCACGCGCCTCGGCGTTGCTGCACGGTGTGTGGATCCTGCTGTTCACCATCCCGTTCGCCGGACTGGTCGACGAAATACCCACCGCCGCACTCGCCGGGCTGCTCATCGTCATCGGCATCCAGCTGCTCAAGCCGGCCCACATCGAAACCGCGACGAAGCACGGCGATCTCGCCGTGTACGTCGTGACAGCCGTCAGTGTCGTGTTCCTCAATCTGCTGCACGGGGTGCTGATCGGGCTCGCGCTGGCAATCGCGCTGACCGGTTGGCGGGTGATCCGGGCCAAGGCCGAGGCCAGGTCCGTCGACGGTGAGTGGCAGGTGCAGATCGAGGGTGCCGCGTGCACCTTCCTGGCACTCCCGCGGCTCACCCGGGTGCTGGCCTCCGTTCCCACCGGAACCGTTGTCACCGTGGATGTTTCGGTGCACTACCTGGACCACGCGGCGCATCAGACGATCAGCGACTGGCGGCACCAGCACGAGGCCAACGGGGGCACAGTGCATATCCGCGGAAGGTTCGAGACGGGCCACGCCCCCCGCAAGAATGCGGACGAGGTCATCGAACCCGAAAGGCCCGAAGCCGCAGCCTGATTGGCGTGCTCAATCCCAGCCGGAGAGCCCGAAAGTGCTGCTCGGGGCCCTCCCGCTGAGCTTCTGGACGATCCACTGGTTCATCGGCACACCCTGCTCGGTGGCTTCCAGCGCCAGGCGGCCATGCAACTCCGGCGAGGTTCTCACGAGGAATCTCCCGCTGTAGCGGCGCTGCGACAACGGTTCCGGTATGGAATCGCCGCAGGCGCGCAGGACCTCCACATGCTCGGCGACGGCCTCCTCGATGGCGGCCACCGCTTGGGGCGCGGTGGGCGCTTGGCGCCTCAGGTACGGCAATTCGACGCACACGCCCAGGTATTCGTCGTAGTCGGGCAACCACTGCGCTCGATAGGTGTAGTGGTCCACGCCCGATTGATAGCACGAGTGATATCAAATTTGGGAGTCACTCATCCCCAGGGACGGGCCTCTCTCCGGACCATATGGCTCCCGCCGAATTTGATAGCGCGGGCGATATCAAATCCCGCGACGCGCTCATGCTTCGGCTGGCCGCACGCCATCGCCTCGCTAGCCCCGCGCCATCGCCTCCAGCCGGCGGATGCGGTCCTCGATGGGTGGGTGCGTAGAGAACAGCGACCCGATGCGCTCGCCCGCGCGGAACGGGTTGGCGATCATCAAGTGCGCCTGGCTGGCCAGCTGCGGCTCCGGCGGCAGCGGGGCAATCTGGACGCCTCCCGAGATCTTGCGCAGGGCCGACGCCAAAGCCAGAGGGTCGCCCGTCAACACCGCACCCGATTCGTCCGCCTGGTACTCACGCGACCGTGACACCGCCAATCGCACCACGGTGGCGGCGATCGGGCCCAGGAACGAAACCAGCAGCAGCGCAGCGGGATTCTCGCCGTCCCGGTCGCCGCCGAAGAACATCGCCACGTAGGACAGCGCGGTGATGATCGACGCCATCGCGCCGGCGATGCAGGAGATGAGGATGTCGCGGTTGTAGACGTGGGACAGCTCGTGCCCCAGCACCGCGCGCAACTCGCGTTCGTTGAGGATCCCCAAAATGCCGCTGGTGCAACACACGGCGGCGTTGCGCGGGTTACGGCCGGTCGCGAATGCATTGGGCGCGTTGGTGTCGCTGATGTACAGCCGGGGCATCGGCTGGTGCGCGGCGGTGGCGAGCTCGCGCACGATCCGGTACATCACCGGCGCCTGCAGCTCGGATACCGGCTGTGCGTGCATGGCCCGCAGCGCCAGCTTGTCGCTGTTGTAGTAGGTGTAGACGTTCATGCCGATGGCGAACACCACCGCCAGGAACATCGCCGTCCTGCCGAACAGCGAGCCCACAAACACGATCAACGCGGACATACCGACCAACAGGGCGAAGGTCTTCAGCCTGTTGGCATGGGGATGCCAGGTCATCGGTGTCCTCCTTGGAGCATCAACTATCGCTCATTGAACGCCTGAACCGGCGGCCAAGGTTCCCCCGACGCGCTAACCGTGCCGGCTGATGGTGTAGTCGACCAGCGTCTGCAGCGCGTGCCGGCCGGGGACGTCCGGCAAAAGGGCCAGCTCGTCGCGCGCCTGCGCCGCGTATTCGGCCAGCGTCTGCTTGGCCTTGGCCATCCCCGGGGACGCCCGCAACAGCGCCAGCGCCTCGGCCACCGCCGCGTCGTCGTCGATGGGCCCGACCAGCAGCTCACGCAACCGCGCCGCATCGGGGCCGGGCTCGCGAAGCGCGTAGACCATCGGCAGGGTGTGCACGCCCTCACGCACGTCGGTGCCGGGCAGCTTGCCGGACTCGTGCGAGTCGCTGTCGATGTCGATGATGTCGTCGGAGATCTGGAAGGCGGTGCCCACGATGCCGCCGAGCCGGCTGAGCCGCTCGACCTGCTCGGCGTCGGCGCCGGAGAACATGGCGCCGAACCGGCCCGCCGCGGCGATCAGGCAGGCGGTCTTCTCGTAGACGACCTTGAGGTAGTGGTCGATGGGATCGACGCCCTCGGCGCTGCCGCGCCCCTCGCGCATCTGCCCGGTCACCAGCTGGGCGAACGTCTCGGCGATCAGCCGCACCGCCTCGGGCCCGAGCCGCGACACCAACCGCGACGCCGTGGCAAACAGGTAGTCCCCGGCCAGGATCGCGACGTTGTTCCCCCAGCGCACGTTCGCGGTGGGCGCGCCGCGGCGCACCTCCGCCTCGTCCATCACGTCGTCGTGGTACAGCGTGGCCAGGTGCACCAGCTCGATCACCGAGCCGGCGATCGTCACCTCCTGCGCGTCGGGGTTCGGCCCGATCTGAGCGGACAGGACGGTGAACAGCGGCCGGAATCGCTTGCCGCCGGCCTTGAACAGGTGCGTCAGCGAGTCGGTCATCACCTCGTCGGCGCTGCGCAGCTCGGTGTCCATCAGCTGTTCGATCCGCCCGACACCGTCGCGCACCGTCGCGGCGAAGCCAGGGTCGCCGAAGTCGATGCCCGCCACCACCGTCGCCGGAGTACTCACCCGACCAACATACTGGTGAGCGTGGAGACGAAAGCCGACCTGGTGGTCGTGGGCGCCGGCCCCGCCGGTTCGGCGGCGGCCGCGTGGGCAGCGCGGGCGGGCCACGACGTGCTGGTCATCGACTCCGCCAGCTTCCCCCGAGACAAGGCGTGCGGTGACGGGCTGACGCCGCGCGCGGTCGCCGAATGCGAGCGGCTCGGCCTGGGCGAATGGCTGGACACCCGCATCCGGCATCGCGGCCTGCGGATGAGCGGGTTCGGCGGCCAGGTGGAGGTCGACTGGCCTGGCCCGTCGTTTCCGTCGACCGGCAGCGCGGTGGCCCGACTCGAGCTGGACGACCGGATCCGCAAAGTCGCCGAGGAGTCCGGCGCGCGGATGATGTTGGGAACGAAAGCCGTTGCGGTGCACCACGACTCGTCTAGGCGGGTGGCGTCGCTGACGTTGGCCGACGGCACGGAGGTGGGTTGCCGGCAGTTGATCGTCGCCGATGGAGCGCGGTCTTCTTTGGGCCGCAAGCTGGGCCGGCGCTGGCATCAGGAGACGGTGTACGGCGTCGCGGCCCGCGGGTATCTGGCCACCCCGCGTGCCGACGACCCGTGGCTGACGTCGCACCTGGAACTGCGTGGACCCGAGGGCCCCAAGGGCACAGTGCTGCCCGGCTACGGCTGGATCTTCCCGCTGGGCAACGGCGAGGTGAACATCGGCGTCGGGGCCTTGTCGACGTCGAAGCGGCCGGCCGACCTGGCGCTGCGGCCGCTCATCAACTACTACACCGATCTGCGCCGCGAGGAATGGGGCTTCGACGGGCCGCCGCGGGCGGTGTCGTCGGCGCTGTTGCCGATGGGCGGCGCGGTGTCCGGGGTGGCGGGCCCCAATTGGGTGCTGATCGGCGACGCCGCCGCCTGCGTCAACCCCCTCAACGGGGAGGGCATCGACTACGGGATGGAGACCGGGCGACTGGCCGCCGAGCTGCTGGAGAGCCGCGATCTGTCGCGGGTGTGGCCGTCGCTGCTGCAGCAGCACTACGGCCGGGGATTCTCCGTTGCCCGCAGGCTGGCGCTGTTGCTGACCTTTCAGCGCTTCCTGCCCGCGACGGGACCGATCGCGATGCGCTCCCCGACGCTGATGACGATCGCCGTGCGGGTGATGGCCAACCTGGTCACCGACGACGACGCCGACTGGGTCGCGCGGGCCTGGCGGGGCGGCGGCCGGCTGTCGCGGTTGATCGATCGCCGGGCGCCGTTCAGCTGAGCCCGCTGACCTGCACAAACGTTCATCCGGCCGGATTGGGGCCGTTGACATTTTTCCGCGCGCGCCCGGCGAGCGGTGTATAGTCCGGCTAATGAAGGGAACGAAGCTGGCTACTATCGGCGGCCTGGCCGCCACCGCCATCGCGCTGGCCGCGCCGGCGTTGGCCTCGCCGCCGCCGTCGAACGACTACGACGCCCCGTTCAAGAACACGGTCAACGGCTTCGGCATCTACCAGCCGCAGGACCAGCTCGCCTGGTTGGGCAAGATCACCTGCGACCGGATCGGCCGCGGCGTCGACGGCGACCCTTACAAGTCGGCGAACTTCATCCAGCACAACCTGCCGCGGGGTACCACCCAGGGCCAGGCGTTCCAGTTCCTCGGGGCCGCGGTGGACCACTACTGCCCCGACCAGGTCGGCTTCGTCCAGCGGGCCGGCGCCCACTAATCCGTTCTCAACGCAGCGGCTTGTACGCCGCGTGTAGCGCGACGATGCCGCCGGTCAGGTTGCGCCACCGCACCGCCGCCCACCCGGCCCGGGAAATCTCGTGCGCCAGCTTCGACTGGTCGGGCCACGCCCTGATCGACTCGGCGAGGTACACGTAGGCGTCGGGGTTGCTCGACACCGCACGGGCCACCCGCGGCAGCGCCCGCATCAGGTACTCCTTGTAGGCGGTGGCGAACAGCCCATTGGTCGGCGTGGAGAATTCGCATACCACCAATCGGCCGCCCGGCCGGGTGACGCGGGCCATCTCGCGCAGCGCCGCCTGCGGGTCGACGACGTTGCGCAACCCGAAACTGATTGTGACGGCGTCGAATACGTCGTCGCCGAAAGGTAGCCGGGTGGCGTCGGCGGCGACCTTCGGGACGTTGCGCCCCGCCCCCGCGGCAAGCATTCCGACCGAGAAGTCGGCCGCCACACACCACGCCCCCGATTTCCTCAGCTCGACGGTGGATACCGCGGTGCCCGCGGCCAGGTCGAGTACCTGCTGGCCGGGGCCGATCGCGAGCGCCGACCTGGTGGCGGTCCGCCAGTACCGGTCCTGTCCCAGCGACAGTACGGTGTTGGTCAGGTCGTAGCGGCGGGCGACTCCGTCGAACATCGACGCGACGTCCCGGGGGTCCTTGTCCAGCGCCGCACGACTCACGAGGGAAACGCTACCGGGCGGGAATTACGCGGTGGCGTCGGCGTTGCAACACGGCGTGACTGAAAAAGTTTGGTTTATCACCGGCACATCGCGAGGGTTCGGACGCGCATGGGCGATCGCGGCCCTCGAGCGGGGCGACAAGGTCGCCGTCACGGCCCGCAACACGGCATCGCTCGACGACCTGGTCCAGAAGTACGGCGACGCGCTGTTGCCGATTCGCCTGGACGTGACGGACCGGGACGCCGACTTCGCCGCGGTCGAGCAGGCGCACGACCACTTCGGGCGCCTGGACATCGTGGTCAACAACGCCGGCTACGGGCAGTTCGGGTTCGTCGAGGAGCTGTCCGAACAAGACGCGCGCGATCAGATCGAGACCAACGTCTTTGGGGCGCTGTGGATCACCCAGGCCGCGCTGCCGTATCTGCGTGAGCAGGGCAGCGGCCACATCATCCAGGTGTCCTCGATAGGGGGCATCACCGCGTTCCCGTTGGTCGGCATCTACCACGCGTCCAAGTGGGCGCTGGAAGGCTTTTCGCAGGCGCTGGCCCAAGAGGTCGCCCCGTTCGGCGTGCACGTCACGTTGATCGAGCCCGGCGGGTTCGACACCGACTGGGCCGGGGATTCGGCCAAGCACGCCGATCCGCTGCCGGCGTACGACGAGATTCGCGCCGCCGTGCAGGCCGACCGCAGCAAGCGCTGGGCCAGCCCGGGCAATCCGGAGGCATCGGCCGCCGCGCTGCTCAAGGTGGTCGACGCCGAGAAGCCGCCGCTGCGAGTGTTTTTCGGCGCTTCGCCGCTGCAGACGGCCAGGGCAGATTACGAGAGCCGGCTGCGCAACTGGGAGGAGTGGCAGCCCGTCGCCGAGCTCGCGCAGGGGTAGCCAGCCGGGGATGTCGCGCACGGGGCGGTCGCCGTCTCTTGCGCGTTCGTCGACTTCTAGTCGTCGAGAAGAGCGCGGGCGACGACTTCGATCAATGCGGCGCGCGCCCGTCGGTCGCTCCAGCGTCGATCGACGGTCAACGAGCGGTACGGTCCGGTACTGTGACCGAGCGCCCACCACAGGTCCACCGCATCTTCGGTCGACACGCGCAACGGCTTCACTTCGGCGAGCAGCTGGACCAGCCCCCGAAGGTCGCTGCGCCTTCGGCGCTCGAGTTCGTCCTGAAGCTCGGCAATCTCCGGATCAGTTGGGGCCGCTGAGCGCATGATCTCGTCGATCGGCGCAACGCGGCGAAGAACGTCCCGAGTGGCGTCGGTCATCAGCTCGAGCCGGCGGCGCTGGTCGGGCTCGGCCTTGACCCGCGCAAGCCAGTCCCCCGTTCGCCACGCGTCCGTGCTGGGCGCTCCCGTCGACACCTGCTCCACCACCGCGCGTAACACTTCGCGCTTGTTGCCGAAGACGGCGTAGACGGTCTCCGCCGACACCCCGGCGCGCGCGGCGAGTTGCGCGATCGTGGTCGCCGCATAGCCGTTCTCGACAAATGCCGCCGTCGCGGCGTCGACGATCGCCGCGCGTGTTGCCTCACGCTGCCGGGCGCGCGCCGACGATCGGTACGGCCGGCGAGGCTTGACTTCCTCAGCCATTTAGATACAGTGCTACTGTATTAAGTGCAGTACTACTGGAATCAAGGATGTGCATCATGGCATTCCACCACGTAGCGATCGCGACGAGCAACCTCGACGCGGCACACCGCTTTTACACAGAGGCAATGGGCTTTCGGCTGGTCCATGTCGAGGCCGGCGACGCACCCGAGGGCGATGCCTGGTTCCGGCACGTCTTCTACGACACGGGCGACGGGTCGCTGCTAGCCCTGTTCGAGCTGCACGGCGATCGCTACGTCGGTATGGATCTCGCGATCTCACGCGGCCTTGGCTTGCCAAACTGGGTGAATCACATTGCTTTTGGCGCCGACGACCTGCCCAGTCTCGACGCGGCGCAGGACCGTTGGCTAAAACACGGTCTAGACGTGATGCGGGTCGATCATGGCACGGTGATCTCGATCTACACCCACGACCCGGACGGCAATTTCATCGAGCGCAGCTACTGGGTGCATCAGCCCGACGCAGCGAGCGCGCAGCAGGCGGAGTCGCTGTTGCGAGACCCGAACCCGCCTCGCACGAGCCCGCTCAACATCGAGTTCTTCGCTGCACGAGGTGAACCGGTGCCGTCCGCGTAGCACCAGGGCGAACGCCTCGGTGGTGAACCGCCGCGGATGTCAGCAGACCATCAATCGAGTAGTCGATTACGCATGTCGGCCGCGCGGCGCGGACCCATAATTGTGGGCATCTGCGAGGAAAGGCGGTCCGATGTCCGCACCCCAGTCCGCGCCGGTGGCAACCAGCGATGTTTGCATCGTCGGAGCCGGCATCGCCGGGTTGAATGCCTTGTTCGCCGCGAGCCGCTATCTGTCGCGTGAGCAGAAGGTGATCCTGATCGACCGCCGGAGCCGCGTCGGCGGCATGTGGGTCGACGTGTACCCCTATGTCCGGCTGCACCAGCCGCACCGCATGTTCACGGCGGGCAACATCGGCTGGACGCTCGGCAAGGATCGCAGTTATCTGGCTACCAAGGGCGAGGTGCTCGCCCACTTCGAGCACTGCGTCGACGTGATACGGGAGAGGGTCGGCGTCGAGGAGTATCTCGGCTGGGACTTCGAGTCCGCACAAGAGGCGAACGGGATCGTGCGGGTCACCTGCAGGGCCGCCGACGGCCGGGAGCTCGTCGTCGAGACCAACCGGTTGATCAAGGCCTACGGCCTCGGGGTCACGCCGAACGAACCGCTCGGCATCTCGAGCAGGCGCGTCCATTCGGTGTCGCCCGACTACTGCGACGTGCGCGCCGGCGACATCAGGGAAAGCGATGCGCCCGTGTGGATCATCGGCGGCGGAAAAACCGCGATGGACACTGCGCACGCACTGATCACCACCTACCCCGGCCGGGAGGTCAACCTGGTCGCCGGCCGGGGCACATTCTTCTCCAGCCGCGACGACCTGTTGCCGAGCGGCGCCCGCCGCTGGTGGGCGGGCACGCCGCCGAGCGCCGTCGCCGCGCAGTTGAGTCACCGGTACGACGGCACGAACGAAGCAGAGGTGCAGGATTGGTATCGCGCCACGCATGGCACATTCCTGACGCCCCAGGCGGACAACTTCGTGTTGGGAGTGTTGTCCGAGGCCGAGAACCGCACGATCTCCGCCGGGCTGAACGATCTCGTGATGGACTATTTCGAGGATGCGGTCGATCGCAACGGCACCACCGAGTTGGTGTTCCGGAGCGGATCGACGAAGACCATCGAAGCGGGCAGCTGGGTCGTCAACTGCACGGGATACGTCAAGTTCCCCGACGAATACCCGTACGAGCCGTACGTATCTCCCAGTGGCGCAGTCGTTTCCATCAATGTGCGGTCGGCCATGCTGCACCTGCCGGCGTTCATGGGGTATTTCCTGGGCCATCTGATGTTCCTGGGCAAGCTCAAAGATATCCCGCTCTACGAAATAGACTGGATGAATCTGAGGCAGAAGGCGCCGCTGGCATTTCCGTACGTGCTCTTCGCGCTCGTTCAGCACAACCTGAGCCTGATCTACGACGACGTCCCCCGTCGCGTATTCACCGAGAACGACCTCGATTTCGATAAGTGGTACCCGTTGCCGCGACGGGTGCCGGGCATGGCCCGGTTCATGCTCACGCACCGCCGGGAACGCGAGCGCCAGCGCCGGGTGCTCGACACGGTGCGGGAGCGTCTGGAGATCCGTTGCGGCCCGCTCAGCGTGTGAAGGCTGGACTGACCTCCGTCATGGCAGCGCCTCGGCGCACGCGATATGCCCCTGGTAGCCAAGGCTTTTAGCCATGACGCGGTAGTCGTCGCGCACGTGGCCGTAAGCACTGGCATCGCCGCGGGGCGCTATCGTTTTCCACCCGCCGCGCTGTGAGACCAACCGCTTTCGTAATGCCGACACCGCAATACAGGTAGTCGACTACGCGTGTGCGCCGGTCGAGCGCCCACCAGACTTGGTGGCGGAAGGACTCAACCAACGCACTGCGGGAGCACCACCATGACACTCACGGTTGACGCGTCGACCTGCCCGAGCGTCTTCGATGCCGGCCTGCCGACGATTGATTACGAGCATTGCCAGAGCCCCGACGAGGCTCACCTGATTCTCCACGAGGCGCGCCGCCGGGCACCGATTGCGATCGGCCCGCACGGGCCGGAGGTGCTGACCTACGAACTGGTCCGAAGTGTGCTGCGCGACCCGCGATTCCGCGTACCGCAGGGCATGTTCCTTGCCTCCCAGGGCATCACCACCGGCCCGTTGTGGGAGCGCGTCGCCACCAATCTGATCAGTCTCGACGGGGCCGAGCACCATCGGCTGCGCCGGCTGGTGTCCAAGGCGTTCACACCGCGAGCCACCGCGCGGCTGGGCGAGACGATCGACGAGGTGATCACCGGGCTGTTGGACCACCACACCGCAATTGGGCGCTGCGACGTGGTCACCGACATCGCCCGGCAATACCCCATCCCGATCATTTGTGCGCTGTTGGGCGCCCCGGCGCAGGATTGGAAACTGTTCTCGGAATGGACCGACGACATCTTCAAGGCCTTCAGCTGGGAGGTCGCCGGCCATCAGCGCGCCATCTTGGCCGCGTGGGACGAACTCGACGCCTACGTCGATGACATGGTCGCGCAGCGACGCCACCGGCTGACCGACGACCTCATCTCCGACCTGATCCGCGCCGAGGACGACGGCGATCATCTCACCGCCGACGAACTACGCATGCTGGCGGCGGGCCTGCTGATGGCCGGCACCGACACCACCCGCAACCAGCTGGCCGCTTCCGTACACGTGCTGTGCGACCGTCCCGACCAGTGGCAGTTGCTGGGCGAGCACCCAGAGCTCGCCAACAGTGCGGTCGAAGAGACGATGCGGCATTCACCCATCGCGGTCGCCACCCTGCGCATCGCCCTCGAGGACGTCGAAATCGCCGGGGTGCTGATTCCCGCGGGCACCGTGGTCATCGTAAACACCGCCGCCGCCAACCGCGACCCCGCCGTCTACGACGACCCGGACCGACTCGACATCACCCGCGTGGGGGCCCCGCCGATGCAGACGTTCGGCGCCGGAATGCACTACTGCCTGGGCGCCAACCTGGCCCGGCTCGAGCTCGCCGAAGCCTTGGCGACCATGGCGCGGCGCATGCCCAACGCGCACCGCACCGGGCCCGCGCCATGGAAGCCGCTCACCGGGCTGAGCGGACCGACCACGCTGCCAGTCGAATTCACGCCGGAGATCGAGAGCACCGCGACTAGCGCGCGGTGCGGATGACGAAGGCGTCGATGCTCTGGTCGTAATCGACCGATTCGTCCACGAAGAGCTCGCCCACCGGGTGACCGTCCTCGGCGACGGCGATGAAGGTCGATTCCTCCGGGTCGTACGTCACCGCCCCTTGGACGAACATCGCCGCGACCTCGTGCCCGTCCGCCCCGAAGACGACGAGTTTCAGTCCTCCGGCGTCCTTGACGTATTCCGCCGCCTCCGGGCGCGTCGTGACCATCTTCGCGAGTCCTTTCTGTGCCGCCGAGCCGTCAGGGCGTGGGCAGGGAAACCCTTGTCTCCACCAAGTATCGGCGTAGCGCATCCGCCATCCGCGCGCGCACCGGCGCACCAGAGAGGACCACGTCGACCATCTGCACCGATAGGTGGGTGTGACCGCGGGCGCGGACCTGCTCGGTCGGCACGCCCGCCGCCTCCAGCGCGGCGGCATAGGCCTCGCCGACGTCGCGCAGGGGATCGAACTCGGCGGTCACCACCGTCGCCGGCGGCAGCCCGGACAGGTCGCCGGCGTTCAGCGGTGCGAATCGGGGGTCGTCTCGATCCGCCGCGTCGATGTAGTGGTCATAGCACCACCTGAGCAGCGGTGTCGTCAGGCCATAGCCGTCCGCATTTTCAGTGAAGGATGCGCACGTCATGTCGCCGGACGTCAAGGGCGCCAACAACACCTGGCCCACGATAGTGGGCCAGTTCGTGTCCCTCGCCAGCCGGCATACCACGGCCGCGAGCCCCCCGCCGGCGCTCCAGCCGCACACCGCCAGCCGGCCCGGGATTCCGCCGAGCGCCTCGGCGTTGTCGCCGACCCACCGCGCCGCGGCCACCGCGTCGTCGACGGCCGCGGGAAACCGATGCTCGGGCGAATGGCGGTAGTCCGCCGAGACAACGATCGCGCCGCTGCGCACGCAAAGGTCGCGGCACAGTGGATCATCCGAGGCGGCGTCACCGAGAACATAGCCACCACCATGGAAATACACGACGATCGGGTGCGGACCCGGGGTGGTGGGCCGATACAGCCGGTAGGCCAAATCGCCCGCGGGGCCGGGCAGCACACCGTCGACGATCTCGCCGACATCGGGTCCCGGTGGTCGGGCCATCGACATCTGCGCGTAGAGCGCGCGGGCCTCCTCGACGACCATCGATTCCATCGGCGGCAGATTCAGCGCCGCCACCTCGTTGAGGACCATCTCGACGTCCGGCTGCAGCCGGCGCACCACCCCGTCGTTGCAACGCGCGCCTTCCGGCCCGGATCTGGTGAAACCCAGGTAATCTCGCGCGACGACCTCATCGCAGCCGGCGCGGTAGAAGTCGAAGCCCGCGCAGTAAGCCAGGAAAGCCCGAGCCTTGCCGGGCACATTGGCGCCCATGTACCACGAGTTCGCCTGCGGGTAGAGGGTGATGTCGGCGCAGTCGTTGACGTGTTGTGTCCACCCCGCTTCGGCCAGTTCGGTGGGCTCGATGACCTCGAATCCGCCCGCCGCCAGATCGCCGAGGCAGTCGAGCACCCAATCCGCGTGCTGTTCGATCGAAACGACCATGTTGGTCAACACCGACGGGCTGCCGGGACCGGTGATGAAGAACAGGTTCGGGAAGCCGACGGCGGTCAAGCCGAGGTAGGTCTGCGGCCCATCGGCCCATTTGTCCTTCAGCGCCAGATCATTACGGCCCCTGATGTCGACGGCCGTGATCGCACCGGTCACCGCATCGAACCCGGTGGCGAAGACGATCGCGTCGAAAGCCAACGACTCGTCGGCGATATCGATTCCCGTTTCCGTGATTTGCCGGATCGGATGTTTGCGGACATTGACCAGGCGCACGTGCGGCAGGTTGTAGGTGGCGTAGTAGTTCGTGTCGAGGCACGGCCTCTTCGTCGCCAGCGGGTAATCGGTCGGGCACAGTTCGGCGGCGGTGTCTGGATCGTCGACGATCGAGCGGATCTTGGTGCGGAAGAACTCCGCGTATTCGTCGTTGGCCGCCGGATTGCTCAGCACGTCGCCGAAGACGTTGATCGCCTCGAACAGCAGGCCGTCCGCCCAGGCGCGCTCGTAGCGTCGTTGGCGTTCGGTCTCCGAGACGCTGAACGTCGGGGTGATGTCGCGCTCCATCGGAATGCCGCCGAACGAAAGCTTGGCCGTCGCGCGGTATCCCGCCTCATCCTGCAGCCGCGCGACCTTCTCCGGCGGCACCGGACCATTGTGGGCCGGGATCGAGAAATTCGGCGTCCGCTGAAACACCACCAGCTGTGCCGCGTCCCGGGCGATCACCGGAATCGACTGAACGCCTGAGGAACCCGTGCCGATGACCGCCACCCGCTTGCCGGTGAAATCGACGGGCTCGTGGGGCCAGCGGCTGGTGAAGTAGACCTCGCCGGCGAACCGCTCCAGGCCCGCGACCTCGGCGGGCTTCGGCATGGAAAGACAGCCCGTCGCCATCACGACGAAACGACAGGAGACCTCGTCCCCGCGGTCGGTGCTCACCCGCCATAGGGAGGCCTCGTCGTCCCAGCGTGCCTGGCGGACCCGCGTCGAAAAGGTGAGGTGACGGCGCAGGTCGTGCTTGTCCGCGACGTGGTTGAGGTAGCGCAGGATCTCCGGCTGGGTGGCGTACTTCTCCGACCACTGCCAGTCGCGCCGCCAGCCGGGATCGAAGCTGTACATATAGTCGACGCTGGGCACGTCGACCCGGGCGCCCGGGTAGCGGTTCCAGTACCACGTGCCGCCGAGGTCGTCGCCGGCCTCGAAGACGCGGAACCGGTATCCGGCGCGGCTTAGCCGGTAGGCGAGGTACAGGCCCGCGATACCCGCGCCCACCACGACGACGTCGAGGTCCGGTGTCGGCCGGTCTGTGCTGGCTGTATCGGTCATCACCCGATGATCCCGCCGTGCCCACCGGCTGTCTTGAGTACGGCAATACTCGATCTGCTGGCGACCGGCGCCGGCGGGTCTCCACAAAATGTGTCACCGCTTCACGCCGCTGGAGCTCCTACCCGTGAGAGTGGCCTTCACGTAGGAGCGACGAATGAAAAGCGACCGAAACGGCGAGAACCGGCATGGGCGGGTGTTTCGTGACCGCTGGCGCGACCGCCAGTCCGCTGCGAGCCGCCCCGGTGAACTGATCAAGCAGCAGGGTGGGGTGGACGGGGGCCTTGTCGCACTCACTGTGCTGTTGGCAACGGGCGCGGTGTACGCCGGCACCGTCAGCATTGCGCAGACCGAGGCGCTACCCGCTGTCGCTCAAGGCACCGTGGTGACGGCGAGCCGCGGCGACGGGACACCGCCCGCGCGGGGCACGACCACCCAATTCCGGGATGCTTCCGGCGCCACGCAACGCGCGACCGTCGTCGACGTGACCGCGACCGAGGTGAAGGCCGGGCTGGACCGGCCCGCTTCGGCACCGACCGGCGAACTTCTCGTCCCGCGGGGACGGCAGCGGCTGATCAGCGTGTTACTGCCGAGGCTTCGGTGAAGGGCCGGGCGCGCGCGATCCCCTATGTCGCACAAGCGGAGACGGCCGACTGCGGCGCCGCCGCGCTTGCCATGGCCCTGGGCTATCACGGCCGCCACGTTTCGCTTGCCGAGATGCACGAGGCCACCGGGACGGGGCGCGACGGTGTCGACGCCCTGCGGCTTGCCGAAGCCGCGTCCTCCTTCGGGTTGCGCGCCCGGGGAGTAGCCACCGAACTCGACGATCTGCGGGTCCTGCCCAGCGGCACCGTATTACATTGGGGTGCAGCGCATTTCGTCGTCCTGGACTCGACGTCTCCGCGCGGTGTGACCATCGTCGATCCGGCCGCCGGCCGCTACCGGCTCAGCTGGGACGCGGCCAGCGATCTCTACAGCGGCGTCGCGGTCACGCTGGAGCCCGGCGACGGTTTCGCGGCGGGCGGACGGAAGCCCCCCGGCGCGCTCCACCACGCGCGCCGACTGCTGGCCCGCTCGAACGGCATCGGCCACGTGCTCGCCACCTCGGTGGTGGTGCGTGTCATGGCGCTGGCGGTGCCGGTGCTGACCGGGGTGGTCGTCGATCGAGTGGTTCCGAACAGCGATGCACACTTGCTGAAGGTGCTGGCCGCGGTGATGACCGCGCTGATCGCCTATTCGGTGCTCGCGACGTACCTGCGCGCCCACCTGCTGTTGCGGCTGCGTAGCCGACTGGATGTCGACATGACGCTCGACTTCCTCGAGCACCTGGTCGACCTGCCCTACGGGTTCTTCCTGAAGCGCTCGTCGGGCGATCTGATGATGCGGTTGCGCAGCAACGCCACGGTCCGCGAGATCCTGACCACGGGCACCATTTCCGCGCTGCTGGACGGCACGCTGGCCACCCTCTATCTGGCCGTCATCTTCGCGCTGTCGCCGACGCTGGGTGCCCTCGTCACCGTGCTGGGCGCCGCACAGGTCGCGGTTCTGCTGGCCGCGCGCCGCCGCAACCAACACCTGATGGGCGAAGCGCTGGCCACCGAAGCCCGCTCCCAGTCCTATGCCTACGAGATGTTCTCCGCCGTCGAAACGCTCAAGGCCGCCGGCGCGGAGCGTCGCGCCGTGTCGCACTGGACCAACCTGTTCATCGCCGAACTGAACGTCTCGCTGCGCCGCGGGCGCCTCGAGGCCCTGGTGGCGACCGCGATCCACGGCCTGGCGCTGTTGTCCCCCGTCGCGGTGCTGCTGGTCGGCGCCAACCTGACGTCGGGCGGGCAGCTCTCGCTGGGCACCATGCTCGCCCTGGCCGCGCTGGCGACGGGATTCCTTGAGCCACTGGGCATCTTGGTCGCCACCGCGCTGCAGGTGCAGCTGCTCGGCAGCTACCTGGCCCGCCTCGACGACGTGTTCGACACCCCCACGGAAACCGCCGGGCGCGAGCTTCGGCACGCACCCGAACTCACCGGATCGGTCCGCGCCGAGCAGCTCACGTTCCGCTACACCGCCCACGGCCCACCGGTCGTCGACGGCGCCAGCCTCGAGGTGCGACCCGGGCAGGTCCTTGCCATCGTCGGGCGTTCCGGCTCGGGCAAATCCACGCTGGGCCGGCTGCTGCTGGGTCTCTACCCGCCCTCGGAGGGACGCGTCCTGCTCGACGGCATCGACCTCGCCACCCTGCACCCGCGCAGCGTGCGCTCCCAGATCGGGGTGGTGACCCAGGACCCCTACATCTTCGGGCTGCCGATTCGCGACAACCTGGTGCTGGGCAACCCCAGCCTGCCCTTGGAACGGATCGAGTCGGCCGCGGAGCTGGCCGGTGTCGCCGACGACATCCGTTCGATGCCAATGGGATACGACACGCCGCTGGTGGACGCGGGCGCCTCCCTGTCGGGTGGTCAACGCCAACGGCTTGCCCTGGCGCGCGCGCTCGCCCCACGCCCACGGATCCTATTGCTCGACGAGGCCACCAGCAGCCTCGACACCGTCACCGAGGCCAGGGTGCACGCCAACATCGCCGCCCTCGGATGCACCGTCATCGTCATCGCGCATCGACTGGCCACCGTGATCGACGCGGACCAGATCGTGGTGATGGACGCCGGCCGGGTCGTCGAAGCGGGGTCCCACCACGACCTGATGGCCGCGGGCGGTCACTACGCACAACTCGTAGCCGGACAGCTCGTCGGCGAAACAACAAGGTAGGAAACCGAAATGAACGCTTCGACATTGACACCGAGCGGCTTCTTCGTGTTGCGCGCTCCGTTGCTGCCACTGGAGGAATTGGACCGCCTGCGCACCGACCCCACCCACTGGCGCAGCCTTGTCGCGCGGCCGGAGGTTCGCGAGGCGCTGCACCTCGCCTCGCCCGGGTTGATGCGATGCGTGGCCGCGGGCGAACCCGACGACCGGGTGATCGCGTCGGTGACCGCGTATCTGGCCCGGATGTGCACCCGCGCAACACCTTTCGGCCTCTTTGCCGGTTGCTCGCTGGGAAGCGTCGGCGAGTCCACCGCGCTGGTGGTCGACGGCCCGGAGGGGGTCAGCCGGCACAGCCGACCCGACACGGAGGTGCTGGCCGCGCTGGTGGAGCGGCTGTTGGCCGACCCGGCGACACGGCCGGCGATGAAGGTGGAACCCAACTCCAGCCGCTACCACGCGGCCGGCGCCATGCGGCTCATCGAAGGCCGGCTTCGCGAAGGCCGTCGCACCCATCACCTGGTCGTGGTGTCCGATGACGCGCCGTTGCGGTGCGCGCTGGAGGCGGCCGCGGGCGGACGCACGGTGGAGAGGGTCGTCGAGGCCGTTGCCGAGGGGATGCGGGTCGAGCGCGACGAGGCCCGCGAATACGTCGATGCCCTGGTCGACGCTAAGGTCCTGACGCCGGTGGCCGAACCCGCAGTGACGGGCGCAGAACCCCTGGCGCAGCTGATGTCGTCGCTGAGCGGGCCCGACTTCGCCGCGACGTCGGAGGCGCTGCGGCGCGTCCGCGACGAGCTCGCCGGTCTGGACGCCGCCGGGCTCGGTAATCCGCCCGAGGCCTACGAGGCGGCGGCCGCGACGCTGCTCGAGCTGGCCGGCGCGGGAGACGAGGCGCGGCTGGTCCAGGTCGACCTGCACCGGGCGGGCGCGGGTCTGACTCTGGGGCCGGACACCGTGCGACTGCTGACCGAGGGCGTGCAACTGCTGCATCGGCTGTCCACGAGCGGGGAGGACCCGGCGCTGGCCCGCTTCAAGCACGAGTTCGCGGCGCGCTACGAGGACCGCGAGGTCGCGCTGATGGAGGCGCTCGACGAGGAGATGGGCATCGGGTTCGACGCGTCGACGCACCCGGCGGCCGACGAGTCGCCGTTGCTGGCCGGGCTGGACCTGGGTGGCCCGGCCCCGCACCATGCGTTCACCGCCCGCGACGCGACGTTGGTCGACCTGGTCATGCGCGTCCGCGAGAGTGGCGCCGCGAGTCTCGAGCTCGACGGCGCGACAATCGCTCGGCTCGAGTCGTCCTCGCCGCCGCCGGCGCCGTTGCCCGACAGTCTGGCCGTCAACGCCACCCTCCTCGAGGACGGCGTCGAGATCGACTGCGCCTACGGGCCTTCGGGGGCGCAGCTGCTCGGCCGGTTCTGTCACGGCGATCCGCGCCTGTCCGCCGCGGTCCGAAACCACCTGCGCGCCGAGGAGGCGCAGTCGCCAGGGGTGGTGTTCGCCGAAATCATCCATTTGCCGGAGGGCCGGGTGGGCAACGTCTTGGCCCGGCCGGTGCTCCGCGACTACGAGCTGGTGCTGTTGGGGCGTTCGGGTGCACCCGCGGAGCGTCAGCTCAGTGTCGATGAGCTGACCGTGCGTCTCGACGGTGACCGCGTCGTCCTCTACAGCCCGCGGCTGGGCGCCGAAGTCAGGCCGCGGCTGACGACCGCGCACAATCCGGCGTGGCGCGGCTTCGGGGCGTACCGGTTTCTCGCCGCGCTGCAAAGCGACGGCGTGTCCGGCGGTCTCGCGTGGGATTGGGGCGCCCTGTCCGGAGCGCCGACGTTGCCGCGGGTCACCGCCGGGCGCCTGGTGTTGGCGCGGGCCCGCTGGCGGCTGTCGGCGGACGAGATCTCCCTGGTCACCAAACCCGACGCCGTGGCCGGCTGGGCGGGCCTGACCCGCAGGCGGGGGCTGCCCGGCGAGCTGCTCATCGCCGACGGCGACAACCGCCTCTACGTCGACACCGCCAGCCCCGCCCTGACCGCCGCGGCCGCGAAGGTGCTCCGGGGGCGGACCGAGGCGATCGTCGAGGAAGTCCTGCCCACCGGGGTCGCCGCCGGGCCGCAGGGCCGGTTCGCCCATGAGCTCATCGTGCCGTTCGTCCGGCGCGGCGAGCCGGCACCCGCCCCCGGAGTGTGGACCGCACCCAAGGTGCGCCGGACCTTCGCGCCCGGCAGCGAGTGGCTCTACCTCAAGGCCTATACGGGAACCGCGTCGGCGGATCGCGTCCTGACCGAGACCGTCGGCCCCGTCGCTAAACAGCTGCGACAAAGCGGCGTCGTGGACGATTGGTTCTTCCTGCGCTACGCCGATCCCGAACATCATCTGCGGGTTCGGTTGCACGGTGATCCGGCCGCGCTGCGCGACCACGCCCTACCGGCCCTGACCGACGCGCTGGCCCCCCACCTCGGCGACGGGACGATATGGCGGCTCGCGACCGACACCTACCACCGCGAGATCGAACGCTACGGCGGCGACGCCGGCATCGAACTGGCCGAGCGCATCCACGCCGCCGACAGCGAGGCCGTGCTGCACGTACTGAGTGTGCTTGACCTGTATGGCGAGGGCGCGGCCGATGCCCGCTGGAAGCTGTGCCTGTACGCCACCGACCGCCTGCTGGCCGATGCGGGGCTGGACATCCGGGAGCGCCGCGAGTGGGCCAGGAGCGGGGCCGCCGGCTACCGGCCCGAATACCCCGGCGCGGCCAACCTGGATCCCGGGATCGGGCAGCGCTGGCGTCGCGAGCGCGCCGACGTCACGGCGCTGCTCGACGACACCACGGAGCATCCATACGGGTCTGCACGCCGAGCGTTCCGGCGGCGATCCGAGCGGCTGGCGCCGCTGCTCGCGGAGCTGGCGGACCTTTGCAAGCGGGGTGAGCTGACGCAGTCCCATTCGGACCTGCTACACAGCTTCAGCCACCTGAACGCCGTGCGGCTGCTGCGCTCGGCCGCGCGCACCCACGAACTCGTCCTGCTGAGCTTCCTCGATCGCCACTACGCGAGCCAGTTAGCGCGGGCCAAATAGCGTCACGCTTTGCCCGCTTCGTCGCTCCTACCTGTGAGCGCGGCCCAAATCCGGTCCGCGCGCCAACACAAATCACAGCAAGGAGAAAACAATGAACACCAACCACACCAAGCTGGCACTGCGCCGGCAGAGCATCCGCACCCTGACCGCCGACGAGCTGCGCATGGCCCACGGCGGCGAGGGCGGCAACGGCACCGGCGGCGGCAACGGCACGGGCAAGACCACCAAGCACACCACCGTGCCCACCACCGGGACCCACACGGGCACCCGCACCAATCCGACGCTGACGGCTACGGATCTACCCCAACCGACGGTGACGGTGGCCTAGCCACAATGCCGGCCATGCCGGCCATGCCGACCCGAAAGAGACCGCCCCACAGCCGATTCCGTATCGATTGTGGGGCGGTTCTCGTTGTGTGGCACGCGAAAAAGTTGTCACCCTTCGACCTCGCGGATGCTCCTACCTATGAGCGGGCCCGCCCGGGTCCGCCGTCAACGAATCACACAGAAGGAACGATCCGATGAGTATCAAGCACGACAAACTCGCGCTGCGCCGCCAGAGCATTCGCACCCTGACCGCCGACGAGCTGCGCATCGCGCACGGCGGCCGCGGCAACGGAACCGGAACTGGCACCGGCAACGGCACCGGAACCGGCACCGGGAACGGCACCGGCACGCGCACGCGGCACACCAAGTAGTGAAGGGGTGAGCTGCCCACACACCGCGTGAAACAGCCGCCACCGGCCCCATAACCGACGTAACGGTTATGGGGCCGGTGGTCGTTCGTGTGCTCCAGGGACCGAGGCCGCCCGTCGGACCCTTACCAAACGGGTAGTAAACCCTTCCCTTGCGGGAGCGGAAACTGGCCTCCGCGGTAATTACGAACTCACCTACAATCGCCGAGCATTTCAGTCATGACTTCCATGACCACACTTCCGAACAGCCGCATCGTCAGCGACGCCGACCTCGCCCGCGCCGCGGCGGCCGGCGATCGCGGGGCCTTGGCCGGGATCTATAACCGCTACGCCGGCCCGCTGCACGCCTATTGCGTGGGCATACTGCGCGATCGCCACGCGGCCTCCGACTGCGTGCAGGAGGTCTTCTGCACCGCGACAACGGAGTTGCCGAAGCTACGTGACGCGGACAAGCTCCGGCCGTGGCTGTACGCCATCGCCCGTCGCAGCGCGCTGCGGGCCGCCTCCGGACGCCGCCGCGAGGCCGCCTTCGACGAGATGCCCGATCACGCGGCGACCGGGCCGGGGCCGTTCACGCTGACGGCGCGCAACGAACTCGCTCAACTGATCGCCCAGGCGGCCCAGGGGCTGTCCGAGCGTGACCGCCAGGTGTTGGACCTCGCCTACCACCGCGGCCTGGCCGGAAGCGAGCTCGCACAGGCGCTGGGCCTCAGCTACGACTCCACCAAGAAGCTCCTACAGCGGCTGCGCGACACCGTCGAACGCTCGCTGGGCGCACTGCTGGTGGCCCGGCGCGCCGCGCGGCACGGATGCCCGCAGCTCGCCGCAGACCTGTCCGGCTGGGACCAGCAGTTCACCGTCCTCATGCGGAAACGCATTGCACGTCATATTGATTCATGCCCGACATGCGACGAATACCGCCGCAGTGCGCTCAACGCCGTCGCCCTGCTGGGCGGCGGGGTGCTGGACAAGGTCTCCTGATCGCACACGGCCGCGGTAGCCGGGCGACCGACCCCCGCTGCTCACCTCTGCTGCGGACGACGGTCACGCAGCATGGTGCGGTTGACAGCCCCGAGCCGGATGGCGGCGTTGGCCAGCCGGACGCGGCGATCTCCCTCGGTGTTGATGCCGAACTTGTCGTACAGGTGTTGCAGATGTTGCTTGACGGCCGCCTCGGTAACGAATAGCTCCTGGGCCATCCGACGTACCGATGCGGGCTCGGGAAACGGGTCATCGGAGACAAACGGGCGACACAAAGCCTTGAGGACTTCGAGTTCGCGCACGGTCATCCGGGGCGGCCGCAAGATGGACTTACCCGTCTCGGTTTCTTGATCGCCCGGCGCTTCGTCGGCCCCCCTCGTCATCCAGAAGACCAATCGTGAACTGCCGAGCCGCAATTCGTCCCCGGACCGCAGGATCCGCTCTGCCGCGATCTTTTCGCCGTTGACAAAGGTGCCGTTGCGGCTACCCAGATCCCGGACGGACCAGGCCTGCCCGAAGTTCTCCAAGACCGCGTGTACACGCGAGACGGTCGCGTCGTGCTCGAGTGCCACGGCATTGGTCAAGGACTTGCCGAGCGTCACTCGTTCACCACTGAGCGCGATCAGCTCGCGCCCTGACGGCTTCCAGACCTCCAAATGGGAAGACATACTGACCCCTCCTGTCAGGCCAATTCTGACCCCCAACGCAAAGCTTGGTCGCTGCCGCGAGAATATTCAGTCAGAATGACGACAGCAAACCTTCGGGCACGTTGGTCGGCGCGGGGTCGACCGTCAGCTCATTCGCCCTGTGCGTACCGCTTGGCGAATATCCGCCTGCGGGAGAACGGCGACAACACCGCCTCGTAGTGGCCGAGCAGCTCGTCACAGATGACCGGCCAACTGCGGCCGAGCACACTGCGCCGGGCCGCCGGTGCGTAGCGGTGGCGTTCGTCGATCAGATGGGTGACGGCCGCGGGCAACCTCGCCTCGAACTCGTCGACGCCCAGTAACAAACCGGTGCGCCACGGCGTGACGAGGTCGCGTGGGCCGCCGGCGTCGGGGGCGATCACCGGCAACCCCGACGCCAGCGCTTCCTGCACGACTTGGCAAAACGTCTCATGCTCGCCGGGATGGACGAAGACGTCCATGCTGGCGTACGCCACGGCGAGTTCGTCGCCGTACAGCGCGCCGGTGAAAACCGCTGTCGGCATCGCCTTTTGCAACTTGGCGCGGTCGACGCCGTCGCCGACGACGACGAGTTGCACGTCGCCGCGCGCCGCCAGCGGGATCAGCCGCTCCACGTGCTTCTCGGGAGCCAACCGGCCGACGAAGCCGACGATCGGCTTGCCCTGCGGCGACCATCGGCGCCGCAGCGCCTCGTCCCTTCCCGACGGGGCGAACCGCAGCACGTCGACACCGCGCGCCCAGCGGTGCACCCGGGGGAAGCGGTGCTCGCCAAGCGATTCCACGGTCACCGTGGACGGCGCCAGGGTGCGGTCGGCGAGGCTGTGCAGATGCCGGAACCAGGCCCACGCGGCCCGCGACGTCATCGGGATGCCATAGCTGGCCGCGAAACCCGGTACGTCCGTTTGATAAACGGCGACCGTCGGCACCCCCAGCCAGCGTGCCGCCTTGACGCCGCCATAGCCCAATAACGCGGGCGAGGCCAAATGCACCACGTGCGGGTCGAATCCGCGCAACACGCTCACCATGCGGGGCGTCGGCACGCCGAGTGGCAGCGTGGTGACCTTCGGAAACATCCGCGAGGGAACGCGATGCACGCGGATTCCGTCGTGGACGCGATCCGCCGGGGTCACGCCGGGAGGGGTGTCCGGGGCGATGACGAGGGCTTCGTGACCGGTCCGGCGCAAATGCTCGAGTACCCGGAGCACCGAGTTGCTGACACCATTGACTTCCGGCAGGAACGATTCGGCGACGATGGCAACGCGCACACCACTACGGTGTCAGCGCCTGCTGTCGCGAAGGTTGCCTGCGGGCATACGTCGCGCGAAATCTGCTGGTCGGGCGCTTCCAACCCCGGCTAGGCCGGTGTCGCCGCGGCCTCGTCACGGCGATCGAGCAGCTTGTCCAGCACCGCCAGCCCGATCAGGAGGACCGTCGCGGCCAGCCAGCACACCACCGCGATGGAGCCGGCCGGGATGATGGCCAGCCCGGCATTGCGGTGCTGCACCCGAACCAGATTGGGGTCGTTCTTGTTGTACTCGACGTAAATCCGCATGCCCGTGGCCAGATGCGACGGGTACAGGACACCGAGCTCCGGGCGGTACGTGACCCGCTCGGGGGTGACGAACTCGATGGTGGAACGACGCGGCCCGGCGCTGAGCACCTCGGCCTGCGCCACGCCCATGTTGTGTTGAATCGCAATGTCGTCGCGCCAGGCGCCGGCGACCAGCAAGATCGACTGCAGGGTGACCAAGCCGGTCACGATCAGCACCGCGATGCGGGCCCAGCGCAACGCGATCCGGGACCGGGTGTTGGGCGGCTTGTCGCTGCGACCGTGAATCAGTATGTGCAGCAGCCTTTTCAGGTGGTTCACGAGATCCTCAAAGGGCTGCCTTGATGGCCGCATGCAGCTGCCGCAGCGAGGACCGGTCGGCCTTGACCTCCAGCACCCGCATCCCGGCCGCGGGTTCGTCGAGCGCCGCGCCCAGCTCGCCGACCTCGATCTGCCGGCTCTCGACGTGATAGGCGCGGCACAGCGCACCCACGTCGACGTCGTGCGGCGTGCCGAAGATGCGCGACGACACGTCGGAGAACCGCGGGTCGCCCTGCTCGAGCAGCTCGAAGATGCCGCCGCCGTTGTCGTTGGAGACCACGATGGTCAGCTCGCGCGGCGTCGGCTCGGTGGGCCCGATCAGCAGCCCGGAGCTGTCGTGGACGAACGTCAGGTCACCGATCAGCGCGACGGTGCGCCCCTGGTAGGCGAGCGCGGCCCCGATCGCGGTGGACACCGTGCCGTCGATGCCGGCCACCCCGCGGTTGGAGCGGACCCGGATGCCGTGGGTGTCCAGGCCGACCAGGGCCGCGTCGCGGACCGGGTTGGACGCCCCCAGCACCAGCTGGTCACCGGGCCGCAGGGCGTCGGCCACGGCCGCCGCCACGTGCAAGCCGGTGGTCAGCGGGTGCGCCTCGAGCTGGCCGCGCACCGCGTCGTTGGCGTGCCGGTTGACCTCCGCGCAGCGCTTCAACCACGCCGGACTCGGGGTGCCGGTGGTGACCGCCCTCGTCCCCGTGGCCTGCGAGTTGCCCGACACGTCGGGCCAGCGCGGCCCGGTGGTCAACGCGTACACCGGCACCTGCGGATCGGCCAGCAGCGCCGACACCGGCCGGTGCAGGGTGGGCCGACCGAGCATGATCACCTGCTTCGGGCGCAGCAGCGGCAGGGCCAGCGGGTGCAGCGGGTTTTCCGGGGCGGGTGCCGTCGATTCGGCGACGGTCGGCAACTGCGCGAGGTTGGGGTGCACGCCGGCGCCGTGCCCGGCGATGACGATGGTGTCGGGCGACAGGTCGATGTCCAACGGCTGGTCGAACGTGACCGGCGGCGTGTAGGTCCACGCCCGCCCGCCGGGCCGCCCTGGCGGGGCGGCGGCGCGGTGGGGTTCGCGGTCGGGGACCAGGGGTTCGCGCAGCGGGATGTCGAACTGCACCGGGCCGGCGTTGGCGGTGCGAGATCCCGTGGCGGCCGCCAAGACTCGGCAGGTGGCCGATCGCCAGGTGGCGTTGAGGGCGTCCAGCCGCTCGGGTGCGTCCTCGGCCAGGCCGAGGCTGATGGCGGCGCGGACCTGAGTGCCGAAGTAGCCCAGCTGCTCCATGGTCTGGTTGGCCCCGGTGCCCAACATCTCGTAGGGCCGGTTGGCCGACAGAACGATCAGCGGCACCCGCGCGTAGTTGGCCTCCACCACGGCCGGCCCGAGGTTGGCCACGGCGGTGCCCGACGTCATCGCGACACACACGGGCGCGCCGGCGGCGATCGCCAGGCCGATGGCCAGGTAGCCGGCGGTGCGCTCGTCGATGCGGACGTGCAGCCGGATCCGGCCGGCGCGGTCCGCGTCGTGCAGCGCGAAGGCCAGCGGCGCGTTGCGCGACCCGGGGCACAGCACCACGTCGCGGACGCCGCCGCGAATCAGCTCGTCAACGACGACGCGGGCCTGTGTCGTCGAGGGATTCACTACTACAGCCTGTCACAACCCGCCGACCGGGCGCCTGGAGCGGCCGGGCGGCGACGCCAGGGTCATTAGGATTCATGGCATGCCGCTTGACAACGGTGCCGTCTTCGCTGGTTACACCATTCAGCGTCTCCTCGGGTCCGGCGGAATGGGCGAGGTTTACCTGGCCCAGCACCCGCGGCTGCCACGTTTGGACGCGCTGAAAATCCTGCCCGCCGCGTTAACTGAGGACGCCGACTTCCGGCAACGCTTCAACCGGGAGGCGGACCTGGCGGCCGGGCTGTGGCACCCGAACATCGTGGGATTGCACGATCGCGGCGAATTCGACGGCCAGCTGTGGATCACCATGGACTACGTCGACGGCACCGACGCCGCTCGGGCGCTGCGCATGCGCGACGGCGACTTGCCAGTGTGGGAAGTGCTGGAGATCGTCGCGGCCGTCGCCGACGCCCTCGACTACGCCCACCAGCGCAACCTGCTGCATCGCGACGTGAAACCGGCCAACATCCTGCTGACCACGTCCGACTCGCAGCGGCGCCGAATCCTCTTGGCGGACTTCGGGATTGCCCGGCGAAGCGACGATATCAGCGGCCTGACGGTGACCAACGTGACGGTCGGCTCCATTGCCTACGCGGCACCCGAACAGCTGATGGGCGAGGCGATGGACGGGCGGGCGGATCAATATGCCTTGGCCGTCACCGCGTTTCACTTGCTGATCGGCAAGCCTCCGTTTCAGCATTCCAACGCGGCGGTCGTCATCGGCAAGCATCTCAACGCCCCGCCGCCACCGCTGGCGCAGCACCGCCCGGAGCTGGCGGGGCTGGACCCGGTGTTGTCGAAGGCGCTGGCGAAGGACCCCGCCCAACGTTATGCGCGGTGCACCGACTTCGCGGCCGCCCTAGCGGACGCCGCCTCGACGGTTCACCAGCATCCGACGCGGCCCGCCCCCGTCTGGCCACCAGCGCCCGGTGCACCGGCACCCCAGGCATACGCGCCGTGGCAGCCGATGCCCCAGTACCCGGTGGGGCGACCCACCGCCCGCAGGTGGCCGGCGATCGTGGTGCCGCTGATCCTGGCGGTGCTGCTGCTGGGCGCCGCCGGCCTCGCCGCCACGCAGGTCCTGCGGCCGGACCCGGGGCCGTCGACCGCGGCGCCCCAATGGCAGCCGTACGTCGACTACGCGAAGCAATTCACCGTCTGGCTGACCAGCCTGAGCCCAGCGTCCGCGGACAGCGACGTGCAGCGCATCATCGATGGATCGACCGGCGCCTTCCACGATGACTTCGCGAACCAGGGCTCGGATTTCAGGAAGGTGGTCGCGCAGTCGAACGTGACGAGTCAAGGAACCGTGAAGAGCGCGGCCCTGGAGTCGGTCAACGGCTCGACGGCACATGTGCTGGTCGCCGCCACCTCCAAAGTGATGAATAACACTGGGGCGGCGCAGGACCCGCGGGACTGGCGGTTGGCCCTCGACGTGGAGAAGATGGGCGACACCTACAAGGTGTCCAAGGTGGAGTTCGTCTCATGACCGCCGGGCGGGGACGGCGTTTGGCGTGGTGGCTGCTGGTGGTGGCGCTGGCCATCGGGACGTTGGTCGCGGCGTCGGTGGGCGGGTGGGAGGCGCTGAGCAAGAGCCGCCCCCCGCTGCCACCCGTCGCCGACCAACCCGCCGCCCGCCAGGCGGCGATTCAGGCCGCGAGCACCGGGACAGTCAAGTTGCTCAGTTATTCACCCGACACCCTCGACCAGGACTTCGAGGCCGCCAAGGCGATGCTGACCGGCGATTTCCTGCGGTATTACGACAACTTCACCAGCCAGACCGTCAAGCCCAAGGCGCAACAGAAGGAGCTCAAGGCCTCCGCGACCGTCCCCCGGGCCGGCGTGGAAACGCTGACCGCGGACGAGGCGGCCGTTCTCGTGTTCGTCAACCAAACGACGACATCGAAGGACCAGCCGGCACCGACAACCAGCTCGAGCGCCGTGCGAGTGGGGTTGGCCAAGGTGAACGGGACCTGGCTGATCAACCGTTTCGATCCCGTGTGACCGCGGGCCTAGTTGCTGGCGAAGAACTTCAGCGCCGCCTCGTTGACGGCGTCGGGGCGTTCGAAGAACCCGAGGTGGCCGGCGTCGGGGATCTGCACGTAACGCCCGTTGGGCAGCGCGTCGGCGACCTCGCGCCCCAGGTAGGGCGGGGTCAGCACGTCGTCGGAGAAGCCGATCACGAGCACCGGCGTCGCGATGCTGCGGTAGGCCGGCAGCCGGTTGGTGTGCGGGGCGACGTCCAGCTGGCAGCGCGTGCCCGGGGTGGACTTGATCGGCCACATGGAAAACATCGCGATCCAGTCGGCGACCGCGACGTCGTCGTTAAGCGTCTTGCGCGAAAAGTTTTCCAGCAGGCGGATTTTCGCGTCGTAGGAGTTCGGCAGCTGGACCCCGGCATCGGTGAGCTCGGCCTCGGCGTCACGAAAGAACTGGCGCGCCTTGTCCATCCGGCCGCGGGTGCCCATCAACACCGCGGAGTGCACCAGTTCCGGCCGGGCCAGCATGAGTTCCTGGGCGATGAACGCGCCCATCGACATGCCGACGACGCGGGCCGGTGCGGCGTTCAGCCCTTCGATCAGCGCCGCGGTGTCGGCCACCATGGTCTGGGTCGTGAAACCCTGTGCGTTCTCGGTGGCGCCGATCCCGCGGTTGTCGAAGGTGATGACGCGGTAGCCGGCCGCCAGGAACGCGGGGAGCTGATACGGGTGCCAGGTCCGCCCGGCGCCGCCGTGGCCGCTGATGAACACCACGGGCTCGCCGGAGCCGCGGTCGTCGTAAGCCAGGTTGATCACTCGGACGACGGTACAAGGAGCCGGTGGCAGGCCGTGACCCGGTCGATCCACCACTGCCGCCGCTCCGGGGGCGCGGCCAGGGCCCGCAACCGCGCCGGATCGGGGGTCACCGGCCCCACCGCCAGGGTGCCGTCGACGGGCGCGGCGACCTCGGCCACGTCCTCGACGAACAACCCGCCGGTGCCCAGCCCGCATGCGTGGCGCAACGCCGGCAGGGCCGCCGCGGCGGCCAGCCCGGCCGCGATGCCCACCGCCGAGTCGATCGCGCTGGAGACCACGACCGGGATGTCGATCTGCGCGGCGATCGACAGCATGGCCGAAACGCCGCCCAGCGGAGCGACTTTGAGGACCGCGATGTCGGCGGCGCGGGCGCGGACCACCGCGAGCGGGTCGTCGGCCTTGCGGATGCTTTCGTCGGCGGCGATCGGCACGGCTGGCATCTCCGGCCGCCGGCGCAGCGCCGCGAGTTCCTCGACCGTCGCGCACGGCTGTTCGAGATATTCCAGCGGGCCGTCGGCGGTCAGGGCGGCCGCCGCCCGCACCGCCTGCTCAACACTCCAGCCGCCGTTGGCGTCGACCCGCACGGTCGGCACCAGTTCGCGCACGGCGTTGACCCGGTCGACGTCGTCGGCCAGCGTCTGGCCGGGTTCGGCGACCTTCACCTTGGCCGTGCGGGCGCCCGGGAACCGGGACAGCACCTCACCCACCCGGTCGGCGTCGACGGCCGGCACGGTGGCGTTGATCGGGATGCGGTCGCGGCGCGGCGGCGGCGGCGGGCGGTAGGCGGCCTCGATGCCGGCGGCCAGCCAATGCGCGGCCTCGGCCGGCGCGTACTCCAGGAAGGCCCCGAACTCGCCCCAGCCCGCCGGCCCCTCGATCAGCGCGACCTCCCGGGTGGTGATGCCGCGGAACCGCACCCGCATCGGCAGCGCGACCACGTGCAGGCGGTCCAGCAGGTCTTGCAGGCGGGGCGGGCGCGTGGGCGTCACTGGCCGTAGACCTGGCGGCCCGCCAGGAATGTCGCGCGCACCTCGAGGTCGGCGATCTGTTCGGGTGGCACGGTCCGCGGGTCGGCCGACAGCACCACGAGGTCGGCGTACTTGCCCACTTCCAGCGAGCCGATCACGTCGTCGGAGAACAGCTGCCAGGCCGCGTCGATGGTCTGCGCGCGGATGGCCTGCTCGACCGTCAGCCGCTCCTCGGGCGCCAGCACCCGGCCGCTGGGCGCCGTCCGGGTGACCGCGACGCTGATGTTGCGCAGCGGCTCCTCGGGCGTGACCGGGGGGTCGTTGTGCAGCGAGATGCGCATGCCGGTGGCAACCGCGGAACCAGCTGGCATCCAACGGGATCCGCGTTCCGGGCCGAACAACCCGTCGACGATGATGTCGCCCCAATAGTGGATCTGGTCGACGAAGATGCTGCAGGTGACGCCGAGGTCGGCGGCGCGGCGCAGCTGCTCGGGCCGGATGGCGCCGACGTGCTCGAGCCGCAGCCGGTGGTCGTCGCGGGGGTGGCGGCGCAGGGCCTCCTCGTACACGTCGAGGATGGTGTCCACCCCGGCGTCGCCCTGCACATGGCAGGCCATCGGCCAGCCCAGCGGGAAGTAGGCGCCGACGATCTCGCCCAGCTGCTCGCGGGTGTAGTTGGCGTGGCCGCAGGAACCCGGCGGCACCCCGATGGTGCGGGTGGCGTCGGTGTCCAGGTACGGGAAGGACAGGGCGATGTTGCCGACCCACGGGGAGCCGTCGACCCAGATCTTGATGCCGACCTGGCGCAGCATGTCGTCGCCCTGGCCGGGGGTGGCGTCGGTGCGCATCTGCGGGTTGGAGATCTCGTAGGTGCGCAGCCGGACCGTGAGCTCGTCGCGCAGCCGCTCGACCACCGGGCCGAACGCCGGGTCGAAGGCCATCTCCGAGCAGGTGGTCAGGCCGGCGCGGTTGAGCCGCGCGCATTCGGCGAGCAGCATCGCCGGGTAGTCGCCGGGGGCGATGGCCCCGGCCAGCAGCGGGAACACCGCGCCGGTTTCCTCGGCGGTGCCGTCCAGGTCACCGTTTGCGTCGTGGCCGTACCGGGCGCCCTTGGGATCGGGGGTGTCGCGGGTCAGGCCGGCGCGCCGGGCCGCGTGCGAGTTGAAGTACGCCTTGTGCCCGGAGTTGTGGATGATGATCAGCGGCCCGTCCGGCGCGATCTCGTCCAGCCAGGCCAGCGTCGGCTGGGGCAACCCGGACTGCAGCAGCGGGTCCCAGCCGTTCAGGTAGGCGCCGGCCGCTCCCCTGGCGGCGACCTCGCGACGCACCGCGGCGACCACGTCGTCGGCGCCGGGCAGCGTGACGGGCCGGATGTCGACGATCCGGTCCGACAGCGCCAGGGCCTCCATCAGCGGATGACCGTGCGCCTCAACGAATCCGGGCATCACGCAGCCGTCGCCGACGTCGATGGTCCGGGTGCTCGGGCCGATGTGCGCCTCAATGTCTTCGCGATTACCCACGGCGACGATGCGCCCGTCGGCGACGGCGAGCGCCTCGGCGGTGGGCCGTGCGTCGTCGACGGTGAGAACGGTTCCGATCACGACGAGCTCTGCCTGCGCCATGTGCACGGATGCTAGTGATCGTCGCGCCCACGAGGGGGTGGCTGACTGGAATTGCAACACGTTCTAGTCTTGGCCCATGAGTGACGATCTGCTGCGCCATCCCATTCATTCCGGACACCTGACGGTCGGTGCGCTCAAGCGCAACAAGGACAAGCCGGTGCTGCATCTCGGCGACACCACGCTGACCGGCGGACAGCTCGCCGAGCGGATCAGCCAGTACATCCAGGCATTCGAGGCGCTCGGTGCGGGCACCGGCGCGACCGTCGGGCTGCTGTCGCTGAACCGGCCCGAGGTGCTGATGATCATCGGCGCCGGCCAAACCCAGGGCTACCGGCGCGTGGCCCTGCACCCGCTGGGCTCCCTGGACGACCACGCCTACGTGCTGAACGACGCCGGCGTGACGTCGCTGATCATCGACCCCAACCCGATGTTCGTCGAGCGGGCGCTGGGCCTGCTGGAGAAGGTGCCCGGGCTCAAGCAGGTGCTGACCATCGGCCCGGTCCCCGAGGCGCTCGGCGATTCCGCCGTGGACCTGGTGGCCGAGGCCGCGAAGTATCCACCCAAGCCGTTGGTGGCGGCCGAGCTGCCGCCCGATCACATCGGCGGGATGGCCTACACCGGCGGCACCACCGGCAAGCCCAAGGGTGTGCTGGGCACCGCGCAGTCGATCACCACGATGACCACGATCCAGTTGGCCGAGTGGGAGTGGCCGGAGAACCCGCGCTTTTTGATGTGCACCCCGCTGTCGCATGCCGGGGCGGCGTTCTTCGTGCCGACGATCATCAAGGGCGGCGAGCTGGTGGTGCTTACCAAGTTCGACCCGGCCGAGGTGCTGCGGGTGATCGAGGAGCAGAAGATCACCGCGACCATGCTGGTGCCGTCGATGATCTACGCGCTGATGGATCACCCCGATTCGCACACCCGCGACCTGTCGTCGCTGGAGACCGTCTATTACGGCGCCTCGGCGATGAACCCGGTGCGGCTGGCCGAGGCCATCCGCCGCTTCGGGCCGATCTTCGCCCAGTACTACGGGCAGTCCGAAGCCCCGATGGTGATCTCGTATCTGGCCAAGAAGGACCACGACGAGAAGCGGCTCACCTCCTGCGGGCGGCCCACCCTGTTCGCCCGCACGGCATTGCTGGGCGCCGACGGCCAGCCGGTACCGCAGGGCGAGGTCGGCGAGATCTGCGTGTCGGGCCCGCTGTTGAGCGGCGGGTACTGGAACCTGCCGGAGGAGACCGCCAAGACGTTCAAAGACGGCTGGCTGCACACCGGCGACATGGCCCGCGAGGACTCCGACGGCTTCTGGTTCATCGTCGACCGGGTCAAGGACATGATCGTCACCGGCGGCTTCAACGTGTTCCCGCGCGAGGTCGAGGACGTCGTCGCCGAGCACCCGGCCGTCGCGCAGGTGTGCGTGATCGGCACGCCGGACGAGAAGTGGGGCGAAGCCGTCACCGCGGTGATCGTGTTGCGGCCCGACCATCCCTCCGACGAGGAGTCGGTGGCGCGGGTGACCGTGGAGATCCAGTCGGCCGTCAAGGAGCGCAAGGGTTCGGTGCAATCGCCCAAGCAGGTGATCGTCGTCGACTCGGTGCCGGTGACCGCGCTGGGCAAGCCCGACAAGAAGGCCGTGCGCGCCCAGTTCTGGGAGGGCGCCGACCGCGCCGTCGGCTGAGTCTTTCGCCGAGCGTGCGGCTGGCCGCACACTCGCGTTCGAGCGTGCGGCTGGCCGCACAGTCGGCGGGACGAAGGTTACGTCGCGACCCCGGCCACCAGCAGGTCGAGCATGCGGCCCGTCTGCTCGGGTGAGCCGGTGGCCACGAAAATGCCGAGCAGGCTGGAAACCACGTCCTCGGCCCGCACGTCGGCGCGCAGGCTGCCGTCCGCGGCGCCAGCCCGCAACAACGTGTCAGCCGCGGCGGTGATGCTCGCCCGCATCTGGCTGACCTCGACGGTGCCCGAGGCGACCATGGCGGCAAGCGATTCGGCCATTCCCCGCTTGGTGGCGACGAATCCGGCGTAGCGGTCCATCCAGCGTCGGAGCGCGATCTTCGGCGGGTGGCGTTCGAGTAGCTCCCCCGCAGTGGCAGCCACCTCGGCGAGCTCGGCGCGGTAGACCGCCTCGACGAGCGCCTCCCGATTCGGGAAATGGCGGTACAGCGTGCCGATCCCGACACCGGCCTCGCGCGCGATGGCCTCCAGCGACACCGCCCGCCCTTCGGCGGCGGCGAACGCCGCCGTCGCCACCTCGAGCAGCCGCTCACGATTCCGGCGCGCGTCCGATCGAATCTCGGCCAAGCGGAGGATCCTCCGTTTCTGCTAGGCTCGGATAAGCGGAGGGCCCTCCGCATTTTCTCCAGTGTGGCACAAGGGAGCACCATGACGGACAAACCACAGCCCGGCGGTCTCGGCAGCATCGGCACGTCGACCGTCGCGCGCATCGGTTACGGGGCCATGCAACTGTTCGAGTCCGAAACGCCGGAGGACGCGGTCGCGGTGCTGCGCCGCGCGGTCGAACTCGGCGTCAACCACATCGACACGGCGTCGTTCTACGGCCCCGGCGAGGTGAACCGGCGGATCCGCGCGGCGCTGGCCCCCTACCCCGACGACCTCGTCATCGTCAGCAAGGTCGGGGCGCGCTTCACCGGCGAACAGCCGATACCCCTGGCCGCCGCACAGAAGCCCGCGGAGCTGCGCGCCGCGGTCGAGGACGACCTGCGTCAGCTGGGCCTGGACTGCGTCCCGGTGGTCAACCTGCGGCGCATGGACCTCGGGCCGGGCGTGGCCGCCGAGGGCGACCAGCGCGTGGACGTCGACGACCAGCTCGCCGAGATGATCGCGCTGCGCGACGAGGGCAAGATCGGCGCGATCGGCATCAGCGCCGTGCCGGTGGACGTGGTGCGGCGCGCGCTGCCGGCGGGCATCGCGTGCGTGCAGAACGCCTACAGCGTGCTGGACCGCTCGCAGGAAGACACGCTGCGGCTGTGCGCCGAAGAGGGTGTCGCGTGGGTGCCGTACTTCCCGCTCGGGTCGGCGTTCCCGGGATTCACGAAGGTCGCCGACCATCCGGTGGTGGCCGAGATCGCCGGCCAGCTCGGTGTCACCGGCGCCCAGGTCGGCCTGGCGTGGCTGCTGGCGCACGCGCCGAACACGTTGCTGATCCCGGGCACGCGATCCGTTACGCACCTGGAAGAGAACCTTGGCGCGGCGGACGTCACCCTCGATGCCGAAGCGCTGGCAAGACTCGACGCCGTCGGCTAGCTGGTCACTGCGCCGAGCGTGCGGCTGGCCGCACACTCGCTTTCGAACGTGCGGCTGGGCGCACGCTCGGCGCCTCGATTGGCGCGAGGTAACGTCGCTGGGTATGGGAAGCGGCAAACCGATCAAGCCACCGTGGTGGCTGAAGCCGGCCAACAAGGTCTTCATCCAGATGTCGCGGCTAGGAATGAGTTTCGGCGGCGAGAGCCCCGTCGTGCTCACGGTGGCCGGCCGCAAGTCGGGCGCGCCCCGCTCGACCCCGGTGACCCCGATGACCGTCGACGGCCGGCAGTACGTCGTCGCCGGGTTCCCGGGCGCCGACTGGGTCGCCAACGCCCGGGCCGCCGGTGAGGCGACGATCGCGCGCGGCCGGCACGCCCAGAAGGTGCGGATGGCCGAGCTGCCGGCCGAGGACGCGCGTCCGATCCTGCGGCGCTTCCCCACCGAGGTGCCGACGGGCGTCGGCTTCATGAAGCGGGCGGGGCTCGTCACCGAGGGCCGCCCCGAGGAGTTCGAGGCCCTGGCCGGCCGCTGCGCCGTGTTCCGCCTGGATCCGGCATAGGAGTTCGAAAAACCTTGACTGACAATCCATTCGACGCGCGGGCCTGGCGGCCCGTGGACGGGTTCGACGGCCTGACAGACATCACCTACCACCGCCACGTCACCGACGCGACGGTCCGGGTGGCGTTCGACCGCCCCGAGGTGCGCAACGCGTTTCGCCCGCACACCGTCGACGAGCTCTACCGGGTGCTCGACCACGCGCGGATGTCGCCCGACGTGGGCGTGGTGCTGCTGACCGGCAACGGCCCGTCGCCCAAGGACGGCGGCTGGGCGTTCTGCTCCGGCGGCGACCAACGCATCCGCGGGCGCAGCGGCTACCAGTATGCGAGCGGCGACACCGCCGACACCGTGGACACCGCCCGCGCCGGGCGGCTGCACATCCTCGAGGTCCAGCGGCTGATCCGGTTCATGCCCAAGGTGGTGATCTGTCTGGTCAACGGGTGGGCGGCCGGCGGCGGGCACAGCCTGCACGTGGTCTGCGACCTCACCCTGGCCAGCCGCGAGCACGCCCGGTTCAAGCAGACCGACGCCGATGTCGGCAGCTTCGACGGCGGCTACGGCAGCGCGTACCTGGCGCGCCAGGTGGGCCAGAAGTTCGCCCGCGAGGTCTTCTTCCTCGGCCGGCCCTACACCGCCGAGCAGATGCACCACATGGGCGCCGTGAACGCCGTCGTCGACCATGCCGAACTGGAATCCGAAGCGATCCAGTGGGCGGCCGAGATCAACGCCAAATCGCCTCAGGCGCAACGGATGCTCAAGTTCGCCTTCAACCTGCTCGACGACGGGCTGGTGGGTCAGCAGCTGTTCGCCGGCGAAGCCACCCGGCTGGCGTACATGACCGACGAGGCCGTCGAGGGCCGCGACGCCTTCCTCGAGAAGCGGCCGCCGGACTGGAGCCGGTTCCCCCGCTACTTCTAGCCGGTCACGCTGGCGTGACGCTCGGCGTCCAACGCCACGCTGGCGTGACGCTCGTGGGATTCAGGCCCGCCCCTAGACTCCCCACGTGAGCAAGAGCCCCCTTCGCCGTTTCACCGACCAGCTGGTCTTGGCCACCATGCGGCCCCCGATGGCCCCGCAGGTGCTGGTCAACCGGCCACCCATCAAGCCGATCGACCTCGACGGCAAACGCATCCTGCTCACCGGGGCGTCGTCGGGCATCGGCGAGGCCGCGGCCGAACTGCTCGCCCGCGAGGGCGCGACGGTGGTGGTCGTCGCCCGGCGTCAGGACCTGCTCGACGCGCTCGCGGGGCGGATCACCGCGGCCGGCGGCAGCGCGCTCGCCCTGCCCTGCGACGTCTCCGACCTGGACGCCGTCGACGCGCTGGTCGCCGACGTCGACAGGCGCCTCGGCGGGGTGGACATCCTGATCAACAACGCCGGCCGGTCCATCCGCCGGCCGCTGGCCGAGTCGCTGGAACGCTGGCACGACGTCGAGCGGACCATCGCGCTCAACTACTACGCGCCGCTGCGGCTGATCCGCGGGCTGGCGCCCGGGATGCTCGAGCGCGGCGACGGGCACGTCATCAACGTCTCCACGTGGGGGGTGCTGTCGGAGGCGTCGCCGCTGTTCGCCGTCTACAACGCGTCGAAGGCGGCACTGTCGGCCGTGAGCCGCGTCGTGGAGACCGAATGGGGCCACCGGGGCGTGCATTCCACGACGCTGTACTACCCGCTGGTCGCCACGCCGATGATCGCCCCGACGAAGGCCTACCACGGCATGCCCGCGCTCACGTCGGAGGAGGCCGCCGAGTGGATGCTGACCGCCGCCCGCACCCGGCCGGTGCGGATCGCGCCGCGGATGGCGATCGCCGCCAAGGCGCTGGACACCTTCGGACCCCGCTTCGTCAACGCGATCATGCAACGGCAAAGCATCCAGCCCAACCGCGCTGAGGGGTAGCTGAGCCGGCCCGTGTGATAGACACGACACCATGGAGATCCTGGCCAGCCGGATGCTGTTCCGGCCGGCGGACTATCAGCAATCGTTGGCCTTTTACCGAGATCAGATCGGGCTCGCGATAGCCCGCGAGTACGGCGGGGGCACAGTCTTTTTCGCCGGCCAGTCGTTGCTGGAGCTGGCCGGCTACGGCTCCCCCGACCACTCCCGCGGCCCCTTCCCCGGCGCGCTGTGGCTCCAGGTGCGCGACATCGAGGCGACCCAGGCCGAGTTGCAAAGCCGGGGCGTGGCCATCGCCCGCGAGGCGCGCCAAGAGCCCTGGGGCCTATACGAAATGCACGTCACGGACCCGGACGGCATCACGCTGATCTTCATCCAGATCCCACCGGACCACCCGTTACGGCGCGACACCCGGGGTGAACGACAGGGAAAGTCCGGTTAACTGAGAGGTAACATCTGGCGACGAGTCTAGGTACATCCGCGATTCGGGTCTTGCTGCATTCGACAATGGAATCCCCCTACCACCAGAATCGGGCGCTGTGAACATCCAATTGTTCCTTCTGATCATTGTCGTAATCACGGCACTGGCTTTCGATTTCACCAACGGCTTCCACGACACCGGCAACGCGATGGCCACCTCGATCGCCAGCGGCGCGCTCAAGCCCAAGGCGGCCGTCGCGCTGTCCGCGGTGCTCAATCTCGTGGGCGCGTTCATGTCCACCGCCGTCGCCGCCACCATTGCCAAGGGCCTGATCGACGGGCACATCGTGACGCTCGAACTGGTCTTCGCCGGCCTGGTCGGCGGCATCGTGTGGAACCTGCTGACCTGGCTCCTCGGCATCCCCTCGAGCTCCTCGCACGCCCTGATCGGCGGCATCGTCGGCGCCACCATCGCCGCGGTCGGCGGGCACGGCGTGCTCTGGAAGGGCCTGGTGTCCCACGTGCTGATCCCGGCCGTGGTGGCCGCGATCCTCGCAATCGTCGTCGGCGCCATCGCGACCTGGCTGGTCTACCGGGTGACCCGCGGCCTCGACACCAAACGCACGGAGGCCGGCTTCCGGTACGGCCAGTGGGGCTCGGCGTCGCTGGTGTCGCTGGCGCACGGCACCGGTGACGCGCAGAAGACGATGGGCATCATCTTCCTGGCGCTGATGTCCTACGGCTCGGTCACCAAGAGCACCGCGGCGCCGCCGCTCTGGGTCATCGGCGCCTGCGCGCTGGCGATGGCGGCGGGCACCTACCTGGGTGGCTGGCGCATCATCCGCACCCTGGGCAAGGGACTGGTCGAGATCCAGTCGCCGCAGGGCATGGCCGCCGAATCCTCCTCTGCCGCGGTCATTCTGCTGTCCACTCACTTCGGCTACGCGCTGTCGACCACCCAGGTCTGCACGGGCTCGGTGCTCGGCAGTGGGCTCGGCAAGCCCGGCGGCGAGGTGCGCTGGGGCGTCGCCGGCCGCATGGGTGTGGCCTGGCTGGTGACGCTGCCGCTGGCCGGACTGGTCGGTGCGGTCACCTACTGGATCGTGCACTACATCGGCGGCTACCCCGGCGCGATCGTCGGCTTCGCGCTGCTGGTCGCGGTGTCCGCCACCATTTACATCCGGTCGCGCAAGGTCAAGGTCGACCACAAGAACGTCAACGCCGAATGGAAGGGCGACCTGACGGCCGGGCTCGAAGCCGAAGATGCCCACCACCACCACCCGCCGACGGACGTTCACCCGACGAATGGCAGCGGCACGTCTGGCCGGTACGACTCCGACGACCCCACGATGAAGGCGAACGCTCGATGAGTCACTTCAGCGACTGGTTCAACTACCAGGCCTCCCTCAAGATCCTGGTCTTCTCCATGCTGGCCGGCGCGGCCCTGCCGGGACTGTTCGCGCTGGGGCTGCGGTTCCACGCGGTGGGCGCCGGGCAGGTCAGCACCGAGGGCGGCTCACCACAGAAGAACCCGGCACTGCTGGCGCTCGCCTGGTTGATCTATGCGGTGGTGATCGTGGTGATCGCCTTCGCCCTGGCGTACATCTCCCGGGACTTCATCGCCCACCACACCGGCGTCGCCTTCCTGGGAGCCAAACCCAAGTAGCATCGAATGATGCCCACCGCGTCACCGAGCCGGACACCGGGGGGAGCTGCACCAGCGTGAACGGATTTCTCAACTCGATCGTCTCGTGGCTGCGCGCGGGATACCCGGAAGGCGTCCCGCCGACGGACACCTTCCCGGTGCTCGCGCTGCTGGCCCGCCGGCTGTCCAACGACGAGGTCAAGGCGGTCGCCTGCGAGCTGGTCAGTCGGGGCGAGTTCGACGATGTCGACATCGGAGTGCTGATCACGCAGTTGACCGACAACCTGCCTTCGCCCGACGACGTCGAGCGGGTGCGGGTGCGGTTGGCGGCCCAGGGCTGGCCGTTCGACGACGCCGACGAGGTCGAGGACCCCGCATAGCCCTGCTTCGCGCACTCACCGTCCCCCCGGGCTCGGCCGTCTCGTCGCTGCTACCCGCCCTGGAACGCGTGCTGGACGGGCGCGACCCCGCTCTGGTCGCCCTCGCGCCCGGCTCGGAGGCGTTGGCGGCGGGGCTGCGGGTCGGCGAACCCGTCGACGACGACGTGGCACTGGTCGTCACGACGTCGGGGACCACGGGCGCCCCCAAGGGGGCGCTGCTCACCGCGGCCGCGCTGACGGCCAGCGCGACGGCCACCCATGACCGCCTCGGCGGCCCGGGCCGCTGGCTGCTGGCCTTGCCGCCCCATCACATCGCCGGGCTGCAGGTGCTGGTGCGCAGCGCGCTCGCCGGCTCGCCGCCCGTCGAACTGGACGTCTCCGCCGGCTTCGATGTCGCCGAATTGCCAAGCGCGATAACACGATTGGGTCCGGGTCGGCGGTACACGTCGCTGGTGGCCACCCAGCTGGCCAAGGCGCTGACCGAACCGGCGGCCGCGGCCGCGCTCGCCGGCCTGGACGCCGTGTTGCTCGGCGGCGGCCCCGCACCGCAGGGCGTGCTCGACGCCGCCGCGGCCGCCGGCGTCGCCGTGGTGCGCACCTACGGGATGAGCGAGACCGCGGGCGGCTGCGTCTACGACGGTGTGCCGCTGGCCGGTGTCCTGGTCAGGGTGGCCACCGACGGGCGCGTCGTCCTCGGCGGCGCGACGCTGGCCAAGGGCTACCGCAACCCGGTGCGGCCCGACCCGTTCGCCGAGACGGGCTGGTTCCGCACCGACGACCTCGGCGCCGTCGACGAGGCGGGAGTAATGAGGGTGCTGGGCAGCGCCGACGACGCGATCAGCACGGGCGGGCTGACCGTGCTGCCGCAACTGGTCGAGGCGGCGCTGGGCACCCATCCCGCCGTCGGGGACTGCGCGGTGTTCGGACTGCCCGACGACCGGCTGGGCCAGCGGGTGGCCGCCGCGATCGTGGTGGCCGAGGGGCGCCCGGCGCCGGCGCTGGACGCGCTGCGGGCGCACGTGACGCGGACCTTGGACGCCACCGCCGCGCCGCGCGAAGTGCACGTCGTCGAGGCGCTGCCGCGGCGCGGCATCGACAAACTCGACCGGGCGGCATTGGTGCGCCGATTCGCCGGTTCGGCCGATCAATAGGCTGGTCGACCGTGAGGGTGGCACGTCGGGAGTTGACGGCCGCGGCACTCGGGGCGCTGCTGGTGGCGGCGGCGTTCGTGCTGCCGCGGCTGCACTGGGGCGTACGGCCCCGGACGGACGTCGGCCAGGAACGGTTCGGCACGCACACCGGTGCCGCGCCGATCTTCGGCGCCTGGGAAATTCACGCCAGCTGGGGCACCGGGCCGGCCATCGCGATCGCGGCCGCCGCGGTGGCGGCGGGACCGGCTCTGGCGCAACGCCTTTCGTGGCGACTCCTGACGCTGAGCACGTGGGCCACCGCCTGCGGGTGGGCCTTCGCGCTGGCGATGATCGACGGCTGGCAGCGCGGCTTCGCCGGCCGGCTGACCACCCGCGACGAGTACCTGTCGCAGGTGCCGAGCATCACCGACATCCCCGCCACGCTGCGCACGTTCGCGAGCCGGATCGTCGACTACCAACCGAACTCCTGGACCACCCACGTCTCCGGGCATCCGCCCGGGGCGTTGCTGACGTTCGTCTGGCTGGACCGGATCGGCCTGCACGGGGGCGCCTGGGCGGGGCTGCTGTGCCTGCTGGCCGGCTCCAGCGCGGCGGCCGCGGTGCTGATCGCCGTCCGCGCGCTGGCCGACGAGCGGACCGCGCGCCGCGCCGCGCCGTTCGTGGCGGTGGCGCCGACGGCGATCTGGATCGCGGTATCCGCCGACGGCTACTTCGCCGGGGTGGCGGCGTGGGGCACCGCGCTGCTGGCCGTGGCGGTGCACCGAGAAGTCCGCTTCCCCGCGCTGACGGCCGCCGCCGCCGGGCTGCTGCTGGGTTGGGGCGTGTTCTGCAACTACGGCCTGATGCTGATGGGCCTGCCGGCGCTGGCGGTGCTGGCCTCGGCCGCCGACTGGCGCGCGGCGCTGCGGGCGCTCGGCCCGGCGACGGTGGCGGCCGTGGCCGTGGCGTCAACCTTCGCGGTGGCGGGGTTCTACTGGTTCGACGGCTATAACCTTGTGCAGCAACGCTATTGGCAAGGCATCGCGAAGGACCGCCCGTTCCAGTACTGGAGCTGGGCCAACCTGGCGTCCGTCGTCTGCGCGATCGGGTTGGGCAGCGTCGCCGGCATCAGCCGGGTGTTCGACGCGGCCGCCATCCGTCGCCGCTCCGGGTTTCACCTGCTGCTGCTCGGCGTGCTGGCCGCCGTCGCGTGCGCCGATCTGAGCATGCTCAGCAAGGCGGAGGTGGAACGGATCTGGCTGCCCTTCACCGTGTGGCTCACGGCGGCGCCCGCATTGCTGCCGGTCCGGTCGCACCGGGTGTGGCTGGGGCTCAACGCCGTCGGCGCCCTGCTGCTGAACACCGTCATCGTCACGAACTGGTGATCGGGCGTGCGCTACAGGCCCGCCGCGCGGGTGACCTCGGCGAAGCGGCTGGACGGACCGCAGGCCGCACGCACGGCGGCGACGTCGTCGGCGAAGTCGAAGTCGGCCAGCAGCGGCGCCGCGTAGGGCTCAATCCCCATGTCGTGCAACGCCCGGTACGTCAGCAGGCCGGTATCCGGCTGCGACATCGGGACGGTGCGCAGGCAGTCGGCCGCCGCCGGGCTGCGTAAGCCGAGCACCCACCAGCCGCCGTCGACGGCCGGCCCGAGCACGGCCGCCGCCTCCCGCAGCCGGCCCGCGCAGTCGGTCAACATGTCGGCGGTCACCTGCGGGGTGTCCATCCCGATCTGCACCACCGGATAGCCGTCGGCGGCGTCCGCATGGGCGTTGGCCAGCCGGTCGGCGAAGTCGACACCGCGCTGGGGAATCACCGTAAAGGCCTGCAGCCGTTGCCGGATCTCGGCGGCGCCGGCTGCGGCATCCAGGTCGCCGGTCAGGGCCACCACCCGGTTGGTCACCGGCGCGGCGGCCACCGCGTCCAGCGTGTCCAGCAGCGCGGCCGCGGCGATCTCGGCGGCGACGAGGTCCCCCACCGTCGCCGCGAGCCGGGTCTTGGCCCGGCCCGGTTCGGGCGCCTTGGCGACCACCAGCAGGGTCACCGGCAGCGTCACGAGATCACCTTCCAGAAGTCCAGGATCGCGGTGACGCTCCCCCGCAGCGAACCGCTGACCTTCGACTTGCCGCCGGTGCGGGGACCGTAGCTGACGTCGAGCTCGACCACGCGCCAACCGGCGGCCGCCGCGCGCACCAGCAGCTCCAGCGGATAGCCCGAGCGCCGATCGGTGACGCCCAGGTCGAGCAGCGCCTCACGCCGCGCCACCCGCATCGGCGCGATGTCGTGCACCGGCAATCCGTGGCGGGTGCGCAGCCGCCAGCTCATCACCACGGTGCCGACGCGGGCGACCCACGGCCAGTGCAGCCCGGCCACCGGGCGGCGCCGTCCGATCACCAGGTCGGCGCCCTGCTCGAGCGCCGCGACCAGACGCGGCAGGTCACCGGCGTCCATCGAGCCGTCGGCGTCGATGACCGCGACGATCGGGGTGGTCGCGGCCAGCACGCCCGCGTGCACCGCCGAGCCATACCCGGCCCGCGGCTCGGCGACCACCTCGGCGCCGTGCCGCCGCGCGACCGCGGCGGTGTCGTCGGAGCTGTTGTTGTCGACCACCAACGCCCGGTACCCGGCAGGGATGGCCGCCAGCACCGCCGGCAGCGACTCCTCCTCGTTCAGGCAGGGCAGCACCACCGTGACGGCGTCGGGCATGGCCGCCTCAGAACCCGCGACGGGTGTGTGGCTGCTGGGGGAAGAGCGTCTGCGGCTGCTGGGTCTGCGTGTGCGGCGGCGCCACCGTCGGTTCGTGGGTGCTGGGCGGCGGCGCCACGGTGCTCGGCGGTTGCGTCGAGGTGAACGGCGTCTTGGTGCTCGTCGGCGGCGTCGTCGTGGTCACATGCGGTGGGGTGGTCGTCGTCGGCGTCGTCGTGGTGGGTGTGACGGTGGACGGCGTCGTGGTCGTGGGCGTCGTGGTGGTGGTGATCGTCGGCGTCGTGGTCGTCGGCGTCGTGGTGGTGGTGATCGTCGGCGTCGTGGTCGTCGGCGGGTTGTAGGGCGGCGGCGGATATATCGGGATCGGGACGATGACCGGGATCGGCAGCGGCACATCGGGATTGGGGTTGGGCACGACGCCAGGGGGGGCGGGCGCCACCGGGACGGGCGCGACCGGCCCGCTCCCGCCGGGCGACGTGCCCTGCGCCGGAAGAAGACCGTTGGCGTCCGGGATGACGCCGCCCTGGAAACCGGCGTTGGGCTGATCGGCCGGGGGCGGGGGCACCGGCGCCTGCTGCTGCGTCGGCAACAACGGCATGAACTTGCCCGGCGCGGCATTCTGGTGTCCCACCACCGGCTGTTGACTCGCGGTGGGCCGGACCGCGATGGCCACCGCGGCGGCCAGCGACGCGAAACCGATGACCGCGAAGGCGATCACGGCGTTGCCGAGCACCAGGGACCGTCGGCTCAGCCGCGAGGGGATGGCCTCGGTCTGGTCGAAGTCCTCGAATTCGTCGTATTCGGGGTCGTAGTCGTCGCCGGCGAACGGCTCTGCCTCGTCGGCCATCGAGTACGCCAGCTGCGGCTCCTCGACAACCGGCGGGGGCACGACGGTCGTCTCGTCCCCGGTGGGCGCCGCCGGTGCCATCGCGGTCTCGTCGCCGGTGAGCCCCACCGCCGGAGCCATCGCCGTCGCGTCCCCGGCCGCCAACGCCGTCTGCGCCGCGGCCATGGCGGCGCCCCGGGCGACCGCGAAAGACGGATCGTCGGCGACCTGCACCCGCATGGTCGACGCATCGCGGAACTGGTCGGCGACCTGGGTCAACTCGGGAGATGCGCCCACCAGGTACACCTCGCCCGGCGCGTCCGGCCGGGCGCTGAGCTGGGCCAGCATCGTGTCGAACGTGGCGGTGGCGTCGCCACCGACCAGCGGCTCCTGGGCCAGCACGGTCGGCGGTGCGTCCACGTCCTCAGCCGAGCCCGGCACCGACAGCGTCGCCGTCGCATCGTTCATCACCAGAGCGGCGCCGGGCCGCCCTGCCGCGCGCATCAGGGCGGCCACCGCCTGTGACTCGGAAAGCACTGCGACGTTGGGGACGCCGGAGCTTTCCAGCGCTTCTCGCAGCTGGCCGGCCATCGGATCGTCGCTCCAGCAAACCCGGGTGCCGACCAGCCGGTGGTTCTCGTCCGCCAGGAGCCGATTGGTGCCGACGACCGTCTCGGTGAGTTTCCCGACCGGGTTGTCCTCCAGGTTGACGACCGACTGGTCGATCACGTCGGCGCCGGGCCCAACCAGCGCCAAGCGGGCGACGGGGCCCGTGACCGCGACCCCCAACACGACGTCCATCCCGGTTCTCCTTCGGCTGGCCACCCCACGACCAGCAATATCCCGGCATCATTACACTTGCGATACCGTTGGCAGTGTCCGTTATTCGGGCGAGGTTTGCCTATAGCGCAGCGTAACCAGCTTCCCGAATGACAGGACGGTCGCCAGGGAATCTGCCACGGCGTCCGAACGGAGGATACGTGCGCGTCCTTGATTTTCGGGGGGCATGGTGAGCCAGAGCAATGACGACGCGCCTACCGGCCCGATTCAAGGACAGGCACCGGAAACCACTCGCATCGTCCGGTCGAGCGCTCCGCCGGCGGTGGATTCGACGCGGCGCCGGCACCTTGCCAGCGACCTGACCGCCGTCGCTCTCCTCGTCATCGCCCTGTTCCTGCCGTGGAATCTGTACTTCGGCGTCGGGATTCCCGGCAGCAAACCGATCCTGTTCGCCGCGTTGCTGGCGGTGACCGTGCTGTCCGTCGTCGCCGTCGCGGTCGCCGGTTCCTGGAGGACCTCCGGCGCGCTGTTCAACCCGGCCACCGCCGGCCGGCTGCGCCTGGCTCTCAACATCCCCTACGCGCTGCTGGTGCTGGGCTTCGTCGGGTTCGACGCGTTCGAGACCGCCCGGTTCGGTGGCACGGTGAACGTGCCGGGCGGTGTGGGCCCCGGGGCATGGGTCGGCATCGCCGGCTGCTTGCTGAGCGCGCAAGCGGTGACCGCCGGCGCCCGCTCTGGACCGGTCCCCGAGGGCGACGAGCACGCCGGCTGGCTGAGGTCCGCCCGATTCATCGGCTACGCGTCGATGGTGTTGGCCGCGCTCAGCTTCGGCGTCAACCTGTACTGGCGGGTGCGCTACGCGCTGCAAAGCGCCGGGGGCGCAGCCGAGTTCGGCAAGCAGAACGTCGCGGTCATCGTGACGGCGGTGGTGTACGGCGTGGTGGCGTTGGTCGCCGTGCTGGTGGCCGCACGGTGGTTGCTCCGCGGCACCAGGTCCGCCCGGCTGGCCACCGTCGCGCTCGGTGCCTCGACGCTGGTCGCCGGCATCGGAGTGTGGATCTTGCCGGTGGGGCGGGACATCGACGCGTTTCACGGCATCGCGCAGAACACCTCGACCGCCGGGGTCGGCTTCGAGGGCTACCTGGCGTGGGCCGCGGCCGCGGCCGTGTTCGCGCCGCGCACGCTGTTCGGTCACCGGAACACCACCGGGGCCGAGGAGAGCGCCTGGCGGGCGGCGGCCCGAAATGGCTTGCTGCTCATCGCCATCTGGGCGCTGGGTTCGATGGTGATGAGGCTGACCGATCTCTTCGTGTCCGTGAGCCTGAACTACCCCTTCTCGCGCTACGACAGCGTGGTGCTGGCCGGGTTCGATCTGGTGACCGCGCTCCTGGCGATCTGGCTGCGCATCAACCTCGCCGACGCCGCGCGATCGGCGCGGCTGATCTCGTCGCTGTGCGGGCTCGTCGCCACGCTGAGCGTCGCGCGCGTGGTGGTGGGCGTGGTGCTGGCGCCGCGGTTCGCGGACTCGCCGGCGTCCCCGGCGCAGCACCCGGTCTACGGAAACAACCTCGCCCAGCAGATCACCAGCACCTTCGACGTGGCGCTGTGCGGCCTGGCCCTGTGCATCCTGGGGGCCGCCATCGTCACCGGGCAGCTCCACGGCCGGCGCCTGCGGCGCCGCGTCGCCCGCAAGGCCGCCGCCTCGGCGGGCGGCGCTCCCCCCGCGCCGCGGGCGCGCGTCCCGGTCAGCCAGGCCGCCGCGCCGTCGGCCGCGGCGACCACCCGGATCAGCACCGGCCCCCGGATCTTCCGGGGCGACGATTCCGCGACGCGGCAGATTCCCCTCCAGAAACCCAAGATCTATCGGCCGCCGCAGGCGTAGAACGCTCAGCGGAGGGGGGCGAACGCGAATTCCCGCAGGCCCTCGGCCGGGCCGATGCGCGCCCGGAAGCCCAGCACCTCGGCGGCAAGGGACGGGTCGGCGACGATGTGACGCACGTCGCCGCTGCGATATTGGCCGGTGATCACCGGTGCCAGCGATCCGCCACGCGCTTCGCACAGCGCGCCGGCCACCTCGAGGATCGAGACCGGCCGCCCAGAACAGACGTTGACGGCGGTGAATCCGTCCGTGTGCTGGATGGCCGCGAGGTTGGCGGCGGCCACGTCGTCGACGTGAACGAAGTCCCGCATCTGGCCGCCGTCCTCGAAAACCCTTGGCGGCTGGCCCTTCTCGAGTGACGACCGGAAGATGGCCGCCACCCCGGAATAGGGGGTGTCGCGCGGCATGCCGGGGCCGTACACGTTGTGGTAGCGCAGCGCCACCACCGACCCGCCCGTCGACTCCGCCCACGCCAGGGCGTAGTGCTCCTGCGCGGTCTTGCTCGCCGCGTACAGGCTGCGCGGCCGCAGCGCCGCGCCCTCGTCGACGAGGCGCCACCGCAGCTCCTCGCCCCCGGCCGGGCAGCGGTGTTCGAAGATCCCGGCGTCGAGGTCCTCGCGCCGCCGCGGCAGCGGGTCGACGTCCCCGTGCCGCTCGCAGTGGTAGCGACCCTGCCCGTACACCACCATCGACGAGGCCAGCACCAGGCGGCGCACCCCCGCGGCGAACATCCGCGCCAGCAGCACCGTCGTCGCGAAATCGTTGTGGCCGCCGTAGGCGGGGGCGTCGGCGGCGTCCACGCCCGCACCGACCATCGCCGCCTGATGACAAACCAGGTCCACCCCGTCCAGCAGGGGCGCCAGCGCGTCGGCGTCGCGGACGTCGACGCGGTGACATCCCCGCGGCAGCACGGGATTCGGGCCGTGCGCCGCGGGCAGCAACGCGTCGACACCGATCACGTCGTGGCCCGCCGCCCGCAACGCCGCGTCCACCCGCGAACCGATGAAACCGGCCGCCCCGGTGAGCAACACCCTCATGGCAGCTCGACGGGCAGCGTGACCCCGGTGTGCGGCAGGCACTGCGTGCAGTTGCGTTCGCTGGCCACGCGGCCGATCGCCTGGCGCACCAGCTCTTTGAATCCCCCGATGTTCTTCTCGAATTCGGCGAACACCTCGACGGCGGTCACCCCCTCACCGGCCGTCACTCCGGCATCCAGGTCGGTGACCAAAGCGATTGTGGCATAGCACATTTCGAGTTCCCTGGCGAGCACCGCCTCCGGGTAGCCCGTCATGTTCACCAGCGAGAACCCCGCCGAGGCGAACCATCGGCTTTCCGCCCGCGTGGAAAACCGCGGCCCCTGGATCACCACCATGGTGCCGCCGTCGACCACGCCCGGCAGGCCGGTCACCGCGGCGCGCAGGCTGGGGCAGTACGGGTCGGCGAAGTCGACGTGGATGCCACCGGAATCGAAGTAGGTGTCGGGGCGGCCGCTGGTTCGATCGACCAGCTGATCGGGCACCACGATGGCGCCCGGACCGTTTCCGGGCTCGAGGCTGCCGACGGCGCACGGTGCGAAGATCCGTCGCACCCCGAGCTTGCGCAGCGCCCACATGTTGGCCCGATACGGCACGGTGTGCGCCGAGAACTGGTGGCTGGTCCCGTGCCGGGGCAGGAACGCGACCTCTTGTCCCCCGACGGCGCCGACGGTGACCGGCGCGCTCGGCGGCCCGTACGGGGTGTCGACGTCGACGGCGCGGGTGTCGGACTCGAAGAACGTGTAAAAGCCGCTGCCGCCGATGACTCCGAGCATCCGCCCATTGTGGTGCATGCCCGCCACCGGATCGTGGGGGCCGGGTGCTGGCAGGATATTCCCGTGGCCAATTTCGGGCAGTGGATCTCGGGTGCGCGGCCGCGGACGCTGCCCAACGCGGTGGCGCCGGTGGTCGCGGGCACCGGCGCGGCGGCGTGGCTGGGATCCGCGGTGTGGTGGAAGGCGCTGCTGGCGCTGGCCGTCGCGGTCGCGCTGACCGTCGGCGTCAACTACGCCAACGACTACTCCGACGGCGTTCGCGGCACCGACGACGAGCGGGCCGGCCCGATGCGCCTGGTGGGCTCGCGACTGGCCACCCCGCGATCGGTGCTCGCCGCCGCGGTGGCGAGCCTGACGGTCGGGGCGGCCGCCGGCCTGGCCCTCGCGCTCGTCAGCGCGCCGTGGCTGATCGCCGTGGGCGCGGTGTGCATCGCGGGCGCGTGGCTGTACACGGGCGGCTCGAAACCCTACGGCTACGCCGGTTTTGGCGAGGTCGCGGTGTTCGTGTTCTTCGGGCTGGTGGCCGTGCTCGGCACCGAGTACACCCAGGCGCTGCGGGTGGACTGGGTGGGGCTGACGCTGGCGGTGTCGATCGGGGCGTTGTCGTCGTCGGTGCTGGTGGCCAACAACCTGCGGGACATTCCGACCGACGCGCAATCGGGGAAGATCACCCTGGCGGTGCGGCTGGGTGATGCCCGCACCCGCACCCTGTACCAGGCGCTGCTGGCGACCGCGGGGGTGTTGACCCTGGTGCTGATGGCCGCGACGCCGTGGTGCGCCGCGGGATTGGTGGCCACGCCGCTGGCGCTGCGCGCGGCGGGCCCGGTGCGGTCGGGACGCGGTGGCCCGGAACTGATTCCCGTGCTGCGCGACACCGGGCTGGCCATGGTGGCCTGGGCGATCGCGGTGTCGGCGGCCCTGGCGCTGGCCGGCTGACTCTCCGGATGTGTCGGTTACTGCTCGGCCCCGGCGACGGATCGGATAACAATGGGTGGTCGGCCCGCGATCAACGGCCGTTCATGGACAACACCGATCGGGGACAGCAGTGAAGCAGATCGCCGCGACCAGTGGACCGAGAAACATCGGATTGCTCAGCGTCGGGGCGTACCGCCCCGAACGGGTCGTCACCAACGACGAGATATGCGAGAACATCGAATCGTCCGATGAGTGGATCTTCACTCGGACCGGGATCAAGACCCGCCGATTCGCCGCCCGCGACGAATCCGCCGCGTCCATGGCCACCGAGGCCGGGCGGCAGGCGATCGCGACCGCGGGGCTGACGCCGTCGGACGTCGACTGCGTGATCGTCGCGACCAGCACGCATTTCCTGCAGACGCCGGCGTGCGCCCCGGCCGTGGCCGCCGCCTTGGGCGCCACGGGCGTGCCCGCGTTCGACGTCTCGGCCGGCTGCGCCGGCTTCGGCTATGCGCTCGGCGTCGCGGCCGACATGATCCGCGGCGGGACCGCCGCCAAGGTGCTCGTCCTCGGTTCGGAGAAGCTCTCCCCCACGGTGGACATGCAGGACCGCACCAACTGCTTCATCTTCGCCGACGGCGCGGCGGGCGTGGTGGTGGGCGAGACGCCCGATCAGGGCATCGGCCCGACCGTCTGGGGCAGCGACGGCGAACAGGCTTTGGCGATACGCCAGGACATCGACTGGATCGACTACATGGACGAACCCACGGGCCCGCGGCCGTTCCTGCGGCTCGAGGGCAGCGCGGTGTTCCGCTGGGCGGCGTTCGAGATGGGCAAGGTCGGCCGGCAGGCGATGGACGCGGCGGGTGTGCGGCCCGACGAGATCGACGTGTTCGTGCCGCATCAGGCCAACAGCCGCATCAACGAGGTCCTGGCCAAGAGCCTGGACTTGCGGCCGGACGCGGTGGTCGCCAACGACATCGAGCACACCGGGAACACGTCGGCGGCTTCCATCCCCCTGGCGATGGCCGAGCTGCTCGCGACCGGTGCGGCCAAGCCCGGCGACCTGGCCCTGCTGATCGGTTATGGCGCGGGCCTCAGTTACGCCGCGCAGGTCGTGCGGATGCCCAACTACTGATCGGGTTCGTCGGGCGCCGGCTCGCCGTGCAGCCGGGCCCGCAATTGTTCGCGCTCCCGGCGCCGGCGCTCACCGGCCACCGCCAGCGACGCGGTGGCGCGCCGGCGCAGCGGGGCGAACAGCCACATGCCCAGGGGCATGGCGATGATCAGCGCGAACAACGCGCCGACCGCGACCGGAAACTGGCTGACCCCCAGCAGGCGCGCCACCCCGTAGATCGCGGCGGCGAGCGCCACCGCCAGCAGCAGCCGCGCCGCCGCGTAGAGCGCGACGTCGTTCACCGCCCGGCGGCCGGCGCCCGGCGCCCGGCCCTCGTGCGCGCGGTCCCCGGGGCTGTTGTCGCTGGCTCCTTCTGACACAGGGGAGAGCCTACGGCGCGGGTATATTCGTTCGAGGAGGTGTTGAGTGCTCTACCTGCTGCTCGTCCTGATTTTGGGGACGCTGATCTACGTTGGCTGGCGTACGGCGCGGTCGCAAATCAACCGGCCGAAGACGCGCGTGATCGGGCCCGACGACGATCCTGAGTTCTTGCGGCGGTTAGGTCACGGGGACAAGTAGCCCCGCTGGGGTGCTATGCGATCCCGGGGTTGCGCTGATCCCCCGGAAACCCGTCGGCGACGATGGCCGCCAGCTCGGTGAGCGCCTCGCGCGTCGACCGTTTCAGCCGGTCCAGCTCGATCTCGGCGCCCTCTTCGAGGTGCGGGTCGAACGGCACCACCTGGACCGCGCGGCAGCGCCGGGCGAAGTGGTCGACCACCTTGTTCATGTCGACTTTGCCCGTGCGCGGCCGCACCCCGTTGATCACCGCGACCGCGTTGCGCACCATCTCCTGGTGGCCGTGCGCGTCCAGCCAGTCCAGCGTCGCCGACGCGCTGCGCGCCCCGTCGATCGATCCGGAGCTCACCACGACGAGAACGTCGGCCTTCTCCAGCACCGAGGACATCACCGAGTGCAGCAGCCCCGGGCCGCAGTCGGTGAGGACCAAGCCGTAGAACCGCTCCAGCACGTCCAGGACGCGGGTGTAGTCCTCGGCGCCGAACGCCTCCGAGACGGCCGGGTCGGTTTCTGAGGCCAGCACCTCCAGGCCGCTCGGGCCCTTCGAGGTGTAGCGGCGGACATCGCTGTAGCGCTCGATGGTCCCGGCGTCGTGCAGCAGCTGACGCACCGTCGCCGCGGTCTCCAGCGGGATCTTCTGGCTCAGCGTGCCGCGGTCGGGGTTGGCGTCGACCGCGACCACCCGGTCACCGCGGATCGAGGCGAAGGTGGCGCCCATCGTCGCGGCGATCGTCGTCTTGCCGACGCCGCCCTTCAGCGACACCAGCGCGATCCGGTAGCAGCCGCGCAGCGGCCGGTTCACCTGCGCGACCAGGTTGTTGTACCGGGCGGCCCGGGGGCTCTCGCCGAGGTTGATCAGGTGGCCGGACAGCTCGTAGAGCAGCCGGCGCCAGCCCTCCGACGGCGGCGGCTTGACCGGCCGCAGCAACATGCCGGTGGACAGCTCCGGGTACGGCGTGTGCGGCAGCGGCTCGGGCCGCGGCGGAGCGGGCGGGGGCGGCGCGTCGGCCGGGCCGTTGTAGTAGGCGCCGTACGCCGTCGGGTCGACCCGCGGGATTCCGGTCACCGGGGTGGAATCCCAGGGCGGCATCCCCGCGGGCCGGGGCGCGGTCGGCGGCGCCGCCTCCCGCCGCTCGGGCCGCCGTTCGGTGCGGAATCCGGTGAAGGCGCGGGTCGGCGCATCGCCGCCGTCGGCAGGCGGTTCGTCGGCGGTCACGGGCGGGGCCGGCGGCCCCGGCGGAGGCAATTGCGTGGTCGGTTCCTCGGGCGCCCCCACGCCCGCAGTCGGATGGTCGGACACGTGCACTCCCCCTTGTTGCGTTACTCAGGTAGGTCGCTAGCGGTCACCCCACGCCCGCATACGAATGCAGGCCCACGGTCACCAGGTTAACGAAGAACAGGTTGAACACCATGGCGACGAACCCCGCGACGTTGATCCACGCCGCCTTGCGGTCCCGCCATCCCGCCGTCGACCTGGCGTGCAAGTAGGCGGCGTAGATCACCCAGGCGACGAAGGACACAGTCTCCTTGGGGTCCCAGCCCCAATACCGGCCCCACGCCTCCTCCGCCCAGATCGCGCCGAAGATGACGCCGAAGCCGAACACCGGGAAGGCGAAGATCGTCGTCCGATAAGCGACGCGGTCCAGCGTCTGCGCGTCCGGGAAGCGCCGCACCATGCGGGCGAGGGCACCCTCGGCGTCCGGTTCGCCCAGGCGCGAGGTGCGCAGCAGGAACAGGATGCTGGCGATGCCGGCGACCATGAACACCCCGGAGCCCAGGCTGACCACCGACACGTGGATGGGCAGCCAGTAGGACTGCAGCGCGGGCATCACCGGCGCGGCGTTGGTGTAGAGCCAGCGCCCGGACACCGTGAGCAGGATCAGCACCGGCACCAGCAGGAAGACCCACAGCGGGCGGTATTGCGGACGGCGCAACACGAAAGCCCCGGCGAGCAGCCCGCACATGCAGGTCAGGTTGATGAACTCGTACATGTTGCCCCACGGCACCCGCACGGTGGCCAGACCGCGCAGCACGATGCAGGCGAACAGCAGCCCGATGCCGAGGTAGACGACGGCCAGCCCGGCCCGCCCGACGCGTTCGTCCAGCGGCCGTCCGGGGACGTCCGCGATGATGCCGGGGGTGCCGCTGTCCGAGGCGACCGCGCCGGCGAGCACCCGCTCCCGCCGGTCGACGCGGCGGCCGCCGGCGTACGCCAGCTCGTAGGCCAGCAGCAGCAACGCGATGACGAGCGCCACCACCGCGGACGTGAACGCCCAGTCGGAGTAGCGTGCCAGCCCGACGTTGACGTGCACCGTGTTCATTTGACGTCCACCTCAGAACTCCTTCTGGACGCGGGGGGCCCGGGTGCCTGAGCGGCGTCGGGCCGGCCCAAACCGTCCAGCACCCGCTCGGTCAACCGCTCGAACTCGTCGCCCCACCCGGAGTTGTCGGTGCGGGCCAGCCCGCCCAGCTCGACGTTCACCGTACCGGCCCCCGGAGTGAGCCGGACCCACACCCGGCGGCGGCGCACCAGCAGCGACACCAGCAGGCCGGCCATCATCGTGACGGCGAACACCAGCACCCAGATCTGGCCCGGGTCGTGCGAGACCTGCAGGTTGACGAACGGCACGGCGCCGTCGAACCGGACGACGGTGCCGGCCGCCGGGCCCGCCTCGATCCGGACCTCCTGCCCGGCCCGCAGGTTGACCCGCTTCTCCTTGGTCAGCCGGCCCTGCTGGATCAGCCGCGGGTCCAGCGTGAACAGCGATTGGGGCCGCCCGGTGTCCAGCCCGGTGTCGCCGCGGTAGATGTCGACGGCCACCGCGGGGGCGTTCAGGGCCGGGAACCGCGACGACAATAGGGTGCCGTCGAGCTGCTCGGTCGGCGCCAGCAGGCCCTGGATCGCGATCTCGTGCTGGCGGCGGTCGACGGCGTTTGGATAGCTGCCCGCGGGCGGGTCGATGCGCACCACCCCGGACGACAGCAGGGTCTGCGGGTTGTCGGGCCGCCATTGCACGGTCGACGTGCGCGTCTGCCCGTCCGGGAATGTCACGGTGAAGGTGGGCGCGTAGCCGTGGCCCTGCAGGTACACCCGGTCACCGCCGACCCGCAGCGGGTGGTTGACCTCCAGCAGGTAGTGCCGCCAGCTGTTGGCCGCCAGGTCACGGCCGGCCTGGTAGTCGATGTCGGCGGCGAACGAGGTGGCCTGCCCCGACGGCAGGTAATGCGCCTGAAAGTCGTTGACGCGGATGCAGATCGGATTCAGCGACGTGCCGTCGACGGTGTTGCCGGCGCGGAACGAGTCGAACGCGGCCGGCGAGGCCGAGCAGAAGCCCGGGCCGGAGTCGGCGATGACGACGACGTTGCCCTCGTAGCCGAACAGCTTGCCGGCGGCCACCGCGACCAGCAGGCCCAGCAGCGAGAAGTGGAAGACGATGTTGCCGAATTCGCGCAGGTAGCCCTTTTCGGCGGACACCTCGACGACCTCGCCCTCGTGCCGGATGGCCGTGCGCCAGCCGCGCAGCCGGCCGGTGACCCGGTTCGCCAGGGCGTTCAGCTCGCCGGGGTCCGCCGACAGCTGCGCGCTGGCGTGCTTGGGCAGGCGGGCCAGGTTGCGCGGGGCGGCCACCGGGGTCGCGCGCAGGCTGCGGGCGTGTTCGATCATCCGCGGGGTCAGGCAGCCGACCAGCGAGATGAACAGCAGGACGTAGATGGCGGTGAACCAGAAGCTGGAGAACACGTTGAACGCCTGCAGCCGATCCAGCCAGGGCCCGATGACCGGGTGAGCCTTCAGGTAGTCGTCGACCTTGCCGGCGTTGAGGCTGCGCTGCGGCAGCAGCGCCCCGGGTATCGCGCCCAGCGCGAGCAGGAACAGCAGCACCAGCGCGGTGCCCATCGAGGTCAACGCGCGCCAGGTGTTGCGTGTCTTCTGCGCGAGCAGACGCATAATCGCCCCAGAACGCCTTCCCGCGTGCGATTTTGCGTCTGCTCGCGATGCCTGTGGCGCCATCAAATCGGCAGCCTCACGTCGGACACGAAGGCGTCGCGCAGCCAGGAAACGAAGTCGTTCCACACGCCGCTGACCAGCAGGATGCCGACCGCGATCAGCAGCGCGCCGCCGAAGACCTGGATTGCCCGGGTGTGGCGCCGCAGCCAGCCCAGCGCGCCCACGGCGCCGGCCGAACCGAACGCCAGCAGCACGAACGGGATGCCCAGCCCCAGGCAGTACGCGATCACCAGGACGATCCCGCGGGCCACGCTGGCGCCGTCGGTGGCCGAGGCCACGGTGATCACGCCGGCCAGCGTAGGCCCCAGGCAGGGCGTCCAGCCCAGCGCGAAGACCGCGCCCAGCAGCGGCGCCCCCGCCACCGTCGTCAACTGGCGCGGGCTGAACCGGGCCTGGCGTTGCAGGGCCGGAATCAGGCCGACGAACGCGAGCCCCATCACGATCGTCAGCACGCCCCCGACCCGCTGCAGCAGCAGCTGGTTGGTGATCAGCGTCGTCGTCATGCCGAGAACGGCGACAGTGCCCAGCACGAACACCGTGGTGAACCCGGCGACGAACAGCGCCGCCGAGCCCGCGACCCGCCACCGCGCCGACGGCGGCGCCTTGACCTGGCCGGGCAGCGGCTGCTCGTCGACACCCACGACGGCGGCCAGGTAGGACAGGTAGCCCGGCACCAGCGGCACCACGCACGGCGACGCGAAGGAGACCAGCCCCGCCAGCAGGCACACGCCGAGGGCCACCAGCAGCGGTCCGGCGGCGGCGATCTGGGTGAACCCGGTCACTCGCGGGCCAACTTCTGCACCACGGGCTGCAGGTCGGCGGCGAGCAGTTCCCGCAGGAACACCGCCGCCACCCGGTGCTGGCGGTCCAGGACGAGCGTGGACGGGATCACGGTGGTGGGGTACTTGCCGCCGAACGCGATCAGGGTGCGCATCGCGGGGTCGTAGATGGAGGGGAACGTCACGTGGCGATCGTTGACGAAGTCCAGCGCGGCCTGCCGGTTGCTGTCGCGCACGTCGATGCCGAGGAAAGACACCCCCGCGTCGCGGGTGGCGTCGTAGACCTGCTGCAGCTGGCCGACCTCGGCGCGGCAGGGCCCGCACCACTGGCCCCAGATGTTGATGACGACGACCCGGCCGGCGAAGATCGGGTCGTCGAGCGACAGCGGGTGGGCGGGGTCGGCCAGGTCGGGCCCGGTCAGCGGACCGGGGTGGCCGCGGCTGGACGGCGGGTCGTAATAGATGTCGGTCTTGCCGCCCGGGGACACGAATTCGAAGGTGCCGCCCTGGGCCACCGCGTCGCGACCGGACGAGCAGCCGGCAACCAGGGTCGTCACCACGACCCCGGCCATCACCAGTCGCCACATGCCTATGGCGCCACTCCTCCTCATCGCTTCGTCCCCCGCAAGCGGGCGGTACCCCCACTGCATCGTCGCTGGCGCGATCAGGGCGCCGGTTCCTGATACTCGACGTCGACCAGCCGGTCGCCCTCGTACACCAGGGTGGTGATCGAGCACAGCCCACACTCCCGCCGGCGCGGGTCGTGCCACAGCCGCCGGCCGGTGAGGTGCAGCCGCAGCGTCCACACCGGCAGCTGGTGGCTGACGCACACCACCTCGCGGCCGGCCGCGCGGGCGCGGGCCTTCTCGACCGCGGTCGTCATCCGCGCCGCGATCTCGGTGTACGGCTCGCCCCACGACGGGGTGAACGGGTTGCGCAGCTGCCACCAGAACCGTGGATCGCGCCAGGCGCCGTCGCCCGGTCCGACGCGGCGGCCCTCGAAGAAGTTCGCCGATTCGATCAGATCGTGGTCGGTGTCCACGGTCACGTCGTGCTTGGCGGCGATCGGCGCGGCGGTTTCCTGGGCCCGCTGCAGCGGGGATGCGACCACCGCGACGATGTCCCGGCCGGCGAGCGCGTTGGCGACCGCGGCCGCTTGCTCGCGGCCCTTCTCCGACAGGTGGAATCCGGGCAGCCGCCCGTACAGGACGCCGCTGGGGTTGTATACCTCGCCATGGCGCACCACATGGACCCGGGTTTGATCGGCCATCAGGGCTTGTCCTCCTGGGCGGCGGCTTCGGCCGCCCGACGGGCGGCAAGGGGCAGGGCTTCGGCGATCCGGTCGAACGCCGCGTCGTCCAGCGCCGCCGAGACGAACCATGCCTCGAAGGCGCTGCACGGCGGGTAGACGCCCGCATCCAGCAGGGCGTGGAAGAACGGCGGATAGCGCCAGGTCTGGCTGGCCCGCGCGGACGCGAAATCGGTCACCGGCGCGTCGGTGAAGAACACGCTGAGCATGTTGCCGGCCCGCGAAAGCTGATGTGGCACAGAGGCATTGGTCAACGACTCGGAGAGCAGCGCGGCCAGCCGGTCCGCGTTGGCGTCCAGGGCGGCGTAGACGGCGGCGTCGGCGGCACGCAACGTCGCCAGGCCGGCGGCCACGGCCACCGGGTTACCCGACAGCGTGCCGGCCTGATACACCGGCCCCAGCGGCGCCAGCCGCTCCATCACCTCGGTGCGGCCGCCGAACGCGGCCGCGGGCAGCCCGCCGCTCATCACCTTGCCGAAGGTGAACAGGTCGGCGTCGACGGGATCGATTCCGTACCAACCGCTTCGGCTCACCCGGAAGCCGGTCATCACTTCGTCGACGATCAGCAGCGCGCCGTGCTCGGCGGTGATCGCGCGCAGTGCGGCGTTGTAGCCGGCCTCGGGTGCGACGACGCCCATGTTGCCGGGGCTGGCCTCGGTGATCACCGCGGCGATCTGGTCGCCGAGCTCGGCGAATACCTGCCGCACCGCGTCGATGTCGTTGTAGGGCAACACGATCGTGTCGGCCGCCGCCGCGCCGGTGACCCCGGGCGAGGACGGCAGCCCTAACGTCGCCACGCCGGATCCCGCGTCGGCGAGCAGCGCGTCGGCGTGGCCGTGGTAGCAGCCGGAGAACTTGACGATCTTGGGCCTGCCGGTGAACCCGCGGGCCAGCCGGATCGCGCTCATCGTGGCCTCGGTGCCGGAGTTGACCAGCCGGATCCGCTCGACGGGCGCCACCCGGCCGATGATCTCGGCGGCCAGCTGGCTCTCGGCCGGGGTGGGCGCGCCGAACGACAGGCCATGGGACGCCGCCTGGACGACCGCCTCGACGACGGCGGGGTGCGCGTGCCCGAGGATCATCGGGCCCCACGAGCAGACCAGGTCGACGTAGCGATTCCCGTCGGCGTCGGTGAGCCAGTACCCGTTGGCCTCGGTGATGAAGCGCGGGGTCCCGCCCACCGCGGTGAACGCCCGCACCGGGGAGTTCACTCCGCCCGGAATGACGGCGCAGGCGTCGAAGAACAGCCGGGCCGACGCCGCCGTCGGCGCGGCGTGCGCGGTCGCCTGGTCACTGCTTCCCATGACAACCAGTGTCCCAGCCCCCGCGGGCGGTACAACTACAGGGTGTAGCAGGAGGGTCAGGCGTCGGCCTGCGGGTCGGCTTCCTGCGCGGCCTGGAAGTTATGGCGGGCGGCGTCGCGCTCCCTTTCCGCGGCGCGCCGGTGCCCGCCGACGTCCCCGAGGCCCTCGGCGACCGCGAGCTCATGGATTTCGGCGGCCCGCTCGTGCGTCGCGGCGGCCTCGTAATGCCGGACGCGGTCGCGGCGGTGCGCCTCCTCGTCCCGCTCGTGGGCGTGTTGCGCGCGGTCGGCGGCGAGTTCGACGTCGTCGGGGGTGATGGGCTTGCGCGCGGCCAGGGCTTCGCCCCTGCGCTTGAGCTCCTCGGCGCGTTGGGCCGCTTGGTTACCCGGCGAGTCACCCATGTTCAGACACTAGACCCGTTCGCGGCGGAAAGTTTGGTTGATTCCGGGCGGCACCCGCGAGTTGGATGGCGGTATGCAGATGCCACAGGGGCTCGCCCGGTTCAACCGTCGCGTCACCAACCCGATTCAGCGCCTGTGGGCCGGCTGGCTGCCGCCGTTCGCGATCGTGGAACACGTCGGCCGGCGCTCGGGCAAGCCCTACCGCACTCCGGTGAATGTGTTCAGCGCGGAGGTCGACGGCAAACCCGGGGTGGCGATCTTCCTGACCTACGGCCCGGACCGGGACTGGTTGAAGAACCTGACCGCCGCGGGCGGCGGGCGGATGCGCCGCAACGGCAAGACCTTCGGCATCGCGGACCCGCGGGTCGTCACCAAGGCCGAAGCGGCGGCCCACGTAAGCCCCAGGGCGCGGCCGGTTTTCGTGCGGCTGCCGTTCGAGGACGCGGTGCTGCTGACCGTCACCGACTGACCCGTCCACGGGCCCGGGCCCCGAAGTACAACCCGACCACCACCGCCCAGGACAGCAGGCTGAGCCAGAGTTGACTGCGCGCCGAGCGGTCGAACGCCATCTGCACCAGCACGGCGGTGATTCCGGTGAGGGTGAGGATGGAGAGCACCGGGAATAACCACATCTTCACCCGCAGCTTTTCGGCGGGGGTGCGGCGGCGCAAGATGATCTGCGACAGCGCGATCAACCAGTAGACGAACAAGATGACGGCGCCCGAGGAGTTGAGCAGGAACAGGAACACGGTGTCGGGCGCGACGCGCGCCATGATCACGCAACCGAACCCGACCGCCGAGGAACACAGGATGGCGATGTGCGGAACGCCCCGCCCGCTGAGCCCGACCAACCGCGCCGGGGCCTCACCGCGGTCGGCGAGCACGAACAGCATGCGCGAAGCCGTGTAGAGCCCCGAATTCAGGCAAGACAACACCGCGGTGAGCACCACGGCGTTCATCACCTGGTCAGCGCCGCGCAGCCCCAGGTGGTGGAGCGCGGCCACATAGGGCGAGGCGCCGAGTTCCACTGAGTCCCAAGGCAATATCGCCACCAGCAGGAAGACCGAACCGACGAAGAAGACGCCGATCCGCGCCACCACCGACCTGGTCGCCTTCTGCACCGCGAGTTCGGGGTCCCGGCTCTCGGCGGCGGCCACGGTGACGATCTCGGCGCCCACCATGGAGAAGATCACCACCACGATCGCGGCGAAGACGGCCCCGACGCCCTTGGGAAAGAAACCGCCGTGCGCGGTGAGGTTGCCCAGGCCACCGGGATGCCCGGGCACCAGGCCCAGGACGAACGCGGTGCCGATGCCGAGAAAGACCACGATGGTCGCGACTTTGATTCCGGCGAACCAGAATTCGAATTCACCGAACGACGACACGGAGACCAGGTTGGTCGCGGTCATCAGCACCATCAGGCCCAGCGACAGCAGCCACAGTGGGGCGTGAAACCAGTAGTTGAGGACCTTCCCGCCGGCGACGGCCTCGAAGCCGACCACGATCACCCAGAAGTACCAGTACAGCCAGGCGACCGAAAAGCCCGCCCAGCCACCCAGCGCCCTGCCCGCGTAATCGGCGAACGATCCGGTCGACGGGTTCGCGGCCGCCATTTCGCCCAGCATGCGCATCACCAGGACGATCAGCACGCCGCACAGCGCGTACGTCAGGAACGCCGCGGGGCCGGTGTCCCTGATCACCACACCGGAGCCGACGAACAAGCCGGCACCGATCACCCCGCCGAGCGCGATCATGCTGAGCTGGCGCTGCGATAACCCTTGGCGCAGTCGCGGAGTGCCGGCCATCGATCCTCGTCGCGCCCGGTGAACCGGCGTCAGTCCAGCCGGGTGGCCACCACGGACCACACCGGGAGGTGCACCCGGTGGTCTTCCAGGAGGGGGTCGATGACGCCCAGTCGGTGCACCAGCGGCCGCATCCGCTGCAGGATCTCGCCCTGCTGCTCGGAGGCGAATTCCTTCATGGCGTCGAACGTCTCCTTCAGGAACCGGGCCTGATACGTCGTGCCGCCCAGGTAGTCGATGCGCCAACCGTTGGCACCGAACACCCGCTCGAAGTTGTCGGCGGGTATGGCCGTCCACTGCAGGCCGTTGACGTTGTGGGGGCTGAACTCGAACATGTAGAGCCGCGCGCCGGGTTTGGTGGCCCGGTGCAGCGCCTGCGCGTACCGCGTCTGGATGACCCCGTCGTTGAGGAACACGTGATAGAAGGCGCTGTCGACCACCGTGTCGAAGCGGCCCTCGAACCCTTCGAGCTTGGTGGCGTCGGCCACCTGGAAATCGACCTCGACGCCCGCCCGCTCCGCGTTGCGTTTGGCTTGCTCGATGGCCGAGGGCGAATCGTCGATTCCCGTCGCCGAATACCCGTGCGCCGCAAAGTGAATGGCATGATGACCGGGGCCGGTGCCGGGATCGAGCACCTCGCCGCGGATCCCGCCGTAGGCCACCAACTGCTGCACCGCGGGCTGCGGGCCACCGATGTCCCAGGGGATCCGGCCGCCGGCGTGTTCGGCCTCGTCGTACAGCGGTTCGAAACCGGCGACGTTCGCGTCAGTCATTGTTTCCCGCTTCCTCGCGATTCCCGACCGGAGCTCTACGGGTGCAGCCTAACGAGGAATGCGGTCGTCTACTGCGTAGTCAGCTCAAAGATATAGATCTTGGTCGCGGATCGCCGCCGTGGCGAGCACGCTGACGACGGCCGTCGCCACCAGATAGCCGCACGCCAGCCACGGCGCGCCACCGACGGCCGCGATCAGCGCGGTCATGATCATCGGGGTGACCCCGGAGGCGTAGATGCCCGAGAACTGATAGACGAACGACAGACCGGTGTAGCGGGTGCTGGTGGGAAACAGCGACGAGTACAGGGTGCCCTGCGCCCCGTAGAACAGCGCATGGACCACCCCGAACACCGCGATCAGCGCCACGGCGAACCAGACCAGGCTCCTGGTGCCGAACAGCGCGAAGGCGGGAAACGCCGCGATGCCGTAGCAGGCCACCCCGGCCAGATACACCCGGCGGGCGCCGAACCGATCGGTCAGCGCCCCGGACACCGGCAGCAGTACCGCCATCAGCAGGGCCGCGATGGTCACCACCACCAGCACCGACACCCGGTTGAAGCCAAGCGCCCCCGTGGCGTAGCTGATGGCGAACACCCCCCACGTGTTGAACGCGGAGCCTTCGGCCCAGCGAGACAGCAAGCCCAACACGGTGTTTCGCCGCGACCGGGGTTCGCGCACGATCTCGCGGATCGGCACGGTGGCCGTCGCCTCGAGGTCACGCAGCTCCCGAAAGGCCGGCGTCTCCTCCACCCGCAACCGCACCACGACGCCGATCACGACGAGCACCAAGCTGAGCAGAAAACCGATGCGCCAGCCGTAGGCGAGGAATTTGGCCGGGCCCAGGGCGATCTGCAGGAACGCGAATATGCCTGTGCCCAACGCTAATCCGAGCGCCAGGCCGACCTGGGGGATCGCCCCGAACCGGCCGCGGCGGCCTTCGGGGCTGTGCTCCACGGCCAGCAACACCGCACCCGCCCATTCGCCGCCGAGGGCGAACCCCTGCAGGATCCGCAGCGCCAACAGCAGCAGCGGCGCCCACACCCCGATCTGGGCGGCGGTGGGCAACACCCCGATCAGCGCCGTGGCGACGCCCATGATCAGCATGGTCAGCGCCAGGCTGCGTTTGCGGCCGATCCGGTCGCCGATGTGGCCGAACACCAGCCCGCCGACCGGCCGCATGACGAACCCGACCGCGAAGGTGGCGAACGCCAGCAGCGTGCCGACCAGCGAGCTCTCGCTGGGGAAGAAGACCTTGCTGAACACCAGGCCCGCCGCCGTCGCGTAGAGGAAGAAGTCGTACCACTCCACGGTGGTGCCCAACAGGCTGGCCGCGATGACGACGCGCAGGCGCCTGCGTTGCTGCGCGTCGGACTCGTCGGCCGGTCCGGCGATCGCGCTCAGCCCCGCGCCGGTCGGGGGCGCCGGCAAGGTAGCCGCCATGGCCTTAGTGGGCCGAGGCGACCGCGAACGGCGTCGCCGAAACCGGGTGCGACGCGCGGTCGGGTCGGTTGGGGTGCCGCCACAGGCCCAGTCGCTCCAGCAACGGCAGCACGCCCTCGCCGAACCAGTAAGCCTCTTCCAGGTGCGGATATCCCGACAGGATGAAGTGGGTGATGCCGAGCTGGGCGTATTCGGCCAGCCGCTCGGCGACCTCGGCGTGCGACCCGACCAAGGCGGTGCCCGCCCCGCCGCGCACCAGGCCCACACCCGCCCACAGGTTGGGGCCGACCAGCAACCGATTGCTACTGCCGCCGTGCAGGTCCAGCATGCGGCGCTGACCCTCCGATTCGCTGCGTGCCAGGCTGGCCTGCACCCGCTCGACGTCGGCCGGGTCGACGGCGGCCAGCAACCGGTCGGCCTCGGCCCACGCCTGCTCGGAGGTGTCGCGGCTGATGACGTGAATGCGCAAGCCGTACTGCAGGATTCGGCCGGCGTCGACGGCCAGGCCCCGGATCCAGTCCAACTTCTGGGCGACCGCCCTGGGCGGCTCGCCCCAGGTGAGGTACACGTCGGAATGCTTGGCCGCGACCGGGCCGGCCGACGCGGACGACCCGCCGAAGAACACCGGCGGTACCGGATCGGGTGGATTGTTCAGCTGCGCACCCTCGACGCGAATGTGCTCCCCGGCAAAGGTCACCGGCGTCTTGGACGTCCACAGTTGGCGCACCACGTCCAGGAATTCAGCGGTGCGCGCATACCGCGCCTCCTTGTCCAGGAAGTCCCCGTACGCCCGTTGCTCGTGCGGTTCGCCGCCGGTGACGACGTTGAGCAGCAACCGCCCACCCGAGTGGCGCTGGTAGGTCCCGGCCATCTGGGCGGCCAGGGTGGGGCTCAGCAGCCCGGGCCGGAAGGCCACCAGGAACTTCAGGGTCTCGGTGGCCTCGACCAGCATCGCCGTCGTCAACCAGGCGTCCTCACACCACAACCCCGTGGGCGTGAGCACCGCCTCGAAGCCGTTGTCCTCGGCGGCCGCACAGATTTGGTGCAGGTAGCGCAGCGTGGCGGGCCGGTCGCCGGACATCGGCGTGCCGTGTCCGCCCGCCACCAGGTTCCGGGAATCGCCATAGGTCGGCAGAAACCAGTGGAACGCCAGACTCATCCTCAATCCTCTTTCAACTTTCAACCCACGACGCGAAGCACGAAAGCTCCATCCTGCGGAACTTGCCTCCGTCCCGCGAGGGTTGAAACCGCCGAGATTGCATCCCCGGCCGGCGGCGGTGACACCGCGGCGAGCGCGCGGTGCGCGCGACCCATACGACCCACGTCGTGCCGCCGCATTCGGCCGTTGTTCCGTTGCGGCGCAAGGGGATACGATTGTCCCGATCCCGCGCTGGCGCGCTGGCCGAAGCCATGGTGATGGCCCTATCACGAGGCCGCAACTCGGCCGCCTCGCGCCGCCCGACGCGGTGAATCGGTGCACCGCAGGTAACCGATTGGAGACCGACAGGTCACGCCAGATCACACAATGCTTCCATTTCGGCGTGGCTCGGCAGGTAATCACCGGTCAGGGCGGCATTATTGCGATCATGCCTGACCTGACACGCCGGGCGGTGCTGCGGATGGGAGCCGGCGCCGGCCTGGGAGCCGCTGGCGTGTTCGCCTTGAGTGGCCTGCTCGATCCGGTCAGGCCGCGGGCCGCGACGCTGCCGCAAGCCCCGGCCCCGTTCGAGCCGTCGGCGGCGAGCAGCAACCTGCCCACCAAGCTCACCGGTTCGTTCGTCTCCGCCGCCCGCGGGGGCGTCAAGACGAATTACGTGATCGCCCTGCCGCCCGGCCAAACGGGGATGTTGCGTCCCGTGATCGCCCTGCACGGCAAGGACGGCGACGCGAACATGATGCTCGACTGCGGTGTCGAGCGCGGCCTGGCCCAGCTGGTCAAGGAGGGCAAGCCGCCGTTCGCGGTGGTGGGCGTCGACGGCGGCAGCGACTCCTACTGGCACAAGCGGGCCGACGGCACCGACTCCGGCGCGATGGTGCTCGACGAGCTGTTGCCGATGCTGTCCTCGATGGGCTTCGACACCTCGCGAGTCGGCTTCATGGGCTGGTCGATGGGCGGCTACGGGGCGCTGCACCTGGGCGCCAAGCTGGGACCGGCGCGGACCGCGGGGATCTGCGCGATCAGCCCGGCGCTGTACACCTCGTTCGCCGAAACCGCTCCGAAGGCGTTCGACAGCAACGATGACTGGACGCAGAACAGCGTGCTGGGTGTGCCGGCGCTGTCGCAGATTCCGCTGCGGGTGGATTGCGGCACCTTCGACCGCTTCTATCCCGCCGCCCGCCAATTCGTGAGCCAGCTCAAAACGCCACCGGCAGTCAGCTTCACGGTCGGCGGACACGACATGACCTGGTGGCGTCTCATGTTGCCCGGAGAGCTCGCCTGGATGGCGACCTAGCACAAAGCCATGAGCGTCCGGCCGAGCGAACTCCCCACCCGCCACACCGAGCGGGCGGTGAAGCGGACCGGATTTCGACCCGACATCGAGGGCCTGCGGGCGGTCGCGGTCATCGCGGTGGTGCTCTATCACGCGGGCATCCCGGGGATCACCGGCGGATACATCGGCGTGGACGTGTTCTTCGTCATCTCCGGCTTCCTCATCACCGGGCTGTTGTTCCGGGAAGTGACCTCCACCAACACCGTTGCGCTGGGCCGCTTTTACGGAGCGCGGGCCCGTCGCCTGCTGCCGGCCGCCGCCGTCGTCGGCGTACTCACCGCCATCGGCGCGGCCGTCGTGCTGCCGCCGCTGCAGGCGCGCAGCGTGTTCCTCGACGGCATCGCCAGCGCCCTCTACGTCGGCAACTACCGGTTCGCGACCCAGGGCACCGACTACCTGACCCCGCACCTGGAGTCGCCGTTCCAGCACTACTGGTCGCTCGGCGTGGAGGAACAGTTCTATCTGGTGTGGCCGGTGCTGATCATCGGCACCGCCTGGCTGGTTCGGCACGTCCCGGCGCCGCGGGGCGCCACCCCGTATGCGGTGGTCCTGGGCCTGGTGGGGGCGCTTTCGCTGGCGGCGGCCGTGCCGTGGAGCCGGACTTCGCCGTCGTGGGCGTTCTTCTCCCTGCCGACCCGCGCCTGGGAACTGGCCGCGGGTGGCCTGCTGGCTTTGTCGATCCAGCAGTGGCGCCACCTGTCACTGCGCACGGCGTCGATCGCCGGGTGGGGCGGGCTGGCGCTGATCCCGCTGACCTGCACTCAATTGGATGCGCACACCCCCTACCCCGGGACCGCGGCGCTGATGCCCGTGCTGGGCACCGCACTGGTCATCGGCGCCGGCAGCGTCACCCGCGGCCTGGGGGCCGGCCGGCTGCTGTGCCGGCCGGCGATGCGCGCGATCGGCCGGATCTCCTATTCCTGGTACCTGTGGCACTGGCCGGTGCTGCTGCTGATGCCGGCGCTGCTCGGGGAGCCCGCCGGCCTGCCGGCCCGGCTCGCCGCGACGGCCGTGTCCGCCGGGCTGGCCATCATCACGCTGCACCTGGTCGAAAACCCCGGCCGGTTCGCCGCCGCCCTGCGCCGGTCGGCGAGGGCCAGCCTGGCCGTCGCCGGGGCCGCCAGCGCCGTCGCGGCCTGCGCCTGCATGCTGTTGCTGAACGTGGTGCCGGTGCCGGTCGGTCATGGGGCGGCCGCCCCGCGGGCCAACATCGTGGCGGCTCCGCCCAGCGCCGCCCCCGCCGTCAGCGCGCCAGAGGCGGCGGTCCGCGCGGCGTTCGCGCAGGCGCGCGCAGCCGTCGCCGCAGCGGCGAACCTGAACGCCGTTCCCGCCAATCTCGATCCCCCGCTCGCCCAGGCACCCGCCGACAAGGCCGCGGTCTTCGTCAACGGGTGCGTCCGCTCCTGGCGCGAGGTCGGTCAAAACGACTGCGCGACGGGGGATCTCGCTTCGCCGACGAGGGTCGCCCTGATCGGCGACTCGCACGCCGCCATGTGGGATCCCGCCTTCGAGCAGGTCGCCGAGCAGCGCCACTGGCGGTTGGAGACGTTGGCCAAAGTGACCTGCCCCATGCAGGATCTGCACATCGTCAGCCCGTACCTGGGCCGCGAGTACACCGAGTGCGAACAGTGGCGCGGCCAGGTCATGGCCCGGGTGGCCGCCGAACATCCGCGCCTGGTGGTCGTGGACATGAGCCGGCGCTACGCCGCGGACTTCGGCTTCACGTCCTACGACCCCGCGTGGATCGACACCCTGGGCCGTACCGTCGCGCAATTGCGCGGCACCGGGGCGGCGGTGTTGATCCTCGGGCCCGCCCCGGATCCCCATTCGTCCCTGCCGGCTTGCCTTTCCGCGCACCTCGACGACGCCGGCGCCTGCGCGCCGACGCGGTCCGCCGCGGTCAACGACGACGGCATCGCCGCCGAGCGTGCGGCAACCACCGCCGGCGGCGGCCAGTACGCGGACCTCACCGACCTGTTCTGCACCCCCGACCGCTGCCCGATGATCGTCGGCAACACCCTGGTGTTCCGCGACGACAACCACGTGACGACCGAGTACGCGCGGTTGCTGGCGCCGGTCATGGGCACGCTCGCGGACCGGGCAATCGCGGGTGGGTGAGCGGCTGTGAACCTCTGGTGGTTGACGAACGTCATATCAGCGAAGGGTTTTGGGAGGTTGTAGGGGATGACTCCGCTGCTGCTGGCCTGCATTGCGGCCGCCGCTCCAGTCGCCGGGTTCGGCTTGCTGAATTTGCAAGCCCGCCTGGAGCGATGGGACTACGAACGCCACGCCGAGGACTGAACCTCAGTCGCAAATCCGCGTGGTCACGGCCGGACTCCGCGCGCACCGTCCAATCCCACCTGACGCACGCCTACGCCAAACTCGCCGTGTCGTCGCGGGTGCAGCTCGCTCAGGAAGCCGCCCGCCACGCCTAGGCCGACAGCTGGGTCCGGATCAGCGGCGCGATCTTGTCCGCCATGTATTGATGCCCCGCGTCGTTCGGGTGCACGCCGTCGGCGCCGATCAGGTCGGGCCTGCCGACGAACCAGCGTTCGGCGATCGGATCGACCCACGTCGCACCCACGGCACCGGCCGCCGCGGCGAGCGCGTCGCGAATCAGCAGAATCGGGAGGGGCACGTCGGCCGTCGGCCACGGCGGTCCGATCACCAGAAACCGCGCGGACGGCGCCAGCCGGCGGGCCAAATCGAATGTGCTGCGGGCTTTTTGACCGATCACATGCGGATCGATCGGCTCGTCGTTGCGGGAGCCGAAGAACACCACCAGCACATCGTCGGCCTGCACGGCCCGGGAGGTTAGGTCCTCGAACACGCTGCCGTGGTCGCCCGGCATGCCGTAACCGGCCCTGCCCTCGGCCGCGACGTCGGCCGAGATCCGCTCGCCTCGCGCGGCGAGCCCGTCCCACGCCCGGGAGGGCCACGATCTCGGGCCCAGGCCGCCCTCGCCGGTTCCGGTGGTGTAGGAATCCCCGACGACGGCCAGGTGGTTCAACCGGAAATCCAGCGTCAACGTGTCGTAGGTGCGCACCTGGGCGGGATGGGCGATGCCGACGCCGACCAGAAAGGTCAGACCGATGACGAAGGTGGCCAGACGACTCACCACTACCTCCCCTGTCAAGGCATCGTCATGTGCCACCGGATTTCATCAATTATCGCCCGCGGCTCGCGGTGGGCGCCAAGACAACCGTCACACGGCGCGGGCTGAAACCTTGTCCAGCGAACGGTCGATCGGATGGACCTTGCCACCCGCGGCCTCTTCGGGTTCGCTTCTCGCGGTGACGGCTTTGACATCCACCATCTTGCGCATCCACCGGCGGGCGGGCTCTTCGACGAAGTGATACATCGCGATGGAGATCAGCACCGCGATCGCGAGCAGGCCGATGACGTTCCACTTCCACGGATTGTCCTGCGGCACGAGCTCGAATTGCTCGACGGACCATCCCCAGGCGGTGTGCACCAGCTCGTGAACCATGTACAGGCAGAACGAGATCTGCCCGCCGTACACCATCAACCGTGTTGAGAGCACCCTCGGCAGGCTGCCGACACCGATCGCCAGCGTGATCACCAACGGAATGAACAGGATGTCGACCACGCCGCCGCTGTCGTTCTCCACGACGCCGGAGATCGGATGCGCGTCAAACCAATACAGGACACCGACCATGGCGGCCAGGAGAAGCAGGGACAGGTACCCGGCGACGCGACGGCACCGATCGGTCAGCCGCAGCCTGCGCACGGCGGCGCACGCCAGCGCGCCGGCGACGAACTGCGTGACGATGCGCGGCAGCCAGCTCCACGGGGTGTAGAAGTGGCCGCTGGCCAGCAGCATGATCACGGGCGGCAACGCCGCCGCGAACGCCAGCACCATCAGGCTGCGCGCCCGCGTGGCCTGCTTCATCCGCAGGATCACCAGCACCAAGAGGCCGAAGAGCAGGTAGGCCAGCCATTCGGCGCTGATCGACCAGGCCGGCCCGTCCCAACTGGAGTCATCGAAGAAGGGCACGAACCACAGCTGCACCAGCAGGATTTGGCGGACGTAGCTCATCGCGGTGAGCTGGCCGGCGTCGGGCGACGGCACATGGCCGACGTGCAGGGTGAAGATCACCCACAGGGCGGCGAGGTGCAGGGTGACCAGGTAGACCGGCCACACCCGGGCCAGCCGGAGCCACAGGAAGTGCAGGGTCGCGCGCGTCGACCAGGCCCGGCCCATCCGGTCCAGGTAATTCCAGGTCAGCACGAACCCGCTGAGGATGAAGAACAGGTCGACGCCCTGGGCCCCGCAGTTGAGCACGGGTGCGAGGGCGTCGCGGAAGTCGGGTCCCACGTCGCCCAGCATCGGCCGGAAGTGAAACAGCACGACCCACAGCGCGGCGACGATGCGCAGTCCCGTCAGGGCCTTGATCTCTCCCCTGATCTCTGCGCCGCGCACGATGCTCTTTCCGCCTGGACTCCACGTTCGCCTGGTAGCTCGGCTGACCGGGCGACCTCGCGCTGTCACAAGCCCCCGCCTCGCAACCGGTAGCCCTGGCAGCCTAGCAGCGCAATCCCCCTGACGCGCGGTTGGTTATGGTGTGGCACGCGGCCTTTCGCCGCGAATCGGCACCGGACGAACTTTGCTCGGCGTGGCGCGATTTGGCGGCGAGAATCGCTTCTTAAGAAAAAGTTAGATGCGGCTTTCACCCTCCTTAACCTTGCGGTTTAGCGTCAAAGGCATAGCGAGCGCCACGGAGAGTGAGGGGTGCCCATGACGATCGCCGATGTCGTGACACGGGATCGAAACGGCATCTTCGAGTGCGGCGGTGCATGGGTTCGGGCCCACCGCCGGCAACTGGCGACCGTGGTGACGATCCGGGGTGAGATAGACGCCTGCAACACCGACCGGGTCGGCGAGCATCTTCGGCGTTTCGTCCTCGGAGAGGACCGTGTGGTGCTCGACATGAGCGGCGTAAGCGAATTTGCTACGGCGGGCATTTCACTTCTGGAAACCTTCGACGACGCGTGCCGCGCCGAGGGGGCGCAGTGGACCTTGGTGGCGAGCCCGGCGGTCGCCGCAGTGGCGGCCGACGGCGGCTTTTCCGACAATTACTCGGTACCCGAGGCGCTGCACGACCTGGCCGACGCCATCGCCAGCCGCCGTCGGATGGCGCTGCCGCTGGTCAGGATGTCTTAGCGCGCCGTTCACGGCGCTGCCTGGCGATTCCCACCACCGCCAACACCCCTGCGCTGGAAAGCAGCAACAGGGTCAGCAGCAGCAGCTGCGGGTCGTACACCAACGACGTGGTGAACGGCTGCCCGTCCGCGATCGGCGCCACCGCCACGGTGTGGTGCGCACGCGCCCAGCTGAAACCCGCGCCGATCAGCGCCGCACAGGCCAGGGCGAGTTCGACCCACGCCCTGTTGCTCCGGTAGCGGGCGCTCACTGCGCGGATCCCGCGTCGTCGTCTCGGTCGAAGTCGGTGACGTCCGCGGGTTCGACCCGCTCCTGGACGAGGGGGGTCAGGGCCGCGCGGAGCTCACGGTGCCTGCGCGCCCACGCCTGCGCGTAGCGGGCTCCGGTGAGCTTGAGACCGATGCCGATCCGGCCGCGCGGCACCCCGACCAATTCGCCGAGGGCCCGCGCCGACTGCCACCGCTCCAACTCCTTGCCGGAGGCTTCGTGGTTCTCCGGTTCCGGATACACCTTGAGGATCTCGCGCACCAGAATGGTTTCGGTGCCCTGGCGCAGGGCGTCTTCGGTGAGCTCGACCGAGACGTGGATCCGTGCCGCCTTCACCTGCAAGGCGACGAACCCCGACACCAGCACCAAGAAGATCAGTGGGATCACGAACGACACGGGCGCGCCGCTCCAGATTTCGATCAGGATCATCGCGCCCGCGGCCACCGGGCCCCACAGCACCCATATCCAGCTGGCGCCCGGTTCGTAGAACAACGGCTTCCGCTCCGCCGCCGTCGACTCGGAATTCACAGCAAGCCCCATCTCACGAAAGCCAACCCGCCACGTCGGCGGCCCAGTAGGTCAGCACAATATCGGCTCCGGCGCGGCGAATGCTCGTCAACGACTCGAGCGCCGCCACCCGCTCGTCGATCCAATTGTTGGCGGCCGCAGCGCAAATCATGGCGTACTCCCCCGAGACCTGGTAGGCGGCCACCGGCACCGGTGACACGTCCGCCGCGGCTGCCACCACGTCGAGGTAACCCAGCGCGGGCTTGACCATCAGGATGTCCGCGCCCTCGTCGAGGTCCAGCCGGATCTCACGCAGCGCTTCGCGGAAGTTGCCCGACTCCTGCTGGTAGGTCCGCCGGTCGCCGGACAGGCTGGAGCTGACCGCCTCGCGGAACGGGCCGTAGAACGCCGAGGCGAACTTCGCGGCGTAGGCCAGGATGACCACGTCGGTGTATCCCGCGGCGTCCAGGCCGTCGCGTATCGCGGCCACCTGACCGTCCATCATCCCGCTCGGACCCACCACGTGCGCGCCCGATTCCGCCTGTGCCACAGCAAGTTTCACGTAACGGGCCAACGTGGCGTCGTTGTCCACGCGGCCCCTGGCGTCCAGGACGCCGCAGTGCCCGTGGTCGGTGAATTCGTCCAGGCAGGTGTCGGCCATCAACACCGTCGCGTCGCCGAGGTCCTTGGCAAGATCGCGTAGGGCGAGGTTGAGGATGCCGTCGGGGTCGGTGCCGGCCGACCCCGTCGCGTCCTTGTCCTCGTCGCGGGGCACCCCGAACAGCATCAGCCCGCCCACCCCGGCGGCGACGGCGTCGGCCGCCGCGCTGCGCAGCGAATCGCGGGTGTGCTGCACCACGCCGGGCATGGAAGGGATGGGTCGCGATTCCGATATCCCGTCGGCGACGAACATCGGCAGCACCAAATGCCTTGGCTCCAACGATGTCTGGGCCACCAGACGACGCATCGCGGGGGTGGAGCGGAGCCGGCGCGGGCGCTGCCGCGGATAGCCATTCATGGAGCGGTTTCGCAGCTGCCAGCGTGCGCAGTTGTATGCGCTTTACGGCGTGTCGTCGTACAGACACGCACGCTCGCCCGCACTGCGCCCACTAGCGCCTGCGGCTCTTCTTACGCGGCGGTGGCAGCGCTCCCTCGGCGCGCAACCGGGCGGCGTGCTCGGCCAGTGCGTCGACCAGCGGACCGACGGCGGCCGTCTCGGGCTGCACGTCCACCCGCAGGCCGAATTCCGCGGCGGTCTCGGCGGTTTTGGGACCGATGCAGGCGATGATGGTCCGCGCGTGCGGCTTGCCGGCGATGCCGACCAGGTTGCGCACGGTGGAGCTGGAGGTGAAGCACACCGCGTCGAAGCCGCCGGTCTTGATCATCTCCCGCGTCTCGGCCGGCGGCGGCGCGGCGCGCACCGTCCGGTAGGCGGTGACGTCCTCGATCTCCCAGCCGCGCTCGCGCAGTCCCTCCGCCAGCGTCTCGGTGGCGATGTCGGCCCGCGGCAGCAGAACCCGGTTCACCGGGTCGAAAATGCTGTCGTAGTCCGGGAAGTCGTCCAGCAGGCCGAGCGAGGACTGTTCGCCCGCCGGCACCAGCTCGGGGCTGATGCCGAACGCCCGGACCCGATCGGCCGTCGACTCGCCGACGCAGGCGATCTTGACGCCCGAGAACGCCCGCGCGTCCAGACCGAACTCGCCGAACTTCTCCCACACCGCGCGCACCGCGTTGGTGGAGGTGAACACCACCCACTGGAAGCGGCCGTCGACCAGACCCTTGACGGCCCGTTCCATCTGGGCGGGGCTGCGGGGTGGCTCGACGGCGATGGTCGGCACCTCGATCGGCAGCGCACCGTAGGACGTCAGCCGCTCACTCATCTCGCCGGCCTGGTCCTTGGTGCGGGGCACCAACACCGTCCAGCCGTACAGCGCGCGGCTCTCCCACCAATTCAGCTTCGCCCGGCTGGCCACCGTCTTGCCGATGGTCACCACCAGCGGCCCGGTCAACGGGCCGGCCGGGTCCGTGCCGCCGAGCACGGCGGAGTCGGTCAAACCGCCCAGCGTCGTCTCGATCGACCGCTGCTGGCAAGTGGTCCCGTGCGCGGTCACCACGCACGGCGTGCTCTCGGCCAGCTCGTGCTGGATCAGGGTGCGCGCCGCGTCGGCCAGATGCGACGTGGTGGCCTGCAGGATCAGCGGGCCGGGCGCCGCGGCCAGAGCGTCCCAATCCACCTGCGGGTCGCGCACGTCGGCCACCGTGTGCGACGAGCCCAGCGGCAGCCCCGCGTAGGTGGGCACGGCGCCGGTCGACGCCAGGCCGGGCACGATCTCGATGTGCAGGTGGCTGCGCGCGACCGCGTTCACCTCGGTGATGACCGCGTCGACCGTCAGCGGGTCACCGGCCACCAGCCGGACCACGTCGACGCCGGTACGGGCCTCGGCGGTCAGCGTCTTGGCCACCTCGGCCGGCTCACCGAGCGCCGGACGGACATCCGGACCGGCGGATATCACCGCGGGCTGCTCGGCTGCGCCGGTGGCCGTGTCGCCGTTGCCGGCGGCGGCGTCGGCCGGCGCGGGTCCCGAAACGGGTGGTAGATCCTTGCCGATCAGCTCCAGCACCGGCTCCGGCACGTCGGGGTCGGTGAACACCAGGGCGGCGTTCGCCAAGACCGTGGCGGCCCGGGTGGTCAACAAACCCGGATCGCCGGGCCCGGAACCCACGTACGTGATGCGGCCGGGTGTCGGCTTACGCCCTCGCGTCGTCATTGTCGCTCCCACGTCACTCGCGATTAATTTCCTCGGTTCGGGTCCTGCCGCGCTTCGGCCATCAGCTCTCGGGCGCCGAGTTCGAACAACTCCGCGGCCACCGATATCCCCAGCTCCCGCGCCCGGTCGGCGGTGCCGATGCCGGACGCGCGTATCACGTCGGACCCGTCCAGCGCCGCCACGCAACCGCGCAGCGACAGCTCTTCGAAGACGCGGCCGTCCTCATCGATGGACTCGACCACCTCGGCGATCGCGCCCACCGGTGCGGAGCAACCCGCCTCCAGTTCGGCCAGCAGGGCTCGCTCCGCGGTGACCGACGCGCGCGTGTCGGCGTCGTCCAGCTCCGCCAGCACCGCCGCCAACCCATCACCAGCGCGGCACTCGACGGCGAGCGCGCCCTGAGCCGGTGCTGGCAACATCTGCACCGGCTCTAGCGTCTCTGTGACATCGTCGAGGCGACCAAGCCGGGCCAGTCCGGCCCGAGCCACCACGATCGCGTCGAGATCACCATTGCTTACCCTGTTCAACCTGGTATCTAGGTTGCCTCGTAGGGGGCGGATTTCCAAACCGAGACCCAATGCTCTAAGCTGCGCGGCCCTGCGCGGGGACGACGTGCCCACCAGCGAACCCGGCGGCAACTCCCCCAGTACCAGCCCGTCGCGCGCCACCACCACGTCGCGGGGGTCGTTGCGCGGCGGTATCGCCGCGATGGTGAACCGCGGGTCGTCCGCCGTGGGCAAATCCTTGTGCGAGTGCACCGCGGCGTCCACCCGACCGTCGTTCATGGCCTCGCGCAGCGCGGTGGTGAAGGCGCCGACGCCCAAGGTCTCGATGGGCGCCGACGAGCGGTCGCCGGCGGTGGTGATGATCACCAACTCGGCGGGGTGACCGTTGGCGATCAATGCGTCCCTGACGACGCCGGCCTGGGTGGTGGCCAACAGGCTGCCCCGGGTGCCTATCCGGATCACATTCGCCAATCGGCTACTCGGCGGCGGGCTCTTGCGTCCCGGCGTCGAATCCCGTTGATATGACGGGTAATTCGCCAGCGGCGACGGCGTCGACGGCGGTCTGGTCGAGTTCGAAGAGTTCACGCAGGGCCTCGGCGTAGCTGTCACCGCCGGGGGCGCTGGCGAGTTGCTTGATGCGCACGGTCGGCGCGTGCAGCAGCTTGTCCACCACCCGCCGCACGGTGCGCGCCACCTCCTCGCGGTGGGCGGTCTCCAGGCCGGGCAACCGGTTGTCCAGGCGCAGCAACTCCGCCTCCACCACGTCGGCGGCGCGCTGGCGCAGGGCCGTCACCGTCGGGGTGACCTCGGCCATCCGCTGGCCCGCCAGATAGGCGGCCACTTCGGCCGCCACAATGTGGCGCGCGTGGTGCACGTCGGACGCCGCGGCGTGCGCCGACGGCTCGTGCTGCACGCGGTCCACATCGACGACCCACACACCGGGCAGGCCGGCGACCGCGGGGTCCACGTCTCGCGGCATGCCCAGGTCGCAGATGACCAGCGGACGGGTCGACTCGTCGCGGCGCACGGCGGCCAGCGCGTGGTGCACGTCGGCAAGCGTCACCACCGGGCTCACCGCGCCGGTGCAGCTGACCATGACGTCGGCGTCGGCCACCGCGTCAGCCAGCCGGTCGAGGGACATCGTGTCGGCCTGTACCCCGGATTCGCGGATCTTGCGGGCCAGCCGCTGCGCCCGGGGCAGCGACCGGTTCAGGACGTGCACCCGCCCGACGCCGGAGCGGGTCAGGTGGGCCGCGGCCAGGGCGCCCATCGCGCCGGCGCCGACCAGCGCTGCCGTCTTGCCTTCCAGGCCGCCCAGCCGGCGTTCGGCCATGTCGAGTGCGACCGACACCACGGAGGCGCCGGCCGCGTCGATGGCGGTTTCGGAATGCACCCGCTTGCCCACCGACAGCGCCCGCTGGGCCAGCTCGTGCAGCACCCGGCCGACGGTGCGATTGCTTTCGGCGGTGGCGTACGCGCGGCGCACCTGGCCGAGCACCTGCTGCTCACCGACCACCGCGGAGTCCAGGCCGCTGGCCACCGCGAACAGGTGCTCGACGGCGGCCTCGCTGTAGCGGACGTACGCGTATTTGGTCAGATCCCCCATCGACATTCCGGAGTGATCCGACAGCACCTGCCCGATGGCCGCCAACCCGCCGTGGAACGCGTCCACCACCGCATAGACCTCGACCCGGTTGCATGTCGACAGCACCATCGCCTCGGTCACCAGCGGCGACTGCAACACTCGGTCAACGATCTTGCCCTGATCGGATTCGTCGATGCTGAGTTGTTCCAGGACGGAGACCGGCGCACTGCGGTGCGAAACCCCGAAGAGCAAGACGCTCACGGCAGCATCACCTGGCCAGCTCCCTTGCTTCCTCCAGTAACTGAACTGGTTTCCAAGGTAATCGTTTATCAGGTGGGCTACCAAATAATTGCCCAGCGTCACAGCGGCCCGCCGCCCGCCGCAGCGTCATCGCCCGAGATCCTTGCGCAGCCGCGGCTCGTCAAGGTCCCAGTAGCTGTGCTCGCGGCCGTCGAGCAGGATCACGGGCAGCCGGTCACCGAATTCGGCCCGCAGCGCCGGGTTGCCGGCGGCCGCGGCGGCGTCGACGTCGGTCGTCGACAGGTCGAAACCCAGCTCGGGTGCCAGCTCCGTGAGCCGGTCATGCACCCGCTCGCAGATAGTGCAGCCGTCGCGAGTCAGCAGTTCGACCTGGGGCCGTCGGGGGGCGTCGGTCATGGCCATCAGTCTGCACCGGTGACTTGTGGGGGCATCTAGCTGGCGTTATTTTCCGGTTATGGCCGACGAGACGGTGCGGGTTGACCCGGTGGTGATGCAGAGCCACGCCGTGTCCATCGGTGGCGCGGCAGAGCAGCTTTCGGGCCGCCTCGCCCAGCTCGACGATCAGGTGGGGCGCATGCTGGGCGGTTGGCAGGGCGCGTCGGGGACCGCGTATGCCTCGGCGTGGGAGCTTTGGCATCGCGGTGCGCGCGAGGTGCAGCTGGGACTGTCGCTGCTGGCGCACCTGGTGGGTCAGGCGGGCGAGGGCTATCGGGCCAACGAGGCCGGGTCCGCCGGGGCGGAGCGGGCGGTGCTCGGTGGCTGAGGCGTTTCGGGTGGATCCGCATGCGTTGGCCGACGCGGTGCAGCGGATGGCAGCGTTTCAGCGCTACGCCGAGGACATGATCACCGAAATCGATTCCCGCGTAACGCGTTTGCACACGACGTGGACGGGCGAGGCGGCGGCCGCGCACGCCGAGGCGCATCAGCACTGGGTGCGCGGTGAGGCCATGATGCGGGAGGCGCTGGCGCAACTCGAGAAGGTGGCCGCGACCGCGCACGGCAACTACACCGGGGCGATGTCGACGAATCTCGGTATGTGGTCGTGAACAGATGGCGCCGCTGGCGTGTGACCCTGTAGCTCTCGACGGCGCTGGCGCGACATTGCTCGCCGCAGGCGAGTCGCTGGGATCGGTGATCTCGGGCTTGGTCGCGGCGCTGGCCGGCAGCGCGGGCATGGCCGGCGACGATCCGGTGGGTGCGGCGCTGGGCCGCGCGTATGACGGCGCGGCGGCCAAGGTGATCGACGCGATGACCAGCACTCGCAACGGGTTGTGCAGCATCGGCGACGGCGTGCGGGTGTCGGCGCACAACTACGCACTGGCCGAGGCGTTGTCAGATGTCGGCGGTGGGGCTTCGGGCCTGCCGACGCCGCCGGTGACCCCGCCGCTGTCGCTCGGCGCGAAGCCGCCCTCGGCGGTCGGCGCCGGCAGCGGTGCCCCGGCGGGCTGGGGCTGGGTGGCCCCATACATCGGAATGATCTGGCCCAGTGGTGATTCGGCGAAACTGCGCGCCGCCGCCGCCGCGTGGGCCAGCGCGGGCGCCAGCTTCATGGTCACCGAGACCGCGGCTAGCAGCGGGACGATGGCCGCCCTTGGCGGCCAGCAGATCCCTGAGGGCGCAGCCATCAACAAGGCGCTGTGGGATGCCTCCGAGGCCACCATCAACGTCGCACGCCAGTGCCAGACGATCGCCGCCCAGCTCAATACCTACGCGGCCCAGGTCGACAAGGTACACGCGGCGATTCTGGACCTGTTGTCGCGCATCTGCGATCCGCTGACCGGGATCAAAGAGGTGTGGGACCTAATCACCGACGAAGACGAAGACGAGATCAAGAGGATCGCCGACGACATTCGCACGGTGGTCGACAACTTCAGCCGCGAAGCCGAGACGCTAGGCGCTCAGATCAACGCCGCCATGACGGCGGCCGCCGCAGCAGCCGAGGCCATGAGCCGGTGGACGGGAAAGGAGTGGGACCACTTTCTGCACGGCACCCCGGTGGGAAGAGTCCTCAATCACGTGGGCCAAACCCTGAAAGGTCTGGGAGTGGAGGGCTGGGATTATCTCGAGGGTCTCAACCAGTTCAGCCCGACACGCATCCAGACCGATCCGGTGGGCTTCCTCAAAGACACGGTGGGCATGGTCGAAGGGGAGGCCACGCTGGCGGGCTTGGGCCCCGACGGTCTACACGGGGCCGGCGAGGCGTGGAAAGCGCTGGGGAAGCAGGTCATCCACTGGGACGAGTGGTCCGAGCACCCCGACGAAGCGTTCGGAAAGACGCTTTTCGACCTCGGAACGTTGGCCGTACCCGGGGGCCCGCTGTCGAAGCTCGGCAAGCTCGGGCGCGGCATGGGCGATGCGCTGAGGGGTTTGAAAGAAGCAAGGGTGCCGGAGGGCCTGAAGCCGCCCTCGGTGAAGCCACCGACGGAGCCACCGCCCGCAGGCCCCAAGCCGCCGGAATCGGGACCGCCCGCATCCCCCGGCAAGCCCGAACCAGGCAGGCCCGCGCCCCCCGTCTCCGGCAAGCCGGTACCGAGTCCCGCTGACGGCCCACTTCCGCACAGCCCCACGGAATCCAAGCCGCCCGCCGGCGAAAAGCCGCCTGCGACTGGGGAGACACCGAAACCGATCGCCGCGCCGCACGAGGCCGCGGGCAAGCCCGCGTCCGCGCAGGCCGAGCAGGCGCAGATGCCCCACTCGAAGCCGGCCGAGCCGGCGCCAGCCCACGCGCCGCCTTCTCCCGCCGGCGAGCCGGCCGGTGCGCCTCCCAGCGCCGGTCCGCTGTCGCTACCGGAGCCGCACCTGCCGACGCCGTCCGTCCCCATGGGTGCAGCAGTACCCGCCGAAACGCCGCCCGGCCTCGGCGGAGTGCCCCACGGCGGTGAGCCGGGTGGGCACCCGCCGGAGATGCCTGGCGGTGGCCCTCAGGACGGCGGTCCACCGCCAGGAGATGGCGGATCCACACATCCGCCCGGTGAAGGATCGCCGCATCCGCCTGACGGAGCGAGTGGGCCGCATGATGGCGATGGCCAGGGACCCCACGACCAGATTCCTGACGACGGTGGCGACCACCAACTACCACTACGCCAGCTTGACTCGGATGATTTGGCCGCGCTGGCCCACTACACTGGGCCCGGATATCAGGGCCTAAATCTGGCTCTCCGGGAAGGGACATTGGACGCATCTCAACAGGCTCGTGTTGACGCCCTGCATAGAGCGTTGGAGAAACTACCGCCGTATGAAGGCACCGTAGTCCGAGGCACAAACCTGCCCGCCGATGTGCTCGAACGGTACAAACCCGGCGACATAATTACGGAACATGCCTTTACTAGCACTTCGACAGATCAAACTGTGGCCCGGTCACCAACTTTCGCCGGGAATACTGAATTTAGGATTTGGTCGACTACCGGACGGGATATTTCTGCCGTGTCAATTTTCCCTGGTGAGCAAGAGATATTATTCCCGGCCGGGTCAAAATTTTATGTGGTAAGTAAGACAATTGATCCAGAGACTGGTAGGACGATTATCGAGATGATCGAACGCTGACCACCCGTTTCATTCGTCATAGATCACGATGGGAGTTCCAATGAGCGAGAAGATTGCCGGTAAGACTTTCTCGACGCCAGAAGAAGCTGGTGTAACGGTGCCCTCCGAGGAAGAATTAGCCCGCGCTAGGAAAAGTTTCGACGAGTTCCAGGCAAAGGTCGACGCTGTCGCGCCAGAAGATCGCAAAACAGATGTTTCGCCGAAATTTTGGGACGATATCTCTGGGACTGAATACGATCCCAACAAGAAAGCTTAGCCTTTCTGCGCGGTTGCATCAATTGCGTATCGACTTCTATCGATTTACCGACCCAGACTTTGTCAGGCACCTTGATCAGCGATATATCATGGATAGTACGTGACGGTTGAATGACCACAATTTTTGGTTTGTAACAACTAATACCGTGACCCCAGTTATGGAACACCGGATCGACTAATGCGGTTCGTCGCAATTCACAGATATCGTCGAAAGTCGCGGATTCAGCGGCCAACCGACACTCATCTGAAGCGGCCACTGGCGAATCTTCTTGGCCTGTCGTCCCGACCGAACCAGGCCGTCCAGTCATGAAATTCAATGCGTGATGCCGCCAATGCGGCTGACGCGCCCCGAGGAGCAGCACAGCCCACACCATCCCCGCCGGATAGGCCGGATAGCACGGTCACTGCCTACGCCGAGCATGGGTCATCAATCACCGACGCCCTCGGTAATCTCATCGAAACCCGCGGTGACACGTCCCGAGTCTTTTCGCAGGTCTTCCGTGCGGGCGAATCCATACCCGACTACACGATTTACCCACCCGATGGCCTAAATATCCTCGGCGAACCGCGGACGGTGCTAATTCCGACGCGGCTGAGCGAACTACTTGAGGACGATATGGGAAATGTCCACCTCGCCGTTTGCACTTACGACGGTACCTGCCCGACCGGCAAGGTATACGATGTAGAAGGCATATGGGACGAAAATTCCGGAGAATTGAGCCCCTACGAAAGGCCTAATTCAGGTGGCAACTAGCGAAAACGTCGACGAATTGATAAGCACTGCCGCTCGCACACACGCGGTAGACGATCTCAGGGAGGCAGTCCGGGCCTTGAAATCTTGCGAAGTTTTCATGCCGTTCAAAGCGGTTCTTCGAGATGGCAAGGAAATCAAGACTATTCCGCTTCTTTTGCTTCCGGATGGCACCCATGCCATGATGACGTACACCAATAATTCGCATCCGGATCTGCCGGATTCATTCGCAGGGGCAACGTTCGAGTCAGCGCTGATGGCCGCCCTTAGAATGCCCGAACTCGATTGGGTGATAGTCACTAATCGGACTTCGGACTGGATCTCAATTCACAAATCCCAGATTCAAGCATATCTTGACTCCCTCGACAACACGATTTTCGACGCACCGTCGTCCGAAGGCGGTCTTGGCTTTGACGCGGTCGAAGAACTGGTGAGCCGCGCGGTTGGCTCCGAATCCATGAGTTCGGTTTCTGCGGTGACTGCCGCGCTCGAGGACCGCGAAATATTCCTAGAGATGAGCAGCTATACGAGCGATGACGGTCGTCAGAGTATGAAATCTTTCTTAATTGAGCCGCTCGGGCCGGTAGTCCGTGCGTACACAAGTCGGCTTCGTCCCGGTATTAGATACGGAGGTCTTCGTTGGTCTGCGCTCCGGGAAATGATGCGCGCGTTGCCGGAGGTCAAAGGCGTCCAGGTGATGAACAATGCGGACGACTGGGTAGTTATCGATAGGAAAGCCCTAGGGCTCGACGAACGTGGCGAACCAGGCGATTAATCCCCCGACTACGTCACGCCAAGCGTGAACGCGGCATGGGCTCGCGGCGCCGAATCAGTTCAGCGCTCAACCATGCTGACGATTGGCGCATCATTTCAAGGCTGTAATGAAGCCGTTGCTGGAGCGGGGTGACCGACCCACGGGCGAATTAAGAATGGACGCACGAACTGACAGCCCGCCGAACCCTTCGGAACGTGAAACACGCCGCTCACGCGGGGTCGGGAGCCGTCTTCACACTTGAAGGCGCGGCATCTTCCACAGCCCCCACCCCCACCCGCCGGATAGGGTTGGATACCGGGACCCACTGGGTCGCCAGGCAACACAGCGATCTAGGAGGTTTGGCGATGACTTCCTCTGACCCGGTCAACGGAGACGTCACTCGCGCTGACCTGGAGTCGCTAGCCGCCGACGCCAGTGCCGCCCGCGCGCTGGAAGGCCTGGAGGCCGAAAAAGCCGCCAGCGACGAGGACCGCCCGCAGCCACCGATCGACCTCACCGCGGCCGCCTTCTTCGACGTGGACAACACGCTGGTGCAGGGCTCCTCGGCGGTGCACTTCGGCCGCGGGCTGGCGGCGCGCAACTACTTCACCTATCGCGACGTGCTCGGCTTCATCTATGCCCAGGCCAAATTCCAGCTCCTCGGCAAGGAGAACAGCAACGATGTCGCCGCCGGCCGCCGCAAAGCGCTCGCCTTCATCGAGGGCCGCTCGGTCGAGCAGCTCGTGGCGCTGGGCGAGGAGATCTACGACGAGATCATCGCCGACAAGATCTGGCCGGGCACCCGGGAGCTCACCCAGATGCACCTCGACGCGGGCCAGCAGGTGTGGCTGATCACCGCCACGCCCTACGAACTCGCGGCGACCATCGCGCGGCGGCTGGGCCTGACCGGCGCCCTGGGCACCGTCGCGGAGTCCGTCGACGGGGTGTTCACCGGCCGGCTCGTCGGCGACATCCTGCACGGGACCGGAAAGGCGCACGCCGTGCGGTCATTGGCGATCCGGGAGGGCCTCAACCTCAAACGCTGCACCGCCTACTCCGACAGCTTCAACGACGTGCCCATGCTGTCGTTGGTGGGCACCGCCGTCGCGATCAACCCGGACGCGCGCCTGCGCACCCTGGCCCGCGAACGCGGTTGGGAAATCCGGGACTTTCGCACCGCGCGCAAGGCCGCCCGGATCGGTGTTCCGTCGGCCTTGGCGCTGGGGGCGGCCGGTGGTGCACTGGCCGCGGTGGCATCCCGGCGGCAATCGCGCTGATAGGCTGCGCCGCTGAGACCTATTCGAGCGGAGACGACAACGGCATGACGACCCCCAAAGAGGCCGAAGGGCTCATCGGCAGCCATTACCGGGCGCCGGATTACTTCCTGGTCGGACGCGAGAAGATCCGGGAGTTCGCGATCGCGGTCAAGGACGACCACCCGACGCACTTCAGCGAGGCCGACGCCGCCGCCGCCGGGTACGACTCGCTGGTGGCGCCGTTGACGTTCCTGGCAATCGCGGGCCGGCGGGTGCAGCTGGAGATCTTCACCAAGTTCAGCATCCCGATCAACATCGCCCGGGTCATCCACCGCGACCAGAAATTCAAATTCCACCGACCGATCGTCGCCGGGGATAGGCTTTACTTCGACACTTATCTAGACTCGGTGATCGAGTCCCATGGCACCGTGCTCGCCGAGATCCGCAGCGAGGTAACCGATGCCGACGGGGCACCGCTTATCACCAGCGTCGTCACGATGCTGGGAGAAGCCACAACCCAAGCCGACACTGACGCAACAGTGGCCGCAATTGCATCAATATCAGCCGGGAAGTAGGGTCGATTTCAATGACGTCACAGGGGGAAGCCGCTAGCACGCAGCTGAAGCCGCCGGTCGAGAAGGTCCGGTCGCACTACGACAAATCGAACGAATTCTTCAAGCTCTGGCTTGACCCGTCGATGACCTATAGCTGCGGCTACTTCGACGAAAATCCGGACCCGCAGAATCTGACCAAGACGCTGGAAGAGGCGCAGTACGCCAAGCGCAAGCTCGCGCTCGACAAGCTGAACCTCGAGCCCGGCATGACGCTGCTCGACATCGGCTCCGGGTGGGGCTCGACGATGCGGCACGCGGTCGCCGAGTATGACGTCAACGTCATCGGCCTGACGCTGAGCGAGAACCAGTACGCCCACTGCGTGGCCGAGTTCGACAAGATGGAGAGCCCCCGCCGCAAAGAGGTGCGGATCCAGGGCTGGGAGGAATTCCCCGGCGACGTACCGATCGACCGCATCGTGTCGCTGGGCGCGTTCGAGCACTTCGCCGACGGCGCGGGTGACGCCGGGTACGAGCGGTACGCCACCTTCTTCAAGAAGTACTACGACTTGCTGCCCGACGACGGCCGCATGTTGCTGCACTCGATCGTGGTGCCCTCCGCCGAAGAGGGCAAGAAGATGGGCTTGCAGGTGAACATGACCCTGCTGCGGTTCATCAGCTTCATCCTCAAGGAGATCTACCCGGGCGGGAAGCTGCCCCAGGTCGACCTGGTCGACAAGTACGCGACCGACGCGGGTTTCAAGATCGAGCGCCACCACTTCATCGGCAAGAACTACGTCCCGACGCTGACGGCCTGGGGCGACGCGCTCGAGGCGCACAAGGAAGAGGCGATCGCCCTGAAGGGCCAGGAGACCTACGACATTTACCTGAAGTACCTGCGGGGATGCTCCGACCTGTTCCGCGACGGCTACACCAACGTCTGCCAATTCACAATGGTCAAGTAGTTCGCCCGAAAACGCCCCGGAAGCCATTGGCTCCGGGGCGTTTTCGCGTCGGCACCAAGCCGGATAGCCGGATAGCGAAGCGGGCAGGGTCGGTAAACGTAAAGCGTCAGCCGAAAAAGATGTTGCGCCGGCCGGCCAGCAACCGATACAGCGTCTGCTGGATGGTCTCGCGCACCTGATCGGTCAACTCGAAGGTGACCATCGGGTCCTCGGCGTCGGACGCGGCGTAGTCGTTGGTGTAGATCGGCTCGCCGAATGCGATGCGCCATTTCGACGGCAGCGGCACCAGGCCCGCCGGTCCCGCCAGCGGGAACAGCGGCGTGACCGGGAAGTAGGGCAGCCCGAACAGCCGCGCCAGCAGCTTCACATCGGTCAGCATCGGGTAGATCTCTTCCGAGCCGACGATCGAGCACGGGATGATCGGCGCCTTGGTGCGCAGCGCCGCGGTGACGAACCCGCCGCGGCCGAACCGCTGCAACCGATAGCGGTCCTCGAAGCGCTTGCCCAACCCCTTGTAGCCCTCCGGGAACACGGCGGTCAGTTCGCCGGCGGCGAGCAACCGGTGCGCGTCCGTGGTGCAGGCCATGGTGTGGCCGGCCTTGCGGGCGGCTTCGCCCACGACGGGCAGGTCGAACACCATGTCGGCGGCGAGCAGCCGCAGGTCCCGCTGCGCGGGGTGCTCGTCGTGGACGGCGACCGACAGCATCAACCCGTCGAACGGCAAGACCCCGGCGTGGTTGGCCACCACCAACGCGGCGCCCTCGCTCGGCAGGTTCTCGACACCGCTGACCTCCACCCGGAACCACGACCGGAAGAAGAACCTCAGCAACGGCCGAACGATCGCGCTGTTGAAGTGTGGATCGAAACCGAACTCGTCGACGGTGTAGTCACCGGTGAGCCGCTGGCGCAGGAACCCCGCTACCGCGGCGACCCGCTGAGCGAGTTCGTTGAGCGGCGCCTCCGCCGACCCGGCACCCGCGGCACGCCGGTGCTCATCGATCTCGCGGACGACGGCGGCGATCTGCTCGGCGGACGCCCGACCGTGCGGGTCCGAGAGCGAGGAGGGATGCTGACGGGTCGACTCCGCGCGCTGATCGGCTCTCCGCCGCGCTGCTACCCGACCCCGATTCGTATGCAGCGGAATAACATTCGCTCTGTTTTCACCCGCCACGATACCTACCTGACCCCACCCCACGGAACTGGATTTCGGCTGCCCCAGCGCTGCGCTAGGGATATGGCGCGACCCTCCAAGGAGCGTACCCGATGCGGATCGATAATGGGAGTCATGCCGCGGCCGCGCACGTAGTCGTCGAAGGCCTCGGCCGTCGTCCACTTCGGCTGGTAGCCCAGCTCCGCGCGCATCCGGGTGGTGTCCATGACGCGGCCGTAGCTCAGGTAGGCGAACTGATCGCGGCTGATCTCGTTGTAACGGTTAGCCCGTCTCAGCGAATCGAGCGCCCACACGCCAAAACCGGGCACTGGCAACGGAATCCGGCCGGCACGGCGGATTGCCTGCGACAGCATGATGATTCCGTCGGCCCCGATGTTGAACGTGCCGGCCTTGCCGGCCATCGCCGCGCGTTCCAGCGCGCCCAGCGCATCCTGCTCGTGCAGCAACTGCAGTCGCGCGTCGCGGCCGAACATCGTGGGCACCAACGGCCCGGCCAGGTACCGCGACAGCGTGGTGTCCATCGCTGGCCCGATCATGTTGGCCAGCCGCAGGATCGTCACGGCGATGTCGGGCCGGCGCCGCCCCAGCCCCCGGGCATAGGACTCGATGTCCAGGCTGTCCTTGGCGAAACCGCCGCGCAGGGGCCGGCGGCTGGTGCTGTCCTCGGTGAACATCACCGGATCGTGCGCGCTGGACCCATAGACCTCAGACGTCGACTTGAGCACCACGCGGCGCACCGAGGGCGCCTTCTGACAGGCCGCGAACAGCTGCATCGCGCCCATCACGTTGATTTCCTTCAGCGCGGCGGTGCCACCGGACCGCGGGGCGTACGACGCCGCGGCCGCGTGCACCACCGTGTCCACTTCGCCGTTGCGAATCACCTTGGCTATGAAGGGATTACGGATGTCGGCGCGGACGAACTCCGCGCGCCCCATTCGGCGCAGCATGTCCTTGCTGGGCGCGATCGCGTCGACCGCGATGACCGTGTTGATCATCGGGTTCTGCACGAGCCGGGCCGTCAGGTAGCCGCCCAGAAACCGGCACGCACCGGTGACCAGCACCACCTTCGGGTAGTGCACCGTGTTGCTCGCGGTGTCGCCGGCTCCGCCGCCATCCCCACTCGACTGATCCACGCAAACAGCCTATCGACTCCGGAGACCGCAGCATCAAGCCGCGGGCGGGCCTACTTGCCGAGTTTTCTGCGCTGCACCCGAGTGCGGCGCAACAACTTGCGGTGCTTCTTCTTCGACATGCGCTTGCGCCGCTTCTTGATTACTGAACCCATGAACTCCGCTATCTGACCCGTGACCTGCTTGCAGGATTGACCCGGACACTTTACCCGGCGGGACGCACCGAACACCAAACGGCGTCGACGATCGCCGAGCGAAGAGCGAAGTGCGGTTTCGGGTCAGCCCGCGTCGAAGTAGGACGTCTCCAGCATGTCGTGCACCGCCTTGGCGTGCACCCGGAAAGACCGCCCGACCCGGACCGCGGGCAGCTCGCCGTTGTGCACCAGCCGGTACACCGTCATCTTGGAGACCCGCATCAACGCCGCCACTTCGGCGACGGTCAAGAACTGTGTCCTGCCCTGCTGGCCCTCGCCGGGACCGGTGTCCCGCTTACCAGCAGAATCGCGCGCTGATGGCCCGTTCGTAGACGTCATCGCAACCCAATCGTGTCAGGCACCCGCAATGCCAGCGGCTTCCCCTCCGCTGGCACCCACACGTGCATACAAAGAGGAGAATAGCGGGACTAATGGGGTTACTGGTACTGGTGGGGGACAATCAGTTCAAATTTCTTGGATTACTCCGATGTAATTCTTAGCTGCTCAGAGCGCGTTTTGGCGGCCTGAACGGCCGCGTCGACAGCGGCCCGCAGGCCGCCCCGTTCCAGTTCGCGCAGCCCCGCGGCAGTGGTGCCGCCGGGCGAGGTGATGGTCGCCCGCAGCTGCGTCGCCGTGGCGTCCACGCGCAACCCCGGGGCCTCGCCCTCCCCCGGCCGCCCGTCGGCCTCCATCCGCTCCAGCAGCATGGCCGCAGACCCGGCCATCGTCTGCGCCGTCAGGTCGGTGGCCACCTCCCGGCTCAGCCCGGCGGCCACACCGGCATCCACCAGCGCCTCGACCATCAAGAAGAAGTAGGCCGGGCCGGAGCCCGACAGCGCGGTCACGGCATCCATCTGGGCTTCCGGCACGGTCAGCACCCCACCGACCGAGTCGAACAGGGCCGATACCCCCTCGAGCTGCGGGGCGGTGACGAACCGGCCCGTGGCCAGCGCGGTCACCCCCGCGCCGACGAGGGCCGCCGCGTTGGGCATCGCCCGCACCACCGGCGTCCCGGCCGGCAATTTGGATTCGAAATACGAGACACCGATGCCCGCCGCGACGGTGACGAACACCTGCTCGGCGGTGTCGCTCTCGGACGCGGCCGCCACCCGGGCCAGCTCCGTGAGCACCGGCTCGACATCGGAGGGCTTCACCGCGACCACGACGAAGGACGCGTTCTCCACCGCGTCGGCCACCGAGGTGATCAAGACCGAATAGGTGTCGGCCAGGTACTGGGCGCGCTCGGGAACGCGTTCGGCCACCACAAGGTCTTTGACCTGCCTGCCCGCGCGCAGCAGACCCGAGAGCAGTGCCTCCCCGATGCTGCCGCCACCGATGATCGCGATTCTTGCCATGCCCGACAGCATCGCAGACCCCGGCGCCTACCTAGCGGCAGGGACCAGCGCCAGTTGGCGGGCTTGGACCACGAGGCGCCCCAGGCTGTCGACGACGGTGTGGTCCTCGTCGAACCAGTCGTGCCCGATCTCCGTGCACGTCGCGATGATTCGCAGCCATCCGTCGGCGGGCAGGCCGCGCAGGAAGGCGGTCAGCTGGACGGTCGGCGCCCAGCCGGTGCGTTCCACGGCAAAGGTCACCGGGGCCGACAGATCCCCGCACATCAGCGCGAACAGGGCGTCCGGGGCGACGCCGCGGGGGCGCGCCCACATCTGGATCACCGGCGGGCCCCCGTCGGCCGTCGGGCCCAACGTCGACAGCACCGGTCGCACGTCGCAGCCCTCGCCGAGGTGCACCAGGCCGGCCAACGGGTGGCCGGGCCCGATCGGGGCGATGTCGTCGGGCGGCTCGGGCGCCATCAGGTCCACCACCGGGTTGGCCGACAGCAGCGGCTTGGCGTCACCGTCGGGCGGAAAGTGTTCGGGCTCGCCGAGGTTGACCACCGCGTGCACCGCCGTCCGGTCACCCTGCGTGAGCTCGACGTCGACGACGCTGATCCGGCGGCCACGCTTGCGGATCGACGTCACCAGCCGCATCGGCCCCGGATCCGGGGCCCACAGGAAGCTCGCGGACACGGCGACCGGCTGCTGAACCGGTTCGAACTCGGTCGACGGCCCCCCGCAGGCGGTGCGGGCGGCGTTGGCGCAGAGCGCCAGCATGGCGCCACCGTGCACCTTGGGACCGATGGTCCAGTGCTTGTCGAGCTCGCCTTCGAAGACGCCGGGGTCGACCTCCCGCAACGCCATCGCGGTGGTGAATAACGCGTTCATGGTCTCCTGGTTTGTCAGCGCAGCAGATGCGTGCGGGCGAACTGCAACGACTCGGCGAGCATGCTTTCGCGCTCATTCGCTGAACGCGCGCTGGACGTGGAAACTTCCAGGATGACGTGGCCGGCGAAGTGGCTGCCGGCCAGCATCTGGCACACCTCGGCGGTGGGCTGCGTGCCGCGCCCGGGCACCAGGTGCTCGTCGGCGGGCAGGCCGCTGCCGTCGCACAGGTGCAGGTGCACCAATCCGCCGCCCATCCGCTGCGCCATGTCCAGCGAATCGCTGCCCGCGGTGGCGGTGTGGGACAGGTCCAGCGTGTAGTGGGCGTGGTTGCCGTCCAGCGGGTCGTAGGAGGGCGCGAACGCCGATATCGCCGGGCCGGGGCCGCCGCCACGCCTGCGCATCCGTTCCAACGATTGGCCCGGGCCGAAGAACCGGTCCGCCCGGAACGGGAACATGTTCTCCACCGCGATCAGCACGTCGCTCGAGGCTTCCAGCTCCGCGACCTGGTCGCTGAATCCCTCGGCGTAACGCCGCTGCCAGCGAAACGGCGGGTGCACGACGACGGTTTGCGCGCCGAGCTGTTCGGCGGCCCGCACGCTGCGGTCCAGCTTGGGGATCGGGTTGGCGCCCCACACCCGCTGCGAGATCAGCAGGCACGGCGCGTGCACGGACAGCACCGGGACGCGATAGCGCCGGGACAGCTTTGCGATGGCGTCGATGTCCTGGCTGACCGACTCCGCCCACACCATCAGCTCGACGCCGTCGTAGCCGAGCCGCGCCGCGTACTCGAACGCGGCCTCGGCCCGCAATGGGTACACCGAGGCCGTTGAGAGTCCGACTTTGATAGCTGGGCGCAACGGTCTGTGTGGTCCCCGGTCCGCCTAGCCCGACTGCAACGACAGCGCCAACGGGCCCAGGGTGATCAGCGCGCCCACCGCGACCGCGATCAACGTGCTGGCGATGTCCTCGGTCTTGCGCACGACCCGGACTCCGACGACCAGGCCGAGGATCACCAGCACCGATAGCACCAACGCCACGATGCTGTTCCAGCGCCACAGCTCGTCGAACGCGACGAACAGTCCGGCGCCGAAGGCCACGGCCAGGATCGACTGGAAGACGACGAGGGTGCCGCGCCACAGCGCCTCGAACCTGCCGGGGGCCGCGTGGACGTCGGTGGCCGTGGCCGCCCCCTCGGTCGCGCCGTCGAGGTGGTCCTCGTCGCGCTCCTCGTGCGGCAACAATCCGGCGGTGAACGGGTGCTCCCCGTCCTCTTCGTCCTCGTCCGTCTCCGTCTGCAGGTAGGAGCGCACGTAGGCGGAATCCTCCAGCGCGGGCTCGGCGTCGCGCACCTCCGAATCCATCACGTCGACCGGCAGATCGGTGTAGTGGTCCAGCGGGTCGGGATTCATGTCCTCGGCGCCCGATTGCCCGGTGCCGTTGGTCTCCCCCGCCTCGCCGTGGCTCAGGGGGCGCGGGTAGGCGCTGCGCTCGGGGCCGGCGGCGTTCTTGGGCTGCAACGGCGACCTGGGCCACCGCGGCTCGGGTTGCGACCAGTACGCGGCCGCGGGCTTGTCCTCGGTTTGCTGTTCGGGCTCGGGTTCCGCGGTGGCGGCCGGCCGTTCGGCCGTGCGGGGGTCCTCGTCGTCATCGCGGATGATCGGGATCTCGCCGGTCAGCTCGGCGACGGTCACCGCGTCGCTGTCGCCGCGCCGCCGACGCCTGCGCCGCGTGACCGCGGGGGCGCCGATCGTCCCGTTCTTGGCCAGAAGTTCGGCCACCGAGATCGGCCGAGTACCCGGGCTCTCGGTCTCTGAGTGTGGTCCGGTCATGCTTTGTCGCCTCTCGATCGGTTGCCGTCCCGATCACCTGCCTGGCCTCCAGCATCGCGCACGGATCGCTTCATGAGGGGCGTTCCGTCGGCTTCGCTGTCGAGTTTGCGCAAGATGAGACCTTCCCGTAACGCCCACGGGCAGATATCCACCGATTCGATCGACAGCGCTCGCATACTCGCCTCCGCCACCAACGCACCCGCCACGATCTGTGGCGCACGCTCGGCGCTCACCCCTTCCAGTTCTGCCCGGTCAGCGGTCGTCATCCTAGATATGAAAGATATGAGTTGCCTGAGGCCGTTTGCTGTGAGCGTCCGCTTCACCCGTGGCCCGGCGGCCGACGGCGCGGCACCGGTGAGCCGCGCGAGCGAGCGAAACGTCTTCGACGTCGCCACCGCCAGGTCGGGCGCGCCGGCGTCGAGCACCTGCTCGCTGGCCTCGGCGAGCTCGGCGTCCAGCCAGTCCCGCAGCATCCCGACCCGGCGCCGCCCGGGCGGGTCGTCGGGCAGCCATTCGCGGGTCAGCCGGCCGGCGCCCAGCGGCAGCGACAGCGCCACCTCGGGCTCCTCGTCGACCCCGCTGGACATCTCCAGCGAGCCGCCGCCTATGTCGAGGTTGATGATCCGCCCCGCGCTCCAGCCGTACCACCGGCGCACCGCCAGGAAGGTCAACCGCGACTCGTCGACGCCGCTCAGCGCCTCCAGCTCCACGCCGGTTTCCTTGCGGACGCGGGCCAGCACGTCGTCGGAGTTCACCGCGTCGCGGAGTGCGGAGGTGGCAAAGGCCATCAGCTCGGCACAGCCGGAGCTGTCCGCGATCTTGGCGAACTCGTCGATCGTGGAGATGAGCTTCTCGGCGCCGCGCTTGGTGATCTTGCCCGAACTGTCGATCGACTCGGCCAATCGCAGCGTGGCCTTCGTCGAACTCATGGGCGTGGGATGCCCACCACGGTGCGCATCAACCACCAACAGGTGAACCGTGTTGCTGCCCACGTCGAGCACGCCCAATCGCACGGGAAACAACCTAGTCGGATATGGGTGGGCCCCGCGTTGCGGCCCGCTGCGGAGGTTGCCGTCCTGATCCGCCGGGCCCCCGAGTGTCAGCGGGTCGAAGAGCCGGATTCGTCGTCTAACGTGGACGCTGTGGCGGATTCCTACCCTGAGCCGGGACACGAGGTTGAGCTGGACTTCGCCCGTGAGTGGGTGGAGTTCTACGACCCCGACAATCCCGAGCACCTGATCGCGGCGGACCTCACCTGGTTGCTCTCGCGGTGGACCTGCGTGTTCGGCACGCCCGCGTGCCACGGCACGGTCGCGGGCCGCCCCGACGACGGCTGCTGCTCGCACGGAGCGTTCCTGTCCGACGACGACGACCGCGCCCGGCTCGACGACGCCGTGCAGCAGTTGACCGACGAGGACTGGCAATTCCGCGAAAAGGGCTTGGGCCGCAAGGGATATCTGGAGCTCGACGAGCACGAGGGGCAGTCCCAATACCGCACGCGCAAGCACAAGGACGCCTGCATCTTCCTGAACCGGCCCGGCTTCCCCGGGGGCGTCGGATGCGCCCTGCACAGCAAGGCCCTCAAGCTCGGCGTCGCGCCGTTGACCATGAAGCCCGACGTCTGCTGGCAGCTGCCGATCCGGCGCAGCCAGGAGTGGGTGACCCGTCCCGACGGGACCGAGATCCTCAAGACCTGGGTCACCGAATACGACCGGCGCGGTTGGGGTTCCGGTGGCGCGGACCTGCACTGGTATTGCACTGGCGACCCCGGCGCCCATGTCGGCGCCAAGCAGGTGTGGGAAAGCATGGCCGACGAGCTCACCGAGCTACTCGGCGCCAAGGCCTACGCGGAGCTGGCGGCGATGTGCAAGCGCCGCAGCAAGCTGGGTCTCATCGCGGTGCATCCGGCGACTCGGCTCGCCGAGTAGCACCAATCTTCTTGTAAGACACCAGCATTCGCTGCGCGCTCGCGTGCAGGTACGCCTCGACCGCCGCGGCGGCCCCCGCCTCGTCGCCCGCGAGCACGGCATCGGTGATCGCGCTGAGGCCGGCCACCACGGGCGCGGCGTCGTCATAGGCGGGGGTCAGCTCGTGCTCCCGGCCGCCGAAGGCGTGCTCGACCCAGCGATACAACAACACCAGCGCGCGGTTGCCGCTGTGCTGGATGAGCACCCGGAAGTAGGCAAGGTCGGCCGCCTGCCGCGCCTCCGCGCTGTCGGCGTCGCGGACCGCGGCCAGCGCGGCGCGCAGGGCCTCGGCATCCTCGGGCGCACCGCGTCGCGCCGCGGACCGGCCGATCAACGGTCCCAGCGCCGCCCGGATCTCGAACAGCTCCACCAGGAACTCGGGCCCCAGCTTGCGCACCAACGCCTCGACCACCGCGGGGTGGGTGAGCCCGTGCGGGTCGGCGACCACGTTGCCGCTGCCGTGCCTGGCCTCGATCAAACCCATCTCCTGCAGCCGGGCCAGACCCTGCCGCAGCGACGTCCGGTTCACGCCCAGCTGTTCGGCCAGCTCACGCTCGGGTGGCAGCGCCGAACCCGGCGGAAAGGCGCCGTCGAGGATCGCGTCGGTGATCGACGCGGCGATCTGTTCATCGACGCGTTGGCGGTCGGGCGGGCGCAGCGGACTTGACTGGTTCATTGGCTCAACCAATATAGTGGACGAATCCACGGAAGGTGAGCAATGGACGGCGACACGCGATTGGCGGCGGCCCCACGCTGGCGCGGCAAGGCCGGCCGACTGGAGGTCTGGTACGCCACCCTGTCGGACCCGGCGACGCGCGCCGCGCTGTGGGTGCACTGCGAGACGGTCGCCCCCCTGAAGGGCGACGCCTACGCGCACGGCTGGGCCACGTGGTTCCCGGCCGACGGCTCGCCCCGCACCGAGCGGTTCGGGCCCGCGCCCGCCCGGCCCGCGTCCGGCCCCTGGTGGTTCGACGCCGCGGGCGCGCGGGTGGGCGACGGACAGCTCAGCGGCCGCGCCGGAGCGCTCGCCTGGCAGCTGTCCTGGACCGACACCGGCGCACCGCTGTGGACGTTTCCCCGCGCGGCCTGGGAGCGCGAGTTGCTGCCGGGCGCCCAGGTCGTCCTGGCCCCCACCGCCGACTTCGCCGGCTCGCTCACCGTGGCCGACACCGCTTTGCGCCTCGAGGGGTGGCGCGGCGGGGTCGCCCACATCTACGGACACGGCAACGCCAAGCGCTGGGGATGGGTGCACGCCGACCTCGGCAACGGCGACGTGGTGGAGGCGGTCACCGCCGTCTCGCACAAGCCGGGGTTGCGCCGGCTGGCCCCGCTGGCGTTCGTCCGGTTTCGCATCGACGGAAAGGATTGGCCCGCAAGCTCATTGAGCGGGTCGCTGCCGTCGCTGCGGATGCGGACGACGCTTGGCCTTGCGCACTGGCAGCTGGAGGGACGAATCGGCGGTCGGCGGGTGCTCATCCGGATCGATCAGCCGGCGGAGAAGTGCGTGAGCCTGGAATACACCGACCCCGACGGCGGTAAGGCGGTGTGCACCAACACCGAACAAGCCGATGTCCACATCGAGATCGACGACCGGCACTGGTCGGTGCTGGGCACCGGTCACGCCGAGGTGGGCCTGCGGGGCAATGCGGCACCGGATGTCAACGAAAGGACTCTCAATGACGATGTCAAGCCGCCGACTGAGTGATCGGGGGTGAGTCGGGTTGCCAGGTGCGGTTGTCGCGGATGAGTGCGTAGAGGACGTTGGTGCGGCGTCGGGCCAGGCAGATGGT
>NZ_MPNT01000002.1 GCF_001907675.1 Mycobacterium paraffinicum
CTCCTCAACGCCAGCGACAAGAACGCCGAAACGATTGCCCCCACAGCAGCTCTCACGGCATAGTGAACAACCGCAGAGCCTCACGCGAACACGCGAATGCTCTTACACCACTCCACGGGACGTGACCTGACGACGAGGCGGCGCGCCGAAAAGTTACACACGCGCGCGTAACTTTTCGCGCCACGGATCCGTCCTTGGTTACGGGTTGCCGGTCCGGCCACGCCGGCGGACTAGCCGTTCAACGACGAAATACGCGACAGGAGAAGAAATGTCTCACCCGACGCCGCCTCGTTGGCTGAAGCCGATGAACAAGTTCATGATCACGCTGCAAAGACTTGGCATACCAACCGGACCACCCATGGTCTTGACGGTGCCGGGCCGCAAAACGGGCCGGCCCCGCAGCACGCCGATGACACCGTTCACGCTGGACGGACGGCTCTATGCCGTGGCCGGCTTCCCCGGTGCCGATTGGGCGCGCAACGCCCGCGCAGCCGGCACAGGAACGCTCGGCAAGGGCCGAAAGACGCGACGCGTCAAGATAACTGAGCTGACGGCCGAGCAAGCTCGACCGGTGTTGCGCCGATACCCGGTGGAAGTGCCGATCGGCGTTGGCTTTTTGAAGCGCTCCGGACTGGTGCGCCAAGGCGATCCCGAAGAAGTCGAGGCGCTTGCCGGCCGGATTGCCGTGTTCCGGCTAGACCCGATCCCGACGAACTGACACCGAACGATTCCCCACTGACCGACCAGCTATGGAAGCCGCAACATGCACAGCGCATACCTCGTCGTGACGATATCCGCCATCGCGCTCAACGGATTTTCCGGCGTGAGCGCACTGGTGCACTTCGCACCCATCATTCCGCCCATGGAACGGGCCGGCGTCCCGGTGTCCTGGCTGACCTTTCCGATCGGCACCCTGAAAACCCTTGGCGCCCTTGGGCTGCTCGTCGGCCTGTGGGTGCCGGGAATCGGCGCCGCGGCAGCAGCGGGACTGACCATCTTCTTTATTTGCGCGATGTACACCCATGTCCTCGCCCGCGACATCTCCGGCCAGTTCGCACTGGCCGGGTTCTTGCTTGCCTTCAACGTCGCGACCTTCACGCTGACCGTGGTCGCGCACCCGGTCGTCCTCTAGTGCGGCCCCTCATCAGGCCTCACTAACGCTTCGGTGAGAGGAACGCTTCCATCGCCGCCGAGTACGCGGCCACGTCGCGCGCGCCCATCAACTCCCGCGCGGAGTGCATCGCGAGCTGCGGGGCGCCGACGTCGACGGTCGGGATGCCGGTCCGAGCCGAGGCCAACGGCCCGATCGTCGATCCGCACGGCAGGTCGGCCCGGTGCTCGTAGCGCTGCAGGCCGACCCCGGCCTGCCGGCAGGCCAGCTCGAAGGCCGCGGCCGTGCGCCCGTCGGTGGCATAGCGCAGGTTGGGGTGCACCTTGAGCACCGGCCCGCCGTTGACCTCGATCAAGTGGCTGGGCTCGTGCCGCTCCGGGTAATTGGGGTGGGTGGCATGGGCCATGTCCGCCGAGGCCAGCAGCGACGTCGGCAGCCGGCGCAGGAAGTCTTCGCGGGTTCCGCCGGCCGCGAGCACGATGCGCTCCAGGACGGTGCCGAGCAGGTCGGACTGGGCGCCGTGGTCGGAGGACGACCCGACCTCCTCGTGGTCGAAGACCACCAGCACGGGTAGGAATCCCCGCGGTTCGGCGGCGACCAACGCCTCCGTCCCCGCGTAGCAGCTGGCCTGGTTGTCCAGGCGCGGCGCGCTGAGCAGGTCGCCGGCGGCGCCGACCACCGCCGACGGGGTCAGGTCATGGGTCATCAGGTCGGCGGCCAGCACGCTGGTCGGCGTCACCCCGGCGCGCTCGGCGACAAAGTCGATGAACGGCTTCAGGTCCGCACCGGCTCCCCAGACCGCGTTGACGTGGCGTTGCGGATCGAGCGTCAGCGATTTGCGGTCCTCGGCGAGGTGGATGGCCAGTTGGGGTACCCGCAGGATCGGGTCGTCGATCCGGACCAACAGGTGCTCGACCCCGGCGCCGTCATGCACCGACAACCGTCCACTGATGCCCAGGTCGCGATCCAGCCAGGAGTTGAGCCACGCCCCGCCGTACGGCTCCAGCGCGACCACGCGCCACCCCGCGACCACCCGGTCGGGATGCTGCTTGACCCGTAGGTTCGGGCTGTCGGTGTGCGCGCCGACGATCCGGAACGGCCCGTCGGCCCCGTCGGAATTCCAGGCGACCAGCGAGCCTGCCCGCACTATGAAGTAGCGGCCCGGTTCATCCGGCCACCGGTTCGCCTCGCTCAGTTCGGTGAAACCGGCAGCGGTCAGCCGCGCGGCCACCGTGGCGCAGACATGAAATGGCGACGGAGAAGCGTCGATGAAATCGCAGAGGCCTGCGGCGCTGGCCGACATGTTGATCATCATGGCTGTCGCTACTCACCGTCGCCACGCTGGGCCCGATTGCGCGGCTCTCCCCCGCAAGCGGGGGGACCCCCAGCCGCACAACTTCCTGCGCTCACCGTCGCCACGCTAGGGTCAGCAGAGTGCCTCCCGTCCAGCCACAGCCCATCCTCGAGCCGTTGACGCCTGCGGCGGTCTTTCTGGTGGTGACCATCGACGACGGCGGCGAGGCGACGGTGCACGACGCGCTGCCCGACATTTCCGGGCTGGTGCGGGCAATCGGGTTTCGCGAGCCGCCGAAACGGTTGTCGGCCATCACCTCCATCGGCTCGCAGGCCTGGGATCGGTTGTTCTCTGGCCCCCGCCCCGCGGAGTTGCACCCCTTCGTCGAGCTGAACGGCCCGCGGCACACCGCCCCGGCCACGCCCGGGGACTTGCTGTTCCACATTCGGGCGGAGAGCCTGGACGTCTGTTTCGAATTGGCCGACCGCATCCTGCGGTCGATGGCCGGTGCGGTCACCGTCGTCGACGAAGTGCACGGGTTCCGCTACTTCGACAACCGTGACCTGCTGGGCTTCGTCGACGGCACCGAAAACCCGGACGGCCCGCTCGCCGTCAGCGCCACCACCATCGGCGCCGAGGATCCCGACTTCGAAGGCTCGTGCTACGTGCACGTGCAGAAGTACCTGCACGAGATGTCGTCGTGGAACGCGCTCTCGGTCACCGAGCAGGAGCTGGTGATCGGCCGCACGAAGCTGGAAAACCTCGAGCTGGATGACGAGGAAAAGCCGCCCAACTCCCACATCGCCCTGAACGTGATCACTGACGCGGATGGCACCGAACTGAAGATCGTGCGTCACAACATGCCGTTCGGTCAGCTCGGGAAGGGCGAGTACGGCACCTACTTCATCGGGTATTCCCGCACGCCACGGGTGACCGAGCAGATGCTGCGCAACATGTTTCTCGGCGATCCACCCGGCAACACCGACCGCATCCTCGAATTCTCCACCGCGGTCACCGGTGGCCTGTTCTTCTCGCCCACTGTCGACCTCCTCGACGATCCACCGCCAATGCCCGCAGTGCCGGTGGCCGAAACCCCTGCCGTACCAGACGGCTCACTTTCGATCGGCAGCCTGAAAGGAACCACTTGATGAACAACCTCTACCGCGAGTTGGCACCGGTCACCGAAGCGGCTTGGAAGGAAATCGAAACCGAGGCGTCTCGGACGTTCAAACGCCATATCGCCGGACGCCGGGTCGTCGACGTCAGCGAGCCGGGTGGCCCGGTCACCGCGGCGGTCAGCACCGGCCGCCTGGTCGACGTGGCGTCACCATCCGACGGCGTCGAGGCTCACCTACGGGCAAGTAAACCCCTTGTCCGACTGCGTGTTCCGTTCACCCTGTCCCGTTATGAAATCGACAACGTGGAGCGCGGCGCGCAGGACTCGGACTGGGACCCGGTCAAGGCCGCCGCCAAGAAGCTGGCGTTCGTCGAGGACCGCGCCATCTTCGAGGGCTACCCCGCGGCGTCGATCGACGGCATTCGCACCTGCAGCTCGAACAAGCCGCTGACCTTGCCGGCCGATCCCCGCGAGATCCCGGACGTCATCACCCAGGCGATCTCCGAACTGCGGCTGGCCGGTGTCGACGGTCCCTATTCGGTGCTGCTGTCCGCCGACGTCTATACGAAGGTCAGCGAAACCACCGAACACGGCTACCCGATCCTCGAGCACATCGACCGGCTGGTCCCCGGGGACATCATCTGGGCGCCGGCCATCGACGGTGCTTTCGTGCTGACCACCCGCGGCGGCGACTTCGATCTGCAGCTCGGGACCGATGTGTCGATCGGGTATACCAGCCATGATGCGGAGACCGTGCAGCTATACCTGCAGGAAACGCTGACGTTCCTGTGCTACACCGCGGAGGCGTCGGTCCCGCTGAGCTCCTAGACCTGCCCGCAACCGGCGGCCTGCGCGCGATCGCGGCCTGACACAACGATTCTCGTTACAGGTCCAGAACCAGATCGGTTTCGGGAGCCGCCGAGCAGATGAGCACCGTCCCCGGCTCGGGCGGCTCCAGAGGCTGCTGGACGTAGACGGCTCTGCCGGCGACGACGCCGGTGACGCACAGGTGACAGACGCCGCTTCGGCAGGAGAACCGGGTGGGAACGTCGCAGGCCTCCGCGAGATCGAGGATGCTGCCGTATGCGGACGACCAGGCGGCCGTCAGGCCGCTGCGCGCGAAGGTGATTGGCGGACCCGTCCCCACAACCCCCGCCGGGGGGTGGGGCGGATTACGTGGGGTGTCGTCGACGATCCCCGGGTTGATCGGCGGCAGGGCACCGAATAGCTCGTTATGAATCCGCTGCGGGTCCAGACCGCCAGCGGCGAGCGCGTCGCGCATGTCGCTCATGAACTGGGTTGGGCCGCACAGGTATGCCGTGGCATTGGCCGGTATACCTAGCGCCGCGATGGTCTTGCGGTCCAAACGTCCTTGTGTCTGGGTGTAGAACACCGACTGCCGCGCGCTCGGCAGGGATTCGATCAAGCCCGTCGCTTCCGTTGCGAACGCTTGGGTTTCGCGATTGCGGGCGGTGTGCAGCCACCAGATATCGCGGCCGCTGCTGGCCGCCGCGAGCGCGTGCAGCATGGCCAGAACGGGTGTGATGCCGATTCCCGCCGACATCAGCAACACAGGTCCGCCGCCGTCGGTGAGGTAGAACTCGCCGCGCGGGGCGGCGGCCTCGACGATCGAGCCCGGCTCGACGTGCTCGTGCAGCCACGAGCTCACCAGGCCGTGCTCTTCCCGCTTGACGCTGATGCGGTAGTACCCTGCTGCGGGGTCTCCCGAAAGGGAGTAACTCCGCAGCGGCGCCGGCGCGCCCGCGCCGGGGATGCGCACCGTCAGATATTGCCCGGGAAGCGGCGCCGGCAGGGCGGAACGATCCTCGGCCTCCAGCTCGATGGACATCACCTGTGGGCTTTCCCGGCGTATTCCCCTGACCCGCAAGGGCCGAAAACCCTGCCACGCCGGTGCCGCGCTGGGAGATGCGGACGCCGATCCCTGCGGCGTTGCGAGCATGTCCCGGAATGACTGCTGCCACCCCGGGCTGAGTGCCGGGACATCGACGATCTTGCGGAGTAGCTCGAGATCACGGTTGGGCAGGTACAACAGCGCATCGACGTCGGCGACGCTGAGCTCATGGCGACCACGGCGGGTACGCGTGATGTCATCGCCGGCGCAAACCCGTCCCTCGGAAATCACTCGGAAGTAAAAACCCGGCCGGCGTTGGGAGACAAGCAGGTTCGGCATCCTGAGTTCGTTCATGCGCATTCCGACCCGAAAACAGGTGACGCGGGGCTGGGTGACCTCGAACTCGGCTTCACCGATCCGATAGCGGTCACCGATGCACACGTCGGCGTCGGGCAATCCGGTGATGGTGAAGTTCTCCCCGAAGTGTCCGGGCACGAGGTCGTCGCGACCCAGGTATTTTTTCCAAAAGTCATATGACTCGGTCTGATACACCATGACGGCGCGCTGCTCGCCGCCGTGTCCGCCGAGATCACCCTGGCCGTCGCCGTCGATGTTCAGGCGGCGCACCATGACCGGACCTTCGACCGGAGTTTTCCAGATCCCCGTGTAGACGGTCTTGTCCCGCCACTGCACGTTCTGGGGCAGCCCCACGTTTACCGAGATCAGCTTGGCCACCGCGCCACCTCCGCAGGCCCCGAATTCCAGGGCTGGCTCACACTATGTCAGCCGGAAGGCAACGGCAACAACTGACGGAACACGGCAGCGCGACTCTTGCGCGCAGCGAATTCTGGTGCATACTGGGATACATAACCCAGAATCTTCCGGTGGCGGTAACTTCGTTGAAGCCGCTCGGCGTTCGAGGGCGAAATTTGGGAGGAAAGCCATGGCGGCTGTTCATCATCGCTATGCCACCGTCGACGGTCGCCGGCTCTTCTTCCGCGAAGCGGGTGACCCGAGCGCTCCCGCGCTGGTGCTGTTGCACGGGTTTCCCACCAGCTCCTACATGTTCCGCCATCTGATCCCGGTCCTCGCCGACCGCTACCACGTCATCGCACCGGATCACTTAGGCTTCGGGCTCTCCGACGCACCGTCCGTCCACGAGTTCGATTACACCTTCGACGCGCTGACCGACCTCACTGCCGCATTGCTGCGCGCGGTCCACGTCGACCGGTACGCGATGTACGTCCAGGACTACGGTGCGCCGATCGGCTGGCGGCTGGCGCTGCGGGACCCGTCGTCGATCACCGCGATCATCACCCAGAACGGCAACGGCTACGACGCGGGATTCGTCGACAGCTTCTGGAAGATCGTGCGCGCTTACCAGAGCGAACAGACGCCCGACACCGAGGCCGCGGTCCGGCAGTTCCTCACGCTGGACGCCACCCGATGGCAATACGTCACCGGCGTTCCCGACGAGACGCTCGTCGACCCCGAATCGTGGCACCACGATTACGCGCTCATATCGCGACCGGGCAATGATCTGGTGCAGCTGAAACTGTTGCGGGACTATGCAACCAACGCGCCGCTCTACCCGCGGTTGCACGAATTCTTCCGGGCCAGCCAGGTCCCGCTGCTGGCTGTGTGGGGCCGCGGCGACGAGATCTTCGGCCCGGCCGGCGCCACGGCGTTCGCCGACGACCTGCCTGATGCCGAGATCCGCTTGCTCGACGGCGGGCATTTCCTGCTGGAGTCCGCACTGGACGAGGTCGCCGGGCTGATCCGCGACTTCCTCGACAACGTAGACATGGCCGGCCCGCCGGAATGAATGGGCTGGATATCCCATAGTTCGGAGCGTCCGCGGGTTAGCCTGACGCGATGGCCCATCCCGATGTTCACGACGAACAACGGTTGACCGCCAAGGGGCGCGCCACTCGGGATCGCATCGTGGAGGCGGCCGCCCAACTGATCGTCACCGAGGGCCTGTCCGCGGCGAACATGGAGAACGTCCGCCGGGCGGCGTCGGTCAGCGGTTCCCAGCTTGCCCATTATTTCGCCGATAAGGGCGCGCTGATACGCGCGGTTCTCCGGCGCCAGATCGGGGTGGTCCTCGACTTTCACCGGCAGCCCAAGCTAGGAGGCCTGGAGTCGTTCGACGATTTCGAGCGTTGGGGCGATCTCAACATGCGGTACCTCAGGCGCATCGGATTTTTCGGCACGCCCACCTACCATGCACTTGCCGCCCAGCTGGCGAAGTCCGACGATCCGACGCGTGAAACGCTGGCGACCGGCTATTGGCAGTGGGTCGACCTGCTCGAGGCTGCGATCCAGCGGATGAAGGAGGACGGCGTCTTGGTCGCGGACGCCGACGCTCGACGGTTGGCGATGGTCATCGTCGCCGCCCATCAGGGCGGTGGCACCTTGGCCTTCACCTACCGGGCGGAATGGCCGCATGCCGACGCAGTTCGCTTCGCGATCAACTACCTGCGCACCTTCGCCACCGACGCCGACGAGCGGGTACCAAGACCTGCGCGGCGTCCGCGACGACGCGCGAGGACCGCCACGTGAGCGACGACAGCCCAGCACAATTCACCCGCAAGGGCCTGGCGACTCGCGCGCGCATCGTCGACGCCGCAGCGCGGCTAATGTTCGAGCGTGGCATCGCCAACACCAGCATCGAGCAGGTACGGCGCGCGGCGGGGGTGGGCGGTTCACAGATCGCGCACTACTTCCGCGACAAACGCGATCTGATCCGTCTGGTCATTTCCACCCGCCGCGACGACGTGCGGGCTTTCCACACTCAGCCACCGTTTGGCGCCCTCGACAGCTTCGCCGCGCTGCAGGCCTGGGCCGACGCCTGCGTCGCCGCCGTCGACACCGTGTACCGGGTCGGCGGTTGCGTCTACGGCTCCTTGGCGGGCGAGCTGATCGACGCCGACGACGAAATTCACGACGATCTCGCCGCCGGTTATGACCTGTGGATCGGTTTGTTCGAGACCGGTCTTACGGCGATGCGCCGGCGCGGCGACCTGCGTCCCGAGGCCGATCCACGGCACCTGGCGGTGTCGCTGGTCGTCGCGCACCAGGGCGGCGCGATGCTGACGTACGCCACCGGGGACGCGGAACCCCTGCGGGCGGCCGTCAACGCCGCCGTCGACTACGTCCGCTCCTTCAGAACGCAGAATCCGAGGAGCCGAGCCGCTTCGAAGCGGCGCCGCGACGCGTCCCGATCAAGGTGAAGTCACCTCGTCGCTGGACAGAATGGGATGGCTGGCCCATAATAAATGGGTTAGCTAGCCCAGTACGTCGTTGGGATATCACGGTTTCCGCCGGGTGGCCTTGTGGCGCAGTGAGATTAGTTGCGCAGTGGTGTGGCTGAAGAGAGGGGACGGGGATGGGGCTGGCATGGCAGCAGGGGCCGCTGGCTACGGGATCGGTGGGACACTTTCTGACTGAACACCCATTGCCGGCGCGACTGTTGTACGTCGAGCCGCTGAGGAGGCGCATGCGAGTTCGCCTCGCTGACACATGGGTAGCCGACAGCCAAGACGTGATCCTGTTACACGAGCCGGGACGTTATCCGGTCGCCTACTTCCCGCTCGGCGATATCGAGGCCGGAGTCCTGGCGGCCGAAGACAGGCTCACGCGGCATCAGGAGTTGGGCGACACGCAGTGGTTCACCATCAAAGTCGCGGACCGGGCGACCAGCCACGCCGCCTGGCAGCACACGGCCCTGCCACCGTATGCATCGATCCTCGAGGGGCACCTGGCATTCGCGTGGCGCGCCATGGACGCCTTCTACGAAGAGGAGGAACGCATCGTCGGGCATGCTGCCGATGCCTATCATCGGATCGATATCCGCTCCACTGCGAGGCATCTCGTCGCTCGTGACGGCGATCGGGTGATTGCCGATACCGAGCGCCCGCTAGCCTTGTACGAATCCGGGTTCGCGCCGCGCTGGTACGTGCCACGCGAGGACATTGACGAATCCGCCATCGAACTTGTTGACACGCAGACTTTTTGCCCATACAAGGGGATCTGCTCCTACTACGATATCGGCGACCGCAAGCGCGCGGCGTGGTCGTATCGGAACGCCTGGCGCGAGGTGGCACGAGTTAGCGACTTGGTGTCCTTCGAACCGGACAAGATCGACGTCTACCTCGACGGCAAGCAACTGCGGCTCGAGCCCGGCCAGACCGTCATCCCTCACGGGGTCGACCGGGGGCTCGACACCGATGAGGTCTTAGGGAAGACACCAACCGCGGGGATCGAATAAGACTTCGGACTGAGGAGGCGTAGTGGTCGGGCGGAAGACCAATCCGGACAGGGTAGGAGCGTTCTCCGACGGGGTTTTCGCGGTGCTGATCACGATCCTGGTGCTCGAGCTCAAGCCGCCGGCCGCCCACAGCTTCAGCGCATTGCTACCACTGTGGCCTACCGGATTGAGTTATGTGGTCAGCTACTTGTTCATCGCGATCGTGTGGGTCAACCATCATCACTTGCTCAGCTACGCGGAGCTGGCGACGCCGCGGTTGGTGTGGTCGAATTTCGCGCACCTGTTTTCGGTATCGCTCATTCCGATCACCACCGAGTGGATCGCCGACAGTAGGCTCGCCGCGGCGCCGGTGGCCCTGTACGCGTTCGTCTTCGTTCTCGTCAACGTCACCTATCTGGCGCTGTGCCGCGAAGTGATCGATCGGCCGGCCCACGAAGACCTCACCGACCGGATGCGCAGGCTGATGCGGATGAGGTCCTTCATCACGGTCGGCGTTTTCGCGGCGGCCGGGGTGACCGCCCTCTGGTGGCCGTTGCTCGGGATGACATTGATTTGCCTTTGTTTGATCGGGTATCTCCGGCCGGACTTCCCCCTCCCGAAGAAGGTCGAGGCCTGATCATGCCCGTGCCGTCCGTCCTGGTTTTCGACGTCAATGAGACGTTGGTCGACATCGATTCGTTGTCACCGCTGTTCGCCGAGCTGTTCGGCGACGAGCGAGTGCTTCGCGAGTGGTTCGCGCAGCTGGTCATGTATTCGATGTCCGCGACGTTGGCGGACAGCTACGTGGACTTCTCCACGCTGGCCCAAGGTGTGCTCCGCATGGTTGGCGATATCCACCGCGTGGCCGTCTCCGACGAACACGTGCACCGCCTCAAGACCGGCTTGCTCACCATGCCGGCCCACCCTGATGCGGCCGAGGGGCTCGCCAGGTTGAAAGACAACGGTTTTCGTCTCGTGACGCTGACCAACTCACCACCCAACCCCGACGGGCCGACGGCGCTGCAGAGTTCCGGGCTGGCCGAATTCTTCGAACACCAATTGAGCGTCGACGCCTGCCACGCCTTCAAGCCGTCGCCCGCCGTGTACCGATACGCGTGCGAGACGCTCGAAGTGGCCCCGACCGAGTGCATGATGGTGGCGGCCCACGTGTGGGACACCCTTGGCGCCCAGAATGTCGGCTTCAGCGGGGCGCTCATCGCCCGGCCCGGCAATCCGCCACTGCCAGTCGCAGGGCTACCCCAACCGAATCTCGTGGCAAGTGACCTGCGCCAACTCGCCGCGGAGTTGATCGACAGCTGAGGGCCAACGGGGAGGATCACCGACGATGGCAGCAAATGATGAATCGGGTTATGACGTCATTGTGCTCGGCGCCGGTCCGATCGGGCAGAACGCCGCAGAGCGCGCCCGGGCCGCGGGCCTGAGCGTCGCGCTGGTCGAGCGCGAACTCGTCGGAGGCGAATGTTCTTACTGGGCCTGCGTGCCCAGTAAAGCCTTGCTGCGTCCGGTGATTGCCGTCTCGGAGGCCCGCCAAGTCGACGGCGCACGGGAGGCGGTCAGCGGGTCCATCGGCGTTGCGGGGGTCTTCGGCCGCCGCAACCGCTACGTCACCAACTGGGACGACAGCGACCAGGCCGACTGGGTGGGCGGAATCGGTGCCACCCTGGTACGCGGCCATGGCCGCTTGGATGGCGCCCGGCGAGTCGCGGTCACCGCGTCCGATGGAGCCACGTCCGTGCTGACCGCGCGGCACGCAGTCGTGATCTGCACGGGAAGCCGGCCCGTCCTGCCCGAGGTGCCCGGCATCGACGAAGCGAGGCCGTGGACCAACCGCCAAGCCACCGACAGCAGCTCGGTCCCCGAGCGGCTGGCGGTGGTGGGCGCCGGCGGTGTGGGCGTCGAAATGGCAACCGCATGGCGCGGATTGGGATCTCAGGTGACCCTCCTCGCACGAGGTTCGGGCCTACTGCCGCGGATGGAGCCCTTCGTCGGTGAGTTCATCGGCCGTGGCCTCGCCGACGCGGGCGTGGACGTGCGCGTCGGCGTCTCGGTGCGCGCGTTGCGCCGGCCCGACGGCGCAGCGGTGACCCTGGAATTGGACGATGGCTCCGAATTGGTGGTCGACGAAGTGCTTTTCGCGACGGGCCGCGCACCACTCACCGACGACATCGGCCTGCACACCGTCGGGCTGACACCCGGCGACTGGCTCGACGTGGACGACACCTGCCAAGTGCGGGCCGTCGAAGACGGTTGGCTCTACGCGGCGGGCGACGTCAATCACCGGGCCCTGCTGACGCATCAGGGGAAGTACCAGGGCCGCATTGCCGGAGCAGCCATCGGGGCGCGGGCCGCGGGCGCGGCGGTGGACACCGCACCGTGGGGCCGGCACGCAACGACCGCCGATCATTACGCCGTGCCGCAGGCCTTCTTCACCGTCCCCGAAGCCGCCGCGGTCGGCCTGACGGCCCAGCAAGCCGAACACGCCGGGCGTCGGGCGCGAACCGTCGATGTGCAGATCGGCGACGTCGTGACGGGGGCGAAGCTTTATGCGGACGGGTACGCCGGTCAGGCACGGATGGTGGTGGACCTCGATCGCGGGTGCTTGCTTGGGGTCACGCTGGTTGGGCCGGGGGTAACCGAAATTCTCCATTCCGCCACCGTCGCCGTCGCGGGCGAGGTGCCCGTCGACCGGTTGTGGCACGCCGTGCCCTGCTTCCCCACGGTCAGCGAGCTGTGGCTGCGGCTCCTCGAGGCGTACCGGGATGCGTCGGACGATAATTGACGCATGGCCACCGCAGACGGCTTCCACCCAGACTTCGACGAGACGGCACCGCAGCCGAGTCACAACCGGGTGCACCACATCAAGGCGTCGGACATCAGCTCCGACACCGCGCAATCCGAGGGGCTGCGCCGCTTCGCCGCGCTCAGCGGGACGTCGGTCGGTGCCGAAAAGCTCTGGATGGGCGAGACGCACGCGTCGCCCTCGACCGTCTCGTCCAACCACCATCACGGCGACTCGGAGACGGCGATCTACGTGCGCAGCGGCCACCCGGAATTCGTCTTTCACGACGGGGCGCAAGAGGTGCGCATCTCGACGTCACCCGGTGACTACGTGTTCATCCCCCCGTATCTACCGCACCGAGAGGAAAACCCGGACCCGAACACACCGGCGGAAGTGGTCATCGCGCGCAGCACCCAAGAGGCGGTCGTGGTGAACCTGCCGGCGCTGTATCCCCTTCAGTAAACGGCGATTTCGACGAGGTTCCCGTCGACGTCGCGGCAGTAGTGCGAGGTCATCGGACCCAAGGCGCCCGTCCTGGTGACGGGCCCCGCGACGATCTCCGCTCCTGAGCCCACCAGGTGGGCGCGCACCTCGTCCGGGCTGCAACGAGTGATGAAGCACAAGTCCTCGGACCCGGCCGCTTCGACCGCGCCGGTGACCCACTCGGGATCGTCGCGCAGCGCCCCGACGGGCCGCAGGTTGAGCTTTTGCTCCCCGAAGCGTAGCGCCACCCGGTTGGTCGGCCCGAACGTTTCCCGCCGCATGCCCAGCACGCGCTCATACCATGCGGCGGTGGCCTCGACGTCGTTGCAATTCAGCACGATGTGGTCGATCCGTTCCACCGCAAATTCCACGGTCAATCCTCCCGGTTGGTGCGCAACTGCGCGGTGAGAGCGGTCGCCAAGTCGTCGGCGGCCTGCTCATCGAGCGGTGCGTGAGCGAAAATCATTCGATACCAAATCATTCCGAAGGCCTGGTCGATGACGGTCGCAGGATGCCCGATCTCGCCGCGAGCCAGCGCCCGGTCAAGGATGATCGCCAGCTCGTTGCGCCGGGCCCCGGTGAACGCCGCGAGACGGTCCATGGCCGCGGCATCGGCCAATGCTTCGCGTAACGCTCCCAACAACAGGCGACGGCTGTCACCCACGGCAGCAAACGTCGACCGCAGAAACGCACGCAGGTCGGCGCGCAGATCACCGCTGTCGGGCGTGGGCGCGGTCTGACGCGCCCGGTGAATCATGGCGTCCAGAAGGACCGCGCTCTTGGAGGGCCACCAACGATAGATCGTCTGCTTGCCGACGCCGGCGCGCTCTGCGATCGTGCCGACGGTGATCGGGGCGGAGTCGTCGGCGGCGAGCAGCTCGGCGGCCGCATCCAGAATGGCTCGTTCGGCGGCGTCGTTGCGGCGGCTACCGGTGTGGGGCCTTCGGGTCGGCATCACAATCAGCAGACTAGCGCCCTATTGACGAGACCGATGGTCTCGACAATGCTGGGGACATGGCCACCAACGTCCGCGCAACCGAACCCAAACGCCGCCGCGTCGGCTTCTTCCACCGGTACGTCGCCAATCCGGTCACCCGGCGACTCCCCACGCAGGTTCTCCTCGAGACCAGAGGACGCCGCAGCGGCCTCGCGCGCCGCACACCGATCGGCGGACGCCTCGACGGTGACACCTTCTGGCTGGTGTCCGATCACGGGGGAACGTCCGATTACATCCGAAACATCAGGGCCGACAGTCGCGTTCGAATCCGCATTCGGGGCCGTTGGCGTGCCGGTACGGCCGTGCTGTTGCCGCATGATGACCCGTATGCCCGCCTGGCGGCGCTGCCGCGGTTCAACAGTTCGATGGTGCGCGCGCTGGGCACCGACCTGCTGACCGTGCGCATCGACCTGTACGAAAACTGACAGGCAGCGCGTCTGTTCCGGTGCGCCAGCAGACGTTTCAATACGTCTAATGACCGACCGGCCGCTGGACCTCGATGCCGCGGATCTGCGGGTGCGCCGTGGCAGCGTGCCCGCGAGCACCCAGCTCGCCGAGGCCCTCAAGGCCGCGATCATCAAGCAGCGCCTCCCGCGCGGCGGGCGTCTGCCCAGCGAGCGAGAACTGGTCGACCGCTCCGGTCTGAGCCGGGTGACCGTGCGGGCGGCGGTCGGACTGCTCGAGCGACAGGGCTGGCTGGTTCGACGCCAGGGCCTGGGCACCTTCGTGGCCAACCCGGTGAGGCAGGAGCTGGGCTCCGCCGTGCGCACGATCCCCGAGGTGCTGGCGAGCGCGGGCATCACTCCCCAGGCCGACGTGCTGTCCCATCGCGTGGAGCAGCCGCCCCAACGAGTCGGCGAAACGCTGGGCTTGTCCAGAGTGCTGTGCATCCACCGACGCCTCCGCGACGGGGACGCGCCCCTGGCGCTGATGATCGCCTACCTCCCGCCGGGACTCGGAAAGGCCGTCGAACCGCTGCTGTCGAGCGCGTCGGAAGCGCAACCCGCGCTGGCGATGGAAAGCACCTACACGATGTGGGAGCGGCGCCTGGGCATCCCCATCGCCCGCGCCACTTATGAGATCCACGCGGCCGGCGCCTCCGTCGAGGTTGCCGGCGCGTTGAATCTGCCGTTGGGCTCTCCCGTGCTTGTGCTCGAACGCATCAGTCACGACAAAGACGACAAGCCGCTCGAGGTCGTCGAGTTCTACTACCGCCCCGAGCGATACCGGTTTTCCGTGACGCTGCCGAGCAGCATGCGCGAGCCCGGCGCCGGGATCATTGAGCGGCGTCTGACCGACTGACCGCGGGCGACCGAACCTGCCGCGAACGCTCAGCCAATTCTCAACAGATTCTTCGGTGACTCATGGCTCGTCTCCCAGCGTCCGCAAAGCCACTGGCGGCAGCATATTTTCATGACGAACGAGCCCATGTGCGTGAACTTGGTCGAACGGTACCTGCGCGTCCGAGGGCGGCGCTACTTCCGCGGCCACCACGATGGCGAATACTTCTTCGTCACCAGCGCCCACCCGCGGCGCCTGCACGTCCATCTCGAGATCTCGCCCGCGCACGGTGATGTGCTGATCATTCGCGTCACTCCCGGCTGCTTTTTCCCCGCCACCGAGCGGCCCTGGCTGGTGCACTTCTCGGATACGTGGAACCGTCAGGACCGCGAGGTGACGGCGATAGTGCACGGGTCGTCCGATCCGCAGCGAATCGGCGTGATCGCGCGCAGGTCGCATTGGATCCGACGGAGCGTCTCGTTCGAGGAGTTTGCCGCCTTCGTCGACCGCACCATCGCCGACGCGACCGAGCTGTTCGCCGACCTGAACCCGGCCGTCGAACTGCCGACGGCGCATCCGTTGTTGCGGGACGCCGGCTGATCCTGCCGGGAGTTTCGGCCTAGACCGAAAGCGCCGCGTCCAATACCGAATAAAACAGGCCCAAGCCGTCGTCGGACGGGCCCGTCAACGCCTCGATGGCGTGCTCGGGATGCGGCATCAGTCCGACCACCCGACCGTTGGCGGAGCTGACGCCCGCGATGTCATGCAGCGAGCCGTTGGGATTGTCGTGGTAGCGGAACACCACCCGGCCCTCGCCCTCGAGCTCCTCGACGACGTCGGCGGGCGCCACGTAGCGGCCTTCGCCGGACTTCAGCGGCACCAGCAGGTCCGCGTCGGGTTCGAAACGCGACGTCCAGGCCGTCGACGTCGACGCCACGCGCAACCACACATCGCGGCAGATGAAGTGCAAACCGACGTTGCGGGTCAGCGCCCCCGGCAAGAGCCCCGCCTCGCAGAGCACCTGAAACCCGTTGCAGATGCCCAACACTGGCATGCCGCGGTTCGCGGCGGCCACCACTTCGCCCATAACGGGGGCGAACCTGGCGATCGCACCCGCCCGCAGGTAGTCGCCGTAGGAGAAACCGCCGGGCACCACCACCGCGTCGACGCCCTTAAGGTCGGCGTCGGCGTGCCACAGGCTGACGGCCTCGGCACCGACACGCCGCGCCGCCCGGGCGGCGTCGACGTCGTCGAGCGTCCCGGGGAATGTGATGATGCCGATCCGCGCGGTCACTGGGTCTCCCGGCTGATGGTCCAGTCCTCGATCACCGTATTCGCCAAGAGCGTCTCCGCGATGTCGGCGAGCACCGAGTCGTCGACGGTTTCGTCCACTTCGAGTTCGAACCTTTTGCCTTGTCTGACTTCTGAGATTCCCGGATGACCGAGGCGGCCCAGCGCGCCAACGATCGCCTGACCCTGCGGGTCGAGAATCTCCGCTTTGGGCATCACATGAACGACTACCCGGCCCACCGGCGCTCCTCCTCAGATCAGTTTCCGCGCCAACTCTACCGGCGAAAGCGCAGCTCGACCGCTACGGGCACGAGGCAATGTAGGCCTCGCACAGGGGCGCGGTCATCGCGGTCAGCACCGGGTCGTCGGCCATGGCGGGCCACGCAACCTGCGGCGGCGATGACGACCAGAGCGTGAGCTCGGTGATCGTGCTGCTCGACGGGTGGGCGACCAGGTACGTGTGCATCACGACGGGACCGCTGATCACCGCGGACATCCGGTTCGTTTCGTCGGTGGTGATCGATGGGGATTGCAGTGGCGCCCGCTGCTGGCAGGAGCGCAGCGCGCCGACGGCAGCGCTGAACGCCGAAGATGCGATGGCGCCGCCGGTGGCCGTATCGCCGCGCCAGTGCAGGATCTGCGCCTGCAGCTGCCACTGCCCGTCCGGATGGGCGACGGTGGCGCGCGCCACGACAGCCGAATCGCGGGGGTCCCGCGGCACGGCCGCAGTGGCGCACAGCTCCTCGAACCGGAATCGGGGACCGGGCGCCGCGCCGGTCACCTGCGCCGCCAGCCCTGCCAGCGCGGGCCAGCCGTAAACGGGGTCCAAGGGCACTGCCCGTCGCTGGATCCAGGCCGAATCGGGGATTTGGTCGCATACCGGCGGGCAGGCCTGCGGCTCGGTATGTGCGGGCACCGCGACGATGAACGCCACCGCGAAGCCGCCGACCACCACCATGGTCGCCAGGATCACCCGCATCGGCATCACTCTCCCGTCAGGGCACAATCGTAGACATGCAACTGACGCATTTCGGCCACTCCTGTCTACTTGCCGAATTCGACCACACCCGCGTGCTCTTCGATCCGGGAACCTTCGCGCACGGTTTTGAGGGCATAACGGGGTTGTCGGCCATCCTGATCACCCATCAGCACCCCGACCACGTGGACGGTGCCCGCCTGCCGGCGCTGCTCGACGGCAACCCGGGCGCGGCGCTGTACGCGGACCCGCAAACCACCGCCCAGCTCGGGGCGCCGTGTCAGGCGGTGCACGTCGGCGACGAACTGCGCATCGGTGAACTGACGGTGCGCGCCGTGGGCGGCAAGCACGCCGTCATCCACCCGGAAATCCCTGTGATAGAGAACATTTCGTTCTTGGTGGGCGACGGCGGCCATCGGGCCAGGCTGATGCATCCCGGTGATGCCTTGTTCGTGCCCGACGAGCCGGTGGACGTGTTGGCCACCCCGGCGGCCGCCCCGTGGATGAAGATCTCCGAGGCTGTCGACTACCTGCGCGCGGTCGCGCCCGCGCGGGCTGTGCCCATCCACCAAGGGATCATCGCCCCCGACGCGCGGGGCATCTATTACGGTCGGCTCACCGAGATGACCACCACCGACTTCCAGGTGCTTCCCGAAGAAGACGCCGTCACCTTCTAGCGCGAGCAGACGCAAAATCGCACAGTCTCCTGCCCGCTCAGTGCGATTTTGCGTCTGCTCGCCCGGAGCCGCTAGGCGATATCGTCGCCGACACCGCGGCCGGCGGCCCGCCCGGAGAAGATGCACCCGCCCAGGAAGGTGCCCTCCAGGGCGCGATAGCCGTGCACGCCGCCCCCTCCGAACCCGGCCACCTCGCCCGCGGCGTACAACCCCGTCAGCGGCGTTCCGTCGGCCTTCAGCACACGTCCGGCCAGGTCGGTCTCTATGCCGCCCAACGTCTTTCGGGTGAGGATGTGCAATTTGACCGCGATCATCGGCCCCGCTTTGGGATCGGTCAGCCGGTGCGGTGCCACCACCCGGCCCAGACGGTCGCCTAGATAACCACGGGCGGCCCGGATGGCGGTGATTTGTCCGTCCTTGCTGAACTTGTTGGCCACCTCGCGGTCGCGGGCGGTCACCTCGGCCTCCACGGTGGCATAGTCCAGCGGCGCCACGTCGGGCAGTTTGTTCATCGCGGTAACCAACGCCCGCAACGAGTTCGCGCTGACGAAGTCCACTCCCCGGTCGACGAACGCCTGCACCGGCCCGGGTGGCCCGGAGCGCGCCCGGTTGCGCAGCAGCTCGCGCACGCTTTGCCCGGTCAGGTCGGGATTCTGCTCCTGCCCGGACAGCGCGAATTCTTTCTCAATAATCTTGGCGTTCAACACGAACCAGGTGTAGTCATACCCGGATCTGGTGATGTATTCCAATGTGCCCAGGGTGTCGAAGCCGGGATACAGCGGCACCGGCAACCGCTTGCCGGTCGCGTCCAGCCATAGCGACGACGGTCCGGGGATGATGCGGATGCCGTGCAGCGGCCAGATGGGGTCATAGTTGGTGATGCCCTCGGTGTAGTGCCACATCCGGTCCGGGTTGATCACCCGAGCACCGGCCTGTTGGGAGATGCCGATCATCCTGCCGTCGACGTGGGCGGGCACCCCGCTGAGTAGCTGCTCGGGTATGCGACCCATGCGCTCAGGCCAATTCTTGCGCACTAGCTCGTGGTTGCCGCCGATGCCGCCACTGGTGACGATGACCGTGGCCGCGCGGAACTCGAACTGCCCCACGGGTGTTCGTGACGACGCCACACCTCTGGGTACGGCCGAGGGCTCGAGCACCGTACCCCGGACGCCGGTCACCGCGCCACCCTCGACGATCAACTCGTCGACCCGGTGGCGGTGTGCGAAGCGCACAGTTGTGCGGTCCCGCAGCTGTCGGGCGAAGATTTCGACCAAGGCGGGCCCGGTGCCCCAGGTGATGTGGAAGCGGGGCACCGAATTGCCGTGTCCCTGTGCGTCATAGCCGCCACGTTCGGCCCAGCCCACCAGCGGGAAGATCTTCAGCCCCCGGTCACGCAGCCAACGGCGCTTCTCCCGCGCGGCGAAATCGACGTAGGCGTGCGCCCATTGGCGTGGCCAGTAGTCCTCGGGCCGATCGAACGCCGCGGTACCGAGCCAGTCTTGCAGGGCTAGTTCGTGGCTGTCGCGAATCCCCAGCCGGCGTTGCTCGGGGCTGTCGACGAAGAACAGGCCGCCGAACGACCAGAAGGCCTGACCACCGAGATTGGCGCTGCTCTCCTGGTCGAGGATCAGCACCCGCAGGCCCCGGTCCACCAGTTCGCAGGCCGCCACCAAGCCCGCGAGTCCCGCCCCGACGATGATGGCGTCGGCGCCGAACCGGGAGGCCGAAGAATCGCTCATGTCCGACCAGGGTAGTGCCCGCGGCAGGCGGGTTGAGGAGACGCTTCGTCAGGCCGCGTCGAGAATGGCCTTGTCGCGCTGCCAGCGGTACACCGTCGGTGTGCAGCCGTGCATCAGCGACAGGTCGACGGCGTCGACCATGGCCTGCAGGGGCCCGGGCTTGCGCAAGTGGCGGGCGGCCACGGCGACCCGCACGACGCCGCCGCGGCGGGCGATCCGCTCGGCGGACAGCACCACCATCCGGCACCACCACGGTTCGGTGAGAAAGCCTTCGCCGATGCCCAATACGCGTGACCGCACGGTGGTGTGCCGGACCAGGTCGGTGATGCCGTGCAGGTCCGCGAGCAGCCGAAAGCCGTTGTCCGGCAAGGCCTTGACAACACCCGGGGACACCACCCAGCCGGGCGCCGCGAACAGCCGGGTGCGCAGGCCGAGATGCTCGAGCACCCGGTCGGCGGCCATCAGCCGCAGGTTGGCCTCATGGGCCCGCAGGATGGCGAATTCACCGCGGCGCTTCTTGGTGGCCGCATCGTCGTAGCCATGCAGCACGATCGCATCGCCGCCGGACCGCCGGTCGGTCAGCCACGCGACGGTGTGCGGGTCGCGGTCGAGTCGATAGTCACCGCTGAGCCGGGGGGCAACCAACAGCGACACCGGGACATTGCGGGCATCCATTTGAGCGCAGAACGCCTCGACGTCAGCGAGGGTGCGTTCGCCAATCCCCGAGACCGAGACGATCAATTTTCCAGCCACACCCGCAGTTTGACGATCTCAGGTTGCGGAATGGTGAAGGACACGCAGACGGCAGGCGTATATCGCCACCACTGGGCCGCAGGTCGGCGGGCTGCGCGCCATCCGGAAAGGGTCGCGCGGGCACACGGTGGCGGAATCGATTCGATATGCTAAGCAACGCCATGGATCAGGCCCCGTACGTTGCGGCCGACACACCGCTGCCTTACGACCCCGCCCCGCAGTCGGGCGGGGGCGAGCCGGACTATCCCGACAAGCTGGACGCCGGCTTATTGCGGATTTCCGGTGTGTGCATCCTGGCCACGGTCATGGCGATCGTGGACGTCACCGTCGTCAGCGTCGCGCAGCGCACCTTCATCGATCAATTCGGGTCTTCGCAGGCCGTCGTCGCGTGGACGATGACCGGCTACACGCTAGCCTTGGCGACGGTCATACCGATCACCGGGTGGGCGGCCGACCGGTTCGGCACCAAACGACTTTTCCTCGGCTCCGTGCTGGCCTTCACGCTGGGCTCTCTGCTGTGCGCGCTGGCCGCAAATATCCTGCAGCTCATTGTCTTTCGGGTGGTCCAAGGGATCGGCGGCGGCATGCTGTTGCCCCTGAGTTTCATGATTTTGACGCGTGAAGCGGGCCCCCGGCGACTGGGTCGCCTGATGTCGATCCTGAGCATCCCAATGCTGCTCGCGCCGATCGGTGGCCCGATCCTGGGCGGCTGGCTCATCGACACGTCGAGCTGGCGGTGGATCTTCCTGATCAACCTGCCGATCGGAGTCGTGACCATCGCGCTCGGTGCGATCATCTTTCCCCGGGACCACCCGTTGCGGTCGGAAAGCTTTGACCTCGTCGGCGTGCTGCTGCTGTCCCCCGGCTTGGCCGCGTTCCTGTTCGCGGTGTCATCGATCCCGCGATGCGGCACGGTCGTCGACCGCCACGTGCTCATCCCAGCCACCATCGGCCTCGCGCTGATCGCCGGGTTCGTCGCGCACGCGTGGCACCGCGCCGATCACCCGCTCATCGATCTGCGATTGTTTCGCAACCCGGTGCTCACCCACGCCAATGTGACGATGCTGGTCTTCGCGGGCGCATTCTTCGGCGCCGGCCTACTCCTGCCGAGTTACTTCCAGCAGGTGCTCCACCAGACGCCGATGCAGGCGGGCCTGCGCATGATCCCCCAGGGACTCGGCGCCATGCTGACCATGCGTCTGACCGGGCCATTGGTGGATCGACAGGGGCCCGGCAAGATCGTGCTGGTCGGTATCGCGCTGATCACCGCCGGTCTCGGCACGTTCGCCATCGGGGTGGCGAGGCAGGCGGACTACTTGCCCACGCTGTTGATCGGCCTGGCCATCATGGGCCTCGGGATGGGCTGCACCATGATGCCGTTGTCCGTCGCCGCGGTGCAGGCGCTGGCCCCGCATCAGATCGCCCGGGGCACGACGCTGATGAGCGTCAGCCATCAGGTGGGCGGGTCGGTCGGCACGGCCCTGATGTCGATGATTCTGACCAATCAGTTCAATCGCAGCGAGAACATCGTCGCCGCGAACAAACTCGCGGCGTTACAGCAGCAGGCCGCGGTCCACGGGGTTCCCGTCGACCAGTCCGCGATACCGCGCCAGACGCTGAGCCCCGGCTTTTGGGACAACGTGGTGCATGACCTTTCCCACGCCTATACGGCGGTATTCGTGATAGCCGTGGTGTTGGTGGTGTTCACGATCATTCCGGCGTCTTTCCTGCCGAAAAGGCCGGCGAGCCAAACGGTGGGCCAATAGCAGGCACGAGCGCGCCACCCGGAACCTGTCGCAAGCGGGTTAATACATAGGCAGCGGGCGTGGTGCGACGCCATGCCGATCCAGTTCACGGGCCTGGGTATGGTGGTGAGCTGATATCGAACCCAGCCCAAACGGCAGATTAAGACGGGGGCCGAAAGCAAACGTCTGAAAGGATCCGCGTGAGGGTACCGGTACAGATATGCTCGGCAACGCCATGCAGAAGGCCGATTCCGTGACTTCCGACCCCCCTGTGCCGAGTAGTGCCACCGGGCAATCAAACGCGGACGAGCGTCAGTATCCCGACAAGCTCGACGCCGCACTCTTCCGCGTCGCGGCCGTGTGTGGGATGGCCACGATCATGGCGCTGCTCGACACCACCGTGGTCAGCGTGGCGCAACGCACCTTTGCCGCGCAGTTCGGGTCCACCCTGGCAGTTGTGTCGTGGACCATGGCGGGCTACATGCTGGCGTTGGCGACCGTGATCCCCGTCACCGGTTGGGCAGTCGATCGATTCGGCACCAAACGACTCTTCATGGGCGCGGTTTTTGTTTTCACTTTGGGCTCGCTGCTCTGTGCGCTGGCGCCAAACATCCTGGCGCTCATCATGTTTCGCGTAGTACAGGGTCTCGGTGGCGGTATGCTCATGCCACTGAGTTCGATGATCCTGACACGCGAGGCCGGCCCGCAACGACTTGGTCGCTTGATAGCGATAGGCGGCATTCCGCTGGTGCTTGCGCCGATCGGTGCGCCCATCCTGGGCGGCTGGGTGATCGACACCTACGGCTGGGAGTGGATCTTCCTGATCAACCTGCCGATCGGGATCACCACCATTGTCCTTGCGGCGATCCTGTTCCCGAGAGACCGCCCCGAGCCGAGCGAAGCGCTCGACTTCACCGGCGCGCTGTTGTTATCGCCGGGCGTGGCGATCTTCCTGTGTGGGGTGTCGTCCATCCCCGGACGCCACACGGTGGCCGACCGCTACGTTCTGATACCGGTATTCGTCGGCCTCGTCCTGATTACCGCATTCGTCCTGCACGCCTGGCATCGCACCGATCATCCGCTCATCGACTTGAGGTTGCTGAAGAACCGGGTGGTCACACAGGCCAACCTGACCCTGCTGGTGTTCACCGTCGGCTACGTCGGAGCCGGACTGACGCTGCCGAGCTATTTCCAGCTGGTAATGAACGAAACCCCGATGCAGTCCGCGATGCGCCTGGTCCCCCAGGCGCTCGGGGCCGCGTTGACCATGCCGCTCGCCGGGATATACGCGGACAAGCGTGGTCCGGGAAAGGTTGTGTTGATCGGCCTTCCCCTGATCGCAGTGGGCCTGGGCATTTTTGCCTTCGGGGTGGCCAGGCATGCCGACTACCTGCCTACGCTGCTGGTCGGGTTGGCGATCATGGGACTGGGCATCGGCTGCACCACCGCGCCGCTCGGCGCGGCGGTTGTTCAGGCTCTTTCCCCGCAGCAGATCGCCCGGGGCACCACCCTGGTGAGCGTCAACCTCGAGGTCAGTAGCTCCATCGGAGCCGCCCTGATGGCCGTCATCGTGACAACTCAGATCAACCGCAACGACATCATCGCGGGCAGGGCGGCGTCTTTGCCGTCAAACGCCGGTGGGCACGGACCGTCGGCTGGTGCCGCGGGAGCCGCGCGGCAAGCGCTGCCACCCGACGTCGCGAGCGCCCTGCTGAACAACCTTTCCCACGCGTACACGACGGTCTTCGTGCTGGCCGTCGCGCTGGTGGCGTTCACCATCATCCCGGCGGCTTTCTTGCCGAAGAGTGCGCCCGTCCGACCGACCGACGACTAGGCCGGCAACCGCCGAACATCATCAGCGTGACACGCCCCCCCGGCGTGTCTGGGCCCCAGCAGTCGCGACCCGCGATGGCTGGCGTCTCGCCGCGATCCCGGCGAGTTCGGTGCGGCTCAGCTAACCCCAGCACCGTCGTTCTGGTCGTTGCCGTTGTGGTCGGCGTTGGCGGCGGCCAGCAGCCAGGCGTATTGGAAAGCGGTCTCCTCCCACGCCCTGTAGCGACCGCTGACTCCACCGTGTCCGGCGTTCATCTGCGTCTTCAGCAGGATCGGACTGCCGTTGTCGTTGGCATGCCGCAACGCCGCCACCCACTTGGCGGGCTCGACGTAGTAGACCCTGGTGTCGTTGAGTGAAGTCATTGCCAGGATCGCGGGGTACCGCTTGGCTTCGACGTTTTCATACGGCGAATATGACTTCATGTACGAGTAGACGTCCTCGTCCTGCAGCGGATTTCCCCATTCGTCCCACTCGGTGACGGTCAGCGGCAAGGATGGATCGAGGATGGTGGTGAGCGGGTCGACGAACGGAACCTGCGCGAGGATTCCGGCGAAGAGTTCCGGCGCCAGGTTAGCGACGGCCCCCATCAGCAGGCCGCCCGCGCTGCCGCCCAGGGCCACCAGCTGACGCGGCCGGGTGACGCCCGCGTCCACCAAATGCTTTGCCACCGCGACGAAATCGGTGAAGGTGTTCTTCTTCTCCAGCAGCTTGCCATGCTCGTACCACGGCCGGCCCATTTCACCGCCCCCGCGGACGTGGGCGATCGCAAACACCATGCCCCGATCCAGCAGCGACAGCCGAGCGATGGAAAAGCTGGGGTCGGTGCAGATCTCGTAGGCACCGTAGCCGTACAGCAGAGCCGGCGCGGGAAACTCGACACCGACGCGGTGCACGACGGACACCGGAATGCGGGCACCGTCATCGGCGATCGCCCAGTCGCGCCGCTCCACGTAGTCGGTCGTGCGGTAACCGCCGAGCACGGGTTGTTCGCGCAGCAACGTGCGTTCGCCGGTCGCGAAGTCCATGTCGTATACCCGAGCCGGGACGACCAGCGACCCCGCCCTGACCCGCAACTTGGGTGCATGCCAGTTCGGGTTGCCGGCAAGACCGGCCGACATGAGCTCGGAGTCGAAGGAGATCTCCTCGGGCTCGCCGTATTTTCCGTCGGCGGCGATGTCCCACACTTGCAACCGGGGCAATGCCTCTCGCCGGTAGCTCACCACCAGATGGCCGGCGAAGGCGTCCACGCCGTCGAGCCGCACGTCGTCGCGGTGCGCGATGAGCGTGCGCTGCTGCGTCGGGTCGCTGACCGGCGCTTCGGTCAGGGTGAAGTTGACCGCGTCCTCGTTGTGCAGGATCAGGAACCGGTCCTGCCCGCCGACCACCGCGTGTTCGACCGCGTACTCGATGCCTTCGCGCCGTGGCAACACGACGGTGAACGCCGCCTTCGGATCCGCGGCGTCCGCGTACCGATACTCGGAGGTGATCGAGGAACCCGATGCGATGAAGACGTAGGCCTCGCTACGAGTGAGCCCGACGCCAAGCCAAAACCGTTCGTCGGACTCGTGATACACCAACTCCGACGGTTCGCCGGAACCCACGCGATAGCGCCAGACCTTGTCGGGCCGGTGGGCCGCGTCCAGGGTCAGGTAGTACACCGTGTGATTGTCGGCCGCCCAGGTGGCGCCCGCCCCGATGTCGGCGATCTCGTCCTGATACAGATCGCCGGTGCGCAAGTCCTTGAAGCGCAATGTATAACGCTCGTCGCCGACGGTGTCGACGGAGTATGCCAGCAGATTCCCGTCCAGGCTGACCGTGGCGGCGCCGAGCGCGAAGAATTCGTGGCCCTGTGCCTCGGTGTTCGAGTCGAGCAGGATCTGCTCGCCGGGCACTTCGGTGTCCTCTTCGAGGAGCGGCGGATCCCAGTCGTCGGGATTGCTGACCGGGCAACGGCATTGAACCCGGTACTGCTTTCCCTCGAAGGTGCGGGCGTAGTACCACCAGTCGCCCTGGCGGGTCGGGACCGACAGATCGGTCTCCTTGGTACGCGCCTTGATCTCGGCAAAGATCTTCTGTCGCAACGGCTCGAGATCAGCCGTCATCTTGTCGACGTACTCATTTTCTGCCTCGAGGTAGGCGATGACCTCGGGGTCGGACTTGTCACGCAGCCATTCATAGGGATCGACAAAGACGTCGCCGTGATGCTCACGCCGGGTCTCCTGCCGCTTTGCGACGGGTGGTACCGGGGCGGCGGAAGTCACGCGCCGATCCAGTCGCCGAAATTCAAGCCGGAAATGCGTTCGTAGGCCTCGATATAGCGGCCGCGGGTGGCGTCGATGATGTCGTCGGGCAGCGGTGGCGGTGGTTGCGAGCCGTGGCGGTCCCAGCCCGACTCAGGGCTGGTCAGCCAGTTGCGGACGAACTGCTTGTCGAAGCTCGTCTGCACCACCCCAGCCCGGTAGTCCTCGGCCGGCCAGTAGCGCGAAGAGTCCGGCGTGAAAATCTCGTCGGCCAGCAGCAGGTTGCCGTCGCGGTCGGTGCCGAATTCAAACTTGGTGTCGGCGATGATGATTCCCCTTGTCAGGGCGTGGTCGGCGGCCTGCACATAGATCTGCAGCGTGCGGTCGCGCAGTTGGTTGGCGCGGACCCCGCCCACTAACTCGATCACCCTGTCGAACGAGATGTTCTCGTCGTGGTCACCCAGCGCGGCTTTCGTGGCCGGGGTGAACAGTGGCTCGGAGAACTTGCTGGCCTCCACCAGCCCGGGCGGCAGCGTGATGCCGCAGACCTTCCCGGTCGCCTGATAGTCCAGCAGGCCGGACCCGGTGAGGTAACCACGCGCCACACACTCCACCGGCACCATCTCCAGCCGCCGCACCACCAGCGCACGGCCTAGGACCTCCTCGGGGATGCGTGGGTCATCCGGTGGACCGGCCAGGTGATTGGGTGCGTCGACGAGGCCGAAGAAGAAGACGCTCATCGCTGTCAGGATGCGGCCTTTGTCCGGGATCGTGCTGTCGAGGACGTAGTCGTACGCCGAGATCCGGTCGGTCGCGACCAGCAGCAGATGTTCGTCGTCGACGGAAAAGATCTCGCGGACCTTTCCGCTGGCCAGATGCTGGTACTCGGACAGTGCGGGGCGCATCGGGTCAGCCTAACGGGCACCCGAAGAGGGGTTGCGTGTCGGGAGCTGTGCTGGGATCGAGAGTATGACCCCGCGGTTCTTGCCCTATTCCACCCGACCGGGCCGGCTGATGGCCCAGCTGCTCAGCGACTTCGCCGTGGTCCTCTGGACCGCTATCTGGCTGTTCGTCGGCGTGGCGGTTTACGACGCCGTGTCCACCATCGCCGAGGCCGGACGGCAGGTCGAGAGCGGCGCGCACGGCATCGCCGGCAATCTGGCATCGGCCGGCCACGGTGCCCAGCACATCCCCTTGGTGGGCGACGCGGTCAGCCAGCCGCTGAATTCCGCCAGTCAGGCCGCGCTCGATCTGGCCGGCGCGGGCCACGACCTGGACTCGACGGCCAGCTGGCTGGCGGTCCTGCTGGCGATGGCCATCGCCGCCGTCCCGATCCTTGTCGCAGACGTGCCGTGGCTTCTGCTGCGGTTGCGGTTCTTTCGACGAAAATTGACGGTGACCGCCCTGGCCGCAACCCCGGCCGGAGAGCAGCTCCTTGCCCTGCGGGCCTTGACGAACCGGCCACCGGGGAAGCTCGCCGCGGTGAGCGCGGATCCGGTCGGCGGCTGGCGACGGGAGGATCCGCTCACCATTAGGGCCCTGGCCGCGCTGGAACTACGGTCGGCCGGCATCGCGCTGCGCGCGCGCTGACGGCCTACTGCTCGGACCTACTGACCCGAATCGCCTCGAATACACCGGGATCGACCAACGTCGACGTGTCGCCCAGCTCGCGGCTCCTCGACCACGTCCCGCAGCAACCGCCGCGTGACGGCCCAAAACGCCAGCCGGTCCCCGCTTCCGCCCGCGCATACAGCACAGCGGTGGCGTTGGCCTGCTCAGCGAATTCGGTGGGCGGCGAAACCGATTCGTGGAGCACAATATTCGGTGATGGCGTCCAATTGTCTTGTCATTCGTTTGCGGTGATCACCGGTAGTCGATCACGATACGACCGTCGATCTGGCCGCGCTCCATACGCTCGAAGACGCCATTGATGTCGTCGAGCGCGGCGCTTTCCACCGTGGGATGGATCAGTCCGCGGGCGTAGAAGTCCAGCGCTTCGATCATGTCCTGGCGGGTACCGACGATCGAACCGCGGATCGTCAGGCCTTTCAACACGATGTCGAAGATCGGCGCGGGGAAGTCGCCCGGTGGCAGCCCGTTGAAAACGATTGTGCCGCCGCGGCGCGCCAGCCCGATGGCCTGGCCGAATGCCTGCGGATGCACGGCGGTGACCAGCACGCCGTGCGCGCCGCCGGTGGCCTTCTGTACCTCCTCGACCACATCGTGGGTGCGGGCGTTGACGGCGACTTCGGCGCCGAGTCGGGTGGCCAGGGCGAGCTTGTCATCGTCGATATCGATGGCCACCACGCGCAAGCCCATGGCGCGGGCGTACTGGACGGCGACGTGCCCCAGGCCGCCTATTCCGGAGATGGCGACCCACTGGCCGGGCCGGGTGTCGGTCACCTTCAGGCCCTTGTAGACCGTTACGCCGGCGCACAGGATGGGGGCAACCTCCAGCGGATCGGCTCCCTCGGGGATGCGGGCGGCGTAGGCGGCATTGACGAGCATGTAGGTGCCGAAACTCCCGTTGACGGTGTAGCCCCCGTTGCGTTGGTTTTCGCACAATGTCTCCCAGCCGGTGCGGCAGTGTTCGCAGCTGCCGCACGCCGACCACAGCCAGGCGTTGCCGACTTTGTCGCCGACCTCAAGATCGGCGACGCCGTCGCCGAGCGCGACCACGATCCCGCAACCCTCGTGGCCGGGGACGAAGGGTGGCGTTGGCTTGACCGGCCAATCGCCATGTGCGGCATGAAGATCCGTGTGGCACACACCGGAGGTCTCAAGTTTGACCAGCACCTCGCCGTAGCCGGGGGTCGGCAGGGCGAGTTCCTCGATGCGCAAGGGTTGGCGGAATTCGGTGACGACCGCCGCGCGCATGGTTCCGGTCGCTTGGGATGTGCTTGAGGCAGCGAGGGTTTGGGTCATGACGGTTCCAATCGTTGGAGGGATCTCGGTCAGAAGAAGCCCTGGGCCTTGGTGCCGTAAGACACTAAGAGGTTCTTCGTCTGCTGGTAGTGGTCGAGCATCATCTTGTGGTTTTCGCGGCCGATGCCCGACTGTTTGTAGCCGCCGAACGCCGCATGGGCCGGGTAGACGTGGTAGCAATTCGTCCACACGCGGCCGGCCTTGATGTCGCGGCCAGCGCGGTAAGCGGTGTTGCCGTCGCGGGACCACACCCCGGCGCCCAGCCCGTACGGGGTGTCGTTGGCGATCCTGATCGCGTCGTCGTAATCGGTGAACGACGTGACCGCGACGACCGGGCCGAAGATCTCCTCCTGGAAGATGCGCATGGCGTTCGTGCCCTCGAAGATCGTGGGCTGCACGTAGTAACCGCCGTTGAGGTCGCCGCCCAGTTCGGCACGTTCACCACCGGTGACCACTCGCGCGCCCTCGTCCCTACCGATCTCGATGTAGGACAGGATCTTCTCGAGCTGGTCGTTGGAGGCCTGCGCTCCGATCATCGTTTCGGTGTTCAGAGGATCGCCCTGCCGCACCGCCTTAGTCCGGATCGCCGCCAGTTCCAGGAACTCGGCGTAAATGTCGGCCTGAACCAAGCCTCTTGATGGGCACGTGCACACCTCGCCCTGGTTGAGGGCGAACATGGTGAAGCCCTCCAACGCCTTGTCCTGGTAATCGTCGTGGGCGGCCAGCACGTCGGAGAAGAAGATGTTCGGGCTCTTGCCGCCCAGCTCCAGCGTCACCGGGATCAGGTTCTGGCTGGCGTATTGCATGATCAGCCGCCCGGTCGTGGTCTCGCCGGTGAACGCGATCTTGGCGATCCGGTCGCTCGACGCCAGCGGCTTGCCGGCCTCGACGCCGAATCCGTTGACCACGTTGACCACACCGGGTGGCAGCAGATCACCGATCAGATTCATCAAGTACAGGATCGACGCGGGCGTCTGCTCGGCGGGCTTGAGCACGACGGCGTTGCCGGCGGCCAGCGCCGGGGCCAGCTTCCAGGTCGCCATCAGGATCGGGAAGTTCCAGGGGATGATCTGAGCGACCACACCCAGCGGTTCGTGGAAGTGATAGGCCACGGTGTCGTCGTCGAGTTGGCTCAGCGACCCCTCCTGGGCACGGATGGCGCCGGCGAAATACCGGAAGTGGTCGATTGCCAGCGGGATGTCGGCGGCCAGCGTCTCGCGGATCGGCTTGCCGTTGTCCCAGGATTCGGCCAACGCAAGCGATTCGACATTCGCTTCCATCCGGTCGGCGATCGTGTTCAGGATCGCCGCCCGTTCGGCCGCGGTCGTCTTGCCCCAGGCGCGCGCCGCCGCATGGGCGGCGTCGAGCGCCGCGTCGATGTCGGCGTCGGTCGAGCGCGGTACCTCACAGAATGCCGCACCGGTCACCGGCGTCGGATTCTCGAAATACCGGCCACCCGCCGGCGGCACCCATTCGCCTCCGACGAAGTTGCCGTAGCGGGACTCGAACGCCATCAGTGAACCGGGTTCGCCCGGACGTGCGAATACGGTCATTCGGCCACCTGCCTTTTCGACTAGTTGTGTCGGTTGTCACACAAGGTAAGTAAGCGGGGGTTGCAGCACGGTTGCACGCGTTCCAACGCCGAGGCGGGTTAGGTGAGGTCGAAGTCAAGACCGGCTAGATGGCCCTTCGCTTGCGCTCGCTCCGGCGAGCCGATGGGTGAGCGGTCATGCAGCATCTGCCACCCGTGCCGGTCGTCGCGCGCCTCGGGCAATTTCAGCCAATCCGCGAGGAGGACAATATTGTTCGACGCGATGACAGCCGCGCGGAGGGTACTTGAGAGTTCGGCGCGCACCCTCGCCACACCCGGCGACACCGATTGCGGCAGCAACGCGCCGGCGTAGCAGCGGAGCGCTTGTGCGACGTCGCCGCGGCGCAGCGCGTCGAAAACATCACCCATATCGCTGGCGATGGGTTCGGTGAGCCGGTAAGGGCGCGAGCTGATCAGGCGCTCCCCCACCACGCGTCGCAGCCGCGACATCTCGGCGCGGATGGTCACCACATCGAGATCCCTGTCGTCGAGCAGCACTGCGAGGTGGTCCGCGCTGAGGCCCTCGGGGTGCCGGTCGAGGAGGACCAAGATATCGGCGTGGCGGCCGGTCAAGACCGCGGGCGCGCCCCGCTCCAGGCGGCAGGTGGGGCGTGCCGCGCCAAGCACCGTCAGCCGCGCCTCGCCGGATACCACCGGCCCCCGGGCGCTCGCGCGCAACAGCGCCAGGTGGTTCTCCACGGCGACGCCCGTCGCACGCATCAGCCCCAGCGTCTGCGGTGAGGCGACACTCGCGCCGCCGGTGATGTCGATGGCGCCGATCAGAGCACCGGTCGTCGGATCATGCAGGGGCACCGCGGTGCAGTTCCATGGCTGCACAAGGCGACAAAAGTGTTCCGAACCACGGATCTGCAGTTCACGATCCAGCGCCAGCGCGGTACCGGGCGCGTTGGTCCCCGCACCACGCTCACTCCAATCGGCGCCGGGCACGAAATCCATCAACTCGGCTTTCCGGCATGCCTCACGGTCGCCGTCCACCCATAACAGCGTCCCGTCGGCTCCGGTCACCGCGACGACGACACCCGACTCGGCGGCATCGTCGATCAGCAGGCGACGGATGACGGGCAGGGCGGGTGCGAGCGGGTGGGCACTGCGCAACCGCTCTACCGTGACCGGCGCCGACGAGGTCTGTCCACCACCGCGGTCCGGGTCGACACCCGTCGCCAGGCTGCGCCTCCAGCTGTCCGCGACGAGACGTCGCACCGGAGTGGAATCGAGATAGGTCGAACCGACTTGACCCCCGACGAAGAGCTCGTGCAACTCGCGCAGCGCCGGCGCCGCGCGCCGCGGCGCAGCTACTCCGTCCGCACTCTTCATCCTTGTCACCAACGATACGGTCATCGCGCCACCAGTGATTCAGCAAGCGCGTGAGCTCACGATACTGAAATCCAGCTGAACCACACAGGGACCTTTGGCCCCGGTTGGGAAGGCTAACGACCGCGGAGATCCGGGTGCACCACAACCGCGCCAGTTAACTGGGTTATGCGCCGAGCGCCGCTCGCACGGTGGTGTTCCAGGACTCCTGCATCTCCGACTCGAAGAGGCCCCAGGTGTGCGATCCCTCGGGACGAACAATGTAGGTGATCGGTACGCCTGCGGCGTTGGCCGCATCCGCGAACCGCTTGGTGCTGTCCGCGGTTATGCGCTCGATGAGCCCGCCGGCGATGTTCGGCCCGAAGCCCGCGGGCAGCCGGTCGACGTCGCCCACGCCGCCGCTGCCGGAGGCGGCGGCGTAAACCGCGACGCCCCTCAACTTTCCGGCGTTCTTCGACGGGTCGTGGACCACCCATTCGGGGCCACCCAGGGGCCCCCACATGTTCTCGGCGCTCTGGCCGCCTGCCCCCAGTGTCAGCGCGACCTGTTGGGCCTCATCCGGGTCGGAAACGGACGGGAAACCGCTGTAGGAGGCGACTGCCCTGAAGACTCCCGGCGCCTGAACGGCGTAGTCGATGGCGGTGCCGCCGGTGCTCGACAACCCGCCGACCGCGTTCTTGCCGTTGGCGTGGTACTGCGCGTTGATCAGCGGGGGCAGCTCCCGGGTCATGTAAGTCTGAAACTGCTTGCCGGGGTCGTTGACCCAGTTGGTCCACCAGCTGAAGGCACCGCCGAGCGGGGAGACGACGTTGACGTTCTTGTTGGCGAAGAACCCCTGGATGTCGGTCATGCCGAACCAAGCGCTGCTGTCGCCGCCATCGATGCCCGGCAGCAGGTAGAAGGTGGGCGCACCCGCGTTGGGGGCCCGGTAAACATCGTTGACGATGACCGTGTTCATCGACGGCGAATAGACGGAAACCTTGTCCCAACGGTCGTTGACGTGCTGGATGTCGGTGATGTGCGCACCCTGCGGCGGGTCCGCGGCGGCGACCGGAATCGCCAGCATCGGCAGCGCAGTCAGCAGGGCAACGACGAACGAGCGAACACGGGAGGTCTTGGTCACCGGGAGATTATGCAGGTTCGTGCGCAACAGTTCAGCCCGAAGCGCAAATTTGCGCATACGCGCGCCTACCCGCAGGTCGCCACCCGCACAGCAATCCCGCGACGACCACAATCAGCCACGCCCCCAACGCGACCCAGAAGATGACCAGCGAAACCGTGGTCAGACAACGCCGACCGACTTCGGCGGCCGCAGCGTAGCTGGCGGCGGAGTACATGCCCAGCGGGAACACCAACGCCTACCCCACAACGGGCGAACGCTAGCGAACCCGGCCGACAGTTGATGCGGCGCAGGCCGACGTGGATCAGCGGCACTAGCCAGAGGCTGGCCGCCCGCAGGGACCCGCCGGCCACGCCCTGGCCAGCGATCGGATGGCCAGGCTCGTAATCGACGCGCGGACCATCGGGGTCCAGCTGTCCGGCTCGGAGCGGATGGTCACCGCTCCTCGATGAGCTCCACGATCAGGTGCCGGATGCCGGTGTGCCGATTACTGCGGGCCCATTCGACCGGCCGGACAACGCGCACCGCACCGAACCGCGAGAACAGCTCCTCGAAGAGCACGCGCAGTTCCAGCCGGGCCAGATTGGCACCCAGGCAGTAGTGCACACCCTGACCGAACCCCAAGTGCGGATTGGGCTTTCGGGTGATGTCGAATTCGTCGGCGCGCTCGAATGCGCCGGGGTCGCGATTCGCCGAGCCCTCCCACACCTGGACTTTTTCTCCTGCTTGGATCGATTGCGCACCGAGCGTGACGTCGCGCGTGGCGGTGCGCCGTTTGGACGGCGACGGCGAGGTCCACCGCACGATCTCCTCCACGGCGGTCGGCAGGGCGTCGAGATCCGCACGCAGGGCGCGCAATTGCTCCGGGTGACTGGCCAGCGCCAGCAGCCCGCCGGCGACCGCGTTGCGCGTCGTCTCGGCGCCGGCACTGAAGAGCAGGCTGAAGAACAGGTAGAGCTCGAGATCCGACAGCGACGGCGCGTCCAAGTCGTCGACCGTCGCGTTTGCGACGACCGACAGCATGTCGTCGGTCGGCTCCGCTCGCTTCGAGGCGATCAACTGCTGGCCGTAGTCGTACATCCGCGACCCGGCCTCCTCGACCGACAGCTGGGACAGAGAGGCCTTGCGCGAACCGCCGAAATCGAACTGCGGCTCGATGGCCTCGAACAGCCAATGTCGTTCGGACTCAGGCACTCCCAGCAGGATGCAGATCATCTGCATCGGCAGCTCGGCGGCGATGTCGACCAAGAAGTCGAACGGTTCACCCGGCACCACCGCGTCGAGCAACCGGCGCGCCCGCACCCGCAGGTCGTCCTCGACCAACCGGATCATTCGCGGTGTGAGCCCGGAGCTGACGAGTCGCCGGATCTGCGAGTGGCGGGGGTCGTCCATCATGTTGAGCACCTGGCCGGCGATCGCCAGGTCCTGCAGCAGCGTGCCGCCGTACGGGCGCCCCCCGCCGGTGACCGAGGAGTATGTCCCCGGATCCTTCAACACCTCAAGGGTTTCCGCGTACGTGGCGACGGACCAGAAGCCCTCGCCGTCGGGCGTGTTGTCGGTCGGCTCATGCCAGTACACCGGCGCCTCGCGGCGGTGCATGGCGAACAGGTCGTGCGGAAATCCGTTGGCGAAGTTGTCCAGATCGGTGAAGTCGATCCCCGCGAGCGCGCCGGCGAGGGTCACAGGATCGCGCCCGGAGCGTATTTGGCGGCGTCCGGATAGCGGCTCACCAACGCGTCCACCAGCGCGGCGACCTCGTCCACCTGATCACCGGCGGCGCCGATGAACGCCTTCTTGTCGGCCAGCGCGGCGTCCAGCGCGGCCCGGTCCAGCGGCAGCCGCTCGTCGGCGGCCAACCGGTCCAGCAGGTCGGGCTCCGCGCCGCGTTCCCGCATCGCCAGAGCCGTCGCGACCGCATGTTCGCGGATCACATGATGCGCGGCCTCGCGACCCATGCCGGCGCGGACGGCGGCGATGAGCACCTTGGTGGTGGCCAGGAACGGCAGGTAGCGGTCCAGCTCGCGGGCGATCACCGCCGGGTAGGCACCGAACTCTTCGAGCACCGTCAGGAACGTCTCGATCTGCCCGTCAATGGCAAAGAAGCTGTCCGGCAACGCGACTCGGCGCACCACCGAGCAGAACACGTCGCCCTCGTTCCACTGCGCGCCCGCCAGCTCGGCGGCCATCGAGGCATAGCCGCGCAACACCACCTGCAGCCCGTTGACCCGCTCACAACTGCGGGTGTTCATCTTGTGTGGCATTGCCGAGGACCCGACCTGGCCGGGCGCGAAACCCTCGGTGACGAGCTCGTGCCCGGCCATCAGCCGGATGGTGTGGGCCATCGACGACGGTCCGGCGCCCAGCTGGACCAGAGCCGAAAGCACGTCGTGGTCCAGCGAGCGTGGATACACCTGCCCGACGCTGGTCAAAACGCTTGCGAAGCCGAGGAATTCGGCCACCCGCCGCTCCAGCTCGGCCAGTTTGACCGCGTCGCCGTCCAGCAGGTCCAGCATGTCCTGGGCGGTGCCCATCGGGCCCTTGATTCCGCGCAGCGGGTAGCGGTCGATCAACTCGCGCAGTCGGGTCAGCGCGATCAGCGTCTCTTGCGCGGCCGAGGCGAACCGCTTGCCCAGCGTGGTCGCCTGCGCGGCGACGTTGTGGCTGCGTCCGGCCATCACCAGGTCGCGGTAGGCCACCGCCCGCTCGGCGAGCCGCGCCGCGACCGCGACACCGTGGGAGAACACCAGTTCCAGCGACCGCCGGATCTGCAGCTGCTCGACGTTCTCGGTGAGGTCGCGGCTGGTCATCCCCTTGTGCACGTGCTCGTGGCCGGCCAGTGCGTTGAATTCTTCGATGCGCGCCTTGACGTCGTGGCGCAGGACTCGCTCGCGGTCCGCGATCGAGGCCAGGTCGACGTCCTCGAGCACCCGCTCGTAGTCGGCGATGGCGTCCTGCGGAACGTCCACACCCAGCTCCGCCTGGGCCTGCAGCACCGCCAGCCACAGCCGGCGCTCCGCAACGACCTTGGCCTCCGGCGACCAGATCGCGACCATCTCCGCACTGGCGTACCGGGTGGCCAGGACGTTCGGAATGCTCACAGACATAGAGCTTACGATCGGCCCGCCCCGCCGACCGGTTTGCGGTCACATCGCGCCCTTTTCGCGCTGGTACCTGTGTGGCCAACGTGACTTTCAGAGGCCCCTACCCTGGGCAGGGTGTATTTCGCCGGCGTCGATCTGGCCTGGGCCGGGCGCAACCCCACGGGGGTGGCGGCCGTCGACGCCGACGGCCACCTCGTGCACATCGGCGCGGCACGCGACGACGCCACGGTGCTCGCCGCGTTGTCGCCGTACGTGCGGGGAAGTTGCGTCGTCGCCTTCGACGCGCCGCTGGTGGTGACCAATCCGACCGGCCAGCGGCCCGCCGAAGCGGCGCTCAACCGCGACTTCCGCAGGTTCGAAGCCGGCGCCCATCCGGCCAACACCGGGAAACCCGAGTTCGCCCACGGTCCACGCGCGGCGCGATTGGCCCACGCGCTGGGCCTCGACACGGACCCGCGCTCCCCGGCGGCGCGGCGCGCCATCGAGGTCTACCCGCATCCGGCGACCGTGGTGCTGTTCCGCCTTGCGCGGACGCTCAAATACAAGGCCAAGCCCGGCCGCGGCGTCGAACAGCTGCAATCCGAGCTTCTCGTGCTGATGGACGGAATCGAGAGGCTGGCGCACACCGCAGTGCCGTTACACGTGACAGGCCATGACGATTGGGGACGGCTGCGCACCTGCGTAACCACCGCCCGGCGCAAGAGCGAGCTGCGCCGCGCCGAGGATCCGATCGATGCCGTCGTATGCGCCTACGTGGCGTTGTACGCACAACGCTGCCCGGCCGACGTGACGATCTACGGCGACTTCGCCACCGGGTACATCGTGACGCCATCGCTGCCCGCCGACCGCACGGGCCGCTGATCGATCGGCGCGAGGACGTCGATGAGATCGACCACCGTCCCCAGCGCCGCCGCGCGGGGATCGCGGCCCTCCACCAAGGCGGACACCACGCAACCGTCGACCGCGCAGATCAGCGTGCACACCAGCTCGATGTGCACCGTCCGGCCCGATCGCTCGATGGCCTCGGCCACGGCCTCCGCGCGCTGGCGCAGGCTGCGCCGCATCGTCTCGCGCAACGCGGGCAGCCGGGTGCACGCGATGTGCCGCTCGTAGCGCGAGATCAATTGGTCGCTGAGTCCCGGGCTGGACACGTCTCCCACGAGCAGGTCGACCAACACCTCGGCGATGGTCTCGGGGCCGCGACGCCGGCGGGACAGCGCGGCAACCCGCGACCGCAGCTGCGCCACCTCGATCATCGCGATGTGTTCGACGGCGCGCGCGATCAAATCGTCAAGGGACGAGAAGTAATACGTCGTCGAAGCCAACGGCAGTCCGGCCCGCCGCGCTACCGCGCGGTGCCCCACCGCCTCGAAACCGCCTTCGGCGAGCAGCTCGGCGGCGGCGCTGACGAGCGCATACCGTCGACGTTCTCCCTTGGGAGTGACTGCTGCCGTCACGAGTAGCCATCGTGCCAGCCAAAGTGGTACTGCATTGCCATTTCCGCCAAACGGCCTGGCATGATGGCCCGCATGCCCGACTTGAGCCGCCGTGCCCTGCTGGGCCTCGGTGCCAGCGCGGCGGCGGGCGCAGTCGGCACCTATGCCCTCGACATCCTGTTCAAGCCGCGGCCGTCCCAGGCGATGCCGTTATCGCGGGCCGGCACCCAGGCGCCGCTGGCGCCGCCACCGCCCCTCGAGCCGGCCCCCCCGGGTCAGCCGGCGCCCACCATGGTGACCGGTTCCTTCGTCTCGGCGGCGCGCGGCGGCATCAACACCAACTGGGCCATCGCGCGCCCGCCCGGTCAGACCAAGGCGCTGCGACCGGTGATCGCGCTGCACGGCAAGGGCAGTGATGCGTCGACGGTGATGGCCGGCGGCGTCGAGCAGGGTCTGGCGCAGGCCGTCAACGCGGGGCTGCCGCCCTTTGCCGTGGTCGCCGTGGACGGCGGGGGCAGTTACTGGCACAAGAGGGCATCCGGCGAGGACAGCGGGGCCATGGTGCTCGACGAGCTCATACCCATGCTGGGGAACCAGGGTCTGGACACCTCGCGGGTGGCGTTCCTCGGCTGGTCGATGGGCGGCTACGGCGCGTTGCTGCTCGGCGGTCGGCTGGGCCCGGCACGCACCGCGGCCATCTGCGCGGTCAGCCCCGCGCTGTGGCTGTCCTCCGGCGCCGCGGCGCCCGGCGCGTTCGACGGGCCCGACGACTTCGCGGCGAACTCGGTGTTCGGCATGCCGGCGCTGGCGTCGATTCCCATTCGGATCGATTGCGGCGACAGCGATCCGTTCTACGGCGCCACCAAGCAATTCATCGCGCAACTGCCCAACCCGCCCGCGGGCGGTTTCTCACCCGGTGGGCATAACGCGGAGTTCTGGAGTTCGCAACTGCCGGCCGAGCTCACCTGGATGGCCCCGCTATTGACGGCCTGATGGCCGAGTGGGCCCGCGTCACGCCAGCGCGGCGCTGGTCACCGCGCGTCACGCCGGCGTTACGCTCGCGAGGGTGACCGCACCATTCGACTGGGACTTCCCGTACGCCTGGCCGCGAAAGCCCATCCTGGCGGAAAACGTCGTGTGCACGTCACAACCGCTCGCCGCCCAAGCGGGCCTTCGGATGCTCGCCGAGGGCGGAAGCGCCGTGGATGCGGCGGTCGCCACCGCCATCGCCCTGACGGTGGTGGAGCCGGTATCCAACGGCATCGGGTCGGACGCCTTCGCCATCGTGTGGGACGGCCGGCAATTGCACGGGCTGAATGCGTCGGGTCGCTCGCCCGCGGCCTGGACCCCGGAATACTTCGGCGGCAACGCCGTTCCGACGCTCGGCTGGAACGCGGTGACCGTGCCGGGGGCGGTCTCGGCGTGGACGGAACTGCATGCCAAGTTCGGCAGGCTTGCGTTCGAAAGACTCTTCGCGCCGGCAATCGGCTACGCCCACAAGGGTTTCCTGGTCTCGCCCACGGTCGCGGACCAGTGGGCGGCGCAGGTGCCACTCTTTGCAGAGCAGCCCGGCTTCGCCGCAGCGTTCATGCCCGGCGGGCGGGCACCAAAACCCGGTGAGGTGTTCAGGTTTACCGAGCAGGCGGCCACGCTGGAGAAAATCGCCGCGACCAACGGCGAGGTGTTCTACCGCGGGGAGCTGGCGGAGCGGCTGGAGGCACACGCCCTGGCCAACGACGGCGTGATGCGGACCAGCGACCTAGCGGCTCACCGCGCCGACTGGGTAGGCACCATCAGCGGAACCTACCGCGGGCTCACAGTTCACGAGATTCCGCCCAATGGCCAGGGCATCGTGGCGCTGATCGCGCTCGGGATCCTCCAGCATTTCGACATGTCTTCGCTCCCAGTCGATTCGGCCGAGAGTTTGCACCTGCAGATCGAAGCGCTCAAGCTGGCCTTCGCCGACGCGCAGGCATACGTTTGCGACATCGACCACATGAGGGTCCGTCCGGAGGGCCTGTTGGATGCGGAGTATCTGAGGCGGCGGGCCGGCCTGATTGACCGCGATCAGGCGAAGCCGGCGTCGGCGGGCACTCCCCGGGGCGGCACCGTATATCTCACCGCTGCCGATGCATCGGGGATGATGGTGTCGATGATCCAGTCGAATTACATGGGTTTCGGGTCCGGGGTGGTGGTGCCGGGAACCGGCATTTCGCTACAAAACCGCGGAGCGGGTTTCGTTGCCGACCAAGGTCATCCGAATCGGGTCGGGCCGAACAAGCGGCCATTCCAAACGATCATCCCGGGCTTCGTCACCAAGAACGGTGCACCGGTGATGAGCTTCGGAGTGATGGGCGGCCCGATGCAGCCCCAGGGGCATGTGCAGGTCGTGGTCCGCATCGCCGACTACGGCCAAAACCCGCAAGCGGCTTGCGATGGTCCCCGGTTTCGTTGGGTGCAGGGCATGCAGGTCAGCTTTGAGCCGGGGTTTCCCGCGTCGACGCTGGACGAATTGCGTCGCCGCGGGCACGACCTGCTGGCGGTGGACGACTACAACCAGTTTGGCAGCTGCCAGGCGATCTGGCGGCTCGACGACGGATATTTGGCGGTCAGCGATCCCCGCCGCGACGGCCAAGCCGCGGGTTACTGAACGCTGATCTTGCCTTCGGCGGCCAGTAGCGCGATGTCACTTCGAAAGTGGCTGCCGGGCAACCGGATCGACCCGATCAATTGGTATGCCTGCGCCCGCGCGGCGGCGAGGTCGGCGCCGGTACCCACCACCGACAGCACCCGACCTCCCGACGACACGACCTCCCCGTCGTCGCGGCGCGCCGTGCCCGCGTGCAACACTCCCTCGGCCTCGGCGCCGGCGATCACGTCCCCGACGCGGGGACGGCCGGGATAGTTCTCCGCGGCCAGCACCACCGTGACGGCCGCACCCTGGTGCCAGCGCAACTCGCCGAAGTCGGCCAGCTTGCCGGTACCGGCGGCGTACAGCAGCTGGCCCAGCGGTGAGTCCAGCAACGCCAGCACGGCCTGGGTTTCGGGGTCGCCGAAGCGGCAGTTGAATTCGACCACCGCCGGTCCCTTGCCGGTGATCGCCAACCCGACGTACAACAAACCGCAGAACGGGCTGCCGCGCCGAACCATCTCAGCCGCAACGGGTTCGACGATGTTGCCGACGATGTCGCGGTACACCTCGTCGGGAAGCCACGGAACCGGTGCGTAGGCGCCCATACCGCCGGTGTTGGGGCCGGTATCTCCGTCGCCGACACGCTTGAAGTCCTGCGCGGGCAACAGCGGCACCACCGTTTCACCGTCGACGACGCAGAACAGCGACACCTCGGGCCCGTCCAGGAACGACTCGAGCAGCACCGGGTGACCCGCCTCGAGCAGCCCGGCGGCGTGCGCCCGGGCGACACCGCGATCCGCGGTCACCACCACGCCCTTGCCCGCGGCCAGCCGGTCGTCCTTCACCACCCAGGCCGGGTCGCCCGCCGGAGGCCCGAACCGGTCCAGGGCGGTGTCCAAATGGGCGGGGCTGTCAACGGTTTCGCTGACCGCGGTGCGCACGCCGGCTGCGGCCATGACCTCCTTGGCGAACGCCTTGGACCCTTCGATGCGGGCGGCGTCCTTACTGGGCCCGAAGCAGACGATGCCGGCGGTTCGCAGGGCGTCGGCCACGCCCAACACCAGCGGGACCTCCGGACCGATGACCACCAGGTCGGCCCGCACCTCGCGCGCCAAAGCGACGACGTCGGAACCCGAGGTGACGTCCACGTCGTGCTGCTCGGCGACCCGGGCGGTGCCTGCGTTGCCGGGCGCGACAAACAGCGCCGTGACCTGCGGGTCTTTCCGAAGCGCCAGCAGCAGCGCATGTTCTCGGGCACCCGAACCGATCACCAGGACTCGCACGACACGTCAGACTAGCCGGGGCAAACGCCACACGCCTACGGCACCCGCGTTCACAGGATCTTTTCGAGCAGATTCTTGAGGTCTTTTCGCTGCGCGACGGAGAGGCGTCCGAGGCGCTTGTCGAACTCGGCGGACAGCAGCGCCAGCCCGTCCGCGGCGGCCTTGCGCCCGGCCGGGGTGAGCAGAAGCCGATGGCGCCGCAGATCGGTGGCGTCGATCTCGCGCCGCACGAAGCCCGCGGCCTCTAGCCGTTTGAGGTAGACCGTGACCGTCGCCTTGGGCATGCTCAACGCCGCCGCCAGTTCGGCCGGGTACGGGTTCTCATCGATCTCCGCGAGCAGGAACAGCTCCTTGGATTCGAGCCCTAGCGCGCAGATGTCGGCCTCGGCGCACGAGATGACCGACACCAGCACCCGGTAGTTCAACGACCAGATCTTGGCCGCGTCGACCGCCGGGACCGACTTGCCAGATCGTTCAGCCATGAACTAGTTTAGAACGGAACAAACACATACTCGAACAATCTACCAGAAAGCGGCCACCATGCCTCTGGACCAATACGTGACACTCGGACGCTCCGGCTTGCGCGTCAGCCCCCTGTGCCTGGGGGCCATGACGTTCGGTGAGGACCTCGGCTGGGGCACCAGCGTCGAAGAGTCCCAACAGATCATCGATCGATACACCGACCTCGGTGGCAATTTCATCGATACCGCCAACTTCTACACCCGAAGCCACTCCGAGAAGATCATCGGCGACCACATCGGGCGCGACGCCGTCCGCCGGGATCGCCTGGTGATCGCCACCAAGTTCAGCGGCAACCTCTATCCGGGTGATCCCAACGGCGGCGGCTCGGGCCGCAAGTCGCTGATCAACGCCTGCGAAAATTCGTTGCGGCGTCTGCAAACCGACTACATCGACCTGTATTGGCTGCACATCTGGGATGCCAACACACCCATCGACGAGACCATGGCTGCGCTCGACGATCTCGTCCGCGCCGGCAAGGTCCGCTACATCGGCGTCTCGGACACCCCGGCCTGGAAGATCGCCCAGGCCAACCTCATCGCCCGATTCCGCGGCTGGTCGAGTTTCGTCGGCCTGCAGGTCGAGTACTCGCTGCTGGAGCGCTCCATCGAACAGGAACTGGTTCCGATGGCGGCCGAATTCGGCCTCGGCATCACACCGTGGTCACCGCTCAAGGGCGGCGCGCTCAGCGGCAAGTACACCCGGGCCAATGCCGGCCGGCAGGACTCCGGTCGGGGAGCGATGGTTGACGCCTTCCTCGACGACAAGACTTACGCGGTTGTCGACGAACTCGAGCTCATCGCCAAGGCCCACGGGACGAACGTCGCCAGCGTGGCGCTGGCCTGGGTGCGCGCGCAGCCGGGCGTCTCGTCCGTCATCATCGGGGCGCGCAGGCTCTCGCAACTTAACGACAACGTCCGCGCCGTCGACGTGGGCCTCAGCGCCGACGAACTGGCTCGGCTCGACGCGCTGACCAAGCCGACGTTCGGGTTTCCGAACAACATGCTGGAGATGGCGCCGGGCATTCTCAACGGCGGGACGTCGGTCAACGGCGTCTCCGGGCCGATCTCCGAGTACGTGATGCCCGAGGGCGTGCGGCCTTACTGACCTGATCAGTCCTTGTCGCCGGAGTGCATCTTCAACGCGGCATCCACGTTGGCCTTCTTGTCCTCCCCGGACCCCTTGGCCGCGGCCCTCTTGCGCTTGCCGACGACGGCGTCGACGGCGCCGTTGAGCGCCGAACCCAGCGGGAACCCGAGATAGTGGGTGAGGAATACCGCCATCTCCTTCAGCTCGGTCTCGGTGAGCTCGCCGTTGAGCAAAGCGGCGTTGATCTGGATCTCGGCGAGGTCGCGATTGCCGACCGCGGTGACCGCCGTCAGCGTCATGATGCGCTTGTCCCGCATCGACAACCCGGGCCGGGTCCAGATGCTGCCGAAGAGGTGGTCGACGGTCAGGTCGAAATACGCGTCGCCCTCGATGTTGGGCATCTCCCAGCCGTACACCTCGTTCATCTTTTCGAGGCCATTGCGGCGCAGTTCGTCCATCACGCCTCTTCCTGTTCGTGCGGCACCCCGAGACCGGGGGCCAGCCGCTCGAGTGCTAGCTTAGCCATGGGCAAATCGACCCCCAACGCCTCGGCCAGCGCCAGCGCTAAGCTTAGGTCCTTCTCCCCGAGAGTGCGGGTATGAATGAATGGGTCGTGCAGGAAGTGCCCCGGCTCAAGGTCTTTGGCGTCGTCACGGAACATGATCGACCCAGCGCCGCCGGTCAGCTTGTCGGTGTGGCGCACGACATTGCCAAGGTCCTGCAGGTTCAATCCCGCAGCATCAGCCAGCTTCCAGACCTCGCCGACGGCGGCGAACTCCGTGAAAGTCAGCATGTTGCGGGCCAGCTTCATGCGGGTGCCCGCTCCCGGCGGACCAGCATGCACGACCAGCTCCGCCCAATGCGAGAACGGCTCCTTGATCCGCAAGAAAACATCGTCCTCGGCTCCCACCATGGTGGCGAGCAGGCCCTTGCGCGCGGCCCCTGTTCCGCCACTCACCGGTGCGTCGATGACATGGATGTCACGCGGTTTGTATTCGCGCGCAAGCTCTTCGGCGGTGGTATCGCTGATGGTCGAGTGAATCGCGATGACGGTGCCCGCCTTGGCGTGTAACGCGAGCTCTGCGGCGACCTCGCGCACCTGCGCGTCGTTCAGCACGGTGACGTGAACAATGTCGGCACTTGCCACATCGGCGACGCTGTCCGCCAGCAACGCACCCTTTTCGGCCAACGGCGTCATGGCCTCGGTGCGGATATCGTAAACCATTACACCGCCGGGCCATTCGGCCATTTTCTTGGCCATTGGCGTGCCTATGTTGCCCAGCCCGATATACCCCAGTTTCACGTGTTGGTTCATGACCGGATGATCTGGCCGCCGTCGACGTTGAAGATCTGCCCCGTGATCCACGAGGCCTCGTCGGAGAGCAGGAACAGGCAAATCCCGACCAGGTCCTCGGGAGTCCCCATCCGCGATAAGGGAAGGCCCTTGACGATGTCGGCGACCATCTCCTGCGGGGTGGTGGTCCGGTTGGCCTCGGTGTCGATGGGGCCGGGCGCGATCGCGTTGATGCGGATGTTCTGGCCGCCGAGCTCGCGCGAAAGCTGTTGCGTCAGACCGTTCACGCCGACCTTGGCCAGGCCGTAGAAGTTCGCGTACAGCCACGCAGCCGTGGAGGACTGGTTGACGATCGCCCCGCCGCCACGCTTGGCCATCTTCTTGTACACCGCGCGGGTGCACCACAGCGCGCCGTCGAGGTTCACGCTCATGAATTTCTTGTAGTACTCGGGGTCGACGGTCAGCAGGAAATCCAGCTTCATGCCCCCGAATATCGCCGCGTTGTTCACCAGGTAATCGATACCGCCGAACTCGGCCAGGGTGCGGTCGGCCATCGCCTTGGCCGACGCCGGATCCGACACGTCGACGGGTAGGGCCAGCGCCGTACCGCCCTCGCCCTTGATCCCGTCGGCCACCTTCTCGGCGCCCTGCAGGTTGATGTCGGCTACGACCACGGCCGCACCTTCGCGGGCGAGCGCCTCGGCGTAGGCCTGGCCGATGCCGCCGCCGGACCCGGTGACGATGCCGACCTTGTTCTCAAACCGCATGCTCTTTAGCTCCTCTTGTCAGATCGCCGTCGCGATGGTCTTGATTTCCAGGTATTCCTCGAAGCCGGCCAAGCCCATCTCGCGACCGTTTCCGGACTGCTTGTAACCGCCAAAGGGTGCGTCGGCCGAATACCACACACCGCCATTGACATTGATCGTGCCAGCGCGGACCCGCGCGGCCACCCGCGCCGCCCGATCCGGGTCGGCGCCGAACACGGTGCCCGACAACCCGTATGGCGAGTCGTTGGCAATGCGCACGGCGTCGTCGTCGCCGTCGTGCGGGATCACCGTCAGGACGGGACCGAAGATCTCCTCGCGCGCGCAGCGGGCGTCATTGCCCAGTCCGGCGATCACCGTCGGCTCGATGAAGAAACCGACTTCGCGGTCGGCCGGCCGGCCGCCACCGCAGGCAAACGTCCCGCCCTCGGCGATAGCGGAGTCGAGGTAACCCTGTATCCGGTCCCGCTGGCGCGCCGAAATCACTGGGCCGCAGATTGTTCCGGGATCGGTGGGGTCGCCCGCCTTGATGCCGCCCATCGTGGCGGCCGCGATGGCGACGGCCTCGTCATACTTCGCGCGCGGCACCACCAACCGGGTGGTGATGGCGCACCCCTGCCCGGCGTGCATGCACACCGAGAAACCGGCCACACCCACCGCACCGCTCAAGTCGGCGTCGTCCAGCACGATGAACGCCGACTTGCCGCCGAGCTCGAGGAACACCTTCTTGATGGTCGCGGCGCCGTCGGCCATCACGCTGCGGCCCGTGGCGGTCGACCCGGTGAACGAAACCATGTCCACCCGAGGGTCTTTGGCCAGCAGAGCGCCAACGCCGTGGTCGCTGGACGTCACGATGTTGATCACACCGGGTGGGAAGTCGGTGTGCTCGGCGATGAGTTCACCGAGCACGGCGGCACACCACGGGGTGTCGGGCGCCGGCTTCAGGACGACGGTGTTTCCAGCCGCCAGCGCGGGGCCGATCTTGGCGAGGTTGATCTGGTGGGGGAAGTTCCACGGGGTGATGGCGCCGACGACGCCGACGGCCTCTCGGGCGATCGTGCGTCGGGTGCGGATACCCATCGGTGACGCCTCGCCGAGATCCTGGTTGTACTCGTAGGATTCGGCGGTGTCGGCCGCGAATGCCAGGTCGTTGACCGGGACTTCGAGCTGGGCGATCGAGGTGAGCATCCGGGGCGCGCCGACTTCGGCGATGGTCAGTTCGCGCAGCTCTTCGAGGTGCTGCTGCATCGCCTCGCGCAGCTGCCGCACGCACCGCACGCGCAGTTCGGTGTCGCGCGACCAGTCCGTCTCGTCGAACGCGTGCCGGGCGGCATCAATGGCGCGGCCCATGTCGTCGGCGTCGGCGTCAGCGGCCGCTCCCAGAACTTCCTCGGTCGCCGGATTGATCGTCGGGAAAGTGCCGGCGCTGCCGGGCGCCATCTTGCCGTCGATGAAAAGTGCACTCACGCCGTCGGCCAGCAAGGCCATCTCCCGCTCCCGTCTGTGCGGCCAATCGCGCACGCGAATCGAATGGACAGTTGTCCGATATCGTCCGATCGAACCATAGCCGCCGGGCCATCTGCGGTGCAAGAGCCGATCTCGCTCCGGGGCGCCGCGTGGCGGAAAATTGCACATTAACGAGCATCTTTGCCAATCGGGCTTGCCTCCGGTCTCGTCGGTCCGATAGCTTGGACATGTGTCCAGCGATGCACTGGTGACGATCACGTCTCAGGCCGAGCACCAGAGCGGTCCACCCGCGCGCAACCGCCGCCAGGAGGAGACGTTCCGCAAGGTGCTCGCGGCCGGCATCGAGACGCTGCGGGAGAAGTCGTACGCGGACCTCACGGTGCGCGCGGTCGCCGCCCGCGCCAAAGTGGCCCCCGCCACCGCGTACACGTACTTCTCGTCGAAGAACCACCTGATCGCCGAGGTCTACCTGGATCTGGTGCGGCAGGTCCCCTACTTCACCGACGTCAACGACCCGATGCCCAACCGCGTCGAACAGGTGTTGCGCCACCTGGCCCTGGTGGTCGCCGACGAACCCGAGGTGAGCGCCGCGTGCACGACGGCGTTGCTCAGCGGCGGCGCCGAGCCGGCGGTGGCCGCCGCTCGCGACCGGATCGGTGCGGAGATCCACCGCCGCATCACGTCCGCGATGGGTCCCGACGCCGACCCCACCGCCGTTTCGGCCCTGGAGATGTCCTTCTTCGGGGCGCTCGTGCAAGCCGGCAGCGGCGAATTCACCTATCGCGAGATCGCCGACCGGCTGGCCTACGTGGTGCGGCTGATCCTCACCGGCGCCGGAGAGACGAGCCAGGAGACGAGCACCGAATGACCGTTCATGTTGGCGACCACGAGCTGGTCCTCGATCCCTACGACTACGACTTCCACGAAGATCCGTACCCGTACTACAAGCGGCTTCGCGATGAGGCCCCGCTGTATCGCAACGAGGACCTGAAGTTCTGGGCGCTGTCGCGGCACCAAGACGTGCTGCACGGATTCCGCAACAGCACGACGCTGTCCAACAAGTACGGTGTCTCGTTGGATCCGGCATCCCGCGGCCCACACGCGTCCAAGACGATGTCGTTCCTGGCGATGGACGACCCCGCGCATCTGCGGCTGCGGACCCTGGTGTCAAAAGGCTTCACGCCCAGGAGGATTCGGGAACTCGAGCCGCGCGTCACCGAGATCGCCACACAGCACCTCGACGCCATGCTGGAAAGGGCGAAGGGCGGCACGGTCGACTACGTCGACGAGTTCGCCGGGAAGCTGCCGATGGACGTCATCTCGGAGCTGATGGGCGTCCCCGAACCGGATCGAGTTCAGGTTCGCGCCTGGGCCGACGGCGTGATGCACCGCGACGAGGGCGTCACCGACGTGCCGCCAGAGGCGGTCGAGGCCTCCATCAACCTGATCGTCTACTACCAGGGCATGGTGGCCGAGCGGCGCAAGAAGCTGACGGACGACCTGACCTCGGCACTGCTGGAGGCCGAGATCGACGGCGACCGCCTCACCGACGACGAAGTGCTCGGCTTCATGTTTCTGATGGTCATCGCGGGAAACGAGACCACCACCAAACTGCTTGCCAATGCGGCCTTTTGGGGGCACAGGAATCCGGACCAACTGAGCCCGGTCTATGCCGACCTTTCGCTGGTGCCGCAGTGGGTCGAGGAGACCCTGCGCTACGACACCTCCAGCCAAATCCTGGCCCGCACCGTGTCCGGGGAGCTCACCCTCTACGACACCACCATCCCCGAAGGCGACGTCCTGCTGCTGTTGCCCGGTTCTGGGCATCGCGACGAGCGGGTCTTCGACAACCCCGACGACTATCTGGTCGGACGCGAAATCGGGCCCAAGCTCTTGAGTTTCGGCAGCGGCGCACACTTCTGCCTCGGCGCCCATCTGGCACGGATGGAGGCGCGGGTCGCGCTCACCGAGTTGTTCAAGCGAATCCGCGGATATGAGGTGGACGAGGCCAACGCCGTCCGCGTCCACTCCAGCAATGTCCGCGGATTCGCTCACCTACCGATGACCGTGGAGGTCTGCTGAATGCCCCGCTTTGACCCCTTGCCCGAACGACGGCCGGCGATCGTGGCCGGCGCCTCTTCCGGCATCGGTGAGGCCACCGCCATCGAGCTCGCGGCGCACGGCTTCCCGGTCGCCCTCGGCGCCCGCCGGGTGGAGAAGCTCAACGACATCGTCGGCAAGATCAACGCCGACGGCGGCGAGGCGGTCGGATTCCATCTGGACGTCACCGACCCCAACTCGGTGAAATCCTTTGTCGCGCAGGCCGTCGATGCGCTCGGCGACATCGAGGTGTTGGTGGCCGGCGCGGGCGACACCTACTTCGGCAAGCTCGCCGAGATCACCACAGACGAGTTCGAGTCACAACTGCAGATCCACCTCGTCGGCGCCAACCGGCTGGCCGCCGCGGTGCTGCCAGGCATGCTGGAGCGGCAGCGCGGGGATTTGATCTTCGTCGGCTCCGACGTGGCCCTGCGCCAGCGGCCGCACATGGGCGCCTACGGCGCGGCCAAGGCCGCGCTCGTGGCCATGGTCACCAACTTCCAGATGGAGCTCGAGGGCACCGGGGTGCGGGCTTCGATCGTGCACCCGGGACCGACGAAGACGTCGATGGGCTGGAGCCTGCCGGCCGAAAAGATCGGACCCGCCCTGGAGGACTGGGCCAAGTGGGGCCAGGCCCGCCACGACTACTTCCTGCGGCCGGCGGACCTGGCGCGTGCCATCACATTCGTCGCCGAGACCCCGCGCGGTGGCTTCATCGCCAACATGGAGCTTCAGCCCGAAGCCCCGCTGGCCGACAAGACGGATCGCCAGAAGCTCGCGCTCGGCGAAGAAGGGATGCCAGGACATGGCTGACGCAACTACGGCGAACACCGCCGTCGTGCCGCGGGTTTCCGGCGGCGAGGAGGAACACGGTCACCTCGAGGAATTCCGCACGGACCCAATCGGTTTGATGAAGCGGGTCCGGGAGGAATGCGGCGACGTCGGCTGGTTCCAGCTGGTCGACAAACACGTCATCCTGTTGTCCGGCGCGGAGGCCAACGAATTCTTCTTCCGCTCCGCCGACGAGGACCTGGACCAGGCCGAGGCCTACCCGTTCATGACCCCCATCTTCGGCAAGGGCGTGGTGTTCGATGCCAGCCCCGAGCGGCGCAAGGAGATGCTGCACAACTCGGCGCTGCGCGGCGAGCAGATGAAGGGCCACGCCGCCACCATCGAGGGCGAAGTCAAGAAGATGATCGCCGGCTGGGGCGAGGAGGGCGAGATCGAGCTGCTCGACTTCTTCGCCGAGCTGACCATCTACACCTCGACGGCCTGCCTGATCGGGCTGAAGTTCCGCGAGCAGCTCGACCACCGGTTCGCGGAGTACTACCACATGCTGGAGCGCGGCACCGATCCGCTGTGCTACGTCGATCCGTACCTGCCGATCGAGAGTTTCAAGCTCCGCGACGAGGCGCGCGTCAAGCTCGTCGCGCTGGTGCAGGAGATCATGGACCAGCGGCTGGCCAATCCGCCGAAGGACAAGTCCGACCGCGACATGCTCGACGTGCTGGTCTCGATCAAGGACGAGGAGGGCAAACCGCGTTTCTCGGCCGATGAGGTCACCGGCATGTTCATCTCGCTGATGTTCGCCGGGCACCACACCAGTTCCGGAACGTCCGCGTGGACGCTGATCGAGCTGATCCGCCACGCGGAAGTCTACGCCGAGGTGCTCGCCGAGCTCGAGGAGCTGTACGCCGACGGGCAAGAGGTGAGTTTCCATGCGCTGCGGTCGATCCCGAAGCTGGACAACGTGGTCAAGGAGACGCTGCGGCTGCACCCGCCGCTGATCATCTTGATGCGCGTCGCGCAGGGCGAGTTCGAGGTGCAGGGCTATCCGATTCACAAGGGCGACTTCGTCGCGGCGTCCCCGGCCATATCGAACCGGATCCCCGAGGACTTCCCCGACCCGGACGCGTTCAAGCCCGACCGCTACAACAAGCCCGAGCAGGCCGACATCGTCAACCGATGGACCTGGATCCCGTTCGGCGCCGGGCGACACCGCTGCGTCGGCGCCGCCTTCGCCCAGATGCAGATCAAGGCGATCTTCTCGGTCCTGTTGCGCGAGTATGAGTTCGAGATGGCACAGCCGGCCGACAGCTACCACAACGACCACTCGAAGATGGTGGTCCAGCTCGCCCGTCCGGCGAAGGTGCACTACCGCAAGCGGAAAGCCTGACCGCTCATGGGTTTTCGAATCGAAGCGGATCTGGATCTCTGCCAGGGGCATGCGATGTGCGAACTGGAGGCGCCGGACTACTTCCGGGTGCCCAAGCGGGGCAAGGTCGAAATCCTTGATCCCGAACCGCCCGAGGACGCCCGCGACGAAGTCGAACGCGCGGTCGAGATGTGCCCAACGCATGCACTGTTCATCAAAGAAGATAAGGGAGACTGACTCAAAATGTCTAAGGCGTCACGTGAGGAACTCGAGACATGGGTCGATCGCTGGCTGCAGGCCAACAAGGACTGCGAAAAGGCCGGTGACTGGCGGCCGTTGGCCGACTTCTACGCCAAGGACGCCACCTACGGCTGGAACATCGGCCCCAAGGAAGACGTGATGTGCGTCGGCGTCGACGAGATCCGCGACATCGCCCTCGGGCTGGAGATGGAGGGCCTGGAGAACTGGGTGTACGAGTACCAGAAGGTGCTCATCGACGAGAAGCAGGGCGAGATCGTCGGCTTCTGGAAGCAGATCGTCAACAAGTCGGACGGCACCCAGGACGAGATCTACGGCATCGGCGGCAGCTGGTTTCGCCTGAACGCCGACAACCTCATCGAGTGGCAGCGCGACTTCTTCGACTTCGGTCACGTCGCGAAGATGTTCGCGACCCTGATCGAGTCGGGCGACCTCAGCACCGGCATGCAGAAGCGGATCGAGCGCAGCATCGCCGGCGAAAAGCTGCCCGGCTACTACCCGCTTGGCCAGGCACCGGTCCCCATCTGGTGACCGCGGACCGAGGACGGACCAACCAAGCATTTGATTTGTTGCACGCGCTATGCTGACGCGACAAGGGTGCCTTGTGGCGCCCGTCACCAAGTTGTCCGGCAAGAATGGGCCGGGCAGCGCTGATCGATTCAAAGGCGAAATGGGGTCAGGACCATCGTGAAGACAAAAGGCGCACTGATCTGGGAGTTCAACCAGCCCTGGTCCATCGAGGAGATCGAGATCGGCGACCCGCAGGCGCACGAGGTCAAAATCCAGATGGAAGCGGCGGGCATGTGCCACTCCGACCATCACCTCGTCACCGGCGGAATTCCGATGGCCGGCTTCCCGGTGCTCGGCGGGCACGAGGGTGCGGGCATCGTCACCGAGGTCGGCCCGGGCGTCGAGGACATCGCCCCGGGTGACCACGTGGTGCTGTCGTTCATCCCGTCCTGCGGGCAATGCGCGACCTGTCAGGCCGGCATGCGCAACCTGTGCGACCTGGGTGCCGGTCTACTCGGCGGTGCCGCCGTCTCGGACGGCACGTTCCGCATCCAGGCGCGTGGCCAGAACGTCTTCCCCATGACGCTGCTGGGCACCTTCTCGCCGTACATGGTGGTGCACCGCAGCTCCGTGGTGAAGATCGACAAGTCCGTGCCGTTTGAGGTGGCCGCACTGGTCGGCTGCGGCGTCACCACCGGTTACGGTTCGGCGGTCCGCACCGCCGACATCCGGCCGGGCCAGGACGTCGCCATCGTCGGCGTCGGCGGGGTCGGCATGGCCGCCCTGCAGGGCGCCGTCAACGCCGGTGCGCGCTACATCTTCGCGATCGATCCGGTCGAATGGAAGCGCGACCAGGCGCTGAAATTCGGTGCCACCCACGTCTATCCCGACATCAACGCGGCGCTGATGGGCATCATGGAGGTCACCTACGGCCTGATGGCCCACAAGGTCGTGGTCACGGTCGGTGAACTGCACGGCGCCGATATCGACAACTACCTCAACATCACCCAAAAGGGCGGCACCTGCGTGCTGACCGCCATCGGCAGCCTGCTGGACACCAACGTCAACCTGAACCTGGCGATGCTGACGCTAATGCAGAAGAACCTGCAGGGCACCATCTTCGGCGGCGGCAACCCGCAGTACGACATCCCGCAGCTGCTGTCGATGTACCAGGCCGGCAAGCTGAACCTGGACGACATGGTGACCACCCAGTACCGCCTCGAGCAGATCAACGAGGGCTACCAGGACATGCTGGACGGCAAGAACATTCGTGGCGTCATCCGGTACACGGACGCCGACCGGTAAATTCCCACCCTCTGAGTCGCGAGTGACCGGGTTCGGTCACCTGATGGCGCCGGGCCGAATCGGCGCCATGACGGTGCGCAACCGCGTCGTCATGTCTCCGATGGAGACCATGTACGGCACGCCTGACGGGCTACCGTCGGAGCGCACCCGCGACTACTTCGCCGCCCGCGCCATGGGCGGCGTGGGCCTGATCACGCTGGGCGCCACCGGAATTGACCATCAACACCCCGAGACGCCCGGCGGCCTGCACCTGGCCACCGACGAGGCGGTCGACGCGCATCGGGCCCTGGTGGACGTCGTGCACGAGCACGGCGCCAAGATCCAGCCGCAGATCGTGCATGCCGGCCCCGACGGCCTGGGACCCGAAATCTTCGGGGTCACGTCGTGGGGACCGTCGGTGATTCCGTCCTACCTCACCGGGCGCCCGTCGGTCGAGATCAGCAAGCAACAGCTGTGCGGCGTGTTCGATCTGTTCAAGGCCGCGGCGCGGAGGGCCGTCGAGGCCGGCTACGACGGCATCGAGCTGCACGCCGCGCACGGCTACATGCTGTTGGGCTCCTTCCTTGCCCCGCAACGCAACCGGCGCACCGACGACTATCGCGGGGATTCGGCGCGCGGCCGGGCGCGGGTAGTAATCGAGGCGCTGGCCGCGATCCGCTCGGAGATCGGTGACGCCCTGCCGATCACGTTGCGCATCTCGGGCTATGAACGCGTCGCGGGTGGGCGGCCCATCTTCGAGACGGCGCAGCTGGCACCCGAATTCGTGGCGGCCGGCGTCGACGCGTTCCACGTCAGCGGCGGAGTCATCGACCGGTTGGTGACCGGGATGGTCAACGGCGCCGACGACGGCGACGAGCTCAACGTCGGTGCCGCGGCCGCGGTCAAGCAGGTGGTCGACGTGCCGGTAATCGCCGTCGGCCGCATCCACGACCCCGCCCGTGCTGAACGGATCCTGGCCGACGGGCGTGCCGACTTCATCGCCATGGGACGTCCCCTGTTGGCCGACCCCGACCTGCCGCGCAAGGTGCGCGAGGGGCAGGCGCACCGGGTTCGCAAGTGCATCTCTTGTGAAAACTGCATCGACGCAATGGAACAGCGTTTCTCGGTGGACTGTGCCGTCAATCCGCGTACCGGCAAAGAACGCGAATTGGCCGCGGCTCGCGCCGCGCGGGCCAAGCGCGTGGTGGTCATCGGCGGCGGACCGGCCGGTCTGGAGGCCGCGCGGGTTGCCGCCCAACGCGGCCACCGCGTCACCCTTTTCGAACGCGGCGCCGTGCTGGGCGGGGCGCTGCGTTGGGCCGCGGTCCTACATCCGGAGAACCAGCCGTTCCTACACTACCTGCGCGAGGAGGTCAGCCTCAGCGACGCGGAAGTCCGCCTGGGCCGGGCGGTTTCGGCTCAGGACGTCGTCGATGCCGGCCCCGATGCCGTGGTCGTGGCCACCGGGGGCCGTGTTGAAGTGCCGGCAATTCCGGGGTCCGACCTGCCGCACGTGTACACCGGAGCCGCATTGCGCGAATTGCTTGGCGGCCAAGCCCAATTCGGTGCACCGAGCTGGCAGCGGCTCGCGGCTGCCGCGCTCGGCGGCTGGCGGCAACGGCTCCTGCGACCCGCCGCGGTTCGGTTGGCCAGCCGCGCCTGGATGCCGGTCGGGCGCCGAGTCGCCATCATCGGCGGCGACCTGGTCGCCCTTGAGCTGGCCGAATTCCTGGCGAGCCGGGGTCGGCTGGTATCGGTACTCCAACCCGGCAAGAACATCGCGCCTGAAGTGGGCAATAAGCGCAAGACCGAACACATGGATCGCCTCGACCGGCTCGGCGTCACCGTGCACGTCCGGGCAACCGTGGAACGGATCACCACCGACGCTGTGGTGTTCACGCCCGCGGGGGGCACCAACCGGCGGCTGCAGGCCGACAGCGTTGTGCTGGCCGGCACGGTGGAAGCCGACACCACTCTGTTCGACGCGCTGGTCACCGCTCTGCCCGGCACCCAGGTGCTTGCCGCCGGTGACTGCACCGGGCTGGGACTGATCCGCAAGGCAACCGAGGAAGGCGCACGCGCCGCGTGTGCAATCTAGTGACAGGAGAGATAACCATGACCCAAACCGCTCAATCCCCGGCATTAACCGCGTCGCAGTCGTCGTGGCGCTGCGCGCAGGGCAAAGACCGGGACGGCTGGCTGGCGCTGATGACCGACGACGTCGTCATCGAGGACCCGATCGGCAAGTCCGTCACCAACCCCGACGGCACCGGCGTGCGCGGCAAGGCAGCCGTCGGCGAGTTCTTCGACAACAACATCGCCAAGAACCAGCTGACCATCACGTGCGAAGAGACGTTCCCGTCGAGCTCACCAGACGAGATCGCCCATATTCTGGTGCTGCAGAGCAAGTTTGAGGGCGGTATCACCAGCAAGGTGCGCGGCGTGTTCACCTATAAGGTCAATGAGGCGGGACTGATCACCAACATGCGCGGGTACTGGAACCTCGATGTCATGGAGTTCGGCCAGGAAGAGTGACGCAGGGGCCGCGTGGTTCGCGGCGCCCAAAGACCAGTTGCGTGAAACTAATCGCCCAGACTGCCGTGGCGGTCGTGATGTGAAGCCGACCGCAACCGTGGCGGCAATTTCGGCGGCCCTATGCTGGGGCCATGGCGTCGATCTTCACCAAGATCATCAACCGTGAACTCCCCGGCCGCTTCGTCTATGAGGACGACGACGTCGTCGCGTTCTTGACGATCGAGCCCATGACCCAGGGCCACACGCTGGTGGTGCCGCGGGCCGAAATCGATCAGTGGCAGGACGTCGACGGCGAGACCTTCGGCCGGATCATGGCCGTGAGTCAGCTCATCGGTAAGGCCGTATGCAAGGCCTTCAAGACCGAGCGCGCCGGGGTGATCATCGCCGGGCTCGAGGTGCCCCACCTGCACGTGCATGTCTTTCCCACCCGACGCCTGAGCGACTTCGGGTTCGCCAACGTCGACCGCAACCCTTCACCGGAGTCCCTGGACGAGGCTCAGGCCAAGATCAAGGCGGCGCTGGCTCAATTGGCGTGAACCGGCTCCTGGGCCGGCACCTCGCTGACGCGCGGCAGCGTGACGCGGAAACAGCAGCCCTCGCCGGGCGAGGTCGTCACCTTGACGTTGCCGCCGTGCGCGCGCACCAGTGAGTCGACGATCGACAGCCCCAGCCCGGTGCCTCCGCTGGCGCGTGCCCGCGACGAGTCGGTGCGATAGAACCGCTCGAACACCCGTGAGGCATCCTGCTCGGTCATGCCGGGCCCCTTGTCGGCCACTTCGAGCACCGCGTCGGCGCCCACGGTGCCGACGCGAACGGTGACGTCGGCGTTCTCCGGGGTGTGCTGCAAGGCGTTGGCGACCAAATTGCTCAGCACCTGCCGGATCCGCGGTTCGTCGCCGAGCACCTCCGGGGTGCCCGGGCCGTCGAGCACCTCCATGGTGATGGTCCGTTGCGGATCCATCGCCTGCGCGTCGTGGACGGCGTCGCTCGCCAACGCGAGCAAGTCGACCCGGTTGTGCTCGAGCGGCCGCTGCACATCGAGGCGGGCCAACAGCAGCAGGTCCTCGACCAGCAGACCCATTCGGCGGGCTTCGCTTTCGATCCGGGACAGCAACATGGCGACGTCCCGCGCGGCGCCCTGGCGATACAACTCCGCGAAGCCCCGGATGGTCGTCAGCGGGGTCCGCAGCTCGTGACTGGCGTCGGTGATGAACCGTCGCATCCGCTCCTCGGAGCTCCGGGCCTTCTCTGCCGACGATTCCGACGACGCAAGGGCCTCCTGGATCTGCGCGAGCATCCCGTTCAGGGCCTGCGACAGGCGGCCCACCTCGGTGCGCGGGTCTCGTTCGGGCACACGGCGGTCCAGCTGGCCGGCGGCGATCGCCGCGGCGGTTTGCTCGACCTCGGACAGCGGCCGCAGGCTGCGCTGCACCACGGCGAAGCCGGCGATGCCGACCACGACCAGCACCGCGACCCCGATGCCGATCTGCAACCAGACGAGGGAGGTGACCGTGTGTTGGACGTCGGAGAGGTCGATCGCGACGGTCGTCAGGCCGTGCGGGCCACGCACCGATACCGCGCGCCACTGGATGTCGGACCCGTTGACCGAGGGCAGCGTGGTCGGGTTGGGCCCCACGTCGTTGTTGGGCGGCAGCGCCGGTTCGGCGTTGCGGTCGTTGATCGCGGTGAACGGGGTGCCGTCGGTGCCGATACCGCGCACGTAGAACTTCGACGGCGGGCGTGCCGGATCCGGGCCCTCGTAGGGCGGCGGAGACTGTCGCCGCGGGGCCTGCGCCCAGCCCCGGGACGCGTCGAGCAAAGTCTGATCGATCCGGGTGACCAGGCTGTGCCGCAGGATCGAGGTGACCGCGATGCCCGAGACCGCCAGGCCGCAGGCCACCAGTACCAGGGTGGCGGCGACCAGCCCTACCCGCAGCGGCAACCCACGTCGATGCTGTGTGGACATGTGCGTCATTCTTCGCTAGCGCTGGTGACCGAGCGCGGGCTCAGCGCGGTTCCCGCAGCACATAACCGACTCCGCGCAACGTATGCAGCAGCCGCTTCTCTCCGGTGTCGATCTTGCGCCGCAGGTACGACACGTAGGACTCGACGACATTCACGTCACCTCCGAAGTCGTACCGCCAGACGTGATCGAGGATCTTGGGCTTGCTCAAGACGGTGCCCGCGTTGATCACAAAGTAGCGCAGCAGCGTGAATTCGGTCGGCGACAGCGAGACCGGTTCGCCGGCCTTCCACACTTCGTGGGTCTCCTCGTCGAGCTCGATGTCGGCGAACGTCAGGCGGGCGCTTCGGGGCTCGGCGCCACCCTTGCCGGCGCGCCGGAGGATGACGCGCAACCGGGCGACCACCTCTTCGAGGCTGAACGGCTTGGTCACGTAGTCGTCGCCGCCGAGGGTCAGACCGGCGATCTTGTCCTGCAACGAATCCCGCGCCGTCAGGAACAGCGCCGGGGCGTCGATACCGTCGGCGCGCAGGCGCCGCAAGACCCCGAACCCGTCCATGCCGGGCATCATCACGTCGAGGATCACCGCGTCGGGACGGGCCTCGCGCGCCCGATCCAGCGCCTGGGCTCCGTTGCTCGCGGTGTAGACCTCGAAGCCCTGGAACTTCAGACTGACCGAGAGCAACTCGACGATGTTGGCCTCGTCGTCGACCACGAGGACGCGAGCCTCCGGTTTCGTTTCGCTTGGGGATGCCGCGGTCATCAGGTTGTTCGCCCCCTAGTTGAACGTTACCTATGTGAAGCCTGTGTATTTGCTGGAAGCTCAGTGCCAACACTCTGATAGTAGTCTGCCAGGAATCATCGCGTTGGCTTGGACCTGCGCCGGATGGCGCGGTCGCGTCGCGAATAGACTCGTGGGATGAATCTCGCCGCACGGATCGTCGCGACCGCGACCGCCCCGGCACGCGTCGGACTTGCCGCCGCCGACGCTAGCCTGACCGTCGCGAGCGCCGCAGTGGGTGTGGCGAAACGGGCATTGGGCGACGGCGGGACCGCCGGATCGACCGCCATGACGTCGATGTGGGGGATCGACGATGCGATCGTTCGCGCCAACCGGCTCGCCCGGCTGCTGGACGACGACGCGCCCCTTGGGCGGGCGGTGGCGCCAGACGGGCCGATCGACCGGTTGCTGCGCCCGGGCGGCGTGGTCGACATGCTGACGTCGGAGGGCGGCCTGCTCGACCGCCTGACCGCGGAGGGCGGAGGGCTGCACCGCACGCTGCAGCCGGGTGGTCTTGCCGATCAGCTCGTCGCCGAGGACGGGTTGATCGAGCGGCTGCTGGCCGAGGATGGCCTGGCCGATCGGCTGCTCAGCGAGGGCGGCCTGGTCGACAAACTGACGGCGAAAAATGGGCCGCTGGACCAGCTCACGGACGTCGCCGACACCCTGGCGCGGCTGACGCCCGGGATGGAAGCACTCGAGCCCGCGATCGCCACGCTGCAGGACGCCGTTGTCGCGCTGACCATGGTGGTCAACCCGTTGAGCAACATCGCCGACCGCATCCCGCTGCCGGGCCGCCGGCGTCCCTCCTCCCGGTCGGTGCGCTCCACGCGCGTGATCGACAGCGGCGAGTGACCGTTTAGGCTTGGACCGGTTTGATCCCGCCTCCTTAGCTCAGTGGTAGAGCACTCGCCTTGTAAGCGAGCGGTCGTCAGTTCAATCCTGACAGGGGGCTCTGCGCCAAATGTCCGACGTCGGCTGTGATGGGCGGCGGCAATCGCGCGCCGGTCCCACCGGGACGATTTCGGGACCCGGGTCGCCGAGCAAACCCGGGCGACGCTCGCGCGAAGCGGGTTACGTTGCAGCGCCGTTACAGCCCGGATGGTACGACCTTGCCGTTCACCGTCACCTCGACCTGCCCGGTCGTCGGGCTGTATTGGATCTTGCCGTGCTCGAAGTTCGACACGAGCAGATCGCCGACAGCGTTCACGTCGCTGGTGGGAACGCCCAGCGGACCTGCCGAACCGTTGGTGCCGGTGACCGCGGGCACGCCGTCGGGGTCGCGTGGGACATTCCAGGCGTCCCGGATCTTGCCCAGGATGATGTATGCGGGCGTGCCTGCCGCGCCGTTCTTGGCGGTGATCGCGCCGCCCTGGAACTGCTGGAATACCACTCCGCTATCCCGTGTGCCCGCGTTACGGTCACCCGTCAGCGGCTTGCCCAGAGCGTTCTTCTGGTCCGCGGTTGCCGACGAGTACTTGGCGGCGATCGGCCCGGTCAACGTCACCTCGACATCTCTCTCGCCGATGAGCTTGACCTCGGTGGGCGGCGCTGGGGCTGAGGACGTGGAGACGGTGTTCGCCCCTTCCTGAGGCGGTGGCGACGCGTGGACGCCCTTGCCATTGCTGCATCCGACCGTGATCAGTGCGACGGCGACCAGGCCGACGACTGACGCGTGGCGGTGTCCGATCGTTGTCATGCGCTTCCCCCTATTCGCGTGTTCCCGCCGACCCCGAACGAACTTACGACGCGGACACGGACGGCGAGCCAGAGGCCCCACGTCAAGATCATCGGCGCTGGACGCCGGCGATGCCCGCGCGCAATGGGCCGAAAAAACACCGGGATCAGATCCTGAATTCTGGAGAGCGAACACCGCCTTGCGAAATTATTTGCAGCGCAACAGGTTTAACCGTTGTTACCGCCGGCTGAGCACGGGCGGCGCGGCTGGCGGGGGTCGGGGGCTCGGCGCGGCGCCCCGCATCGGCCGTTCTGGACGCACCCTCGGTGCTGAGCCGCCGTTGCCGCGCCAGGGACCCTCGGCTCGGCCGGCATCGAAGCTGTGCTCGCGGCAAAGACCGCTGGAGTACTACCGGCGGCAGTGGGTAGCCGACGTCATAGCAGTTGCCGTTGAGGCTGGAGGTCGCGCGATGCCGGTTACGGCGGGGCCAGTCCCCGGGGCGACGTCGGGTTTGCGCAGAGTTCCGATGGACCCGGGACGGTTTCGTAGCGGGCGTTGGTTCCTACGCGCCGAGGGCGTGCTGGTGTCCGCGTTCGGGATAGCGGGGCTGGTTTCGGCCGCCCTTCATCCGCACGCCGGCCCGACCGGCGCGCCGATTCTGGGCCTGGCAGCAACGCCGGCGCAAAGCGCCATACTGCTGGGACTGGGGGTGGTGGCGGGCATCGCGGCCGCCGGTCGTCGCCGCGCCGCGATCACCGTCACCGCGGTGAGCGCGGTGGCCTACACGCTGTTGCTGTTCTTCGGCAGTGTCGCCACCGCGCGTGCACGGCCCACGCCGTTGGGGTTCCACGCGGCCGACATCGTCCTGCACGGTGTCCTGGCGGCGGTCAACTTCGCCCTGCTGATGTGGCTGATTCCCGACGAGCTGGGAGACGAGATCTGGGTGCCGCGACGTGACCGCGATCGGGGGCAGGCCCGCCGAGCGGACCGCAAGGCAGAGGCTTCACCGCCAGCGGCAGCGGCGCCCGCGCAGCAGATCCCCTCCCAGCGTTCGCCGGCAGAGGCAACCCCTCCACCGTCGAGCAGCAAAGGAACGGACGAGCCCGTGGCCCGTCACGTCGAAAACTCGACACCGACGAACCACTTCCATGCTCGGGCGACGGGTGTGGTCCTCTCCCGCGGCGTTGTGCCGGCGGCGATGGTCCTGGCGGCTGCCGTCGGCGTCATCGTGTGGTTACGCCGCCGCTGACTGCCTCGGCGTGATCCTGCGCCCGGTGGGCGTCGCTGGATATGGTCGGCCGCTGTCAGATTCCGGCGCAGATGTGGACGACCGGGATCGGCGCGCAGATGCTGGCCGAAATGTAGGGCCTGGGGCCGTAATAACCACCCCACGGCGGCGGCGGTGATGGCGGCGACAACGCCGTCGCGATGACAAACCAGCGCGAGTGTGGCCGGGCCAGAGAGTACCAACCGGTTAGCCAAGCTGAGCACCACAAGTCTCCGTGCAGGCAATTCGTAAGCCTGGCGGCGTTGCTGCGAAAGGGGTCGAAGCATCATTTTTTGCAAGCCGACTCAGGTGACAGCCCGCCTTCGCGCCGCACGCCGAACGGTCCTGCCCGCCATGCACGCGTGCCCGCTCCGGGGAAGGCCATGACCGGGTCAGGGGTGGCCTGGGCTGCCCCCGAGATCGCCCTGGATGCCTTGCAGATCCCCTTGGATCCCTTGCAACTTTCCTTCGATCGCCTGCAGATCGGAGAGGACACTCTGGTAGGCCGGCTGCATCTCGTCCGGCGTTGCGGGTTGAGACTTGGGGCAGTACGCGACGATGGCGCCGGCGGTGACTTCCGCGCTTTGGTTGGCATCCCATATCGACGACCGCTGAACGAACGCCACCGCATCGGCGAAATTGGGTTGGTGCGCCAGGAAGTCACAGACCGCGTGCCCCTGGGCCATCACGTATTCCTGGCTGGGAAACGGTACGCCTTCATGCTTCAACGCGGCGATGAACGCCATGTCGGCGATCTCGATCCGCGGGGCGGGTGCCACCGGCGCGATGCGACTGGGCGGCGGCGCCGCCGACGGCGGGCTGTCGGCGGGCTGCTCCGATGAATCCCGTTGGTGGACCGCGAACATCACCACCACCGCGGCGGCGACGGCGGCCAGAGAAAGCGGCAACGCCGCGAGGAGACCCAATCGGCGCCGAACACCCATGCGCGCGCGGAGCGCGGTGCCGGACCTGTGGGCGCCCCGGGCGTCGGCGACGATCTCGCCGTCACGCACCTTTCCCGCGTTGGGGGCAGGCGTCCCCGCGCTATGCGCGAGCAGCTCGTCGAGCAATTCGTCGATCTCTCGGGATGACGGCTGACCGCCGCGCTCGCCGACCGATCGGCGCCCAAGGGCGATGCGCCGCAATTCTGAATCGATCGTCTCGCGGTCGCGCATATCAACAGTCTGAGAGTGTCACGACAATGGCACAAGTCCCGGAACCGGGCGACAAACCAAGCACCGGCGAGGCCGCCGTCACCACCCTCGAACGTCCGCCGGCATGGGCGAGCCACGCCCCGCCCCGCCGGGCGGCTGGAGGCGACTGCCGCCGTAGGCACGAATCGAGGACCCGGGGTGTGCGGGCTTCAGATCCGCGGGCGCATGCTTTCGGCAAGCCAGCCGGAGACTGCACGACCGATCGCTGCTCGTCAGCGCCGTGTGGGTTATGAAAATCTCTCTGCTACAAGACATTACATATTGTGCCAACAGGGCATGCTACGCTTGCGCGGGATGCCCGTCGGCATCCGTTCGAAAATGAGAGAAGTTGAAGGTATGACACAGGGAACTGTGAAATGGTTTAACAGCGAAAAAGGCTTCGGTTTTATCGCTCCGGACGGCGGCGCAGCAGATGTGTTCGTCCACTACTCCGAGATCCAGGGGAACGGCTACCGGTCCCTCGAGGAAAACCAGAGAGTTGAGTTCAATATCGAGCAGGGGACCAAGGGCCCGCAGGCAGTGGGAGTAACTGCCGTTTAGTGCGAGCTCTACCCAAGTGGGCTGGTGGGTGATTTCCCGCCAGCCCACAGCACGTTAAGGGGCATCCCGCCCCGCGCCCGGCGGGCGTACGATCAGGTCATTGGGACCACGCAGGCCCCGATATCACGGGGTTCTATTGCCGATCATTCTCCCCGGCAAGCGACGAAAAGTCCGAGAGGTCTCCGCGCTGCGAGCGCCAAAGCCTTGGCGCGCTCCTCAAGTGTTCTTCCGCTAGAAGCGCTGTAACACAACAGATTTGGCTGGGCTTTCGGCCGTTCGAGATGCGGTCTGCATCGGGTCGGTGATATGTCGCGCGCGACCATCTGAGATCGCGTCGTCACCGATTCGATCGAGAATTGGCCGGTTCGCGGCCAAGACGGGATTGCCGCTATGACACGACACGGACGCGAGACGGTTTCCAGCGGCCCCCACACAGGACCCGAGAACACGCCCCGGTTGCGCATGAAGCCCAAGGCGCGAACGACCGGGCACGTCGACGGAGCTTGGTGGCCACACGGCGACGACCTGACGAGCGAACTGCCTGACCTGCTGGCGGTGTTGTCGGTGGGGCTCGGCTCCATCGAGCGGGTGATGATGACAGCGGCGGCGCCGGGCAATGCTTGCACCATCGCCGACATACTCGGGATCAGTCACGGCCGCCCGGAACCGCCGGGCGCGCCGTACCGGCCCGCATTCCGTCGGCGCGTACGGAGGTCTCGCGCATGACGGTGACGGTGACGCTGCCCGGCGGGGGAAGCGACAAGTACATGCGGTTCGGTGACGCGTACGTCGAGCACAACGACGGCAGATTAGAAGTTTTTCGATGCGGCGCCAAGCAGACCTACAGCTACGGTCCCGGCGACTGGACGGACGTGGTGGGCGACCGGAAGCGGATCAAGAGGCGCGGTTTCTGGGGCTAAGCGACGCCCCAAGGCGCTCCGCGCGCCGTCTTTGCCGATGCCGGCGTGTAGATTGGATGGCAGCAGTTCGTGTTCGCACTGCCCCCCTAGCAATTTTCTTGTGCAGATGAGCGCAATCTACGATCGATCCCCTTCAGTCCACGCACGTGGGGCCGAAGGCAAAACCAAGAGGACCCGCTTTATGACATCGTCCGATCTCTTTTCGCACCGCTACGAGCCCGAGGTCGTGTCACACGCCGCCGATTCGGAACCGGTGCAGAACCCGATTTTCTCCGACGGACCCAAGAAGGATTCCGCCTCTACGACGCAATCCTGATCGACCCGTCCTGGACGCACCACCCGGTCAGTCTCGTTCTCGCACAGCGATTTCGGCGTCTTTCGACGCCGCGCTGTGGCCGCATGCCCTAGGCCGGCTATTCAGGCGGGGGCGGAACGGGACCGGGCGGTGGTCCGTCCGGCGGGGGTGGTGGAGGCGGCGACCGATGCGAGCAATCGGGGACGTAAATCAACACGCCGCCTACCATCGTCCATCCGATGGAGCATCCCGGCGGCAGCTGCGGGGGCGAATCGGGCGCGGCGATCAGTGCCACCATGGTTGCCGCGATCATCGCCGGAGCCATGAGGCGAAGGACGAACGCCGTCACTGCCCGGCCCGAAGCTCGGCCGGTTCGTCTGGCGACTGATTCAGCCGGTGCGTCAGGCATGCAACTTTTCCACTCTGCTGGGAAGCCGATCCTCAAGTGTGAAATGGCCGGCCGCTGGGCGCAACTTGAAGCCGTTTTCGGCCAATTCGCGGGCTCACCCCGCGCGCCGAACGCGCATTGATGTCACGCGGTGCGATGCGCAAGACTGGTCAGGGCAATCGACGGAAGTGACCATTGTGAACTTGAACCGGGTAGTCGCTGCGTCCGCGGCGGCGCCGCTGGGTGCGATCGTGTTTGCACTCGTCGGCTGCTCGGTGTCGACGGCGAAGCCGGTCGCCACTTCGGCAACAACGCCGGCCGCGGCACCGGTCGCCTCGAGAACCATTGCGGCAGCACCAAATCCACCCCTTGGCGCGCAACCCCAACTGCCATCGGACCCGGCTCAACTGGCCGACGGCCTCGTCGCCGACGAGCGCGCCCTGCGGGACCCGTCGGCGCCAGAGCCGGCATTGGTGGCCGCGGCGCACCGCGAGCAAGCTGCCTATCGCGCCATCGGGCGGCACCCAGAATGGGACTCGGTCATTCGTCCGCGCATCCCGGCGGAGCTAGCCGACGTCTACGACCGCAACCTCGATGCCCGCCGCCAACTCCAGGCGATGACGCCCGCGAAGGGCACGCTGCCCGCCTGGCGGATCGAGCCTCCCGTTCCCGCCGACGAACTGATGAGCGATTACCACGCGGCGGAAGCGGAGACGGGGGTCGGCTGGAACTACCTGGCCGCGATCAACCTGGTCGAGACCCGATTCGGCAGCATCAACGGCGTGAGCACCGCGGGCGCGCAGGGGCCCATGCAGTTCCTGCCGTCGACATTCGCCACCTACGGCCAGGGCGGTGATGTCCACTCCCCGCGCGACAGCATCCTGGCGGCGGGCCGCTTTCTGGCTGCCAACGGCTTCGCCAACGACCCCGCCCGCGCGATCTTCGGCTACAACCATGCCCACGAATACGTTCGGGCGGTCGACCAATACGCCGCACTGATCGCGAACGACCCCGCGGCCTTCCCCACCTACTATCGGTGGGACGTCTATTACGTCACCACCGCCGGGGACGTGTTGCTACCGATCGGATACGAGGCACCGTCCCCGATCCCGGTCGAGGACTACCTGGCGACCCACCCGCAGTAACCCGCGTCGATCTACAGGTACTTCAGGGCGATGTCCTGCAGGTGTGACCGCACGTCTTGACCCGTGGCCTTCTCCAACTTGATCCCCAGCTCGCCCGCGAGGTTGACGAAACCCATCAGCAGCATGATTTCGCCGTCGGGCTCGTCGATGACGTTCTCGACGAGGCGGCTCCACGCGAATTCGTTGCCGCTGTCCGACGTCCACGCCGTCATCACGTCGATGGCGCGGCGGACGTTCTCTCGCACATCCATCCCCGGAGCCTGCCATGACCTCCGGGCCGCCGCCCGTCGGATCGTCAGTAGAGCGGCACCCAAACTCCCATGTACCAGAAGCCCCAACCACCGAACTGCCAGTTGAAGACGGGGATGGCGGTGTAGCTGTCGTACTGGAAAGGCCCGAAATCGACCTGCGCGACGGCGACGTCACGCGGCGGTCCGGCCCACGGGCGGTTCCAGCCGCCCGGAGGCGGCGGACCGTCCCAGCCCCCGGGCGGGGGCGCGCCCACCCAGTGTGGCGGTGGGTGGCCGGGCGCCGGGCCGTCGTTCCAGCCGTGACCGCGCGGCGGCGGCGGGGGCGGTGCCCCGTGGTCGACGATGCTGAAGCCCGCCCGCGCGTCGCCGGGTCCACCTATTTGAGCGTTGCCGCTGACGTACGTCCCGCGTGGCACGTAGGGCTGGTGCGGCGGCTGGGTGCTCGGCGGGTTGAGGGCCTGTCTGCCCTGCGGCGGCGGATTGTGCTCGTTCGCCGGCGCGTTGGGTTGTCCGCCGGGGCCGTTCTGGCCTTGGTCGCCGGGGCCACCCTGCTGCGGGTTGCCGGGGCCGCCCTGCGGCGGGTTATTCGGCCCACCCTGCGGCGGGTTGTTCGGCCCACCCTGCGGCGGATTCTGTCCATGTCCGCCCGGGGGCGGATTGTTCTGCCCGCCGGGCGCTCCGCCGGGTCCGCTCTGCGGCCCGCCGGGGCCACCGGGTCCGCTCTGCCCGCCGGGCGCTCCCCCGGGTCCGCCCTGCTGCCCGCTGGGGCCACCGGGTCCGCTCTGCTTCCCGCCCGGCGCTCCCCCGGGTCCGCCCTGCTGCCCGCCGGGGCCGCCGGGGTTTCCGCCACCACCGCCGCCGGGATTTCCCCCGCCGCCACCGCCATGGCAACCGGGGCACGGCGGCGGGGGGTCGAGCGGGGCCGCGAAGGCCGAACCCGCGTTCAAAGTGACGGTGGACAGGCTCAACCCCGCCGCGACCGCCGCCGCACCGACGACACGTTTCATAGACATAGCTGCGTCCCCCCTTGGGTGTCGATCGCCTGCACTACGGGCATGTCACGTCCAACTCGAACGACTTGGTCACCTGCTGCGGTTGCTGCGGGTTGCTCATGTCGAGCCCGGTCGCGGTGCCCTTGATCGCGTAGGCCTTCCCGTTCACCGCGGCCCCCGCGTTGCCCCCTTGGTTGGGAGCCGCGTCGGAGAAACCCAGCGTGATGCCGTTGACGCTGCCGAGCCCGACCGAGTGAACGATGGGGGGGTTGGCGTTGCTGACCACGGCGCCGACGCCCGCCGTCGGGTCGCCGATGCCGATGTTGGTGTTGTCCCCCGCCGGGGTGCACGTGACCTGGCCGCTGACGTTTTGTGTCTGACCGTCGACGATGACCTGTGGGCCGGAGGCCGCGGGCGTCGACGAGCCCGACGATCCGGTGCTTGACTTGTTGCTCGAACAGCCGGCGCATGCCGCGGCCACCACAGCCACGCCCGCCACGCCGACGACAATCCCACGCTTCACTACTGCTCTCCTTCGTGTCGCTGGTGTCGCACTGCACAACTCGTTGGCTTCGTCAACGTAGCGAGCCCGCACCGCAGCCGCGGGACGCGGGATACCCGGTACCGGCCAGTCGTAAACGCTGTGTTAAATGCGCACGGATGCAGCCGCTCTCAAGGGAGAACGCGTAATCCCCACCTGCCCAGCAGTGGATCGACGATCGTGAAGTCGGTCGTATAGTCGTCACCGTCGGGTGAAGACATCAGCAGGCCCACCGCACTTACGGTGCCGTCAGGGTTCTTCACGAAACCCGGGCTGCCGCTGTCGCCGTTGAGGCTGAACACGCTGGCCGTTACCACACCATCCTCTACGTGCTTGACGAAACCACAGGTCTCGCCGGTAACGGCGCCGATCTTGCAGAATGGCATACCCTGACGAATTTGCTGCTGATTCAACACATCCCGAACCACATACCTGCCGCCGACATCGCCCGACGGCGCACCCACACTCGGGTCGAGGAGGATGATCGCGGCGTCCCTTGTTTCGCCTTCCTTCTCGCTGGCGGTGATCTTCCCGAGCGGAACGTCACTCCCGTATGTCCACAACGAACCGTCGTGGGCGTCGCAGTGGCCGCTGGTCATCAGGTAGTAACTGCCGTCGTCGCCCTGGGCAGCGAAACCCGCTGTGCACGAGCTGTTTTCATCCTCGACCTTGATGCCCGGCGTCACGCCGTCATCCGCTTGCGCCGGGTCCGCCAGCGTCGTCGCGGCGACGACTACAACACCGACCAAGCCCAACCCTCGCAACCACCGCATGGCCACGCCGCCTCTCTTGAAGTGTCGGGCAGCATGTTAACAGCGCCAGCGGGTTTCGGCCCCCTGGCTGCTCCGCCAAGACCGGCGTCGGCGCGGCACCAGTATTGACGTGGACGACAAAAATTCGGTGAACTTTTGTGGGGCAACGATTTTCGTTCCGGCACCGACGGGTCAGCCGCCGACATGCCGCGTAAGGAAGCCCAGCACGGCGTCGGCGAAGATGTCGTTGCGATCGCCGGCGACCATGTGTCCCGCACCGCGGACATCGGTGAACTCGACCTGCGGGAAGCGCTTCAGAAATTCGTCGGCGCGTTCCTGGCTGACGAGGTCACTCATCTGGCCCCGAATCAAGAGCATCGGCACGCCGCCGCGCAGGATCGCGTCGACCGCCGCATGCATCCGATCGGGGTCGGTGACCTCGAACGGCGGAAAGGCTGCGGTCCCGCTGATGAACTGGGGATCCCAGTGCCAATACCAGCGATCGCCGCGGCGGCGCAGGTTCGTGGTCAGCCCATCCAGGTCGGTCGGCCTCGGCCGGTGCGGGTTGTACTCGGCGATCGCGTCGGCGACCTCGTCGAGCGAGGCGAAGCCCGATTCCACCCGCTCGGACATGAAGGCATGTATCCGGTTGGCGCCGGACTGGTCCATGTTCGGGACGATGTCGACCAACACGACCGCGCTGACGATGCCCGGCGCGAGCTCGCCCGCCAGCAGCATCGAGGTGAACCCGCCCAACGAGGCGCCGACCAATACCGGCTGCGGCGGCAGCGTGCTCAGCACCTCCTGGACGTCACCGGCGAAGCTGACGACGCGGTAGTCGCCCTCGTCGGACCAATCGGATTCGCCGTGGCCGCGCAGATCGACGGTGACGGCTTGCCAGCCACGCTGGGCGACGGCGGCAGCGACCTTGCCCCACGAGCGGCGGGTCTGTCCGCCGCCGTGCAGGAACACCACGGCCCGCGCGTCAGGATCACCCAGCCGGTCGGCGACGATGCGGACGCCACCGGGCCCCTGGATCGAAAACGGTTCGACTGCCATCGGCATCAGGTGATACTAAGCCGCTCCCATACGATTCAGCGTGGCGTCCGGAGGAGAAACCGATGAACCTTGACGAGTACATGTCCCTGGACGCGACCGCATTGGCCGAACTGGTAGCGGCCAAGCAGGTCACGCCGCCCGAACTTCTGGCGTTGGCGCGGCAACGAGCGGACGAGGTCAATCCGCGGTTGAACGCGATCGTCCGCCGACTCGGCGATGTCGCGGACAGGCGGGCCGCCGATCCCGACCTGAGCGGGCCGTTCGCCGGCGTGCCCTTCGTGATCAAAGACCTCGCGCAGGAGTACCGCGGTTTTCCGACCTCGAGCGGTTCCCGGTCGCTCGCCAGCGACGTGGCCGATCGGCACGCGCTGGTCACTCAGCGGTTCCTGGACGCGGGACTGGTGATTTTCGCGATGACCAACACCCCCGAGTTCGGGGCCAAGGGCGTGACGGAATCCGATTATTGGGGCCCGGCGCGTAACCCGTGGAACACCGCGCACACTCCCGGCGGCTCATCGGGCGGGTCCGGGGCCGCGGTCGCGGCGGGGATCGTTCCGGCCGCGGGGGCCAACGACGGAGGCGGGTCGATCCGCATCCCCGCCGGCTGCAACGGGCTCGTCGGCCTCAAGCTGAGCCGGGGGCTGTCCCCCTATGGCCCGCAGACCGGGGAGCCGATGTTCGGAATGGTGACCCAGGGCGTCGTTTCACGGACCGTGCGGGACAGCGCCGCGCTGTGCGACTCGATCGTGGGCCGCGATCCGCATGCCGCCTACGAAGTCGCCCTTCCGCGAGGCACTTTCGCCGACCACATCAAACGTCCCCCGGGCGCGCTGCGGATCGGGTACTCATGGTCCTCGGCGATCAACCCGCGACCCGACCGAGAATCCGTTGCGGCGGTGGAAAGGGCGGCGAGTCTGCTGAGCGATCTGGGGCATCGGGTCGAGGAGGTGGCGCCCCCGTACGACGACGCCGCCCTCGCCCGTGACTTCCTCACCATCTGGTTCGCGCAGCTCTATCACCACGTCGAGGACGCCCGGCAACGCACCGGCGCCCGTGATCGCGATTTTGAGGCCGATACCTTGGCAGTGAGCGAACTCGCAAGAGCCACCGGTGTTTTGGCGCCGATCTTCGCGCTGGAAAATCGGAACGACCACATCCGGTCCCTGGCGACGTTCCACGAGAGCTTCGACTGCTTGCTGACCCCGACCTTGGCTACGCCGCCGCTGAGCATCGGGGCTACCGCGACGCCGCGGCTTCTGCAACGGGCGGCCCGCGTGGCCAGCACGCTGCGCGCGGGAAAGGTCATGGCGCGCAGCGGAATTCTTGATCAACTGATCGAGGAGAGCCTGGGTTGGGTGCCCTACACGCAGCTCGCCAACATCACCGGGCGCCCCGCGATCAGCGTTCCGCTGCATTGGACGCACGCCGGGCTACCCCTCGGTGTGCAGTTGGTGGGGCGGCTCGGCGCGGACGGTGACCTTCTCCAGTTGGCAGCCCAGCTCGAAGAGGCGAGGCCGTGGGCTCACCGGCATCCGGCTCCCGCCTGACTAGCCCGACGTGTCGGCGCCGTCTCCCGGCGCGCGGTCGCCCCGCCAAAGCCTGGCGAACCGCTTGGCCACGTCGCCAAGCAGGTTGCCCGACCGTTGGGAAGCCTTGATCCTGCCGAGAGCCTGTTTCCCTTCCTCGGCGTAGTCGTTGACGGTTTCGTCGCCTTCCTCAGCGCGCATCCTTGCCTCCAGTCCTCATCAAGCTTTGTGTCTCCGCCCTTGGCGCTCGGGCGGCTCCGACGGCGTCAAACGTTCCGGCGACTCGGCCGGTTTGAGCCGTTCAGGTGTTTCGGTCGGTGTGAACCGCTCGGGCGTCTCACTGGGAGTGCCACGCTCCGGCGGCTCGCTGGTGTCCAACATCGAGCCCTCCGATCGGCTCATGAAGGCCTACCCGCCGACCCGGGGGGTCAAAACGCGTACGGCCCTTCTCAGGACACCGGCTCCTTGCTGGCTTTGACCGGCACGGTGCTCGGCGGCAGTTTCAGCAAGTTGCCGCGCAAACTCCCTCGCGCGGTGCGCGCAGCCACCAACAGCCAGGTGAACAGCAGCCCGGCGTACGCGATGGCCCCGGCCACCCGGAAGGCGGGCAGATGGGTGTGGCCGGCGAGCTGGGCTGTGCCCGTGACGAACGTTCCGACCGGGAAAGTCAGACTCCACCACGTCAGGGCGAACGGCATCCCGCGCCGCAGTGTGCGCACGGTCAGTGCGGTGGCCAGCGCGATCCACAACACCGCGAACCCCCACACCGGAACTCCGTAGAGGATCGCGAAAGCGTTCAGGTCCTCGGCCAGCTCCCGGTCCACGGCCAGGCCGGCGTTGGCCCCCAAAAGACCTGCGGCCGTGATGGATTGCCCGAGCGGGCCTAACACGATCCACAGTGTGGGGACGCGCGCGGAGCCCGACGTGCCATATAACGTCAGGCGCGCCCAGATCATCGCGATGATGTTCAGGGAAGCCAGCAACGACAGCCCGAACATCGCGTAGCAGCCGAACAGCATGGTCTCGCGCCCGGTGCCCGCCGCCATATGTGGGAGCAGCAGCGCGCCCATGGCCGCGGTCACCATGGGCGGAACCACCGGCATCAGCCAGCCCCCGAACGCCGCGTCGGGCTCGACGTTGTGCTGGGTGAACATCAGGTACGGAATGCTGACCGCGGTGAACAACCCACCCAGCGTGCCCCCCGTCCAGAGCACCCAATCCAGGTCGACAGCGACGCGCTCACCGATCAGGTCCCTTCCGACCAGCACCGCTCCCCCTCCGACTGTCATCAGGGCCATGGGCGCGGCGCCGTAGAAGTGCGCCATCTGCGGGTTGCGCGCGTGGGTGCGCGCCACGGTGGGGTGACGCAGCCAGTGGCCACCCACCAGGACGATCAGCGCCACGAGCAGGACGGCCGCGATCACCCAGACCACTTGGGCGAATGCGCGCAACCCGACCACGTGGATCGGCAGGGTGGCACCGGCGATGGCCACGATGCCGGTACCCATCACCGAGGCGAACCAGTTGGGTCCGATGTTGCCCAGTACCTCGACCCGGGTCTGCGGCGCCGGCGCGCCATCCGGGTTTGCAGTGGCCATAGCTGAGAAACCCTACTGCGCCTGGCCGGCCCGGGCAGGCATGCCGCTTACACTCCAACGGTGATGCATCCGGCACCCGCAGCGAAGCAAGGCCTCAACAGGGCCGCGGTGAGGGTCGGGATAGCCGCCCTGGTGGTGCTCGCCGTTCTGGCCGCACCCATCAAACAACGATGCGGGGCGCCGGGCCTCTCGTGCGCGACGGCGGTGGACCCCCAAGGCAACATTCACTACTACTACGAGGTGGAGCCGCTGGGCGTGTACCTCGCCGAGGTCATGGCCGGCACCAACATCACCATCTTCTACGAATCCGGCGACGACCTCGTCAAAGCCCGCTAGCCGTCGTACCGGCTCGGTAACGACTTCGGGTCGGTCTCGTCGGCGCTGTGACCTAGTCGAGACCACGGCGCGACGCTCCAGCCAAAAGATGCTGGTCAGACGCGGATTCGGGCGAAAAATTCTCGCCCGGAGCGCCGGCCGGGGCCGGGTTTGAGGGCGTTCTCGATTGGGGCCTTCACAGCAAGCTAACGCATACTTGACACCATGCTCGAAGCGACATCGCCGCAAACCGCCGGTGCGGTGCCTGGCGATGCGCTGGGTGTGGGCAGAGGTTTGTGATGGCCCGCTCGGGCGGTGCCCATCACCGCCACCGAGCCGTCCGTCAGCCCTCCCGTTTCCGCAAAGGGCTGACGCGCACCCTGGGCGCGCTGATCTCGGTGGCCGCGATCGGGCTGACCGGGGCGGGTTACTACGTCGCCCACGGCGCGCTGGGCGGCATCACCGTTTCGAACGCCCTGCAGCCGGACGACCCGCGGTCCACCGGCGACGACATGAACATCCTGTTGATCGGGCTGGACTCCCGTAAGGACCAGGACGGCAACGACCTGCCCTGGTCGATCTTGAAGCATCTACACGCCGGCGATTCCGACGACGGCGGCTACAACACCAACACACTGATCCTCGTGCACGTCAGCGCCGACAACAAAGTCGTCGCGTTCTCGATCCCCCGCGACGACTGGGTGGCGTTCAACGGGGTGCCCGGATACAACCACATCAAGATCAAGGAGGCGTACGGCCTCACCAAGCAGTACGTCGCGAACAAGCTCGCCAATCAGGGCACCAGCAGCCAGAAGGAACTCGAGACCAAGGGCCGTGAAGCCGGGCGGGCCGCGACGCTACGCGCAGTGCGCAGCCTGACCGGCGTTCCCATCGACTACTTCGCCGAGGTCAACCTGGCCGGGTTCTACGACCTGGCCCAGACGCTCGGCGGGGTGGAGGTCTGCCTCAACCATCCCGTCTACGACTCCTACTCCGGCGCCGACTTCCCGGCCGGGCGGCAGACGCTGGATGCCTCCGAGGCCCTGTCCTTCGTGCGGCAACGACACGGCCTGGAAAACGGGGACCTGGACCGCACTCATCGCCAGCAGGCGTTCATCTCGTCGGTGATGCAGGAGCTGCAGGCCGCGGGCACCTTCACCGATCTGGACAAGCTCAAGAGCCTGATGGCGGTGGCGCGCAAGGATGTGGTGCTGTCGGCCGGTTGGGACGAGGAGATGATCCAGCGGCTGGGCTCGCTTGCCTCCAGCGGCCAGGTTGAGTTCCGGACGCTGCCGGTGGTGCGGTACGACAACATCGACGGCCAGGACGTCAACATCGTCGACCCGGCCGCGATCAAGGCCGAGGTGGCGACGGCCATCGGCGCCTCGCCTCCCACCTCCGCGCCCGCCACCACGGCCGCCAAGCCGAGCCCGTCGACCGTCGTCGATGTGGTCAACGCCGGCAGCATGAGCGGGCTCGCGACCGAGGTGTCCCACGCGTTGCAGAACCACGGCTACACCACCGGTCAGACTCGCGACCGCAACTCGGGCGAACCGACCGCGAGCACGGTCGCCTACGGCGCGGGCGCGGAGACCGACGCGCGCAACGTGGCCAAGCTGCTCGGCCTCGACGCGCCAAGCCAGCCCGATCCCAACCTGCAGCCCGGACACATCCGGGTGACCGTCGACACCAACTTCTCGGTGTCGACGGTGGACGATGGCACGACCGACGAAACGTCCAGCACCACAACGTCCAGCAAGGCCAAGCCGTACTACTACAACGGCACCACCACGACCTACCCGACGCCCGATCAGGGGAAGCCGATCGACGGCGGCGGCGTGCCGTGCGTTAACTAGACGGTCTGCGAGCTGGGGGACAGGTCGCCGCCATCACTCAAGCGTGGGTTCCACCGTCGATGCGGATCTCGGTTCCGGTGATGAACGCGCCGTCCTCGGACACCAGCATGGCGATAACCCCGGCGACCACGCCCGGATCGGCCATCCCGGTGCCGCTGGACTCGACGGTGGTCGGCAGGATCGGCATCAGCCTAGAAAAGAGCGCCCAGTCAGCATCTTTCGGGATGTACCCGCCGGTCGCGTCGGTGATCCCGGACTTGATGCTGCCCGGTGCCACGCACACCGCGCGCAACCCGTCGCGGGCGTATTCGAGCGCCAGTGAATGGGTGAAGGCCTGAATTCCGCCCTTACTCGCCGCGTATGCCGCCATGTAGGGGTGGGCGAACGAGGCCGAGGTTGAACTGAAGTTGACGATCGCGCTGCGCGAGTTCCCCAGCAGCGACGGAAGCGCTTCCCGGACAACGAGAAACGTGCCCGTCAGGTTCACACCGATGATCTGGTTCCAAAGATCCAGGGTGGTCTCATGGGTGTGCGCCGCGCGCAGGATGCCGGCGGCGTTGACCAACGAATCCAGGCCGCCGAGCGTCTCGACGGCCAGGCACACCCCGTCGATCACCGAGTCCTCGTTGCCCACGTCCATCGGCAGGGTGGTGAGGCGGCCGGCGGTGGCGGCCGCGTCCGCCCGGGACCTGGTCGCGTCCAGGCCGGCCTCCGCGACGTCGGAGGCCACCACGGTGGCGCCCTCGTCGAGCAACCGCAACGCGGTCGCCTGCCCGATGCCCGACCCGGCGCCGGTCACCAGGACCCGTTTGCCCTCGAGTCGCTTCATTTGCCGCTCCCGTCACTAGGCGTGCCCTCATCGTAAGGAGCGGCCCATACCGCTCCCCAGAAAGGGCCGTTCCACGGAAAGGGCACAGTGGAGGCATGGACATCGGATTCATCGGCCTGGGCAACATGGGCCACGGCATGGCCACCAACCTCTTGCAGGCGGGCCACCGCGTCACCGTCTACAACCGCTCCCCGGAAAAGGCCGAGGCACTCGCGCAGCAGGGCGCCACGGCCGCGGGCACCGTCGCCGAGGCGTGCGACAGCGCCGAGGTCGTGTTCACCATGCTGGCCGACGACCGAGCTGTCGAGAGCGTGGCCTTCGGCGAGGCCGGCATCGTCGCGTCGCTGGCACCGGGCACCACGCACGTTTCGTCGAGCACCATCAGCGTCGCCCTCTCCGGGCGCCTGGCGGCCGCGCACGCCGACGCCGGCCAGCGGTATGCGGCGGCGCCGGTGTTCGGCCGGCCCGAAGCGGCTGCGGCCGCAAAGCTTTTCCTGGTCGCGGCGGGCGAGCCGCAGGTGCTGCAGCCGCTGACGCCGTTGTTCGACGCGATCGGGCAGCGGACCTTCGTGGTGTCCGAGGAGCCGCACACCGCCAACCTGGTGAAGCTGAGCGGCAACTTCTTGATCGCTTCGGTGATCGAGAGCCTCAGCGAAGCCGTCGCGCTGGTCACCAAGGCCGGGGTGGACAGGCAGCAGTACGTGGACATCCTCACGTCGACGCTGTTCTCCGCGCCTGCGTATCACACCTACGGCGGGTTGATCGCGCGGCGGCAATTCGAACCGGCCGGTTTCGCCGCCCAGCTGGGCCTCAAGGACATTCGCCTGGCCCTGGCCGCCGGCGAACAGCTGCAAGTGCCGCTGCCGCTGGCCAGCCTGCTGCGCGACCGCTTCCTCACGTTGGTGGCCACGGGCGGCGGGCACTTGGACTGGTCGGCGCTCGCCACGCTCGCCGACCGGGACGCCGGCCTGATGTCAGACGACCCCGCGTAACCCGTCGGCCCCGAACGCGGGTTCCAGCATCGCCGAATAGTCCGGTCCGCGGCGCAGCATCAGCCCGCCGTCCACGTTGATGACCTGCCCGGTGATGTAACAGGCGGCGTCGCTGAGCAGGAACATCGCCAAGTTGGCGACGTCCTCGACCTCGCCGGGACGGGGCAGCGGCGTGCACAGGCGGTAGTCCTCGCTCACCTCCGGAAGGGCGAACACCGGCGCCACCAGGTCGGTGCGGATCAGGCCAGGCCGAACGCTGTTGACCCGCACCCAGGACGGGCCGAGCTCGTCGGCGGCCAACTGCATCATGTGGTCCACCGCCGACTTGCTGACCCCGTAGGCGCCGAACCAGCGGTGCGTATTGCTGGCCGCGATCGAGGAGATGCCGACGAACGAACCGCCGCCACCGCGGACCAGCTCGCGCGCGACGTGCTTGAGCACGTACATGGTGCCGTTGACGTTGAGGTCGACGGTGCGCCGCCAGCCCTCCGAGTCGATCTGGGTGATCGGCCCGATCGTCTCCGAGCCCCCCGCGCAATGCACCGCCCCGTGCAGTTGACCGTGCCAGGCCGTCGCGGCGTCCACCGCGCGGGCCGCCTCCTCCTCGTTGGTGACGTCGGTGGGTTCGTAGCGGATCGAACCGCTGCCCCCCAGCGCTTCGATCTCGCTCACGGCCCCGGCCAGCCGGTCGGGGTTGCGGCCGACGATCATGACCGAGGCGCCCGACGCGACCAGGCCGGCGGCCACGCCCTTGCCGATCCCGCTGCCACCGCCGGTGACCAGATACGTCCGGTTTTCGAATGAAAGCTGCACGCGACGCCCTCTCGAACTGGAACAGGTTCTAAATATCGAACCATGCGGAAAACTCGCCGTGGCGACGGGTGCTCGCCACATGGGCCACCGTGGCGCCCGAGCGATGGACGATCGCCCGCCTCCGCGCGACAACCGGGCGCTCCGGCGGAACGACGGACGCTACGGCGTGTCGCGGCGGGCGACCTGCGTCGGCTTGGCGTTGCGCCAGTCCTCGACGTCGGGCGGCAGGCCGACCGCGTACCGGTTCTCGTTGTGGGCCGCCCAGTGCGCATGCCCCAGCTCGTGGATGTGGAACGCGTGTCGCAGCGCCTCGGTGAATCCCATGGCGTCGGAGGCGGCGTTGACCGAGTCCTTCACCAGCAACGCCGCCATCGTGGGCCGGTCGGCGATGCGCCGGGCGAATTCCAGTGTCTTCTCGGCCAACTCGTCTACGGGGAACACCTTGGAGACCATGCCGAGCCGGTAGGCCTCGTCCGCGTCCAGCGAATCGCCGGTCAGCAGCAGCTCTTTGGCCTTGCGGGCACCGAATTCCCAAGGGTGGGCGTAGTATTCGACGCCCGGCATGCCCAACCGGACCGCGACCACATCGCTGAACTTGGCGTTGTCGGCGGCCACGATCAGGTCGCACGCCCAGATCAGCATCAGGCCCGCGGAGATCGCGTTGCCCTGCACCTGAGCGATGGTGATCTTGCGCAAGTCGCGCCAGCGGCAGGTGTTCTGGAAGAAGTAGTGCCACTCCTGCAGGTAGATCTTCTCCACGATCGGTTCCCGCGTCCCGCCGTTGATGCGGAAGCTGGGCAACTGGCTACGTTCGGCGATCGCCAACTCGGAGCCCAGGTCGTGGCCCGCGGAGAAGTTGCGACCACGCGCCGCCAAAATCACCACGCGCACGGTGTCGTCGGCCTCGGCGCGCAGAAACGCCTCATCGAGTTGGATCAGCAGGCCGCGGTTTTGCGCGTTGTGCGCCTCGGGCCGGTTGAGCCAGATCCGGGCGATGCGGCCCTCGTCGAGGGTTTCGTAGCTCACCAACTCGTCAGCATCGGAGTTGCCCGTCTGGGAACCGGCTTGCTCTGAGAGTGTCATTTGGCCCACCTCACTCGTTGTCAGGTTCGACGTCGTTACACATTACGGCCAGTGTGTAAGCGCGCCCCGGCTGGGTGGGACCTGGGAATCCCAACATCAAGTCCTCGCCCACCTGCTCATCCTCCCATCACCTACAGTTAAGTCATGGCTACGAAATCTGACCCTGGCGAGATCGGCGACGTCGAACCGGTCGCCGACAGCACCGCCAGCCAGGCCAGGCGAGTCGTCGCGGCGTACGCGAACGACGCCGACGAGTGCCGCGTCTTCCTGTCCATGCTCGGCATTGGGCCCGCAAAACTCGACGCGTAGATGGCTCCCGGGGCCCGGCACGACTCAACCTTCGGGAATTCCGACTTCGTGGTGGTCGCCAATCGGCTGCCGGTAGACCAGGAGCGGCTTCCCGACGGCACCCGGGCGTGGAAACGCAGCCCCGGCGGCCTGGTGACCGCACTGGAGCCGCTGCTGCGCCGCAGGCGGGGCGCGTGGGTCGGCTGGTCGGGCGTCGCCGAGGAGGAGACCGACTTCGACGACGAGCCCATCGTCCAGGAGGACCTGGAGCTGCGACCGGTGCGGCTGAGCGCCGACGACATCGCCCAGTACTACGAGGGATTCTCGAACGCCACGCTGTGGCCGCTGTACCACGACGTCATCGTCAAGCCGATCTACCACCGCGAATGGTGGGAACGCTACGTCGAGGTCAACCGGCGCTTCGCCGAAGCCACCTCCCGCGCCGCCGCCCAGGGCGCGACCGTCTGGGTGCAGGACTACCAGCTGCAACTGGTCCCCAAGATGCTGCGGCAGCTGCGGCCGGACCTGACGATCGGCTTCTTCCTGCACATCCCCTTCCCGCCGGTGGAGCTGTTCATGCAGTTGCCGTGGCGCACCGAGATCGTCGAGGGCTTGCTCGGCGCCGACCTGGTGGGCTTCCACCTGGCCGGGGGCGCCCAGAACTTCCTGATTCTGTCCCGGCGGTTGATCGGCGCCAACACCTCCCGCGGCTCGGTCGGCGTGCGATCGCGGTTCGGTGAGGTCGACCTCGGTTCCCGCGTCGTCCGGGTGGGGGCCTTCCCCATCTCCATCGATTCCGGCTCGCTCGACCAGGCCGCCCGCGACCGCGAGGTCAGGCGCCGCGCCCGCGAGATCCGGGCCGAGCTGGGTAACCCCCGCAAGGTGCTGCTGGGGGTCGACCGCCTCGACTACACCAAGGGCATCGACGTGCGGCTCAAGGCTTTTTCCGAGCTGCTCGCGGAAGGCCGCGCGAAACGCGACGACACCGTGCTGGTCCAGCTGGCGACGCCGAGCCGCGAACGCGTGGAGAGCTACCAGATCCTGCGCAACGACATCGAACGCCAGGTGGGCCACATCAACGGCGAATACGCGGAGGTCGGCCACCCGGTGGTGCACTACTTGCACCGCCCGGTCCCTCGGAACGAGCTGATCGCCTTCTTCGTGGCTGCCGACGTCATGCTGGTCACCCCTTTGCGCGATGGCATGAACCTGGTGGCCAAGGAGTACGTCGCCTGCCGCAGCGACCTCGGCGGTGCGCTGGTGCTGTCGGAGTTCACCGGCGCGGCGGCCGAGCTCCGGCAGGCCTACCTGGTCAATCCGCACGACCTCGACGGTGTCAAGGACGCGATCGAAGCGGCGCTCAACCAGAACGCCGAGGAGGGCAGACGCCGGATGCGGTCCATGCGGCGCCAGGTGCTGGCCCACGACGTCGACCGCTGGGCGCGGTCGTTCCTCGACGCGTTGGCGAACCCGCGCGAGGCCGAGTGAGCGGCGCGAACCCATGGTGTGGCCGCGCAAACGCTGTGATACTCGAATGATCGGTGCAGGGGAAGGTCGGGAAGGGAGGGCATCGTGAAGCTCCGTCGCGGACTGGCCGCCGGCGCCGGCATCGTCTCGGCAGTCGCCATCGGAATCGCGCTGGAGTCCGGTGACCCGGCACACGCGGTGGGGCCGCCGCCGGATGGTAAGTACAACTACAACGAGGCGGGGGTGTCCGGGGTGACCTGGACGATCACGGCGTTGTGCGATCAGCCGTCCGGAACCCGAAACATGAACGACTACAACGACCCGATCGTGTTTGCGATGAACTGCGCGCTGAACATCGTGAGTTCGACGGCCGAACAGATCAGCACCGCGGACAAGTTGCAGAACTTCAGCGGCAGGGCCCGGATGACCAGTATGTTGTGGACATTCAAAGTCCAGAAATCAGACGGCGTTTCGTGTCCGGGCGGCGGCACGGCGCCGTCCACCGAAACCTATGCCTTCAGCGACGAGAACATGAGCGGCACCCACACCAGCATGCACGGCGCCGTCTGCGGCATGCAGCCGGAAATGACGAAGACGCCGTTCTCACTGGCCCTGGCCGGTCCGCCACCCAGCCCCATCGAACGTTATCCGTTGTACTGCAACGGCATTGCGATGTGCTACTAGATCGGCGTGATGTAGGCGATCAGCCATTGCTTGCCGACCTTCTTGAAGTCCACTCGCAACCGGCTCCCGTCGTAGAGCGGCTGGCGTGATTTGTCGGTCACGGTGCGGTTCATGTAGACCATCAGCGATGCCGATTCGCGTTTGGCGGACATGACGCCCACTCCCACGACGCTGGCCTGGACGACCACCTCACGCTTCTTGGCCTCCGGAATGATCTGCGCGTTGGCGCTTTTCCGGAATTCCTGGCGATAGTCCGGGGTGAGCAGCGGATACGCGTCGCTGAGGCTGCGTTCCACCGTCTGATAGTCGTAGGCGAAGACCTCGGGTATCTCCTTGGTGGCCAAGCCGGGCAGCACGGCCCGCGCCGCCTCCTCGCCGCGCGTCTGCACCCGCCCCCAGTAGAACCAGCCGGCCGCCGCGGACAACCCGACGAACACCACGATCAGGAGGTAGCCCGCGACGACGAGCAGCCGGCGCCGCCACCGCATTAATTGCCCCCGTTGGGATACTTCAGGTCGTAACCCGTCATCCGTCCCTGCTCGTCCTCGTGCACGATGACCCGCAGGCGATATGGCATGGACGGCTTGTTAACGCCGTCGATGTCGGCGACGGTGACCCGCACCGACACCAGCACCGACGCGTTGTCGGTGACGTTGTCGATGCCCTCCAGTGCCGCGCCGTTGATGACGGCCTCCGACGTCGCGCTGGTGGAGCGGAATATGCCCTTGAGGTTCTCGATGTTGTTGTTGGCGCCCAGCATTCCGCGCAGCGGGCCGCTGGTGCCGTTGTAGAAGCGGTTCACGCTCTCGTCGATGTTGTCCTGCTTGTAGCTGAACATGTTGACCACCGTCTGCGTCGCGGTGTCGACGAACCGTTGGTCGCGCGCCTGCTGGACGTTGGCGTGCCGTTGCTGGACGACGAGCACGGCCAGGCAACCGGCCAGCGCGCCGATGGCCAGCAGCGCGGCCGCGAACGAGATCCATGCCACCAGCGCGCGGTGCGGCTGCCGCCGCTGCGGCGGCTTGAGGGACTTGAAGGTCTTGACCGGCTTGGCCGGCTGCGCCGGCGCGGCCTCGACCTGCACCGTCGCCGCCGCGGTCGACTCGGCCTTCGCGGGGCCGGCCGCACGGGAGGCTCGACGACGCGCACGCGCGGTTGCCGTTGGCTCGTCTGCCACTACATCGGCCTCGGATCAAGCATCAAGTCCACCCAATTCTCGGCGCTCGACGCGCCGCTAGCACCGGCCGCGAAAATACCAGTGCCTCCGGCGGGGTCCTTGAATGCGCCGGTCTTTTCGTCGTAGGTGGCATACGCCGGCCCGCTGGCCTGCGGTTGACCGCCGGGCGGCGGCCCCCACGGTTTTTCCGGTCCCGGGCCCGCCGGGGGCGGGTTGATGCCTTCCGGTGGTGCCGGCGGTGGCAGCCACTTGGGATACGGCAACTGCGGCGGCACGGGCGGTACCCCGGGCGGCTGCCAGGACGTGAAGGGCGGTGGCGGCCCGTTGTCGTTGGGCGGTGGCGGGTCGAAGGCCGGTTGCTTGTTGGGCAACGGCCCCGGCCCGGGAACCACACCCGGTGGGGGCGGCCCGACGATGGGCGTCCCGGGATCCGGCTCAGCGCCGGGCGGGATGTACGGGAACTTGTTGGGCGGCAAGACATTCAGTCCGTTGGTCACCGGGGTGTCGTACGGCACCGGCGGACCGCGCCAGGGGTTGCGGCCGATGGGCACGTAGCCATTCGGGTCACGGCAGAGCTGCACGGTCGGCGCCCGCTTGCCCGGGAACTCCTGGCATGGGTAGTTACGCGCGCCGCGCACCGTGCTCGGGTCGTTCTGGGCGACCTTGCAATACATGTCCCTTGGCAACTCGCGCACCGTCTCATCGGCCGGCGTGCGCATCAACGGGGGCGGGAGGAAGCCGACGGCGCACGGCGGCGGGTCGTTGAGGTCGAGCTTGAAGTCGAGCTTGGCGCCCTCGTCCTGGGGCGCACCGCCGGCGGCCGTAGTGATCGCGGCGAACAACGCCGGCAGCACCACCAGCAGCTGCTCGATCGACTTGTGGTAGATGACGCCCACCCGGCCCAGGTTGGCCAGGCTGGCCGCCAACGCCGGGAAGGACGGCCGGATACCGGAGAACGCCGTGCTGGCCTCGTCGGTCGCCCCCGGCGCGGTGGCCAGCGTCGAACGCAACTCCGGGTCGGCCTGCCGCACCTCGGAGGTGAACCGCGCCAGCCCGTCGGACAGCGACTTGATGTCGGCCCCGGCGCGAATCTGCGCCTGCAGGAACGGGCCGGCCTGGTCGATCAACTGCGACGCTTGCGGGTAGTTGGCGTTGGCCTCGTCCACCAACAACCGGGCGGACTCGAACAGGCGGGCCAGCTCGGGTCCCGACCCGTTGGTGGCGGTGAACGTCTCGTGCAGCAGCTCGCGCAGCCTCGTGTCGCCCAGGCTGTTGGTCAACGCCTCCGCCCGCTTCAGCAGGTCGGCGACGTCCTGGCCGATCCGGGTGTTCTGCCGCTCGATGCGGAAGCCGTTGCGCAGCTTGGTCGTTGCGGGCGTACCCGGTGGCACCAGGTCGATGTACTGCTCACCGACGGCCGACACGCTCTTGACGGTGGCGGTGACGTTCGACGGGATGGGCGTCCCGCTGTTCAGCCGCATCCCAGCGGTGACGCCGTTGGGGTTGAGCCCCACCGACTCCACCCGGCCGACGGCGACGCCGCGATACGTGACGTTGGCGTTCTTGTACAGGCCGCCGCCGGCGACGAAATCGGCCGTGCCCGCATACGTTCCGAGGCCGAACGTCGACGGCAATCTCAGGTAGAACACCGCCATCACCGTCAACGTGATGGCCGTGATCAGCGCGAAGATCCACAGCTGGATCCTGGTCAGTTTGTCATGCATCTGCGTCCGCCCCTACTGTCCTGAAGCCGTGCCGGGCGGAATCTTGAACGGATCGGCCGCCTGTCCGGACAGGTTGGCCATCTCGCCGACCAAGAAGTCCGGCGGATTGAGGATCTCGTTCATGTGGGCCATGTTCGGGTCGAAATATGCCGTGGTGAAGAACGTTTCACCGATCCGGCGCAGTGTGAGGTCGAAGGTGGTGAACACGTTGAGGTAGTCACCACGCACCGCGTTCTTGATGCCGAAGTTGGGGAAGGGGAACGTCAGCAGCAGTTGCAGCGAGGTGACGAAGTTCTTCCGATTGTCGTTCAGCGCCTTGGCGGCCGCATACAGGTCCTTGAGGTCCGCGGCGAAGTCCACCTTCGTCTCGGCGAGTATGTGTGAGGTGACGTTCGCCAACTTGTGGAGCGCGGAGAACGCCTGGACGATGTGGTCGCGGTTCTTGTTGAGCACCCGGATCGCGTCGGGCAACGTGTCCAGTGCGCGGCCCAGGTTGTCCTTGTCGCGGGCCAGGCTCGCCGAGAATCGGTTCAGGCCGTCGACCGCGTCGATGATGTCGTTGACCTGCCGGTTGAGCCCGGCGGTCAGTTCCGCCAGCCGGGGCACCAGGTCGACGAATTGGTCCTGCCTGCCCGCGACGGCCTGATAGGTCTCGTCGGTGATCTCTTCGAGGGCACCGACATTGCCCTTGTTCACCACCACACCTAGTGCCGACAGCACCTCTTCGGTGGTCGGATAGCGGCCGGTGTTGGACTCGGAGATCTTGGACCCGTCCTTCAGCCGGCCCACCGCCGGCTTGTCCTTCGGGCGCGCCAGGTCGACGTGCATCGAACCCAACAGCGACGTCTGCGCGATTGTCGCCGTCGAGTTGGCCGGCAGCACGACATTCTTGTCCAGCGCCAATTTCACTGCCGCATAGAAGGAACCGTCCGGGCGCTGCACAGCCTCGATCCCGGACACACTGCCAACGGTGACGTCGTCGACCATGACCGGCGAGTTCTGCGGTAGCGTCGCGACGTCGGGCAGATCCACGGTGATCGAGTACGCGCCGCCACCGTGCCCGGCGGTGCCTGGCATCGATATCGAGTTCAGCCCGTTGAACTGGCAGCCGGCCAGCAGCGCGCTGCCCGCCGCCAAAGCGCCGCCGCGCAACCACATTCGGTTCATCTAGCCGCCCCCCTGGCTACCCTGCGGCGGGGTCGCCTGGCTCGGCGGCGGTCCGGGAAGGGGCCCGAAGGCGCTCCCGGGAGCGGGGCCGGGCGCGGGTCCGGCGTTGCCCAAGGCCGGGCCGGGAGCCGGGGCCGGTCCCGCCTGCGGCGCCGTCGGAACCAGCAAGGCCTGCAGGTCCGCCGGGTCCTGGGCGGCGGGCGGGGTCTTGGCACCGTTGGCCGGGATCCAGGTCAGCTCGGGCACCGGGGTGGCCGACTTGGCCTGGGTTTCCGGGGTGTCGTAGATGATCTGGCCCTTGTAGGCGGTGATCGTGTTGAGCGGATGGAACATGATCGGCGGGTAATTCACCGTGAGCCGGCGCAGCACCGGGCCGAGCCGCTCGCGGCAGAGCTCGGCGCGCCGGAAGTAGTCGGGAGCGCGCGGGCCGGCGGCCGTTTCGAAGGACCCACCGCAGATGAACTGCACCGGGTTGGCGAATTCCGGGATCGACAACAAGCCGTTCAGCGTGCCCTGCGCCGGGTCGTAGATGTTGTAGAAGTTCGCGATGCCGGGGCCCGCGACGTGCAGCACCTGCTCGATGTTGTCGCTCTGGTCGCTCAGCGTCTTGGCAAAGTCGTTGAGATTATTGACCGTATCGATGATGGTGGAGTTGTTCTCGTGCAGGAATCCCCGGATGTCGGACAGCGCCTTGTTGAGCGTGCCCAGAGTGGTGTCGAGGTGACGCGAGCTGTCTGCGAGCACCTGAGACACCGAGGCGACGTTTCCGGCGAACTGCACGATCTGTTCGTTGCTGGCCGACAGCGCGTTGACCAGAATCTGCAGATTCTTGACCGTCCCGAAGATGTCGCTGCGCGAATCCCCCAGCCGCCCAGCGGCTTGCGAGAGTTCACGCAGGGCGTTGTGGAACGACTCGCCGTTGCCGTTGAACGTGTCCGCCGCCTGGTTGATCGCCCGGCCCAACGGACCCTGCATCGATCCCGTGGTCGGCCCGAGTTGCACGGCCAGTTTGGTCAGCGACTCCTTGACCTCGTCCCACTCCACCGGGACCCCGGTGCGACTCAGGCCGATGCTCCCGCCGTCGGGCAGCACCGCCCCGCCGGTGTAGGCCGGCGTCAGCTGAATGAAGCGGGCCGACACCAGGTTCGGCGACATGATGATGGCCTGTGCGTCCTTCGGGATCTTGATGCCCTTGGAGACCGACATGGTGATCTTGACGTCGGAGGGCCGGGGCTCGATCGTGTCGACCTGACCCACCGGGACACCGAGGACGCGGACCTGGTCTCCCGGGTAGAGCCCGACGGCGGACGTGAAGTAGCCGACGACGCTTCGCGTATTACCGGTCGACGACAGCACGTACACGCCACCCACCAACGCCGCGATGAGCGCGATGGCGGTGGTGTAGCGCAGCCCCCGGCTGCCGGCGAGGCGCTTGATCATGGTGACTTCGGCCTGATGATCCAGCGCTCCTGGATGAGGCCGCGCAGGTAGTCGGCGAGGCTGGCCGGCATCTTGCCCGGCTGGTAGAAGAAGTCGAACATCGTCGCGATCAATGGCGCGGGGATCACGCCGTAGACGTTGACGTTGAATCCCGGGCCGGACCCGACGACCTCGCCGAGCTCAGTGGCGTAGGTGGGTAACCGTTTGATGGCCTCGGTGATGTAGTCGCGGCGCTCGTTGAGGTTGCTGAGCACGTCGTTGAGCTTGCTCAGCGCCGGACCGAATTCCTTGCGGTTGTCGGTGACGAACCCCGAGATCTGCGCCGACAGGCCCTGGATCCCCGAGATGAGCTGGCCGAGGGCGGCCCGCCGCTCGTCGAGCGCGGCGAACAATTCGTTGCCGTCGTCGATCAGCTTGTTGACTTGGTCGGCGCGCTGGGACAGCACGCCAGTCACCGACTTCGCGTGCGCCAGAAGGCTTTGCAGTGCCTCGTCACGGCGGTTCAAGGTGCGAGACAGCGTCGTCACACCGTCGAGCGCGCCGCGCAGCTGGGGGGTCGCGTCGTGCAGCGTGTCGGTCAGCACGTTCAACGCCTGCTCGAACTGGGGCTTGTTCAGGTTGTTGGCGTTCTGCCCCAGATCCTCGAGCGCGCCGGCCAGCGTGTAGGGCGTGGTCGTGCGGCTGAGCGGGATCGTGGTCGCCTTGCCGCTGCCGGCCGGGGTCACCGCGATGGAGCGCTCGCCGAGGATGGTGTCGGTTCGGATGGCGGCCAGCGACTGATCGCCAACGGCGACATGGCGATCCACGCTGAAACTGATCTTCGCGCTGTCGCCGGCGAGGCCGACCGAGGTCACCTTGCCGACCTTGAAGCCGGAGACGTACACCGCGTTGCCCGGGTTGATGCCACCGGCGTCGGAGAAATAGGCGTCGTAGATCTTGCCCTGGGGCCAGAACGGCAATCCCGCGTAACCGAATGCGATCAGCACGACGCACACGACCAGCACCACGCCGAAGATGCCGGTGCGAAGCGGGTCGCGCTCGCCGTTTGCGTTACTTGACAAAAGCGCACCTCCCCTTGCTGGGATCGACCGGGCCGCCGAACGGTATCAAGATGTCGCCGCCGGCCGGGCCGTTGATCTTGATCGTCACGGAGCAGAAGTAGATGTTGAAGAACGACCCGTAGGCACCCAGCGCGGCCAGCCGCAGATAGTCCTCGCCCAACTGCTCGATGTCGTTGTTGACTTCCGCCTTGCGGTTGTCCAGTTCGGTCGCCAGCGGCCGGGTGTTTTCGATGATGCCCTGCAGCGGCCGCCGTGAATTCTTGAGCAGCTCGGTCAGATCCGTCGTCGTCGACGCCAGCGGCGGGATGGCGCCCGCGATGTCGTCCTTGTTCTTGGCCAGTCCGCTGATCAATTGCTGCAACTGGTCGACACTGGCCGAGAACTGGGCGCTGCGCTGATCGACGGTCTTGAGGACCGTGTTGAGGTTGTCGATCACGTCGCCGATGAGTTGGTCGCGCTGACCCAGCGCCGAAGAGAAGGCACTGGTGTCGGCCAGCACGTTGGACAACGCGCCGCCCTGCCCCTGCAGCAGCTCGATGACGGCGCTGCTGATCGTGTTGACCTTGTCAGCGTCCAGCCCCTTGAGCACGGGCCGCAGCCCGCCGAGCAGCGCGTCGAGATCCAACGCGGGCTGGGTGTGTTGGGTGTTGATCGTCCCGCCCGGCGGCAGCTTTCGCAGCTCGCCCGGACCGGAGGTGATCTCCAAATACCGGTCCCCGACCAGGTTTTCGTAGCGGATCACCGCGCGCGTGGAGGAGTAGAGCGTATAGCGCTTGTCGATTCCGAACGCGACGTCGATGGTGTTGTCTTGGTTCAGTTTCACGCCGGACACGGCACCGACCGGCACGCCGGCGATGCGCACCTTCTGGCCCGCCTTCAGGCGCGACACATCGGTGAACGTTGCGTGGTAGGTGCTTTCGGGGCCGAACCGGAAGTCGCCGAAGACCACCACCAGTCCCGCGGAGACGAGCAGCATGGCCACCGCGAAGATGCTGACCTTGATCATCATCGAGCGGTGCGTGGGCATGGCCCCGGCCGGCATTAGAAGTCGTCCCGTTCCGCGAAGGCGCCGTGGAAAAGGAACTGCAGTGTCGAGGGCGCGTCGAACTGCAGTTCCGTGAACGGCTCGTACGGGATGTTGGCGTTGTCGGTGACCAGGAACGGGGCCCGGTAGAACGACCCGCCGGTCTGCTTGGTCGGAATGTCCGGCAGCCCGCGGCAGTTCGGTCCCCCGGACGCGTTGACGATCGGCAGGGACTCCGGGAACGTGTACGCCGGCGCGCCGAGGACGAAGCTCGAGGACGTGAACAGACCCGCCTTGCGAACACCGATCAGCGGGGCGAATTCCTTGATACCGCGGTCGATGCCGGCGAACAGACAGCCGAATTCCGGTGAATAGTCGGCCGCCACCTTCAGCGGGGCCCGCAGCCGGTTGATCGCGTCGATGAAGTTCTGTTCGGCCGGCGCCAGCGTCTCGTAGGCGTTGTTGGCCAGACCTATCGTGGCCAACAACGTGTCGTTGAGATTGTTCTGCTGGTCGACGACGGTTTTGTTGATCGTCGGCAGGTTGTCGAAGACGGTGTTGAGATCCGGGGCGGCGTCGGCGTAGGTGTTTGCAACCACCGCGGCCTTACGGAAGTCCTCCTGCAGTGCCGGCAGCTTCGGGTTGGTCTGGCGCGTCAGCGTATTCAGGCCCGACAAGATGCCGCCGAAGTCGTCGCCGTGACCGCGCAGGCCCTCGGACAGCGCGCTCAGCGTCCCGTTGAGTTCGACCGGGTCGATCTTGTGCAGCAGGTCGATCAGCGACTGGAACAAGGTGTTGACTTCCAGCTGCACCGCCGAGGCCGCGACGTGCGCGTTCGGGCGCAACGAGGTCGGCGAAGGGTTCTGCGGCGGAAGGAATTCCACCGCCTTGGCGCCAAAGATGGTGTTCCCCGCGATGTGCACCATCGCGTTGGACGGGATGAAATGCAGGTCGTCGCTGTTGATGCCGAGCGTCAACCGCGCCTGGTCGTCGGCGTAGTCGATGGCCTCGACCTTGCCGATCTGGATGCCGCGGTACTTGACCTTGGCGCCCTTCTCCATCACCAGCCCGGCGCGGGGCGCCGAGACCGTCACCGTGTCGATCGAAGCGAAAGCCGCCGAGTAGGACAGGTAGGTGACGAGGGCGAACGCCACCAACAGGCTGGCAAGCACCGCGGCTGCCAACCGGACGGAGGTACGTCGCGTATCTGTTTCTGCCATATCCCTTTTAAGCGGTCCTCTTACCCGGAGAGGTTGAAGTTACCGGACGCGCCGTAGACGGCGAGTGAGATGCACAACGTGATGACGACGACGACGATCAGCGAGGTTCGCACGGCCTGGCCGACCGCGATGCCGACGCCGACCGGACCGCCGTGCGCGTTGTAGCCGTAATAGGTGTGGACCAGCATCACCGCGATGGACATCACGATCGCCTGGAGGAACGACCACAGCAGATCCGACGGGATGAGGAACGTGTTGAAGTAGTGGTCGTAGAGGCCCTTGGACTGCCCGTTGATGTACACGGTGGTGAAGCGGGCGGCGAAGAACGCGGCCAGTACCGACAGTGAATACAGCGGAATGATCGCGATGAGGCCGGCGATCAGCCGGGTGGACACCAGGTAGGACACCGATTCCACCGCCATGCATTCCACGGCGTCGATCTCCTCGGACACTCGCATGGCGCCCAACTGTGCGGTGGCGCCGGCGCCGATGGTGGCCGCCAGCGCGATGCCGGCGATGACAGGCGCAACGACGCGGACGTTGAGGAAGGCCGACAGGAAGCCGGTCAGCGCCTCGATGCCGATGTTGCCCAGCGAGGAGTAACCCTGCACGGCGATCACCCCGCCGGAGGCCAGTGTCAGGAAGGCGGCAACACCCACCGTGCCGCCGATCATGACGAGCGCCCCGGCGCCCATTGTCATTTCGGCGATCAGCCGGACGGTCTCTTTGCGGTATTTGGTGATCGCGTGGGGGATGTGCCGCACCGTCTGGCCGTAGAACAAGGCCTGCTCACCGAAGTCGTCGATCGGCTCCTGCAACCGGGAGGCGAGAGTGCGCAGCCGATAGGTGACGTCGTAGCTCATCGAGTGCTCACTTCGCCGAGATCCGCACGCCGATGGCGGTCATCACCACGTTGATGACGAACAGACAGATGAACGCGTACACGACCGTCTCGTTGACGGCATTGCCCACGCCCTTGGGCCCGCCCTTGACGGTCAGGCCGCGGTAACAACCGACCAGCCCGGCCATCACGCCGAACAGCAACGCCTTGACCTCGGCGAGTACCAGCTCGCGCAGCCCGGTCAGCACGGTCAACCCGTTGATGAACGCGCCCGGGTTGACGCCTTGCAGGAAGACGGAGAACACGTAGCCACCGGACAGGCCGATGGCGCACACCAGCCCGTTGAGCAGCAACGCCACCACGGTGGACGCCAGCACCCGGGGGACGACGAGCCGCTGGATCGGGTCGATGCCGAGCACTCGCATCGCGTCGATCTCTTCGCGGATGGTCCGCGCGCCAAGATCGGCACAGATCGCGGTCGCGCCGGCACCCGCCACCACGAGCACCGTCACCACGGGCCCCAGCTGGGTGATGGTGCCGAACGCCGTCCCGGCGCCGGACAGGTCGGCCGCCCCGATCTCGCGCAGCAGGATGTTGAGCGTGAACGCCACCAGCACGGTGAACGGGATGGACACCAGAAGGGTGGGCACCAGCGACACCCGCGCGATCATCCAGGTCTGTTCCAAGAACTCGCCCATTTGGAACGGCCGGCGAAAACTCTGCCGGCCGGTGTCGATCATCATTTCGAAGAACCCGCCGACGGCGCGGGCGGGAACCGCAAGTTGTTCTCTCAACTTGGCTACCCCCCTCGGCTGCTCGCGGCGAAGTCTCTGCGTCGCCTTAGCGGTGTCTTCCGTCGCATGCGGCTCGATGTGAGCCGGATCATATTAACCCAGAACAAGATAAAGGTGTCAATGAACAGCATTTCTTTGTCTTAAACGTTAATTACCCTGGTCAGACACCGTTATATTTGTCAAAATTGACACACGTTCTACCTGCTCATTTCCCCCCCAGGAACTAACCTCACACAGTTATTGCTCCATCAACCCGACCGCCGAAAAGTTGCGCTCGGGATCCCGCCCAGCAAAGTACTCTTGTAACGTCGCGCTCAGTCGCTCGGGCTCCCAGGCTTCGCCCTCGGCGCTGAATCGATGCTCCGCTGTGGGCGCGGCAACCAGTGTCACCTGAGGACCGTAGACGATGAACACCTGCCCGTTGACTTCTGCGGCCGCCGGGGATGACAGGAACTTGACCAGGCTGACGACGTGTTCGGGCGACAGCGGGTCGATGTTGCCGGCCTCCCCTTCGGGCGCTGCACCGAAGACGTCGGCCGTCATCGCGGTGCGCGCGCGCGGACAGATCGCGTTGGCGCACACGCCGTAGCGGCCCAGCGCCCGCGCGGCCGTCAGGGTGAGCGAAATGATGCCGGCTTTGGCCGCGCCGTAGTTGGCTTGCCCCACCGGGCCGACCAACCCCGCCTCGGACGCGGTGTTGACCAGGCGGCCGAACACCGTTCCCCCCGCGTCCTTCGCCTTCGACCGCCAGTAGGTGGCGGCGTTGCGGGTCAGCAGGAAGTGGCCGCGCAGGTGCACCGCGATGACCAGATCCCACTCCTCGTCGGACATGTTGAACAGCATCCGGTCGCGGGTGATGCCCGCGTTGTTGACGACGATGTCGAGCCCACCGAGTCCGTCGGCCTGGGCGACCAACTCGTCGGCGGTTGCGCGTTCGCTGATGTCGCCGGCCACCGCGACGGCCTTCGAGCCGGCCGAGTTGATCTCGTCGATGACATCGGAGGCGTCCAGGGCGGTGGCGATGTCGTTGACGACGACGGTCGCGCCGAGCCGGGCCAGGCCAACTGCCTCCGCCCTACCCAGCCCCGCCGCGGCGCCGGTCACTACCGCGACCTTCCCGGACAGATCGGTCGCGTTCGTGCTGCTAGTCAATTTATGAATACCTCTAGTTTCTCAGGACGCATTCGGGTCCGGGCTAGTCACCGCGCAACAGCGCGGCACGCGGGCATTCGGCGATCGCCTGCTCGGCCAACTGCTCCTGATCGGCCGGGATCGGATCCAGCTTTACGACGGCGTAATCCTCGTCGTCCAGGTCGAAGATATCCGGCGCGATTCCCAAGCACACAGCGTTACCTTCACACCGGTCGTGGTCGACGATCACCCGCACAGCACCCTCCTTGCACCTGGCCTTCACCTGAGGACATGCCCCATCAGTATGTAGGACCACCATAGGGTCCGGATACCGCTAGGGAAACGGTCGCTGGAATCTCAGACTAGAACGTGTTACAACCGGGAAGACGAATGGGTAGTCGTCGGCCGAGTAACGTCGGCTAATCGAGGCGAATCACGTTAACAAAGGACGGCTGAGATGCGCATCAGTTACACCCCCGAACAGGAGGAGCTGCGTCGCGAATTGCGGTCGTACTTCACCAAGCTCATGACGCCGGAGCGCCGCGAGGCGCTGACCTCCTCGGGCGGCGGCGAGGTCGGGACCGGCACCGCGTACCGCGACACCGTCGCGCAGATGGGCAAGGACGGCTGGCTGACGCTGAACTGGCCTAAGGAGTACGGCGGCCAGGACCGCTCCCCGATGGATTCGCTGATCTTCACCGACGAGGCCGCGATCGCCGGCGTGCCGGTGCCGTTCCTGACCATCAACAGCGTGGCGCCGACGATCATGGCGTTCGGCACCGAGGAACAGAAGAAGTTCTTCCTGCCCAAGATCGCCGCCGGCGAACTGCACTTCTCCATCGGCTACTCGGAGCCGGGCGCCGGCACGGACCTGGCCAACCTGCGCACCACCGCCGTCCGCGACGGCGACGACTATGTGATCAACGGCCAGAAGATGTGGACCAGCCTGATCGCGTACGCCGACTGGGTCTGGCTCGCGGTGCGCACCAACCCCGAGGCAAAGAAGCACCGCGGCATCTCGATGCTGACCGTGCCGACGACCGCCGAAGGCTTCTCGTGGACGCCGGTGCACACCATGGCCGGTGTGGACACCAGCGCCACCTATTACTCCGACGTGCGGGTCCCGGTGACCAACCTCATCGGTGAGGAGAACGGCGGCTGGAAGCTGGTCACCAACCAGCTCAACCACGAACGCGTCGCCCTGGTGTCGGCGCAACCGATCTTCCTCGCGCTGCAAGAGGTTCGCGAGTGGGCCCAGAACACGAAGGATTCCAGCGGCGCCCGGCTGATCGACTCGGAGTGGGTGCAGATCAACCTGGCCCGGGTGCACGCCAAGGCCGAGGTGCTCAAGCTGATCAACTGGGAGTTGGCGTCGTCGGACGGCGAATCGCTCAACCCGGCGGACGCGTCGGCGGCCAAGGTGTACGGCACCGAGTTGGCCACCGAGGCCTACCGGCTGCTGATGGAGGTGCTGGGGACCGCGGCCACCGTGCGCCAGAACTCGCCGGGGGCGCTGCTGCGCGGCCGGGTCGAGCGCATGCACCGCGCGTGCTTGATCCTGACCTTCGGCGGCGGCACCAACGAAGTGCAGCGCGACATCATCGGCATGGTCGCGCTGGGTCTGCCCCGAAACCGCTGAGCCCCACTTCCCCGAAGGACGAACAACCATGGACTTTTCGACAACCGAAGCGGCGACCGATCTCGGCGGACTGGTCGACACGATCGTGAACTCGGTATGCACGCCCGAGCACCATCGCGAACTCGACGAGCTCGACCAACGGTTCGACCGAGCGCTGTGGGGCAAACTCATCGACGCCGGCATCCTGACCAGCGCCTCGGCCACCTCGGTGGGCGGCGACGGATTCGGGGTGCTCGAGCAGGTCGCCATCCTGGTGGCGCTGGGTCACCAGTTGGCGGCCGTGCCGTACCTGGAATCGGTGATGCTGGGCGCCGGCGCTTTGGCGCGGTTCGGCACCGAAGCGCTGCAACAGGATTGGGGCGCTCCGGCGGTCGGCGGCGAGAAGATCCTCACCGTCGCACTCCTGGGCGAAATGGGTGAGGGGCCGGTACGGGCCACCCGCGCCGGTGACGGCTACCGCCTCACCGGCACCCGTACCCAGGTCGGGTTCGGGCCGGTGGCTGACGCGTTTCTCGTTCCCGCCGAGATCGATTCCGGCACCGGCGTTTTCCTCCTCGCCGCCGGTGATTCGGGTGTTTCGGTGAGCGCGCTGGAGACCACCGGACTGGGCAGCGTCGGTCACCTCGCGCTGGACGGCGCGCAGGTGGACGGCGCCCGGATGATCGGCGGCGCCGAGGTCGTCGCTTGGCTCGACACGCTCGCGGCTCTGGGCCGCAGCGCCTACCAGCTGGGTGTGCTCGAACGGGGGCTGCAGCTCACCGCCGAATACGCCAGGGAGCGAGAGCAATTCGATCGCCCGATCGGCAGCTTCCAGGCGGTGTCGCAGCGGCTGGCCGATGGGTACATCGACATCAAGGGCTTGCGGCTCACCCTCACCCAAGCAGCCTGGCGCGTCTCCGAGGATGTTCCCGCCGAGCTCGACGTGGCCAGCGCCGCGTTCTGGGCCGCCGACGCCGGGCACCGGGTGGCGCACACCATCGTGCACGTGCACGGCGGCGTCGGCGTCGACACCGATCACCCGGTGCACCGCTACTTCCTGGCGGCCAAGGAGGCCGAGTTCGCATTGGGCGGCGCCACCGGTCAGCTGCGCCGGATCGGCCGCGAGCTGGCGGAAACCCCTGCCTGACTTCGTGCTTCCTCCGGATCCGACGGTCACCAGACTCCTGGCGCCGTTGTTAGAAATCGATGACCGGGGCGTCTACTTCGAAGACACGTACACCACCTGGCGGGATCACCTGCGTCACGGCGCGGCCATCGCGGCGGCCCTGCGGAACCGCCTCGACCCGGCGAAGCCGCCGCACGTGGGCGTGCTGTTGGAGAACACCCCGTTCTTCTCGGCGATGCTGACGGCGGGCGGCATGTCCGGGATAGTGCCGGTGGGGCTCAACCCGGTGCGCCGCGGTGACGCGCTGGCCCGCGACATCGCGCACGCCGACTGCCAGGTGGTGCTGGCCGACTCCGGTTCTGCCGCCGCACTGGGCGACATCGACCACGTGAACGTGGACTCCGCCGAGTGGGCCGACGAGGTGGCCGCACATCGCGATGCCGAACCGCACTTCCAATCCGCAACGGCCGCAGACCTGTTCATGCTGATCTTCACCTCGGGCACCAGCGGTGAACCCAAGGCGGTGAAGTGCAGCCACGGCAAGGTCGCGATCGCTGGCGTGACGATGAGCCAGCGATTCGGCCTCGGCCACGACGACGTCTGTTATGTGTCGATGCCGCTGTTTCATTCCAACGCGGTGTTGGTCGGCTGGGCGGTGGCAGTCGCGTGCCAGGGCTCATTGGCGTTGCGGCGCAAGTTCTCCGCCTCCAACTTCCTGGTGGACGTCCGTCGCTTCGGCGCGACCTACGCCAACTACGTCGGCAAGCCCCTCTCCTATGTGCTGGCCACACCCGAGCGGCCCGACGATGCGGACAACCCGCTGCGAGCGGTGTACGGCAACGAGGGCGTGCCCCGCGATGTCGAACGCTTCGCGCGCCGGTTCGGGTGCGTCGTGCAGGACGGATTCGGTTCCACCGAAGGCGGTGTGGCGATCGCGCGCACCCCGGACACCCCGGACGGTGCGTTGGGCCCGCTTCCCGAGGGCGTCGACATAGTCGACCCCGATACGGGTGAGCCCTGCCCCGTTGGCGTGGTCGGTGAGCTGGTCAACACCGCCGGCGCGGGCCGGTTCGAGGGTTACTACAACGACGAGGCCGCCGAGGCCGAGCGGATGGCGGGCGGGGTCTATCACAGCGGCGACCTCGCTTACCGCGACGACGCCGGCTACGCGTACTTCGCGGGGCGGCTGGGCGACTGGATGCGCGTCGACGGTGAAAACCTCGGCGCCGCTCCGATCGAGCGGGTGCTGCTGCGGCACCCCGACGTGACCGAGGTGGCCGTGTACGCGGTGCCCGACCCGGTGGTCGGTGACCAGGTGATGGCCGCGCTGGTGCTGGCTCCGGAAGCCGAGCTCGACGCCGAGAGGTTCCGCGCCTTCCTCGCCGAGCAGCCCGACTTGGGACCCAAGCAATGGCCGTCCTACGTCCGGGTCAGCGCGGAACTGCCCCGCACGGTCACCTTCAAGGTGCTCAAGCGCCAGTTGGCGGCGCAGGGCGTCGACTGCGACGATCCTGTAGTGCGGATCCAGCCGCAAACGGGAAGGGGAACGTCGGCTCATGCCGAAAATTCGTGACTTGATTGCCGGGTCGGCCCTGCTCGCGTCGCTCGGCGGCGCGGCGCTCGGTTTCGGCGCCGGGTGCGCCGCCGGCGATCCGGTGCCGCCGCCTCCTCCCCTGCCTCCGCCGCCGCCGCTGGTCTACGCGCCGCAGACGCCGGAACGTGCCCCGTGGGAACCGCCGCCGCAGGAACCGGGCCTCCCGCTGCCGCCGGGCTAGCTGTACTGCCCGTCCCCCGCGGCGCGCGGTGGGATAGGACCGTCGGCGATAATGCTTGACTGCACAGACACGTCGGGATCGAAGGAGACGCGATGGTTGGTCCGATCCGCGCATGACTTCCCGGCCCCTGGAGACCGCGCTCGAAGCGAGCTTCGAGCAGCTGTCCGCCGCGGTGCCCGCGGAGGTCGGCGTCGCGATCGCCCGGCCGGACCGCACCTACTCACTGGGTCGATGGTGGTCGGGTGTCGCGTGGTCGACGATCAAGGTGCCGTTGGCGATCGCGGCGCTGCGCTGCGATTGGTTGCGGGCGAAGGACCTGGCCGTCAAGGCCATCACCGAGTCCGACAACCACGCGTCGGAGCAATTGTGGTCGCACTTGGGCGATCCCGAGGAAGCGGCGCGCCGGGTGCAGGGCGTGATCGCCGAGGGCGGTGACACCGCCACGGTCGTGGAATCGCGTCGGCTCCGGCGCGGCTATACCGCGTTCGGTCAGACACAGTGGACCCTGCAGCGGCAAGCCCGGTTCGCGGCCGAGTTGCCGTCGATCCGCGATTCGTCCGACGTCATCGACCTGATGCACCGCCTCAGCACCGGTCATCGCTGGGGGCTGGCCGCCAAAGGCTTTGCGGCCAAAGGCGGTTGGGGACCGGGGACAAACGGCGACTACCTGGTGCGGCAGTTCGGGATCGTGCCCACGCCGTCGGGGCAGTGGGGCGTAGCCCTGGCCGCCAGGGTCGATGACGGGGTGCTGGAGACAGGCGTCGATGTCCTCGACACGATGTCGGAGTGGGTGCTCAGCCGACTCCCGGGCTTAGCCCGTTATTGACGGCACCACGGCGTCGATCAGGTGCGGCCCGGGTTCGCCGAAAGCGTGGCGCAGCGCGTCGGCGAGTTCTTCGGCGGTGGTGACGCGGCGGGCCGGCACGCCCAGCCCTTCGCTGATCTTGACGAAATCCATTGTGGGACGGGATAAGTCGAGTAGGTCGAGCGCCTTGGGCCCGGGTGCCGATCCGGCCCCCACCCGCGCCAACTCGATCCGCAGGATGTCGTAGGCGCTGTTGTCGTAGATCACGGTGGTCACGTCGAGGTGTTCCCGCGCCTGGGTCCACAACCCGGAGATCGTGTACATCGCGGATCCGTCGGATTCCAGGCAGAGCACCGGCCGATCGGGGGCGGCGACCGCGGCGCCCACGGCGGCCGGGATGCCGTACCCGATCGCCCCGCCGGTCAACGTCAGCCAGTCATGGGCCGGCGCGCCCGCGGTGGCCTGGGCGAGCAGCAGGCCGGAGGTGTTCGACTCGTCGACGACGATCGCGCCCTCCGGCAGCAGCGCCCCGATCACGTCGGCCGCCGATGCGGACGTCAGGGCACCCCCCGGCAGCTGGGGCCGCGCCGCAACGGCAACGGGCGCAACGGTTCCGGGCGCCAGCTCGTCGGCCACCGCGGCGAGCGCCTCGGCGGCACCGCTGTGCCCGGCGAGCAGATGCACCTCACAGCCGGCCGGGACGAGGTCGCTGGGCATGCCCGGGTAGGCGAAGAAGGACACCGGCGACTTGGCGCCCGCCAACACCAGATGCTTGGCACCGTCCAGCTGGGCGGTGGCGGCCTCGGCGAAGTAGGCCAGCCGCTCGACGGCCGGAACGCCCGCGCCGCGCTCCAGCCGGGTGGGGAACGTCTCGCACAGCACCCGCGCGCCGGTCGCCTGCGCGATCCGCGCGGCCGCGGCAAGGCCCGGTCCGCGGGTGGCGTCGCCGCCGATCATGATGACCGTGGGTTCCCCCGAGCGCAGCACCTCGATCACCTCGAACGCCAATCGCGGTTCAGCCCCCGCCGGCCCCGCGGGTGTCGTCCCGACGGGCTGCGCCCCGTCCGACCATGACGCGTCGGCGGGCAGAATGAGCGTCGAGATCAGCGAGCCCGCGCAGCTCGCGGCGATCGCCTCCGCGGCGTCGGACGCGACGTCCGCGGTGCGTTCGGTGCGACGCACCCACCCCGAGACGGTTCCGGCGAGCGCGTCGATGTCGGATTCCAGTGGGGCGTCGTACTTTTTGTGATAGGTGGCGTGGTCGCCGACGACCACCACCATCGGCACCTGAGCGCGTCGGGCGTTGTGCAGGTTGGCCAGGCCGTTGCCCAGGCCGGGGCCCAGGTGCAACAGCACCGCCGCCGGCCGGCCGGCGATTCGCGCGTAGCCATCCGCCGCCCCGGTGGCGACACCCTCGAACAGGGCCAGCACGCCGCGCATTTGGGGGACGGCGTCCAACGCGGCCACGAAATGCATCTCCGAGGTGCCCGGGTTGGCGAAGCACACGTCGACGCCGCCGTCGACCAGGGTGTTGATCAGGGCCTGGGCACCGTTCACGTGACTGCCTCCAGTTCGAAAACGCGCTCGGCGTTGCCGTGCAAGAAGTCTCGGCGGCACTCGTCGGACAGGTCGAGGTCCGCCAGCCCAGCCAGGGCGTGCGCGTGGGTGATCATCGGATAGTTGGTGCCGAACAGGACTTTGCGTTGTCCGGTACCGGTTTTCATGAACCGGATCAGCTCGTCCGGAAGTCGTTTGATCGTGTAGGCCGAGGTATCGATGTAGACGTTCTCGTGTTTACGGGCGACCGCGACCATCTCCTCGGTCCATGGATAGCCGACGTGTCCGCACACGATCACCAGCTCGGGAAAGTCGAGGGCGATTTGGTCGATGTAAGGAATGGGCCGGCCCGTCTCCGAGGGCCGCAGCGGACCGGTATGACCCACCTGGGTGCAGAACGGCACCCCCAGCTCCACGCATTCGGCGAACAGCGGGTAGTAGCGGCGGTCGGTGGGCGGCGCGTTCCACAACCACGGCACCACCCGAAGGCCCAGGAATCCCTCCCGAACTCGGCGGCGCAGGTCGCGGACCGCTTCCATCGGGCGGTCGAGGTCGACCGCGGCCAGCCCGCCAAACCGGTTCGGGTGCAGGCTGATCCACTCGGCGACCTCGTCGTTGGAGATCAGATCCTGCCCCCCGGGGCCGCGCCACGCGCTGAGCAGCCCGAAGCGGACGCCGGCGGCGTCCATCGTCGCGACGCTCGCCTCGATCGGGACGTCGGCGTCCGGTATTGAGTCGCCGGTCCAGCGCCGCAGCGACGCCAGCATGTCGCTGCGCAGGAACCGTGCGGTGGGGTGCTGCATCCACACATCGACCGTCATCGCGATCAACAGTAGACGCCGCGGCTACAGGGCCAGCGCGGCGCGGGCGCAGGCGTGCGTCCGCTGGGCGTGCCCGCCGCCGAACAGCACGACGTGCGCCAGCAGAGGGAACAGCTGGTGCAGCCCGATGCGGTTGCGCCAGCCGGCGCGCAACGGCCTCACCTGCTCGTAGCCGTCGACGATGGTGTCGTAGTGCGGGCAGCCGAACAGCGCGAGCATCGCCAGATCGCTCTCGCGGTGGCCGGCGTGCGCCGCCGGGTCGATCAGCACCACCCCGTCGGGCGTCCACATCACGTTGCCGCCCCACAGGTCGCCGTGCAGCCGGGCGGGCCGGTCGTCGTCGTCGAAGTCGCCGGCGCGGCACCGCTGGATGACGGCGTCGATCGCGCCGCGGGTGGCGGCCTCGAGCCGCGCCGCGGCCAGTTCGGCCATCGGCGCCAGCCGCTCCTCGGCGTAAAACTCGCCCCACCGGGGGTGCCGCCGCAGCGACATCGGCAGCGGCTGGGAAAGCGGCCCGAAGAACCCGGGCCCGTCCCATCCTTCGGGCCCGGCGCCGAACGCCGGGGCGCCGGCATCGTGCGTGACGGCCAACCGGCCACCGAACGCCCGCGCCGCCTCGCGCGTCGGCGTCACCGAGTCCAGCCGCCCCAGGGTCAGGCTCGTCGCGTCGACGGAAACCACTTGGGCGCACGGCACGCCGCCATCGACGCCGGCCAGCCACCGCAGCCCGGCGGCTTCCCACCCGAAGTAGCCACTGGGGGCGGCGGGGTCTTGTTTGACGAAGTGGGTCAAGCGGTTACGTGCGCGGCGTGCACGTCGTCGGCGGGCCGCGCCTCGGTCTGCTCCTTGGCCCAGCGGTAGTCGGGTTTGCCGGCCGGTGAGCGCTTGACCTCGTCGACCAGCCAAAGGCTACGCGGCACTTTGTATCCCGCGATCTCGGAGCGCACGAAGCGGTCCAGTTCGGCGAGCGTGGGCCGGGTCCCCGGCCGCGCCTGCACGACGGCGGCCACGTGCTGCCCGTACCGGGGGTCGGGCACGCCGACCACCAGGGCGTCGAAGACGTCGGGATGGCCCTTGAGCGCCGCCTCGACCTCCTCGGGGTAGATCTTCTCGCCGCCGCTGTTGATCGACACCGAGCCGCGGCCCAGCATCGTGACGGTGCCGTCCTCCTCGACGAGCGCCCAGTCACCCGGAATCGCATAGCGGACACCGTTGATGGTCTTGAACGTCTCCGCGGTCTTCTTTTCGTCCTTGTAGTAACCGACCGGGATGTTGCCCTTCTTGGCGATGAAGCCGCGCACCCCGGAGCCGGGCTTGACCTCGTTGCCGTCCTCGTCGAGCACGACCGTGCGGTGGTCGATGGTCACGCGCGGGCCGCCGCTGTGCGGGGCGTCTTTCGCGACGACGCTGGTGCCACCGAATCCGGTCTCCGAGGAGCCGATGGAGTCGGTGATGACCCGGTTGGGCAACAACTCGAGGAGCTTCTCCTTGATGCTCGGCGAGAACAGCGCCGCCGTGCTGGCGAGCAGGAACAGCGACGACAGGTCGTATTGGTTCCCCTGCTCCTGGTGGGCCAGCAGCGCGTCGAGTAAGGGCCGCGCCATCGCGTCCCCGGTGAAGAACAGCAGGTTGACCTTGTGCTCGTGGATCGTGCGCCAGACCTCGTCGGCGTTGAATTCCGGTGCGAGCACGGTGGTTTGACCCGAGAAGATCGACATCCAGGTGGCCGACTGGGTGGCGCCGTGGATCATCGGCGGGATCGGGTAGCGGACCATCGGCGGGTTGGCGGCCGCCGCCTTGGCCAGGTCGTGCTCGTCCTCGACGAATTGGCCTGTCGCGAAGTCGGTTCCGCCGAAGAGCACCCGGTAGATGTCCTCATGACGCCACATCACGCCCTTGGGAAAGCCCGTCGTGCCACCGGTATACAGCAGGTAGATGTCGTCGGCGCTGCGTTCGCCGAAGTCGCGCTCGGGGGAACCCTGCGCGATCGCCGAGTAGAACTCGACCCCGCCGTAGCGCTGGTAGTCGTTGTCGGAACCGTCCTCGATGACCAGGATCGTCTTGACGTTGGGCGTGTCCGGGAGCACGTTGGCCACCCGGTCCGAGTACTGGCGCTCGTGAACCAGGGCGACCATGTCGGAGTTGTCGAACAGGTAGCGCAGCTCGCCCTCGACGTAGCGGTAGTTGACGTTGACCAGGATGGCGCCCGCCTTGACGATGCCGAGCATCGCGATGACGATCTCGATGCGGTTGCGGCAGTACAGCCCGACCTTGTCGTCCTTTTTCACCCCCTGGTCGATCAGGTAGTGGGCGAGGCGGTTGGCCTTCTCCTCTAGTTGCGCGTACGTCAGCTTCTCGTCGCCGCAGATCAGGGCGACACGGTCCGGCACGGCGTCGATGGCGTGCTCTGCGAGATCGGCAATATTCAGGGCCACGGCCACCAAATTAGAACGTGTTACATTTCTTGACAAGCTGATGCTCATTGTCGAGGGAAAGGCGGTAGCCGTGGCGGAGGCTCCAGCAAACGAACAGACCGGGCTCTCTGAAGCAGATGCGCTAGTGGAACAGCGCGGTCACACCCTCATCGTCACGTTGAACCGACCGCACGCGCGCAACGCGCTGAGCACCGAAATGATGGAAATCATGGTGCAGGCCTGGGACCGCGTCGACAACGACGACGACATCCGCTGCTGCATCCTGACCGGCGCCGGCGGATACTTCTGCGCGGGCATGGACCTCAAGACAGCAACCAAGAGGCCGCCGGGCGACTCGTTCAAGGACGGCAGCTACGACCCGTCGCGGATCGACGCCCTGCTGAAGGGTCGCCGGCTCACCAAGCCGCTCATCGCGGCAGTCGAGGGCCCAGCGATCGCCGGCGGCACCGAGATCCTGCAGGGCACCGACATCCGCATCGCCGGCGAGAGCGCCAAGTTCGGCATCTCGGAGGCCAAGTGGAGCCTGTACCCGATGGGCGGGTCGGCCGTGCGGCTGGTGCGGCAGATCCCCTACACGGTCGCCTGCGACCTGCTGCTGACCGGCCGGCACATCACCGCCGCCGAGGCCAAGGAGATGGGCCTGATCGGGTATGTGGTGCCCGACGGGCAGGCGTTGTCCAAGGCGCTCGAGATCGCAGAGGTGATCGCCAATAACGGGCCTTTAGCCGTGCAGGCGATCCTGCGGGCGATCCGCGCGACCGAGGGCATGCCCGAGAACGAGGCGTTCAAGATCGACACCCAGATCGGCATCAAGGTCTTCCTGTCCGACGACGCCAAGGAAGGCCCCCGGGCGTTCGCCGAGAAGCGCAAGCCCAACTTCCAGAACCGCTGACCGCACCGTCGCGCCGCGCGTGAACTCAGGGCGGTTTTCCGGCCGGATTTCCGCCCTGGCTTCACGTTGGGCGCGGCTGTCGGTAGCCCGAGACACACTGCCCGCGTGTCGGAACCTTTTGTCGGCAGCGAAGCACTCGCATCCGGGTGGCTGACTCGGCACCGGCTGCGAACCCGATTCGCCGCAATCTATCCCGACGTCTACGTCCCATGCGGCGTGGAACTGAGCGCTACGACGCGCGCCCATGCCGCCTGGCTCTGGTCGCGGCGCCGGGGCGTCGTCGCCGGGCATTCCGCGTCGGCGCTGCACGGCGCCAAGTGGGTCGAAGGCCGGACGCCTGCTCAATTGCTGTACGAGCACCGTCGGCCACCGATCGGGATTCGCACCTGGTCGGATCAAGTCTCCTTGGATGAGACCCAGCTGGTCGGCGGCATTGTCACCACCACGCCCGCACGCACCGCTTTCGACTTGGCCTGCCGCAACCCCACCGGCACGGCGGTCGCCGCCATCGACGCACTCGCCCGGGCCACCAACCTCAAGATCGCGGACGTCGAATTGCTCGCCGATCGTTACCGCGGCCGCCGGGGCGTTCGGCGCGCGAGGCGGGCGTTGACGCTCGTCGACGCCGGCGCCGAGTCACCGCGCGAGACGTGGCTGCGGCTGCTGCTCATCGAGGCCGGCTATCCGCGGCCTCGGACACAGATCCCGGTCTACGGCGAATACGGCGAGCTGATCGCCGTCCTCGATATGGGGTGGGAGGACGCCAAAATCGCGCTCGAGTACGAAGGCGATCATCACCGCACCGACCGCAGGCAATTTCGCAGGGATATCGCCCGCTTCGACGCGCTGGCCGGCCTGGGGTGGACCGCCATCCGGGTCACGGCCGAAGACACCCCGGGCGGCATCATCGCCCGGGTGGCCGCCGCTTGGGCACGCCGAACGTGAACTCAGGGCGGTTTTCCGGCCGGATTTCCGCCATCAGATCACGTTCGGCGCATGAGGGGCCTAGCCCAGCGGCGCGCTCGGCGTGAACGCCACCGGCATCTTCTCCAGCCCGGAGACGAAGTTGGCCGGCCGCAGGGGCAGGTCGGTGTCCGACGCCAGCCGCATGTCCGGCAGACGTTGCAGCAGCCGGCTCTGCATGATGGACAGCTCCAACCGGGCGAGCTGGTTGCCGAGGCAGAAGTGCGTCCCGAAGCCGAAGGCCAGGTGGTTGTTCGGGTAGCGCTCGATGTTGAAGGTTTCCGGGTCGTCGAAGACCTTCTCGTCGAAGTTCGCCGATTCGAACAGCAGGATCATCTTCTCGCCCTGGCGCAGTTGGGCGCCGTGGAACTCGGTGTCCGCGGTGATCGTGCGTGCCATGTTCTTCACCGGCGCGGTCCAGCGCAGCATCTCCTCGATCGCGTTGGGCAGCAGGCTCAGGTCGGTCGCCAGGCGGCGGTGCTGATCGGGATGCAGCAGCAGCTGCCGCGTCCCGCCGGACAGCGTGTGGCGCGTGGTCTCGTCGCCGCCGATCAACAGCAGCAGGACCTCGGTGACGATCTGGTGGTCCTCGAGCCGCGAGCCCTCGACCTCCGCGTGCACGAGGACGCTGACCAGGTCGTCGGTCGGTTCGGACTTGCGGGCCTCGATCATGCCCATCATGTACTGGCTGTAGGCCGCGAACGCGTCCATGGTGACCTGGAAATCGGACTCAGCGGCGGTGCTGCTCAAAAAGCTGACCAGGTCGTCGGACCACTTGAGGAACATCTTGCGCTCTTCGGGACGCACGCCGAGCATGTCGCCGATCACGGCCATCGGCAGGGGCGCCGCGAGGTCCCAGACGAAGTCACACTCGCCGCGTTCACACACCGCGTCGATCAGCGTGTCACACAGCGAAACAATCTTCGTCTCAAGGTCTTTGACACGCTTGCGGGTGAAGCCGGAGTTGACGAGCTTGCGGCGCAACAGATGTTGCGGATCGTCCATTTCGATCATCATCTCGACGCCGTCTTGATCGGGCCGGATGCCGCCCGCGTTGGAGAACAGCTCGGGGTTGCGCTCGGCCTCGATCACCGCCTGATACGTGGAGGCGGCGGCTAATCCGTTGCGGTCCCGGAAGACCGGCTCGTGCTCACGCATCCAGCGGTAGACGGACCGCGAATCGCCCGCGTAGAAGGCACCGTCGGTCAGATCCACATCGGGTCTGGTCATCGTCATGAGATCTCCTGGGCATCACCGAAGGACATTTGTACGTGGTCGACAGAGCTGGACACCAACGCGCGCTTCGGAAGGCCAAGCGACGCAAGTTCTTTCGAATACGGGTGCTCACCGAGCCGGATGCTCACCCCGCCGAATCGGGTGCGAACGCCGTCCAGCGTGTGTTCGAACGCGGTTTCGCGGGTGACTCCGTCGCGGTGCGAGTAGGTGCGTTGCGACTGCTGGCGCGGGGTCAGCCGGAACGGCAGGCCGCGACGAAATTCCATGCCGATCACCGGCTGGCCGTCGATGGTGAGATCGAAGGCGAACCGGCGCCCTTCGGAAACGGCGAAGTCGCCCATCACCTTGGGATAACCCCAGATCTTGGTCCCTGCCTCCAAGGTGAACGCCTGATCGACGGGGAGATGATGGATGAACGCGCCGGCGGACTGCAGGGCACCAAGCCCACTCGCCTTGGAGCCGGGCGGATTGACCATCACGCTGGTGCCGAACTCGTGATACTGGCCCAGGTCGCCGTCGATGTAGTGCATCAACATCAGGACCACGATGGCGCGGCCGGGAAGGTAGCGGCAGACCTGCAGGCCGCTGTAGTCGATCATCTGCTGGGCGGCATCGGCGTCGACGGAGAACATCGCCATGTGCTGATTTGCCTTGCGGATCTGCACCGGCATGGTGAGTACCGTGCCCGCGATGGTGTGCTGCGAGGCTGTCATCGGGTCTCCTGTCCTCGTGGCCACCCGTCCCCCAGCTTCGCGGGGGCACCCCCAGCGGCCGGCTTCGCGGCGCCTGTGATCGCCAATCTAGAACGCGTTCTATTCGTTGGGCAATACCGGGTCAGGTCAGCGTGGCGAGCTCCCTGATCTGCGCCTCATTGCGTCCGCTGACCACCATCATGGTGACGCCGGCGGCTTCCCAGACCTTGACCTGCTCACGGACGTAGTTGATGTCTCCGACGATCGCGGCGTCGTCGATCACCTCGTCGGGGATGATCTCGGCGGCCTTGTCCTTCTGGTTGCTGCGGAACAGCTTGGTGACGTCGTCGACCACCTCGGCGTAGCCCATCCGCCGGTAGACGTCGGCGTGGAAGTTGGTGTCCTCGGCCCCCATCCCGCCCATGTAGAGCGCGATGTAGGGCTTCATGGCCGCGAATGCCGCGGGGCGGTCGTCGGTGATGACGATGTTGGCGGTGGCGCAGATCTCGAAGTCCTCGCGGCGGCGCCGCGCCCCGGGGCGCGCGAACCCCTCGTCGAGCCATTCGTTGTAGGTGTCCGCCATGCGCGGCGTGTAGAAGATCGGCAGCCAGCCGTCGCAGATCTCGGCGGCCAGCGCGACGTTCTTCGGCCCCTCGGCGCCCAGCATGATCGGGATGTCGGGACGTAGCGGGTGGGTGATGGGCTTGAGCGGCTTGCCCAGGCCGGTCGTCTGCTCGCCCGTCAGCGGCAGCGGATAGTGCGGGCCGTCGCTGGTGACCGGCTTCTCGCGGGCCCACACCTGCCTCATGATGTCGATGTACTCACGGGTTCGCGCCAGCGGCTTGGGGAACGGCCGGCCGTACCAGCCCTCCACCACTTGCGGGCCGGAGACGCCGAGGCCGAGGATGTGCCGGCCCCCGGACAGGTGGTCGAGGGTCAGCGCGGCCATGGCGGTCGCCGTCGGGGTACGCGCGGACAGTTGGATCACCGAGGTGCCCAGGCGCAGCCGGTGTGTCGAGGAGCCCAACCAGGCCAGCGGCGTGTAGGCGTCCGATCCCCACGCCTCGGCCGTGAAGACGGCGTCGAATCCGGTTGCCTCGGCGGCGGCGACGAGCTGCGCGTGGTTCTCCGGCGGCTGAGCGCCCCAATACCCGAGCTGCAATCCCAGCTTCATAGCTACTCAAACCTTTCCTACCGACCCGATGTTGAAACCGTTCTTAGAACCTGTTCTACTCGATGGCGTGACAGCCAGTTCGAGCAGCCCGACCTTGACGGATCCCACTGAGCCACCGCTCTCCGCGCCGCTGACGTTGTCTTTCGACTACACCCGTTCGGTCGGCCCCACGCTGAGCAAGTTCTTCACCGCACTGCGTGAGCGCCACGTCCTAGGGGTGCGCGGGTCCGACGGCCGGGTACACGTGCCGCCGGCGGAATATGACCCGGTTACCTACGAGCCGCTGGGCGAGATGGTACCGGTGTCCAGCGTCGGCACCGTCGTTTCCTGGACGTGGCAACCGGACCCGGTGGAGGGTCAGCCGCTGGACCGTCCGTTCGCCTGGGCACTGATCAAGCTCGACGGCGCGGACACCCCCATGCTGCACGCGGTGGATGCGGGTGAGCCCTCGGCCATCAAGACCGGTTCCCGGGTGCACGTGCACTGGGTCGACGAGCCGGTGGGCGCCATCACCGACATCGCCTACTTCGCACTCGGTGAGGAAGCCGAACCGGTGTCCGAACAGCCGGCGGGCGAACAGGATCCGGTGACGATGATCGTCACGCCGATCTCGCTGACGATTCAGCACACCGCCTCACACGAGGAGAGCGCCTACCTGCGCGCCATCGCCGAAGGCAAGCTGCTGGGCGCGCGCACCGGCGCGGAAGGAAAGGTGTATTTCCCGCCGCACGGCGCGGATCCGGCCACCGGCCAACCCACCACCGAGTTCGTCGAGCTGCCCGACAAGGGCACGGTCACGACCTTCGCGATCATCAACATCCCGTTCCAGGGACAGCGCATCAAACCGCCCTATGTGGCGGCCTACGTGCTGCTCGACGGCGCCGACATTCCCTTCCTGCATCTGGTCGCCGACATCGACGCGCACGAGGTGCGGATGGGCATGCGCGTCGAAGCGGTGTGGAAACCCCGCGAGGAGTGGGGCTTTGGCATCGACAACATCGAGTACTTCCGGCCGACGGGCGAGCCCGACGCCGAATACGACACCTACAAGCACCACCTGTAAAGGGCACACCAACCACATGAGCGCTCGCAATGTTGCGGTCGTCGGCTTCGCCCACGCCCCACACGTACGCCGCACCGACGGCACCACCAACGGCGTCGAGATGTTGATGCCGTGCTTCGCCCAGCTCTACGAGGACCTCGGCATCACCAAGGCCGACATCGGCTTCTGGTGCTCGGGATCGTCCGATTACCTTGCGGGACGGGCTTTCTCGTTCATCTCGGCGATCGATTCGATCGGCGCCGTACCGCCGATCAACGAATCGCACGTCGAGATGGACGCGGCCTGGGCCCTCTACGAGGCCTACATCAAGATCCTGACCGGCGAGGTCGACACCGCACTGGTGTACGGGTTCGGCAAGTCCTCGGCCGGGATACTGCGCCAGATACTGTCGCGGCAGACCGACCCGTACACCGTCGCGCCGCTGTGGCCGGACTCGATCTCGATGGCGGGGCTGCAGGCCCGCATGGGGCTCGACAACGGAAAGTGGACCGAAGAGCAGATGGCGCGCGTGGCGTTCGACTCGTTCACCAATGCGCGTCGGGTCGACAACGTGGAGGGGTCGATCAGCGTGGCCGAGTTGCTCGAACGGCCGTTCTTCGCAGAGCCGTTGCGGCGCCACGACATCGCGCCCATCACCGACGGTGCCGCGGCGATCGTGCTCGCGGCCGACGATCGGGCGCGCGAGCTGCGCGAGAACCCCGCCTGGATCACGGGAATCGAGCACCGCATCGAAACCCCCGTCTTGGGAGCGCGTGACCTCACCGAATCCGTTTCGACGACGGCGGCGGCCCGAGTGGCCACCGGTGGCCGGACCGACAACCTCGACGTGGCCGAGATTTGCGCGCCTTTCACCCACCAGTACCTGATCCTCGCGGAGGCGATTCGGATACCGGGTCCGACCAGGGTCAACCCGTCCGGCGGCGCGCTGGCCGCCAACCCCATGTTCGTCGCCGGCCTCGAGCGTATCGGCTTTGCCGCGCAACACATCTGGGACGGTTCAGCGAAGCGGGTGCTCGCCCACGCCACCAGCGGGCCCGCATTGCAACAGAACCTGGTCGCGGTCATGGAAGGGAAGAACTGATGGCCGGAGCGGGAGCACACCTCGCCGCGGTGCTGGGCACCGGGCAAACCAAGTATGTGGCCAAGCGCAAGGACGTTTCGATGAACGGCCTGGTGCGCGAGGCGATCGACCGCGCGCTGGAAGACTCCGGTTCGACGTTTGCCGACATCGACGCCGTCGTCGTCGGCAAGGCACCCGACTTCTTCGAGGGCGTCATGATGCCCGAGCTGTTCATGGCCGACGCCGTGGGCGCCACCGGCAAGCCTCTGATCCGGGTGCACACGGCGGGTTCGGTCGGTGGGTCCACCGCGGTGGTGGCCGCCAGCCTGGTGCAATCCGGCAAGTACCGGCGCGTGCTGGCGATGGCGTGGGAGAAGCAATCGGAATCGAATGCCATGTGGGCGTTGTCCATTCCGGTCCCGTTCATCAAGCCGGTCGGCGCCGGCGCGGGCGGTTATTTCGCCCCGCACGTGCGGTCCTACATCCGGCGGTCGGGCGCACCGTTGAACATCGGGGCCATCGTCGCGGTCAAGGACCGGCTCAACGGAGCCCGCAATCCGCTGGCGCACCTGCATCAGCCCGACATCACCGTCGAGAAGGTGATGGAGTCGCCGATGTTGTGGGACCCGATCCGCTACGACGAGACCTGCCCGTCGTCGGACGGTGCCGCCGCGGTGGTGATCGGCAACGAGGAGGCCGCCGACGCCCGTCTGGCACAGGGGCAGCCGGTGGCGTGGATCCACGCGACCGCGCTGCGCACCGAGCCGCTGCAGTTCTCCGGACGCGACCAGGTCAGCCCGCAGGCCGGGCGCGACGCCGCCGCAGCGCTGTGGAAGGCGGCAGGCATCACGAGCCCGATCGACGAGATCGACGCCGCGGAAATCTACGTGCCGTTCTCGTGGTTCGAGCCGATGTGGTTGGAAAACCTTGGTTTTGTGCCCGAAGGCGAGGGCTGGAAGCTCACCGAAGCCGGCGAGACGGCGATCGGGGGGCGGCTACCGGTCAACCCCTCGGGAGGCGTGCTGTCGTCGAACCCGATCGGCGCCTCGGGCCTGATCCGGTTCGCCGAGGCGGCGATCCAGGTGATGGGCAAAGGCGGGGATCACCAAGTTCCGGGCGCGCGTAAGGCTTTGGGGCACGCCTACGGTGGCGGCTCGCAGTACTACTCCATGTGGGTCGTCGGCGCGGACAAACCCGCGCCGGAAAAAGTCGCCTCGTGAGCGACAACCCCGCCCACGAGGCCGGCCGCCGCTCGCGCGAGGCGGTCATCGCCAGGGACAAAGAGGCGTGGCTGGCGGTGTTCGCCGACGACGCCATCGTCGAGGATCCGATCGGACCGTCGGCCTTCGACCCGGAAGGCAAGGGCCACCGCGGCCGGGATGCGATCTCGGCCTTCTGGGACAAGGCCATCGCCCCCACCACCAGGATCGAGTTCGTCTTCCGCGACACCTACCAATGCGGCAACGAGGAAGCCAACGTCGGCCACATCCTGATCACCCATGGCGACTACCAGGTGACCGCGGAGGGCGTCTTCACGTACAAGGCGAACGACGAGGGCCAGATGACCGCGCTGCGCGCTTATTGGGAGATGGACCGCGCGGCCGCGTCGGCCCGGAAGGTCTAGAGCGGCTCGAGCCCGGCCAGGTGCCGCTGAGCCAGTTCGCGGTAGGCCTGCGGATTCGCCTTGACCCACATCTCCGCGCCCGTTCCGGCGACCGGCCCCTTGATCTGCGCCGGCGCGCCCACCGCCAGCATGCCGGCCGGAATCTGGGTGCCGGCCGTCACCAGCGAATGGGCCGCGATCAGGCTGCGCGCGCCGATGACCGCGCCGTCGAGCACGGTGACGTGGTTGGCGATCAGGGCCTCGGACCCCACGTGCACCCCGTGGATGCAGCACATGTGCGCCACCGTGGCGCCGGGGCCGATGTCGACCGGGATGCCGGGCGGCGCGTGCAGCACCGACCCGTCCTGCACGTTCGCGCCCTCGCGCACCACGATCGGTCCGTAGTCGCCGCGCAGCACGGTGTTGAACCACACCGATGCACCGGCCTCGACGACGACGTCGCCGATCAGGGTGGCGGTCGGGGCCACAAACGCGGTGGGATCGACCCGTGGCGCCCGGCCCTCGAAAGCAAACAGCGGCATCGTCTAGATATACCCCGCGCGGGCATCCGCCGCGGATATCCCGTGGCCAGACTCGCCGTCGTTGCGCGCCGCCACCGCAAAACTGTAACGTGTTCTAGTTAGAGGGCCAGTGAGTTGGAGGTGACAGGTGGCTACCGACACCAAGGCGGTCGGCATCCGGGAGATCGATCCCGGCGCTTTGCCGACCAGGTACGCCCGAGGCTGGCATTGCCTGGGCGTCGCAAAGGACTTCCAGGACGGCAAGCCGCACTCGATCGAGGCGTTCGGCACCAAGCTGGTGGTCTTCGCCGACTCACAGGGCGACCTGAAGGTGCTGGACGGCTACTGCCGGCACATGGGCGGCGACCTCTCGGAGGGCACCATCAAGGGCGACGAGGTGGCCTGCCCGTTCCACGACTGGCGCTGGGGCGGTGATGGCCGCTGCAAGCTGGTTCCCTACGCCAAGCGCACACCCAAGACGGCGCGCACCCGTTCGTGGACGACCGATGTGCGCGGCGGCCTGTTGTTTGTCTGGCACGACCACGAACAGAACCCACCCGACCCCGCGGTCCGGATCCCCGACATCCCGGAAGCCGCCAGCGACGAGTGGACCGAATGGCGGTGGAACCGCATCCTCATCGAGGGCTCGAACTGCCGCGACATCATCGACAACGTCACCGACATGGCGCACTTCTTCTACATCCATTTCGGGTTGCCGACGTACTTCAAGAACGTGTTCGAGGGCCACATCGCATCCCAGTACCTGCACAACGTGGGCCGGCCGGACGTCAACGACCTGGGCACCTCGTACGGCGAGGCGCACCTCGACTCGGAGGCGTCGTACTTCGGGCCGTCGTTCATGATCAACTGGCTACACAACAGCTACGGCGGCTACAAGGCCGAGTCGATCCTGATCAACTGCCACTACCCGGTGACCCAGAACTCGTTCATGTTGCAGTGGGGCGTCATCGTCGAAAAGCCCAAGGGCATGGACGAAGCGATGACCGACAAGCTCTCGCGAGTGTTCACCGAGGGTGTCAGCAAGGGCTTCCTGCAGGACGTCGAGATCTGGAAGCACAAGACGCGCATCGACAACCCGCTGCTGGTCGAGGAGGACGGCGCCGTCTATCAGCTGCGCCGCTGGTATCAGCAGTTCTACGTCGACGTGGCCGACATCCAGCCGGAAATGGTGGAGCGCTTCGAGATCGAGGTGGACACCACACGCGCCAACGAGTACTGGAACGCCGAGGTGGAGGAGAACCTCAAGGCGGCCGGCGACGAAGTGCCCGCGGAGCAACACTGACTCCATGACCCAGGATCAACCGGCGGTCCCCGACGTCGACCGGCTCGCCCGGTCGATGCTGATGCTGCACGGCGACCATCACGACCACGACGACGCGCCCGCCCGCAACGGCGGCTCGGGATCCTGGTCGAAGTCAAGGGATTTCGCCAACGATCCGCAACGCGCCGCCGCCGTCGCCGAGGCCAGTCGCGCGGACCGGGAGCGCTACCTCAGCTCGGGACTCCTTCCGGTGGACTGCCGGTTCTGCCACGTCACGGTCACCGTCCGAAGGCTGGGCCCGGGTCACACCGCCGTGCAATGGAACACCGAAGCATGGCAGCGCTGTGCGCACTTCACCGAGGTACGTAACTCCGGTGGCGATACCGCGCGCACCCGGTCGTGCCCCAAATTGAGCGACAGCATCGAGCACGCCGTCGCGGAGGGCTATCTGGGTGAGCCCGACGATCCGGACGCCGACTGAATCACAGCCCTTGGGGCAGCTTGGTTATCGCCTCGAACGCCTCGAGGAACACCTCGGCGATGTCACCGTCGCGAGCGCTGGCCATCGGCTTCTTCCGTAAGAGGACGCGCTGCACGCCGATGCCCAACAGCAGGGCGGTGACCATGTCCGCGCGAATCCTGGGGCGGTCCGCGGTTATCCGCTTCGCCAGGTTGCGCGTGAGGCCCGCGTCAAGCTGGGCATTGAGGCGCGCCACCACCGCGGGGTCGCCACTGGACCGCAAGAGCGCAAATAGCGGCGCATCGACGTCGCGACGGGCGCCCAGGACGCGGGCAATCAACCGCTGTCCCAGCGCGTCGTCGGCGGCGTCCAGCACCTCCGCTACGTTCTCTGAAACCTCCGTCGCCTCCGCGAAAAGCCGTTCCTTGGAACCGAAGTAGCGGCGAACCAGCGTGACGTCCACACCGGCCTTCGATGCCACCTCGCGTAGACCGATCGCGCTATATCCCCTGGCAAGAAAGAGCTCGCGAGCCGCTCCCAGCAGGCGGGCCCGGGTGGCGCCCGCGTCGCGGCGCCGGGGCGTCACGGTGTTCATGTCACTCCTTCGCATCGTCCACAACTGTAGACATATCTGCCGCGGCGCCGCTAGGCTGGCCATTATGTCCACACATGTAGACATAATGGGAGCAGAGCGGAGGTCGCCATGGCCGGAGTCATGCTTGTCAAACAGCGAGTCGTCAGCGTCGACCAATGGAACGCCGTATTTCGCGACCCGAAACTCGACGCAATCCGCCGCCACCATGGCTTGGTGGTGACGGGAACCTACATCGACGGCGACGAATCCAACACCGTCATTGTGGTCATGGAAATGGCGAATATCGTTGCCGCGAGACGGTTCGCGGCATCGGCGGAGCTTGCCTCGGCGCGCGAACGAGCAGGCGCCATCGGGCCTCCAGACGGTGTGTGGTTAGGGCCGCGGCGGGTCGACGACTGATCTACAGCCCGGCGAAGCGCTCCTTGACGGTTTCGACGGTCAGGCCGTAATCGGCCAGCGAGTAACGGTGTTTCGGCGCCCGCTCGCCGGACTGGCTGTCGGCGTGCGCCTTCTCCATCGCCGCCCGTGCGTCGTCGGTCAGCGTCAGCCCGAACTGCCGATAGATGTCGGCCACCGTGCCGATCGGGTCGGCGATCAGTTCCTTGTAGTCGACGTCGTAGAACTGGGCCGGCGAATACTTGGCACGGGCGCTGTTGAAGCGCTCCAGCCCACGCGACCAGGTATCCATCGCGTCGGCGCCGATCTGGGCGCCGTCGAACGTCGTGGACCATGCCTCGGCGGTGTGCTGGGCCAGCGAGCACATCGAGGCCATGATCGTCTCGACGGGCCGGTGGGTCTGAATCACCAGCGCGTCGGGGTAGGTCGCCATCAAGGCGTCCAGCGCAAACAGGTGACTGGGATTCTTGAGCACCCAACGCTTTTCGGCGTCGTTGAGCCCGATCAGCTGAAGGTTCTTGCGGTGCCGCCGGTAGGACGGCGTCCAGTCCTGCTCCGACAGCCATTGCGCGTAACTGGGTAGGTGCGCCAGGGTCTCGTAGGACACCGAGTGCAGCGACTGCCTAAGCAGCTGCCAGCACTCCTCGAGCTCGTATGCGGCCATGAAGTGCAGGCCCGTGTAGCCGGGATTCTCTCGGTGGTGCCGATTGAATTGCTCGTCGAGCTGGCGGTAGAGAGGATGCGACTCCCAGGTTTCGCGCGGCGGACGCGGCTGCGGAAACTCGGCCAGCCACATGTGCAGGCCCTGATGCGCGGGGTCGGCGCCCAGCAGCCGGTGCAGCGCGGTGGTGCCGGTGCGCACCAGCCCGGTGACGAAGATCGGGCGTTCGATCACGACGTCGGCGTGTTGCGGGTACTGCTTCCACGACGCCTCGGACAGCAGCCGGGCCACCAGGGCACCCCGCAGGAAGAAGCGATTCATCTTGCTGCCCAACACCGTAAGGCCGGCCTCTCGCCGGTAGGAGTCCAGCAGCACCTCCAGCGCCTCGAGATAGTTGTCGTCGTTGGCGCCGAAGTCGTCGAGCCCGGTCAGCTTGGTTGCCGAGGCGTGCAGCTCGTCGACGGTGCCGATATCGGTGCGATCAGCTCCCATGTCGCCATCTCCTCCTCATCGCTTCGTCCCCCGCAAGCGGGCGGCACCCCCACTGCATCGTCGATGGCGGCATTACGTGTGGTACTCCCCGCAGTTGACGTCCAGCGTCTGCCCGGTGATGCCGCTGGACAAGTCGCTGGCCAGGAAAAGGATCGCCGAGGCCACCTCGTCTTCGGTGGGCAGGCGCTTCAGGTCGGAGTTCGCCGCGGTGGCGGCATAGATCTGGTCCACCGTGGTGCCGTATTTGACCGCCTGGTGCTCGAAGTAGGCCTGCAGGGTGTCGCCCCAGATATAGCCCGGGGCAACGGAATTGACGCGGATCCCCTTCTCGCCGAGCTCGGTGGCCAGGGATTGCGACATCGACAGCAGCGCCGACTTGGCCATCTTGTAGGCGCCGTACTTGGCCTGGGAGTGGCGCAACACCATCGAGTTGACGTTCACGATCGATCCGTGCGATTTCTCCAGTGCGGGCGTGAAAGCCTGGATGAGACGCAACGCGCCCAGCGCGCTGAGCTCGATCGCGTCGCGGATGTGCTGAAAGCTCGTGCCGGCCAAGGGCTTCATGGATGGCACGCGGAATGCGTTGTTGATCAGCACGTCGACCTTGCCGTAGGTCGCCATGGTGGTCTCGACGAGGTAGTTCACCTCGTCGTCGTCGGTGATGTCGGCGCGCACCGCCAACGCCTTGTGCCCGGTGTCGTTGACCTGTTTGGCGACGCTTTCCAGCCGTTCCACCGTCCGCGCCGCCAGCACCAGGTCGGCGCCGTCCTGGGAGCATCGGTGCGCGAGGGTGGTACCGAGCCCCGGCCCGACGCCGCTGATGACGACGACCTTTTCGTTGAGCAAGCCTGACATCGTCACCCCAGCATCCTGGCCGCAATTTGTTGTTGGCGCAGAGCTATTCGCGCACGCCATTCGTCGTCGGAGATCTTATTGTGCTCGAAGTAGGGCAACGCGGCGGGTACGGCGTCGAAGTCGACCAACTCGACGGTGGGGCCGTCCGCCTCGGTGAGCTGACGCGACACCCGCTGCCAACGGAACTGCAGGAAGCCGCGCCGATGCGCCAGCGTCTCCACCCAGTTTGTCACTCCCGGATTCTCCTCGGCGACGACGATGCGCACCTTGCCATCCGGATCCGCTTGCGCCTGAGTGTTGTTCAGCGATGTTTGGTGGTTGATGTAGTCCAGCGAGATGTACCACAGGCTGCCCAGCTGGAAGCCGAGGTAGGGCGCGTCCGAAACCGGGATGGTGATCACCAGCGCCTGATCGGGCCGCAGGTCGTAGTGGCCGACCGACGAATACTGGGTCGCGAGTCCGCCCGGCGTGAGCCGGGGCGCGACCATGGTGTTGACCGGAAGGTCGAGATAGAACCACTGGGGGAACTGCAGCCACGTCTTCACCCGGTTGACGAGCTGCTTTCCCGCTGTGGCGTAACGCTTTTCGATGGTCTCGCGGGTCAGCGGTGGGGGTGCGGTGCCCGCGGTGTCCAGCCGCGAAATCGTCAGCGTGCCGCGCTGTGCCGCCCAGTCGCCGTAGACCTCGCGGATGACCAGCTGCCCGTTGCTGGTGGGCCGCACCCGCCACTCGAAGCTGCCGTCGGCCGCGATCTCGAGTTCGCGGTCGTCGAACGCCGCCTGGCTGGCCGGCACGTTGTCGTCGGTGTATTCACCGCCGAGCAACTGGAAGCTCAGGTCGGTCGTGGTGCCGCGCCGGCCGGTGACGACGTAGTCGTGGTTGGCGTGCACCCGGGTACCGAAGTAGAGGGTGTCGGGGTTGTCCAGGCCCATCTTGGTGAAGGGCCCGGTTCCGGATTGCAGGAACGGGTGGTCCCGCTCGTAGTCGAAGGCGAGGTGGATACAGGCCGAAACGCAGCCCGCCAGGTACTGCAGCCCTTCGAGCAGGTCTGCCTCGGTCTCGATGAAGGGGGCGTCGGTAACCAGTTTCTCGGCTTCGGCGATCGCGGCGGTGAGGGGATCTGTGAACACGCATAGACGCTAGAACGTGTTCTACTTTTTCGTCAATGGCGAACATTCCCGCGCGTCCGCCGGGGCGTTCACCGACGAGGCCGACTCACTAGGGTGCGCACTGCTGCGACAGGTCGATCAGATGCTGCCGCACGTCCGGATGCCGGTTCAGATAGTCGATGACGTTGGGGCCGCCGCCTTCCGCCTCCGACTTGGCCTGCAGCTGCGCATGCAGGTCGGGATGCCGCTGCAGGTACTGGTCGATGGAGTTGCCCACGGTCTGATCGCACTGAGGCGCGGCGCCGGCGACCGGGAGGGCGATCACCGTCGCGGCGGTGGCGGCCAGCAAACTCCCGGCGAGCACGCCGTGCAGTCCGCGGCCACGAGTTTTCCTGGGTGTCACGCTCATGCGCGCCAGGTTACTCCGGGTAGCTTTGTTTAGCCTGTGCGCGCGACGCCGGTTACTGGGCGGCGGCAGCGCTCTCTCCCCCGCGAGCGGGAGGTGCCCCCTGCTCGCGCTTGATCTCCAGTGCGATGTCGATGAGTTGGTCCTCTTGACCGCCGATGAGTTTGCGCTGACCGGCGCGGTGCAGCAGCTGGTGGGCGGGCACGCCGTAGCGCTCGGACTGGCGGATGGCGTGCTTGAGGAAGCTCGAGTAGACCCCGGAGTAGCCCATGATCAGGGCGTTGCGGTCCAGCAGGCACTCGGCGGGCATGGCCGGGGCGACCACTTCTTCGGCGGCGTCGGCGATGTCGAAGAAGTCGATGCCGGTCTTGACACCGATCTTGTCGAAGACCCCGATCAGGGCCTCGACGGGGGCGTTGCCGGCCCCGGCGCCGAATCGCCGACACGAGCCGTCGATCTGCTTGGCGCCCGCGCGGACGGCCTCGACGGAGTTGGCGACGCCCAACCCGAGATTCTCGTGCCCGTGGAAACCGACCTGGGCGTCGTCGCCGAGCTCGGCGACCAGCGCCGCCACCCGGTCGCGCACCCCTTCGAGGACCAGCGCGCCGGCCGAGTCGACCACGTAGACGCACTGGCAACCCGCGTCGGCCATGATGCGGGCCTGGGCGGCCAGCTTCTCCGGCGGAACGGTGTGGCTCATCATCAGGAAGCCGACGGTCTCCAGGCCGAGCTCGCGGGCCAGCCCGAAGTGCTGGATGGACACGTCGGCTTCGGTGCAGTGGGTGGCGATCCGGCAGATCGATCCGCCGTTGTTCTGGGCCTCCTTGATGTCCTCCTTGGTGCCCACCCCGGGCAGCATCAGGAAGGCGATCTTGGCTTCCTTGGCCGTCTGGGCGGCCAGCTTGATCAGTTCCTGCTCGGGCGTCTTGGAGAACCCGTAGTTGAAGCTGGAGCCACCCAGGCCGTCCCCGTGGGTGACCTCGATGACCGGAACCCCGGCGGTGTCCAGGGCGGCCACGATCGCGCCGACCTCTTCTTTGGTGAATTGGTGGCGTTTGTGGTGCGAGCCGTCGCGCAATGACGTGTCGGTCAACCGCACGTCCCAGATCGGGTCGAAGAAGATGTCGGTACTCATGCTTGCGCTCCTGGCGCCGTCGCGGATAGGGATTCCTTTGCGATTTCCTCGCCCACCTTGGTGGCCGCGGCGGTCATGATGTCCAGGTTGCCCGCATACGGCGGCAGGTAATCGCCGGCGCCCTCGACTTCGACGAACGTGGTGACCACCGCCTGGCCACCGGAGTTGAGTGACGGCTCGTCGAACTGCGGCTCGTTGAGCAGCCGGTAGCCCGGCACGTAGGTCTGCACCTCGGCCACCACGTCCTGGATGGACTTCGCGATCGCGTCGCGGTCGGCATCTTCGGGGATGGCGCAGAAGATGGTGTCGCGCATGATCATCGGCGGATCGGCCGGGTTGAGGATGATGATCGCCTTGCCCCGCTTGGCGCCGCCGATCGTTTCCACGCCCTTGCTGGTGGTCTTGGTGAACTCGTCGATGTTGGCGCGCGTGCCCGGCCCGGCCGATACCGATGCCACTGACGCGACGATCTCGGCGTAGGGCACTCCCCCTTTTTCGACCAAGGCGCGACTCACCGCGTAGACGATCGGAATGGTGGCCTGCCCGCCACAGGTGATCATGTTGACGTTCGGCGCATCCAGGTGCTGGCGCAAATTGGCCGGGGGGATGACCGCCGGACCGACGGCGGCCGGGGTCAGGTCAATGGCCCGAATCCCGGCGGCTTCGTATTTCGGCGCCGCGTCCCTGTGCACGTAGGCGCTGGTGGCCTCGAACACCAGGTCGGGCTTCTCCGACTGGGCCAGCAACCAGTCGACACCCTCGTGCGTGGTCTCCAAGCCCAGCTTGCGGGCCCGCGCCAAGCCCTCACTATCCGGGTCGATGCCCACCATCCAGCGCGGCTCCAGCCACTCCGACCGCAGCAACTTGTAGAGCAGGTCAGTGCTGATGTTTCCCGACCCGACAATGGCCACACTCGCCTTAGCCGGCATGTGACGCTCCTTCGCGAAGCTCGCTATTTAAGTCCGACGATTTAATTCGAGACTATTCGAATGACAAATGAACAGATCCCAGGCCCGTGAAGTCGGCGACGAAATCGTCGCCGGCGTGCGCGTCGATCGCGCGCGTGCAGGACCCCGGAAGTACCAAGTCGCCTTTGCGTAACCGCACACCGAAGCCCTCCACCTTGCGGGCCAGCCAGGCCACCGCGGTCAGTGGGTTGCCCAGCACCGCGTCGGTGCGGCCCTTGGCGACGACCTCACCGTTGCAGCTCAGCACCGCATCGATGCCTTTGATGTCGACGTCGCGCGGGGAGACGCGCGCCTTCCCCAGCACGAAGCCCGCCGACGACGCATTGTCGGCGATGGTGTCGCACAACTCGATCTTCCAGTCGGTGATCCGGGTGTCGATCAACTCGATCGACGGCACCAGCGCCTCGGTGGCCGCCATTACGTCGTCCTCCGTGCAGTCGGCTCCCGGCAGGTCGTCGTTGAGGATGAAACCGACCTCGACCTCGACCCGCGGCCACAGGTAGCGGCTCGCCTTCACGGGGGTGTCTTCGAACAATTGCATCTCGTCGAGCAAATGCCCGTAGTCCGGCTCGTCCACCCCCATCATCTGCTGGATCGCCTTCGATGACAGGCCCACCTTGTGGCCCAGCACACGCGCTCCCTCGGCTACCCGCTGGCGGATGTTGATCAGCTGGATCTCATAGGCGTCTACGACGTCGATGTCCGGGTGAGCGGTGGTCAGCGGAGCGATCGGTGAGCGGCTCCGCTCAGCCTGCGCCAAGTCGGCAGCAAGCTCGTCTCGTGTCGCAACACTGAGCATCTGCAGAAGTCCCCTCGTTCGTGTGACCGGCCCAGTAGCGCCCGGCCCGGGCAATTCTATAACGTGTTCTACATGACAGCACAGGAGCTCGACGTCGTCGTGGTCGGGAGCGGCGGAGCCGGCATGGTGGCTGCCCTGACGGCCGCTCACCGGGGCCTTGCCACAGTAGTCATCGAGAAGGCTGCGCACTTCGGCGGTTCGACAGCGCGGTCGGGTGGGGGCGTCTGGATTCCCAACAACGAGGTGCTCAAGCGTGACGGCGTCCGGGATGACCCCGAGGCGGCCCGGACCTACCTGCACGGCATCGTCGGCAACGTCGTCGACCCCGAACGCATCGACACCTACCTCGACCGCGGACCCGAGATGCTCTCGTTCGTGCTGAAGCACACCCCGCTGAAGATGTGCTGGGTTCCGCGCTACTCCGACTACTACCCGGAGGCGCCGGGCGGTCGCGCCGAAGGGCGTTCGATCGAGCCGAAGCCATTCGACGCGCGCAAGCTGGGCGCCGACATGCCCGGGCTCGAACCGGCATACGGCAAGGTGCCGCTCAACGTCGTTGTGATGCAACAGGACTACGTGCGGCTGAACCAGCTGAAGCGGCACCCGCGGGGCGTGGCCCGCAGCCTGAAGGTCGGCGCCCGCACCATGTGGGCGAAGGCGACCGGCAAGAATCTCGTCGGCATGGGCCGGGCGTTGATCGGCCCGCTGCGGATCGGGCTGCAGCAGGCCGGCGTCCCGGTGCTGCTCAACACCGCGCTGACCGACCTGTACGTCGAGGACGGCGTGGTGCGCGGCGTCTACGTGCGCGACAGCGGCGCGTCGGAGTCTTCCGAGCCGCGGCTGATCCGGGCCCGGCGCGGGGTGATCCTGGCCTCGGGCGGTTTCGAACACAACGAACAGATGCGGGTGAAGTATCAGCGCGCACCGATCACCACCGAGTGGACCGTCGGCGCCAAGGCCAACACCGGCGACGGCATCGTCGCCGCCGAAAAGCTCGGCGCCGCACTCGAACTGATGGAAGACGCCTGGTGGGGGCCGACCGTGCCGCTGGTAGGTGCGCCGTGGTTCGCGTTGTCGGAGCGCAATTCGCCGGGGTCGATCATCGTCAACATGTCGGGCAAGCGGTTCATGAACGAGTCGATGCCCTACGTCGAGGCCTGTCACCACATGTACGGCGGAGAATTCGGCCAGGGTCCCGGGCCGGGCGAGAACATTCCGGCGTGGCTGGTGTTCGACCAGCAATACCGCGACCGCTACATCTTCGCGGGATTGCAGCCGGGACAACGCATTCCCCGCAAGTGGCTCGAGTCCGGTGTCATCATCTCCGCCGACACGCTCGAAGAGCTGGCCCAGAAAGCCGGCCTGCCGGTTGCGGACTTCACCGCGACGGTGGCGCGGTTCAACGGCTTCGCCCGGTCGGGCGTCGACCAGGATTTCCACCGGGGCGAGAGCGCGTACGACCGCTACTACGGCGACCCGACCAACAAGCCGAACCCCAACCTGGGCGAGCTCGCGCACGCGCCGTACTACGCCGCCAAGATGGTGCCCGGCGACCTGGGCACCAAGGGCGGCGTCCGCACCGACGTCCACGGCCGTGCGCTGCGCGACGACGGCTCGATCATCGAAGGCCTTTACGCCGCAGGCAATGTCAGCGCCCCGGTGATGGGCCACACCTACCCCGGTCCGGGCGGCACCATCGGCCCGGCGATGACCTTCGGATACCTGGCCGCACTGCACATTGCGGGGGAACGCTGATGCCCATCGATGTAGACGTCGCACTGGCCGCCGAGCTTGACCCCATCGATTTCTCGTGGACGAGCAGCGATGTGCAGCTCTACCACCTGGCGTTGGGCGCCGGCAAGGATCCGATGGATCCACGCGAGCTGCGCTACCTGGTTGACGACACACCGCAGGTCTTGCCGACGTTCGCCAATGTGGCGGCGTCCTTCCACATGACCAAGCCGCCTGCCGTGCAATTCCCCGGCATCGATATCGAGCTGGGCAAGGTGCTGCACGCCAGCGAGCGGGTGGAGGTGCCCGGTCCGCTGCCGCCGTCGGGTTCGGCCCGCGCCGTCACCCGGTTCACCGACATCTGGGACAAGGGCAAGGCCGCGGTGATCTGGAGTGAGACGACCGTCAGCGCGCCCGACGGCACGCTGCTGTGGACGCAGCGGCGGTCGATCTTCGCTCGCGGTGAGGGCGGATTCGGCGGGGAGCGTGGGCCATCGACGTCGGACGCGGCGCCCGACCGGGCGCCCGATGTGGAGGTGGCGGTGCCAATCCTGCCGCAGCAGGCGCTGCTCTACCGGCTGTGCGGCGACCGTAACCCGCTGCACTCCGACCCGGAATTCGCTGCGGCCGCGGGGTTTTCGCAGCCCATCCTGCACGGCCTGTGCACCTACGGGATGACCTGCAAGGCCATCGTCGACACGCTGCTGGACGGCGACGCATCGGCCGTTGCCGCCTATGGCGCCCGCTTCGCGGGCGTGGCGTTCCCCGGCGAGACGCTGCGCGTGAACGTGTGGAAAGAGGATGGCCGTTTCGTGGCCAGCGTTGTCGCGCCGTCGCGCGACAACGCCGTCGTGCTGAGCGGCGTCGAGCTGGTCCCCGCGTAGCGGCTTTGCGCCGTGCGGACTACCGCTAAGCGGCGCAATGTGCTTTCGTCCTCTCATGGTCGCTGAAGGGCAGTCGCCCGAGCCGCGTGCGGCCGACGAGCGAACCGCACTGCGGAGCATTCCGATATTCGCCGAGATCGACGACGAACAACTCGACCTGCTCACGAAGACCGTAGGTCGCCAGCACGTCCCCGCCAACGAGTGGCTCTTTCACCTGGGGGACCCGTCGGACGCCATCTATGTAATCGCCTCGGGACGATTCGCGGCCATCGGCCTCGACGGACAGGTGCTTCGTGAGATGGCGTCCGGTGACTCGATCGGAGACCTGGGCGTGATCACCGGCGCCGCTCGCTCGGCCGGAGTACGAGCACTTCGCGACGGCGTCGTCTGGAGGATCGCCGCCGACACGTTCAGCGAGGTGCTCGCCAAGGCGCCGCAACTGCAATCGGCGATGTTCCGCGCGATGGCGGTAATGCTTCGCGAGTCACGAGCCGCCACCGTCTCCCGCGGTCGCCGGGTCGTCGGCGTGGTGTCGACCGGGGATGCGGTCGCCATGCCGATCATCGAGGCGATCGCCACCCGGCTGAGATCGCACGGTCGGGCCGCCGTCGTCGCGCCGCGCGTCGAAACGACGGCGGCGGCCAACCATTACGGCGAGCTCGTCGAAGCGTTCAGCGAGACCCTCGACCGCGTCGAGCGGAGCAACGATTGGGTCTTGCTGGTGGCCGATCGGGGCTCGGGCGACAACTGGCGACGCTATGTCACCGCGCAAAGCGACCGCGTCGTGGTCCTTGCCGATCAAACCCATCCGCCGGACACGCTCGAGCCACCCGTGACCCAAGGGCCGGTCCACCTGGTCACTTGCGGCGTCGTGCCGGACCCCAGCTGGTGGGATCTGCTGCATCCGGTCTCGCATCACCCCGCCGACGACGACGGCATCGGCGCGCTGGCCCGCAGAATCACGGGGCGATCCCTCGGTCTCGTGCTGGGGGGCGGGGGCGCGCGGGGCCTCGCGCATTACGGCGTCTACGAAGAGCTCACCCGGGCGGGCGTCGTCATCGACCGGTTCGGCGGAACCAGTTCCGGTGCCCTCGCCGCCGCCACCTTCGCGCTGGGCCTGGACGCGCGGGATTGCACCGCGGCGGCACGAAAGTACATTGCGGAGACCAGGCCGGTCAGCGACTACACCATCCCTGCGATAGCCCTCACGCGAGGTCGCCGTGTCGACCGTCTGATCGAGGGATTCTTCGGCAGCACCACCCTGATCGAGCACCTGCCAAGGGAGTTCTTCTCCGTCTCCACCGACATCATCACGGGCGATCAGATCATCCATCGCCGCGGGCTGCTGTGGGTCGCCGTGCGCGCATCGATCTCGATACCCGGGCTTCTGCCGCCGGTGCAACATCACGAGCGGCTCCTCGTCGACGGCGGACTGATGAACATCCTCCCGGCCGACGTGATGTGTGCCGACCCCGACGGCGAAGTGATATGCGTCGATCTGCGCACGACGTGGGTGCCGTCGAAGGGTTTTGGCCCGCTGCCGGCGAAGCTTCAGCCTCCCGCGTTCGTCCGGCGGTTGGTGACCGGCACGGACGTGGCCCTGCCTCCGCTGCAAGACACGTTGCTTCGCAGCGTCGAACTCGCGGCCCCCAAGTGGAACCTGCGCGAGCTCCCTCGGGTCACGGCGATCATCGAGCCGGACGTCTCGGCGATCGGTCCGTTGGACTTCAAAAACATCGACGCCGCCCTGCAAGCCGGGCGCAAAGCGGCCCGGGCGGCTCTCGAAGCGCAGCCGGCGCTCGTTCGCTGAGCGTCGGATACGATTACCCCTGCAGCTAACAGCCCAGCATCTTCAGATGGCAGACGCTTAGTGTGTGCACAGAGTGGTCAGGGCGGGCGGGACAGACAACGACGGGTCTCGCTCGCACACCCGGCCGTTCGAGTGCGGCGAGGTCGTTAGGCCATGCGCTCCGATTGGTTGAACAGGCCGCTTGCCAATCTGGTCATGCACTTGAACGGCGGCGAGAAGCTCGTGCCGATCTTCGATCAACTATTCGTCGGCCGTCAGTGCGCGGGCATCGACGAAGCGCGCCGGCTGGTTATCCCGGACCCGAACATCTCCCGTAACCACCTCGAGATCCGTCTGGACGTCGTCACCGACCGGGCCTACCTCATCGACACCAGCACCAACGGAACGTTGCTCAACGGCATGCCGCTGGAACGCGCCGTGCAGGTCCCCATCAAGCCCGACGACCAGATCTCGATCGGCGACGTCGTGCTGATCTTCCGGTCGGACCGGTTCAATGCCGCGGGGTTTACCAACACCAGCCCGACCCTGACCCGGATCGCCGAGGAGACCATGGTGATGGTCGTCGGCGATATCACCAACTACTCGACGATCTCGGAGGTCACCGACAACCGGGTGATCGCCCAGAGCCTGAACTATCTGTGGCACGACCTCAACCAGGTGCTGCGCGCCCATCGCGGCACGCTCAACCATTACGCCGGCGATGCGCTGTATGCCGTCTGGGAGCTGCGGACGATTCCACAGGCCAACGAGCTCGCGATCGACTTCGCGCTCGCCGCGAACCGCAGGGTCGAGGAGCTCGGGCCCACCCTCCCGCTACGCAGCCCGGACGGCTCGCCGATCCGCATGGGCTGGGGGGTGGTGCAGGGCCGGGCCGCGATCGCCGCGATGACGAGAACGGTCACGGCCGTGATCGGCGACGCGACCAACGTGGCGTTCCGGCTGGCCGGCATCGCCGGGCGCGCCGGGCGCCCGGCCGTGATGGTCAGCACCAGCGTTCACACCGCCGCCGAGACGCAATACGTTTGGGGCGACTCGGAGCAGGTGGAGATCAAGGGCCGGCGCGGGATGGAGACCGTCTTCCCGGTTGTCGCACGCAAGTAGCTCTCCCCTGCGCCGAGCGTGCGGCTGGCTGCACGTTCGGGCTCGACTGTGCGGCTAGCCGCACGTTCGCCGGGCCAATGCCGCGCGAACACGGTCGACGATCTCAGCGCGCCGGTCGCCCGACACCACTCGGACGACGAACCAGCCACAACGCTGTAGCCTTTCCAATCGCCTGACGTCCCAGCCGTATTGCCGGCGATCGCTGCGGTGCTGGTCGCCGTCGTATTCGACGGCGACCTTGACGTCCTCCCACCCCATATCGAGGTAAGCGAAGACATTGCCGACCTCGTCACGCACCGGAATCTGTGTCTGCGGTCTCTGCAGGCCCGCCTGGATCAGGACGACGCGCAACCAGGACTCCTTGGGCGACTGTGCACCCGGATCGAACAGGCTTACCGCTAGGCGTGCTCGCGCGATGCCTCTGCGTCCGACGTATCTCCGGGCCAGCAGCTCGACGTCAGCCGCTTTGATTTCCGTTGCCCTGGCGAGGGCGTCGATCCCCGCCACGGCGGTCATGGTCGGGTACCAACAGCCGAAGTCCAGTGCCGTCCTGACCGGCGAGGTGACCCGCATACCGGCCACCAGCTCGATCTCGTCCTCCTCGAAACGGTCCCCGTGTGCCTGGATCCCCGGTGGACTGCGCCGATTGTCGTGAAGCAACTCCACGACATGCGAATCATCGACCCATCTGCTGCCGTGCAGAGCGGACGCGGCGAACCCTGCGACAACACCTCGGCGCCCGCTCCACAGCCACCCGGCTTTGGCACGTAGTTCGGCAGTGATGCCGACGTCACGCTCCACGTAGACGTCCGGGAACAATGGACGAAAGCGAGTAGCCAGCTGCGACTTAGACATCACCCCCGCCGAGATGGCCTCGCTGCCAATGATCGGCTCCATCATGGCCCCGCAGCTTCGCACAGGGCGCCGTTGCCGTCACGTCGGCTATCCACAGTTCGCCGAACGTGCGGCTGGCCGCACACTCGTACGCGAACGTGCGGCCAGCCGCACGCTCGGCAGACAGGGAAGGGGGTTTGGTTAGCCCAGGATCAAACCCGACGTGGGGACGCCGGTTCCCGCGGTGACGAGCACATGCTCGACGTCGGGGACCGGGTTGACCGAGGTCCCACGCAATTGCCGCACACCCTCCGCGATGCCGTTCATTCCGTGGATGTAGGCCTCGCCGAGCTGGCCGCCGTGCGTGTTGATGGGCAGCCGGCCACCGACCTCGATCGCGCCGTCGGCGATGAAGTCCTTGGCCTCACCCTTACCGCAGAATCCCAACTCCTCCAACTGAATCAGCGTGAAGGGGGTGAAGTGGTCGTACAGGATGGCGGTCTGGATATCCGACGGCGAAAGGCCGGACTGCTGCCACAGTTGCTGCCCCACCACGCCCATCTCGGGCAGGCCGAGCTCGGGCCGGTAGTAGCTGACCATCGTGTACTGGTCGGGGCTCGAACCCTGTGACGCGGCCTCGATGACGGCCGGTCGCTGCTTGAGGTCCCGGGCGCGCTCGGGCGAGGTCACGACGATCGCCACCGCGCCGTCGGTCTCCTGGCAGCAGTCCAGCAGCCGCAGCGGCTCGGCGATCCACCGCGAATTCTGGTGGTCTTCAATGGTTATCGGCTTCTCGTAGAAGTACGCCTTCGGGTTTTTGGCGGCGTGCTTGCGGTCAGCCACCGAGATGACTCCGAAGTCGCGACTCGTCGCACCGGACAGGTGCATGTAGCGCTGAGCGATCATCGCGACCTGCGCGGCCGGTGTGGAAAGGCCATGCGGGTAGGAGAACGAATTGTCGGCGGCCGTCGAATCCGCCTGCGCGCGAGCGTCTCCCGCCAACCGGGTCTGCACCTGACCGAACCGCATGCCTGACCGCTCGTTGAACGCCCGGTACGCGACCACGACATCGGCCACCCCGGTGGCGACGGCCATCGCGGCTTGTTGGACGGTCGCGCACGCGGCGCCGCCGCCGTAGCCGATCTGCGAGAAGAACTTCAGCTCACCGATCCCGACCGCTCGGGCCACCGCCGTCTCGTTGTTGGTGTCCATCGTGAAGGTGGTCAGCCCGTCGACGTCCGACGGCGAAAGGCCCGCATCGTTCAACGCGTCCAGCACCGCCTCGGCTGCCAACCGTAATTCACTTCGGCCGGAGTCCTTCGAGAAGTCGGTGGCGCCGATGCCGACGATCGCAGCCTTACCCGACAACATCAAGAGTCTCCCATCGTCAGCGTCACGGTCGCGATGACGTGATCGCCAAGGCTGTTGCGGCCGAACACCTTCACGGTGATCAGACCGGCCTGTACGGCGGTCACCTCACCGGAGAAGGTCACGGTGTCGTACGCGTACCACGGCACCCCGAGCCGCAGACCGATGGACTTGATCAGCGCCGACGGGCCGGCCCAGTCGGTGACGTAGCGCTGCACCAGACCGGTGTCGGTGAGGATGTTGACGAAGATATCCTTCGACCCTTTGGCCTGCGCCAAGTCACGGTCATGGTGGACGTCTTGGAAGTCGCGGGTGGCGATGGCGGTCGAGATGATGAAGGTGGGGTCGCCGTAGAGCTTGAGCTCGGGCAGCGTCGTACCCACTTCCACGGTCGGGGCGCTCATGCGTCAGGCTCCCAGGCGTAGAGGGTCCACTCAGGGCCGGTGTCACTGGCGGGGAAGTCGATATACGTTGCGCGCACGGGCATTCCGATCCTCACCTCGGCTGGGTCCGCCCCGCGCAGCTCGCCCAGCATCCGCACGCCCTCCTCGAGCTCGACCAGGGCGATGACGAAGGGCAGCGTGCGGCCCGGCACCTTTGGCGCATGGTGCACGACGAAGCTGAACACCTCACCGCGGCCACTGGCCACCACGTAATCGATGGGCGCGGCCTTGTCCTGCCACACCGCGGGCACCGGCGGGTGCTGCAGGCTGCCGTCGGGCCGCCGCTGGATCCGCAGCTCGTGCGCCTTGACGCCCTCCCAGAAGAAGGCGGTGTCCCGCGACGACGCGGGGCGCATCATGGCGTCGGGATCCAGGTCCTCGGGCACCGCAGGCCCGGATGCGGCCTCCCGCGGCTTGAATTTCAGGATGCGCCAGTTCATCTCGGCGACGTCCTCGTCCCCGACCCGCCAGATGATGTGCTGGTTGATGAAGTAACCCTCACCCAAGCCGGTCTGCTTGGGCCCGATCACGTCACCCATCTCCGAGGTGATGCTGACCTGCTCGCCGGGCCTCAGGTAGCGGTGATAGGTCTGTTCGCAGTTGGTGGCGACGACGCCGATGTAGCCGGCGTTGTCGAACAGCTCCATGATGGGGCCCATGGGGTCGTCCTTCGGACGCTCCCCACTCAGGCCGAACATGGTCCAGACCTGAATCATGGCCGGCGGGGCCACGATTCCCGGATGGCCGGCGGCCCGCGCCGCGGCCTCGTCGACGTAGATCGGGTTTCGGTCGCCGATGGCCTCCACCCAGTTGTTGACCATCGGCTGGTTCACCGGGTCGCGGCCGGCGCGCGGCTTGGGACCGCCGGCCGCCTTGATCTCAGCGACGGCTTCGTGGATGTCGGTCATCGGGGCACCCTCGGCACTTTGAGACCCGCCGCCGCGATCATTTCCCGCATGACTTCGTTGACGCCTCCACCGAAGGTGATGACCAGGTTGCGCTTGGTTTGCGAGTCCAGCCAACGCAGCAGCTCGGCGGTGTCCGAGTCGGCCGGGTTGCCGTATTTGCCGACGATTTCCTCTGCGAGCCGGCCGATGTACTGAATGCGCTCGGTGCCAAAGACTTTCGTGGCCGCGGCATCGGCCATGTTGATGTCTTCACCGGCCGCTGCCACCTGCCAGTTGAGCAGCTCGTTGATCCGCCACATCGCGTGGATCTCGCCGAGCGCCCGCTTGACGTCCTGGTGGTCGATCGGGGTGACGCCGTCGCTGCCCGGCTTGGATGCCCAGGCGTGCAAGCGGTCGTAGATGCCGGCCGTGCGGCCAGCGGGGCCCAGCATTACCCGCTCGTTGTTGAGCTGGGTGGTGATCAGCCGCCAGCCGCCGTTCTCCTCGCCGACCAGCATGTCGGCGGGCACCCGCACGTCGTTGTAGTAGGTGGCGTTGGTGTGGTGCGCGCCGTCGGACAGGATGATCGGCGTCCACGAGTAGCCGGGATCCTTGGTGTCGACGATCAGGATCGAGATGCCCTTGTGCTTCACGGCTTCGGGATCGGTGCGGCAGGCCAGCCAGATGTAGTCCGCGTCGTGCGCGCCGGTGGTAAAGATCTTCTGCCCGTTGACGATGTACTCGTCACCGTGACGGACGGCGCTCGTCCGCAGGGAGGCCAGGTCGGTCCCCGCTTCGGGCTCCGTGTAGCCGATCGCGAAGTGCACCTCGCCGGCCAGGATCGCCGGCAGGAACTTCTTCTTCTGCGCCTCGCTGCCGAACTGCTGCAGCGTCGGACCGACGGTCTGCAGCGTGACCGCGGGTAGCGGAACGTCGGCCCGATGCGCCTCGTTGACGAAGATCGACTGCTCGATGGGACCAAAGCCCAAGCCGCCGAACTCCTTTGGCCACCCGACCCCGAGCTTGCCGTCGCGGCCCATCCGCCGGATCACCGCGCGGTAGGCCTCGTTGTGCCGGTCCTGCTCCATCGCCTTCATCTCGTCCGACGAGATCAGGTTCGAAAAGTACTCCCGCAGTTCCGCTTGCAGCTGGCGCTGCTCCGGAGTCAGGTCTATGAACATTGCGCTCCCACCAAGTCGAGCCGATGAGAAGAACCGCCCAGCAGTCGGGACAGATCTTTGATCGTGGAGTAGTACCGGTGCATCGGGTAGGTGATGTCCATCCCCATGCCGCCGTGCAGGTGATGGCAGAGCTGCATCACCGGCGGCGCCTGCGAGGTGACCCAGTAGCCGAGGACATCCAAGTCATCGTCGGCATCCCGTCCCTCGGATAACCGCCAGGTGACCGACTTCGCCGCCAAATCGATGGTGCGCGAGGCGATGTACACCTCGGCGAGCTGCGCGGCCACGGTCTGAAACGTCGACAGCGGCTTGCCGAACTGCTTGCGGTTGGCCACGTAATCCGCGGTCAGGCGCAGCGCGCCGGCGACCAGCCCGTCGGCGTAGGCGCCGACCATCGCCAGCGCCAGCTGATTGACCCGATGCGCCGTCGCGCCCGCAAGCACGTCGGAGTCACCGACCGCCACGTCGGCGAACGTCACCGTGTACTCGTCCGAGCCGTTCGACGTCGGCGTCGCAACCACGGCCACGCCGTCGGCCTTCGGCGACACCACCACCACCGCGCTGTCGGCGGTCACGACGATCCAGTCGGCCGATCCGGCATACGGCACAGCCACTTTGGTCCCCGACAGCCGGCCATTGACGAAGGTGGTCGACGGCCGGTCCGGCAGCGCGGCACCGGGCTCGTTGAGTGCCGCGGTCAAGATGCCGCCCTTGATCGAGCCAGCCAGGAACCGGTCCTGCTGTTCGTCGGACGCCAGGTCAAGCAGCGGCACCACGCCGAAACCGAGGCTGGCCAGCGCCGGCGTGATGGCGCCGCGGCGGCCGATCTCGGTGAGCACCGTGGCGACCTCGGGCAGGCCCACACCGTCGCCGCCGAGGCGTTCGGGCACCGGCAGCGCCGTCACGCCGCCGCTGACCATCGCGTCCCAGCCGAGGTCCCGATCCAGAACGGACGTCACCACATCCGCGACGGCTTGTTGCGTCGCAGTGAGATTGAAGTCCATCAGGACGTCACCGCGGTCTTGCCGGTGTAGTCCACCTGCCAATGCTTGATTCCGTTGAGCCAGCCCGACCGCAGCCGCTCGGGCTCACCGATCGGCTTGAGATCCGGCATGTGATCGGCGACCGCGTTGAAGATCAGGTTGATGGTCATGCGGGCCAGGTTCGCGCCGATGCAGTAGTGGGCGCCCGTACCGCCGAAGCCGACATGGGGGTTCGGGTCGCGCAGGATGTTGAAGGTGTGCGGGTCCTCGAAGACCTCTTCGTCGAAGTTGGCCGACCGGTAGGACATCACCACCCGCTGGCCCTTCTTGATCAGCACGCCGGACAACTCGGTGTCCTCGTTGGCGGTCCGCTGGAACGCCGAGACCGGGGTGGCCCACCGGATGATCTCGTCGGCGGCGGTCGACGGCCGCTCCTTCTTGAACAGCTCCCATTGCTCGGGGTTGTTCGCCATCGCGATCATGCCGTGGGTGATCGAGTTGCGGGTGGTCTCGTTGCCCGCCACCGCGAGCATCACCACGAAGAAACCGAACTCGTCGTCGGAGAGCTTCTCGCCGTCGATGTCGGCCTGGACGAGCGTGGTGACGATGTCGTCGGTGGGGTTCTTGCTCCGCTCCGCGGCCATCGCCATCGCGTAGGTGATCAGTTCCATCGACGACTGCGCAGGATCGACGTGGGCGTACTCGGGGTCGGTGCCACCGGTCATCTCGTTGGACCAGCGGAAGAGCTTGTCGCGGTCCTCCTGCGGAACGCCGAGCAGGCCGGCGATGGCTTGCAGCGGCAGTTCGCACGAGACCTGCTCGACGAAGTCGCCGCTACCCTCGGTCGCCGCGGTCTTGGCGATGTTCTGGGCGCGCTGGGCCAGTTCGGCCTCCAGCCGTCCGATGGCCCGCGGCGTGAACCCGCGGGAGATGATCTTGCGTAGCCGAGTGTGATGCGGAGCGTCCATGTTGAGCATGACGCTGCGCTGCAGTTCGACCTGCTCGCGCTTCATCTCCGGCGGCCAGGTCGGGATGGCGCCGTTCATCCAGCTCGAGAAGATGTCGCTGCGCTTGGACACCTCCTTGACGTCGGCGTGCTTGGTGACGAGCCAATAACCGTGGTCCTCGAACCCGCCCGCACCGTTGGGGATGTCGACCCAGTGGATCGGCTCCGCCTTGCGCAGCTCGGCGAGTTCCGCGACGGGCAACCCCGCGAGGTTGACGTCCGGGTCGAGAAAGTCGAAGTCGGCGGGAATGCTTGGGGGTGCCATGTAGGGTGCGCTCCTTGATTGCACGAACAATTGCAACGTGTTCTAGTTCCAGTAAAACACGGCTCCTACGCAGATAAAAGGCAGGTCATCATCGTCGCTTGTCAGACTAATGAAACGTGTTCTAGCCTGACGGAATGGGTAACCCGGTAATCGTCGAAGCCACCCGCAGCCCGATCGGCAAGCGCAATGGATGGCTGTCAGGGCTGCACGCCACCGAGCTGCTCGGTGCGGTGCAGCGGGCACTGGTGGAGAAGGCCGGGATCGACGCCGGCGATGTCGAACAGGTCATCGGCGGCTGTGTGACGCAGTACGGCGAACAGTCCAACAACATCACGCGGGTCAGCTGGCTGGTGGCCGGGTTGCCGGAGCATGTCGGCGCCGTGACCGTGGACTGCCAGTGCGGCAGCAGTCAGCAGGCCAACGGTCTGGTGGCCGGGTTGATCGCGGCGGGCGCCATCGACGTCGGGATCGCCTGCGGAATCGAGGCCATGAGCCGCGTCGGGCTCGGCGCCAACGCGGGCCCCGACCGCAGCATCCTGCGTCCCGCGTCGTGGGACATCGATCTGCCCGACCAGTTCACCGCGGCCGAGCGGATCGCCAAGCGGCGGGGCATCACCCGCGACGACATCGACCAGTTCGGCTATCAGTCGCAGGCCAAGGCCAAGCGGGCCTGGGAGGAAGGACGCTTCGACCGCGAGATCTCCCCGATCGAGGCGCCGGCGCTGGACGAGAACAAGCAACCGACGTCCGAGCGGGTCACCATCTCCCGCGACCAGGGCCTGCGCGAAACCAGCCTTTCGGGGCTGAGCTCCCTGAAGCCGGTCCTCGAGGGCGGGATCCACACGGCGGGAACGTCGTCGCAGATCTCCGATGGGGCCGCGGCAGTGCTCTGGATGGATGAGGACAAGGCCAAGGCGCTCGGGCTTAGGCCGCGGGCCCGCATCGTCAGCCAGGCGCTGGTCGGCGCCGAGCCGTACTACCACCTCGACGGCCCCGTGCAGTCCACCGCCAAGGTGCTGGAGAAGGCTGGCATGAAGATGGGCGACATCGACATCACCGAGATCAACGAGGCCTTCGCGTCGGTGGTGCTGTCCTGGGCGCGAGTGCACAACCCGGACATGGACAAGGTGAACGTCAACGGTGGGGCGATCGCGTTGGGCCACCCCGTCGGCAGCACCGGCAGCCGCCTGATCACCACGGCGCTGCACGAACTGGAGCGCACCGACCAGAGCACCGCGTTGATCACCATGTGCGCCGGTGGTGCCCTGTCCACCGGCACCATCATCGAACGCATCTAGCCCCTCGGTGCTCGTCCCCGAAGAGAGCCGCATCGCCGCGGCGCAGTCCTACATCGACGCGCTCGTCAGCCATGACGGCGACTCCGTTCCGTTCGCCGCCCGGTGCACCCGCGTCGAGCAAGGGATCAAGAACGGGTTCTCCGGAAACCACCTGCGCCGCAGCATGAATCGCGGTCCGCAGTACCGATTTTTGGTGGACACGACGCCGCCGGATTACCGGGTCGACGGGGATCTGGTGCATGCGGCCTACACCGTGCTGACCAAGGCGGCTTTCGGCGCCCGTCGGCTGGCCGCACGAGTCAACGAGACGTTCGTGATTCCGGGCGAAAGCTCAAGCGGCAAGGCCGAAATTCACCACATCAAGGTTCGCTTCCAACCGTTCATCCAGCAGCGCCGGTAACGACGCAGCCCGCAAAGCGGGGTGCGGAGGCGCCGGCTAGATCCAGCACAGGGGAAAAACATGCCCAAACCGAAGCCACGCTCTTTGAATGCGCCCTGGGTCGGCTTCATCATCAAGTGGATGGCCAAGGGCAACTCGTGGATCTACCGACGCAGCAACGGAAGATTCGGCGGCACCTTCGGCAACGCCCCCGTCGCGCTGCTCACCACTACGGGCCGCAAGACCGGTGAACCGCGGGTGAGCCCGCTGCTCTACCTACGCGAAGGGAACCGGGTGGTATTGGTCGCATCGAAGGGCGGCAGCGACAAGCACCCGCTGTGGTACCTCAACCTCAAAGCCAACCCCAAAGTCTCCGTACAGATCAAGGACGAGGTGCTGAACTTGCAGGCCCGTGACGCCACCGAGGCCGAGCGTGCGGAGTACTGGCCAAAGCTGGACGCCATGTACCCGTCGTTCGGCGACTACCGATCGTGGACGGATCGGGTCATTCCGATCGTCATCTGCGATCCATAACGTCCTCCCCGCGCCGCCGCTCGAATACTTCGCGCGCGGGCACGTTTCGGTGTACCGCCGAACCAACGCCAGGATCGGGCCCCGCTGCGCTTCCCCGCCGAGCTGCTGACGACCACGGGCCGCAAGTCGGACCAGTCCGCGGAGCACCGCGACGCTGTACCTGCGCGACGGCGAAAGGGTGGTCCTGCCGGCTTCTCTCGGCGGGCGCGACGAAGACCCGTCGTTTTCCACCCGGGCACAGCCACTCGCTCCGATTCACAATGCCGATCAATGGTGGTGGCCCGTCAGTCAAGCCTTGACTGAGCATATCGACGTATGTGACGATTTCGTCAGAAAGCGTGCGCCTAGGGCAGCGCGCTGTGAGGAGAACGATGCGTCGCACACCGGCCGGTGTCCCGGTATACAAGCCGGACATCTACTCCACCGACGCAATCGTCGATCCTTATCCGCATTACCGGCGCTTGCGCGCCCTCGGCCCGGTCGTCTGGCTGGCCAAGCAGAAGGCGTACGCGCTCCCTCGGTACGCAGAGAGCAAGGCGGTGTTGCGTGACGACAAGACGTTCCTTTCGGGCAGGGGCGTCTCCCTGAATCCGCTCGCCAATCGCTTATCGCGAGGCACGACCCTCAACAGCGACGGCGACGAGCACGACCGGCGACGCAAGCTGGTCGCGCACCGGCTGTTGCCCCGCGTGCTGCGTGCCATCAGCGACAACGTGGACGCTACCGCCGCGGCGGTCGTCGATGCCGCGCTCGCCGAGGGTGCGGTCGATGGCGTGACCAGCCTGGCAGCCGCCCTGCCACTGGCCGTGGTGCCTGACCTCATCGGTTGGCCGCGGGATCATCGTGATCACCTCATCGAGTGGGGCGGAGCCACTTTCGATGTCCTCGGTCCGCTGAACTGGCAAGCGATTAAATCGACGCCCCGAGCATTGCGAATGCTGGGGTTCGCGCGCCGCGTGGTTCGCCGGCGCGCCGTTCTCGACGGCAGCATGGCAGACGAGCTTCTGATCGCCGCCGACGAAGGCAAGCTGTCGCACCGCGAGTGTCCACCGCTAATGGTCGACTATCTCGCGCCGTCGATCGACACCACCATGAGCGCCATCTCCAATGCGTTGCATCTGTTCGCCAGCCATCCCGAGCAATGGCGGCTCCTGAAAGAGGACCCGGCCCTCATGACGAACGCCGTCAATGAGGTGGTCCGGTACGAATCACCGCTGCGTGCATTCGCGCGCTGGGTGGGCCGGCATACTGAAATTTCCTGCGCGGCACTGCCGTCCGGTGCTCGCGTCCTCGTGATGTACGCCTCGGCCAACCGAGACGAACGCGAGTGGGAGGAACCCGAGGTCTTCGATATCCGCCGCGACGCCAGCCGTCAAATCGGCTTCGGGCAGGGTGCGCATGCCTGCGCCGGCCAAGGTCTGGCGCGCTTGGAAACGGCAGCCATGCTGCGGGCGCTGATTGAGCGCGTCGACCGCATCGAGGTCACCGGCACACCGAAATGGGCGATTAACAACATCATCCGCCGTCACGAAGCCCTGCCGCTCAAGCTGGTTCCCGCATAGAGTGCGGCCCAACAGAATTCGGTTGTCACGCCGGGTGCTGTATTTCTGAATCAGGCACCGTAGACCGGGACCGGCGGGCGCGCCTTGGCCAGCAGGTCGGCGACCACGGGTCCCAGTTCCGCGGGGTCCCACCTTGCGCCCTTGTCGATCTGCGGCCCGTGGGCCCAGCCCTCCGCGACCCGGATCTTGCCGCCCTCGACCTCGAACACCTTCCCGGTGACGTCGCTGGATTCGGCGCTGCCCAGCCACACCACCAGCGGCGAGACGTTCTCGGGCGCCATGGCGTCGAAATCCTGGTCCTGCGTTGCCATCATCTCGGCGAAGACCGTCTCGGTCATGCGGGTGCGGGCCGACGGCGCGATGGCGTTGACGGTGACGCCGTAGCGGCCCATTTCCGCGGCGCCGACGAGCGTCATCGCCGCGATGCCGGCCTTGGCCGCGCTGTAGTTGCCCTGCCCGACGCTGCCCTGTAGCCCGGCAGCCGAACTGGTGTTGATGATTCGCGCGTCGACGGCTGTGCCCTCCTTGGACAGCCCCCGCCAGTACGACGCGGCGTGCCGCATCGTGGCGAAGTGGCCCTTGAGGTGCACGGCGATGACGGCGTCGAACTCCTCCTCGCTGGTGTTGGCCATCATCCTGTCGCGGACGATGCCGGCGTTGTTGACCAGAACGTCCAGCCCACCGAAATGGTCGACGGCGGTCTGGATCAGGGCGGCCGCCTCGTCCCAGTCGGCGACGTTGGATCCGTTAGCAACGGCTTTTCCACCGGCGGCGGTGATTTCGTCGACCACGCCCTGGGCGGCGCTGCCGCCACCGGCCGGCGAACCGTCCAGGCCCACGCCGATGTCGTTGACCACCACGCGCGCGCCTTCGGCCGCGAAGGCCAGCGCATGCGCGCGACCGATGCCGCCGCCCGCTCCGGTGACGATGACGACGCGGCCGTCAACCACTCCCATAGTCGTTGTCTCCTCTACTTGACCGAGCTGGCGGTCGTTGTGGACAGATAGTGCGGCGGCTCGCCGCCGCCGTGCACCTCTAGCGAGGCGCCGCTGATGTAGGACGCCGCGTCCGAGGCCAAAAACGCTGCGGCCCAGCCGACGTCGTCGGGCTTGGCAAGTCGGCCCAGTGGCACGTTTTTCGAGATGGCGGCGATGGACTCGGCGTCGCCGTAGAACAGCTCGGATTGCTCGGTCTCCACCATGCCGACGACGCAGGCGTTCACCCGGACCTTCGGCCCCCATTCCACCGCGAGCGTCTGCGTGAGGCTTTCCAGGCCGGCCTTCGCCGCCCCGTACGCGCCGGTGCCGGGCGATGGCCGTCGACCGGACAGACTGCAGATGTTGATGATCGACCCACCGCGGTCCTGCTGCTGCATCTTGTCGTTCGCGTGTTGCGAAACTGACAGCGCGCCAATGAGATTGAGTTCGATGATCTTGCGATTGAACTTGGCGCTGGACTCCGCGGTCAGCACGTACGGCGAACCGCCGGCATTGTTGACCACGACGTCGAGCCGGCCGTGGCTGTCGACGATGCCGTCGATGAGCGCCTTGACCGCGTCGTCCTCGCGGACGTCGCAGGAATGGAATTCATAGGGCAGGCCCTCGACGGGCCGCCGTGCGCAGGTGATGACGGTCGCGCCCTGCCCGGCGAACACCGAGCTGATACCGGCGCCCACTCCGCGGACGCCGCCGGTGACCAGAACCACCCGCCCGGCCAGCCCCAAGTGCACGACGTCGGGTGCTTCGGCGCGAGTCACTGTGCTAGCGTACCAAGCAAGTGCTTGCTTAGGTAGTTACCCCACAAGGAAGTGGCACCGTGCCCATCACATCCACCACCACCGAACCGGGCATCGTCGCGGTTACCGTCGACTTCCCCCCGGTCAACGCCATCCCGTCACGCGGCTGGTTCGAACTGGCCGACGTCATCACGGCCGCCGGCCATGACCCCGAGACCCACGTGGTCATCCTGCGGGCGGAGGGCCGCGGCTTCAACGCCGGGGTCGACATCAAGGAGATGCAGCGCACCGAAGGATTCACCGCGCTGATCGACGCCAACCGCGGTTGCTTCGCCGCCTTCCGCGCGGTCTATGAGTGCGCGGTGCCCGTCGTCGCCGCCGTGAACGGCTTCTGCGTCGGCGGCGGAATCGGCCTGGTCGGCAACTCCGACGTCATCGTGGCCTCCGAGGACGCCACCTTCGGGCTGCCCGAGGTGGAGCGCGGAGCACTCGGCGCGGCCACCCACCTGTCCCGGCTGGTTCCGCAGCACATGATGCGGCGGCTGTTCTTCACCGCCGCCACCGTGGACGCGGCCACCCTGCACCACTTCGGGTCGGTGCACGAGGTGGTGCCGCGCGATCAGCTGGATGAAGCCGCGTTGAAGGTGGCCCGCGACATCGCCGCCAAGGACACCCGGGTCATCCGCGCGGCCAAGGAGGCGCTCAACCTGATCGACGTGCAGCGGGTCAACTCGAGCTACCGCATGGAACAAGGTTTTACGTTCGAGCTCAACCTGGCCGGAGTCGCCGATGAGCACCGCGACGCGTTCGCCGGTACGGCGAAGGGCAAGGACAAGTGACCGACAAGAGAACGACTTTGGACGACGCCGTCGCGCAGCTGCGCAGCGGCATGACGATCGGCATCGGCGGCTGGGGCTCGCGGCGCAAGCCGATGGCGTTCGTGCGCGCGATGCTGCGCTCCGACGTCACGGATCTCACGGTGGTCACCTACGGCGGACCCGACCTGGGGTTGCTGTGCTCGGCCGGCAAGGTCAAGCGCGTCTACTACGGCTTCGTCTCCCTGGACTCCCCGCCGTTCTACGACCCCTGGTTCGCCAAGGCCCGCACCAGCGGCGCCATCGAGGCCCGGGAAATGGATGAGGGCATGCTGCGCTGCGGCCTGCAAGCCGCCTCGCAGCGCCTCCCGTTCCTGCCCATCCGCGCCGGGCTCGGCAGCTCGGTCCCCGACTTTTGGGAGGGCGAGTTGCGGACGGTGACCAGCCCGTACCCCGCCCCGGAGGGCGGGCACGAGACGCTGATCGCCATGCCGGCGCTGCGCCTGGACGCCGCCTTCGTGCACCTCAATCTCGGTGACAGCCGGGGCAATGCGGCCTACACCGGCATCGATCCGTACTTCGACGACCTGTTCCTGATGGCCGCCGACAAGCGCTTCCTGTCGGTGGAGCGCGTCGTGTCCACCGAGGAGCTGGTGAAATCCGTTCCCCCGCAGGCGCTGCTGGTGAACCGGATGATGGTCGACTCCGTGGTGGAAGCTCCCGGCGGCGCCCACTTCACCACCGCCGCACCGGATTACGGTCGCGATGAGAGATTCCAGCGGCATTACGCCGAGGCCGCCTCAACCGAAGAGGGGTGGCAGACCTTCGTCCAGACCTACCTATCGGGCAGCGAGGACGATTACCAGGCGGCGGTTCGCGCATTCGCAGAGGAGGCGGCCAAGTGAGCACCACCCGCGCCGAAGTGTGCGCAGTCGCGTGCGCCGAACTCTTCAGGGACGCAGGCGAAATCATGGTCAGCCCGATGACGAACATGGCATCGGTCGGCGCGCGGCTGGCCCGATTGACCTTCTCACCGGACATCGTGCTGACCGACGGCGAGGCGCAACTGCTGGCGGACACCCCGGCCCTGGGCAAGACCGGACCCGTCGAGGGCTGGATGCCGTTCGGCCGGGTGTTCGAGACGCTGGCCTGGGGCCGGCGGCATGTGGTAATGGGCGCCAATCAGGTTGACCGCTTCGGCAATCAGAACATCTCGGCGTTCGGTCCGCTGCAACACCCGACCCGCCAGATGTTCGGGCTGCGGGGCGCGCCCGGCAACGCGATCAACCACGCGACCAGTTATTGGGTGGGCAACCATTCGAAGCGGGTGTTCTGCGAGGCGGTCGACGTGGTCTGCGGCATCGGCTGGGACAAGGTGGACCCGGGCAACCCGGCGTTCCGCTTCGCCAACACGCACCGGGTCGTGTCCAACCTCGGAGTGTTCGACTTCGGCGGCCCGGACCACACCATGCGCGCGGTCTCCCTGCATCCCGGCGTATCCCCCGACGACGTCCGCGAGGCCACATCGTTCGAGGTGCATGGCGTGGACGAGGCCGGCGAGACCCGGCTGCCGACGGACGAGGAGCTCCGCCTGATTCGCGAGGTCATCGATCCGAAGTCGCTGCGCGACAAGGAGATACGTTGATGAAGCTGCGCACGCCGCTGACCGAGCTGGTCGGCGTCGAGCACCCGGTGGTGCAGACCGGGATGGGGTGGGTGGCCGGCGCGCGCCTGGTGGCCGCCACGGCCAACGCGGGCGGGCTGGGCATCCTGGCGTCGGCCACCATGACGCTGGACGAATTGGCGACGGCCATCGGCAAGGTCAAGGCGGCCACCGACAAGCCGTTCGGCGTGAACATCCGCGCCGACGCCGCGGACGCCGGCGACCGCGTCGACCTGATGATCCGCGAGGGCGTGAAGGTGGCGTCCTTCGCCCTGGCGCCCAAACAGGAGCTGATCGCCCGGCTGAAAGAGGCGGGCGCGGTGGTGATTCCGTCGATCGGCGCCGCCAAGCACGCCAAAAAGGTGGCGGCCTGGGGGGCCGACGCGATGATCGTGCAGGGCGGCGAGGGCGGCGGACACACCGGACCCGTGGCCACGACGCTGCTGCTGCCGTCGGTTCTGGATGCCGTGCAGGGCACCGGGATTCCGGTGATCGCGGCGGGGGGCTTCTTCGACGGACGCGGGCTCGCGGCCGCGCTGAGCTACGGGGCCGCCGGCGTGGCGATGGGCACGCGTTTTCTGCTGACCTCCGACTCGACCGTGCCCGATTCGGTCAAGCGGCGCTATCTGGAGGCCGCGCTCGACGGCACCGTGGTCACCACGCGCGTCGACGGCATGCCGCACCGGGTGCTGCGCACCGGCCTGGTCGAGAGGCTCGAAAGCGGTTCCCCGGTCAGGGGTCTCACCGCGGCCGTGCGCAATGCGGCGAAGTTCAAGCACATGTCGCAGATGACCTGGCGGTCGATGATCCGCGACGGCCTGGCGATGCGCCACGGCAAGGAGCTGACCTGGTCCCAGGTGGTGATGGCCGCCAACACCCCGATGCTGCTGAAGGCCGGCCTGGTCGAGGGCAACACCGACGCCGGGGTGCTCGCCTCCGGCCAGGTGGCCGGCATCCTCGAGGACCTGCCGTCGTGCGCCGAGCTGATCGACTCGGTCGTGCGCGATGCGATCGCGCACCTGAAGGCCGCGTCCGCGCTCGTCGAATCCGACGACTAAGGACCCTGGCCGCGGCCCACGGCGCCGCGTCACCCTGGATGAATGATGACGCTGGCGCCCGGGACCTGGCCCGCTCCGCTTTTGAACGCGGTTCGCACCTCGAACCGATACCTGCTCAACCCCCTCATGCTGCGGCTGGCCGGCCGCAAGAACTGGTATGCGGCGGCGATCGAGCACACCGGGCGGCGGTCGGGCAAGGCGTACACCGCACCGGTCGTCGCCGAGCGCATCGACGACGGCTTCGTCATACCGTTGCCCTACGGCACAAAAGTTGACTGGTTGCAGAACATCCTGGCCGCCGGGCGAGCGAACATTTCGGTCCACGGCGAAACTTTCGACGTGGTGCGGCCGGATATCGTCGACGCCGAGTCGGTCGTTCCGCTGCTGTCGGCCCCGCGCCGCCGCACCTTCCAACGCGCCGGAATCGAAAAGTTCCTGCGAGTGAAGCTATCGGCTACATTATCAGATAATTAAGCTATTATCTTTACATGGCTAGAGTGAAGGCTTTACCTTCACTGTGCGCGACGCTGATCGGTGACGTGGTGGGCTCAAGGCGGGCCAGCGACCGCGCCGCCCTGCATCGGCGCGTTGCCGCTGCGTTGCGCCAGGTCGACTCGGACGCGCTGGAGCCGCCGGCCTTCACCGTCGGCGACGAATTCCAAGGCAGCTATCCGACCGTCGGGGCCGCGATCGACGCCGCCCTCACGCTCCGGCTTGCCGTCGGCCCCGAAATCGATGTCCGGTTCGGCATCGGCTGGGGACAGGTCACCATCCTCGACCCCGAGACGCGAATCCAGGACGGCCCCGGCTGGTGGGCCGCGCGCGAGGCGATCCAGCAGACCGCCCGGGCACAGCGCCAGCCCGGCCTCGCCCTGATCCGCACGACGTTTGCGGCGGCCGAGGGCACCCGTACCGACGTCGCCGCCGTCAACGCTGCCCTGATTTGTCGGGACCATCTGCTTGGATCGCTGGATGAAAGATCGTTGCGGATTCTGGAGGGCTTGATGACTGGCCGGACCAAAAAGGAGCTTGCTGCGGGCGAAGGCATCAGCCCGTCGGCGGTGTCCCAGCGGGCGGCCCGCGACGGCCTGGACCTGATTGTTCTTGCCAGCCAGTACCTTCGGAGCCTGCCGTGAGCGCCGTGGCGGTCCTGCTGATAGCGCTCGGCGTCGCCGACCTGTGCCGGCACGCGGTGCGCGCGGCGTGGCCCGCGCTGGCGATCGGCCCCCTCGTCGTGGTGGTGTGCGCGGCGCTGGCGAGGCTGTGGCGTGCCGGGGACATCGCCCTCCTCGTGATCGCGGCCGCGGCGTCGGTCGCCTGGGAGTGGTTGTGTCGGCGCAGCGAGCTGCGGGGCGGGCGGCAGGCCGCGCCCCTGGCCGTGTTCGTGGCCGCGCTGACGCTATTGATCGTGTCGTCCGGGTGGTCTTCGGCTGTCCATGGCCTCGTCGGCCGGTGGTCGGGCTGGGTGCAGCTGCCTCTCAGCCACATCACCCCGACGCGGCTGCTGATGGTCGTCGGCGTGGTACTGGTGCAGTTCGCCACCGCGAATCAGCTTGTGCGCCTGATACTTCGGGCGGTGGGAGCCGTGCGTCCGCTGGGCGAGCCACAGCCATCCGACCGGCTCAAAGGCGGACGGCTGCTGGGTCCCATGGAGCGCCTGCTGATCCTGAGCCTGGGCGTCGGCGGACAGGTGGCCGCGGCCAGCGCCGTCATCGCCGCCAAGGGCATCATCCGGTTTCCGGAGTTGAGCGCCCAGAAGAACAGCAACGGCGACGTCGGCATCGACGAGGTCACCGAGTATTTCCTGGTGGGCAGCTTCACCAGCTGGCTGCTGGCCCTCGGCGGTATCGCGCTGGTGCTCGCGACGCCGTAGCCGCCGCGCCGAGACTGAAACTATGCACACCCGAATCGGCGTGTCGTGTGCGTAGTTTCAGTGTCGCGACAGGCGGCGCGAAGAGTAGAAGAGCTACAGCCGCTCGATGATGGTGACGTTCGCGGTGCCCCCGCCCTCACACATCGTCTGCAGGCCATAGCGGCCGCCGACGCGCTCGAGTTCATTGAGCATGGTGGCGAACAGCTTGGCGCCGGTGGCCCCCAGCGGGTGACCGAGCGCGATCGCACCACCGTTGGGGTTGACCTTTTCCGGGTCGGCCTTGATCTCCTTGAGCCAAGCCAAAACCACCGGCGCGAACGCCTCGTTGATCTCGACGGTGTCGATGTCGTCGATGGAGAGCCCGGTCTTCTCCAGCGCGTAGCGGGTGGCCGGGATGGGCCCGGTCAACATGAACACCGGGTCCGCGGCGCGGGCACTGATGTGGTGGATGCGGGCCCGCGGCGTCAGGTTGTGGTCCTTGACGGCCTGCTCGGAGGCCAGCAGCACCGCGCTGGCGCCGTCGGAGATCTGGCTGGCCATCGCCGCCGTCAATCGGCCGCCCTCGACGAGCGTCTTGAGGCCGGCCATCTTCTCCAGCGACGACTCGCGGGGGCCCTCATCAACCCGGAACGGCCCGGATTCCGTTTCGACGGTGATGATTTCGTTGTCGAAGTGACCGGCGTGGATCGCGGCGAACGCGCGCTCGTGGCTGGTCAGCGCGTACCGCTCCATCTCCTCACGCGACAGGTTCCACTTCTCGGCGATCAGCTCCGAGCCGCGGAACTGGGAGATCTCCTGGTCGCCGTACCGGTGCAGCCACTGCTTGGACTCGTTGGTGGGCGAGGTGAACCCGAACTGCTCGCCGACCGTCATGGCCGACGAGATCGGGATCTGGCTCATGTTCTGCACGCCGCCAGCCACGATGAGGTCAGCGGTGCCGGCCATGATCGCCTGTGCGCCAAAGGAAATCGCCTGCTGGCTAGAACCGCACTGCCGGTCCACGGTGACACCGGGAACCTCCTCGGGATAGCCCGCCGCCAGCCACGAGAGCCGGGCGATGTTGCCCGCCTGCGCGCCGATCGCGTCGACGCAGCCGGCGATCACGTCCTCGACGGCGGCGGGGTCGACGTCGACCCGGTCGAGCAGTCCGCGCCATCCCAGCGCGCCGAGGTCCACGGGGTGTATGCCGGACAGCGCCCCGCCCCGCTTGCCAATCGCGGTGCGCACAGCGTCGATGACGTACGCCTCAGCCATTTCAGACTCCTTCTTTGGTAATCCCACCAAGAACGATGGCGAGATATTGCTGGCCCACCTGCTGAGCCGTCAGCGGTCCACCGGGCTGATACCAGCGCACCGACACCCAGGTGGTGTCACGGATAAAACGGTAGACGAGGTCGACGTTGAGGTCGGGCTGGAAATAGCCCTCGTCGATGCCCTGGTTGATCACCTCGACCCACATCTTGCGCTGCTGTCGGTTCATGTCCTCGATGTAGGAGAACCGGGGCTGTGACAACAACCGTTGGGCCTCGTCCTGATAGATGACGACCTGCGCGTGCCGATGTTCGATCGCCTCGAACGAGGCCATGAACAGCCCCTTGAGCCGCTCGAGCGGATTGGCCTCGCTGTCCACGATCTCGCGGTACCGGGCGAACAACCAGTCCAGGAAGCTGCGCAGCAGCTCGTCGACCATCTCCTCTTTGGAGGAGAAGTGGTGATAGAGGCTGCCCGACAGGATGCCGGCGCTGTCGGCGATGTCGCGCACGGTGGTGGCGCGCAGGCCCCGCTCGGCGAACATCGTCGCGGCGAGGTCCAACAACTCGTCGCGGCGACTGTTCGCCTGACCGGCCACTCGATCCACTCGGCCAGGATATCAACCAAGCGCTTGCTTGGCCAGCTATGCGCTCATGGGTGCTGGCTGGACACCGAGATGACCTCGCCGGTGAGGTAGCTGGAGTAGTCACTGGCCAGGAAAGCGATCGTGGCCGCCACCTCCCACGGCTCGGCGGCCCGCCCGAACGCCTCACCGGCGGACAGCCGGTCGAGCAAGTCGGGCGAGGTGGTCTTGTCGAGGAATTTGTGCCGGGCAATGCTCGGCGACACCGCGTTGATCCGCACCCCGTATTCGACGGCTTCGATTGCGCTGCAGCGGGTTAACGCCATCACGCCCGCCTTGGCGGCCGCGTAGTGCGACTGCGAGTGCTGTGCGCGCCAACCCAAAACGCTTGCGTTGTTGACGATCACCCCCCCGTGCGCGGCCTCGCGGAAGTACCGCAGCGCCGCCCGGGTGGCCCGGAACACCGACGACAGGGTCACGTCCAGCACGCGGTCCCACTCGTCGTCGGTCATGTCCACCACCGGGGTCTGGCCGCCCAGTCCGGCGTTGTTGACCAGCACGTCGAGCCGGCCCATCCGGGCCGTGGTGGACGCGATGAGCGCGTCCACCTGCGCGGTGGACGTCACGTCACACAGCACGCTCTCGACCCGGCCCAACCCCAGCGCGGACAGCTCCTCGGCGGTCTCGCCCAGCCGGCGTTCGTGGTGGTCGGACACCACCACGTCGGCACCCTCGGCCAGCGCGCGCTTGGCGGTCGCCGAACCGATTCCGGTCCCCGCCGCCGCCGTGACGACAACGACCTTACCCTGCAAAAGCCCATGCCCGGCAACCTCTTTCGGAGCTTCGGACAGGCTCATCCCTTTACCTCCCTGGGCAGGCCGAGCACGCGCTCGGCGATGATGTTGCGCTGGATCTCGTTGGATCCGCCGTAGATGGTGTCGGCGCGGGTGAACAGGAACAGCCGCTGCCATTCGTCGAATTCGCCGTCGGACAGGGTCAGCCCCGGTTTGCCGATCACGTCCATCGCCAGCTCCCCCAGCGCACGATGCCAGTTCGCCCACAACAACTTCGACACGTTATCTTTCCCGGCGGCCTGGCCGCCTCCCTCGACATCCATCGTGGCCAGCGCGTAGCTGCGCATCGCGCGCAACCCGGTCCACGCGCGGGTCAGCCGCTCGCGGATGAAGGGGTCGTCGGCGGCGCCGTTGCGGCGCGCCACTTCGGCGAGATTGGAAAGCTCACGGGCGTAACGGATCTGCTGGCCAAGCGTCGAAACCCCGCGCTCGAAGGTCAGCGTTCCCATCGCGACCCGCCAGCCGTCGCCGGGCTGGCCGACCACCAGGTTGGCGTCGGTGCGGGCGTCGTCGAAGAAGACCTCGTTGAATTCCGAGTCGCCGGTCAGCTGGATGATCGGGCGGACCTGCACCCCGGGCTGGTCCAGCGGCACCAGCAGGTAGGAGAGCCCGGCGTGCCGCTTGGAGCCCTTCTCCGTGCGCGCGACCACGAAGCACCACTGCGCCCAGTGCGCCAACGAGGTCCACACCTTCTGACCGTTGATCACCCACTGGTCGCCGTCCAGCTCGGCGGTGGTGGACACGTTGGCCAGGTCGCTGCCGGCGCCGGGTTCGGAATAGCCCTGGCACCACAGTTCGGTGACGTCGAGGATCTTGGGCAGGAACCGCTGTTGTTGCTCGGGCGTCCCGAAGGCGATCAGCGTCGGGCCGAGCAGCTCCTCGCCGAAGTGGTTGACCTTGTCCGGCGCGTCGGCTTTCGCGTACTCCTCGTAGAACGCCACCCGGTGCGCGGTCGAGAGCCCGCGCCCGCCGTGCTCGACGGGCCAGCCCAGGCAGGTGAGACCGGCCTTGGCGAGATGCTGGTTCCACGCCCGGCGCTCTTCGAACGCCTCGTGCTCGCGACCCGGTCCGCCAAGACCCTTGAGAGCTGCGAATTCGCCGACCAGATTGTCGGCGAGCCACTGCCGGACCTCCGCCCGGAACTCCTCGACGTCCTGCATGCCCTGTAGGCTAACCTACCAAGCACTTGCTTTGTCGGCTCGGTGACGATGCGCCCCGCGCAGCGGCGTGAGGAGCAGCCGAGCAATCCAGGTAGGAGCAGTCTCGATGACCGGCGATGTCCGCACCATTCCCGCGGCGCTGGACCGTTTTGCGAGTCGGTTTCCCGACCACGACGCCTTGATCACCGACGAGCGGTCGTTCACGGCGGCCGCGCTGCGCGGGGAGGTGCACCGCGGGGCGGCCGCGCTGATCGCCCTCGGCGTGCGGGCGGGCGACCGGGTGGCCATCTGGTCGCCCAACACCTGGCACTGGGTGGTCGCCTGCCTGGCCATTCACCACGCCGGCGCGGCGATGGTGCCCCTGAACACCCGCTACACCGCCGAAGAAGCCGGCGACATCCTGGCCCGCACCGGGGCGCCCGTGCTGTTCGGGATGGGCAAGTTCCTCGGCCACGACCGCGTCGCCGACTTGAATCGGGATGCCTTGCCGGCGCTGCGCCACATCGTGCGCATCCCGATCGAGGCGGACGATCCTGTTCAAGGGACGTGGGACGACTTCGTCGCGCGCGGCTCCGACCTGGAGGCGGTCGGCGCCCGCGCCGCCGCCGTCACGCCCGACGACGTCAGCGACATCCTGTTCACCTCGGGCACCACCGGCCGCAGCAAAGGCGTGCTCTGCGCGCATCGGCAGTCGTTGTCGGCGTCGGCGTCGTGGGCGGCCAACGGCAAGATCACCAGCGACGACCGCTACCTGTGCATCAACCCGTTCTTCCACAACTTCGGCTACAAGGCGGGCATCCTGGCCTGCCTGCAGACCGGCGCGACGCTGATCCCGCACCTGACGTTCGACCCGCTGCGCGCGCTGCAGGCGATCGAACGGCACCGCATCACCGTGTTGCCGGGACCGCCCACCATCTACCAGACCCTGCTCGACCATCCGCGGCGCGACGACTACGACCTGAGTTCGCTGCGGTTCGCGGTGACCGGGGCGGCCACCGTGCCCGTCGTGCTGGTGGAGCGCATGCAGTCCGAACTCGACATCGACATCGTGCTGACGGCGTACGGACTCACGGAGGCCAACGGGATGGGCACGATGTGCCGGGCCGAGGACGACGCCGTCACCGTCGCCACCACCTGCGGGCGCCCGTTCGCCGACTTCGAATTGCGGATCGACGCAAGCGCTCCGGGCGATGCCGGCGAGGTGTTGCTGCGCGGGCCGAACGTCATGCTGGGCTACCTCGACGACCCGGAGGCCACGGCGGCGGCCATCGACGCCGACGGTTGGCTGCACACCGGTGACATCGGCGCCGTCGACGCGGCTGGCAACCTGCGCATCACCGACCGGCTCAAGGACATGTACATCTGCGGCGGGTTCAACGTCTACCCCGCCGAGGTCGAACAGGTGCTCGCGCGAATGGCCGGGATCGCCGACGCCGCGGTGATCGGGGTCCCCGACGAGCGCCTCGGCGAGGTCGGCCGGGCGTTCGTGGTGACCAGGCCCGGCGCGGACCTCGACGAGGAGTCCGTGATCGCTTATACCCGTGAACATTTGGCGAACTTCAAGGCACCGCGTTCGGTGCGGTTCGTCGACGCGTTGCCGCGCAATCCGGGCGGCAAGGTGGTCAAACCACAACTGCGAGAGCTGGCCTGAATGGATCTGGAGTTAGACGAGGAGACCCTGGCGTTTGCGGCCGAGGTCCGTGAATTCTTGTCCGCCAACGGCGAGTCGATCCCGACGAAGTCCTACGACAACGCCGAAGGTTTCGCGCAGCACCGGCGGTGGGACCGGGTGCTCTTCGACGCCGGGTTGTCGGTGATCACCTGGCCGAAGAAATACGGTGGCCGCGACGCGCCGCTGTTGCACTGGGTGGTGTTCGAGGAGGAGTATTTTCGCGCCGGCGCGCCGGGCCGGGCCAGCGCCAACGGCACCTCGATGCTGGCGCCCACGTTGTTCGCGCACGGCACCCAAGAACAGCTGGACCGCATCCTGCCGAAAATGGCCAGCGGCGAACAGATCTGGGCACAGGCATGGTCGGAGCCGGAATCCGGCAGCGACCTGGCCTCGCTGCGGTCCACCGCGACCAAGACCGACGGCGGCTGGCTGCTCAACGGGCAGAAGATCTGGAGTTCGCGGGCGCCGTTCGCCGAGATGGGCTTCGGGCTCTTCCGGTCGGACCCACAAGCCGAGCGGCACAACGGCCTGACGTACTTCATGTTCGACCTGAAGGCCAAGGGCGTCACCGTGCGGCCCATCGTGCAGTTGGGCGGCGATACCGGATTCGGTGAGATCTTCCTCGACGACGTCTTCGTGCCCGACCACGACGTGATCGGCACCCCGAACGAGGGTTGGCGGGCGGCCATGAGCACGTCGAGCAATGAGCGGGGCATGTCGCTGCGCAGCCCGGCCCGGTTCCTGGCGACCGCCGAGCGACTGGTGCGACTGTGGCAGGACAGCGGCTCACCCCCCGCGTTCGCCGACCGGGTGGCCGACGGCTGGATCAAGGCGCAGGCCTACCGCCTGCAGACCTTCGGCACGGTGACCCGGCTGGCCGACGGCGGCGAGCTGGGCGCCGAATCGTCGGTGACGAAGGTGTTCTGGTCCGACCTCGACGTGGACCTGCACCAGACCGCGCTGGACATCCTCGCCGCCGACGGCGAGCTCGCCGGCAGCTGGACGGATGGCCTGCTGTTCGCCCTGGGCGGCCCGATCTACGCCGGCACCAACGAGATTCAGCGCAACATCATCTCGGAGCGGCTGTTGGGCCTGCCCCGCGAGAAGTCCGGGGGCAAGAAATGAAATTTGCGCTAGACGAACAGCAACGCGACTTCGCGGCCAGCATCGACGCCGCGCTCGGCGCGGCCGACCTGCCCGGCGCGATCCGCGCCTGGTCCGCGGGCGACACCGGGCCCGGCCGCAAAGTGTGGGAGCAGCTGACCGATCTCGGCGTCACCGCCCTGGCGGTTCCCGAAAAGTTCGACGGCATCGAGGCGCACCCGGTGGACCTGGTGGTCGCGCTCGAACGCCTGGGACGCTGGTGTGTGCCGGGGCCGGTCGCCGAATCCATTGCCGTCGCACCGGTTTTGCTCGCCGCCGACGAACGGTGCGCGGCGCTGGCCTCCGGTGAGCTGGTCGCCACCGTCGCGTTCCCGCCGCATGCGCCGCGCGCGGTGGACGCCGACTCGGCCGGGCTGGTGCTGCTGGTCACCGACGACGGCGTCGCCGAGGCCGAGCTGGTTGGGGGGTCCGGTGACCGACACGAGTCGGTCGATCCGAGCCGGCCCCTCTACGACGTGGCCCCCACCGGCCAACCCTGGCGGGCGGACGTCGGCCGCGCCTTCGAGTTCGGCGCGCTGGCCACCGCCGCGCAGTTGGTCGGCGCCGCCGAGGCCCTCGTGCGCGACACCGTCGACTACGCCAAGCAGCGCGCACAATTCGGCCGGGTGATCGGTTCGTATCAGGCGATCAAGCACAAGCTCGCCGACGTGCACATCGCGATCGAACTCGCCCGGCCGCTGCTGTACGGCGCGGCGCTGTCGCTGGAGCCTCGCGACGTCAGCGCGGCCAAGGCGGCGGCCTCGGAGGCGGGCCTGCTGGCGGCGCGGTCCGCGCTGCAGACCCATGGCGCGATCGGCTTCACCCAGGAAAATGACTTGTCGCTTTGGTTGCTGCGCGTGCAAGCATTGCGTTCGGCCTGGGGTACTCCCGAGGCTCACCGGCGGCGGGTGCTGGAGGCGCTATGACCGTGAACGAAGAGCGGGAGATGCTGCGGGAGACCGTCGCGGCCCTGGTGGCCAAGCACGCCAACCCGGCCGCGGTGCGCGCCGCGATGGACTCCGAGCGCGGCTACGACGAGTCGCTCTGGAAGCTGCTGTGTGAGCAGGTGGGGGCCGCCGCCCTGGTCATCCCCGAGGAGCTGGGCGGCGCGGGTGGCGAATTAGCTGACGCCGCAACGGTTTTGCAGGAGCTGGGCCGGGCGCTGGTGCCCTCCCCGCTGCTGGGCACCACGCTGGCGGAGCTGGCACTGCTCAGCGCGCCCGAGCCCGATGCCGAGACGCTGGGCGGCCTCGCCGACGGCACCTCGATCGGCGCGTTGGTTTTCGACGCCGACTACGTCGTCAACGGGGACACCGCCGACGTCGTCGTCGCCACCACCGACGGCCAGCTGGCCCGGTGGACCGGCTTCACCGCGGAGCCGGCCGTCACCATGGACCCGACCCGGCGGCTCGCGCGGGTCACGCCCGAGGGCACCGCGACGGTCGGCGCCGACCCCGGTCTCGCCGACACGGCGGCCATCCTGCTCGCGGCCGAGCAGATCGGCGCCGCCGAACGCTGCCTCGAGCTGACCGTCGAATACGCCAAGAACAGAGTGCAATTCGGCCGGCCCATCGGCAGTTTCCAGGCGCTCAAACACCGGATGGCCGATCTGTACGTCATGATCGCCGCGGCGAAGGCGGTGGTAGCCGAGGCCTGCGACGACCCCACCCCGACGAATGCGGCCACCGCGCGGCTCGCCGCCACCGAGGCGCTGTGCAGCGCGGCCGCCGAGGGCATCCAATTGCACGGCGGCATCGCGATCACCTGGGAACACGACATGCACCTGTACTTCAAGCGCGCCCACGGCAGCGCCCACCTGCTGAGCACGACGCAGGAAATCCTCGGGCGACTGGAATCCGAGGTGCTCGAACCGTCGTGAACGACCATGTCGCCCGGCGCGCCGCCATCCCGCCGTTCTATGTGATGGACGTGTGGCTGGCCGCCGCCGAGCGCCAGCGCAGCCACGGCGACCTGGTGAACCTGTCGGCCGGCCAGCCGAGCGTCGGGGCGCCCGAGCCGGTGCGTGCGGCGGCGGCCGCCGCCCTGCATTCCAACGAGCTCGGTTACACCGTCACGCTGGGCATTCCGCAGCTGCGCGCGGCGATCGCCGCGGACTACCAACGCCAGCACGGGCTTCGGGTCACAGCCGACGAGGTCGTGTTGACCACCGGCTCGTCCGGCGGGTTCCTGCTCGCGTTCCTGGCATGCTTCGACGCCGGCGACCGGGTGGCATTGGCCAGCCCCGGCTACCCGTGCTATCGAAACATCTTGTCCGCCTTGGGCTGCGAGGTGGTCGAGATCCCGTGTGGACCGCAGACCCGCTTCCAGCCCACCGTGCAGATGCTCGAAGGACTCGACCCGCCGCCCCACGGCGTGATCGTCGCCAGCCCGGCCAATCCCACCGGGACCGTGATAGCGCCGGCCGAGCTGGCCGCGATCGCCTCGTGGTGCGAGGCGTCCGGGGTTCGGCTGATCAGCGACGAGGTTTACCACGGCCTGGTCTACGAGGGGGCGCCGCAGACCAGCTGCGCCTGGCAGACGTCGCGAGACGCGGTGGTGGTCAACAGCTTTTCCAAGTACTACGCGATGACGGGCTGGCGGCTGGGCTGGATGCTGGTACCGCCCGCACTGCTGCGCGCCGTGGATCGCCTGACCGGCAACTTCACCATTTGCCCGCCGGTGCTGTCACAGCTCGCCGCGGTCGCGGCCTTCACACCGGAGTCGACGGCCGAGGCCGACGGCAACCTGCACCACTACGCGACCAATCGGACACTGCTGCTCGACGGGCTGCGCCGGATCGGCATCGACCGGCTCGCGCCCACCGACGGAGCGTTCTACGTGTACGCCGACGTCTCCGAACTCACCACCGACTCGACCGCGTTCTGCTCGAAACTGTTGAGCGACACCGGCGTTGCCATCGCGCCGGGTATCGATTTCGACACCACACACGGCGATTCGTTCGTCCGGCTGTCGTTCGCCGGGCCTACGAACGACATCGAAGAGGCCCTGCGTCGCATCGGGTCCTGGATCTAAGCGTCCAGGATCTTGTCGAGGCGAGCCTCGAGCGCGCCGCGATCGGCGACGTCGGACACGTTGATGCCGAACCGGTCCCTGAGGGTGTCCACCACCGCGGCGGCGTCGTCGAGGCGGATCTTCTCGCTGACGTCGGCGCGGTGCACGGCCAGGTTCCGGCCGGCCAGGTTCAGCCGGGCGTCGTCGGTGACGCGCGCGGCCGTCAGTCCGGTGACGAAATGCGACGAGGGGTGCGTCGAGACGTACCAGCTGCCCACCGCCAGGTCGATGTCCGGCGCGGTCCGGGTGCTGAATTCGTAGAGCGGCTGCCACTCCCCGCGAACCTGGGCCTGCAGGACCAGCCCGTCGCCGCGGTCCTCCAGCCGGTAGGGCTCGTGCGTCGTCTGCTGCATGGTGCCGGTCTCGATCCGCAGCGGCGAGGTGGGTGTCTGCCCGCCGAAGCCGACGTCGACCAGGTATGAACCGCGGGAGCCGGGGAACGTCACCGCCAACACGGTGTGTGTCTGCGGCGGCGGTGACGGCGCGTCGCGCGGCCGCATCCACACCACCCGGCCGGCCAGGCGGCGCACCCGAAAGCCGAGCTCGGTCAGCACGTAGCCCATCAGGCCGTTGTGCTCGTAGCAAAAGCCGCCGCGGCCCCGCTGAACCAGCTTGCGGGCGAGGGCCTGCGGGCCGAGGTCGTCGACCGGCACCCCCATCACCGGATCGAGGTTCTCGAAGGGAATCGCTTGGGTGTGCGCGCTCACCAATCCCTGCAGGACCTGGAGGTCCGGTGCCGTGGCTCCGCGGTAACCGATCCGTTCGAAGTACTCGCCCAGGTTCAGCGTCATACGGCCATTCTGCGGCCACGTCATCGGCAGGCGTGCGACGGCCGGCAGCGGGTATGCCGCCCGGTAGCCCAAGCCCGGGACCGAAGGAGGAGCTCATGGCCGATGTCGACCTTTACCTCGACCCTGTCTGTCCGTTCTCCTGGGTGACCGCGCGCTGGTTGCTGGACGCCGGGGAGGCGACGGGCACGCCCGTCACCCTGCGGCAGATGAGCCTGGCGGTCCTCAACGAGGGCCAGGACACCGACGGGAAACAGCGGCGCATGATGGAGCGGTCGACGCGGCTGGGACGCCTGTTCGCCGCCGCCGTCGACGAGCGGGGGCCGGAAGCGTTCGCGGCCCTCTACGCCTCGATCGGCCGGCGCATCCACGTGGACGGCGACGACCTGACCGCATCCGCGGTCCGCGCAGCCCTGGCCGAGAACGGCCTGGCGCAAGGACTCGCCGAAGCGCAGGACGACGCCGGCTTTGACCAGGCGGTCAAGCAGGCGCACGAAGCCAGCCAGGACGCCCTGGGCGACGAGGCCGGCAGCCCGATCATCGCGGTCGACGGCCGCGCGTTCTCCGGACCGGTCCTGACCCGAACGCTCAAGACCCCAGCCGGGGTTCGGCTGCTCGAGGCCGTGCTCACCATGGCCGCCGTTCCCGAATTCGCCGCGCTGCAACGGCCGTATGAAGGCCCCCCGACCATCGAGGCCTGATCGCGGCCATCGCCCCGGATCACCACCGGGCGAACGAAGGTTTCCGGAAAAGCACATCCGTGAGGTTCTGAGCGCTAATCTGAGCTCGCCAAGATCATATTCGCGGAGGGTTGAGCGCCAGCAAATGCCTGAAGAGCCCCGGCCCGACAGTGTCGCACCGGTACCGAGCGGCATCGCCGCGGAGCTGGCGGCCGCGGGATTCGAGGATGCCCGGCAAGTGGCCCGCGGCGGGGCCGGGGTCATTTACTGCTGCTACGAGACAGCTCTCGGGCGAAGCGTGGCGGTGAAGGTGCTGCCGTCGCACATCGACGAGGACAGCCGCGAGCGGTTCCTTCGCGAGGGCTATGCGATGGGCGGACTCTCCGGGCACCCGAACATCGTCAACATCCTGCGGGTCGGCGTCACCCCGACCGGCAAACCTTACATCGTGATGCCTTACCACTCAGCGGATTCGCTGGCCGTCCGGCTGCGCCGGGAGGGTCCGGTGTCCTGGCCCGAGGCGTTGCACATCGGCGTAAAGCTTTGCGGCGCGCTGGAAACCGCGCACCGGACCGGCACGCTGCACCGCGACATCAAGCCCGCGAACATCCTCGTGAACGATTACGGCGAGCCGCAGCTCAGTGATTTCGGCATCGCCCACATCGAAGGCGGATACGAGACGGCGACCGGGTTCTTCTCCGGCACCATCGACTTCACCGCGCCCGAGGTGATGACGGGCAATCCCGCCACGGTGGCCTCCGACATGTATTCACTGGGCGCCACGCTCTACGCGCTCATCGCCGGCAACGCCGCGCACGAGCGCAAGAAGGGCGAGGACCTGATCGCCCAGTATCTGCGGATCAGCACCACGGGGATCCCCGACATGCGTCCCGACGGCATCCCGGACGCGGTGTGCACGGCGATCGAGAGGGCCATGTCCATCGACCCGGCCGAGCGGCCCGCCTCGGCCGAGGAGTTCGGCCGCGAGCTGCAGGCCGCCCAGCGCGCCAACGGTCTGAAGCCCGACGCGATGGCCATCACCGGGCGCCCGTCGGCCGTCGCGACCGACGCGCCCTATGCCGCACCCACCGGGGGACACAGTGAGGTGGCGCGGCCGTCCGGCTTGCACACCGCGAGCATGCCCCCACCGACGCGGGGACCGGCCGGGCACGACGACCCGACCTCCGCGATCAGCGCCCCCATCGCGAGCGAACACGCGCTGCAGACAGCGGCGTTTCCGCAGGGGCCCGCCGAGTTGCCCGCGGCGGCCAACCTGCTGCGCGCCGCGCAAGCGTCGTCGACGCAGCCTACGGCGCGGCCACCCCAAGCCGCCGGGCCGTCGGGGCCGAACGGCGGCGCCCAGGGCCCGCCACGGGGTCCCAGGGCACGGGCGGCCGCGTGGTTCGCGGAGCCGGGCAAGAAGCGGAACCGCATCGCGCTGACGGCCGGCGCGCTGGCGGCGGTCCTGCTCCTGGTCGTCGGCGGCATCTATTTCGCGCTTTCGCCCGACAACAAAGCCGGTTCCAAAGGCGCATCCGGCCAACCGACCGCGCAGCCGCCCATGCAATGGAAACCGATCACCAACGCCCGGATTTCGCGGGACGCGGCGGCCACCACGCAGGCCGACGGCACGATCTGGATCTTCGGCGGGATCCGCAGCGACGGCGCCTTCACCGGACTGCAGGAGGGTTACGACCCCGTCATCGACAGCTGGAAGGGCGGCGACGATCTCCCCGTCCCGGTCTCACACGCGATGGCGGTGACTTGGCAGGGAAACCCCGTCGTGCTCGGCGGGTGGAAGTCCGAGGGCGGCAAAAACGTTGCCTCCGAACAGGTTTGGCGGGTCATCAACAGCCGCTGGGTGGAGCTTCCGCATCTGCTGCAGCCGCGCGCGGCCGCGGCGGCGGCGGTGGTCGGCGACCGCCTGGTCGTGACGGGCGGTGTCGACGCGTCCGGCGCGCTGCTGAACACCACCGAGGTGTTCGACGGCAACGCCTGGAGCCTCGGCGCGCCGATCCCGACACCGCGGCAGATGCTGGCGGCGGCCTCGGACGGGAAGCTGGTGTACGCGGTCGGTGGCACCAATGGGACCGCCGACCTACCGACGGTGGAGGCCTACGACCCGGCCGCGAAGGGTTGGTCGCCGCTGCCCCCGCTGAGCCAGCCGCGCAGCGACCTCGGGGTCGCGATCGTCGACGGGCGCCTGGTCGCCGCCGGGGGGGTGTCCGCGGGGCAGGTGCTCAAGAGCGTTTCCGCGCTCGACCTGATGACCAAGGCGTGGTCCGGATTGCCCGACATGATGACCGCGCGGCACGGCATGGCCGTCGACGCGGTGGAGAAGTCCGTGTACGCCATCGGCGGGTCGACCGCCGTCGGCGACGGGCAGCTCACCTCGTCGGCCGAAGCCCTGAAGCTGCCGGCCCGCCGGATCCAGCCGGCGTCGCAGTGGCGCACGCTGCCGGACGCGCCGACCCCCCGGCTGATGATGGCCTGGGCCGTGCAGGACGACAAGATCTGGATCCTGGGCGGTCTGCGCAACGGCACCGCCTTGCAGACCGTGGAGAGCTACGACCCGCACACCGGCGTCTGGCAGACCGGGCCGCCACTGCCCATCCCGCTGCATCACGCGGCGGCGGCGACCTACCGCGGCGAGGTGGTGGTGCTCGGCGGAGCGAGCGACCAGCTCGCCAACGCGTCCGACAAGGTGTTCGCCCTGCGCGGCGGCAATTGGGTTGAGCTGCCACATCTCACGCACCCCCGCGCGGCGCCGGCCGCGGCGGTGGTGGGGGACAAACTCGTCGCGGTGGGCGGGCAGAACGCCAAACAGCTCGTCCCGCAGACCGAGGTCTTCGACGGCAACTCGTGGACGGACGCCGCCGACATGCCGACGCCGCGCGAACACCTGGCCGCCGTATCGGATGGCACCTACGTGTATGCGATCGGCGGCCGGTTCCTGTCCGCCGACAAGAATTCCGCGGCGAACGAGCGGTTCGATCCCCAATCGGGCAACTGGACCAAGTTGGTGGGCATGCCGACCCCGCGCGGCAGCTACGGCGCGACCTACATCGACGGCCGCATCGTGGTGGTCGGCGGCGAGGAACCGACGATGGTGCTGAACGTGGTCGAGATGTACGACATCGCCGACGCGAAGTGGAGCACCTTGCCCCCGATGCCCACCGCGCGGCACGCCGAGGTGGTGGCGACGGTCGGCAACACCATCTACTGCATCGGCGGCGCGAACCGCCCGACCCACGAGGGCCCGATCGCGACGGTCGAGGCGCTGGACTTCATGTAGCCACCGAGACCATGAGCGCCCTGCGATGGGCCGCCGGCTGTTTGTACGGCGCCAAGCGGTGGATGTATCGCGGTGGCAGACCGGGCTTTCCGGCCCGGGTGTTGAATCGGCTTTCCGCGGTGCAGTACTCGGCCGGTGTCCTGTCCCCGGCGCGGGCGATGACCCTCGAGGTGCGGGGGCGGCGGTCCGGACGAACGGTGTCGGTCCCCGTGGTGGTCGTCGATCATGACGGCGGGCGTTACCTCGTATCGACGCTCGGCAATGAGGTGAATTGGGTGCGCAATGTCCGCGCTGCCGGCGGGCGGGCCGTCGTGCGCCGCGGGCACCGTGAAGCGGTGCGACTGGTCGAGGTCGCCAGCAAGGACCGTGCGCCCGTCTTGCGTCGCTACGTTGCGGTCGCCCCCGGGGCGCGCCCCCACATCCCCCTCGCCAGCGACGCACCGCTGACAGCATTCGAGCGGATCGCCGACAGCTACCCGGTCTTTCGGATCACCGCTGACGGTCCGCCTCGTCGGCAAGGGCACGGGCACGCCGGTAGGCAGTGAGGAACAGCACCGTCAGGCCCAACTGGACCGCGAAGACCGGCGCCATGTAGCCGGCGCGCACGAGGCCGCTGCCGATCGCGTAAGCACCCGCGGCCGCGAGACCCGCAAGCACCGGGAACACCGTGAGCAGCAGTACCCCTCGCCGGTCGACCGGTGCGCAGCCGGCCCATACGAGCAGCGCCGTCCACCCGCCCATCAGGGCTGCACCCAATGCGGCGGCGTAGCGGTAATCGGGGCCCGGGGCGAACCCGTGCAGACCCAGCATCGCGGCGGCGACGCGGGGCACCAGAAGTGGCACCACCATGACGGCATCCACCACGGCACCGGCCCAGTAGGCGAACCGCAACAGCGCCATCAACCCCACCTATCTGAGCGGCTCTGCCGCCCGCCTGCCCATCCGATTAGGCGATCCGATGATTTCTGACGTCCGCCGCGACGGGTAGGGGACAAGGTCACTCCGGTCCGGGGTCCACCGATCCGTCCCGGTTGTTTTACTTGCGCCAAATACGGGGACCCCCTATGAGCCAGCGCCAGGCGGAAACCGATCTGATGGGAGCCCATGATGAATACCAGCGCTATCTGGATCGTGGTCGCCGTCGTCGCGGCAGTACTGGTGGTCGCCGCGCTGCTGGCGGTCAGCAGGACGAGGAGCCGGCGCCGGCAACGGCACGCGGAGGAGATTCGCGAACAGGCCAAGCTGGAGACGGCGAAGGTCGAACGCCGCGAAGCCCTCGCGCAGGAGACGGCCGCCAAAGCCCGCGCCGCCCAGGCCGAGGCGGAGGCCAAAGCGGCCGAGGCCGCCCGCCTGCAGGAACGGGCGGCCAACCATCAAAGCGAGGTCGCGGCATCGCGCGAACAACTGCACGAGCAGCTTCAGCGCGCCGACGAGCTGCACCCGGCCGGCGACGCGAAGCCGGCCGGCGAACACGACGATCCCGACACTTCCGCGGCGACGCACGGCCCCAGGACCGACGTCGAGGCCACGCGTCAGGAAACGTATCGCGGGACGCCCTAGAGCCAGGTGTCTTGAGTGGTGGCGGTGAGAAACGCCTCCAGGTCGTCGCGCCACTGCGCCGGCGTCGTCTTGTCCGGTTCGATCCCGGTGTACTCCCCGCGATAGAACAGCAGGGGGCGCGGCTTGATCTTGGGCGCCTCCGACAACGACTGCACCGCGCCGAACACCACGAAATGGTCGCCACCGTCGTGCACGGATGCCACCGTGCAGTCGATGTAGGCCAGCGAACCGTCGATGATCGGCGAGCCGAGTTCGGAGGCGTGCCAGTCGATTCCGGCGAACTTGTCCGGCTCCTTCGAGCCGAAGCGCGCGGAAACGTGCTTCTGCTTCTCGGTCAACACGTTGACGCAGAACCGGCCGCTGGCCTCGATGGCCTGCCAGGATCGCGACACCTTGGTCGGGCAGAACAACACCAGCGGCGGGTCCAGCGACAGGGCGGCGAAAGACTGGCAGGCGAAGCCGACCGGGACCTCGTCGTGCACCGTGGTGATGATCGTGATGCCGGTGCAGAACTGGCCCAGCACCTGCCGGAAGGCCCGGGGATCGATCGGCGCCGACATGACTACCCGCGGGCGCCGACCGTGAAGTCGTGGCCCCACAAACTCACGGCGGTGCTTTCCCGGGCGACCCAGTCGTCGTCCTCGACTTGCCTTCCCTCACAACCGAATTCGACGTCGAACCCACCGGGTGTCTTCATGTAGAAGGACAGCATCAGGTCGTTGACGTGCCGGCCCAGGGTGGCCGACATCGGCACCTTGCGGCGCAGCGCCCGGTCCAGGCACAAGCCCACGTCGTCGGCGTTCTCGACCTCCATCATCAGGTGCACGATGCCACTCGGCGTCGGCAGCGGCAGGAAGGCCAGGCTGTGGTGACGCGGGTTGCAGCCGAAGAACCGCAGCCACGCGGGCGCGCCGTCCGCGGGCCGGCCCACCACTTGCGGCGGCATCCGCATCGAGTCGCGCAGCTTGAAGCCGAGCACGTCCCGGTAGAAGTGCAACGCCTCGTCGTCGTCGCGGGTGGACAACACCACGTGTCCCAGACCCTGCTCACCGGTGACGAACTTGTGCCCGTACGGGCTGACCACGCGCCGGTGCTCCAGCGCGACGCCGTGGAACACCTCCAGGCAGTTGCCGGACGGGTCGGAGAACCGGATCATCTCGGCCACCCGGCGGTCCGCCAGTTCGGCGGCGGTGGCCTCCTTGTAGGGCACGCCCTCGACGTCGAGCCGGTTTCGGATCTCTTGCAGCCCTTCGGCGTTGGCGCATTCCCAGCCGGCCTCCATGAGGTGGTCCCGCTCGCCGGGCACGATCACCAGCCGCGCCGGGAAATCGTCCATGCGCAGGTATAGCGCGCCCTCGGTGTTGCCTTTGCCCTCGACCATGCCGAGCACCTTCAGGCCGTAGTCACGCCAGGCCGCCATGTCGGTGGCCTCGATGCGCAGATAGCCCAGCGAACGGATGCTCATCACGCGCCTCCCAGGAAATCAACGGTCAACTTGTTGAACTCGTCGAACTTCTCCACCTGCGCCCAGTGCCCACATTGCCCGAAGACGTGGAGCTGCGCACGCGGAATGGTCTTCAGCGCGACCAGCGCGCCGTCCAGCGGGTTGACCCGGTCCTCGCGACCCCAGATCAACAACACGGGCTGGCGCAGCCGGTGCACCTCGCGCCACATCATGCCGAGCTCGAAGTCGGCCCCCGCGAAGGACATTCCCATCGCCCGGGTCGCGGTCAGCGATTCCGGCGTGCTGGCCAGCGCGAACCGCTCGTCGATCAGCTCGGGCGTGATCAGCTTCTGGTCGTAGACCATGACCCGCAGGAACGACTCGAGGTTTTCCCGGGTGGGTTCGACGGAGAACTTCCCCAGCCGCTTGACGCCCTCGGTCGGATCGGGGGCGAACAGGTTGATGCTCAGCCCGCCCGGCCCCATCAACACCAGCCGGCCGGCCCGGTCCGGGTAGTCGAGGGCGAACCGGACCGCGGTGCCCCCGCCCAGCGAATTGCCCACCAGGGGAACGCGTCCCAGGCCGAGTTGATCGAAAAGCCCCTTGAGCGCCCGCGCGGCGTAGTGATTGAACTGCCCGTGTTCGGCGCGCTTGTCCGAAAGCCCATAGCCGGGCTGATCGACGGCCAGCACATGAAATCGCCGCGCCAGCACCGGGATGTTGCGCGAGAAGTTCGTCCAGCTCGCCGCGCCGGGACCCCCGCCGTGCAGCAGCACCACGGTCTGGTCGTTGCCGACCCCGGCCTCGTGATAGTGCAGCTTCAGCGGCCCGTCGACGTCGACTTCGGCGAAGCGCGAGGTTGACTCGAACGTCAACTCCCCCGTTGTGGCCGTCATTCAGCGCCGCTCCTCTCCCCCGCAAGCGGGTGGGGCCCCCGCGGAGTTGGGGAGTGCCCCCGCATCGCTCCCTGGCTCTGCATCGTCGCCGGCGAGCACGGCTAGACCATCGTGTCGCCCGGCGGCAACCCGAACTCGTTGTTCCCGAAGATCTGGTACGCCCGCTCGGGGTCGTTGGCCGCGTGCACCCGGCCGGCGTGCGCGTCACGCCAGAAGCGTTGCACCGGTTGGTCGTTGCCCAGCGCGGTGGCACCCGAGGCCTCGAACAGCCGGTCGATGGATGCGATCGCCCGCCCGGTCGCGCGGACCTGGTCGCGACGGGCGCGGGCGCGCAGCTCGAACGGGATCTCCTTGCCGGCGGACAGCAACGCGTACTCGTCGGCGACGTTGCCGCTCAACTGGCGCCACGCGGCGTCGATGTCGCTGGCCGCCTCGGCGATGCGCACCTTGGCGAACGGGTCGTCCTTGGCCTTCTCCCCGGCGAACGCCGCGCGCACCCGCTTGCCCTGGTGCTCCACGTGCGCGTCGTACGCGCCGTAGGCCATGCCGACGATCGGCGCGGAGATGGTGGTGGGATGCATTGTGCCCCATGGCATTTTGTAGACGGGGGCGGTGTTGGTCTGGTACCCGCCGGCGGTGCCGTCGTTCATCGCCTTGTAGGACAGGAACCGGTGCCGGGGCACGAAGACGTCCTTGACCACCACGGTGTTGCTGCCGGTGCCGCGCAGGCCGACGACATGCCACACGTCGTCGATGCGGTACTCGCTGCGCGGGATCAAGAAGCTGCCGAAGTCGACCGGGCGGCCGTCCTTGATCACCGGGCCGCCCAGGAACGCCCACGTGGCGTGGTCACACCCCGACGACCAGTTCCAGGAACCGTTGACCAGATAACCGCCATCGGTCACCACGCCGGCGCCCATCGGCGCGTATGACGACGAGACACGCACGTTCGGGTCGTCGCCCCACACTTCCTCCTGCGCCTGCTGGTCGAACAGCGCCAGATGCCAGTTGTGCACCCCGATGATCGAGCTCACCCAGCCGGTGGACCCGCACGCGCTGGCCAGCCGCCGCACCGCCTCGTAGAACAGGGCCGGATCGCATTGCAGGCCGCCCCACTGCTCGGGCTGAAGCAGGGTAAAGAACCCGACGTCCTGCAGTTGCTGAACGGTCTCGTCGGGCAGCCGCCGCAAATCCTCCGTTGCCTGCGCACGCTCCCGAATCTGCGGCAGCAGATCGTCGATGCCGGCCAACACCGACTGCGCGTCACGTTGTTTAATGGACGTCACTTAAGTTTGCCTCCTGAGAGTGCGGGCTTACACCAGAGACTAGAACACGTTCCGATTTGTGTCGAGCAGGGTATTCCTGCGGCTGGTAGCGATACGAATCCGCTTTTCTGTAACATGTTCTAGTTGTAACGAAAGGGAGGATGGGGTCTTGGCCGAGGCCAACCTCGACGAGCCGCTCGGTGACCACGTACTGGAACTGCAGATCGCCAAGGTCGTCGCCGAAACCGACGACGCGCGGTCTCTGGTGTTCGCCGTACCCGACGAGCCCGGCGATCCCGCCGTCCCGCCCGAGCGGCTGCGCTACGCACCCGGCCAGTTCTTGACGTTGCGCGTTCCCAGCGAGCGCACCGGGTCGGTCGCGCGCTGCTATTCGCTGTGCAGCTCGCCATTCACCGACGACGCGCTGACCGTCACGGTCAAGCGGACCGCGGACGGCTACGCGTCCAACTGGCTGTGCGAGCACGCGCGGGAGGGCATGCGGATCCACGTGCTGGCCCCGTCGGGCAACTTCGTGCCGAAAACGCTCGACGACGACTTCCTGTTGATGGCCGCGGGCAGCGGGATCACCCCCATCATGTCGATCGCCAAGTCGGCCCTCGCCGAGGGCAGCGGCCAGGTGACCCTGCTCTACGCCAACCGCGACGAAAGGTCGGTGATCTTCGCCGACGCGCTGCGCGAACTGTCCGCCAAGTACCCCGACCGGCTCACCGTGCTGCACTGGCTGGAATCGCTGCAGGGGATGCCGAGCGTGGCCGCTCTGGCGAGGCTCGCCTCCCCGTATACCGGCCGGCCGGTGTACATCTGCGGGCCCGGACCCTTCATGGACGCGGCACGCGAGGCGCTGGAATCGCTGAAAGTGCCTGCGGCGCAGGTGCATATCGAGGTGTTCAAGTCGCTGGACTCTGACCCGTTCGCGGCGGTGAAGATCGACGACACCGCCCCGGGCGACTCGCCGCCGGCCACCGCGGTGGTGCAGCTCGACGGCGAAACCCACACCGTGTCGTGGCCGCGCAACGCCAAGTTGCTCGACGTCCTGCTGGCCAAGGGCCTCGACGCGCCGTTCTCCTGCCGCGAGGGCCACTGCGGCGCCTGCGCGTGCACCCTGCGCAGCGGGAAGGTGAACATGGAGGTCAACGATGTGCTCGAGCAGCAGGACCTCGACGACGGCCTGATCCTGGCCTGTCAATCTCACCCGGAATCTGATTCGGTAGAAGTCACCTACGACGAATAGTCGCGGGGTTGGGTTCACCTTGAGGGTTGGCGAACCGAAAGGGGAGCAACATGAAGCGACTGATCACCGGGTGTGCGGTCATCGGATCGGCATTGACGTTCCTGGCCGCCCCGGTCGCGGGAGCGGCCAGCAACACCGCCACCACGTTGTTCCCGCTCGACGGGCCCAACCAGCTCGAGACGCGCACCATCCTGAACTGCTTCAAGGCCGACGGCCACTGCGACTTCACGGCCGGGGCGGACATGCTGACGCCCGACGGGGTGACCGGCTTCCCGAACGGCCTCTGGGCCCGACAGACCACCGAGATCCGCTCGTCGAACCGGCTGGCCTACCTGGACGCGCATGCCAACGGTGAGCACGAGCGGGTGATGAAGTCGATGGGCTCCGACGAGATCACCACCGTCTACTTCGGCGAGGGCCCGCCGGAGAAGTACCAGACGACCGGGCGCATCGACTCCACCGACTGGCAGACCGGTCAGCCCAAGACCGACAACAACGTCATCGTCTGCACCCACATCCAGGTGGTCTATCCCGGGGTCAACATCACCTCGCCCAGCACCTGCGCGGTCACCACGTTCTCCTGAGCTTCTCATCGCGCCGAGCCGGTAAATTCGCAGACAAAGTGCGAGTAAGGGGCTGCGGAACTACAGGCTCGATGAACGGCCATCCGCGGTCATCCCGCCAACGGGGCTTGGGCCGCTCCTTCGAGCCGCCAACCTCGAGCGATGAGCGCCCGCCTGACCTGCGCGATGATGTCCTGTGGCTTGTCCTCGGCGATCACCCGAATAACGACCCAGCCGATGTCCGCAAGCTTTCGTAGCCGCCACTGGTCCTTGACGTATTGACGCCGATCGCTGCGGTGATGGTCACCGTCATACTCGACGGCCACGCCGAACTCCGGCCAGCCCATGTCGAGCATGGCCACAGGCCGGTACCCGTCGACCACCGGTACCTGGGTGATCACGGTGGGCAAGCCGGCATCGTTGAGCAGAAGCCTCAGCCAGGTCTCCTTCGGCGACGCGGCACCGCCGTCGACAAGGGGCAGGACCGAGCGCAGCCGGCGCAACCCGCGAGCAGCGGGATATCGCTCGGCGAGCAGCAGCACATCGTTCGTGGAGTACGGCGTCGCGCGCATCAATGCGTCGAGACGGGCGACCGCCTGCCCGTGGGGCAGATACCGGCCCAGGTCGTACGCCGTTCGCACGGCGGTGGTCACCGGTAACCCTGCGATACAAGCGGTCTCGTCGTCGGCCAGCGACTGCTCGCGCGCGACCACTCCGCGCGGCGGCCGCGTATTTGACCAGACCAACTCGATGGGGACGTCGTCGTCAACCCACCGAGCACCGTGCAAGGCCGAAGCCGCGACGCCCGCTATCGTCGCCCTGCGCCGGGACCACAACCAGGCACCTTCGGTCCTGTCCCGCAGCCAAAGTTGTTGCCGCTTCGGGGCATACACGCCCGGGTAGATCGGCGCATACCAACGTCGCAGTTCATGGCGCGTCACCACTCCGCGCGCCACGGCTTCGCTACCGATCAACACCCCGCCCATGGGCCGAATGGTGGCCCAGGGCACCGACAACTCGGCGAGCCGGTAAATCTGCAGACAAAGTGCGAGTAAGGGACTGCAAAATTACAGGCTCGACGAAAGCCCGTCAGGCTCGGCGAAAGGCGGTCAGGCTCGACGAGAGCCCCTAGCGCGGCAGGCCGAGGAGCCGCTCGGCGGCCACGGTGAGCAGGATCTGCTCGGTGCCACCGGCGATGGTGAGGCAGCGGGTGTTGAGGAAGTCGTACACCGCGTGGTTGCGGACCAGCCCGCCGCCCTCGGAGACGTCCATCATGTACTCGGCCAGCGCCTGCCGGTAGCGCACGCCGATGAGCTTGCGAACGCTGGACTGCGCCCCCGGGTCCTGCCCACCGACGGCGAGCTGGGCGATCCGCTGGTCCAGCAGCGCGCCGGTCTGGGCGATGGCGATCAACCGGCCCAGCCGGTCCTGTTGCGCGGCGTCCAGGTCGAGCTCGCCCAGCACCTTGAGCAGCTCCTCCATCGGGTTGCCCAGCGCGGTGCCGGTGGCCATCGCGACCCGCTCGTTGGCCAGCGTGGTCCTGGCCAGCCGCCAGCCGTCGTTCACCGCGCCGACCACCAGCTCGTCGGGCACGAACACGTTGTCCAAAAAGACCTCGTTGAACAGCGAGTCACCGGTGATCTCGCGCAGTGGGCGGATCTCGATGCCGGGCGAGCGCATGTCCACCAGGAAGTAGGTGATGCCCTTGTGCTTCGGGGCGTCGGGGTCGGTGCGCGCCAGGCACACGCCCCACCGGGCCTTGTGGGCCGCCGACGTCCACACCTTCTGCCCGGTGAGCAGCCAGCCGCCGTCACCACGCACGGCCTTGGTGCGCAGCGACGCCAGGTCGGAGCCGGCTCCCGGCTCGGAAAACAGCTGGCACCAAAGGAATTCACCGCGCAGCGTGCCCGGCACGAAGCGCTCGATCTGCTCCGGTGTGCCGTGCTCGAGGATGGTCGGCGCCGCCCACCAACCGATGACCAGATCCGGGCGCACCACGCCGGCGGCCGCCAGCTCCTGATCGATCAGCAATTGTTCGGCCGGTGACGCGCCACGCCCGTGCGGCGCCGGCCAGTGCGGCGCCTGCAGCCCGGCCTCGGCGAGCGCCGCCTGCCGCTTCTCTTCGGGCAGCGCGGCGATGTCGGCGACGGCCGCGGCGATCTCCGCGCGCTGGCCCTCGACGCCGGTGAGGTCGATCCCGAGGCGGCGCCGCACCCCGCCCTGGGTCAGTTCCGTGACGCGGCGCAACCAGCGTTCTGCGCCGCCGAGGAACCGGCCGATGGCGTGCGCCCGTCGCAGATACAGGTGCGCGTCGTGCTCCCAGGTGCAGCCGATGCCGCCCAGCACCTGGATGCAGTCCTTGAGGTTGGCCTTGGCGGCGGTGATGCCGATGCTCGCGGCCAGCGCGGCCGCGATGGAGAACTGGTCCGGATCGGGATCCGCCGCGGCGCGGGCGGCGTCGGCGGCGGCCACCTCGGTCTGCTCGGCGCGGCACAGCATCTCCGCGCATAGATGCTTGACGGCCTGGAAGCTGCCGATCGGCTTGCCGAATTGCTCCCGGACCTTGGCGTAGTCGACCGCGGTGTCCAGCGCCCATCGGGTCAGGCCGGCCGCCTCTGCGGACAGCACGGTGGCCGCCAGTTCGTCGACGCGCCCGCGCGACTCCGAGACGACGGCGGCCGGCGCCGACATCAGCACCACCCTGGCCAACGGGCGGGAGAAGTCGGTCGCCTCCAGCGGCTCGACCCGCACGCCGTCGCTCTCGGTGTCGACGAGGAGCCACTTCCCGTCGGCCGGCACGAGCACCACACCGCCCTCGGCCGCGCCCAGTGCGAGCGGCAGGGTGCCGGAGGCCCGCTCGCCGTCGAACCGGGCGTCGCCTTCCAGGGCCAGCCCGGCGAAGCGTTCGCCGGCGGCCAGTGCCGCCAACAGTTCGGGATCGGTGACGACGAGCGTCGCCAGCGCGGTGGTCGCGACCGGGCCGGGAACCAGCGCCTTGGCCGCCTCCTCGACCATGGCGCACAGGTCCTCCACGCTGCCGTCGGCGCCGCCGTGGTCCTCGGCGATCGCGACGCCGAAGATTCCGAGTTCGGCAAGCCGGGCGAAGACGGGGCGCCACGCGTCCGCGTCCCCGCGCTCGACCTCGCGGATCGCCGTCGTCCCGCCCGGCCCCGACGTCGAATTACGGGCCCAGTCGCGCACCAGGGCACGCGCCGCGAACTGCTCGTCTGTGACGGTCGCTACCACCCTCGGGACCTCCGCGTCCTTTGACTCGCCGTGACTCGGGGCCTACGACCCCTAGCTCTCGATTCTCCTGCTCGGCTCGGCTCGCTGCGCAACCGGCCTCGTCGCTGACTAGAACGTGTTCTAATAGTGCCAGCGATCGACCGTCAAGTCGAACGCCATCACAGCAGCACACGCGGCTGTCCCGGCGGTACGGAGGTGGGAAATTCACACTCAGCATGCGTATCGTTTGCAAGCGAGCCGCCAGGAACAGGAGCAAACCGTCACATGCCAGCCAGCGCCAACTCGAGGCCCAACGCGAGCCGCGCTTCCGACTCGCAGCCGCGCGAGGTGATGAACGTGGCGGTATTGGCGGAATCCGAACTGGGCTCCGAAGCACAGCGCGAACGCCGCAAGCGAATCCTGGACGCCACCATGGCGATCGCGTCGAAGGGCGGCTACGAGGCGGTCCAGATGCGCGCCGTCGCCGACCGCGCCGATGTGGCGGTGGGCACGCTGTACCGGTATTTCCCGTCGAAGGTGCACTTGCTGGTATCGGCGCTGGGCCGGGAGTTCAGCCGCATCGACGCCAAGACCGACCGGTCGTCGGTCGCCGGCGGTACGCCGTTTCAGCGGTTGAACTTCATGGTCGGCAAGCTCAACCGCGCGATGCAGCGCAATCCGCTGCTCACCGAGGCGATGACGCGCGCCTACGTGTTCGCGGACGCGTCGGCGGCCAGCGAGGTCGACCAGGTCGAGAAGCTGATCGACTCCATGTTCGCCCGCGCGATGGCCGACGGCGAACCGACCGAGGATCAGTACCACATCGCCCGGGTGATCTCCGACGTGTGGCTGTCCAACCTGCTCGCCTGGCTCACGAGGCGAGCCTCGGCGACCGACGTCAGCAAGCGGCTGGATCTGGCCGTGCGGTTGCTGATCGGGGATCAGAACGGCGGCTAGGCCGGCGGACCGGCGGTGCGGCCGCGGATCAGCTCGGTGTCCAGGATCTCGACGACCGGTAGGCCCGAGCGCGGCGGACGCAACAACAACTCCCCCGCCCGGCGGCCCTTCTGCAAGCTCGGCTGCGCCACCGTGGTCAACCCCCGGCCGATCGCATCGGGCACGCCGTCGAAACCGGTGACGGTCATCTGGCCTGGCACGTAAATGCCATGTGCGCGAAGGTAATCCATGGCCGACAAGGCCAGGATGTCCGCCGTGCACATCAACGCGGTGATGCGGGGATTGGCCTCGAGGGCCGCTTTGGCGGCGGTCCCCCCGGACTCCGGCAGGTGTTCGTAGCTCTCCACCACGGTCAGCGCAGCGGGGTCGAGTCCGGCGGCCGACATCGCCTCCCAGACGCCGATGATGCGTTCGCGTTGCACGTCGAACGCCGGCGACCGCAGCCGCTCGGCGTCCACCAGCCCCTGCCGGCGGTCCCGGCCCAGCCGCATGGTCAGCAGCCCGATCTCGCGGTGCCCGAGCCCGAGCACGTAGTCGGCCAGTTCACGCATCGCCGCCCGGTCGTCGATCCCCACCCGGGACACACCGGAGAGGTCCTTCGGCTGGTCGACGACCACGACCGGCAACCGGCGCTGCAGGACGACTTGTAGGTACGGGTCCTCGTCGCACACCGAATACACCACGAAGCCGTCCACGCCGGCGCCGAGCACCGAGCCCGTCCCGTCCTCCATGCTGCGGCCCGGCCCGACGGCCACCAGCAGCAGGCCCTGCCCCAGCTCTTCGCAGGACTGCGCGACACCTGCGACGAAGTCCCGCGCCGCCGGGTCGCTGAAGAAGTAGGTCAGCGGCTCGGCCATCACCAGGCCGACCGCGCCGGCCTTGCGGGTGCGCAGCGAGCGCGCCACCGGGTCGGGACCCGCGTACCCCAGCCGCTTGGCGGTCGCGAGCACGCGTTCGCGTAGGTCGGCGGAGAGTTGGTCCGGCCGGTTGAAGGCGTTCGAGATCGTGGTGCGCGAAACCTTCAGTTCGTCCGCCAGCGATGCCAGAGTCGCACGCCGGCGTGGGGGTACGCCCCCAGAGGGGGGTGCCCCCTCCCGCTTGCGGGGGAGTGCGGGACTCACAGTCGGTGACGCTACAGCGAATTCGCATGCGGGCCTAAGCGGCTTCCACTCGTCACTTGGTAATGGAAACGATTTTCATTAGTATTGTGGGTCGGCCGACCGGCCGGCGAGAGGACATCGGACGCACGCATGGCGCTGACGCGGGGACTAATCGCGGTGGCCCGCGCGCGGCACTGGCTGCCGGCCTTGCTGGTCCTGCTGGCCGCCGGCACGGGCTGCGGCGGCCCGGCGCACCCGCGGGCGGCCGCGGTCGTGGCCTCCACCGGGGTCTGGGGCAGCGTGGCGAGCGCGATCACCGGCGGCCACCTCGCGATCAAGTCCGTCCTGACGGGGTCCGACACAGACCCGCACTCCTACCAAGCCAGCCCCGCGGACGCCGCGGCCATCGCCGACGCCAGCCTGGTCGTGTACAACGGCGGCGGTTACGACCCCTGGGTGGACCAGGTGCTGGCCGACCACCCCGGCGTCAAAGCGATCGGCGCCTATTCGTTCCACAAGGACTCGGCGGAGCAGCCGGCCAATGAGCATGTCTTCTACGACCTCGACGTCGCCAAATCGGTCGCCTTCGCGATCGCCGACCGGGTCGCCGGCATCGACCCCGCCCACGCCACCGACTACCGAGCCAACGCCGCCGGGTTCTGCCGCGGGGCCGACGCGATCGCCATCTCAGAACACGCCATCGCCAGCGCCTTCCCCGGCACCGGGGTCATCGCAACCGAACCCGTCGGCTACTACCTGCTGGCGGCGTCCGGTCTGGTCAACCGCACGCCGGCCGCCTTCACCGCGGCCAACGAGAACGGGACGGACCCCTCGCCCGCCGACATGGCCGTCGTCCTCGACCTGATCGACCACCATCAGGTGTCGGCGGTGTTGGTCAACCCGCAGACGTCGACCCCCGCGATCAACGGCGTGCGGGAGGCCGCGCGACGCGCGGGCGTGCCGGTGACGGAAGTGAGCGAGACGCTGCCCGACGGCACGGATTACCTGACGTGGCAGCGCAACACGGTCAACCAGCTGCTGATCGCGCTGCAGTCGCGCCGGTCAGTGCAGCCGTGAGCCTCGACGCGGTCCGCGCCGTCGACCGCCGACCGGATACCGTCTCGCTGCGCGGCGCGCGGCTGGCGTTCGGCGACCGGGTGCTGTGGGACCACCTCGACCTATCGGTGTCGCCGGGCGAATTCATCGCCGTCCTAGGCCCCAACGGCAGCGGCAAGACGTCGTTGCTGAAGGTGCTGCTGGGGCAGCTGCCGCTGTCCGCCGGCGCCGCATTGGTGGACGGACAGCCGACGCGCTCCGGCAGCGGACGCATCGGCTACGTGCCGCAACACCGGCCGATGGACCACGACGTGATGCTTCGAGGACGCGACCTGGTTCGGCTGGGCGTCGACGGGCACCGCTGGGGCGGCATTCCGCTGAGATCCGCCGACCGCGCCCGCCGCCGCGCGATGGTCGCCGAGGCCCTGCGGCAGGTCAACGCCGAACACCTGGCGGACGTCCGGGTGGGTGTGATGTCCGGCGGCGAGCTGCAACGGATCCGCGTCGCGCAGGCGCTGGTCAGCGACCCCATGTTGCTGCTGTGCGACGAGCCGCTGCTGGCCCTGGACCCGGCGAACGCCAAACTGGTGTCCGCGCTCATCGACCGCCGCCGCCGGGATGCCGCGACCGCCGTCATCGTCGTCACGCATGACCTCAACGCGATCCTGCCGTACGTGGACCGGCTGGTTTATCTGGTCGACGGACGGTTCCGGATCGGCACCGTCGACGAGGTGATGACCACCGAGACGCTCTCGACGCTGTACCGGGCCGACATTGCGGTAGTGAAGGTCAAAGACCGCTACGTGGTGGTCGGCGAGACGACCGACCGGGTCCACCAGTGAATCACCGGCTCACCGGCGTGCTGGCCCACCTGCTCGACTTCGACGTCACCGCCCACCTCCTGCGCCACGACTTCGTCCAGCAGGCGCTGCTCGCCGCCGCGCTGCTGGGCTTGGTGGCCGGGCTTATCGGGCCGTTCATCGTGATGCGGCAGATGTCGTTCGCGGTGCACGGCTCCAGCGAACTATCGTTGACCGGAGCGGCTTTCGCGCTGCTGGTCGGCGCCGAGGTGGGGGTGGGCGCGCTGGTCGGCAGCGCCTTGGCGGCCGCGCTGTTCGGCGTGCTGGGCCGGCGGGCCCGCGAACGCGACTCGGTCATCGGCGTGGTGCTGGCCTTCGGGCTGGGCTTGGCGGTGCTGTTCATCTACCTCTACCCGGGCCGGACCGCGACCAGCTTCGCGTTGCTCACCGGACAGATCGTCGGCGTCGGCTACACCGGGCTGGGCATGCTGGCGCTGGTGTGCCTGCTCGTCATGGCCGTCATCGCGACGTGCTACCGCCCGCTGTTGTTCGCCACCGTCGACCCCGACGTCGCCGCGGCCCGCGGGGTGCCGGTCCGGGCGCTGGGCATCGTGTTCGCCGCCCTGGTCGGCGTGGTGGCCGCGCAGGCCGTGCAGATCGTCGGGGCGCTGCTGGTGATGTCGTTGCTGATCACGCCGGCGGCGGCGGCCGCCCGGGTGGTGGCCTCGCCGGCGGCGGCGATCATGACCTCGGTCGTCTTCGCCGAGGTCTCCGCCGTCGGCGGCATCGTGCTATCGCTGGCGCCCGGCGTCCCGGTGTCCGTCTTCGTCGCGGGGATTTCCTTCCTGATCTACCTGGTCTGCTGGATGCTGGGGCGCCGACACGAGTTCGCCGCCTAAGCTGGTCGGCACAGACGGGCCCGCGTCCGAAAGGCTCTGGTGCGTAGGCAATTCGCGATCGCCGTGCAGGCGGCGGTGTGCGCCCTCACGCCCGGCTGCACCACCGTCGTCGGCGGAAGCCCCGCGCCCGCGGACACGCGCGGGCCGCTGTCACAGGCCCCGGTGGCCGTCACCGCCCTGGACGCGCTGTTGCTCGACGACAGGAAGGTCAACGACATCCTGGGTGCGGGAATGCGGGTCCGGTACCGCACGCAGGACATGTGGGACTCCAGCCAGACGTTCAGCGAGAGGAGCTGCCTGGCCATGGCCGGGCCCGCGCAGCAGGCCGTATATGCGGACACCGGCTGGACCGCGGTGCGCGGCGAGCGACTGGACGACAGCTACGACGACCCCAACGTGCGCAACGACTCCGTCAACCAGGCCGTGATCGCCTACCCCACGGCCCGGCAGGCCAACGCGTTCTACGACGCGTCGGTCCGGAGGTGGTCCGCCTGCGCCAATCGCCGATTCGTCGACCATCCGCCGGGGCAGCCCGAGGTCGCGTGGGCGGTGGCCGATTCCCACAAGGTCGGCGGCACGCTCAGCACGTCCGAAGAGCAGGAAGGCAGCGAAGACGGCTGGCGGTGCCAGCGCGCGTTGACCGCGCGCAACAACATCGTCATCGATGTGGCGGCCTGCGGGTCCTTCCTGCCCGGTGCGGCCGCGGTCGACGTCGCCCAGCAGATCGCGGCCGCGATCGTCACCCGGTAGCGGCGGGAAGGCGACCGCCTCTGCGGATGGCGCTCCCATAAGCTGGGCGGGTGGCCCGTATCGACCTCAACGCCGATCTGGGCGAGAGCTTCGGCGTCTGGCGCCTGGGTGACGACGACGCCATGCTGCGGATCGTCACCAGCGCCAACGTGGCGTGCGGGTTTCACGCCGGGGACCCCGCCGCCCTGCTACGGGTCTGCCGGTCGGCCGCCGACCGCGGCGTCCGCATCGGCGCGCAGGTGAGCTATCGCGACCTGGCCGGGTTCGGCAGGCGCTTCATCGACGTCGCCGCCGAGGACCTGATCGCCGACGTGGTGTACCAGATCGGCGCGCTGCAGGCGATCGCCGGCGCGGCCGGCTCCGCGGTGTCCTACGTCAAACCCCATGGCGCGCTGTACAACACGATTGTGACCAACCACGACCAGGCGGGCGCGGTCGCCGAGGCGGTGCGGATGGTGGACCCCGCGCTACCCGTCCTGGGCATGGCGGGTTCGGCGTTCTTCGACGAGGCCTCGCAGCGCGGGCTGCGCACGGTGGCCGAGGCGTTCGCCGACCGCGCCTACCGGGCGGACGGCCAGCTGGTGTCCCGCCGCGAACCCGGCGCGGTGCTGGGAGACCCGGCGGCGATCGCCGACCGCGTGGTGGGCATGGTGACGTCGGGCCGCGTCACCGCCGTCGACGGCACACCGATCACCGTGGCGGTGGAATCGGTTTGTGTGCACGGTGATTCGCCCGGCGCGGTGCAGATCGCCACGGCCGTGCGCGACGGGCTTACGGCCGCCGACGTCCAGATCGCGGCGTTCAGCTGATGCGGCTCAAGCTCGGTCGGCCCGACATCGCGCGGTACGCGGATCGGTTCGACGCGCCCGCCGCCGAAGCCGGGTCCCTATCGGCGATGTGGATGGGCGTCGCGACGCTGCTGATCGACGACGGCTCGTCGGCGCTGCTGACCGACGGCTACTTCTCCCGGCCGAGCCTGGCGCGGGTGGCCGCGGGCAAGGTCGCACCTTCGCCGGCCCGGGTCGACGGCTGCCTGGCGCGGGCCAAGGTGTCCGCGCTCGACGCGGTCGTCCCGGTGCACACCCACATCGACCACGCGCTGGATTCCGCGCTCGTCGCCGACCGCACCGGCGCGCGACTGGTGGGCGGACGGTCGGCCGCCAATGTCGGGCGTGGCTACGGACTGCCCGATGACCGTCTCGTGATCGCCGCCAGCGGCGAGCCAATCACGTTGGGCGCCTACGACGTGACGCTGGTGGAATCCCACCATTGCCCGCCGGACCGGTTCCCCGGCACGATCGACGCGCCACTGACCCCGCCGGTCAGGGCGTCCGCCTACCGCTGCGGCGAGTCCTGGTCGACGCTGGTCCACCACCGTCGGACGGACCGGCGGCTGTTGATCCAGGGCAGCGCCGGATTCGTCAAGGGTGCGCTGGCCGGTCACCGCGCCGACGCCGCCTACCTGTCCGTCGGGCAGCTGGGACTACAGCCGAGGTCATACCTGACCGACTACTGGACCGAGACCGTGCGCGCGGTGGGGGCGCGCCGCGTGATCATGATTCACTGGGACGATTTCTTCCGGCCGCTGTCAAAGCCGCTGCGGGCCTTGCCCTACGCCGGCGACGACCTGGACTCCTCCATCCGGATCCTCGACGAGTTGGCCGCACAGGACGGTGTCGCGCTGCACCTGCCGACGGTCTGGCGACGCGAAAACCCCTGGGCCTGAAACGGTTTTAATACATTGACTTTGACCCTTGCGCTGGTGCTGCTCGCTGCCGTCCTGGCCTTCGCGGTCGTGCGCCCGCGGGGCTTGCCGGAGGCGGTGGCGGCGGTTCCCGCGGCCCTGGTCCTGATCGCGGTCGGTGCGATATCGGTGCATCAGGCGGTCGACGAGGTGACCGGGCTTTCCGGGGTGGTCGGGTTCCTGGGCGCGGTGCTGGTGCTCGCCAAGCTGTGCGACGACGAGGGCCTGTTCGAGGCGGCGGGTGCGGCGATCACGCGCGGCAGCGTCGGGTCGGGGGGCCTGCTGCGCCGGGTGTTCGTCATCGCCTCGTTGATCACCGCCGTGCTGAGCCTGGACACCGCGGTGGTGTTACTGACCCCGGTGGTGCTGGCCGCCGTCCGTCGGCTGCGGACCCCGGTGCGCCCGTACGCCTACGCCACCGCGCACCTGGCTAACGGCGCCTCCCTGCTGCTGCCGGTGTCCAATCTGACCAACCTGCTTGCGTTTCACACCGCCAACCTTTCGTTCATTCGGTTCACCGTGTTGATGGCGTTGCCATGGGTCAGCGTGGTGGTCACGTTGTATGCGGTATTCCGCTGGTTCTTCGCCGGCGATCTGCGCGTGCAGCCCCATCCGGAGCAACCGGGGCCGGCGCCTCGGCCGCCGGTGCTCGTGCTGGTGGTCGTGGGGCTCACGCTGGCCGGCTTCGCCGTGGCGCAGTCCGTCGGCGTGGACCCGGCCTGGGTGGCTTTCGCCGGCGCGGCGGCGCTGGCGGTGCGCAGCCTGAGCCGTCGGCATACTTCGGTGATCGACATCGCGCGGTCGGCCCACGTGTCGTTCCTGGTGTTCGTGCTCGCGCTGGGTGTGGTCGTGCGGGCGGTCATGGTCAACGGCATGGACAAGGCGATGTCGGCGGTGCTGCCGTCCGGCTCGACGTTGCCCGCATTGCTGGCCATCGCGGCGGTGGCCGCCGTGCTGGCCAACGTGGTGAACAACCTGCCCGCGACCCTGGTGCTGCTGCCCCTGGTGGCGCCGAGCGGACCGGTCGCCATTCTGGCCGTCCTGCTCGGTGTCAACATCGGGCCGAACCTGACCTACGTCGGTTCGCTGTCGAACCTGTTGTGGCGGCGGGTGCTTCGCCAGCACGACGTCGACGCCGGTGTCGGCGAATACACCCGCCTCGGGGTGTGTACCGTGCCGGTGTCCCTGGTGCTCGCCGTGCTCGCACTGTGGGCGTCGGCGCGGGTGTTCGGCGCCTAGCCGATCGCCTCCCGGAATTCCACTCCCTGCTGCAGCGCCTGCGCGGCTTCGGCGATGTCCACAACCGGATAGATCTGGTAGTCCAGGATCGTGGCGAATTGGCTTGTGGTCTCGACCAAATCGGCCGGGTTGTCGGATTCCACCACCGCGAATCCGCCGCCACCGTCGATGCGACCGACGAACTGGTGATACGTCGTGGTCTGCGGTTGCGACCACTTCGAGTAGGCAGCCAAGCCGCGTCGCAGGCTCTCGTCGTTCTCGGCTGCCGTGCCGTTCAGGCGGTATGTCCACGCTACTACGTACTTCATCGCGCTCTCCTTTGCTAGTCGGGATCGCAACGGTATGGCCGATTTCCGCTGTGCGCACGAGTAGTCGCCTACTCGAATGCCGCGGTGCGTCAGTCGGACCCCGGTCCCGATCGGATGATCGACGCGAGTTCCTCGCGGGACTGGGCGCCCACCCGCTGACAGGCCCGGTAGACGTGGCCCTCCACGGTGCGCACCGACATCACCAGCTTCTCGGCGATCTGGCGGTTCGACAGACCGGCCACGACGAGCTCGATGACGTCGCGCTGGCGACCCGAGAGTTTGAGACCCGCCGGAGTCCGCAACGCCGGCGTGCACAAGCCGCCACACTCCTCGGCCAGTTCGCCGGCCAAGGCCGACGCATAAAGCCCGCGCTTGTGCTGCTGTCCTTCGATGAACGCGACGGAGGCCTGCGCGGCCGCGTCGGCGGCCGCGGCCCGGTCTCCAATCGCCCGGTAGGCCGCCGAAACCGCAAGGAGGCCTTCCCCGTTGCTGGCCCGCAGGGCCTCGGCGTGTGAAGCGATGGCATCGGCCAGCGGCAGCGCCAGCGCGTCGGCCAGGGCGCGGGCCCGCGCCGCGCCCGAGGCGTCGCCCCACTGCGCCGCGGCCTGTATGCAGGCCAGTTCATGGGCCGGCTGGCCGCGGTCGCGGGCGGCTCGCGCGGCCGCCTGCGCCGTCGCCACGGCCTCGCCCAGCCGACCGCTTGCCGCCAGCGCCCACCCATCGGCCAACGACAGGCCGGTATGCATGAACAAGTAGTCCGCCGGCACGCAGGACCGCGCCCCAGCGACCGCGTCGTTCGCATCCGTCGCGTGCCCGAGCTTGCCGTGCGCCTCGGCGAGCGCGAAATAGCTCGCCGGGCGCAAACCGCTTGTGGTCGCGTGTATCTGCGCCCCGGCAAGCGCTTCGTGCACCAACCGGACCGCGTCGGCCACGGCCCCGCGGGCCAGGGCGGCGTTCCCAAGCAGCAGGGCCAGGTTCGCGTAGGCCAGGCCGGGGATGTCGCGCGCCGAGTCGGCTACTTCGGTTGCGAGGCTGACGAATTCGTCGATGCGGCCCGTCAGTCGACAAGCCCGGCCGTACACCGCGCCGAACCAGAACCGCATGTGCGACGCCTCGAACGACGTCGTCGCGCGGCGCAGCGCCTGCTCGGCCACGGTTGCCAGGCAGTCGACCCGCCCCAACGCCCCCATGGCCATGATCAACGCCAGCGACGCCATCATCGCGTGGAACTCCGGCAGCTCGCCCGAATCCAGTGCGACCCTTGCCTTTTCGGCGGCGACCTCGCAACGCGCGGCCACCGCATCCAGGCACGCCTGCACCGCCAGCCGCTCGGCACGCTGGACCGGTGTCTCATCGCCCGCGGCCAGATCGTCGAGAATCGCCGCGGCCTCGGCCGGCCTGCCGAGCATCCAGACCAGGTTGGCCGCCCGCAGGGTCGCCCAGTAATGGCGATCCGGCGGATCACTTTCGGTGATCGCGCGCAACGCCTCTTCGGCCTGCTCGCCGCGGCCGAGCAGCATCAGGTTCATCGCCCGCACCCCGGCCGCCCCCGGCGCCCCAGCCTGCGCCGCGGCGTTGGCGAGCCGGTCGGCCAACTCCAGATCCAGCAGTGTCATCGCGTGCCGCGCCGATTCCAGATACAAGTCGGGTTGCGGGTCCAGATCCGACTCGAGGTTCAGCAACGCCCGTCGCACCGTGGCCTGCATGTCGGCGTCGCCGTCCTGCGCCAACCGGGTCGCCAAGCGGCCCCGTACCTTCGACAAGTACATCTCGCCTGCTCCCGCGCGGCGAAGCTCACCGAACAGCGGGTGCGCGAGCCTTGCCGTCAACCCGCCGGCGGTGCGTTCGACGTTCACCAGGCCCATGGCTTCGGCCGCCACTAACTCCTCACGAGAAACCAAGTCGCACAACAAATCAACCGGCAGCGGCTCACACTGCGACAGCGTGTCGACCACGAGCGCCAGCGGCGGGGTCAGCCGACCAAGCTGGCGTCCCACCGTGTCGGACAAGCTGGCCGAGACCGCGACGTCGCCGTCCCACATCCACACCCCGGCCACTTGCCGCACCCGCCCGGCCGCCATCTGGTCGCTCAGCAGCTGCCGAAGAAACAGCGTGTTCCCACCGGTGAGCCGCCGGAACCGGTCCGCACAGCGCGCATCGACCGGGCCGCCCAGCGTGCGCTCGATCACCTCACGCGTCGCCGCGGCCGAAAGCGGCTCCAAGTCCAGGCGATCGAGCAGACCGTCCTTCCACAGCGCCGTCACCGCATCCGGCTCTTCACTGCCCGAGCGCACCGTGACCACCAGTCGGGCCCCGCCGGACTGCGCCAGCTGGTGAATCACGAGCGCGGACAACCCATCCAGCAGGTGCGCGTCGTCGACTCCCACCACCACGCGGCCGCGACGTTGTCGCGCCACAAACGACTCGATCACGCGTCGGACGTTGGTCAGCGGATCCGACATGCCCTCGCCCAGCAGACCGATGAACGCACCGAGGGGCAACGGCCGGGCCGATTGCGTGCCGACGATCCACTGGATGCGTTCGCCCGACGCCCCGGCGCGCCGCAGCGCTTCACGGGCCAACCGGGTTTTGCCCACCCCCGCGGCGCCCGCGATCAACACCCCGGAGAGCTGGCCAGCGCCGCTCAGGGCGCGGCGAATGGTTGCCAACTCGCCGTCGCGCCCAATCAGCTGGTCGCCGCTGATCACGCGGCGACTATAGCCGCGCGGCGGCACCGTGCGGGCCGGATTGCCACCGTTTCGCGTGCGCGTTGACCGGCCGGTGTCCAGCGCGCGTCCCCAACTGGCGTACCCGACTACGCTATCGGCGCCCGCCGACCGCTGTGAGCATGACGTTCGTCAGCCAGCGGTCAGAGAGGCGGAGTGCGATGTCCGACATGAAGGCCAGGATCGGCAGTCACGCGGTGGTGTTGGGGGCGAGCATGGCCGGTTTGCTGGCCGCGCGGTCGCTTGCCGACTTCTTCGACACGGTGACGGTCGTGGAGCGTGACCCCCTCCCCGACGCCTACACCCCCCGCCGGGGCGTGCCACAGGGGCGGCACCTGCACGCCCTGCTGGCCCGGGGCGCCCAGGCGATCGAGGGGATGTTCCCCGGCGTCCTCGACGAGATGGTTCTCGACGGCGCGCAGCGCTTCGACGGCCGCGATCTCTCCGAGCTCTACTGGGACATCGGCGGGCATCTGATGGCGCGGCGCGGCAGCGCCACCGGGCTGACCGCCTACAGCGCGACCCGGCCCTTCCTCGAGGACCACGTCCGCGCGCGGCTGCGTGGGGTTCCCAACGTCACCCTGCTCGACGAGCACGTCATTCTGGGCCCGGTGTCGACGCCGGACCGCCACCGCGTCACGGGAGTGCGGGTGGTCTGCGGTCGCACCGACGAGCCCACCACGCTGCCCGCCGACTTGGTCGTCGATGCCACCGGGCGTGCCGCCCGCACCCCGACGTGGCTGGACAACTTGGGCTACGAACGCCCGCAAGAGGATCGCGTCGACGTGCAGCTGACCTACGCGAGCCAGGCGCTGCGCATGACGGCGGAGGTGCCGCGGGAGCTTGGCTTCCTCGTCGGGATCGTGCCGGGCCGGCCGAGGGGTTGCGGCCTGCTGCACTGCGAGAACGACACGTGGCTGTTCACGGTGATGGGGGTGGCCGGCCAGGAGCCCGCGGCGCTCGACCTCGCGGAGATGTGCGACTTCGTCGCCGACTGCGCACCGGCGCATCTGCTCGCCGCGGTGCGGGCCGCGGAACCCATCGGGGAACCGATACGACACCGGATGCCGTGCAGTCGCTGGCGCCGCTACGACAAGCTGGGCCGCTTCCCCGAGGGCCTGCTGGTCATCGGCGACGCGATCTGCAGCTTCAACCCGATCTACGGCCAGGGCATGACGGTCGCCGCGCTCGAGGCGTTGGCGCTGCGGCACTGCTTGTCCGCCGGCCCCGACGATTTAGCACGGCGCTTCTTCCGCGCCGCGGCGGCGCCGATCCGCCAGGCCTGGCAGTTGTCGACGAACCCCGACCTTGCCCTGCCCGAGATCCACGGCACCGCACCGCTGATGGCGCGGCTGTTCAACAAGTACGTCGATCGGGTGCTCAGCGCGGCCGAAACCGACACCGCCGCGCTGAATCAGTTCATCAGGGTGACCTCGCTGGTCGACCCCGCGACGCGACTGTTGCGCCCGAACATGATCTGGCGCGCCGCCCGCGGGCGCCGACCCGGCATGGGCGCCCAGGTCGTGCACGCCGACGCTCTGGTGAACGCGGGGCCCTGACGCTAAGCGCGGCGGTAGGCGGGCGGCAGCGGCATCCCGAGTTCGGCCAGCACGCCGCGCAACAACGTCGGATAGTCGGTGATGAGCCCGTCGACCCCGTCGGCGATCAGTTCGCGCATGGCGGCCGCATCGTCGACGGTCCACGGGATCACCTGCAGCCCAAACGCATGCGCGCGGTCGACATACGGCTTGCCGGTGACCAGCTGGTACCTCGGCGAGACGATGTCCGCACCCACCAGGAGCGCACCGATGAGTGGATCGCCGACGGCGGCGGCGTCGATGCCGTTCAGCCATGGCGAGCCCGGCGCCCAAGTCTCCTCGTCGTACAGGGCCACCAACGGGATTGACGGCTCGGCTCGGCGAACCAACGGCAGGGTCCGCCAGTCGAAGCTCTCGATCTCGACCTGGCCGACCTTGCCGGCCGACCGGGCGGCCGCCAGTATCACGTCGACGAATTCTTGGGGCTCGGCCGAAGTGCCGGGGCGGTCGGCCGCCACCTTCGTCTCGATGTTGTAGCGGACGGCGGCGCGATAGGAATCGGCGAGCGTAAACACCTCCGGCAGGACGGCTATCTTGTTGCCCCGCACCACCTCGGCGTCGCGAAACTCGGCCAGCCGCCGTCCGCAGTCCAGGGTCCGAATCTGTGCCAGGGTGAGCTCGTGCACCAGCTTTCCGACGTAGGGGTACTGCGGATCCCCGGCGAAGGCGGGGCCGGTGTCGGCGCACTTCTCGGGGTCGATCGTCGGGTCATGCCACACCAGCGGTTGCCCGTCTCCGGTGATGTTGATGTCGAGTTCGAGTGTGCTGACGCCCAATTCGAGCGATTTCGCGAAGGCCCGCAACGACTCCTCGGTGGTCTCCCCGCGTCCGCCGCGATGCGCCTGCAGGTCGAACTCCGGCGCTTGGGCGGCCGCGGCGGGCGACGCCAGGAAAACGACCGCGGCCAGAGCAACAACCAGGCGCTTGGGCCAGCGGCGCACCGCAGTTAAACCCGGCGCTGCCGGGCGATCTCGGCGAGCACCACCCCGGCGGCCACCGACGCGTTCAGCGATTCGGCGTGCCCGGCCATCGGGATGGACACCACCTCGTCACAGTTCTGCCGCACCAGCCGCGACAGGCCCTTACCTTCCGAGCCGACGACCACCACCAGCGGGTCGGCGCCGTCCAGGTCGTCGACCACGGTGTCACCGTCGGCATCGAGGCCGACCACCCGGATCCCGCGGTCGGCCCAATCCTTGAGCGTCCTGTTGAGATTGGTGGCCCGCGCGACCGGGATGCGGGCTGCCGCGCCCGCGCTGGTGCGCCAGGCCACGGCCGTCACCGACGCCGAACGCCGTTGCGGGATCAGCACACCGTGGCCGCCGAAGGCCGCGACCGACCGCACGATCGCGCCCAGGTTGCGCGGATCGGATATGTTGTCCAACGCGACCAGCAGCGCGGGCGGGGAGTTGATGGCGGTTGCCAGCAGGTCGTCAGGGTGGGCGTAGTCGTACGGCGGGACCTGCAACGCGATGCCCTGATGCAGGTGGTTGCTGGTCATCCGGTCCAGGTCGGCACGCGGCACCTCGAGGATCGAGATACCCGAATCCGCAGCGCGGGCAACGGATTCCGTGACCCGCTCGTCGGCGTCGATGCCCAGCGCCACGTAGAGCGCCGTAGCCGGCACACCGGCGCGCAGGCACTCCAGCACCGGGTTGCGGCCGAGCACCGTTTCCGTCTCGTCGGTGGGCCGCTTGGCGGGGCGCCGCGGCGGCGATTGAGCGCGCTTGGCGGCGGGATGGTTCGGTCGCAGGTGCGCCGGGGGGGTGGGCCCGCGCCCCTCGAGCGCGCGCCGGCGCTGACCACCCGAGCCGACGGTGGGCCCCTTCTTGGTGCCCGCCTTGCGTATTGCGCCGCGGCGGCGCGAATTGCCGGCCATCTACTGGGTCTGACCGGCCTGCAGCGACCACTGCGGCCCGTCGGCGGTGTCGGTGACCTCGATGCCGGCGAGCTTCAACCGGTCCCGGATCTCGTCGGCGAGCGCCCAATTGCGTTGCTCGCGTGCCTTTTCCCGGTTCTCCAGTTCGGACCGCACCAGCACCTCGACGGCCGCGAGCGCGGCGGACGTCTCGTCACGGGTTTCCCAGCGCTCGTCGAGTGGGTCGCAGCCCAGGATCCCCATCATCGCGCGGATCGACCGGGCGTGTTGCAGGGCGCCCTCGTGGTCGCCGGAGTCGAGGGCGCGGTTGCCCTCGGCGCGGGCGCGGTGCACCTCGGCCAGCGCGGCCGGGACCGCCAAGTCGTCGTCGAGCGCCTCGGCGAACCGCGACGTCCACTCGCCCGGCTCTACCGCGCCGACCCGGACGCGGACGCGGTGCAGGAATTCCTCAACTCCCACATAGGCTTTCACCGCATCCTGCAGGGCGGTGTCGGAGAATTCCAGCATCGAGCGGTAGTGCGCGCTGCCCAGGTAGTAGCGCAGCTCCGCCGGCCGCACACGTTGCAGCAACGCCGGGATGGCCAGCACGTTGCCCAGCGACTTGCTCATCTTTTCGCCGCCCATGGTGACCCAGCCGTTGTGCAGCCAGTAGCGGGCGAATCCGTCGCCGGCGGCGCGGCTCTGAGCGATCTCGTTCTCGTGGTGCGGGAAGATCAAGTCCATCCCACCGCAGTGGATGTCGAATTCCGGGCCGAGGTAGGTGCGGGCCATCGCCGAGCATTCCAGGTGCCAGCCGGGCCGGCCGGGGCCCCACGGCGACGGCCACGACGGCTCACCGGGCTTCTCGCCCTTCCACAGGGTGAAGTCGCGCTGGTCGCGCTTTCCCGTCGCCACGCCCTCGCCCTGGTGGACGTCGTCGATGCGGTGCCCGGACAGCGCGCCGTAGTCCGGGTAACTGAGCACGTCGAAGTAGACGTCGCCGGCCGCCGCGTACGCGTGGCCGGTTTCGATCAGGCGTTCCATTAGCTCGACCATCTGGGTGATGTGGCCGGTGGCGCGCGGTTCGGCGGACGGCGGCAAGACGTCGAGGGCGTCGTAGGCGGCGCTGAACGCGCGCTCGTAGGTGGCCGCCCACTCCCACCACGGCCGGCCGGCCGCGGCGGCCTTGGCCAGAATCTTGTCCTCGATGTCGGTGACGTTGCGGATGAACGCGACGTCGCAGCCGCGCGCCATCAGCCATCGGCGCAGGATGTCGAAGGCCACGCCACTGCGGACGTGGCCGATGTGCGGCAGGCCCTGGACCGTGGCGCCACACAGGTAGATGGAGACGTGGCCCTCGCGCAACGGGACGAAATCCCGCACGGCACCGGCTGCCGTGTCGTGGAGCCGCAAGGGGGCGCGATCGGTCACGACGTGCCAGCTTACCTGGTGGTTCCCGGTCGCCCGGCGCTGCGCGCCTTACCCGCCGGACACAACCAACGCGGTGGCGATGGCGGCGCGGCCCTCACCGCGACCGGTTAGGCCCAGCCCGTCGGTCGTCGTCGCCGAAACCGATACCGGCGCCCCCAGCAGCTCCGAGAGCACGCGCTGCGCCTCGGCGCGTCGCGGGCCGACCCTGGGCTGGTTGCCGACCAGCTGAACGGCGGCGTTTCCGACGCGAAAGCCGTCCCGCGACACCAACTCGACCACGTGGCGCAGCATGTCGGCGCCGCTGACGCCTTTCCAGCGCGGGTCGTCGACCCCGAAGACGGCGCCGATGTCACCCAGCCCGGCGGCCGACAACAGGGCGTCACATAGCGCGTGCGCGCCCACGTCGCCGTCGGAGTGACCGGCGCAGCCGTCGGCCTCGGGAAAGAGCAAGCCCACCAACCAGCAGGGCCGGCCCGGTTCGATCGGGTGCACATCGACGCCCAGGCCGACCCGCGGCAGACCGTTCACCGGCGCACGATCGCTTCGGCCAGCAACAGGTCGAGCGGAGTGGTGATCTTGAACGCCAGCGGGTCGCCGTCGACCACCTGGACCTGGCCTCCGACCTGCTCGACGAGCGACGCGTCGTCGGTGAACGCGGCCGTGCCGGCGCGCTGATACGCGCGCAGCAGCAGCTCCATCGCGAAGCCCTGCGGCGTCTGTACGGCGCGCAGGCCGGCCCGCTCGGGCGTGCCCAGGACCACACCGTTGGCGTCCACGGCCTTGATGGTGTCATGCAGCGGCAGCGCGGGCACGACGGCCGCGTGCCCGGCCCGCAGGGCGTCCACCACGCGCCCGATCAGCGCGGGGGGCGTCAGGGCGCGGGCAGCGTCATGCACCAGGACGAACTCGGGGTCGCCGGCGACGGCCGCCAGCGCCAGACTCACCGACGTCGTGCGGTCGGCCCCGCCCGCGACGACGGTCGCTCGTTCGCCCAGGGATAGCTTGGCTTCGTCGACCAGGGCGGCCGGAACGGCGACCACCACGTGATCGACGACCTCGGAGGCCAGCAGACCGCCGACGGCGCGATCCAGCAGGGTGCGCCCGTCGAGCTCACAGAAAGCCTTCGGAATGCCGACGCCCAGTCGTTCTCCCGACCCTGCGGCGGGAACCACTGCTACGACCGTGCCCGAGGAGACCGTCCCCGTGACCACCGAAGCGTCAGGGCCTTCAGGAAGCGGCGGCCAGAACCTCGTCGAGGATGGTTTCCGCTTTGGCGTCGTCGGTGCTTTCGGCGAGGGCCAATTCACCGACCAGGATCTGGCGGGCCTTGGCCAGCATGCGCTTCTCGCCTGCGGACAGGCCGCGTTCCTGGTCGCGACGCCACAGGTCGCGTACTACCTCGGCCACCTTGTTGACGTCACCGGAGGCCAGCTTCTCGAGGTTGGCCTTGTACCGGCGCGACCAGTTGGTGGGCTCTTCGGTGTGGGGAGCGCGCAGAACCTGGAAGACCTTGTCGAGGCCTTCCTGGCCGACGACGTCGCGGACGCCCACGTATTCGGCGTTCTCGGCGGGCACTCGAACGGTCAGGTCTCCCTGCGCCACCTTCAAGACGAGATATTCCTTTTGTTCCCCTTTGATGGTGCGGGTTTCAATCGCCTCGACTAACGCAGCACCGTGATGCGGGTAAACAACGGTGTCGCCGACCTTGAAGATCATCTGATTCGAGCCCCTTTCGTTACTTCAATCCTAACACGGCCACCCAATCGCGTGCGGAGCAACGATGCAGGTCAGGGGCACAACACGCGCAGATTAGGGGTTGACAGGGGGAGTAGAACGTGCAGTGATGCACATTACTCCCGCCTTATTCCGGCCCGGAAAGCGGCCCCCGAGCGCCCCGACGGGCCTCCCCAGATGGCCTCCCTGGCTGGTCCTAAGCCCCGCGCTACCGCGCGGGAAACCTTCCTACTACTGTGCATAGTTGCATCCGTCGAACCGGCCCAGCAGGAGGCATTGAGTGAACCGCTTCGAGATCGGCCTCCCCCTCCGCGCGCCGGTGCTGACCGTCCGGGCGGCGCTCGTCGGCCTCATCGCGGTGGTCGCGATGCTCCTCAGCGGCTGCGGGGCCGGCCAGGTCTCGCAGATGGCCGTCCAAGAGCCCGCCATCAACGGCAACAAGGTGACCATCAACAACGTGGCGCTGCGCGACATCCGCATGCAGGCGTCCCAGACCGGCGCCTTCGTGCAGCCCGGGCAGGCGGTGGACCTCGTGCTGGTGGCGATCAACCAGTCGCCGGACGTGCCGGACCGGCTGGTGAGCATCACCAGCGACGTCGGCTCGGTGACGCTGAGCGGTGACGGTCGGCTGCCCGCCGGCGGCATGTTGTTGATCGGTACCCCGGAGGGCCAGAAGGTGGCGCCCGGCCCGGTCGGCTCCAGCAATGCGTCCAAGGCGACCGTGACGCTGGCCAAGCCGATCAGCAACGGGCTGCTGTACAACTTCACGTTCAATTTCGAGAAGGCCGGTCAGGCCAGCGTCCTGGTGCCCGTTTCGGCCGGGCTGGCCGCGACGCAGCCAAGCTAGGCGGGGGCAACCGCCTGTCATAGCCGGGATTTGTCGTACCGGCTCGATACCGTCATGGCGTGGCAAATCCGCGCTCCCAATACCGCTGCTCCGAATGCCAGCACGTCACCGCCAAGTGGGTGGGCCGCTGCATGGAATGCGGCACCTGGGGCGCGGTGGACGAGGTGCCGGTGCTGAGCGCGGTCGGCGGCCGTCGCGCGGTCGTCGCGGGACCGGCTTCGCGACCGGTCCCGATCACCTCCGTCGAGCCCAACGCCAGCCGGCACCGCTCGACCGGCATCGGAGAGCTCGACCGGGTGCTCGGGGGCGGCGTGGTGCCCGGTTCGGTCACGCTGCTGGCGGGCGATCCGGGCGTGGGCAAGTCGACGCTGCTGCTCAAGGTGGCCCATCGCTGGGCGATGACGGGCCGGCGCGCGCTGTACATCTCCGGTGAGGAGTCGGCCGGGCAGATCCGGCTGCGCGCGGACCGGACCGGGTGCGGCGCCGACGAGGTCTATCTGGCCGCCGAATCCGACGTGCACACGGTGCTGGACCACATCGCGACGGTGCAGCCCGCGCTGGTGATCGTCGACTCCGTGCAGACCATGTCCACGACCGAGGCCGACGGCGTCGCCGGCGGCGTCACGCAGGTGCGCGCCGTCACCGCCGCCTTGACCGCGGCCGCCAAGGCCAACGGCGTCGCGCTGATCCTGGTCGGTCACGTCACCAAGGACGGGGCCATCGCGGGACCGCGCTCGCTGGAACACCTGGTCGACGTCGTGCTGCATTTCGAGGGCGACCGCAACGGGTCGTTGCGGATGGTTCGGGGCGTCAAGAACCGGTTCGGCGGGGCCGACGAGGTTGGCTGTTTCCTGTTGCACGACAACGGGATCGAGGACGTGTCCGATCCGTCGAACCTGTTCCTGGATCAACGGCCGGCGCCGGTGGCCGGGACCGCGATCACCGTGACGATGGACGGCAAGCGACCGCTCATCGGGGAGGTTCAGGCGCTGCTCGCGACCCCGGGGGGCGGCTCGCCCCGCCGGGCCGTCAGCGGGATAGACCACTCCCGGGCCGCGATGATCAGCGCGGTGCTGGAAAAGCACGGCAGGCTGGCCGTCGGTGTCAACGACATCTACCTGTCCACCGTCAGCGGCATGAGGCTGACCGATCCCTCCTCGGATCTGGCCGTCGCGATGGCGCTGGCGTCGGCCTACGCCGACCTGCCGCTACCCACGACGGCGGTGATGATCGGCGAGGTGGGGCTGGCGGGTGACCTGCGGCGGGTCAGCGGCATGGAACGGCGGCTCGGTGAGGCCGCCCGTCAGGGATTCAGCATCGCGCTCATCCCCGACGGCGACGACCCCCGGCGCGAGATCGTGCCGAGCGGGATGCAGGCGCTGCGCGCACCGACCATCGTCGCCGCGCTGCAACACATGAAAGCCATCGCCGGGTCCCGCACCGGCTGGACGCAAAACGCCCTGGGGCCGCACAATGACACGCTGTGACTCGTCCGACACTGCGTGAGACCGTCGCCCGCCTGGCGCCGGGCACCGGGCTGCGCGACGGCCTGGAGCGCATTCTTCGCGGCCGTACCGGTGCGCTGATCGTCCTCGGCAACGACGAGAACGTCGAGGCGATCTGCGACGGCGGCTTCGCCCTCGATGTTCGGTACGCGCCGACCCGGCTGCGGGAGCTGGCGAAGATGGACGGCGCCGTGGTGCTGTCCACCGACGGCAGCCGCATCGTGCGGGCCAACGTGCAGCTGGTGCCGGATCCGTCGATACCCACCGACGAATCGGGCACACGGCACCGCTCGGCGGAACGAGCGGCGATTCAGACCGGTTACGCGGTTATCTCGGTCAGCCATTCGATGAACATCGTGACCGTCTACGTGGGCGGGGAACGACACGTGGTGGCCGATTCCGCCACCATCCTGTCGCGGGCCAACCAGGCGATCGCGACGCTGGAGCGGTACAAGACGAGGCTTGACGAGGTCAGCAGGCAGCTGTCGCTGGCCGAGATCGAAGACTTCGTCACGCTGCGCGACGTGATGACGGTGGTGCAGCGGCTGGAGCTGGTGCGGCGGATCGGCCAGGTGATCGACGACGACGTCGTCGAGCTGGGCACCGACGGGCGCCAGCTGCGGCTGCAGCTCGACGAGCTGCTGGGCGGCAACGACATCGCGCGGGAATTGACCGTGCGCGACTACCACGCCAGCCCGGAGCCGCTGTCCAAGGCGCAGATGACGGCGACCCTGGACGAGCTGGACGCGCTCTCGGACACCGAGCTGCTCGAACTCACCGCGCTGGCAAAGGTTTTCGGCTATCCGACCACGGCCGAGGCGCAGGACTCCGCGGTCAGCCCGCGCGGCTACCGCGCGCTGGCCAGCATCCCGCGGCTGCAGTTCGCCCACTCCGACCTACTGGTCCGGTCGTTCGGGACGCTGCAGGGCCTGCTGGCGGCCAGCGCCGGCGACCTGCAGTCGGTCGAGGGCATCGGCGCGATGTGGGCCCGCCACGTGCGGGAGGGACTGTCGCAGCTCGCGGAGTCGACGATCGCCGACCCGCTGAGCTAACCCGCGGGAACCGGGGCCGGTGGCGCCTCCGGCGGCGGCGGGGCCGCGGGCTGACCCGGCCCGGGCACCGGGCCCGGCGGCGGAGGCGGCTGGTTCATGATGAACGGGACCGGCTGGGAACGCAGGTTGCCGAGCTGCACAACGAGGTTGTAGGTGCCCGGCCCGATCGCCGGCCGTGGCAGCGGGCAGTGCGGCGCCGACCCCATGCCCGTCCACGTCACCGCGGTCGTCACCTGTTCGCCCGGCGTGAAGGTCTTGATCAGCGTCTCGTTGGAGGGCGCGCAGTCGAGGTTCGACCACAGCCGCTTGTTGTCCAGCGAGTACACGTAGGCCGCGAGCACCGCGGCGCCGACGTCACGCTTGCAGGACACCAGGCCGATGTTGGTGACGACCATGGTGAACTTCGGCTGATCTCCGATGAAGTATTGCGGCGCATTGGTCAGGCCCTTGACGGCCAGCGTCGAGTCGGGGCAGTCGTCGCCCTCTTTGAGCACCGGCGGCGGCTGCACCGCCGCGGTCGGGGTGGGCATCTCGGGGTTCTGCCCCGGTTGCGGCACCGCCGGGGTGGGCTGCTCACCGGGGGCGGCGGGCGGAGGCGCCTGGGGGGCAGCCGATCCCGGCTTGCTCTGGGCGGAATTGGGCTTGTCGGCACTGGCGGGCTTGGCGCCCGAACTGTGTCCCATGAAGGCGATGACCGCGGCGACCACGATCCCTACGACGACGACCGCGACGCCCACGGCCAGGCCACGGCGCCGCCAGTAGATCTCGGTGGGTAGCGGGCCACGCGGTTCCAGATCCAGCACGTTTGCAGCGTAGGCCCAGGTCACGTCGAGTTGCCTGACCCGCCCCGGCGTGTCGCGGGGTTTGCTGGCGGATGGCCGTGTTAGTGACGGCCGCGCCGGCCGCGCAAGAGCCGGCCATTCGCCGGCTACTCGCCGGCTACTCGCCTATGTCACCGACGTGCTCGACCAGCGCCGCGCGCCCGTCGGCCAGGTGATAGGTGGCGCCCGCAACGGCCAAGGTGCCCGCCTCGATCCGCTCGGCGATCGCGCTCGAACGCGACACCAGCTGGGCGACCGTTTCGCGCACGTGCCGTTCCTCGAACTCGTCGACGCGAGTCAGGCCGTCGCGGCGGCCCATCAGCACGGACGGCGCGACCCGTTCCACCACGTCCCGCACGAAACCGCCCGGGATGGCACCGTCGTTGATCGCGGCCAGCGCGGCCTTGACCGCCCCGCAGCTGTCGTGGCCCAGCACGACGACGAGCGGCACGTCCAGGACGGTCACCGCGAACTCGATGGAGCCCAGCACCGCCGAGTCGATGGCCTGCCCGGCGGTGCGCACCACGAACATGTCGCCCAGACCTTGGTCGAAGATGAGCTCGGCCGCCACCCGACTGTCGGCGCAGCCGAACACGACGGCGGTGGGCTTCTGCCCGCCGGCCAGGCTGGCCCGGTGCTCGACACTCTGGCTGGGGTGCTGGGGCTTCCCGGCGACGAATCGCTCGTTACCCTCTTTGAGTGCTTTCCACGCGGTCACTGGGCTGGTGTTAGGCATGGCTGACATCATGCCGCATCCGCCGGTAAACGGGCGGCCAAATATTTCGGGCCATGAGTTGCTCGAGTGGTACGAACGATCCCGCCGCGACCTGCCCTGGCGGGAGCCCGGCGTCAGCGCGTGGCAGATCCTGGTCAGCGAATTCATGCTGCAGCAGACGCCGGTGTCGCGGGTGCTGCCGATCTGGTCGGATTGGGTGCGGCGGTGGCCCACCCCGTCGGCCACCGCCGCCGCCAGCGCCGCCGACGTGCTGCGCGCCTGGGGCAAGCTGGGCTATCCGCGGCGGGCCAAGCGCCTGCACGAATGCGCGACCGTCATCGCGCGCGACCACGACGACGTGGTTCCCGACGACGTCGACACCCTGCTGACCCTGCCCGGCATCGGCAGCTACACCGCCCGCGCCGTCGCCTGTTTCGCGTACCGGCAGTCGGTCCCGGTGGTGGACACCAACGTGCGCCGGGTGGTGGCACGCGCCGTGCGCGGGCTGGCCGATGCCGGCTCCCCGGCGGCGGTGCGCGACATGGCCGACGTCGCCGCCCTGCTGCCCGAAGACGAGACGGCGCCGCAGTTTTCCGTCGCCCTGATGGAACTCGGCGCGACGGTGTGCACGGCGCGAGCGCCGCGGTGCGGGCTGTGCCCGCTCACCCGCTGCGCGTGGCGCGACGCCGGCTATTCCCCGGCGCCGGGGCCGGCGCGGCGGGTGCAGACCTATGCCGGAACCGATCGACAGGTCCGCGGACGGCTGCTGGATGTGTTGCGCGCCAAGGACTCTCCGGTCACTCGGGCGGAGCTGGACGTGGCGTGGCTGACCGACACGGCGCAGCGCGACCGCGCCCTGTATTCGTTGCTTACCGACGGCCTGGTCGCTCAGACGAGCGACGGCAGGTTCGCGCTGGCCGGCGAGGCGTAGCCACGCGGATCAGAGGTCTTCAGAGGTCTTCAGAGGTCATTGCCGGCGTAGGACTGGTTGAAGCTCTTGTTGGCCAGTGGGAAGTCGGGGACGATGGTGTCGGCCATCGCGACGGGGAGCGCGGGCCAGTTGAACCATGACGGGTCGACTATCTTCGCGCGGGTGATCCGGTCGTCGGCGTCGGTTTCGACGCGGTGGACGATGGTGCCACGCCAGCCCTCGACGATGCCGATGCCGCTGCGGGGTCCGCGCGGCGGCGGCTGGGGTTCGGTGTATTCGATTGGCCCGCTATGGGATTCGATCAGGTGACAGGCGAGCTCTACGGACGCGGCGAATTCGTCGCGGCGCACGGTGTAGCGGGCCAGCACGTCACCCGCGGCCGCGTCGACCTCGGTGACCGGCAACGCGGTGGTGGGGTGTTCGATTCGGGCGTCCGTGCGCACGCCGCTGGCGCGCGCGACATAGCCCAGGCACCCGAGCGCGTGGGCGTCCTCGTGCTGTAGCACGGCGGTCCCGGAGAACCGGTCGTACACCACGGTGTTGTGCAGGGTCAGTTCGGCGACCTCGGCGACGTCGGCCGCGATGCGCCGCAGCGCGGCGGCGTCGGGCAGCGCCCGCAGTGCGACCCCGCCCGGTCGCATCGAGCCGCGCAGCAGCCGATGGCCGGCGACCGCGTAGTTGAGCCGCAGCAGTTGTTCGCGGATGCGCTGCGCGTGCGCGTGGGCGATCCCGAACCCGACGTCGTTGGCCAGAGCGCCCAGATCGGCGGCGTGGTTGTAGAGCCGTTCGAGTTCGACCAGCAGTGCCCGCAGCCGGTGCGCCTCGTCGGGAAGTTCGATGCCGAGCGCGTTTTCGATGGCGAGGCAGTGGGCGAGCGCGTGCGCGACCGAGGTGTCGCCGCTGACGCGCTCGGCCAGGTCGACCGCGCCGCCGGCCGGCCGGCCCTCGAAGAGCTTTTCCAGGCCGCGGTGGACGAACCACAGTCTGGCCTTGAGGCGAAGCACGGTTTCGCCGGCGACCGAGAAGCGGAAGTGGCCCGGTTCGATCAAGCCGGCATGCACGGGGCCCACCGGGATTTCGTAGACCCCGGAACCCTCGACGGGGACGAACGGGAAGTGGCCGCTGCCATCGAATTCGGGTGCGGCCGGCGCCGCGCGGCGCATCGGATACCAGTCCTCGGGCCAGTGGGCATGCCGTACCAGGCGGCGCGGCTTGGGATGGCCCGTGCACCGGATGCCATACAGGTCGGCCATTTCGCGCTCGAAGCGGCTGGCCGGAAACGACAGGTAGGCCAGCGATCGAACCGCTGGATCGTCCTTCGGCGCTGTGCATTCGAGCTCGACGCGGCGATCCGGCCGGCCGGCCAGGAACAGGTAGACGACGCGGTAGGTGGTGGGGTCGTCGTGTGCGGCCACCAGGGCCAATCGAAATCCTTTGCCCAGCAGGTCCTCCGCCGCCTCCGCCAGGCCGCCCTGAGACAGCCGGCGACGCTGCCATTCGGGTCTCACCGCGGTCCCCCGACGTCGCTGGCCGCGGCGGCGAGCAAGCCGCTGAGCGGGCCGGCGGTGACGCCGAGCGCGATCGATGCGGCGACACCGACGATCAGGGCCGCCGCCACCGTCCGGGGCACAGTGATTTCGGGCGCGCCGGGCGCAGCGCCCAGCAGGATGCGGCCCGAGTTGCGCGCCAGCGCGGCAAAGGCGACCGCGACCAGCAGCATGCCCGCGGCGAGCGCCGAGGTGAGCCGGGCGTCGGCCAGTGATCGGACCATCGCCAGTTCGCTGGCGAACATCGCGAACGGCGGCAGGCCGAGGAGCACGATCACGCCGACGGCGAGTGACACGCCGATGAGCCGGGAGCGTCGCAGCACGGCGCCGATGTCGGCGATCGCGGTGGAATTGTGCGCGGCCTGCAGCTGGCCGCTGGCCAGGAACAGGACCGTCTTGCCGATCCCGTGAGCGAGGACGTGCAACAGCAACGCAGCGATGGCCAGCGAGGTTCCGGCCGCCGCGGCGATCGCGATCAGGCCCATGTTCTCCATCGAGGAGTACGCGAGCATGCGCTTGAGGTCGGGCGTCACTGTCAGCATCAGGGCGGCGACCACCAGCGTTGCCAGCCCGATCACCAGCAGGCCCGAGCGCATGAAGGTGGGTCCGGTGGCGGCGCCGACGATCGGCTTGAGGCGGATCAACACCGAGAAGGCCACCGAGAGCAGGACGCCGCTCATCAGCGCGGAAACCGGTGCCGGGGCCTGGCTGTGCGCGTCGGCCAACCAGGTGTGGAACGGAAACAGTCCGGCCTTGGCGCCGTACCCGACGAGCAGCAGGCCGCCGGCCAGCCGCGCGATGTCGGGATCGAGCCCGCCGGCGTGTGCCGCCAGTACGTCGAGGTTCAGGGCGGCGGCCGCCGGGGCGCCGGCATGCTCGGCGGTGTAGTACAGCAGCACGGTGCCGAGGAATGCGACGGCGATCCCGACCGAACAGATCACGACGTACTTCCAGGTCGCTTCGAGGGCGCTGCGGGTACGGCGGTGCCCCACCAGGAAGGCGGTGATCACCGTGGTCGCCTCGATCGCGATCCAGATGACGCCGATGTTGTTGGCGCACACCGCGACAACCATCGCCGCTAAGAAGCCGGACGTCAGGGCCCCGTACACCCGAGCGCCGCGCATGTCGGTGTGGCCGGTCGCGAGTTCGGCGTCGAGGTAGCCGATGCTGGCCCAAGTGGCCAGCGTGGCAACGACTCCGATGACGATCAGCATGGTCGCGCTCAGCGCATCGAGTCGCAGCAAGCCGCCCAATGCGAGCCGGGTGCCGGATCCGACACCGACGGCGAGCGCCGCGCCACATGCCAGCACCGTCACCGCCGAGAACACGATCATGGTCGCGGTCACCCGGCGCCAACCCGCGACCAGGACGGCGACCGACGCGCCGATCGGCGCGAGGATCGCGGCAAGGAGCAGGCCGGTCATCAGTCGTGCAGCTCCCGTAACGCGTCCAGGTCGGCACCGCCGAAGGCGTGAGCCAACCTGCCGGTGAGTACGCCGATCACGATGATCGCGAACAACACGTCCAACGAGGCGCCGAGTTCGACGATCAGCGGCACACCCGCGGTGAGCAGGAACGCGGTGGCGGCAATTCCGTTGTCCAGCATCAGGAATCCCGCGGCCTGCGACACCGCGTGCCGCCGAGTGACCATGACGAGCAGCGCGATGAGCACGACCGCGGTAGCGGCCGGGACCGCCGAGGTGGTCGCGGCCGGCTGCAAGTTGACCAGGGGCCGGGTGGCGGCGAACGCGGTCAGCGTCAGGGCGGCCGTGATGAGCAGCGACGTGGCGGTGTTGACCACTGGAGTGGCTTCCCGGCGCGACCGCGACGCGGGCCCGCCCGCGCGGGCCAGCAGCCGGGGCAGCACCGCAACCCGCAAGACCAGCACGGCCACCCCGACTCCGATCAGCGCGCCGTCGCGGTCGTACGCGCCGCGCAGCAGGGGGATGGCCGCCAGCGCGACGCCCTGCCACGCCAGCAGCCGGATGATGGCGGTCAGGTCGCGGCGCCATACGATCAGCACCGCGGCCAACAGCAGCCCGCCGGCGGCGAGGTCGACCAGGACCGAAAACGTGCTGTACGTCATGCCGGCACCACGAAGAAGTTGGCCGCGACCACCGCGAGCAGCGCCAGCAGGAACGATCCGGCCAGCAACTCGGGCACCCGGAACAGCCGTAGCTTGGCGACGAACACCTCGACGGTGGCCAGCGATCCCGCCAGCACCGCGACCTTGGCCGCCACCGCCGCGCCGCCGACGACAACGTCGATCGCGCCCGGCTGGCTGCCGGCAATCCCCCAGGGCGCGAACAGGTTTGCCAGCAGGGCCAACAGCACGGTCAGCCGCATCCCGGCCGCCCACTCGACCAGGGCCAGCCGCGGGCCGGCGTATTCGAGGACCATCGCCTCGTGAACCATCGTCAGCTCGAGGTGGGTGGCCGGGTTGTCCACGGGCAGTCGCCCGGTCTCGGCGACGATCACGATCACCAGGGCGGCGAACGCCAACACCGCGGCCAGCGACACCACCTGCCCGGGATGGGTGGCCGTATGTGCCACCAGGGCACCGAGATTGGCCGATCCCACCGGCATGGACAAGGCGAAGACCGCCAGTAGGATGGTGGGCTCGACGAGGGCGGCGATGGTGATCTCGCGGCTGGCGCCCATGCCGCCGAACGAGGTGCCGGTGTCGATGCCGGCCAGGGCGAGCGCGACGGTGCCCACGAACAGCAGTCCCACCACGGCGAACAGGTCGGCGCTGGAGTCCAGTGGCGATCCGGTGGCGACCAGCGGCGCGACCACCGCGATCAGCAACGTCGATCCCGCGAGCACCGCGGGCGCGGCCGCGAACACCACCGTCGTCCCACGCGGGGTGATCTGTTGCTTGCCAAGCTGTTTGACGATGTCGCGCCACGGCTGCAGGATTCCGCCACCGGCGCGGCCCTCCCAGCGGGCGCGCACCTGGCGAGTCAGGCCGACCACCAGCGGCGCCCCGACCATCACGCCGCCGACCTGGACCGCGCCGGCAACGTAGGAAAAGACATTCATCGGGCCACCACCAGCACGATGAGCACACCGAGCGCGCCGTAGGCCAGATACAGGTGCACACTGCCGGTGTGGGCGCGCCGCACCAAGTCCGCCGCCGCCACGACCGCCCGGATCACCGGGGTGTAGCAGCGCTCCTCGATCGCGTCCACGATTCTGGTGCGGTAGGTGATCTTTTCGGCCAGATAACGCGACTCGGCTGCATGCGTGACTTCGATGTCGGTGTCGGGGCGCAGGACGTCGTCGAACACCCGTTGCAGCGGTTCGGCGAACGACGTGGCGGTGTATTGCATCCGCGCGGTGAGATCGTCTGCGCCACAAGCCCAGAGCGGCAAAATGGCCGGCGCCGGGCGCCGGGTTCGGCGCCAACGCGCCAGCACGGCCGCGGACAGGGTGGCCACCACAACGCCGATGGCGATCGCGCCCGGGGCGATCGACCCCTGCAGGCCGGGCAGTCGCACCACTGCCCCGAGGCCGGTGAATCCGATCGCCCGCGCGGCCGGCAATGCGGTGACCGCCCGGCGCAGCGCGGGTGCCACGACCTCGGGGGCCACCGCCAAGATCAGGCAAGCAGCCGCCGCGATTGTCATGGCGGCCAGCATGGTGCGCGGCGCCTCTCGGGCGTCGGCTGCCCGCTCGGAACGCGGCCGCGCCAAAAACCCGATCCCGAACGCCTTGACCATCGCCGCCACGCCCAGACCCGTGGTGAGCGCGACCGCGCCCACGGCCAGCGGCGTCGTCAACGCCAGGACTGTGGAATGCACTCGGGCCGTGTGGATCAGCGACTGCACCAGCAGCCATTCGCTGACGAAGCCGGCGCCCAGCGGTAGCCCGGACGCACCGAGCGCGGCCACCGCGAACAGGGCGGTCGTCGCCGGCATCCGGCGGGCCAGGCCGCCCAGCCGGTCGAGGTCACGCAGCCCGGTCGCGGCCAACACGGACCCCGCGGCGAGGAAGCCGAGGCTCTTGAACGCCGCGTGCGCGACGAGGTGCAGCATGGCGGCGGCGACGGCGATCGCGGCCGGGCCGCTCGCGCCCGTGGCCGCGAACAGGGTCGCGGCCCCGAGGGCCAGCGTGACCAGCCCGAGGTTCTCGGTCGTCGAATAGGCAAGCAGCCGTTTGAGATCCGTGGCCACCGAGGCCTGTACCACACCATAGAGCGCCGATACCCCGCCGACGACCATCAGGGTCAGCCCCCACCACCGGGGCCCCGGCCCGAGCAGCTGCAAGTCGACGCGGCAGATGCCGTAGATGCCGAGGTTGATCATCGCCGCGCTCATCAGCGCCGACACGGGGCTCGGCGCCTCCGGGTGGGCGCGCGGCAACCACGCGTGCAGCGGCACCAGCCCGGCCTTGGACCCGAATCCCGCCAGCGTCAACAGAAACACCGCGGTGCACGCGCCTTGCGGTATCCGGTGCAAGTCGGCGAACCGGTCCGCGCCGCCCGCGGCCGACAACACCATCAGGCCAATCAAAATCGCCACGAACCCCAGCTGGGTCATCACCGCGTACACCAACGCGGCGGAGCGAACCTGCGGGCGGGTGTGATGGGCCAGCACCAACACCAACGATGCGATCGCCATCGCCTCCCACGCCAGTAGGAAGGTGGTGATCGACGCCGCCGCGGGCACCAGCAGCATCGCGGCGACGAACGCGGGCAACACCGCAAGCGTGACGGGTCCCGAACGCTCGCGCCGGGCATAGCCGATCGTGTACAGCCCGACCGCGACCGCGACCGCCCCGGTGAGCGCCATGAAGAACCCACCCAGCGGATCGACACCCAGCTGGACGCCCGCCAGCGGAAGCAACCATCCGATGCGGACCCCGCGCACCGAACCGAACATCCCGAGCGCGCCCGCCCATATCCCACACGCGCCCAGCAGCGAGGTCAGCAAGCCCGCCCAGATGGGACTGGAGTCGTTGCGGTCCAACAGGTTTGACTCGGTCGCGGCCCTGGCCGCCAGCCCCGCGGTCACTTGCCGGTCACCGACCGCAGCGCCGCGACGATCTGGCCCGGTGTCGGCGGACATCCCGGGATTTCCACATCGACGCTTACCATCTCGCCGACCGCGCCGGCCACACCGTATGCGTCGCCGAAGACCCCTCGGTTGATGGCGCAGTCCCCACAGGCGATCACCCGACGTGGCCGCGGTGTGGCCTCGATCGTGGCACGCAAGGGTCCGGCCATGTTGTGCGTGACGACACCCGTCACCAGGAGCGCGTCCGCATGTCGCGGGGAGGCCACCAGGCGGGCGCCGAACCGCTCGGCGTCATAGACCGGCCCGAACGCGCCCGCGATCTCCACCTCGCACCCATTGCACGAGCCCGCGTCGACGTGCCGAATCTGCAGTGAGCCGCGCACTCCGGCGGGCGGCTCGGTCACCGGCCCCGGTGCGGGCGGGGCGGGTTCGACGATCCGGCCGACCCGGAACGCTTTGCTGATCCAACCCATGGACGCTACTCCGCACCGCCGGCGCGCAGGCCTTCCAGCATCGCCACGCGGTCGCTGAGCACGCCGGTGAGCACCTTGCGCGCCACCATCAGCAGCTCGGCGATGTCCGGGGAGGCGATCGAGTAGATCATCGTGTTGCCGTCGCGCAGCGCGTCGACGACGCCCGCCCGCCGCAGCACACCCAGTTGCTGCGACAGGTTCGACGCCTCGAGCCCCACCTCCGGCAGCAGTTCGGCGACCGATTTGTCGCCCGTCACCAGCAGTTCCAGGATCCTGATCCGCGCCGGGTGCCCCAGCGTCTTGAAGAACTCCGCCTTGAGCTTGTACAGCGGCTTCGTCACGATCGGTCTCCTGAAAACTACAAACTTCCTAGGAATGAGCAATTGAACAATTTATCAGATGGTGCTGCGTTTCTCATCCCGGGCGGTTCGGCTGGGGACTCAGTCGATGGCGCGCACCGTCGCGACGAACGTTTCGACGGCGTCGCGATACACCCGCGGCGCTTCGTCGTGAACCAGATGACCGGCGTCTGGCACATGCAAATAACTTGCTGCAGCGCCTATTTCGGTCATTTCTCGCATCTGCCCCGGCGGGGTGACCGAGTTGCCGGCCTCGATGAGCAGCGCCGGGGCGCGCACCGCCCGCCATTGCTCCCAGTAGTCGCGGGTGCCCCATTCGGCGGCGATCTCGATCCAGCGCGCGGTGTGCCCATGCAGGCGCCAGCCGGTGGCGGTGCGGTCGAAGGCCTCTAAGAAATACTGCCCGGCGACGGGACCGAACTCGTCGAATACCCGCCGCGCGGAATCGAATTCGACCGGCAGGGCGTGCAGCCACGGCTCCCACGGACCGGTGGTGCGCCCGCGGAAGTCCGGCGCCATGTCCTCGAGCACCAGCGCGGAAACCAGCTCCGGACGCTGGGCGGCCAGACACCACGAGTGCAGGGCGCCCATCGAATGCCCGATCAGCGTGGCGGGCGTCTCGAGCGCGCTCACCGCGTCGGCCAGGTCGGCCACGAACCGCTCCGTGCTGATCGGGTGCGGGTCGTCGACGCCGCGGCCCCGATGCCACAAGGCGTCGTAGGTGTATACCGCGCCCAGCCGGGTCAGCCACGGCAGCTGCCGCGACCACGTGGTGCCCCGCCCCATCAGGCCGTGCACCAGCACCAACGGCTCGCCTTGCCCGCCGCGGCGAGTCAGCAGATCACCGGCCATGTCACCATCCTGCGTGCCCCGCCCTGCAGTTGGACAGGCCGGGCGAAGGGGTAGCCTAGCGGCATGTCGCCAGTGGTGAAGATCAACGCAATCGAAGTACCCGCCGACGCCGGCCCCGAGCTGGAGAAGCGGTTCGCACACCGTGCGCACGCGGTCGACAACCAGCCCGGCTTCCTCGGGTTTCAGCTGCTGCGCCCGATCAAGGGCGAGAACCGCTACTTCGTCGTCACGCAGTGGGAGTCCGAAGAGGCATTTCAGGCATGGGCGCAAGGGCCCGCCATCCAGGCGCACGCGGGCGAGCGGGCCAACCCGGTGGCGACCGGGGCGTCGCTGCTGGAATTCGAGGTTGTGATGGACGTTGCCGGCAACAAGCAGGCTGGCTAGCGGGTTCTCGGCCCGGCGCCGCGCGGTAGCGTTGAGTGCCGCCGCCGCGCTGGTAGTCACGTTCGCCCCCGGTTGCACCTCCTCCCCCTCACCGCAGGCGAACGCGGCCAATCCCGGCCGGCAGATCGACGTGCGGACGCCGCCCGGCATCCGCGCGCAGCAGACGCTCGACATGCTCAATTCCGACTGGCCGATCGGCCCGGTCGGCGTCGGCACGCTCGCCTCGCCCGACATGGTCAAATCGGTGCAGACCACCATGGAGGGGCTGTGGTGGGACCGCCCGTTCACCCTCGACGGCGTGGATCTGCGGGCCAGCGTGGCCACCTTGCACCTGACGTCCTCCTACGGTGCGCGCCAAGACATCCGGATCCACACCGACGACGGCGGGTGGGTCGATCGGTTCGACCTCGAAACGCAGGCGCCGAAGATCGATTCGTGGCACGACATCGACGCGGTGTTGAGCAAGACGGGGGCCCGCTATTCCTATCAGGTCGCCAAGGTCGACAACGGGCACTGCGACCCCGTGGCGGGAACCAACACCGCCGAATCCTTGCCGCTGGCTTCGATTTTCAAGTTGTACGTGTTGCACGCGCTGGCGGGTGCCATCAAGGACGGAACGGTCTCCTGGGACGATCAGCTGACCGTCACCGACAAGAGCCGCGCGGTGGGCTCGTCCGGCTTGGCTTTGCCCGCCGGGGCGCAGGTTTCGGTCCGAACGGCCGCCGAGAAGATGATCGCGACCAGTGACAACATGGCCACCGACCTGCTGATCGACAAGCTGGGCACCCACGCGATCGAGCAGGCGCTCGTCACGGCCGGCCACCACGATCCGGCCAGCATGACGCCGTTCCCGACGATGTACGAGCTGTTCTCGGTCGGCTGGGGCAAGCCGGACCTGCGCACGCAGTGGCAGCACGGATCGCCGCAAGTCCGCGCCCAGCTGCTGGCCCAGGCGAATGCGACTCCCTACGAACCGGATCCGACGCGCGCCCACACGCCGGCGTCGTCGTACGGCGCGGAGTGGTACGGCAACTCGGAGGACATCTGCCGCATCCACACGGCCCTGCAGGCCGACGCCGTCGGCGCGGCCGCACCGGTCAGGCAGATCCTCTCGGCGGTGTCGGGCATCCCGCTGGACCGTGACGTCTGGCCTTACATCGGCGCGAAAGCCGGTGGCCTGCCCGGTGACCTGACCTTCAGCTGGTACGCCGTCGACAAGACGCGGCAGCCGTACGTGGTCAGCTTTCAACTCAACTGGCCGCGCGACCACGGGCCCAACGTGACCTGGTGGATGCTGCAGGTGGCCAAGCAGGCGTTCGCGCTGATCGCACCGCGCTGAGCGCTACCCTCCAGTCACCGCTGGCCGACTTGCGATCCAGGGGACAGCGATCCCACAACAGCGACGAGCGCGTCGGCGCCCTCCCAATTCAGCAGGTGGCCGGCGTCCGGCACCGTGACCAGCCGTGCGCCGGGTATCCCGGCGGCGAGACGTCGGGAGTGAATCGGCGGGGTGCTGCGATCGGCTGAACCGACCATGACGACTGTCGGAATCGAAATCTCCCCCAGGCGGGGGTAACGATCCTCACGCCCGAACGCCCGCAGGATCGGCGTCAGGGGCCCATGCTCGCGCATGTGTCTGTCGAAGAACTCGATGAACACCGAAATCATTGCCGGCGAGGGGTTTTTCCCGCATTGCGCGGCACCGAAAAGCACCCCGCCGACCCGCGTTCGTACCAGCCAACCCATGAGCCCCGACTCCATCAGCGGGATCTGCAGCCTGTTCTGCGGCGCTCCGTCGTTAATCCGGCCCGCCCACGTCGCGAATAGCACCAACCCCCGCAACCGGCCGGCGACGTCCTCGTGGTCGAGCACCGCGCGGACCGCGATGAAGCCGCCCATGGAGTGGGCGACCAGTACGCCGTCCTCAACGCCGAAGTGCTGCAGGACCGCCGCATAGTCTTCGGCCATGGGCGCCGACCCCGCGCCCGCCGAACCAAGCGTGGAGCTACCGTGGCCTCGTTGATCGAAGGCAATGAGGCGGTAGCCTCGGGCCACCAGCTGATCCCAGACGATGTTCCACTCCCCGAGCGTGCCGCTGTAGCCGTGGGCGAAAACGACCGCGGGACCCGCGCCGGCGGTGACGGCGCGCAGCACGGTTCCGTCTGCGCGGCTGATGAAGTGCTGCTCGCCGGGCTGTTCGGCGGCGAGGCGCTCACGAGGGTAGGGATCGGGGTTGTTCTCGATCCGGGCGACGACCGAAAGGGCGGCATAGCGAGCGGCCAGGGCGAGTAGCCCGAACAGCGTTACGGCGCCGACCGGCTTCGTTAGGGTGCGTGTGGCCACTGGCGCTTCTCCGTCGATGGATTTGGGAGGTTCGACACCGAGCATCTCACAGCCGCAGCGTCCAACGGCCGTCGCGCAGATGCATGACGGTATGACTGACGGGGGCAATGTCGATGCGCCAGAACGATTCCGGCGGTGCGGCCAAGGCGAGCAGGATCGCCGCCCGGATGACGGCTGGATGCGTCACCGCCACGGTCGGCTGGTTCACCGACTGCAGCCATCCCGCCACCCGTTCGATCAGGGCGACGATCGACTCACCACCGTGCGGCGCGCGGCCCGGATCGGTCAGCCACGCCTCGAGGTCCCGCGGGTCGATTGTCTCCTGCGCTTGTCCGCGCCATGTCCCGCAATCGATGTCGGCCAACCGGGGCTCGACGCTGGCCGCCAGGCCCAGCAGCTCCGCGGTTTCACATGCGCGCCGCTCGGGCGCGGCGAGGTGCCTCTTGGGTTTGAAGCCAACCTTTTTCACCTGTCCACGTCCGACGTCGCTGAGCGGTTCGTCGAGCGGAAATCGCGCGCAAGCCATGGCGTCGGTCATCGCGTGCGACACCATCGTCAGCCGCAGGACACCGGTCACGCGTTGACGCTCGGCGCGCGCTCCTCCAGCAACCGCCCGGCGAGCGTCGCGAACACCACGCCGATGGTCACCCACAGCACCAACTGCGCCGCCAACGACAGCAGCCTGAAATCGTAGAGGACGTCGGCGGGAAAGCCCGGATAGATGATCGCGCCCGACGCGTCGCGCAGCGGTCCGGGGGTCTCATCCACGTCGGGCAGCAACACCGAAAGCACCGCAACCGCCGCGACGTAACCCCCCGCGGCGAGCAGCCAGCCGTTCCACGCACCGAGGCGGGCCGCCAGCAACCGCCCCAGCCACCCGGCCGCGATGGTCAGCACCACCGAGGCCAGCACCATCACCAGGTACCAGCCTGTGCGGGCCCCGATCGTGTCGGCCTGGCCCACCGCCGGTGGGTTCGGCGGATACTTCACGAACGGCACCAGGTACAGCGCGACGAAAGCACCCGCGGCCAGGAGCAGCGAAAGCGCTTGTGGCCCAACGCTTCTCACGCGCACGGCGATCACACAGAACAGGACGCTGAACAGCGCGCCCATCGCCACACCGAAAATGAGCAAACCGAAACCCAACCCGGCGTTCGACTGCACCCCGCGACTGAACAACTCGGCGCCGTGCTCGTGCACACCATGCGCGTTCTCGGCGTCGATCCGGCCGTCCTCGAAGGCGATCGCGCGGCCGATCACCGGCTCGGCGCACAGACGGGCGAAGGCGAACGCCAACACCGCGCCGATTGCACCGGCCAGCAAGCCGCGTCCGATCAGACGCTTCTCCACGCGATCAGTGGCAGGGGAAGCCGAGCAGGTGCCGGGCGTCGTGCACGAATTCGTGCACGTGCGAATCGCTGCCGAACAGCGACACCGCGCCCTGGTCGATGCCGACGAAGTACAGCGCCAACAGCGCCAGGAAGGCGGTTGCCGCCAACCAGACCGCGGCGCTGGCCGCCGACAGATCCACCGCTCGGGTGCGGGTCGTCTCAAGATTCGGCACGATCGACTCCTTCCGGGGATATCCGCGTCCCCGCTGCTGATGACGGGCCATGGGTCTGACTATCGACAGTGGCGCGACCGTTCTGGAATTTCACCAGATTCCGTTGCCCGTCAGGACGAGAGTCAGTGTAAACCGGCGGTCAATGCTGCGGCGGCGGGGAGCCGTAGCCCAGCTGGCTCGCCGTGTATTTCGCGGCCTCGGTGACCGGGGTCGCCTGAACCGCCGTGCCGTAGGCGCAGATCTCGGTCCAGACATCGCCGATTTCGGTCGTGTCGAACCGCATCGCGACGATCGCGTTGCCGCCACGATTGCGCGCCTCGGTGATCAGCCGCCCCATCGCCTCGTTGCGGCTCTCGGCCAGGTTCTTGGTCATGCCGGCCAGCTCGCCGCCGAACATCGCCTTGAACCCCGCGCCCATCTGGGAGAACGCGTTGCGCGACCGGACGGTCAGGCCGAAGACCTCGCCGCAGACCCGCTGGATCTCCCAGCCGGGAAGGTCGTTGGTGGTGACGATCAGCACGGGCGGGCCCCTTCGCTCTCAGCACAGCAAAACGGGTGGTTAGTCCGGTCAGAGACTAACCACCCGTTTGCTGTCGTGCTAGGGCGTTTCCGGCGCCGCGTGCGCTCCGGCCTTCGCCAGGTCCGGCTCGGCCGGCGGCTTGCGGGTCCCGGTGAAGGTGAACACCGCGTCCTCGCCGGCGCTCTCGCCGTCCCAGTTGTCGACGTCGACCGTGACGACCTGTCCCGGTCCGACCTCCTCGAAGAGGATCTTCTCGGACAGCTGGTCCTCGATCTCGCGCTGGATGGTGCGCCGCAACGGGCGGGCACCCAGCACCGGGTCGAAGCCTCGCTTGGCCAGCAAGGCCTTGGCCTTGTCGGTCAGCTCCAGGGCCATGTCCTTGGCCTTGAGCTGGCCGGCGACGCGGGCGATCATGAGATCGACCATCCGGATGATCTCGTCCTTGGTCAGCTGGTGGAAGACGATGATGTCGTCGATGCGGTTGAGGAACTCCGGGCGGAAGTGCTTCTTCAGCTCGTCGTTGACCTTCTGCTTCATCCGCTCGTAGTTGTTCTCACCGCCACCCTGGGTGAAGCCCAGGCCGACCGGCTTGCTGATGTCCGACGTACCGAGGTTCGAGGTGAAGATCAGCACGGTGTTCTTGAAGTCCACCGTGCGGCCCTGACCGTCGGTGAGCCGACCGTCCTCGAGGACCTGCAACAGGCTGTTGTAGATCTCCTGGTGCGCCTTCTCGATCTCGTCGAACAGCACCACGGAGAACGGCTTGCGCCGCACCTTCTCGGTGAGCTGGCCGCCCTCTTCGTAGCCGACGTATCCGGGCGGGGCACCGAACAGCCGCGACGCGGTGAACCGGTCGTGGAACTCGCCCATGTCGATCTGGATGAGCGCGTCGTCGTCGCCGAACAGGAAGTTGGCCAGCGCCTTGGACAGCTCGGTCTTACCGACACCGGATGGGCCGGCAAAGATGAACGAACCCGACGGGCGCTTGGGGTCCTTCAACCCGGCGCGCGTACGGCGGATCGCCTTCGAGACGGCCTTGACGGCGTCCTCCTGGCCGATGATCCGCTTGTGCAGCTCGTCCTCCATGCGCAGCAGGCGGGTGGTCTCGGCCTCGGTGAGCTTGAACACCGGGATGCCGGTCCAGTTGCCCAGCACCTCGGCGATCTGCTCGTCGTCGACCTCGGCGACCACGTCGAGATCGCCCGAGCGCCACTGCTTTTCCCGCTCGGCCCGCTGGGCGACCAGGGTCTTCTCCCGGTCACGCAGGCTGGCGGCCTTCTCGAAGTCCTGGGCGTCGATCGCCGATTCCTTCTCCCGCCGGGCGTCGGCGATCTTCTCGTCGAACTCGCGCAGGTCTGGCGGCGCGGTCATCCGTCGGATCCGCATCCGCGCGCCCGCCTCGTCGATCAGGTCGATCGCCTTGTCCGGCAGGAACCGGTCGTTGATGTAGCGGTCGGCCAGGGTGGCGGCGGCCACCAGCGCGGAGTCGGTGATCGACACCCGGTGGTGCGCCTCGTAGCGGTCGCGCAGCCCCTTGAGGATCTCGATGGTGTGCTCCACCGTCGGCTCCCCCACCTGCACCGGCTGGAAGCGGCGCTCCAGCGCGGCGTCCTTCTCGATGTACTTGCGGTACTCGTCGAGCGTGGTGGCGCCGATGGTCTGCAGCTCGCCGCGCGCCAGCTTGGGCTTCAGGATCGACGCGGCGTCGATCGCGCCCTCGGCGGCGCCCGCACCCACCAGGGTGTGCAGCTCGTCGATGAACAGAATGATGTCGCCGCGGGTGTTGATCTCCTTGAGCACCTTCTTCAGGCGCTCCTCGAAGTCACCGCGGTAGCGCGAGCCGGCCACCAGCGAACCGAGGTCAAGCGTGTAGAGCTGCTTGTCCTTCAGCGTCTCCGGAACCTGGCCGTGCACGATGGCCTGCGCCAGGCCCTCGACGACGGCGGTCTTGCCGACGCCGGGCTCGCCGATCAGCACCGGGTTGTTCTTGGTGCGCCGGCTCAGCACCTGCATGACGCGCTCGATTTCCTTCTCGCGGCCGATGACCGGGTCGAGCTTGCCCTCCATCGCGGCGGCCGTCAGGTTGCGCCCGAACTGGTCGAGCACCAGCGAGGTGGACGGGCTGCCCGACTCACCGCCACGGCCACCGGTGCCGGCCTCCGCGGCCTCCTTGCCCTGGTAGCCGCTCAGCAGCTGGATGACCTGCTGGCGCACCCGCGTCAGTTCGGCGCCCAGCTTCACCAACACCTGGGCGGCGACGCCCTCACCCTCACGGATGAGTCCGAGCAGGATGTGCTCGGTACCGATGTAGTTGTGGCCGAGCTGCAGCGCCTCACGCAGGCTCAGCTCGAGAACCTTCTTGGCGCGCGGGGTGAACGGGATGTGCCCCGACGGCGCCTGTTGGCCCTGGCCGATGATCTCCTCGACCTGGCTGCGAACGCCTTCGAGCGAGATCCCCAGCGACTCCAGCGACTTCGCCGCGACGCCCTCGCCCTCGTGAATCAGACCCAACAGGATGTGCTCGGTGCCGATGTAGTTGTGGTTGAGCATCCGGGCCTCTTCTTGCGCCAGGACGACGACCCTGCGGGCACGGTCGGTAAATCGTTCAAACATCGGTGGCTACCTGCTCTCCCTCACCATCGGTACTTGGCCTCTGCGTGGCCCACCGGTCCCCGTTGGGGCCGGAGTCTCATACCTGCCATCCACTGTAATGGTCGGCCTGCCAGGGGGCATAACCTTGCGGTTCCTTGCTGTTCAAGACCCGCCGGGCCCCATCGAGCGATTTCCCCTGTGATTACAGCGCCGTAACCGAACCAACGTGGCCGGCTCCCAATTCGTTTCCTGCTCTCCCCGACGACCCTTTCGCCGCCAGCGAAATGACAAACCGGCGCCCGGGCCGGTGCAGCCCGGGGCGCCGGTCAGAGGTTTGTCAGGTCGCCGCGTGGAACGCGTCGATGACGTCGGCCGGGATGCGGCCGCGCGTCGAGACGTTGTGCCCGTTGCGGCGGGCCCATTCGCGGATCGCGGCGCTCTGCTCGCGGTCGATCGCGCCGCGGCCGCGGCCGGAGCCGGACCGCCCGCGCCGCCGACCACCGACCCGGCGACCGGCCTCCACCCACTGCTTCAGGTCGTTGCGGAGTTTTGCGGCATTCTTGGACGAAAGGTCAATCTCATACGTCACCCCGTCAAGGCCGAATTCGACCGTTTCGTCCGCTGCGCCGGCACCGTCGAAATCATCGACCAAGGTGACGGTCACTTTTTTCGCCATTAGCTTATCCTCGCATTTCGTCCTGAGCAGTTGCCGAGCAGTTTGGGTGAGCCTCCCCGGGTCACCAATCTGCCATAACAAGGCAGCATACTCAATCCGACGGCAAGGCGCACAGTTGCGCTTTTCAAGTGGAGTGCGGCCGAACAATCGGGAACAAAACTGTCTCGCGAATTGACAGTCCAGTCAAAGTCATCAACAACCGATCGATACCCATTCCCGTTCCCGTGCACGGCGGCATCGCATACTCGAGGGCGGCAAGAAAGTCTTCGTCGAGCGCCATGGCCTCGTCGTCGCCCGCCGCCGCCGCGCGGGCCTGGGCGGCGAATCTTTCCCGCTGAACGATGGGGTCGTTCAACTCGGAATACCCGGTGGCCAATTCAACCCCACGCACGTAGAGGTCCCACTTCTCGGTCACTCCCGGGATGCTGCGGTGCTGACGCGTCAAAGGCGTTGTCTCCACGGGAAAGTCCCGCACGAAGGTGGGCGCCGTCAGCGTGTTTCCGACGGTGTGCTCCCACAGTTCCTCGACGAGCTTGCCGTGCCCGTAGCCCCGGTCACGGGGAATCTCGAGCTGCAGCCGATCCGCGATGGCCCACAGCCGCTCCGCCGGCGTCTCGGGGGTGACCTCTTCGCCGAGCGCCGCGGACAGCGACGGGTACATTTCAATCGACGCCCATTCTCCGTCTATGTCGTAGACACTCCCGTCGGGCAGCGGCAGTTGTCTGGTTCCGATCGCCTCATCGGCGACCTCTTGAATAAGCTCACGCGTGACGACTGCCGAATCGTCATAGGTTCCGTAGGCCTGGTAGGTCTCGAGCATGGAAAATTCCGGAGAATGCGTCGAATCCGCGCCTTCGTTTCGGAACACTCGATTTACTTCGAAGACCTTGTCGAAACCACCGACGATGCAGCGCTTGAGGAACAGTTCCGGTGCGATCCGCAGGTACAGATCGATGTCCAGAGCATTGGAATGCGTCACGAACGGCCGCGCCGCCGCCCCGCCCGCCAACGTCTGCAACATAGGCGTTTCGACTTCGAGAAACCCCCGGCGTTCGAGCGAGTTGCGGATCGCGCGGACCACGGCGATCCGCTGCCGCGCCACCGTGCGGGCCTGGGGACGGACGATCAGGTCGACGTAGCGCTGCCGCACCCGCGCCTCTTCGCTCATCTCCTTGTGGGCCACGGGCAGCGGCCGCAACGACTTCGCGGCCATCTGCCACGAATCGGCGAGCACGGACAATTCGCCGCGCCGTGAGCTGATCACGTTGCCGTGCACGTAGACGATGTCACCGAGGTCGACGTCGGCCTTCCACGCGTCCAGCGATTCGGAGCCCACCTTGTCGAGGCTGAGCATCACCTGCAGCGTGGTGCCGTCACCCTCCTGCAGCGTCGCGAAGCACAATTTCCCGGAGTTGCGCGCGAAGATCACCCGGCCGGCGACGCCGACGACGTCGTCGGTCGCGGTGTCGACCGGCAGGTCGGGGTGGTCGGCGCGCACCTGCGCCAGGGTGTGGGTGCGTTCGATGGCGACCGGATAGGGCTCACGGCCCTCCGCCAACAAGCGAGCGCGCTTGTCCCGGCGGATGCGGAACTGCTCGGGCAGGTCTGCTGCTGCATCCTCGCTGGCGTCACTCACGACGTGCCAGCTTAAATGACCTCGCGGGGCGGCTCTTACTGGCGGCCCGCCGGGATTGCCGGCACGGTCGTGGTTCCGGTCGCGGCCATGACCACTGGGGCCAGCTCGGCGGCGAAAACTCAGCGCGCGGTCTTCAACCGGCCGCGCTGGACGTCCCGGTTGCGTTCGAAGACCAGCCGCAGGCCGTGCAGGGTCAGATGCTGGTCGTAATGGCTGGTGGTGTGCAGTTCGGGCAGCAGCAACGGTGCCGTATGTCCCGTCGCCACCACGGCCACGTCGTCGCCGGCGAAGCCCTCCACGTCCTCGCGGATCCGTCCGACCAGGCCGTCGACCAGCCCGGCGAAGCCGAATACCGCACCGGCCTGCATGCATTCGACGGTGTTCTTGCCCACCACCGAACGGGGGCGGGACAGCTCCACCCGGCGTAGCGCGGCCGAGCGGGCCGCGGCGGCGTCCGAAGAGACCTGCACGCCTGGCGCGATCGCGCCTCCGAGGAATTCACCCTTGGCCGACACGACGTCCACACAGATCGAGGAACCGAAGTCGATGACGATCGCGGCGCTTTGGAAGCGGTGAAAGGCGGCCAGGCAGTTGACGATTCGGTCGGCGCCCACTTCTTTCGGGTTGTCGACGAGCAGCGGGATGCCGGTGCGCACGCCGGGCTCGATCAGCACGTTCGGCACCGACGGCCAGTACTGGTCCAGCATGATCCGCACCTCGTGCAGCACCGACGGAACGGTGGATAGCGCGGCGGCGCCGGTGAGCCGCTCGGAGTCGTCGCCGATCAGGCCGTCGATGGTCAGGGCCAGCTCGTCCGCGGTGACCTCGGACTCGGTCCGAATCCGCCACTGCTGCACGACCTTTGCGTGCTCCTTGGACCCGGAGATCAGCCCCACGACGGTGTGGGTGTTACGGACGTCGATCGCCAGCAGCACGGCTACCGCACAGTGATTCGGGGGTCGAGGAGCTCGGCGGCGTCCTCGGGAACGAAGGCCGGATCGTGGCCCAGGTCGATCGGCTTGTTGTCGGCGTCGACGAACACTATTCGCGGCCGGTAGGACCGCGCCTCCGCGTCTTCCATCGTCCCGTATGCGATCAGGATCACCAGATCACCGGGGTGCACGAGATGGGCGGCGGCGCCGTTGATCCCGATCACTCCACTGCCTCGCTCGCCGGTGATCGCGTAGGTGACCAGGCGGGCACCGTTGTCGATGTCCACGATGGTCACCTGCTCGCCCTCCAGCAGGTCAGCGGCGTCCATCAGATCGGCGTCGATGGTCACCGAGCCGACGTAGTGCAGATCGGCCTGCGTCACGGTGGCGCGGTGGATCTTCGACTTGAGCATGGTCCGTAACATCAATTCCTCCAAGATGATTCACGGGGGTCCCGATATCCGTCCGGCCCCACGGGTGCCGGCGAAGTTTCGATCTCGATCGCGATGTTGTCCAGCAGCCGGGTGCTGCCCAGCCGGACGGCCACGAGCAGCCGGCCGGATCGGTTGGCCCGCAACGGGCCCAGCTCTTGATCGCGCAACTCGAGGTAGTCGACCGTGAGCTCGGGCACCGCCTCGAGCACCGCGCGCGCCGCGTCCAGCGCGGCCTGCGGCCCGCCATCGGCGGCGTGCGCCGCGGCCGTCAACGCCGCCGACACCGCCACGGCCGCCTCGCGCTGCGCCGGATCGAGGTAGCGGTTGCGCGACGACATGGCCAGCCCGTCGGCCTCGCGAATGGTGGGCACGCCCACCACGGTGACGTCGATGTTCAGGTCGGCGACCAGCTGCCGGATGAGCACCAGCTGCTGATAGTCCTTCTCGCCGAAGAACACTCGGTCCGGGCGCACGATCTGCAGCAGCTTGCACACCACCGTCAGCACACCGGCGAAGTGGGTCGGTCGCTGGCCGCCTTCGAGGTCGGCGGCCAGCGGGCCGGGCTGCACGGTGGTGCGCAGGCCGTCGGGGTACATCTCCGCGGCCGTCGGCGCGAACACGATTTCGACGCCCTCGCCGCGCAGCAGCGCCACATCGTCGTCGAGGGTCCGAGGGTAGGCGTCGAGGTCTTCCCCGGCACCGAACTGGAGCGGGTTGACGAAGATCGACACGGCGACCACCGAGCCGGGCACCCTCTTGGCGGCGCGCACCAGTGCGAGGTGGCCGTCGTGCAGGGCGCCCATGGTGGGCACCAGCATCACCCGTCGGCCGGTGTGGCGCAGCGCGCGGGAGACGTCGGTGACGTCGCGCGGACGCGAGTAGACGTTGAGTTCGCCGGCCTTGAAGGCGGGTGGCTTGCCCGGTCTCATCCCGCCAGCACCTCGAGGACGTCGGCGGGAGCGTGGGCGCGCCGGGCGGTCCGCAGGGCGTTCACGCGGTACGCCTGCGCGAGCTGGGGGTCGACCTGGTTCAGCGCGGCCAGGTGCCCGGCGAGCGCGGCCGCGTCACCGCGTGCGACCGGACCGGTGAGCGCGGCCTGCCCGCGTTGCAGGGTGTTCTCCAGCGCCGCCCGCGCCAGCGGCCCGACGATGCGTTCGGCGATGCCGCCCGGCTGGTCATCGACGGACTGTTGCCCGAGCAGTTCGCTGCCGCGCAGCGCGGACCGCAGCGCCTCGAGCGCGTCGGCGAGGACCGTCACCAGGTGGTTGCCCGCGTGCGCCAGGGCGGCGTGGTAGAGCACCCGCGCTTCCTCACGCACGCAGAACGGCTCGCCGCCCATCTCGAGGACGAGCGACTGCCCGATCGCATAGCCCACCTCGTCGGCAGCGGTGATGCCGAAGCAGGTGTCCGGCAGCCGGTTGATGTCCTCATCGGAGCCGGTGAATGTCATCGCCGGGTGAATCGCCAGCGGAATGCAACCGTCCCGGGTCAGCGGCGCGAGAATGCCGACGCCATTGGCGCCGGAGGTGTGGGCGACGATCGTGCCCGGCCGCACCGACGACGTCGCGGCCAGCCCGGACACCAGGCCGGCCAGCTCGCTGTCGGGAACCGCCAGCAACAGCAACTCGGCGTCGGCGGCCACGTCCGGCGGCGGCACGACCGGGGTGTCGGGCAGCCGACGCTGGGCCCGCTGGCGCGACGCGTGGGAGATGGCGCTGCACGCGACCACGACGTGGTCGGCGCGCTCGAGCGCGACGCCGAGCGCGGTGCCCACCCGGCCGGCCGAGATGACTCCCACCTTGAGCCTGGCCGGGCGCAAACCGTCGAGCTGCCCCATCGCAGACGACCTCACAGATTTCTTTCGTTCGTTCCGGTCCCACCGCGTGGGTACCGTTCGGTCACTCAAACTGTAGTCGATTAGCAGGCCCCGACCAATGCAAGCCAGATGTGAGGAAGCTCCCAGCTCAGCCGTCGCGGCGCCGCCGCCGGCCGCCTTCCGACGGCTGGACCTGCAGCCGCGCCAGCAGCTCGGCAACCGACTGGCCGCCGGTCGGAGGGCCTTCGCCCGGGCTCTCCGGGCCCTGCGCCAGCGGGTCGGCGCCGCCGTGCCGGGGCGCGTGCTCCGGAGGTGGCGGCGGGGCGAGCCGCGGCGGTGGCGGCTCCGCTTCGGTGTGGGGTGACGGCGACTGCGGTGGCGAGGGAGGTGGGGGCGTGGCCGCCGCGGGAATGGGGCCGGGCGCGAACGTCGGCTCGCTCGGGGGCTCCGGCGCGAAGGTGCGGGCGCCGTAGTCGCGGTACTCGGCCGAGTGGCGCGACCGCGCTCTACGTCCCGGTTCCCCGTACGGCGGCGGGGGCGCCGACTCGTCCCGTGGGGCCCAGGCCTCGTCCGGTTCGGAGTGCCGGGCGCGTCGCCGCCGGCCCGACGTCTCCTGCGCCGGCGTGGCGGACTGGTCGGCGCCGGCCCAGTTGCTGCCCGGCGCGCCGGGCGGCAACCACAGTCCGGACGCGCCCGCGGGCTGCCAACCTTGCACCTGCGGCTCCGGCTGTGGCGCCGGCGGCGGCTGACGAGGTTCGAAGCGCGGCTCGGGCTCGGGCGGTGCGGCGCTGTACGACGGCTGCGGTGGGGCCGGGGGTGGCGGCTGCTGCGGCGGTTCGTACTGGTAGGGGATCCGGTCGCGGCGGGCTTGCGGCTGGCTCTGGGCCTGCCGGGGCGGCAACAACGGCTCCTCGGGCACGTCGATGATCGCCGTTTCGTCGGCGCGTCCCGGCGGGCTCTCCGCAGGGACGGAGGTGACCCGGTCGCTCGCGACCCAGTCGTAGGGCGCGTCGCGCGGGGTCTCGCCGTTGCGGTCCCACTCGCTGTACGCGCGCTCGGGTGCCGCCTCGGTCTCCGGAGTCCCCAGCGCCGGGCGCTGGGCGAGGTCGGTGTCGAACAGGATTTCCAGGCTGGTCCGCAGCGCGCTCAGCTCCGCCCGCAGCTCGGCGAGGTCGTCTGCGGCCTGCGCGCGCAGCTCGGACGCCAGCTCCCGGCGCAGCTGGGACTCGACCGTCAGCTCGTACTCCCGGCGGGCCGAGATTTCCCGATCCAGCTGCAAGTCGTACACCAGCTTCAGGTCGCGGACGCGGGACTGATCGGCGTCGCTCTGGCGGCGATACAGCACCGAGACGAAGGCGCCGGCAACTGCGGCCCACAGGGCCAGGATTACAGCGAGCTTGAGGAGTTCCACCCGATTGGTGAAAACCAATGCGGAACTGGCCCCCATCGCAAGGACCAGCAACGCGGTCAAGAGCACCCAACCCGGCCTGCGGCCGCCGCGCCGAACGCGGGCGCCGCGGGACAGAACGGTCATGGCCTGACTGTACCTGCGCGAGGTCAATCCGCGTGTCGCCCTAGTCCGGCGATTCTCACGCTGGTGTTGGCCGGGTCACAACGGGCCTAATTTTCGGCGCCCTCACCGTGCTCGGTCTGGTCCGGCGGCGACTTGCAGCAATGTTGCAGCCACAGCGCGGCGAGGAGCAGCGCCAGCGCGCTGGCCGCCGCGACCACGGTGCCGGTCGTGTCCTCGGCGGCCGCCCGCAGCCAGGATCGTCGCGGCAGGAAATACACCAGGATGCCGACCCACCAGCCCAGCATCAGCGCGCCTACCCAGGCCGACGCCTTGGCGACCATCAGGCTGCGCGCCACCGCGAGCGGGTGCAGCCAGCCGGGGCCGACGCCGATTTCGCCTTCGTTGATTTTCGTCCGCACGTAGCGCGCCCACAGGGCTTCGGCGACGGCGACCGCCAGCAACGACAGGCCGGTCCATACCGTGATCGGCGGAAACCACCGGTAGAGGCCGTTGACCAGCAAATAGCCCACCACCGCGGCGGCGACCACCGCGGCCGTCAGGTCACGTTTCCTGGTCGGTCCCATCAGTTTTCCGGTTTCCCGCCGGCCCGGTGCAGCTTCAGGTCGGTCAACCGGACGCTTTCCCGGTCGGCGGGGTCCAGCTGGGCGAGCAGGCCCGAGACCCGCTGGGACTCGCCGGCGACGGTCAACTGGGCATCGGGGTCGATGGCGAGCCAGGGGATCATCACGAAGGCCCGCAAGTGGGCCAGTGGGTGCGGCAACGTCAGGTTGTTCTCGCGGGAGATCACCTCCGCGTCGCCGTAGCAGGCGATCAGGTCGACGTCGAGGGTTCGCGGGCCCCAGCGCTCGCCGCGTACGCGGCCCGCGGCACGCTCGAAGTCCTGGGCCCGGCGCAACCAGCACTGCCCGTCGCACGCCGGGTCGTTGGCGATCAGCACCGCGTTGAGGAAGGGCGCCTGGTCGACCCGGCCCCAGGGGTCGGTCTCGTAGACCGGGGACACCGCGAGCACCGTCTCGCCCAACCCGTCGACGACGGACTGCAGACGGGCCAGGCGGTCGCCCAGGTTGGAGCCGATGGAGAGGACCACCCAAGTCATAGGCGCCGCTCCGCCGGGATCACCGCGCCGCGGCCGCCGCGCCGCGACCGCCGCACCACCACCGCGACGTCGGCGAACTGCTGCGGGAGCGGAGCCTGCGGCTTGTGCACCACCACCTCGACGGCATGCACGCGCTCGTCTTGCATCACCCGGTCGGCGATCTCACCCCCGACCGATTCGATCAGGTTTCGCGGCGGCCCGGCCACGATGTCGGCCGCCAGTTCGGCCAGGCGGCCGTAGTCGTAGGTATCGGCCAGCTCGTCGCTGGCGGCGGCCTCCGCGAGGTCGATCCACACCGTCATATCGATGACGAAGTCCTGCCCGTCGGCGCGCTCGTGATCGAAAACTCCGTGTCGCCCACGAATCGTCAACCCCCGCAATTCGATTCGATCAGCCATCGTCTCCAGCCAGCTCGGTCCGCTGCGTTTCGGTCTGCGTCCACGCCCCCACCACCCTGAGGGCGTCGACCGTGGCCCGCACGTCGTGAACGCGAACGCCCCACGCCCCGTTCAGCGCCGCCAACGCCGAGATCACCGCGGTCGCCGTCTCGCGGCCGGCGGGCGGTCGCGGCGAGCCATCCGGCCCGGCTAACAACGTACCGAGGAACCGTTTGCGTGATGCGCCCAGCAGCACGGGGATTCCGGTCGCCACCAACTGCGGCAACGCGCGCAGCAGCGCCCAATTGTGTTGAGCCGTCTTGGCGAACCCGAGTCCGGGGTCGATCACCAGCTTGGCGGGGTCGACGCCCGCGGCCACCGCGGCGTCGACGCTGCCGAGCAGCTCGGCGCGCACTTCGGCCACCACGTCGCCGTAGTGGGGGGCCGCGTGCGGGCGCTCGGCGGACACCGAGCGCCAATGCATCAGCACCCACGGCACGCCCGCGTCGGCCAGCAGCGGCGCCATCGCGGCATCGGCTCGCCCGCCCGACACGTCGTTGACGATCCGCGCGCCGTTCTGCAGCGCCGCGCGTGCGACATCGGCGTGCATGGTGTCGATGCTCACCGTAAGACCCTCTGCCACAAGCTCTTTGACGACGGGGATCACGCGGGAGGTCTCGATCTGGGCGTCGATCCGGGTGGCGCCGGGCCGGGTCGACTCGCCCCCGACGTCGACGATGTCGGCACCCTCGGCGGCCAGCGCCACCCCGTGCGCCACGGCGTTGCCGGTGTCGAGATAGCGGCCGCCATCGGAGAACGAGTCGTCAGTGACGTTCACGACTCCCATCACCCGCACAGGCGCCGGCTCACTTACGCAGGATGAGGTCGAGCGCTTCGGCTCGAGACGCAGCGTTGGATTTGAACTGCCCGCGCACCGCCGAGGTGGTGGTGGTCGCGCCGGGCTTGCGAACGCCCCGCATGGCCATGCACAGGTGCTCGGCCTCGATCACGACGATGACCCCGCGCGGGTTGAGCTTTTTCATCAGGGCGTCGGCGATCTGGCTGGTCAGTCGTTCCTGCACCTGCGGGCGCTTGGCGTAAAGGTCGACCAATCGGGCGATCTTGGACAGCCCGGTGACACGTCCGTCGGCGCCGGGGATGTACCCGACATGGGCGACCCCGTGGAACGACACCAAATGGTGTTCGCAGGTGGAGTACAGCGGGATCTCCTTGACCAGCACCAGTTCGTCGTGTTCTTCGTCGAACATGGTGTTCAACACGCTGTCGGGGTCGGTGTAGAGACCGGCGAACATTTCGCGGTAGGCGCGCGCGACGCGGGCCGGCGTCTCCCGCAGGCCGTGCCGGTCCGGGTCCTCGCCGATGGCGTACAGCAACTCGCGGACCGCAGCCTCGGCGCGGTCCTGGTCGAACACCCGGGTCGATGCAGAGGCGGTGTCCGGGCCAAAACCGGTTACTGCCATCGAATCCTCCGTTCGTCAGCCGTGAGCGGGCGGGTTGGACCGGCTTACGTCGTCGTCCTGCTGGTCGGGAGACCTTGCCCCGTCGGGGTCGGGCAGACTCGGCGGCGGGTAGGGCGGATACGGCGGGTAAGGGGGCTGCGCCTGACCATGCTGACCGGGGTGGGCCTGCTGGCCCGGGTGGCCTTGCTGACCCGGATAGCCCGGGTAGTGCCCCGCCGGCTGAGGCCAGTACGGCTGCTGTGGGGCCTGCGGCGGCGGATACCAGTAATTCGGCTGCTGGTCCTGGGGCGGCCATCCCGGCGCGTGCCAGCCGGCCGGCGCACCGTAATCCGGCTGGGTGGGGGCGTGCGGCGCGCCCGGACGATGGCCGGATCCATGAGAGCCCTGAGAACCGTTGCCGCCGTTGTTGTTTCGGTCGGCGTCCGCTCCCGCGGCCGCAGCGGCCTGACTGGCCCGCGCGATGGCCGCCTTGAACGCCGGCTCGGGGACCGGCGGCGGCCACGGCTCGCCACGCTCCATCGCCAGCTCGCCGGGTGTCTTGATCGGCGGCTTGTCCGACGGGATGCGGCCACCGAAATCGTCGAACATGGTGAGCCGGGGCCGCTTTTCGACGTCGGCGAAGATGCCCTCCAGCTCGGCGCGGTGCAGCGTCTCCTTCTCCAGCAGCTCGCCGGCCAAGGTGTCGAGCACGTCGCGGTATTCGGTGAGGATCTCCCACGCCTCGGTGTGGGCCGCCTCGATCAGTTTGCGGACCTCGTCGTCGATGTCGCGGGCGACCTCGTGGGAGTAGTCGGCCTGCGTCCCCATGGTGCGGCCCAGGAAGGGGTCGCCGTGTTCGGTGCCGTACTTGACCGCGCCCAGCTTGGAACTCATCCCGAATTCGGTGACCATGGCGCGGGCCACCTTGGTGGCCTGCTCGATGTCGGACACCGCGCCCGTCGTCGGCTCCCGGAACACCAGTTCCTCGGCGGCACGCCCGCCCATCGCGAACACGAGTTGCGCGATCATCTCCGAGCGGGTCCGCAGGCCCTTGTCCTCCTCGGGCACCGCGACCGCGTGCCCGCCGGTACGCCCGCGCGCCAGGATGGTCACCTTGTAGATCGGCTCGATGTCCGGCATCGCCCAGGCGGCGAGGGTGTGCCCGCCCTCGTGGTAGGCGGTGATCTTCTTTTCCTGCTCGCTGATGATCCGGCCCTTGCGGCGCGGGCCGCCGATCACCCGGTCCACCGCCTCTTCGAGCGCGGCGCTGGTGATGACGGTGCCGTTCTCCCGGGCGGTCAGCAGCGCGGCCTCGTTGATGACGTTGGCCAGGTCGGCGCCGGTCATGCCGACCGTGCGCTTGGCCAGCCCGTCGAGGTCGGCGTCCGGGGCGATGGGCTTGCCCTTGGAATGCACCTGCAGGACGGCCCGCCGGCCCGCCAGGTCGGGGTTGGACACCGGGATCTGCCGGTCGAAGCGGCCGGGCCGGAGCAGCGCCGGGTCCAGGATGTCGGGCCGGTTGGTGGCCGCGATGAGGATGACACCGGCGCGTGGGTCGAAGCCGTCCATTTCGACCAGCAGCTGGTTCAGCGTCTGCTCGCGTTCGTCGTGACCGCCGCCGAGGCCGGCGCCGCGCTGGCGGCCCACCGCGTCGATCTCGTCGACGAAGATGATGCACGGGTTGTTCTGCTTGGCCTGTTCGAACAGGTCGCGTACCCGCGATGCGCCGACACCGACGAACATCTCGACGAAGTCGGAGCCGGAGATGGTGAAGAACGGGACTCCGGCCTCACCGGCGACGGCGCGGGCCAGCAGCGTCTTACCCGTCCCCGGCGGGCCGTAGAGCAGCACGCCCTTGGGGATCTTGGCCCCCAGTGCCTGATAGCGGCCGGGGTTCTGCAGGAAGTCCTTGATCTCGTAGAGCTCTTCGACCGCCTCGTCGACGCCGGCGACGTCGGCGAACGTGGTCTTGGGCATGTCCTTGTTGAGCAGCTTGGCTCGCGATTTGCCGAACCCGAAGCCCATTCGGGCCCCGCCCTGCATGCGGGAGAACATCACGAACAGGCCCACCAGCAACAGCAGCGGCAACACGTAGACCAGCAGCTCGCCCAGGATGCTGCCCTGGTTGACGACCGTGCTGACCTTCGCATTCTTGGCGCTGAGCGCGTTGAACAGGTCGACCGCGTACCCGCTCGGGTATTTCGTGATGACCTTGTCGGAATTCTCGGTGTCGTTGTTGCCCTTCTTCAGGGTCAGCCGCAGCTGCTGCTCGCGGTCGTCGATCTGGGCGCTCTTGACGTTGTCGCCGTTGATCTGGGCCACCGCCACCGACGTGTCGACGGGCTTATAGCCGCGGGTGTCGTCGCTGAAATAGAAGAACGACCAACCGAGCAGCACCACGACGGCAATCGCCGTGATGGTGCGGATAACGTTTTTCCGGTTCATCAATCATCGGCCTTGCTGGCCAGGTCCTTCCCCGATATTCACGCAGCTGGAAAAGTCCAGGTTACCGCTCGTGGCGATCGCCAGCCCCGGCAGAGCCGGGGCGCAGCGGGTCGCCACCGTTTTGCACCGTGGCGATCGCCAGCCCCGGCAGAGCCGGGGCGCAGCGGGTCGCCGTCGATATAACGAGCAGGGGTTCCCGCTCGTCGCGCCTAGCGTCACGCCAGCGCGGCGGTCGGCTGCGGCGGTCACGCCAGCGTGACGCTCGGTGGCGATCACAGCCGTCGGGATCGCATCACTCGTAATAGCGGGCCTCGATCACGTTGCCGTCCGGGTCGGCAAAGTAGAACGCCTGCGGCGCCCAGCCATGCGCCCCGAAGGTAGGGCCCAACCGCGCGCTGGTGTCCACCCCCTCCGCTCGCAGGCGGTCATCCAATGCGTCGTACTCCGACTTCGACAGCGCAAGGCAAACATGATTCACCGGGTGGCCGGCGCTGCCGTCCACCCGCGTCAGCGTCTCGGTGTCAGCGATATTGGCAATCGGCGACAGGTCGATGATCGAGTCCTCACACACCCGGACACTCGGGAACGGCGCGTCGCCCGCCTCGAACTCGGCAAACCGGACCGGCGCCAACCCGACCACCCTTGCATAGAAATCCATCGACGCGCGCGGATTATTCGTCCAGACGACGACGTGATCGAGCCGCCTCATGTCGCCTCCACCTACTTCCAAGAAATCCGTGGGCTTCACGGCGATATCTACCAGGCGACCAAAGCCGTTGGAATGCTATTCGCAATCAGCGCGATTTCTTTTCAGCACCGGAGGGGGTGTGCTTTGGTGACATGGTGCCCAGATCAACCGAACGGTTAGTGGAAACCAACGGTGTACAGCTACGGGTGGTCGAGGCTGGAGAGCGCGGCGCGCCCGTGGTCATCTTGGCCCACGGCTTTCCCGAGTTGGCCTATTCGTGGCGCCACCAGATTCCCGTCCTCGCCGAGGCCGGCTACCACGTGCTGGCGCCCGATCAGCGTGGCTACGGCGGCTCCTCTTGCCCCGAACCGATCGAGGCCTACGACATCCACCAGCTGACGGCCGACCTGGTCGGTCTGCTCGACGACGTCGGCGCCGAGCGCGCTGTCTGGGTCGGACACGACTGGGGCGCCGCCGTGGTCTGGAATGCGCCGCTGCTGCACCCGGATCGAGTCGCGGCCGTCGCTGCGCTCAGCGTGCCCGCGGTGCCCCGCTCGCACGCGGCACCGACTAAGGCGTGGCGCAAGATGTTCGGCCAGAACTTCTTTTACATCCTGTACTTCCAGGAGCCGGGCGTCGCCGACGCGGAGCTCAACGGTGATCCGGCCCGCACCATGCGCAGGATGCTGGGCGGCCTGCGGACGTCGGGTGACCCGCTCGCCTCGTCGCGCATGGTGGCGCCCGGCACCGAGGGTTTCATCGACCGGCTTCCCGAACCCGACCACCTGCCCGATTGGCTGAGCCAGGGCGAGCTCGACCACTACATCAGCGAGTTCTCCCGCACCGGGTTCACCGGTGGCCTGAACTGGTACCGCAACTTCGACCGCAACTGGGAGACCACGCCAGAGCTGGCCGACGCCAAGATCACTGTCCCCGCACTCTTTATCGGCGGGACCGCCGATCCGGTGCTGACGTTCACCCGCCCCGACCGCGCGTCGGAGTTGATCACCGGCCCCTACCGCCAGGTGATGATCGACGACGCGGGGCACTGGCTGCAGCAGGAACGGCCGGACGAGGTGAACGCCGCCCTGCTGGACTTCCTCAACGGATTGGAGCTGCGATGACCGCCCCCCTCCGGTTCGGTGTCTTCATCACACCGTTCCACCCGATCGGCCAATCACCAACGGTGGCCTTGGAATACGACATGGAACGCGTCGTCGCGCTGGATCGGCTCGGCTTCGATGAGGCGTGGTTCGGCGAACACCACTCCGGCGGCTACGAACTGATCGCCTGCCCGGAGGTGTTCATCGCGGCCGCCGCGGAGCGGACGAAGCACATCCGGCTGGGCACCGGAGTGGTCTCGCTGCCCTACCACCATCCACTCATGGTGGCCGATCGGTGGGTGCTGCTCGACCACCTCACCCGCGGCCGGGTGATGTTCGGCACCGGCCCAGGCGCGCTGCCGTCGGACGCCTACATGATGGGCATCGACCCAGTCGATCAACGGCACATGATGCAGGAGTCGCTCGAGGCGATCCTCGCTCTGTTCCGGGCGGGCCCGTCGGAGCGGATCGACCGCCACACCGACTGGTTCACATTGCGCGATGCGCAACTGCACATCCGGCCCTACACCTGGCCCTACCCGGAGATTTCCACGGCGGCAATGATTTCGCCGTCCGGACCACGACTGGCAGGCGCGTTGGGCACGTCATTGCTGTCGCTGTCCATGTCGGTGCCGGGCGGTTTCGCCGCCCTGGAAACCACCTGGGACGTGGTGCGCGAGCAGGCCGCCAAAGTCGGCCGCGACGAGCCGGACCGGGCCGACTGGCGTGTTCTCAGCATCATGCACATCGCGGACAGCCGCGAGAAGGCCATCGACGACTGCACTTACGGATTGCAGGATTTCGCCAATTACTTCGGCGCGGCCGGGTTCGTGCCGTTGGCCAACTCCGTCGAAGGTGCCCAGTCACCGCACGAGTTCGTCGAGGACTACGCAGCCAAGGGCAACTGCTGCATCGGCACCCCCGACGACGCCATCGCCCACATCGAAGACCTGCTCGAGCGCTCCGGCGGTTTCGGCACGTTGCTGATGCTGGGCCACGACTGGGCTTCCCCCGATGCGACGTACCACTGTTATGACCTGATGGCGCGCAAGGTGATTCCCCATTTCAAGGGGCAGCTCGAAGCGTCACGCTCGTCGCACGACTGGGCCAAGGGCAATCGCGATCAGTTGATCGGACGGGCCGGTGAGGCCGTGGTGAAGGCCATCACCGAACATGTCGACGAACAGAAGGCCGTGAAAAGCTGATGCGCGCCGCGGTGTTGCGGAACGGCCGGATGGTCTGCCGGGACGATGTGCCGGATCCCGTGCCGCGGGCAGGGCAGGTGCTCGTCGGCGTGCGCGCGTGCGGGATCTGCGGCTCGGACTTGCATTTCGCCGCACACGGCGCGCAGGTGCTCGAGATGACCGATCGGGTGGCCGGCGGCCGGGGCGGCATGCACGTCGACCTCGACCACGACATTTTCATGGGGCACGAGTTCAGCGCCGAGGTGCTCGAGGCAGGCCCCGACACCGAGACCCACCCGCCCGGGACGCTGGTCACCTCGCTGCCGGTGCTGCTGTCGGCCAAGGGTGCCGAGCCAATCGTGTACAGCAACAGCACAATCGGCGGCTACGCCGAACGCATGCTGCTGTCGGCGCCGCTGCTGCTGCCCGTCCCCAACGGACTGGACTTCAAACATGCCGCCCTGACCGAACCCATGGCGGTGGGCTTGCACGCCGTCAACAAGTCCAACGTCACCGCCGGTGAGACAGCCCTGGTCATCGGTTGCGGCCCGATCGGCATCGCGATCATCGCGGCCCTGCGCGCCCGTGGCGTGGAAAGCATTGTGGCATCGGACTTTTCGCCAAAACGGCGGGAACTGGCCACCGCCATGGGCGCCCATCAGGCGCTGGACGCGGCGCAGGGCTCGCCGTTCGACTCGGTCAAACCAGCCGTGGTGTTCGAGGCGGTCGGCGTGCCCGGGATCATCGACGACGTGTTGCTCCGGGCTCGGCCCGGCACTCGTCTGGTGGTCGCAGGGGTTTGCATGCAGCCAGACACCGTGCATCCGTTCTTCGCGATCGCCAAAGAGATCAACGTCCAGTTCGTGCTTGCCTACAGCCCTGAGGAGTTCACCGACTCGCTGCGCGCGCTGGCCGAAGGCGATATCGATGTCAGCCCGCTGATCACCGGGGAAGTCGGCCTGGACAGGGTCGGCGCGGCCTTCGACGACCTCGCCGACCCCGAGCGACACTGCAAGGTTCTGGTCACCCCTTAGGGCCACTAGACCCACGGTGGCGACCCGCCGCGCCCGGCCACGCCGCGCTTGCGATCGCCACTAGACCCACGGTGGCGACCCGCCGCGCCCGGCCACGCCGCGCTTGCGATCGCCACTAGACCCAGCTGGACCCGACGGCGCTGTCGGTGCCCGCCATGTTGCTGCCGGCAGTTTGCACGTTCTGCCCGTGAGCGTTGGCCTGCTCATAGATCACCTGGAAGTTGCGGCCAAGCTGGATGATGAACTCCTGGCACGCCGCCGACCCGGCGCCGCCCCAAAAGTCCCCGGCCGCAAGCACATCGCGCACGATGGCCTGGTGCTCGGCCTCCAGTGACGCGGCCTGCGCGCGAATGGTGGCGCCGTGGGCGTCGACATCGCCGAACTGGTAGTTGATTGTCATCGTTGCTCGTCTCCTATTTGTTAGTGGGCTAGCTGCCCAGGATTTGCTGTGAAGCCTGCTCTTGCTGTTCGTAGTTGTTAGCGTCTCGAACCAGGCCGTCGCGCACGCCGTGCAGCATGTTGACGATGTTGCGGAACGCCTGATTGGTCTGGTCCATGGTGTCGTACGAGGCCGCCTGCGCCTGACCGCTCCACCCGGCGCCGGCGATGTTCATCGACGATGCCCACATCTTGCGTGCCTCGTCCTCCACCGTCTGGGCGTGCGTCTCGAAGCGGCCCGCCATCGCCCGCATTTCGTGCGGGTCGGTCATGAATCGTGCTGTCATTGCATTTCTCCTTCGAAAATGATTGTGAATACTGAACTTTGGTCTCTAGCGCGTCGAGGTATCCTCTCCCCCTTTCGTCATCCGACCAGCTGGGGCAATACGCTGACGCGAGCCGGCGCCGCAGCACCGAATCCGCGCACCTCCATGCCGCCCACTTGCCCCGCCGGAATACCGCGGGGAGCCAGCATCGGGGCGCCGGCGCTGCCCAAGGGCGTGCTGGCCGCCGGGGCGGCGGCCTCGGGCGTCGCCGCTTGCCAGCTCGGCGGCACCGACAAACCTCCAACAGGAGCCGCCTGGCCCATCGCCGCCGACGGCATCAGCCGCGCGGGAGCGAGCATCTCCGGCGCGCGCAGGGACGGCGAGGCAGGAGCCAGGTGCTCCATTCCGGGCATTCCGACGCGCGAGACCACGCCGGGTCCGAGCATGGCGGTCGCAAGACCGGCGTTTGACGCCGTCAACCCACCCATTCCCGATGTGGCCGTTCCGGCTCCCTGTCCTCCGAACGGCGTGCCGAGCAAGCCGGTGAAACTGCTGACGGCCGAAGGGAAGCTGCTCACCAACGACGACGCGGAAGAATTGAGTGCGGACGGCACTCCCATCGCCAACCCCTGCGCGGCGCCCTGCATGCTGGCCCCACCCGCCGCCACGGTGCTACCCGCCGCACCTCCGGGGTTGGTGGTCGGCGGGGCAACCGCCATCGGGGCCAGCATCGCCGCCGCGGCCGACGAGCCGGCGTAGGCGTACATGGCCGCCGCATCTTGGGCCCACATCTCGGCGTACTGCGCCTCAGTTGCCGCGATCGCCGCGGCGTTTATCCCCAGGAAGTTGGTCGCGACCAACATCATCAGTAACGAGCGGTTAGCGGCGATCATCGGCGGCGGCACAGTAGCCGCGAACGCCGCCTCATGAGCGACCGCGGCGGCCGTCGCCTGCATGCCGGCCTGCTCGGCCTGCGCGGCGGTCGCGTGCATCCAAGCCACGTAGGGCGCTGCGGCGGCCGCCATGGCCGCCGACGACGGGCCCTGCCAGCCGGCGTCGGTGAGGTTCAGGATCACCGACCCGTAGCTCGTCGCAGCCGCGCGCAGCTCCGCGGCCAGGCCCTCCCAGGCCATCGCCGCCGCGAGCATCGAACCTGGTCCCGGCCCCGCATACATCAGGCCCGAGTTGATCTCCGGAGGCATCGCACCGAAATCCATGACTGCATTCCTCTCTTGTGGTCGTTTTCGCTATGCCAGCGCCGGCAATGGCTTTGGACCGGCGGCGGCTTTGAAGGCGGCGTGCGCCTGAATGACGTGCTCGGTGGGCGTGCCGGCCGGCAGGTGCATGGGCAGCACCTTCTCTGCGGGTATGGCGGCCGCGAGGGACTCCCGGTGGACCGGAGCGGTGGGCGCCAGCTCGGCGGGTGAGACGTGCTGGGGCGCCACGTCAGCGCGGGCGACGTGCTCGAGGGGCATCGCATGCGCGGGCGCGACGTGCTCGACGTGCTGGGCGGGCGCCATGTGTGCGGGTGCGACGTGCTCGACGCGCGGGGCCGGGTGTCCGCCGTAATTCCCGCCCCCGTACGGCGTTTGGTGACGGCCATAATTGGCAGCTCCATAGCCGGCATAGCCGCCGTTCTGTGGTGTGGCGTAGCCATAACCGCCGCCGTGCCACCCCGGGGCGGCGGATGTGGCGGGCGCCGGGCTCGGCGCGGCGGGCATCGGCCTGGCCGGCGGAGCGGCCGGCCGGGCAGGCGCCGCCGGGGCCACGCGGTTGGGCGCGGCGGGCGCGACGCGAGTGGGCATGGCCGGCGTCAGGCGGGCCGGCCCGGCGGGAACCATACGGACCGGCATGGCGGGCATGAAGTGGCCGCCCGCGGCTTGCGTCGCATTGGCGGCCTCGGTCGCCGCATACGAATCGGCACTGAGCCCCAGCGCGCTGACGAACTGCTCGTGGATCATGCCGGCCTCGGCGCTGATCGCCTGATATTGCTGGCCATAGCCGGCGAAGGTGGCCGCGGTGACCACGGAGACTTCGTCGGCCGCCGCCGGAACGACTCCCGTGATCGCGAAGGCGGCCGTCGAATTGGCGGCGGTCACAGCCGAGCCGATCGATTGGAGCTGCCCCGCCGCGGCTAGCAGCAGGTCCGGCTGGGTGGTCAGGAACGACATGTGCTTCTCCTCGTGATGCCTGATTTCGGCTTCTCTTGTCGTGCTTGCGGACACTATGTCATGAATTATGAATCTCTGTCTAGTCTTGGGTATTGACTTCTGAATTCAGTCCTAAGACTCGCAGGTGGAGACACTTTGCCCGCGTTTCGGCAGCGGGTTACTCTGGGTGGATGCCACGAACGAATGCCGCAGGTTGGGGGCTGAAGCGCCTGCTCGAAGCGACGCTGAACCGCGACATCACCATCGAGCAGTTGCGCGACGCCTGTGGCGTGACGAAGGGGCGCTGGTACGGGGCCGGCGGGCGCGCCAACGCAGACGACTTTCCCGATGCCGAGGAGGCCAGGCGTGCCGCGCACGCGTTCGGGCTCAGCGCTACCTGGCTACAGATAGAACTGGGACTGATCACGCCCGAGGACGTGCACGCGGTCCTTGGCGACGGACAGTCGCCGGATCCGTTCCGTGTCACGACCCGACAGCGAGTGCTGATGCCGAATCCCTCCGCGGAGGGCTCGCGCGACTGAGTTCGCCGTTCTGGTTGTCGGTGGCGCCCCATACAATCGAACACATGTTCGAAGTACCGGTTGATCCCGCCTCCCTTGTGGAGCTGATCGAGGTGACCCACCGGCAGGAATCCATGCTGGTCGCTCGCCGAATGGCAGCGGTGGCTGCGCTATTGCGACATCGGACCGCCGCCGCCGAGCGGCCCGAGCGCCCGCGCGAATACGCGGAAATCGACGGTTTCGAGCAGACCGCGGCCGAGGTCGCCGCCGCCATGAACCTCTCCCCCGTGGGGGCCAGTTACCTGGTGTCACACGCGGAGGCGCTGGACATCAGGTTGCCCAAGATCGCGGCCCTGCTCGCGGAGGGCCGGACGGATTGGCGCACCGTGCGCTTGATCATCGGCAGGACCGACCTGGTCACTGATGAGCAGCTGATCGCCAAGATCGACCAGTCGCTGGCCGAGCGCATCGGCAATTGGCACGGCTGGTCAAGGCAGCGGATCATCAACGCCGCCGACGCCGCCGTGCGCACCACCGACCCCGACGCCGTCCGCGAGCGTCGCCTCGCCGCCGAGCGCGACCGCCACGTAGGAATCAGCGCCACCGGCGATGGGATGGCCGAGATCTACGGGTCGGTCGCCGCAACGGCCGCAACGGCGTTTGACCGACGGCTCTCGCAACTTGCCAAGCAGGTGTGCCCTGCCGACCCGCGAACAATCGATCAGCGCCGGGCCGACGCACTGGCAGCACTGGCCGAGGGCCACGGGTTGTCCTGTGCCTGCGGGCAACCGGAGTGCCCCCGCCGGGTCGGCGACGCCGCCCCCGACCGTGATGCCGAAGCGCGGGTAGTGATCAACGTGGTGGCCAGCGACCATACGGTCTACGGTGATGGCGCCGAGCCGGGCTATCTGGAGGGCTACGGCGTGATCGACGCCGAGCAGGTGCGCCGATTGGCAGCCGCCGCAGCCCTCCTCGTCGCCAATCCGGTGACAAGCCCCGTCGAGGCGCTGCGATATCAACCGCCCGCGGCGCTGGAGCGGGCGGTGCGGTGCCGGGACCTCACCTGCCGCTTTCCCGGCTGCAGCCGTCCGGCCGTCGTCTGCGATCTCGACCACACCATTCCGTTCAACCACCAAAATCCGGCGGCTGGCGGGCATACCGTTGCGGGGAATCTGAAATGCCTTTGCCGCCAACATCATCGACTTAAGACCTTCGGTGGGTGGCGCGACACGCAACTGGCCGACGGCACAGTCGTCTGGCTGTCACCCAGCGGGCGGACCTATCGCACCTTCCCCGCCGGCGCCGACCTCTTCCCGCAGCCTCGCGGACCGGCCTGCGCGCCGCCGGTTCCCAACAGGAGAAGCAGATCGCAGCAGCGCAACGCGCGAATCACGCGCGCGCGCAACCATAACCGCGTGCAGAGGCCGATCAACGAAGCGCGTCGGGCGTTAGAGGAGGCGCGTCAGCAGGAGATCACAGCACGCAAGTTCCGAAATCACATGCGCGACATGCTCTATCTGTTCAAGGGCACACCGAGTACCAGCCCGTTCTGCACCTGGGTGAACGATCCCAAAGAACCGGAGGAACTCCCGCCGGATTGGACTCCCGACGAGCCGCCGCTGAGGTCACTGCCCGACGATCCGCCCTTCTGACACACGCAGCCCAGCTCCGATTCTCAGCCGCCCGCGGGGGGTTGAGCGATGACCGTGGGCTTGAACCCATATCGGGGTGCGACAAAATGTGCCGCAGCGCCGCGGCCCATCCCGCCAAGCGGCGTCATCGGCACGCCGCCCACCGCGTTCGTGGCCGGTTCGGCAGCCGATGCGGCAGAGAGGCCGTTGAACGCCACGGTGACCGGTGGTGGCGTGGGCGTAGTGCTCGCCCATCCTGCCGGCACCGACAAACCACCGATCGACGCCGCCTTACCAACCGCGCCGCCGATCGACCCGATCGATCCCAGGCCTGCGCCGCCCGATACCGCGGCGGGCAGAGCCGCCTCGGCGGCCTTGGCGGCGCCCTCGGTGGCGGACTTCGCGGCGGGCATCATGCCCTGAGCGATGCCCTGAATGTCCTTGAACGATGTCGTGAAAAGCCGTGTCGGCGAGATCAATCGGATGAACGCGTCGAAGGGCGTGCTGGCATCCAAGGTCTGCGAACCGGTCAGACCCTCCAACACATCACCCAGCGGGCCACCGATGACGAGCCCATCGCCCTCCGGGTTCAGCCCGATTCCGCCCAGGGAAAACGCGGGATTGGCAGCCGCGGAATTGTTCGTCGAACCGGCCAGCGACGACAGCGTTTGGGGGACCGCGTCCAGGGCCTGGGCGCTGTTACTTTCGCTGGTGCCGACCGCTTGGGCGACCGCCGCGGCCTGACCCGCAACCCCGGCCGGGTTGGTGGTGGGTGCCGCCGGCTCGAATGGCGGCAAGGTCGCCGCCGCGGCCGACGTGCCGGCATAGCCGTACATCGCGGCGGCGTCCTGAGCCCACATCTCGCCGTATTGCGCCTCGGTGGCCGCGATCGCGGCGGTGTTCTGTCCGAGGACGTTCGTCGCCATCAGCTCGATCAACAACGCCCGGTTCGCCGCGATCACCGGCGGCGGCACCGTCTCGGCGAACGCCGACTCGTAGGCGCCCGCTGCCGCCATGGCTTGGGTGGCGGCCTGTTCCGCATGCCCGGCCGTGCCCTGGAGCCACGCCAATTGCGGCGCGGCCGCCGCCAGCATGGCCTCTGCGGCCGGCCCCTGCCACGGCCCGTCGCCAAGGCCCGCGATCACCGACCCGTAGGCGGACGCCGCGGACTGCAGCTCGGCGGCCAGCCCGTCCCAGGCCGCCGCGGCGGTCAGTAGCGGCCCCGAGCCGGGTCCCGAATACATCAGCGCGGAGTTGACCTCCGGCGGTAACTGCGCGAAATCCAGCATCGCGTCCCGGCCTAACCGACCGCAGCGGCGTTGGCGAGCTCGGTGGCGGCGTACGAACCCGCGCTGATGCCAAGCGTCGTCGCAAGCTGCTCTCGAACCGCGGCGGCCTGGGCACTGACCTCCTGGAAGAGCCGCGCGTGCCAGGAGAACTGCGCCGCGGTCAACAGCGACACCACATCGGCGGCGGCGGGAACCACCCCGGTCGTCGGGACGGCTGCGGCCGAATTCCCCTCCCGCACGGCCGCGTTGATGCCATGCAGCTCCCCCGCGGCCGCCTCGATCATCTCCGGCTGCGCCAGCACAAAAGGCATATCCCCTCCTCAAATCACCTTGCACTCAATACCTTTCAGCGCCGCCGTCGGGCACCGAATCGGACGTCTGGACACGTTAGGGGAGTCACGTCCCGGAATGACAGCCCTTGGCCTGGCAATTCATGGCCGAGTCGATAACTGTTCACTTAGCTGGCAGGAGAAGCTGCAACTTTTGTGTTCAGCATGAAAGTCATTACAAACCAATATGTTTGGAATCATATAGGTTCATATATGTGGTTGCTAGATTTGCTGGGACCGTTTGCCCGCGACCGGCCCGGCCGTGCCGCAACGCCGGCGACATTCCAATTCGAGAACAAACACCGTTGCCGGACAGCAACGTTCGTGCATACGAACCGGCGGACTCGCCCGGTGCCGGGCACTCGTGGCCTCGGCCTGCCCCGACGGCTAGGGTGCCAGTCATGCCGGTCGCAACGAATGCCCCGAGGTTTGCCCGCAAGTTGATCGCCCTGGCCGTCGCCGGGCTAGCTACCGTCGCGGTGTCGGCCTGCGATTCCCCGCCTTCGGCGCCCGCGCCCGGCGTCAACCCCCGGCAGGTCACCGTCATCGGGTCGGGCCAAGTCCAGGGCGTTCCGGACACGCTGACCGCCGACGTCGGTATCGAGTTCACCGCACCCGATGTGACCTCGGCGATGAACCAGACCAACGACCGCCAGCAAGCGGTCATCAACGCGCTCGCGGGCGCGGGCGTCGACCGTAAAGACATCAGCACCACCGAGGTGACGCTGCAGCCGCAGTTCAACAACCCGGGGCCCAACGGCACCGCCACCATCACCGGCTACCGGGCCACCAACGCCATCACGGTCAAGCTCCACCCGCCCGACGCCGCGTCCCGGATGCTGGCCCTCATTGTCGGCACGGGTGGCGACGCCACCCGGATCAAGTCGGTGAGCTACTCCATTGCCGATGACTCACAGCTGGTCAAGGACGCCCGCGCGCGAGCGTTCAACGACGCCAAGAACCGCGCCGAGCAGTACGCCCAGCTGTCCGGACTCCGGCTGGGCAGGGTGCTGTCCATCTCGGAGGCGACCGAACCGACGACGGGTGGGCCGCCCGCCCCGCCCAGGGCCATGCCGAGCGCTGTCCCGCTGGAGCCTGGCCAGCAGACGGTGAGCTTCTCGGTGACCGCGGTGTGGGAGCTGGACTAGACCCCGGGTCTACTGCTGGTAGACCCGGGGATCCAGGGTGCCGATGTACGACAGGTCGCGGTAACGCTCGTCGTAGTCCAGGCCGTAGCCGACGACGAAGTCGTTGGGGATGTCAAAGCCCACATAGGCGATGTCGACGTTGGCGCCCTTCGCGTCGGGCTTGCGCAGCAGCGTGCACACTCGCAGCGACCGCGGATGGCGGCTGGTGAGGTTACGCAGCAGCCAGGACAGGGTCAGGCCCGAGTCGACGACGTCCTCCACGATCAGCACGTCGCGGCCCTGGATGTCGCGGTCCAAGTCCTTGAGGATCCGGACCACACCGGATGACGACGTCGAGGACCCGTAGGAGCTGACGGCCATGAACTCGAACTGGGTGGGCACCGGAATCGCCCGCGCCAGGTCGGTGACGAAGATCACAGCGCCCTTGAGCACGGTGATCAGCAGCAGATCCTGGCCGGTCTCGGCCATGACGTTGCTGTAGTGCCCGCCGATCTCCTCGCCGAGTTCGCCGATTCGGGCCTGGATCTGCTCGGTGGTGAGCAGGACTGACTTGATGTCCCCCGGGTACAGCTCCACGGGCTGCGCGGGGGTGATCGCCGAGGAGATCTGGGCCACGCCCACAGAGTGCCACGCCAAGGGCCGAATAACCAACGGCGACCCGGGTATTGCGCCTATCGGACCGGCTCCCGCCACAGGGTCAGGACGCCGTCGCGCCGCCCCGCGATCAACCGCTCCTCGCGCAGCGCGGACCCGACCGCCACCCCGCCCTGCCCGCGCCAGGCGGTGACGAGGGCGTCGACGCCGCGGATCTGCTTGTCCGTCAAGCCCGTTGCGCCGCCCGCCAGCAACCAGCCCCGGATCACCCGGCGCCGCACCGCGGCGGGCAACGCGGCCAGCGCCTGCGCCTGCAACCCCGCGCCGGCCTTCGCGTCGGGCAACGCCTGGGCGGCGAGCGTGTCGATCAGCTCGGTGTCCTCGCGCAGCGCGGTGGCGGTGCGGGCCAGCGCCTCGGCCACCCCGCCGCCCAGCACGTCCTCCAACAGCGGCAGCACCTCGAGGCGCAACCGGGTCCGGGTGAAGCGGCGGTCGGTGTTGTGCGGATCCTGCCAGGCCGCCAAACCCAGCTCATGGCACGCGGCGTGGGTCACGGCGCGCCGCACGCCCAACAATGGCCGGCCCCACGGCCGGTCGTACGGCCGCATCCCGGCGATCGACCGCACACCCGACCCGCGACCCAACCCCAGCAGCACGGTCTCCGCCTGATCGTCGAGCGTGTGGCCCAGCAGCACCGGCCCGTCGTGGTACGCGCTCAGCGCCGCATAACGCGCGGCTCGGGCCGCGGCCTCGGGGCCGCCCTCATTGCCCACGTGCACGCGAACCACTTGCGCCGCAACGCATCCCAAGCCGACGGCTTGCGCCCGGGCGGTTTCGGCGACACCGGCGGAGTCGGGTTGCAGGCCGTGGTCGACGATCACGGCGGTGGTGGGCCGCAGCTGGGCGGCCACCGCGGTGAGCGCGAGCGAATCGGGACCACCGGACAGCGCCACGCACCACTGTTCGACGGTGGCGACGTGGGTTTTCACGAACGCCTCGACAGCCGCGCGCAGCTGCCCTACAGCACCCTGTCGATCCATCGTTCGGGTTCCTCGATCTCGGCGGGCAGGGGCAGCGTCTCGGGTCCGGTCCAAATGGCGTTGAACCGCTCCATCCCGACTTTGCCCACCACGTGGTCGACGAACGCCTTGCCGCGCGTGTACTGGCTGAGCTTGGCGTCGAGCCCCAGCAGCGCGCGAAGCAGGCGCTGCAGCGGCGGTTGCTTGCGGTTGCGGCGGTCGTCGAATCGGCGGCGGATGGTGGTCACCGACGGCACCACCATCGGCCCGACGGCGTCCATCACGTGGTCGGCGTGGCCCTCCAGCAACGTGCCCAGCACCAGCAGCTGATCGAGGGCCTGCCGCTGCGGCTCGGACTGCACCGCGCGCACCAGGCCGACGATCCCCGACGGGCTGTCCGGCGCCCCCTCGCCGCGGGTGCGCACGTATTCCGCGAGCCGGCCCGCCACCTGCCCGATGTCTTCCCCAGCGTCGCGCGTCAACAGCGCCAGCGCCCGCGACATGTGCTCGGACAGCCACGGATTGGCGGTGAACTGCACCCGGTGCGTCACCTCATGCAGGCACACCCACAGCCGGAAGTCGGAGGGCTCGACGCGCAGTTGCCGCTCGACGGCGATGACGTTCGGATACACCAGCAGCAGGCAGCCCTGTTTCGCGGCGGCGAACGGGTCGTACTGGCCGAGGATCCCGGACGACACGAACGCCAGCACGGCGCCGGTCTGTGCGCCCGTGACGCGGCCGGTGAAGAAGCCCCGCGGCTTCTCGGCCCCGTTCATCATCACCCGCATCGACTCGGCGGCCGCGCCGATCCACTGCGGACGGTCGACGATGCGGGCGGCGGGCACCGCGCCCTGGGTGACCAGGCCCGTGACCTCACGCACCGGCGGTTCGGCCTTGGCCGCCGAGCTGGTCAGCTCGTCGATCACCTGTCGACGCGTGTAGTCGCTGGACGGCGGGCCGGGGCGGGCCAACCGCTGGCCGACGGTGGCGGCGAAGCCCCAGTCGACGGCGGTGCCGAGCGTCAGCTCCGAGGGCGGGCTCATGAGCACCCGCAGGACCACAGTTTGGTGGCCAGGGCGTCCACCACGTTGCGGCCGTTCGGGCCGGCGGCGTTGGAGATGAAGGCGAACGTCAGCACCCGTCCGCTGCGGTCGGTGAGCACCCCGGCCAAGGCGTTGATGGCGGTCAGCGATCCGGTCTTGGCCCGTAGCCAACCGGCCGGGCCCTGGTTGGAGGCGGCATCGGTGAAGCGGTCGGCGAGCGTGCCGCTGCCTGCGGCGATCGGAAGCAGGTCCAGCAACGCCCGCAGCGCCGGCTGGTCGGGTCCGGCGGCGGCCTGCAGCACGCCGTCAAGCGTCTTGGCGGTCAACCGGTCGTCGACCGAAAGCCCGCTGGAATCCATCAGCGTGATGCCCGCGGTGTCGACGTGCGCGGTGCCCAACCGGTTGGACACCGCGTCGGCGGCGCCGGCGAAGCTGCGCGGCCGGTTGATCGCGGCCGCCACCTCGCGGGCGATGCACTCGGCCATCACGTTGTCGGAGTGGTCCATCATCTCCGACAACCGCTGGATCAACGGCGCGGACTGCACGACGGCGAGCTGCCGCGCTCCCGAGGGCGCCGTCGCGACCGTCACCGCGGCGGGGTCCAGGCCCAGCGCCTTGGCGAGCTCCCGTCCGGCGTCCAGCGCCGGGGTGCGGGAGCGCCGGGAGTTGACGGTGGTCGGCTGGATGCGCCCGGCGTCGATCATCACCGACTCGATCGGCGCGATGTCCCCGTTGTCGACGTCGGCCCCGTCCCAGCCCTGCGCCATCGTCGGCCCGCTGAACGCCGAGGTGTCCACCTGCACCGCGGTCGGCGTCACGCCGCTGCGGCGGATCTGCTCGACGAGGTCGCTGATCCGGGCCGATCCGCGGTACCAGGTCTCGACCCCCGGCGGCGCCGCCGACAGCACGGGATCACCGGACCCGACGAGTACGACGGGCCCCTGCGCGTTCTGGCTCCCGGCCACCACCCGCGTGCTGATCCGGGCCTGATGGTCCAGGGTGAGCAGGGCGGCGGCCGCCGTCAGGACCTTGTTCGTCGACGCCGGCACCAGCGGCATGTCGCCGGCCACCTGCCAGAGCTCTTTTCCGCTCAGGGCGTCGGTGACCCGGGCCCCCAACCTGCCCAGGTTGGGATCGGCCGCCACGGCCCCCAGCACGGCCGCCACCCCGGCGGGGCTTGGCGTCTCGGCGGTGTCGCTGACCGGGACCATTCCCGGCTTGACGGTCGGCGCGTGCGGGGCCGGTATCGGGGCGTGCGAATTGTTGCCGCCGTGCCCCGCCGAGGTGAAAAACGTTGCCGCCGCCACCACGGCGGCGACAAACGCCAGCACGGCCAACCCGACGAACACATGGGTGGATTTTTGCCAGCGAGTGGGACCCATCGCTCTCCTGACTGTCTCCCGCCCATTCTGCCGAATCCGCCGCAAAGGCCTCGACTAGGGTGATCCCCGACGCGACGGGACTACCGCGAAACGCCCAGATCTAAGGAGCGCACAGTGCAATTCGATGTGACCATCGAGATCCTCAAAGGCCAGCGGAACAAGTACGAGATCGACCACGAGACCGGGCGGGTGCGCCTGGACCGCTACCTGTACACCTCGATGGGCTATCCGACCGACTACGGCTTCATCGAGGACACCCTCGGCGAGGACGGCGACCCGCTGGACGCGATGGTGCTGCTGCCGCAGTCGGTCTTCCCGGGAGTCATCGTCGAGGCGCGCCCGGTGGGCATGTTCCGGATGACCGACGAAAAGGGCGGCGACGACAAGGTGCTGTGCGTGCCGGCCGGCGACCACCGCTGGGACCACATCCAGGACATCGGCGACGTGCCCGAGTTCGAGCTGGACGTGATCAAGCACTTCTTCGTGCACTACAAGGACCTGGAGCCGGGCAAGTTCGTCAAGGCCGCCGACTGGGTCGGCCGCTCGGACGCCGAGGCCGAGGTGCAGCGTTCGGTGGAGCGGTTCAAGTCGAACGGGCACTGACGCCCGAAGAGGTGCGGTGACGCTCATGGCGCAACCGCACGCCGATTTCAGATTCGAGGCCTAGACCGCCGCCGACGCGGCGGCCCTGGCCTGACGTCGGTTGCGCAGCACGCTCCAGCTAAGCGCGGCCCCGATGAACACCACGCCGACCGAGGCGGTGACCGCGTCGGGAACCTCGAATCGGGGTTCGATGGACAGCAGCATGATCACCGCCAGCACCCCGATCGCCCAGTGCGCGCCGTGCTCCAGGTACACGTAGCGGTCCAGCGCGTCCTGCTTCACCAGGAAGATGGTGATGGACCGGACGAACATCGAGCCCACCAGCCCGAGACCCAACGCGATGACGATCGGGTCCGAGGTGATCGCGAAGGCGCCGGTGACCCCGTCGAACGAGAACGCCGCGTCGAGCACCTCGAGATAGAGGAACATGGTCAGGCCGGCCTTGCCGGCCGCCTTCCCCGCCGACGCCGCCTCGATGTCCGGCGGCCGAAACGCCCGGCTCAGACCGTTGACGACCAGGTACGTCACCAGGCCCAACAGCCCGGCGGTCAGCACCGTCGCGCGCTCGTCGCCGGTGTGCGCCAACCCGGTGCCGACGAGGATCAGTACGACGAGAGCCACCGCCACCGACACCTGGCCCAGCCGCCCGATTCGGGCGAACGGGATCTCGATCCACTTGAGCCACTTGATGTCTCGGTCGTGGAAGACGAAGTCCAGAAACAGCATCAACAGGAACGTCCCGCCGAACGCCGCGATCTGTGGATGCGCGGCGGTGATCAGCTTTTCGTAGCTGGGCGAGCCGTCGGGGAATTCCAGCGCGCCGTGCGGCGGCGGATGCAGCGCCAATTCCATCGCGCGAACCGGGTCGAGGCCCGCGGTCGCCCACACGATCAGCAGCGGAAAGAGCAACCGCATCCCGAACACGGCGACGAGAATCCCGACCGTCAGGAACATCTGCCGCCAGAACGGGCTCATCTGCTTGAGGATCGCGGCGTTGATGATCGCGTTGTCGAACGACAGCGACACCTCGAGGGTGGCCAGCACCAGCAGCAGGAAGAGGTCCTTCAGGCCGCCGTGGGCATATCCGACCGCGAGGGCCGCCACGGTGACCAACAGGGAGATCGCGAAGATGCGCAAGGCGGCCGAGGTCCTTTCCGACAGCCGCCCACGATAGCGAACCGCGGTCGCCGCCGCAGACCTGCATCCACGGCCACTTACTATTTTCAATATTGTGGCGATGCCCGAAGTCGGCGGTACCCAAGCCTCGACCGGTGCCGGTCCGATCACGCGCGGCAGCGTGGCCCGGGTCGCCACCGCGACGGCGCTGACCGCCCTGTGCGGTTATGCGGTGATCTACCTTGCCGCCCGTAACCTGGCGCCCGGCGGCTTTTCGGTGTTCGGCGTGTTTTGGGGGGCGTTCGGCCTCGTCACCGGCGCCGCTAACGGGTTGCTGCAAGAGACCACCCGGGAGGTCCGCTCGACCCGCCACCTCCCCGCGGTCTTGCCGGTTGCCGGCGAACCGCGGACCCACCCGCTGCGGGTCGCCATGCTGGTCGGCGTGGGCGCCGCCGCCGTGATCGCCGGCAGTTCGCCGCTGTGGAGCGGGCGGGTCTTCGTCGAGCAACGCTGGCTGTCGGTGGCGCTGCTCAGTGTCGGGCTGGCCGGGTTCTGCGTGCACGCCACCCTGCTGGGCATGCTGGCCGGCACCGATCGGTGGACCGGCTACGGGGCGCTGATGGTGACCGACGCCGTCATTCGGGTGGCGGTCGCGGCCGCGACCGTCGTGCTCGGCTGGCGGCTGGTCGGCTTCCTGTGGGCGACGGTGGCGGGCGCGGTCGCGTGGCTGATCATGCTGGCCGCCTCGCCGTCGGCCCGCGCGGCGTCCCGGCTGCTGACGCCCGGCGGGGCCCAGACCTTCCTGCGCGGGGCCGCCCACTCGATCACCGCGGCGGGCGCCAGCGCGATCCTGGTCATGGGGTTTCCGGTGCTGCTGAAGCTGACCAGCACCGAGCTCGGCGCCGAGGGCGGGGTGATCATCCTCGCCGTGACGTTGACGCGGGCACCGCTGTTGGTGCCGCTGACGGCCATGCAGGGCAACCTGATCGCGCATTTCGTCGACGCGCGCAGCGACCGCACCCGTGCGCTGATCGCCCCGGCCGGGATCATCGGCGGCATCGGCGCGGTCGGGGTGCTGGCGGCCGGGGCGGTAGGTCCGTGGCTGCTGCGGGTCGCTTTCGGGCCGCAGTACCAAGCCAGCGGAGCGCTGCTGGCGTGGCTGACGGCGGCCGCGGTGGCGATCGCCATGTTGACACTCACCGGTGCCGGCGCCGTGGCGGCCGCGCTGCACCGGGCGTACGCGCTGGGCTGGGTGGGTGCGACGGTGGCATCCGGACTGCTGCTGCTCCTGCCGCTGGCGTTGCAAACACGCACCGTGGTCGGCTTGTTGTGCGGCCCGCTGGTCGGAATCGGCGTTCATCTGGTCGCGCTGGCGCGCGCCGACCGCTTAGCCGGCTGATCCTGGCTAACCTGGTGGGCTAGATGGTTACTGCAGCCAAATACTCGGGCGCCTGGATCGTCATCCCCGCCTTCAACGAAGCCGCCGTCATCGGCGAGGTGGTCGCCGATGTGCGTTCGGTCTTCGACAATGTCGTGTGCGTGGATGACGGCAGCACCGACGGGACGGGCGAGATCGCGAGGCGGGCCGGTGCCCACCTGGTGCGCCACCCGATCAACCTGGGACAGGGTGCGGCCATCCAGACCGGCGTCGAATACGCGCGCAAACAGCCTGGCGCGCAGGTCTTCGCCACGTTCGACGGCGACGGGCAGCACCGGGTCAAGGATCTGGCCGCGATGGTCGACCGGCTGTGCGCGGAGGACGTCGACGTCGTGATCGGGACGCGGTTCGGCGCCCGGGTAGGTGCCCGGCCGCCGTTCGTGAAGCGGCTGGTGTTGCAGACCGCCGCGCGGCTGAGCCGGCGCGGTCGCCGACTCGGCCTGACCGACACCAACAATGGGCTGCGTGTCTTCAACAAGAAGGTCGCCGACGCGCTCGACATCACCATGAGCGGCATGAGCCACGCCAACGAGTTCATCATGCTGATCGCCGAAAACCATTGGCACGTGGTCGAACAACCGGTCGAAGTGCTCTACACCGATTATTCGAAGTCGAAGGGCCAGCCGCTCCTCAACGGCGTCAACATCATCTTCGACGGGTTCCTGCGAGGGAGGACTTCACGATGAACTGGATCCAGGTGCTGCTGATCGGGACGATCATCGCGCTGCTGGTCTACCTGCTGCGGTCCCGCAGGAACGCGCGGTCTCGCGCCTGGGTCAAGGTCGGCTACGTCGTCTTCGTGCTGGCCGGTGTCTACGCCGTGCTGCGGCCCGACGACACCACGGTCGTCGCGAACTGGTTCGGGGTGCGCCGCGGCACCGACCTGATGCTTTATGCGCTCGTCATGGCGTTCTGCTTCACCACGCTCAGCACCTACATGCGTTTCAAGGACCTGGAACTGCGCTACGCCCGCCTCGCCCGGGCGGTGGCGCTGGAGGGCGCTCAGCAGCCCGACGCCGCTCAACCCGCGTCGAACGGGTAGGCCGCCGCGCAAGGTCAACGAGTGTGTGTCTGGCGGAAGTACTCGACCGTGCGACGCACGCCATCGTCGAGCCCGACCTGCGGACGCCAACCCAAAACCCGTTCGGCCAAACCGATGTCGAGGCACGACCGCCTCAGGTCGCCCAGGCGCGGCGGGTGAAACTCCGGGTCGTCGGGCGCGCCGACCGCGGCGGCCACCGCCGAATGTAGTTGCCGGTCCGAGGTTTCCACGCCGGTGCCTACGTTGAAGCGCTGACCGCCACCGGCCTCGCCGGCAGCCTTGACGAAGGCGTCCACCACGTCGTCGACGAACACGTAGTCGCGGGTGTTTCCGCCGTCGCCGAACACCTTGGTGGGCTTGCCGGACAGCAGCGCCTGGGCGAAGATCGCCACCACGCCCGCCTCCCCGTGCGGGTCCTGGCGGGGGCCGTACACGTTGGCCGGCGCGATGTGCGAGCAGTCCAGGCCGTAGAGGTGGCGGAAGGTGTTGAGGTAGATCTCGCCGGCCACCTTCCCGGCGGCGTACGGCGAGGCCGGGTCGGGCTGCACCGATTCGGGTGTCGGATACACCGCCGGGGTGCCGTAGATGGATCCGCCCGACGAGGTGTGCACGACTTTGCGCACCCCCGTCTGCCGCGCCGCCTCGGCCAGGCGCACCGTCCCGACGACGTTGACCGAGGCGTCGAACTGCGGGTCGGCCACCGAGTGCCGCACGTCGATCTGGGCCGCCAGGTGGAACACCACCTCGGGCCGGTGCTCGTCGAGGATCGCCCGCAGATCGGCGGTGACGATGTCGGCCTCGACGAAGACGTGCGAGGGGTTGTCGGCCAGGTGCTCGAGGTTGGTCGCGCGGCCGGTGGCGAAGTTGTCCAGCCCCACGACCGCGTGGCCGTCGGCCAGGAGGCGGTCGACTAGCGTCGACCCGATGAATCCGGCTGCCCCGGTAACCAGTGCGCGCACCGGCCCACCATACATAGCGGCCGTGGCCGTCGCGCTGATCGCCATTGCGCTGGGCATACGCGCGGCGCTGGCGTTCGGGGGCTACTTCTATTGGGACGACCTGATCCTCATCGGGAAGGCCGGCACCCACAATCTGCTGTCACCGGCGTACCTGTTCGACGACCACGACGGCCACGTCATGCCGGGCGCCTTCCTGGTCGGCGGCGCCATCATCCGGCTGGCCCCGCTGAACTGGACGGGTCCGGCGATCAGCCTGCTGGTGCTGCAGCTGCTGGCCTCGCTGGCGCTGCTGCGCGCCCTGCACGTCACGCTGGGCTGGCGACCGGTGCTGCTGATCCCGCTGACGTTCGCGCTGTTCACCCCGCTGGCCGTGCCGGGGTTCGCGTGGTGGGCGGCGGCACTGAACTCGCTGCCGATGCTGGCGGCGTTGGCGTGGGTCTGCGCTGACGCGATCCTGCTGGTCCGCACGGGCCGCCCGCGCTACGCCGTGACCGGGACGCTGGTCTACTTCGGCGGGCTGTTGTTCTTCGAGAAGGCCGCGGTGATCCCGTTCGTCGCGTTCGCGGTGGCCGCGCTGCTGCGCCACGTCCAGGGGGATCGGGCGGCGCTGCGGACGGTGTGGCGGGCCGGGCTGCGGTTGTGGATCGCGACGCTGTCTTTGACCGTTGGCTGGATCGCGCTGTATCTGGCGGTGGTGAACCAGCGGCGGTGGAGTTCGGACCTGGCGATGACCTCGAAGCTGCTGGCGCGATCGATCACGCACGGCATCGTGCCCGGGCTGGCCGGCGGGCCGTGGCACTGGGACCGGTGGGCGCCGGCCTCGCCGTGGGCGACGCCCCCGCCGTCGGTGATGGCGCTCGGCTGGCTGGTGCTGGCCGGCACCCTCGCGGTTTCACTACTGCGCAAGCAGCGCATCGGGCCGGTCTGGGTGACCGCGGCCGGCTACGCCGTCGCCTGCCAGGTGCCGATCTACCTGATGCGCTCGTCGAAGCAGACCGCGCTCGAACTCGCACAAACCCTGCGGTATTTCCCGGATCTCGTGTTCGTGCTGGCGCTGCTGGCAGCCGTCGCGTTGTGCGCGCCGAACCGGCCCGCCGCGCCGCGCTGGCTCAACGCCTCGCCCAAGCGCGCGGCGGTGACGCTGGGCTTGGCGGCGTTGTTCGTGGCCAGCAGCCTGTATTCGACGGCGACGTTTTTGGCCAGTTGGCGCGACAACCCGGCCCAGCCGTATCTGCAGAACGCTCGGGCCGATCTGGCCGCGGCGCACGCGGCCTCGACGGCGCCGTTGCTGGACCAGGAGGTCGATCCGCTGGTGCTGCAGCGGGTGGCGGCGCCGGAGAACCTGGCCAGCCACCTGTTCGCCCTGCTGCGGGATAGGCCCGAATTCGCTTCGGCGACAACGCGATTGCGGATGCTGGACAGCTCGGGCCGACTGGTCAAGGCGCGGGTGACCTGGGTGCGGACGATCGTGCCGGGACCCATGCCGCGGTGCGGGTATTTCGCGCAGCCGGACAAGCCCGCGCGCCTGGTCCTCGACGGGCCGCTGTTGCCCGCGGACTGGAGCGTCGAGCTCAACTACTTGGCCAACAGCGAGGGGACTATGACGCTGGCGCTGACGCAGGGCCCCGAGGCCAAGGTGCCCGTACATCCGGGACTCAACCGCGTCTTCGCCCGCCTGCCGGGCGCCGGGGATGCGATCACCGTGCGTGCCAACACCACCGCGCTGGCGTTGTGCATCGCGTCGGGCCCGGTGGGTTTCCTCGCGCCCGCCTAGCCGGACGACGCGTCGTCGTCGCGCTCGGTGGTGGGTTTTTCGTCGTCGCCCTCGGTAGCTTGCGGGGGCTGTTGGTCGCCTTCTGGTGGCGGCTGTTCGGCGGTGGTCACGCGATTCTCCGTCCGGGCGGGGTGTTTGCGTGTACCTACCCGGGTCGGCGGGGCCGGAAACGGGATCGCCCATCGCGCAGCGCGCCCACGTGCGCCGGACGCGTTCGAGGAAAATTTGGAGCCGCCTGGGGGAATCGAACCCCCGACCTATTCATTACGAGTGAATCGCTCTACCGACTGAGCTAAGGCGGCACACCCGCACGCCGGGCGGCACGAGTCTACGGCAGGCGGGCGGGCCCGCCCAAGTTAGTCGCGTAGTTCCTGGCCAAAGGTGGCCACCATGGCGTCGACGGCGAACTTGGGTTTGACGTTGATCGCCAACGCCTCGCGGCACTCCAGGACCGCCTCGATGCAGCGCAGCAGCCGCTCGGGCGAGGCATGCGCCGCCAGCGCCGATACCCGGTCGGCCATGTCCGGGTGGTTGTGCCGCACCGACCCGGCGCCCGCCGAGACCATCAGCGCATCGCGGAAGTAGGTCGCCAGGTCGATCAGCGCCCGATCCAGTGCGTCGCGCGAGGCGCGGGTCTGACGCGACTTCTGCCGCCGCTCGAGGTCTTTCATCGCGCCCGCCGCACCTCGCATCGCCCCGGCGGTGCCCTTGCCGGTGCCACCGGCGCCCAGGGCCGTCCGCAGCTCCTCGGTCTCGGCCTCCGCGCGGTCCGCGGTGAGTACCACCGCCTCGGCTTCCGCCGCGGCCACCAGCTCCTCGGCGGCGGCATAGGCCCGCGACGGCGTCGCGGCGTCACGCACCAGTGCCAGCGCCCGCTCGCGGCGGTCCCGGGCCTCCGGATCGGTGGCCAGCCGGCGCGCCCGGCCCACGTGGCCACCGCTGACCGACGCCGCCCAGTCCGCCGTTTCGGGGCTCAGGCCGTCCCTCTCCACCAGCACGCGGGCGATCGCCTCGGTCGGCGGGGTGACCAGCGCGACGTGCCGGCAGCGGGAACGCAGCGTGATGGCGATGTCCTCGGGATCCACCGACGGCGCGCACAACAGGAACACCGTCGACGGCGGCGGCTCCTCGACGACCTTGAGCAGCGCGTTGGCGGCGCCCTCGGTGAGGCGGTCGGCGTCCTCGACCACCACGATCTGCCAGTGCCCGGTGGCCGGACGCCGCGACGCGATCTGCACGATGGCCCGCATGTCGTCCACGCCGATGGACAGCCCCTCCGGGATCACCCGGCGAACGTCGGAGTGGGTGCCGGCCATCGTCGTCGTGCAGGCCCGGCACTGACCGCACCCGGGCTCCCCGTCTTCACCGGCGGAGGTGCACTGCAACGCGGCGGCGAAGCACAGCGCCGCGACCGAGCGCCCCGACCCGGGGGGACCCGTGATCAGCCAGGCATGTGTCATAGTCCCGCCGCCCGCGTCGCTGTGAACCAGGTCACCACGGGCCGCCCTGGCGGCGGCGAGCAATTCGGCCGTGACCACATCCTGGCCTACCAGCCGCGTAAACACCCCGGACATCACCGGTAACAGTAGCCACCACCGCCGACATATACCGATCGGCCACCGTATCGCGACAATCCCGTTACATTTGCCCGCTTTTCGGCCCAGATGGGGACGCGTCGAGTTCGTTGTAAGTTTCCGACAAGTCCCTGCTGACCGATACGGTGGGATCGTGGCGACACCGGCAGCACTGCCCGGGCGGATCAGCGGATTCGTCCGGTGGGTGGTGCGCACCCCGTGGCCGCTCTTCTCGCTGAGCATGCTGCAGGCCGACATCATCGGCGCCCTCTTCGTGCTCGGCTTCCTGCGCTATGCGCTGCCACCCGAAGATCGCATCCAGCTGCAGGATCTGCCCGTGCGCAACCTGGCGGTCTTCGGGACCGCGCTGGTGGTGCTCTTCCTGGCCGGCTGGATGGTGAACCTGAAGCTGCTGATGCCGGTGTTCCGCTGGCAGCGCCGCGACAACCTGCTGGCCGAGTCCGACCCCACCGCCACCGAGCTGGCCCGCAGCCGCGCCCTGCGAATGCCCTTCTACCGCACGCTGATCAGCATGGTGGCCTGGTGCATCGGCGGGGTGGTGTTCATCATCGCCAGCTGGTCGGTGTCCCGGTACTCGGCGCCCGTCGTGGCGGTCGCCACCGGGCTCGGCGCGGCGGCGACCGCCATCATCGGCTACCTGCAGTCCGAGCGGGTGCTGCGGCCGGTTGCCGTGGCCGCCCTGCGCAGCGGCGTCCCCGAGAACGTCCAGGCGCCGGGTGTCATCCTGCGGCAGATCCTGACGTGGATGCTGTCCACCGCCGTGCCGGTACTGGCCATCGTGCTGGCGGTGGTGGCGGACAAGGCGTCCCTGCTGCACGCCACCCCGGAGAAGCTGTTCACGCCGATCCTGTTGCTGGCGCTGGCGGCGCTGGGCATCGGCTTCGTCAGCACCCTGCTGGTGGCCATGTCGATCGCCGACCCGCTGCGCCAGCTGCGGTGGGCGCTGTCGGAGGTTCAGCGCGGAAATTACAACGCGCACATGCAGATTTACGACGCCAGCGAGCTGGGCCTGCTGCAGGCCGGCTTCAACGACATGGTGCGCGACCTGTCCGAGCGGCAGCGGCTGCGTGACCTGTTCGGTCGCTACGTCGGCGAAGACGTGGCCCGCCGGGCCCTCGAGCGCGGCACCGAATTGGGCGGCCAGGAGCGCCACGTCGCGGTCCTGTTCGTCGACCTGGTCGGCTCCACCCAGCTCGCCGCGACCCGACCGCCCGCCGAGGTGGTCCACCTGCTCAACGAGTTCTTCCGGGTGGTGGTAGAGACCGTCGGCCGGCACGGCGGTTTCGTCAACAAGTTCCAGGGCGACGCCGCGCTGGCCATCTTCGGTGCGCCGATCGAACATCCCGACGCTTCGGGCGGTGCGCTCGCCGCCGCCCGCGAGCTGCACGACGAGCTCCTCCCCGTGATCGGGTCGGCGGAATTCGGGATCGGGGTGTCGGCGGGCAGGGCGATCGCCGGGCACATCGGCGCGCAGGCCCGCTTCGAGTACACGGTGATCGGCGACCCGGTCAACGAGGCCGCCCGGCTGACCGAGCTGGCCAAGCTGGAGTCCGGCCATGTGCTGGCGTCGGCGATCGCGGTCAGCGGCGCGCTGGACGCCGAGGCCTTGTGCTGGGACGTCGGCGAGGTGGTCGAGCTGCGTGGCCGCACCGCCCCCACCCAGCTGGCCCGGCCGGTGAAGCTGGCCGGATCCACGGACTCCCAACCCGTACGGTCCGCCGACGAGCTGCACAGCGAGTCGATCGGCCCCGGCTACTAACACCTAGTCGCGCTTGGCGGCCTTCTTGGCCGGCGGCTTCTTGCGGGCCGCCTTCTTCGCGGGCCGCTTCACCGGGCCCCGCGCCCGCCGGTCGGCCAGCAGTTCGGCGGCGCGCTCGTCGGTGATCGACAGGACGTCGTCGCCCTTGCGCAGGCTCGCGTTGGTCTCGCCGTCGGTGACGTAGGGCCCGAACCGGCCGTCCTTGATCACCATCGGCTTGCCGGTCGCCGGGTCGGCGCCCAGTTCCCGCAACGGCGGCGCGGCGGCCCCCTGCCTGCCGCGACGCTTGGGCTCGGCGTAGATCTTCAGCGCCTCCTCCAACGTGATCTCGAAGATCTGCTCCTCGGTTGCCAGCGAACGAGAATCGGTGCCGCGCTTCAGGTATGGGCCGTAGCGGCCATTCTGCGCGGTGATCTCCTCACCGGTCTGCGGGTCGACGCCGACCACCCGGGGCAGCGACAGCAACTTCAGCGCGTCCTCGAGGGTGACGGTCTGCAGGTCCATGCTGCGCAACAGCGAACCGGTGCGCGGCTTGGGCCCGGTGGGCTTCTTCCCCTTCTTCGCCGGGGCGCCGCCCTCCTCGTCGGGCGGTGGTGGCAGGACCTCGGTCACGTACGGCCCGTAACGACCGTCCTTGGCGACGATCTCATGGCCCGTCTCCGGGTCGACGCCCAACGTGCGTCCCTCTTGCGGCGTGGCGAACAGCTGCTCGGCCACCTCGAGCGTCAGCTCGTCGGGCGTCAGCGAGTCGTTGAGGTTGGCCCGTTGCGGCACCAGCTCGCCGTCGTCGCCCGCCACCATGCGCTCGAGGTAAGGGCCGTTCTTGCCCACGCGGACATACACGGGCCGACCCTGCTCGTCGTCAAAAAGCTTGATGGAGTTGACTTCTCGCGCGTCGATGCCTTCGAGGTTGACGCCGACGAGTTTCTTGAGGCCGCCGGAGCGCGCCACCGAATCGGCCACCCCGTGGTCGCCGCCGAAGTAAAAGCGGTTGAGCCAGTCGGTGCGCCGCTCCTGCCCAGAGGCGATCGCGTCCAGCTCGTCTTCCATCGCGGCGGTAAAGCCGTAGTCGACGAGCCGGCCGAAATGCTGTTCCAGCAAACCGGTTACGGCGAACGCGACCCAGGAGGGCACCAGTGCGCTGCCCTTCTTGTGCACGTAACCGCGGTCCTGGATGGTCTTGATGATCGACGAGTACGTCGACGGCCGGCCGATGCCCAGCTCCTCGAGCGCCTTCACCAGCGATGCCTCGGTGTAGCGCGCCGGGGGGTTGGTGGCGTGGCCGTCGGGGGTGAGCTCGATGGCGTCCAGCCGCTGGCCCTGCGTCAGCTGCGGCAACCGGCTTTCGGCGTCATCTGCCTCCCCGCCGGCCAGTTCGTCGACGGTCTCCACGTAGGCCTTCAAAAAGCCGGCGAAGGTGATGGTGCGCCCGCTGGCCGAGAACACCACGTCGCGCCCCCCGGAATTACCGTTGATGCGCAGGCTCAGCGTCGTCCCGCGCGCGTCGGCCATCTGCGAGGCCACGGTGCGCTGCCAGATCAGCTCGTAGAGCCGGAATTCGTCGCCGTCGAGCTCGCGGCGCACCGCGTCCGGGGTGGCGAACGCCTCACCGGCGGGCCGGATGGCCTCGTGCGCCTCCTGGGCGTTCTTCACCTTGCGGGTGTACTGCCGCGGCGACGGCGAGACGTACTCCTCGCCGTAGAGCTGACGCGCCTGGGTGCGCGCGGCGTTGATCGCCGACTGCGACAGCGTCGTCGAGTCGGTACGCATATAGGTGATGTAGCCGTTCTCGTAGAGCCGCTGCGCGATGCTCATGGTGCGCTCGGACGAGAACCGCAGCTTGCGGCCCGCCTCCTGCTGCAGCGTCGATGTCATGAACGGCGCGTAGGGCCGGCGGGTGTACGGCTTCTCCTCCACCGAGGCGACCGACAGCTGGGCGCCGCGCAGCCCGGCGGCCAGCTCGGTCGCCTGGGCCTCGTTCAGCACGGTCACCTCGTCGGCCTTGCGCAGCTGGCCCAGCGAGTCGAAGTCGCGGCCGGTGGCCACCCGCAGGCCGTCGACGCCTGCCAGCCGGGCCGTGAAGGTGGGCGGTGCGGCCTGCGGGTCGGACACGCTGGCGTCCAGCCGGGCCAGGATGTCCCAGTAGGAGGCGCTGCGGAACGCCATCCGGTCGCGTTCCCGCTGCACGATGATGCGGGTGGCCACCGACTGGACCCGGCCGGCCGACAGCTTGGGCGCGACCTTCTTCCACAGGACCGGGCTGACCTCGTAGCCGTACAGCCGGTCCAGGATGCGGCGGGTCTCCTGCGCGTCGACCAGGTCGATGTCGAGGTCGCGGGGGTTTTCGGCGGCCTCGAGGATGGCCGGCTCGGTGATTTCGTGGAACACCATCCGCTTGACCGGGATGTTCGGCTTCAGGGTTTCCAGCAAGTGCCAGGCGATGGCTTCGCCCTCGCGGTCACCATCCGTGGCCAGATAGAGCTCGTCGACGCCTTTGAGCAGGCCCTTCAGTTCGCTGACGGTGCTCTTCTTCTCCGGGCTGATGATGTAGAGCGGCTCGAAGTCGTGGTCGACGTTGACGCCGAGCCGCGCCCACGGCTCCGACTTGTACTTCGCGGGCACGTCGGCCGCGGCGCGGGGCAGGTCCCGGATGTGGCCGCGGGAGGACTCCACTATGTAGTTGGAGCCCAGGTAGCCGGCCAATTTGCGGGCCTTGGTGGGCGACTCGACGATGACGAGTCGCCTACGGCTCCCAGCCCGGCCGCTTTCGCGGTCCTTGAGATTCGGGTCGGCCAACTACGCTTACGCTCCATCCTTGATCTCGGCCCCCCTGCGAGGCCGCCCCGCAGAAGAATGACAGGCGAGCGTCAGAAATTCCGCGGAAATTCAGATACGCCAGCGTTCCTTCGCCTTCGGGCACCTGACAATTTCGCACCCTTGGGCGCGACTTCGCAAACCGACCGCCCACAACACAAATCTTTTTCCGCGGTTATACCCGCGGCCAGACGGCTGACGCATCCACGCCGTCGGGGGCTTCGCCCACGTTCTCTACCAGGCGCGACAGCCGACGACGACCGCTGATCCGCAGCGCCGGGCGGCCGCCGCGGGTGCCAATCAATGTCGGCGCGATTCCGACCCGCATCAAAGCCGACGCCAGCGGGGAATGGGTATCGGGCGCGTGGGGATCGAGACCCAACAGGTAATGGTCGCCCTCCGGGTGACCGGCCGCCAGCGTCCAGGCCCGCAATTCACGCGGGCCGGGCAGCCAGCGCGGCGGAACCGTCTTGACCGCCCCGCGCGTCCATTCGGCGGCCAGGCTCACCAATGCCGGGGTCACCGCCGTCCGCACCAGCGGGGTGTCCTCGTCGGTCCGGCAGATCTCGGGTTCCAGCCCCGCCTCGCGGATCATCTCGGCCAACGCGGCCGCGCGCCAGGCCTGATCCACCACCACGGAAAGTCGCGCGCCCTGCCCCTCCGGGCCGCCGACCATCACGATCTGACCGGAGGCCGCCAGCACCCCGGAGAGATCGGCGACCGCGGGGGGCACCGACTCCGCCGTGAAGAAGGAAAGCTGGCTCACGCCACCGACAGTAGGCCAGGTCCGCCATCCGCGTCTTGAGGTGACCGGCGCGGCGGCGGTTTCGCAAACCAGCCCAAATACGAAAACCCCCCGGCGGGCCCGCTAGGCGGGACTGCACGGGGGGTTCGTGGAGATTCGGCTCGTCCTTTACAGGGAGCGGACTCCGGTGGCCTGGGGGCCCTTAGGGCTGTGGCCGATTTCGAACTCGACCTTCTGGTTTTCTTCGAGGGTGCGGAAGCCCGAACCCTGGATCTCCGTGTAGTGGACAAACACGTCGGCGGAGCCGTCTTCGGGGGCAATGAACCCGAAGCCCTTCTCCGCGTTGAACCACTTCACAGTTCCCTGTGGCATCTCTCGATCTTTCCTTTTCTTCTGGGTGCGGGGCATCGCTTTTCGATGCCCCGGGCCTGGTACGACCGCCATACCTCGCTCAGTCGCCGGAACTTCACCCGACCGATTAACCTCGCAGGAACCGCGGCCGCAACGTCGATCCTGCGAAAGTTTGACACGAACACAGAAGCTGCGACCGCAAATAGTCAACCATGTTCATCGCTTCGGCGACAGACTTGCGCCGTCGGGGCGTGTAAGGAGGGTGTGAACTTGGCGAGTTTCGGCAGCGAGCTGCTCGCCGCCGCGCTCGCCGGTACCGCCACCGACGAGCACCCGTTGCGTCACGTCGCCGAGCTGCCGCCGCGAAGCGGCCGCCCGCACAGCTGGCCGGCGTGGGCCGAGCCCGACGTGATTCGCGCCTTCACCGACCGAGGCGTCAGTTCGCCCTGGTCACACCAGTCGGCTGCGGCGGAACTGGCTCACGACGGCCGCCATGTGGTGGTGAGCACGGGCACCGCGTCGGGCAAATCGCTGGCCTATCAGCTTCCCGTCCTCAACGCGCTGGCCACCGATCCGCGCGCCCGGGTGCTGTATCTGTCGCCGACGAAGGCGCTGGGGCACGACCAGTTGCGGGCCGCGCATGCGCTGACGGCCGCCGTCCCGCGGTGCCATGACGTCGCGCCGACCGCCTACGACGGCGACAGCCCGCCGGAAGTCCGGCGCTTTGCGCGCGAGCGTTCCCGATGGCTGTTTTCCAATCCCGACATGATCCATCTGTCGATCCTGCGCAACCACGCCCGCTGGGCGGTGCTGCTGCGGGGCCTGCGGTTCGTTATCGTCGACGAATGCCATTACTACCGTGGGGTTTTCGGTTCCAACGTGGCGATGGTGCTGCGCCGGTTGCTGCGGTTGTGCGCGCGGTACTCGGCTCTTCCGGGTTCCGGGCCCACGGTGATCTTCGCCAGCGCGACGACGGACGCGCCGGGCGCGACGGCTGCCGAACTCATCGGGCATCCGGTCGAGGAGGTCACCGAGGACGGTTCGCCCCAGGGCGCCCGGACGGTGGCGTTGTGGGAACCGGCGCTGCGGCCCGATCTGCTCGGCGAGAACGGGGCGCCGGTGCGCCGCTCCGCCGGTGCGGAGGCGGCGCGGGTGATGGCCGACCTGATCGCCGAGGGGGCGCAGACGCTGACGTTCGTGCGGTCACGCCGCGCCGCGGAATTGACCGCGCTGGGCACCCAGGCGCGACTGGACGACATCGCCCCGGAGCTCTCCGGCAAGGTGGCCTCCTATCGGGCCGGCTATCTCGCCGAGGACCGCACCGCCCTGGAACGCGCCCTCGCGGAGGGCCGGTTGCGGGGCCTGGCCACCACCAACGCCCTGGAGTTGGGTGTCGACATCGCGGGGCTGGACGCGGTGGTGCTCGCCGGGTTCCCCGGGACCGTCGCCTCGTTCTGGCAGCAGGCCGGCCGGTCGGGCCGGCGCGGGCAGGGCGCGCTGGTCGTGCTGATCGCTCGCGACGACCCGCTCGACACCTACCTGGTCCACAACCCCGCGGCGCTGCTGGACAAACCCGTCGAGCGGGTGGTGATCGATCCCGGCAACCCTTACCTCCTGGGTCCCCAACTGCTTTGCGCCGCAACCGAAATGCCGCTCGACGAAGCGGAAGTGCGTGACTTCGGTGCCACCGAGGTGGCCGAGGCCCTGCTCGACGACGGCCTACTGCGCCGCCGTAGCGGCAAGTACTTCCCCGCGCCCGGCCTAGAACCGCATGCCGCCGTGGACATCCGGGGATCGGCGGGCGGCCAGATCGTCATCGTGGAGGCCGACACCGGGCGGCTCCTGGGCAGCACCGGCGTCGGACAGGCCCCGGCGTCGGTCCACCCGGGCGCGGTCTACTTGCATCAGGGCGAGAGCTACGTCGTCGACTCGCTTGACCTCGACGACGCGATCGCCTTCGTGCACGCCGAGGACCCCGGTTACGCCACATTCGCGCGCGAAATCACCGACATCGCCGTCACCGGTACGGGCGAACGCGCGCAGTTCGGCCCCGTCACCCTGGGGCTGGTGCCGGTCACCGTCACCCACCAGGTGGTGGGCTACCTGCGCCGGCGGCTCTCCGGGGAAGTGATCGACTTCATCGAGTTGGACATGCCGGAACAGACGCTGGCGACCACCGCGGTGATGTACACCATCACCGCAGAAGCGTTGCTGCGCAAAGGTATTGATGCGCCTCGAATCCCCGGGTCGTTACATGCCGCGGAGCACGCGGCGATCGGCCTGCTGCCGTTGGTGGCCAGCTGCGATCGTGGCGACATCGGCGGCCTGTCCACGGCGGTGGGGCCGGATCCGGCCGGTCTGCCCAGCGTCTTCGTGTACGACGGCTATCCGGGCGGCGCCGGGTTCGCCGAGCGTGGCTATCGCAAGGTGGGCACGTGGCTGAGCGCCACCGCCGCCGCCATCGAGGCGTGCGAGTGCCCGCGGGGATGTCCGTCGTGCGTGCAGTCCCCCAAGTGCGGCAACGGCAACGACCCGCTCGACAAGGCGGGTGCGGTGCGGGTGCTGGAACTCGTCCTGGCGCAGCTGCCGCGCACCGAGCAACCCGGCGGATGACGACCGACCCCTCGACGGTCGACCCCGCGGATATGCTCTGTCCTACCGCGTTTCCTGCTGCTTAAGAAATGGCGGCGTGCTGTCGCACGATCAAACGAACGCTCACCGGTGAGCGGTTGGCGGCCCGGCCACGCGGGCGCAGCAGCAAACTATCAAGGCCGCGGCGACATGGCAACTTCATCGGCATCGGTGTTGTGGCCCGAAGGCGTTGGCGCAGAGAACGATAGCGTTTTCAGCGCCCGGTTCCGGGGCTGCCGGTAGGCCCGAACTCTCCGCGACTCGGGCCCTCGCCGTAAAATCGCCCTCATGGGCCACGACTGGTTGCTCGTGGAGACGCTGGGGGGTGAACCCACCGTGGTGGCGCAGGGGCGCCAACTCAAGAACCTCGTGCCCATCACCACCTTCTTGCGCCGCAGTCCCTATCTCTCCGCGGTCCGGACGGCGATCGCCGAGACGGTGCAGACGGGGCAGAGCTTGACCAGCATCACGCCCAAGCGTGACCGCGTGATTCGCACCGAGCCGGTGGTGATGTCCGACGGCTACATCCACGGGGTGCACGTGTGGACCGGCCCCGCCGACGTCGAACCGCCGGAGCGCCCGATCCCCGGTCCGCTGAAGTGGGACCTGACCCAGGGCGTCGCCACCGATACCCGGGAGTCGTTGGTGAACAGCGGAAAGAATCCCGAGGTCGAGGTCACCTTCGGCAGGGCGTTCGCCGAAGATCTTCCCTCTCGGGACCTCAATCCCAACGAGACCAAGGTCCTCGCCATGGCCGTCAAGGCCAAGCCGGACCAAACCATATGCAGCACTTGGGATCTCACCGACTGGCAGGGCAATCCCATGCGGATCGGCTTCGTCGCGCGGACCGGCTTGGAAGAGGGGCCCGACAGCCGGGATCATCTGGTCGCCCGGGCGATCAATTGGCGCGCCGAGCTCAAGGGCCCTGCGGTGTCGACCGACGATCTGGCGCAACGGATCCTGAGCGGACTGGCCCAGGCAGGCGTGCACCGGGCGCTCATCGACCTCAAGAACTGGGCGCTGCTGAAATGGCTGGACGAGCCCTGCACCTTCTACGACTGGCGGGGCAGTGAGACGGGCAAACCGAAGGTCCATCCCGACGATCAACACCTGGTGGCGTCGATGACGGAGGAATTCGCTCACGGTCCCACGAGCCGGGTGCTGCGCATGCCGGGCAATCACGAGGACTGGGTGCCGGTACACGTCACGGTCAACAGGGTGGAGCTCGAACCGGATACCTACGCCGGCCTGGTGTCGCTGCGGTTGCCCTCCGAGGAGGAACTCGCCGCTTCGGGGCTCGCGGGCGGCCCCGGGTCGGCCGGCTAACCGACCACGGGCAGCAGGCGCTCGGCGGCCACCGAGAGACGCTGGCCGGCGAGCTGCGGCCAGGCCTGCACCGCGCAGAACGGCGCGCACTGGTCCTGCGACGAACGAGTGCCGACGTGCACGCAGCACTGCACCAGCCGCTCTTCGATCATCGTCGACATGTCCATGAACGGTTTGACCGTGATGCGCACGACCCGCTCGCCCAGCATCCGCCGCAGTTGGCGCCGCCGGCCGGGCAGCGCGGCGGACGCCACGGTCAGCAACGTCGCCATGCCGAGGTCGCAGTTCTGGCAGATCATGCGCCACACGTCCGACATCTGCGGATGCGACAGCGAGGACTGCTCCGACAGCAAGCCCATCAGCGACTCCCGCACGGCCAGGCGCAACTCCCGGGGGATGTCGGAGTCGGCGATCCGGTTGGCGACCAGCCCGAGCTTGTCCTTGAGGTTGTCGTGGCCTATCAGTGCGACCAGCGAACGCCATTGCCCGTTGTCGTCGCGGAGCACGTAGCCGACCGAACAGCAGTGCGGATGCGAGCACGGCAGCGCGGTCAGGTCCCGCCAGGTGATCAGGCCACCGGTCTGCGGGCCCAACCGCTTCAGCACGCCGGTATGGGTGAGCCGCCTGCCCGGGTCGATGAGATCGGAACGCCCGGAGGCGAATTGCGGCTGGATGCAGACGCCTCCGACGTACGGCGTGTCCAGCGCGAGCTTGACGACATCGCCGATCTCGTCGTCGTTGACATCAAGGGCCGCCGTCATCACCAGTGTGGTGAAGATTTCGCGCTCGGAGAGCCGGAGCAACGCCGTCCGCTTGACGCGGGACAGGTCACCGCCACGGTGGTGGCGGTGCGCGGCCGGCGAGAGGCCATCGTATTGCAGGTAGACCTCGGCGCGTTCGCGGTGCTCGGTGAGCAGGTCGAGCAGCCCGTCATCCTGGGCTATCCGGACGCCGTTGGTGTTCAACAGGATTCGCGTGATCGGCCGCGAACTCAGCTCGGTGAGCAACTCCGGCAGCTGCGGATGCAGGCTGGGTTCGCCACCGCTGAGCATCACCACGTCGAGGCGGCCGTTCTCGCGTTCGATCCGCTGGTCGACGTTGGCCAGCACATCGCCGACCGCGACGACGTCGCGCAGGTCCGGCGAGGAGTCGGCGAAGCACGTCGGGCAGCGCAGGTTGCAGGTCGCGGCGACGTCCTCCAGCAGGATGCAGGTGTGCTGGGTCTGCATTGGTGGCAGGCCGCGCAAGTAGGCCGACGGGATCGGGTCGAAGTTATCCGGGGCATCGGGGACGTGGGCCTTGGTGGGAGCGGTCCACTCCTCGAGGTAGGCAAGGATTTCGGGGTCCTCGTCGTACAGCGTCCGAACGAGTCCGTGCCTGGGACAGCCACGTTCGAGCCAGACCTGGTCGTCTCGCACGGCGAGCCAGCCGCTGAGCCGTGCCACCTCGCCCAACGGGCGATCGGGTCGTTCGGCGTGACATTGGGGGCAAAAGGCGTTCACGTAGCGGTGGATTCGGTCACCGCGCAGTTCCATGCCGCTCATCGGGTGATGTGGTACAGCACCGGGTTCAATCCGGTGCAGATGCCGACGGTGAAAATGGAGCTGAGCGCCCAGCCGATCATCAATCCCATGCCGATCCCCCTCGCCCACGCGCTTCCCTTGACGAACAACAGCGCTCCCCCGCCGCCGAAGGCGATGAGCCCGAGCATGACGGCTCCGGTCGCGAAGGCGGCCTTCGGCGCGATCGTGTTGGCGAGCCCGAACAACACCAGCGGGCCGACGACCACGTTGATCCCGACGTACAGGGCTATCCCGGCGATGGCCGCGCCGAAGACCTCCCCGCTGCTCGGCTTGCGCTGCGGCGGTTGCGGTTGCCAGGCCGGGTATGGCTGGTTCGGGTGATAGGGATAGCCGGGAGGGGGCCACTCGGGGGGCCGCCAGCCCTCCGGCGGGGGCGGGCCGGGCGGTGGGTTCGTCATGTGGCAACCGCCTCCCGCCGCAACACGGCGTCGTAATGGCCCCGCCGATATCCCGCGCGCAGCCTGACGGCGATGACGAGCAGCGAGGGCAGCAGGAACCACTGCGGCCGGGTCAGGCCCAGCCACACCGTCTCGTTGGCCCGGACGAACTCGACGACAAACCGGAACACCGCGTATCCCGCCACATAGAGGACGAACAGCTCACCCGGGTGGCTCACCCGGTTCCGCAGCCACAGCAGCACGACGAATGCGGCCAGCTGGAAAGCGATTTCGTAGAGGAACGACGGGTGCATCGCCGCGCCGGTGAGGCAGCCCGGGCACTTGGGCACGCCGGCGGGGGCATGCACCCCCCATGGCAGGTTGGTCGGGCGTCCGGGGGCTTCGGTGAGGTGACAGCCCACCCGTCCGATCGCCATGCCGAGGGCGACCGCGGGAGCGAACAGGTCGCCGGTCTTGCCGGTGTAACCGCCGATCCGCTTGGCGATCAGCACGCCGAGGTAGGCGCCGAGCAGGCCGCCCAGGATGCTGCGCGATCCGAATTCCCACGCCTGCAGCAATGTCGGGTTGAGGCGGACGTCCAGATGCTCCGCCCAGCCGGACAGGCGCATTCCCACCGCGCCGCCCACGAGGGCGCCGGTCACCGCCACCAGCGATTGCTCGTTGACGGCTCCACGCCGGCGGGCTTCGATGATGAACACGACCGCGGCGGCTAGGACGCCGAGCGCCACGAAGACACCGTGCACCGGCAGCATCACCGGGCCGATCCGCCACTGGGGCACCACGCCGACAGACTATTACGTCCGGTCAGCGCGGGCCCACGTCAGCCGCGGGCCGGGCCCGCCCGTGCGGCGGCGCTCGCCGCGCCGCCGAAGACCGCCATGCGCACCGTGACGACGACGTCGAGGCCGTCCACCGCACACCCGGTGTCGTCGGCCCGCATTCGCCGGGCCACCGCCGTCGCGCGGGCGCAGGCCGATTCGGCCCCGGACGGCAGCCGGGCCGCGGCGGCGAGCGCGGCCAGATCGGCCGCCGCCTGCGCGCGGTGACGCGCCACCACCACCGCACCGAGGTAGGCGCCGGCCCCCGTGGCGCAGAGCAACACCGCCACCATCCAGGCCGCGACCAGCGTGGCCGAGCCCCGGTCATCCCGACGGCTCGGCCGCCGCGACCGCTGTGGCCGCGATGTCGAGCGCCGGCAACAACTCCGAGTGCGCGACGACATTGGCCACCAGGAACTCGCCGTCGTGGTGCACCTCGACCCTCGCCCCGCCGGGGGCGATGCGGCGGGCCGCGCTGAGGGCCGAGCGTTCGTCGCCGCGTGCGGCGAGCCTCGCGGCCTCGCGGGCGGCGTCCACGCAGCGAACCTGCATCGAGATCGCGGTGACGCCGGCCAGACACAGCACCAGCACGACCGCCAGCGTGGCGACGCCCAGGGCCGCCTCCACGGTGCTGGCGCCGGCACTGCCGGTTAGACCTTGGTGTTGAGCGCGCGACCGATGATGTTGGTCAGCGCCGACACGATGGAGTCCCCGGTGACCACGGTGTACAGGATCGCGCCGAAGGCCGCCGCCGCCACGGTGCCGATGGCGTATTCGACCGTCGACATGCCCGATTCGTCGGACACCACGACCAGCACGCGCGCGATCAGTCCTCGAAAGATGTTGTGCCGCATTGTCTTTCTTCCCCTTCACCATAATCCCGATTGCAAGACTTCCCCGGCCAGCCCGGCCACCACCGGCACGATCCCCAGGCACACGAACGCCGGCAGGAAGCACAACCCGAGCGGTCCGGCGATAAGCACCCCCGCCCGCTCGGCGGCGGCGGTGGCCGCCTGCGCGGCGTCGTGCCGCGAGTCCTCGGCCAACTCGGCGACACCCTCGCCCAGCGCCGACCCCGAGGCCGCCGAACGCCGGGCCAGCCGCAGCAGCGCCTCGACCTGCGGGGCCGCCTCATGCGCCCGCAGATCCGGCGTAATGGTCCAAGCGACAACGGGATCGGCCCCCAGCGCCAGCAGGTCCGCGGCGCGCCGCAGGATACGGGCCAGCGTGGGCGGGGCGGACGCCGCGGCGGCGGACGCGGCGCTAGCCACGGCCATGCCGGCGCCAAGGCACACGGCCAGCACGTCGAGACAAGACGCGATGGCCAACGGGTCGGGGCCGTTCGCCGGCCCGCGGCCCGGGCGGGGCCGATGCTCGCGGCCGGGTGCCCGCACCCGCGCCCGCACCAGCGCCGGGCCGGGGCCGATCCACGCGGCCATCGCGAGCAGGACCGCCGCCGTGGTCACGTCTCGAGCCGATCGGTGATGCGGTCGGCCCACAGCAGGCCGCCGCACGCCAGCATCGAACCCACGACCAACAGCCAGCCACCCGCGCGCCCATTGAGCAGGAAGGCCAGCGGTCGCGCGCCGATCAGCTGGCCCAGCAGCACGCCGAGTGTCGGCAGGCCCGCCAGGATCGTCGCGGTTGCGCGCGCCCCCGCCATGTTCGACGTCACCCGCACCGAAAATCGTTGCCGCTCTGCGATATCGCGCTGCGCGGCGCGCATCAGGGTGGCTATCGCCAGGCCGTGCTCGCTGGCCAGTTGCCAGCACAGCGCGAGGCGATCCCAATGCGCGGGCAGGGCCGACGCGTTCGCCGCGGCGCGCAGGCCGGCCGCGACGTCGGCCCCCAACCTGGCCCGGGCCGCGACGGCACGGAACGACTCCGCAACCGCACCGACGGTTTCGCCGGCGGCCACCTCGAACGCGCGCACCGGGTGGGAGCCGACACGCAACTCACCGACGAGCACGTCGAGCGCGCCTTCGAGCGCCTGCCCCTCGCGCCGGGCGCACCGGATGCGGCGGCGGCGGCGATAGCGCAGGTTCGCGGTCGCGCCCACGACCGCGACGGCGAGCACCGTTGTCAGCGGCAGTAGCACCGCGGTCGAGCAGACGACGCCCGCGGCAAGGCAGGCCGCACCGCGTGGCCCGGCGAGCGGGTGCCACCGGCGATAGGACGCCACCGTCGCCAGGCGGCGCCGCGGTGACGGCGGGAGGACCAAGAGCGCGACCGCCAGCAGCAGTGCAGCGGTGACTGGGCCGTTCATGCCGGCATCCGGCTGCGCAGCAGGCGATGCAGGAGCTCGGCGTCGTCGGTCATGCCTTCGCCGGCACGCCACACGGTGACCGCCCGCACCCCGCCCGCGATCCGGCGCAGCACGGCGACCTCGCCGAGCCTGCGCCGCCCGCTGCGGTCGCGCGCGACGTGCAACAGCACCTGGACGGCCGCGGCGAGTTGACTGTGCAGCGCCGCGCGATCGAGACCGCCCAGCGCGCCGAGGGCCTCCAGCCGGGCGGGGACCTCGGCCGGGTTGTTCGCGTGCACCGTGCCCGCTCCCCCGTCGTGGCCCGTGTTCAACGCCGCGAGCAGATCGACCACCTCGGCACCCCGCACCTCGCCGACCACGATGCGGTCGGGGCGCATCCGCAGGGCCTGGCGAACGAGTTGGCGCACCGGAACTTCGCCGACGCCTTCGACATTCGCGCACCGCGCCACGAGCTTCACCAGGTGCGGATGCCGGGGCGCCAGCTCGGCGGCATCCTCGACGCACACGATCCGCTCGGTGGGTGCGACCGCACCGAGCATCGCGGCTAGCAGCGTCGTCTTACCGACACTCAACCTATGGCACACTTAGCGGCGTGGGACTTCGAGCAGCGATTTACGTGCGGATTAGCCAGGATCGAGACGGCACCCGCCTCGGCGTCGAGCGCCAGGAACAGGACTGTCGGAAGCTCGCGAAGCGGCTCGGCTGGCAGGTCCGACGCGTCTACGTCGACAACGACATCTCGGCGTACAGCGGCAAGCGGCGACCGGAGTATCAGTCGTTGCTCGCTGATATCGAGGCCGGTGGGCTCGACGGCGTCATCGCGTGGCACCCTGACCGGCTGCACCGCTCACCGCTCGAGCTCGAGACCTATATCGACCTGTCGGAGAAGTTCGGCATTCAGACCCACACGGTGCAGGCCGGCACGTGGGACTTGTCGACGCCGTCTGGTAGGGCCGTCGCACGCACGCTGGGCGCGTGGGCGCGCTACGAGTCGGAGCACAAGGGTGAGCGCATCCGGCGGGCGCGTCAGCAGCAAGCGAAGTCCGGCGGGTGGCACGGCGGCATCCGGCCCTACGGTTTCGAGAAAGACGGTGTCACCATCCGGCCCGCCGAGGCGGCCGAAATCGCGAAGGCCACCGAGGCGGTCGTGAGCGGTGTATCACTGCGATCGCTCGTGCGAGACCTCAACGAGCGCGGCATACCAACCACGACCGGCCGCGGCCCGTGGACCTCGGTCGCGTTGAAAGACACCATCATGCGTCCCCGCACGGCCGGGCTCTCGTCCTACCGCGGCGAGATCGTCGGGGCGGCAGTGTGGCCGCCCATCGTCCCCGAGAACACATGGCGGGCGGCGTGCGCGATCTTGTCCGACCCGGCGCGCCGCACCAACGGCGGACGCGGTGGCACGATCCGCTGGCTCGGCTCGGGCCTGTACGTGTGCGGTGTGTGCGGCGAGGCGAAGCTGCGCGTCGGCACCGGAGGAAGCGTGAAGCGGCATACCTACCGGTGCGGCAACCGCTACGTCAGCGACGGCGGAGGTCACGTCACCCGCGAAGCGAGGTCGCTGGACGGCTACGTCGAGGAGGTGATCGTGGGCAGACTTTCCGAGCCTGGTCTCCTCGATCAACTCGTCGCCGCGGACGCCGACCAAGACGCAACGGCGCAGCGCGTCGAGCTCGTCGCCGTGCGTGAGCGTCAGGACGAGCTCGCCGGCCTATTCGCGGCGGGCCAGATCACCGCGCGTCAACTCGCGATCGGCACTGAGCAGTTAACCGCGAAAGAGGATGCGATCGCCAAGGCTCTCGGGTCAGCCGGGCAGCGCAACCCGATGCAGATCCTCGCCGGTGCGAAGGACCTGCGATCGCTGTGGTTCGGCACCCGAGAGGACCGTTCCGACGGGCTCTCGCTCGGCCAGCGTCGCGCGATCCTCGATCTGCTGATGACGGTCACCGTCCTGCCGGCACCGCGCCGACGCCTGTACCACTTCGATCCCGATTACGTGCAGATCGATTGGAAGGCGGCACAGTGAGGCCCGCTACAAGCCGACTGACAAACCGCTGTGCACTTAGTTGTCGTCTCATGGAGTTAAGCTCGGCTCGCGTGGGCAGCGAGCCCGTAGGAGCGAGGACAACCCGTGCGGCACACCGCGATGGGGCTCGGTCAGGCGGGACGCCCGGCGAGCTAGAGGGACCGCGAGGAGAATAGCGCCGGGGGGCCTTCCCGTTAGCCGCGGCCGATGAATTTGCGTGTCGCGGTGACCGACAACGCATTCGGGCGCGAAGTTCGGACCAAGGCATCCGAGATACACCACAGAAGGGTTTATTTCGCGATGCCTACCACCGTTGTGCGCCGCTGGGTGTCTATCGCGGACACCGCCGAACACCTCGGCATCACCACAAAGACCGTTCGGCAAATGATCGCCGACGGCCGGCTAACCGCGTACCGCAGCGGCCCCCGGCTCATTCGCCTCGACCTCAACGAGGTCGACGCCGCCATGCGGCCATTGGACCGAAGCGCCGCGGTCCAAGCATGACCGCCGCGACTGACCGCGGGAACGTCGCCCACGCAAGTATCGCCGCACACGTCGAGCGCGTAATCGCAGAGGCGCCGCCCCTCAGCGACGCTCAGCGCGACGTCATACTCGCGATCTTGCGTGGTAGCGGGCGAGTTCCTGGCTCGTGACCGGCGGCGGCACATGAGCGGTCAACTCGTCGGCGAGGTCCTCACTGCTCGGGCGGGGCATCTGGCCGATTTGTCGCAAGCGCAGACCCTCGCACTGGTAGCCATCGCTGAGAAATGTCATGCCGACAGCCGGCAGGGGTCGGTCAGGCTGTCCCATATTCAAGCTGCGATCGGTAGATCGCAGAGGACCGCAGTGCGCACGCTCGAACAGTTGAAGGACCGCGGGCTCATTCGGGTTACCAAGCGCGGCTATAAGTCTCACGGGACGGCGCGAGCAAGCATCTATGAACTCTCGGTGCTTACGCCACCCAAGATGGCGCAACCAACAGGCGACGCTTACGCCACCCAGAATGGCGCAACCAACGTTGGTGCTTACGCCACCCAAGATGGCGCAACCAACGCGCATGTGCTTACGCCAAATCCGAATGTGCTTGCGCCAAATGGCGATGTGGTTGCGCCACCCATGGATGGCGTACTTGACGGTTCTATTGACGGTTCAATTGACGGGGGTCCGCCGGCGGCGCCCCCCGGGCCGCCAGCGGGCGCTCCCGCATTCGTCCGCGGACCCTACGGGCCGCGATGCCGACGACACGCACACCTCGAGCATCCGCCGTCCGAATGCACCCGCTGTCACGAGCTCGCCGAAGCGGTGGCGTGATGGGGAGGCCTGTTCCCGATGCTTACCGCGAAGCGATCGACCGTCCGTGTCCGACATGCCGCGCCGCGGCCGGCGAGTACTGCACACGCCCCGACGACACCGGTGTGCGCCGCGTTCGGCGTGTTCCTTGCGTCCGGCGATGTCCGCCAGGCCCGCCCCTAACCGACGAGACCGCTGCGCCAACGCGGTCATTCAGCGAACCGCTACACCAGCTCGACGACCCCGAGGAGGCCCGATGAGGCTAAACGGCATCGGCAACATGGATTTCGCCGTCAAGGCGCGCGACAACGCAGACGCCGCGCTGCTGCAACTGAGTATCGGCCCACTGCAATTCACGCTCACCGAGAGCGAGGGGTTGCGGCTCTCGAACCGACTGGTCGATGCAATCGAGCACCATCGACGCCACCGCGGCGCGAAGGAGGCCGGCCAATGACCGAGGATGCCGAGGAATGGCGTTGCGCGGTCGCGAAGCTCAGCGAGTGGGACCACGCCCGCACCGACGACCCGCGAACCTACGCCGACGTGCTCGCCGCCGACGGGACACGCAAATGAACGACCACGACGCCGAGATTTTGCGTGACCACGCCGCGCTGTTGTGGGTCATCGCCGCCCTCAAACAGCACTCGGTGGGCATGTCTGACGCCTACGCGCGCGCCGGGCTGCGCGGTGCAGCCAACGCGCTTGCAATGCTGCTGCGGGCTTCGAGTCTGGTCGTTGACAGCCTGGACGATCAGGTGCGCGCCGACGTGGCCGCGGCACTACAGCACCAGCTCGGGGAGCTCGTGGGGCGAAATGCCGCGCTGTTGGCCGCCGACGACGAGGAACGCGACCGCCGCCACGGCGTCGACGACACCGGTTATCTCGATGACGCGCTGCGCAAGTTCTTCGATGAGCAGGGCGGCGAGGCGTGATGCGCCGAGGTGTGTTGCTCGACGTATCGGAGGCGGCAGTGCTCGCCGCCGCAATCGAGGATCTATGCCGACGTACTGGTCGGCAGCCTTCGGGTCGGCTCGGCCTGATCGTGGCGAAATTGCGCAAAGTTGTTGCAAACACTGACGGTTCAACCACGAAAACCGTCAGATTGTTTGGTGTTCAAGGCGATTCGGACCAACACTGTGCCTATGACCTGGTCACGTCGGGCGAAGCGGCGCGAATCTTGGGCATCAGTGCCCACGGTGTTCGCGACCTTCGCCGGCGCGGCGTCCTCGCCGGGCACCACACCGGCACCCGCTGGCTCTATCCACTGCGCATCGTCGAGGCCCGCGCCGAGCGCCGGGCCGCCAAACGCACCGGGTAAGCGAGGCCGCCGTGCCCGTTGATGTTCACCGCGTGCTGGGCCTCGAGCTACTCAAGACCGGCCGCTGGTCCGCCGTGAATGGTGACTTCGAGGTCGGCCCCGAGCATCTGCGGTCGATCGTCGAGTTCCACGAGACCGGCGCCATCCGCAAGCCGGTGGTCAAGATCGGGCACACCGGTCTGGGCGACGCGTCGCCGGCGCTCGGATTCGTCAACCGGCTGCGGCTGACCGACGGCGGGCACACGCTCGTCGGCGACCTCGCCGGCGTCCCGAAAGCGATCGCAACCCTGCTGCCGCATGCGTGGCCCGACAGAAGCGTCGAGCTCGAGCTCGAGTACGAGGACCCCGTCACCGGCCGGGTGTGGCCATGTGTCCTCTTGGCGCTCGCACTGTTGGGCGCCAGCGCGCCGGCAGTGTCCACGCTCGAATCGCTGCAAGACGTCGCCGACCTCTACGACGTCGCCGCTGCATCAGGCCGGCGAGTGATCGTGGCCGCGAGCGCGTTTCATCCCGAAGACCTCGAGGCGCGCCGCCGGCGCGCAGTGCAAGTTGCCGCTGCCCGCCGGCGGCGAACAATCCGAACGATTGGAGTCTGACGAATGTCGACAACGATTTCCCAGGTGTCGGTCTATGACCCCGGCGCCGATATCACCGCCGAGGCCACCGCGGCGGTGACCGCCCGCCGATTCCTCGCCGTGTCCGGTAACCGCACCGGTGGCGGCAATATCGCGGTCGCGCCGGCCGCGGCCGGCGTCCGCGCGTGCGGCGTGGCCGGCAACGACGCAGCGATCGGCGAGCTCGTGCGCGTCGTGCGCGGCAACTCCCGCGTCGTGAAGGTGACCGCCTCGGGTGCGATCGCCGCCGGCGCTGAGGTCCAGGTCGGCGCGAACGGCACCGCCACGACCAAAGCCGCCGGCATCGCGGTCGGCTACGCCGTCACCGGCGCCGTCGACGCCACCGACGCCGAAATCTCGCTCTACTGAGAGGACTTGACCAATGCCCAACGCGCTTATCCCCGAACTGAACGGCCGCCGTCTCACCGTCGACGTCGCCCTCAAGGAGCCGTCACGCATCCGCGACCAGATCGCGAAGCTCGCCGACGACCAGATCCTGCTACCGAAGGTGTTCCGGCCGTTCGGCGCCCAAATCCAGGGCGGCGGCTTGCTTTATAGCGTCATCGCGGCCAGCGACTTTTTCACCAGCGACGTCGAGAAGCGCGCGCCCGGCGCCGAATACCGCGTTGTCGAGGGCGTCGATCCTGAGTCCAAGCTCGCAGTCGTCGAGGACTGGGGCGGGACTTTCCAAGTCACCGACGAGCAGCGCACCCGAAACAACATCTCCTACATCGACCAGCAGACAACCCAGCTGGCAAACACCATCGCGCGCAAGCTGGACACCCGCGCCGTCGCCGCCCTCGAGGCCGCCGCCATTGCCACCGTGGCCGTCTCAAACCCGTGGGACAACCTGACCTTCGTGGGCCCCGACGCCAACCTGACACCCGGACCTGACCGGCCGACGAGCCACTTCGCACAGGCCCAGGAGCTCGCCGACCTCGAGGAGCTCGGCGTCGTGCACGACACGCTGCTCGTGCACCCCAGCCAGGCGCGGGCACTGCGCGAGGCTTACGCCGAGAACCTCGGCGCCATGCTCGAATCGGCCGGCCTCACGATGTTCTCCAACCCGCGCATCCCGGCCGGGACCGCCTACGTCTGCCAGGGCGGCATGGTCGGCACCGTCGGATTCGAGGCCGCGCTCACCGTCGACGTCATTGACGAGCGCAAAACCCGCTCGACGTGGGTGCAGGCCTACGCCGTGCCCGCGTTCGCCGTCGACCGACCGTATGCGGCGAAGAAGATCATCGGCCTCGCCGCCTAAACCCCGAGGGAGACAACACGATGGCACTGACACTCGAGTTTGACGACGCCGAAGCCGCTGTGCTGCTCGACCGCCTCGGCCTGCCCGAGGACACAACCGACACGGAGCTGGTCCTGGACACCCTCAAGGACGCCCTGCGCGGCGCCCCGCTAATGGCGGACACGCCGCCGTCTCAGATCGCCGCCGCCGCGAAGAAACACGACCTCGAGGTGATGGACACCCAGACGCTCGCCGCCCTGCGCCACGACGCCGCCGAGGGCCGAAAGATCGCTGCCGCCGCCAAGGCGCAGAAAATCGAGGCCGCCGTCGACGAGGCCGTCAGCACCGGCAAGATCACCGCGGCGCGCAAACAGCACTGGGTGACGCTGTGCACGCACGACGAGAAGATGCTCGAGGTCCTCGCCTCGGTGCCCAACGAAACCGCCGTGCCAATAAACGAACTCGGGCACAGCATCGACCCCGCCGACGACCGCGCCGATAAGCCGGCGTGGTTCTACTGATCGTCGCCGCTCGCGGATCACTGGCATGGCCGTGAGCGCGACCGCGGTGCCGGCCGCCAATGCCTCCGGCGGCCGGTACCGCACCACTGATGCCGAGCTCGACAAGCTCATCGACAGCGCGACCGGCTGGCGCATCTGGCACGTCAGGCTCGTCGACGAGCGGCCGGCGCTACGAGCGCCCTACGGCGATGCGCCGCTCGTCACCGCGCCGGCGGTGCGCGCGGAGTGCAGCGTGCACGTCGATCACCAACCGCCGGAACATGATTGCGCCTGTGGCGTCTACGCCGTCGAGAACGTCATCGACGCCCTCTACCGGCTGTGCGTCATCACCGCCAACATCGCGACCGGCACCACGAGCCTGTTCCGCCCCACTCGCGTCGCGCCTGACACCATCCCCGTGCTCGCCCACGTCCACCTCACCCGCGTTCGCTGGATCAACCGTGCCGTGCCCTGGTCCGACCTCAAGTGCACCTCACCCGAAATGCGGGCTGGCGTCGCGCGTATCGAGCAGCTCTACCTCGCAGCCCAGCTCGTCGACCACAAGCGCGCCGAGCGCCTGGCCGAGCGGCTCCGCGCGACGCTCGGTGTCCCGGCCGTCGTCGGTTACCCCGGTTACACCCTCGACGACTGGCAATCCCTGCCCGACTGGTACCGGCGCGGCGGGCCCGACGGACTGCTCGACGACGAATACGAGCCCCTCGTCGGCGGCGACCGGCCGCACCCGCGCATCCCGTTCCGCGCACCGATACCAACGCCCGGCGAAACCGTGTGGGGCGGCCACGTCGGCCGATGGGACGGCCAGTGACCACCGACTACGAGGCCGACAGACGAACCCGCGAGGAGCGGCACCGCGAGGTCATCACGCAACAACTCGGGCACTTCCCCCGCGAGCTCGCTCGGTGCACCTGCAACACACCATCGTTCGACCGCGACGACCACGCCAACACATGCCCGCTCGGGCCCGCCCAACTGCTGTCGAGCGGCCAAAAAGGCGCATCGACCCGCGAGCTTCCCGAGCTGCGGTTCTGAGCATGTGTTAGCTGGAATCCGACAGATACGCAGTTCAACCCCATTTTTCTAAGGGGTACCCCGGTAACTGACTCGCCGAGGTGAGTCAGAATTTTTTTTACAGCGACCCCGCGAAAAGCAGCGGGATTGTTCGGTAAAGGGATCCTCGGCGGATGGCCGCGGGGCTGGCAGCGGCCAGAATCACAGAAATTGGGTTCCCACTGGTCAGCTCGCGGCCGCAAAACCGCTGAGCTCTACGGCGCGCCGCCGACGCATAGCCCTGTCGGTATGGGGAAATACCATCAGAGCATGAGTTCGAGCCGGGGAAACGAGGTGACGAACTATGTCAGCCGCCTATTGCACATCGAAGCGCTGTCGCATCTCTGCTGCCGCTCTAAGCTACGGCGTATGAGCGACAGAGCCGAGGAACGCGCTGCGCTGCTTGCGCTGATGGAGGAACGTCCGTCGCTCATGGGCGAACGCGCAGGTAAGACAGCATGGTCGACGATCGCGTCGGAGGTCGCTGTCCGTGGATCCGCCCTTGCTCTCTGGGAGGAACTGCACCCACCGGCGCTAGATCTCGATGACTCCTTGATTCCTGCGATTGGCGGCGAAGCGGAGCTGCTGTTTAAGCAGTCGTGGGAGACAGTCCGCGAGTGGGAGTCGTCCGGTGAATTTGAATTGCTCACCGTGCTTGACGCCGCGTATCCCGTTGCACTGCGTGAGATTCACCAGACGCCGCCGATGCTGTTCGTGAAGGGCGACCTGCGGGCCGACGAGGACGGAGTGTCGGTCGTCGGCTCACGGAAGGCGAGCGCGTTTGGGCTCTCGATTGCCGCGAACGTGGCACAGGGACTTGCAGACCGAGGCGTCTCGGTCATTTCAGGGCTCGCCGAGGGCATCGACGGCGCCGCGCACGAGGCGACACTCGAAGCTGGCGGACGGCCGATCGGGGTAATTGGAACGGGTATCCGGCGCGTGTATCCGGCGAGTCACCGCAGCCTGCACGAGCGGGTCGCCGCCGCCGGCGCGCTGGTCTCACAGTTCTTCCCGGACGCGCCGCCGACGAAGTACTCCTTCCCCATGCGGAATGTCACCATGTCCGGGCTCGGTCGAGCATCGGTCATTGTGGAAGCTGGCGAGCACAGCGGCGCACGGATTCAGGCGCGCGTAGCGGTCGAGCACGGGCGGCCGGTGATCCTGACCGACCACGTGGTGAACGAGACAAAGTGGGGCAAGGCGCTGGAAGGCCGCCCTGGCGTGTACGTCGCTGGGAGCACAGCTGACGTAATGGGCATCGTCGAGCTTCTCATCGCGGACAGCCGGAGCCGCGACCTCGCCGTGCTGAACACCGGCCCCGCGCCGGCCTGACGGTCGATTGAGCGACGACAAAGTCGATCGCGTCGCCGAGATTAGGCGGGCGCTCGCGGTCTCGGCAGGCGGATACCTACGCAACCCGATCCGTGAGCAGTCCGCGACCTGCCGAACCTGCACGACACCGGTCAACGGCTACGACCGCTGCTACCCGTGCAACCAGCTTCACACGACGTTCGGAATCGCCGATCTCGTAGTGCCACTGACCTACGGCATCGAGGGCGAGCAGTCGCACTTTCTGGTTCGCCATTACAAGGACGACCAGGACGCAGCAGTCCGCCAGCGTCTGACCGTTGTCATGAATCGGCTGCTGTTCCTTGGCATTGTCATGCATGAGCCGTGCATCGAGAGGAAGATCGGACAGCCGGTCGACCGGCGGCTCGCCGTTCCCTCGCTTAGCGGCCGCAGCGGCGTTCACCCGTTCATAGAGATGACGACGAACATGCACGCAACCGGCCCGAGCCCGCTTCTGGTGCCGGCGCCCGGCGCGTCGAGCGCTCGCATCGTGTCGGCTTCTCAGTTCAACCTCGCCCCCGAGACCGATCTCACCGGCGAGCACGTCCTGATTCTCGACGACACCTGGACGAGGGGCTCACGCACGCAGTCTGCAGCACTGGCATTGCGCCGCTATGGCGCGAAGTACGTCAGCGTCATGGTCGTCAGCCGCTACCTCAAACCCAGCTACGACGAGAACGCCAAGTTCATCAAAGAGCGTCTACGCCGGGATTACGACCCATACATCTGCCCAGTCACTGGCGGCGACTGTCCCTAAGCATCGCTGAAACGTCACCTCCACAAATACCGATGGGCCCAGCGCCTGGCGTGACTAGCGCGTAGGTCGGGCCCGCTACCGAGAGAGCGGGTGGCGGACCCGACAATAGATCGGACGCAGATCAACGCCGATCGGTTCCCGGTGACGGCGTGAGACGGTCGAGCTCGCCGGCGGCCGCCAGTAACACCCCGGCAAGGCAGCGGGCCTCGTCGGCGTCGAGGAGCTCGGCGTCGCCAAGTTGCAATGTCACACCGCGGAGCACGGTGCCGTCGTCGTATTGCCGACCGGTGATGGTCATGGTGGCGGGGCCGGCGGTGCACGCACTGCCGTCGAACCACCGCGACCGGCCGGTACTGTCGAATTCCCAGGGGTAGACGCGCCGGGCATCGGCCGGCGGTGTGATTGTGTTCGTCATGCTGCTCAGCTAACACGGAGAAAGTCCGAAATAGCAAGGCTCACAAGAGAAATCCTGCATTTACGGCGTGTTTGGGCAACGCACAATGGTTGTGTGATGCACGGAAGCACCTGCCTCTGCAAAATGTCGCGGCGTGTCCGACATCGCCCTACGCACCTGGCGCGAGACAGTTGGGCGCATGGACGGATGGGCGTTGCTGGTCTCGGTGCTGGCGTTCGTGGTGTCAGGCACGGCGATGGTGATCGCATGGTGGCAACTGGTTTTGCAGCGTGACGCCGCCGGCGGTCGAGGCATCATTTTCGAGGTCCACCGCCCCATCCACAGAGAGGACCGCATCCGCGGCGAGCTCGTCGTCTCAGATGACTACTTCGTCCTGGTCAACCTCGCCGGAAATGATTTGTACGAGGTAGCGATCCACCTCGAACGTGACGGCCAGCAACTCGAGTTCGGCGATGCGGGCTACCTCGACGAGACACCGGAAACGTTGCGCCGCTTGACCTGCGAAGACGAACCGCTCACTTGGGAATTCAACCTCCGCGCCGACGACGCCAAAGACCTGTGGTGCGTGCTTTCTTGGGCCGCTCCGTACGGGCCGGGACTACGCACGGACGCGGTCCGCCGTCCGCTCGCTCCGCCTCACGAGCTCGAACGCTGGCGATGGTTCCGATCCTTCCGGTTAATTCAGTGGGTCGAGGAATGGGGTGCGCGCCGGCGCTGGCGGTGGGCCCGGCGCGTGCTGAGCCGACCGCACCGAGTCGGAGAGTGGCGTCGAGTCCCCGGCCGCGATCTCAAACCGGGCCAGAGCCCGATCAACTCGCGGCCGCTGTCCGCCAAGGACCGACCCCGGTGACTGGGTGCCACAGTTGCATTCCCGTATTGCCCGCTCCAGTTCCGCCGCATACCAGGAACGCCAACCGGGCCGCGATGATGTCGGCGACCAGTGCGGCGGCCTCGGGCGCCAACGCGCCCGATTCGATGAGCGCGGCCAGGTCCTGAGTGGCGGGCCGCAGCACCCGCAGCGACAGGCACGTCCCCGCGGCCGCCACCGGCGGCAGCACGGCATGCAATCGCACCGCGAACCCGGCGCCGATCCCGGTGAGCTGGCCATCCACCCACGGCTGCGCGTCGTCCAGCCGGCGACCGGCCGCCAGGGCCAGCCGCTGCGCCAGGCGCCGCACCGCCGCCTCGTCGGCGAACCGAACCTGTGTGCGCCGCAAGCCATTTCCGTCGTCGACCCACACCGCGTCGGGCGCGGTGACCAACACGTCGGTGGTGCCGTGCGCGCACAACAACGGCTCGAGGATCCCGGCGCCGGTCAGCTCCGTCTGCAGCACCCGCAAGTTGGCCAGCACCTCGGTGTCACCCAGCATGCCGCCGGCCTCGGCCCGGATCGCGGCGGCCACGACGTTGGGCCCCAGCGGCGCGGATTCGGCGGCCAGCCGCTCGCGCACCCGGTCGATCAACGAACCACTCACGCGGCCCTGCCTTTTCGTGCGGGCCCGGACGCGCGCGGCAGCACCGCCAGCACCTGCCGGGCCGCCGCCGCGAGCGCAGAACGCCGCCCCAGCCGCAGGCCGCCACGCTCCTGCTGCTCGGCCACCCAGGGTTGCGCTTTGACGGACGCCAGCAACGGCAGCCCGGTGATATCGGCGATCTCGGAGGCCCGCAACCCTCCCGGTGACGGGCCCCGCACCACCAATCCCACGTTGGGATTGACCGCGGCGAGCACCGGCGCCAGCGCGCCCGTCGCGGCGCACGCGGGCACATCGCAGCGGCTGACCACGACGACGAGGTCGGCGGCATCCAGCGCGGCGTGCGCCGCGTCGGTCAGGCGGCGCGGCAGGTCGCAGACCACCGTCACCGCGCCGCGGCGGCCGGCGTCGACGACGGCGTGCACGGGCCCGGCCGCCAACTCGCATCCGCGCCGGGTGCCCGAGAGCACGCTGATCGCCCGGTGTCGGGGCAACGCATCCCGCACCGCCGACCAGGTGAGCCGGCCGTCCTGCAGCGCCAGGTCCGGCCAGCGCAGGCCCGGGGCGTTCTCGGCGCCCAACCGTAGGTCGATCCCGCCGCCCCATGAGTCGAGATCCACCAGCAGCGCTTCCGCGGCCGCGTGCGCCAGGCCGACCGCCAGCGTCGACGCACCGGCCCCGCCGCACCCACCGATGACGGCGACGACCGCGCCGCGCGTCCCGTCGTCGCGCGACGATTCCACCGCCTCGGCGAGAACGCGGACCATGTCGCGCTCGCGTTCGGGCAGCCGCAGCACGTGCTCGGCGCCGACCCCGACGGCCGCCGCCCACGTTGCGGTCGCCGGGTCGGCCGTCGTCAGCACGGTCACGTGAGTGCGACGGGGTAGCGCCGCCCGCCCGCACCGCTCGGCCGCCGCCTCGTCCAGCACGACGGCCGCGGCAGCCGACCACGACTTGCGGCTCACGGCGCCGCCGGCGTGGACCACCCGGACGCCGACGGCCGCCGCCACGCGCTCCACCTCCCGGCGCAGTTCCGGGTCCGCGAGCACCGCCAGCACGCCCGCGGGGGCCGGCGCGTCGGCCTGCGAAGTGCTCGTCACGCGGCCCACTCTGCGGGCCCGCGATATTGGACACCAGTCCCAAACTGCGGATTTGTGGAGACAGACGCAACTGTGCACAGACACGTCGGCCAGCACACGGGACGCGGAAAGCCCGCAACCAATTGCATAGGCACACGACACGGTGCGGTGCGGGCGAACTGACCCCAGAAAAGGGACGACCCCCGCCAGGGGGGGAGGAGGCGAGGGTCGTCGTGCATCAGCCCCGGGGGGTCGGGCTGATACACCCTCGGCTCAGGCCGAGTAATGCTTACTATACACATGACTAGCCGCGGTAACGCAATAGCTCTTTCTATGAAAGAACACGTTGAGCCGCAAAAACACTGGCGTTACCACCGGTCCCACTTTGCTGAGCGGCCATTTCCGGCCAGAACCGCAGCCTCGCCGGGCGACCCACCTATGCTGGGGCGGTGACCGTCTTTGACCCGGCCGCGGAGCAGCAGACGTCGGCAACCGCCGCTCCCCGCGCCCGCACAGCGGCCTTCTTCGATCTGGACAAGACGATCATCGCCAAGTCCAGCACTCTTGCGTTCAGCAAACCCTTCTTTAACCAGGGACTGCTCAATCGCCGCGCCGTGCTCAAGTCCAGCTACGCCCAGTTCATCTACCTGCTCTCCGGTGCCGATCATGACCAGATGGACCGGATGCGCATCCACATGATGAACATGGTCGCCGGCTGGGACGTGGAGCAGGTCAAGTCGATCGTCAACGAGACGCTGCACGACATCGTGACGCCGCTCGTGTTCGCCGAAGCCGCGGACCTCATCGCCGCGCACAAACTGTGCGGCCGCGACGTCGTCGTGGTCTCGGCGTCGGGCGAGGAGATCGTGGCGCCCATCTCCCGCGCGCTTGGCGCCACCCACGCGATGGCGACGCGGATGGTCGTCGAGGACGGCAAGTACACCGGAGAGATCGCCTTCTACTGCTACGGCGAGGGCAAGGTGCAAGCGATCCACGAGCTGGCCGCCCGCGAGGGTTACCCGCTGGAGCATTGCTACGCCTACTCCGACTCGATCACCGATCTGCCGATGCTCGAATCCGTCGGCCACCCCAGCGTGGTGAATCCCGACCGTGGACTCCGGCGGGAAGCCGTCGAGCGCGGGTGGCCGGTGCTGTCGTTCTCCCGGCCGGTGTCGCTGCGCGACCGCATCCCGGCGCCGTCGGGCGCCGCCATCGCGACGACCGCCGCGGTGGGCGTCAGTGCGCTGGCCGCCGGTGCGGTCACCTATTCGCTGCTGCGCCGCTTCGCGTTCTAGCCCCGTATTTCGCAGCAAACACATTTCCGCATCGCTTCGCAATTGCGAACAAAATTGGGCCTTGCTGCGCTAAGGGTCTAGTAGTACAAAGGAACCACGGAAGCCCGGTGAGGCCTAGGTCGATCCGGAAGAGAAGGTTCGATCTCCCGATCCGGGCGCCCAGCACGGTGCTCGGCACCCACGCGGAGTCATAGCCGCGATAATGGCAGAAGTGTTGCGGGCCTGCGTAATTGCGAAATATGGACGGCGTCGACGGCCCTTTGGGTGGGGTTGCAACCGGAAGTAGCGCAAGATCGCCGAGGCCAACCCACGCAGCCCCGAAATGCACGCATGGTAACCGAGTCCCGTGTTAGCGGGCGGCGGACCGAATCCTTCGGGACGTCGCCCGCTTTGCATTGTCCGGGGAGGTTTTCGCGGGGCGCCGGGTACCGATTCAGCTATCGGCTCGACACCGACTCCGCGATCGTCAACGCCTCCTGCGCACCGGCTCGCATCGCCCGGCAACAGAGCACCAGCCAGGCTCCCACCCCGGCCGGCGTTCCGTCCGCAAAGCCCTGGGCCGCATCGCGATAGTCCGCGGGCTGGCGCATCCAACTCACCTCCGGCACACCCAGACCGTGTGGATCCAGCCCGCTGGCGATGGTCACCAACCGCGACACCGCGCGGGCCACCACGCCGTCCGCGCTGCCGAACGGCCGCAGCGTCAGCAGCTCGCCGTGGGCGACCGCGGCGACCACCGGTGCCGGCGCGTGGGTGCCGCCGCTCACCAGCTCCGCCAGCAACTCCAGCCGTGGGCCGACGCCGGCGTCGGCGCGGGGCCGGCCCAGCCGGTCCTCGGCGACCTGGTCGGCCGCCGCCAGCATGTGCAGCCGAGCGAGCGCCTGCAGCGGGGCCCGCCGCCAAATCCCGACCAGCGGCCCCTCGCCCCCCTCCAGCTCCTGGGCCACCCGCAGCGCCCCGCCGAACACCGGATCGCTGACGATCGCCGAATCGGCGAGGTCTTCCAGCCGCACGGGTCCGCCGTCCAGCACCGACGAGGCGCGGGCGGCCCGCAACGCCGCCTCGGCGGCCGTCACCGGCCAACCACGCAGGTTCGCCTTGTGGCGGTGGGCGCGACCTAGGGCGTCGCGGGCCCGGTCACTGGCCTCGGCGACGCCCGGCAACTCCATCAGCGGAGCCAGCGGATCTGCGGTCACAGGTTGCCAACCTATCCCGGCTTCAACGATCGGATGCCGGCACCTTCGGGATGGCCTCCAACAGCAGGCGGGTGTATTCGTGCCGGGGCCGGCTGAACAACTCCTCGGTGGCGCCCCGCTCCACCACTCGGCCGGCGCGCATCACCAAGACCTCATCGGCGATGTGCCGGATCACCGCCAGGTCGTGGCTGATAAACAGGTAGGTGAGGCCCAGCTCGGATTGCAGATCGGCCAGCAGATCCAATATCTGCGCCTGCACCAGGACGTCGAGCGCGGAGACCGCCTCGTCGCAGACCAACACCTCGGGTCGCAGAGCCAGCGCCCGGGCGATCGCCACCCGCTGCCGTTGACCACCCGAGAGCTCGCGGGGCAGCCGCCCCAGTACCGACGATGGCAGCGCGACCTGGTCGACCAGGTCGCGCACCGCACGCTCCCGCTGCCGGCGGTCGCCGACGCCGTGGATGCGCAGCGGTTCCTCGATGGCGCGGAACACCGTGTACATGGGATCCAGGCTGCTATAGGGGTTTTGAAAGATCGGCTGCACCCGCCGCCGGAAGGCCAGTTGCTGGTCCCGGCTCAGCGCGGCATCGATGCGGGTGCCGCCGAAAACGACGGTGCCCGAGCTCGGTGCCAGCAGGCCGAGCACCATCTGCGCCAGCGTCGACTTGCCCGAACCCGACTCCCCGGCGATCGCCAGGGTGCTGGCCCGCCGCAGCCGGAACGAAACCCCGTCCACGGCGCGGAACTCCGCGCGTCGCCAGGGGGCTCCGCGCGACTCGCGGTAGACCTTGCTCAGGTCCGAGGCGACCAGGATGTCGTCGGACGCGCCGTGGTCCGCCGGACGGGGCCGGGTGGGGCTCTGCGCCGTCAGCGACGGCGCAGCGGCCACCAGCCGGCGGCTGTACTCGTGCTGCGGGTCACGCAAGATCGACCGCGCCGCACCGGATTCCACCACGACGCCGTCGCGCATCACCACGACGGACTCGGCGCGTTCGGCGGCCAGCGCCAGGTCGTGGGTGATCAGCAGCAGCGCGGTGCCGAGTTCCGCGGCAAGCCCCTGCAGGTGGTCGAGTACCTGACGCTGCACGGTGACGTCCAGCGCGGACGTCGGCTCGTCGGCGATCAGCAGCCGTGGGCGGCCCGCCAACCCGATCGCGATCAGCGCGCGCTGACACATGCCGCCGGACAGTTGGTGCGGGTAGCGGCCCGCTTGTTTCGCCGGGTCGGGCATGCCGGCCTGACCGAGCAGCTCGATCGCACGCCGCCGCGCACGGCCGTCGGAAGTGTTGGCCCGCAGCGCTTCCGAGACCTGGAAGCCGACCTTCCAGACGGGGTTGAGGTTGCTCATCGGGTCCTGCGGAATGTAGCCGATCTCGCGGCCCCGGATCGCGCGCAGCGTCCGACGGTCGGCGCCTGCGATGTCGGATCCGTCGAAGACGATGCGGCCGGCCGTGATCCGCCCGCCTGGGGGAAGCAGCCCCAGGATCGCGGCAGCCGTGGTGGATTTCCCCGATCCCGACTCGCCCACGACCGCGACGGTGCGGCCGGGCAGGACGGTGAGGTCCACGCCCCGCACGGCGGCGTGATCGCCGAAGCTGACTTTGAGGCCTTCGACGGCCAGCAGCGGTGCGCCGGTCACGGCCGCCACGCTCGGGACGCCGGGTCCAGGGCGTCGCGCAGCGCGTCACCCATCGTCATGAAGGCCAGTACCGTGATCGCCAGCGCGCCGGCCGGGTAGAACAGAATCGGCGAACCCGCCCGCAGCCGCGTCTGGGCGAGGTTGATGTCGCCACCCCAGGAGACCACCGTCGGCGGCAGGCCGACACCCAGGTAGGACAGCGTGGCTTCGGTGACGATGAAGATGCCCAGGGCGATGGTTGCCACCGCGATCACCGGGCCCAGTGCGTTCGGCAGCGCGTGGCGCAGCAAGATTTGAAAGCGGCTCAGCCCCAATGCTTTCGCGGCGAGCACGTAATCGCTGGCGCGCACCGCGAGCACCGATCCCCGCGCGATGCGGGCCACCTGCGGCCAGCCGAACAAGGCGAGGATGGCGATCACGGTCCACACTGTGCGGTGGTGCATGACCTGCATCAGCACGATGGCCGCCAGCAGCAGGGGCAGGCCGAAGAACACGTCGCTGACGCGGGAGACCAGCGCGTCGACCCAACCGCCGTAGAAGCCGGCCAGCGCGCCGAGCGCGCCGCCGACGACGAACACCACCGCGGCGGCCCCCAAACCGACGGTGACGGATGCTCGCGCGCCATAGACGGTGCGGGCATAGACGTCGTGCCCCTGCAGGTCGGTGCCGAACCAGTGCGCGCCCGACGGTCCAAGCAGGCTCTGGCTGGGATCGGCATAGCTGGGGTCGGCCCCGGTGAACACCGCGGGAAACATCGCCACCGCGACGATGAACAGGATCAGCAGGCCGGCGAAGACGAACTTCGGCCGGCCGCGCAGCCCGCGCCAGGTGTCGCGCCAAAAGCCGCTGCGCTCAGCCATACCGGATCCTCGGGTCCAGCGCGGCGTACAGCAGGTCCACCGCGAGATTGGTGATCAGGTAGATCAGCACCAGCACCGTCACGATCGACACCACGGTCGGCGCCTCCTGCCGGGTGACTGCCTGATACAAGACACCGCCGACGCCGTGGATGTTGAAAATGCCTTCCGTCACAATGGCCCCGCCCATCAGGGCCCCGAGGTCCGCCCCCAGGAAGGTCACCACCGGGATCAGCGAATTGCGCAGGATGTGCACCGTCACGACGCGCGGCCGGGACAGCCCCTTGGCGGTGGCGGTGCGGACGTGGTCGGCGTGCGCGTTGGCGGCCACCGCCGACCGGGTCAACCGCACCACGTAGGCGAACGACACCGAGCCCAGCACGACGCCAGGTAGCAGCAGACGCCCGATGGTCGACCTCTCGCCCACCGTGACCGGCGCGAGGCCCAGCTTCACCCCGAACACGAACTGGGCGAGAAATCCCAGCACGAAGATCGGGATCGCGATGATGACGAGCCCCGCGATCAGCACGGTCGCGTCGAAAATCCCACCGGTGCGCAGGCCGGCGATCACCCCGAAGCCGATGCCCAGCACCGCTTCGACGACCAGGGCGATCAGCGCCAGCCGTAGCGTCACCGGAAAGGCATGTGCCAGCACGTCACTCACCGGCAGCCCGGAGTAGGACCGGCCCAAGTCGCCATGCAGGACGCCGCCGAGGTAACGCAGGTACTGCACGGTGAACGGATCGTCGAGGTGATAGCGCGCCCGCAGCTGCGCGGCAACCTCGGGCGTCAGCGGACGGTCCCCGGCGATCGCGGCCACCGGGTCGCCGGGCAACAGAAACACCATGCCGTAGATGAGCAGCGTGGCGCCGAGGAAGACGGGCACCATGACGGCGATCCGGCGCGCGATGTACCAGCCCATGTCGTTACGCCTTGACCAGGTTCTCGTAGTCGGGCAGACCGTTCCAGGCGAGCTTGACGCCGCTCATTCGTGACGACCATCCGACCACCGCGATGTAGTACCACAGCGGCACGGCGGGCATGTCGCGCAACAGGATCCGTTGGGCCTGGTTGACCAGCACGTCCGCCTGCTGCAGGTTGGGCGCGGCCTCGGCGGCGGCCAGGCCGGCGTCGAAGTCTCGGTTCGAGTATCCGACGTCGTTGGATCCCGCTCCGGTGGCGTACAGCGGAGCCAGGAACTCGATCATCGACGGGTAGTCGCCGATCCAGCCCGCGCGGAACGCGGTGTCGATGGTGCGGTTGGTGATCTGGGTGCGGAAACCCGCGAACGTGGGGTGCGGCGCGCCCACGGCGTCGATGCCCAACACGTTCTTGATGCTGTTGGCCACGGCGTCGACCCACTCCTGGTGGCCGCTGTCGGCGTTGTATGCGATGGAGTACCGCCCGCTCCAGGGCGAGATCGCGTTGGCTTGCGCCCAGAGTTGGCGTGCCCGTTCGGGATTGAAGTCCAGTACGTCGTTACCCGGGATGTGCGGATCGAATCCGGGCAACGAGCTGGCGGTGAAGTCCCGGGCCGGGCTGCGGGTGCCGTTGAAGATCTGCTGGCAGATCTGCGGCCGGTTGATGGCCGCCGACAACGCCAAGCGGCGCAGTCGACCTTCTTCGCCGCCGAAATGCGGCAGCCGCAGCGGCGTGTCGAGCGATTGGCTGACCGCGACGGGTCCACTGGCCGCGTTGCCGCCCAGGTCACGTTTGTAGATCGTCAGCGCGCTGGACGGAATCGTGTCCAGCACATCGAGATTGCCGGACAGCAGGTCGGCGTAGGCGGTGTCCAGGTTGGCGTAGAACTCGAATCGCAGGCCCTTGTTGTGGGGTTTGCGGTTGCCGTGGTAGTCGGGGTTGGGCTTCAAGTCGATCTTGACGTTGTGTTCCCAGGCCGGCCCGTCGGGGCCGTCCGCCAACTCGTACGGGCCGTTGCCGACCGGGCTGCGGCCGAACGCGGCCATGTCACGAAAAGCCCTGTCCGGCAACGGGTAGAACGCATTGTGTCCCAGCCGCAACGTGAAGTCGACGGTGGGCGCCTTGAGTCGCACGTCGAACTCGAGATCGTTGACCACGTGCAGCCCGGACATGGTGGTCCGGGCGGGCTTCCCGTCTCCGGTCAGGCCGGCGACCTCGTCGTAGCCGACGATCGGGCTGAAAAAGCTCTGTTGCAGTTGGGCATTGGTACTCAGCGCCCCGTAATTCCAGGCGTCGACGAACGAATGGGCGGTCACCGGCGAGCCATCGGTGAACTTCCAGCCGGGCTTGAGGACGATCCGGTAGTTGACGTTGTCGGTGGTCTCGACCGACTGCGCCACTTCCGGCGACGGTTTGCCTTCGGCGTCATAGGACACCAAACCGGCGAACAACCGATCCAGGATCCGCCCTCCGAGGCTGTCGTTCGTGCCGGTCGGAACCAGCGGGTTCGGCGGTTCCCCGCCGTTGACCACCACCAGGTCGGGGGTCAGTGCACCGCCGCCGCAACCCGTCAGCGCGGCGAGCGCCACGACTAGACCGAGCAGGGCGCGCATCCGGTGCATGACACCCGACCCTAGGGCCTGCCGCCGCGCCCGCGGTGAAGTGCCCGGCGCGGTTAAGCCAATTAAGCTCTCGCCGTGATCGTCGCGCAGCTGGCATCCGATGAATCCGGCTTTGAGCACGCGGGTCGTCTGATGTTCGTGCTCGGCGTTCCCGCGATCGGGTTGGTGTGTCTGATCGCCGGCTTGCTGGAGCGCTCGCGCAGCCGTCGACAGTCCCCTCCCGTCCCGCCGCCGTACAACGCCGGCCATCCGTATCCACCGCCACCGCCGATGGGCTATCCGGGCCCGTACCCCGCTCCGCCGCCCTTCCCGGGCTATCCGCCCGCCGTGCCGCCGCGGCGGCCGACGAGCAAGTCGGCCACCACACTTATCACCGTCGGCGCCGTCCTGCTGGGGCTGGGCGGGCTGAACATCCTCGTCCACGCGGCGCGCGCCGTGTCGAGCGCCGATCGTGGCTCGCGCACGACCGCACAGTCAACCCCGACGGCCGGAGCCGCGATGCCCGAAATCGGCCAGTGCTTCACTGAATTCGAGGTCCGGATGGGTTCGCTCAACCAACCGACCGACTGCGGTGATCCCGTGGCGACCTATGAGCTCGCCGCGATAGGCGGGCCGACGGCGACGTGCCCCGACAACAAGCGCGGCGACTCTGTCTACGCGCGCCTCACCAACGAATCCCACACACTGTGTTTTGTCCCCAACCTCAAACAAGGGCTTTGCTACCTGAGGACGGGCCAGCGTGAGACGACGACGTGGACACCGGCCGATTGCGGTGAAGCACGCTACGCGAAATTACAGGTCGACAAGCGCATCGACGGCAGCGCCGACGAAACGCAGTGTCCGCCGGGGACAACGGCCAACGCGTATCCCACGCCGCCGCGGGTCTACTGCTTGGCGCAGGCCGCGTCGTAACGTCGCTCAGACGGGCGTAACCGGGTGCACCTGCAACGCGCAGGCGTCGATGGTGGCCGGCACGCTCAGCACCACGGTCGTATCCGGCGGGTTGACCAGCAGGTCGGTATAGGTCGGGCACTGCTCGCCGTTGGCGTCGACGGCCACCCCCTCCACGACGGCCTGCGCCTGGGTGGACAAGGACAGGATCACGGTGGGCGGCACCTCGGCGCCGCCGGGCAGGCCACCCATGTAGCCGCGCAGGGTGGGCTGGGCGTGGATCAGCGGGCCGCCGGATCCCGAGTCGACGCCGGGGTATCCGGTCAGCGTGCAGGGCTCCGCGCCGCCGGCGAGGCTGAACACCAGCGTGGCCGCGCGATGCCCCACGGCGGCCTGGGTCGGCGAGGCGGTGACGGCGATCTGGTCCGACCAGCACGGGGTCGGCGCGTCGGCGGTGTCGATGGGCACCGCCCACGCCGGTGACCCCAGCAGGGCGGTGGCCGCGTAACTCGTTGCGGCCGCGGCGAAGCTGGGAACTAGTCGGCGGATGCGCCGCCCCTGGCCGGGCACACCGGTGATTATCCGCCATGGGGCGGCGGTTCGACGGAGAATTTGGAGCTTCCCTTTTCACCTTGCGGCGTTAGGCTCTGACGGTTGACGAGCCTCGACACTAGGAGGAAGCCAGTGACCGCGACCGACGCCGTAGGCCCGTCGTCGTACCCCCCGCCCCCGGCGTTCGCCGAGCAGGCCAACGCGGGCGAGGAGTTGTATCGCGAGGCCGAAGAGGACCGGCTGGCCTTTTGGGCCAAACAGGCGAACCGCTTGTCCTGGTCGACGCCGTTCACCGAGGTGCTCGACTGGTCGCAGGCGCCGTTCGCGAAGTGGTTCGCCGACGGCAAGCTCAACGTCGCCTACAACTGCGTGGACCGCCACGTGGAAGCCGGCCTCGGCGACCGCGTCGCCATCCACTGGGAGGGCGAGCCCGGCGACAGCCGCAGCCTGACCTATTCCGAGCTGCAGGCCGAGGTGTGCAAGGCGGCCAACGCGCTGACCGGCCTGGGCCTGGTCGCCGGCGATCGCGTCGCGATCTATCTGCCGTTGATCCCCGAAGCGGTGATCTCGATGCTCGCCTGCGCCCGGCTGGGCATCATGCACAGCGTCGTGTTCGCCGGCTTCACCGCCAAGGCGCTACGGGCCCGGATCGCCGATGCCCAGGCCAAGTTGGTGATCACCAGCGACGGGCAATACCGCCGCGGCAAGCCGGCACCGCTGAAGGACGCGGCCGACGAGGCCGTCGATGATCCCGAGAGCCCCGTCGAGCACATCCTGGTGGTGCGGCGCACCGGGATCGACGTGTCGTGGAACGACGATCGCGACCTATGGTGGCACGACGTCGTCGACGCCGCGTCGTCCGAACACACCCCGGAGCCCTTCGACGCGGAGCAGCCGCTGTTCCTGCTGTACACCTCCGGCACCACCGGCAAACCCAAGGGCATCGTGCACACCAGCGGCGGCTACCTGACCCAGTCTTCCTACACGCACTACTACATCTTCGACATCAAGCCCGAACGCGACGTGTTCTGGTGCACCGCGGACATCGGCTGGGTCACCGGCCACACCTACGGTGTCTACGGTCCGCTGTCCAACGGGGTCACCGAGGTGCTCTACGAGGGCACGCCCGACTCGCCGACCCAGCACCGGCACTTCGAGATCATCGAAAAGTACGGCGTCACAATCTATTACACCGCGCCCACGCTGATCCGGACGTTCATGAAGTGGGGGCGCGAGATCCCCGACTCGCACGACCTGTCCAGCCTGCGACTGCTGGGCACGGTGGGCGAGCCGATCAACCCCGAGGCGTGGCGCTGGTACCGCAAGGTCATTGGCGCCGAGCGCCTCCCGATCGTGGACACCTGGTGGCAGACGGAAACGGGCGCCGCGATGATCTCCCCGCTGCCCGGGGTCGCCGCGGCCAAACCGGGTTCGGCGATGAGGGCGTTGCCGGGCATCTCCGCCAGCATCGTCGACGACCACGGCGATCACCTGACGCCTACCGTCCATCACGGCGAACACGTCACCGGCTACCTCGTCTTGGACCAGCCGTGGCCGTCCATGCTGCGCGGCATCTGGGGCGACCCGGAGCGCTACGTCGAGACCTACTGGTCTCGATTCGCCGAACATGGCTGGTACTTCGCCGGGGACAGCGCCTATTACGACCGCGACGGCGCCATCTGGGTGGTGGGCCGCATCGACGACGTGATGAACGTGTCGGGGCACCGGCTTTCGAGCGCCGAATTGGAGTCGGCGCTCGTCGGCCACCACGGAGTGGCCGAGGCCGCGGTGGTCGCGAAGGCCGACGAGACCACGGGCCAGGCGGTCTGCGCGTTCGTGGTCTTGTGCGCCGAGTACGAGGTGCACGACGGAATCGTCGACGAGCTGCGCGCCGAGGTGGCCCGGGAGATCTCACCGATCGCCAAGCCGCGTGAGATCCATGTGGTGCCCGAACTGCCCAAGACTCGCAGCGGCAAGATCATGCGTAGGCTCTTGCGTGACATCGCCGACAAGCGGGAGCTCGGAGACACGTCGACGCTGTTGGACCCCAGCGTTTTCGACGCGATCCAGGCCTCGAAGTAGCCGGTTCAGGCCGGTAGGGGGGTGAACCCCGCACCCGGCCGGTGCTTGGTGTTGACGTCGGCCAGGATCGCGTTGAACGACTGCACCACGGCCGGCGTGTGCAGCGGGATGTACTTGATGATGCAGGTCGGCAGGTTGTCGGAGAACGCCCCGTGGATCATGCCGACCAGCATGTTGTTCACGGTCACCGGCGCCCCGGAGTCGCCCGGCTGCCCGCACACCTGCATGACGATGGTGCCGGGGTCCTGTCCCGGGCCCCAGGTGACGCCGCACGAGTTTCCGGTGGTGCGGCCCTGCTTGCAGGCGATCTCGCCGAAGGCGGGGTCTGGGCCCAGGCCGTTGATCGCGAAACCGTTGTAGTTGGCCGTCGGTGTCACCTTTGCCGGGTCGAACTTGATGACCGCGTAGTCGAGGTTGTCGTTGCCGGCCACCATGGTGCCCAGGATGCCCGCGTTCTCCGCGCCCTCGGCCGCGACCTGCGCGCCCGGGCCGCCGCAGTGCGCCGAGGTGAAGCCGATCAGGTCACCGGCGGAGTCGCCCCCGATGGTCGTCAGGGTGCACATGGTGTCCCCGTTGATGACAATGCCGGCGCCGCCGCCCATCGGGATCCTGACATCGGCTGCCGCGGCGCGCACGGGGTAGCCCAGGAGGACCAGAAGCGCCGCTCCCATTGCCGCCACGAAGCACCGGTGCGCCGTCTGCACAGCACCACTCCCATCGACAGGCCGGACCCGGACCGGCTTGGCCAGTCTAGTCGGCCGGGGGTCTCGCCCGCCGTGCCCGGCGTGGCCTTCCTCCGCGTCCTACCGGACGCACCGGCGCCCGCCCGGACGCTCCGGCTCGGGCAAAGCGCCTGGTTCGGGGCGCGCTGATCGGGTATCAGTCGCTCGACGGGCCGCAGATCGGACTGGTCCACGCGGATTCGGAGCCGGCCGCCTTCGGCTGGCCTCGTCTGGCCCGGCGGCGCATGGCAACATGAACCGCGACGACAGCGAGCCGGGCAGTGACGAAAGAGGGGACCGTCCGTGAGCAAAGCCGATGGCAAGAACGGTGTGCCCAGCACCCTGACCACGATCCCCCTGACCGACCCGCACGCCCGCCCCGCGGAACCGTCGATCGGTGACCTGATCAAGGACGCGACCACACAGGTCTCCACGCTGGTGCGCGCCGAGGTCGAGCTGGCCCGGGCGGAGATCACCCGGGACGTCAAGAAGGGGCTGACCGGCAGCGTTTTCTTCATCGCCGCACTGGTGGTGCTGTTCTACTCCACGTTCTTTTTCTTCTTCTTCGTGGCCGAGCTGCTCGACACCTGGCTGTGGCGCTGGGTGGCCTTCCTGATCGTGTTCGGGATCCAGGTCGTGGTCGGGGCCCTGCTGGCCCTGCTGGGCTTCCTCAAGGTCCGCCGGATCCGCGGGCCGCGGGAGACCATCGAATCGGTCAAGGAGACGCGCACCGCGCTCACCCCGGGCCATGACAAGGCGCACGGCGCGGCCGCGCAGCTCGAGGAGCGCGGGAAGCACGAGAAGCCCGAAACCGATCCATCGGGTTGGTAAATGGCCCCGCCGGACCCGTCGGTCACCCGCATCGACGGGCCGTGGCGGCATTTGAACGTGCACGCCAACGGCATCCGATTCCATGTCGTGGAAGCGCTGCCCGCCGACGCTGACCCGACCGCGCCGCCCACGGCCCGACCGCTGGTGATGCTGCTGCATGGTTTCGGTTCCTTCTGGTGGTCGTGGCGTCACCAGTTGCGGGGACTGACCGGAGCCCGGGTGGTCGCGGTCGACCTGCGCGGCTACGGCGGCAGCGACAAGCCACCCCGCGGCTACGACGGCTGGACGCTGGCCGGCGACACCGCAGGCCTCATTCGCGCGCTGGGACACTCCTCGGCGACGCTGGTCGGCCACGCCGACGGTGGGCTGGCATGCTGGGCCACCGCGCTGCTGCACGCGCGGTTGGTGTCGGCCATCGCGCTGGTCAGTTCCCCGCACCCGGCGGCGCTGCGCCGGTCCACGCTGACCCGCCGCGACCAGGGTTACGCACTGTTGGCGACGCTGCTGCGCTACCAGGTGCCCGTGTGGCCGGAACGGTTGCTGACCCGCGACAACGGGGCCGAGATCGAGCGCCTCGTCCGCAGCCGCAGCTGCGCCAAATGGCTTGCCTCAGAGGACTTTTCCGAAGCGATCAGTTACCAGCGGCTGGCGATCCAGATTCCCTCGGCGGCGCACTGCGCGCTGGAATATCAGCGCTGGGCGGTGCGCAGCCAACTGCGCGACGAGGGCCGGCGATTCATGAAGTCGATGAGTCAGCAACTCAGCGTGCCGCTGCTACACCTGCGCGGCGAGGCCGACCCCTACGTGCTGGCCGACCCGGTCGACCGGACGCAACGTTTCGCTCCGCAGGGGCGTTACGTATCCGTCGCCGGCGCAGGGCATTTCAGCCACGAAGAGGCGCCAGAGGAAATCAACCGGCACTTGATGCGGTTCCTGGACTCGGTGGTCAGCTGACGCAGGCGCCGGTGGTGACCTGTTGGGTGTCACCGATCTTGGCCAGCTGACTGCTCACCTCGTCGGCCGTCAACACGAACCCGGTGTCGGGGTCGTCGACGGCCGCACCGAACACCACGCCGAGCACCTGACCGTTCAGGTCGATCAACGGCCCGCCTGAATTCCCTTGCTCCACATTGGCTCTGATGGTGTAGACGTCGCGGGTGACCGGCGCGGGGTCGCGGTAGATGTCGGGGCCGCTGAGTTTGATGACCTCGCGAATGCGGGCCGGGGTCGCGGTGAAGTTACCGCCGCCGGGATAACCGAGCACCACAACGCTGGTACCCGTTTTCGCCTCGGTCTGGGCGAACGCCAACGGCGGGGGCGGCAGGTTGGGGACGGCGAGGATGGCGATGTCGACCGACGGGTCGTAGGAGACGACGGTCGCGTCCAGCGGGCTTCCGCTGGCGTAGATCTGCACACTGTTGGACCCTGCGACCACGTGGGCGTTGGTCATCACCCGGTCGGGGGCGATCACAAATCCGCTGCCCTCCAACACTTTCTGGCAACTCGGCGCCAGGCTGCGCACCTTGACGACGCTGGGCGCGGTGGACTGCACCACCGGGTTGTTGGCCAGCGCGGGGTCCGGCGAGGCGACCGGAATCACCGGGGTGCGGCTGAACGGCTCGAGCACCGCGGGCAGCCCCGAGGTGTTCAGCAGGGCCGAAAGCCGTTTGGGCACCGTCTTCAGCCACGGCGGGGCGACCTCGTTGACCTGGGCCAGCACCCGCGAGCCGCGGACCGCGGCGGCCAGCTCCGGCTGGTCCTTGGACTGTGTCAGCGGGGTGGCCAACAGCCATGCCGCGGTCAGGACCACCACCAGCTGGACGCCCACCCCGATGAAGGAGTCGACCGTGCGGATGGTGCGGCTGCGGATCGCGCCGCGCACCGCCCGGCCCAGCACCACGCCGGCGACCTCGCCGATGACCACCAGGGCAAGGATCAGGAACAGGGCGGCGAACAACTTGGCCCGGGGCGCGGCTATGTGGCTGACGAGGTGTGGCGCCAGCAGTACGCCCGCGATCGCGCCCAGCAACACACCGACGAACGAGAACAGCGACCCCACCGCGCCGGAACGCCAGCCCGAGACGGCCGCGATGAAAGCGACCGACAGCACGGCGATGTCCAGCCACTGGGACGGGGTCATCGAGTTCATGTTCATCGGTGGGCACCACCCTGGTCGCCGACCAGCGCCATCGCCGCGTCCAATTCGCGGACGTCGGTGGTGTCCCAGGGCTGGGCCCAGCCGGCGACGTCGAGCATCGCACAAATCACCTGGCCAGTGAATCCCCAAACCAGCATCTCGTTCAGCAGAAACGCCGGTCCGGCCCACCGGCGCCCGAGGTCGCCCCGGTACACCATCAACCGGTTGGCCGGATTGATGAAGGCCCGCAACGGAACTCGCGCGACGATCGCGGTCTCGGCCTCGTTGACGACGGCCACCGGTCCGGGATCGGGCGAATAGGCCAGCACCGGGACGACGTGAAACCGCGACGGCGCGATGAACGTTCGCTCCATCGTGACCAGAGGGCGCAACCGGGAGACGTCGATTCCGGTCTCCTCCCGTGCTTCCCGCAAGGCGGTGGCCACCGGACCGTCGTCGGTCGGATCGGAGGCCCCGCCGGGAAACGCGGCCTGGCCCGCGTGGTGGCGCAGCGTGGAAGCCCGCACGGTGACCAGCAAGTCGGCGTCGTCCGGGACGCCGCCGTCGCCCGGCGCGGACTCCGGCCCGGAGAACAACACCAGGACGGCGGCTTCCCGGCCGCCGCCACGCAACGCCGAGACCGCCTTCCCGGTGATCATCGCCAGTACATCGGCCGGCAGCCGCCGCCGGTACGCCTCCGGCATCCGCTCGACGTTATCGACCAGGGGGCGCAGCCACGGCGGGGAGGCGTCGGGCGTCAGGGGAACCGCCGCGCGCGCGGGATCCGGCGCCCTACCGCCCGCGGGCGGGGGCGTGCCCCCAACACTCACCGGGCGCTCCAGTCGGTCCAATTTTCGGCTTATCCCTTGTCTTTTCCGACCGCGGCGGCGATCTCGTCGGCACTGTCGAAAGCCCGCGGCAGCATCTGCGCAACGCTACCGTCCGGCCGCAGAACTACCGTCGCGGGCATGACGTTTGCGACACCCAGGGCCGCCGCGAGGCGACGGCGGCCATCCTGCAGGGTGGGCAGCCGAACGCCCAGTTCAGCCAGCCGCAGCAACGCGGCCGTCTCGTTCTCGTCCTGATGCACCGTCACCACCGTCACGTCGGGCCCGGCTCGTCGTTGATACTCGGCCATCGCGGGCAGTTCCGCCGCGCACGGCGCGCACCAATACGCCCACAGGTTGAGGACCACCCGACGCCCGGCCAGCGCGCGGGCGACGTCGACAACCGAGCCGTCCGCGGCGCATTCGACCGTGATGCCCCGCAGCGCCGGCGGGCCGGGGCCGTCGCCGGCGGCGGGACACGGCGGCAGGTTGGCCCGCTGGCGCGGGCCGGCCAGCGCCGCCGGGGTGTCGGCGTCGCGGTGTTCGCGGTCCGGCGCGTTGACCGCGGCACCGGGCCGAGTCGTCGTGTCGGACTGGTCACGCAGCTCGGCCACCAGGGCCGCGACCAACGCCGCCGCCACCGCGAGGATCGCGATCGTCCAGCGCGTGGTCCGCGTCAAGGCCGTGCTCTACAGGCCGGCCAGCGCCAGCAGGTGCTCGGTCTCCGGCCCGCGCACCAGGGGCGCGGCCAGCAGCGGCTCCGTGGGACCGAGGCCGAAGGACGGGCAGTCCTTGGCCACCACGCACACCCCGCAGGCCGGCTTGCGCGCGTGACACACCCGGCGGCCGTGGAAGATCACGCGGTGGCTCAACATGGTCCACTCGCTGCGTTCGATCAGCTCGCCCGCCGCGCGCTCGATCTTCACCGGGTCCTTGTCGGCGGTCCAGCGCCATCGGTGCAGCAGCCGCGCGAAATGGGTGTCGACGGTAATGCCGGGAACCCCAAAAGCGTTGCCCAGGATGACGTTGGCGGTCTTGCGGCCCACCCCGGGCAGCGTGACCAGTTCTTCCATGGTGGACGGCACCTCGCCGTCGAACCGCTCGACCAGGGCCTGACCGAGGCCGATGAGCGAGGTCGCCTTGTTCCGGAAGAACCCCGTCGGGCGGATCAGCGTTTCCAGTTCGTCGCGGTCCGCCTGCGCGTAGTCCAGCGCCGAGGGGTACCGCTTGAACAGCGCCGGCGTCGTCAGATTCACCCGTTTGTCGGTGCTCTGCGCGGACAAGATGGTGGCGACCGTGAGCTCCAGCGGTGTCGTGAAGTCCAGCTCGCAGTGCGCGTCCGGAAACGCCTGCGCCAGCGCCCGATTCATCCGCCGGGCCCGTCGCACCAGGCCGACCCGGGTCTCCTCAGCCCAGCGCCGCGCGGCGTCGCCGCCCGCCGGGGCAGGTGTCGACTTCGAGCGTCCGGACGACTTTGCCGCTGTCACCTACGACAGAGTACTGATTTCGTAATCTCGCCGAGACCTCGTGTTGATTGAAGGCCCTGTTTACTCTCCTTGTGTCATGGTTGCTGGTGGCCTGCGTTCCTGGGCTGCTCATGCTCGCGGCGCTCGGATTGGGACGGCTCGAACGGGGGCTGGCCCGTGCGGACGTCGCGATGATCGCGGTCACCGAGCTTTTCGAGCACGCGGAGCTCGTAGACCTGCGCACGCTGGCGCGGGAGGGCATGCCCGAGGCGCTGGAATTCCTGCATCGCCGCGAGGCTCGCGAACTCGCCGACGCCGCGCTGGCCGGGCTGACCGCCGCGCCCCGGCACGCGGCGCCGTCGTTTGCCGCCAGCTTCATCGACCATGCCGAACTGACATTGCCGACGCGAATACACGCGCATTCGCGTGTCAATCCGCAGTTTAAGGCCACTCGACCCGTCAATCGTGTGTAGCGTTGCACGTTGGACAAAATGTCCTACCGCTAGACTCATCACGCGAGCACGGGATTAACCTGGCCGTATCACAAACATTGAAAATTTGAAGAGGCAATGTGGACGAGATCCTGGCAAGGGCAGGAATCTTCCAAGGGGTTGAGCCGGGCGCGGTCGCCGCGCTGACCAAGCAGCTGCAACCCGTCGACTTTCCCCGTGGGCACACGGTCTTCGCCGAAGGCGAGCCGGGCGATCGGCTCTACATCATCGTCTCCGGGAAGGTGAAGATCGGCCGTCGCTCACCCGATGGCCGGGAGAACCTGCTGACGATCATGGGCCCGTCGGACATGTTCGGCGAATTGTCGATTTTCGACCCGGGCCCGCGGACCTCCAGCGCGACCACCATCACCGAGGTGCGCGCGGTGTCGATGGACCGTGACGCGCTGCGCGCGTGGATCGCCGACCGCCCCGAGATCGCCGAGCAGCTGTTGCGGGTGCTGGCCCGGCGGCTGCGCCGCACCAACAACAACCTGGCCGACCTCATTTTCACCGACGTGCCCGGCCGGGTGGCCAAGCAGCTGCTGCAGCTCGCCCAGCGGTTCGGCACCCAGGAGGGTGGCGCCATGCGGGTCGCCCACGACCTGACGCAGGAGGAGATCGCCCAGCTGGTGGGCGCCTCGCGGGAGACGGTGAACAAGGCGCTGGCCGACTTCGCCCACCGCGGCTGGATCCGTCTGGAGGGCAAGAGCGTGCTGATTTCGGACTCCGAAAGGCTGGCCCGCAGAGCGAGGTAGCGAGGCGCCGAATTTTGCGTCGAGCCGGTAATTCCGCAGGCCCTTTTACGCACTTCTCCTGCAGATTTTCAGTCTCGCTGCAAATAGTCCAGCTGCGCCTGAACGGACCATTCGGCCGCGTCCCAGAGTTTCTCGTCGACGTCCACATAGACGTGTTCGACGACCTGACGCGCGGTGGCGTCCTCGCCGAGATCACGCAGCGCCGCGCGCACCTGTTCCAGGCGCTCGTGCCGGTGCGTGAGGTAACCCGACGCGACGGCCTCCAGGTCGGCGAGGTCCGGCCCGTGACCGGGCAGCACCGTACGCGGCCCGAGGCCGCGCAGCCGCCGCAGCGATTCCAGGTAGTCGGCCAGGCTGCCGTCTTCGGAATCTATGACGGTGGTGCCGCGGCCCAGCACGCTGTCCGCGGTGAGCACCGCGTCGTCGACCAGAAACGACAGCGAGTCAGCGGTGTGACCGGGGGTGGCCATCACCTTGATCTTCAGGCCCGCCGCGTCGATCACCTCGCCGTCGGTCAGGTGACCGCCGAGGCCGCGCAGGAATCCGCTGCCCGCCGACCGCACCGTCGCGCCGGTGCGCTCGACCAGCTTGTCGATGCCATCGGTGTGATCGCCGTGCCGGTGGCTGATCAGCACCAGCGTGATCCGGCCCAGCCCGGCTACCCGGGCGATGTGCTCGTCGTCGTCCGGGCCGGGATCCACAACGACCAGCTCGTCGCTGCCCCTGCCGCGCAGCACCCAGGTGTTGGTCCCCTCGAGCGTCAGCAGTCCGGGGTTGTCGGCCAGCAGGACCGAGGCGGTCTCGGTGACCGGCCTCAGCCTGCCGTAGGCGGGGTGGCTCAGCGACTCGGGCGCGGCGGTCACGGTCGTGAGCCGACCTCCACGATCAGCTCGACTTCCACCGGCGCATCCAGCGGCAGCTCGGACACGCCGACCGCCGACCGCGCGTGCGCGCCGGCGTCGCCGAACACCTCGGCCAGCAGCTCGGAGGCCCCGTTGACGACGCTGGGCTGGCCGTTGAAACCGGGGGCGGACGCGACGAAGCCGACGACCTTGACCACCCGCGTGACCGCGTCGATGCCCACCAGCGAATCGATGGCGGCCAGGGCGTTGAGCGCGCACATCCGCGCCAGCGCCCTGCCCTCTTCCGGGCTCACGTGGGCCCCCACCTTGCCCGTCCCGGCCAGCTGTCCGGCCTGCATCGGCAGCTGACCCGCGGTGTAGACCAGGTCACCCGTCCGCACCGCGGGCACGTAGGCGGCCAGCGGGGTCACCACCTCCGGCAACGTGACACCGAGTTCGGAGAGCCGTGCCGACGCCGTCATCTACTTCGGGCGCTTCAGATATGCGACGTGTTGCTCGCCGGTTGGTCCGGGCAGCACGGACACCAGTTCCCAACCGTCGGCACCCCACTGGTCGAGGATCTGTTTGGTGGCGTGCGTCAGCAGCGGGACCGTGACGTATTCCCATGCGATCGGTTGGCTCATGGCGCGAGCTTATCGGTCGGGTGTAAAGGACTCTGGCCTGCCCTTGGGCCGCACCGCGGCCGGGCTAGCATGCGAAGGTGGCAAACACATCGAGCGGCGGTGGCGCCGTCGGCTGGCCGGCGCGGTTGTCGAAGGCCCGCCTGCATTTCGTCACCGGCAAAGGCGGCACGGGCAAGTCGACGATAGCGGCCGCGCTGGCGCTGACCCTGGCAGCCGGGGGACGCAAGGTCCTCCTCGTGGAAGTCGAAGGGCGGCAAGGCATTGCCCAACTCTTCGACGTGCCGCCGCTGCCCTATCAGGAGGTCAAGATCGCGACCGCCGAACGCGGCGGGCAGGTCAACGCCCTGGCGATCGACATCGAGGCGGCCTTCCTGGAATACCTGGACATGTTCTACAACCTCGGTATCGCCGGGCGGGCGATGCGCCGCATCGGCGCCATCGAGTTCGCGACGACGATCGCACCCGGCCTGCGCGACGTGCTGCTGACCGGAAAGATCAAGGAATCGGTGGTGCGGCTGAACAAGGGGACCAAGAACCCGGTTTACGACGCGGTCGTGGTCGACGCACCGCCGACGGGTCGGATCGCCCGCTTCCTGGACGTCACCAAGGCCGTGTCGGATCTGGCCAAGGGCGGTCCGGTGCACTCGCAGAGCGAGGGCGTGGTCAAGCTGCTGCACTCCGAGCAGACCGCCATCCACCTCGTCACCCTCCTGGAGGCGCTGCCGGTGCAGGAAACGCTCGAGGCCATCGAGGAACTCGCCGAGATGGAGCTGCCGATCGGCAGCGTGATCGTGAATCGCAACATCGCGTCGCACCTGCAGCCCGCCGACCTGGCCAAGGCCGCCGAGGGGCACGTCGACGCGGACTCGGTGCGGACCGGGCTGGAGATGGCGGGTATCAAGCTGACCGACACCGAGTTCGCGGGCCTGCTGACCGAAACCATCGAACACGCGACGGTCATCGCCGCGCGCGCCGAGATCGCGCAACAGCTGGACGCGTTGCAGGTGCCGCGGCTGGAACTGCCGACGATCTCCGACGGCGTCGACCTGGGCAGCCTCTATGAGCTGTCGGAAGTGCTTGCGCAGCAGGGGGTTCGATGAGTACGACGCCGAACAGGCTTGATATGGCTGCGATCCTGGCCGATACGACCAACCGGGTGGTGGTGTGCTGCGGCGCCGGTGGGGTGGGCAAGACCACCACCGCGGCCGCGATGGCGTTGCGCGCTGCCGAATACGGCCGCAACGTCTGCGTGTTGACGATCGACCCGGCCAAGCGGCTGGCGCAGGCACTCGGGGTCAACGACCTGGGCAACACCCCGCAACGCGTACCCCTGGCGCCCGAGGTTCCCGGCGAGCTGCACGCGATGATGCTCGACATGCGCCGCACGTTTGACGAAATGGTGGTGCAATACTCGGGAACCGGTCGCGCGCAAGCGATTCTGGACAACCAGTTCTATCAAACGGTCGCCAGTTCGCTCGCCGGCACACAGGAGTACATGGCGATGGAGAAGCTCGGCCAACTGCTGGCCGAGGACCGCTGGGACCTGGTGGTGGTGGACACTCCCCCATCGCGCAACGCGCTGGACTTCCTGGACGCGCCGAAACGGCTGGGCAGCTTCATGGACAGCAGGCTGTGGCGACTGCTGCTCGCCCCGGGCCGGGGCATCGGCCGATTGGTAACCGGCGCAATGGGTTTGGCGATGAAGGCGATGTCTACCGTGCTCGGCTCACAGATGTTGAGCGACGCGGCCGCCTTCGTGCAATCGCTGGACGCCACCTTCGGTGGTTTCCGGGAGAAGGCCGACCGCACCTACGCGCTGCTGAAGCGGAAGGGCACGCAATTCGTCGTGGTGTCGGCGGCCGAACCAGATGCGCTGCGCGAGGCCTCCTTCTTCGTCGACCGGCTGTCCACCGAAGGTATGCCGCTGGCCGGGCTGGTCCTCAACCGCACCCACCCGACGTTGTGCTCGCTGCCCGCCGAGCGGGCGATCGATGGGACGGAAACGCTTGAGGCCGAGAGGGACTCCGAGGCGGCGGCGTTGGCCGCGGCCGTGCTCAGGATTCACGCCGACCGCGCGCAGGCCGCCAAACGGGAAATCAGGTTGCTGTCGCGGTTCACCGGGGCCAATCCGCACGTGCCCGTCATCGGGGTTCCGTCGCTACCCTTCGACGTCTCGGATCTGGAAGCGTTGCGCGCCCTCGCCGATCAGATCGCACCGGTTGGCGATGACGCGATCCGTGCCGCGGCGCAAGGGCCCCTGCGCTAGCAGCGGCGGTCGATCCGCGGGTCAGCTGACGCTGCGGGTCCGCCTCTTGTCGAAGAAGTCCGCCCAGGAGACCACCTCGGGGTGCTGCTTGAGCAGGGCGCGGCGCTGACGTTCGGTCATGCCGCCCCAGACGCCGAACTCAACCTTGTTGTCGAGCGCGTCGGCTCCGCACTCCTGCATCACCGGGCAGTGCCGGCAAATAACGGCCGCTTTGCGCTGCGCGGCCCCACGGACGAAAAGCTCGTCCGGATCGGTGGTTCGACACAGTGCTTTGGAAACCCAGGCGATCCGTTCTTCGGCATCAACGCTGCGGAGTACCCCTTGTGCGGCCGCAATGTTTGTCCTACGCGCCGCAGGCCGTGTTCCTGACACGAACTGTTCCCTTCCCTACCGACCGCTCTCACGGCCGACCTCCTGGGGTGCAGATCCGCTCCTGCGATCTACGCCACACTGTGTACATCGGTGTTACCTGAATCTCACCGTGTGTCTAAGTTAGGTGGTCAGCCACCAATTGCGCAACAGTCCGATAACGCTTTTTTTGGGACGGGCGTGCCGTCTCGCCCAAAAGGATAGGCGAAGAAGTGATCTTGGACACGTCGCTTCCGGGGTCCGCTTACTGACGCGTGCGTAAATTTTATCCCGGCCGTGACCGTAAAGCGCTGGTCAATGACAGCGCGAAAAAGTGGGTGAACTCGCAGCGTGGCGGCGTGACTAGCGGCCGCTACTGTAGTAGCCATGTCAGACCGCCCCCAGGCCTTTCTCACCATCCTCAAGCTTGCGGGGTGCTGCTTGCTGGCCGGTGTCGTCGCCACGGCGCTGATGTTTCCGTTCGCGGGCGGATTGGGACTGGTGTCGAACCGGGCCTCCGAGGTCGTCGCCAACGGCTCGGCCCAACTCCTCGAGGGAGAGATACCCGCGGTGTCGACGATGGTCGACGCCAAGGGCAACACCATCGCCTGGCTGTACTCCCAGCGGCGCTTCGAGGTGCCCAGCGACAAGATCGCCAACACCATGAAGCTGGCGATCGTGTCCATCGAGGACAAGCGGTTCGCCGACCACAACGGAGTGGACTGGAAGGGCACGCTGACCGGGCTCGCCGGCTACGCCCGCGGCGACGTCGACACCCGCGGCGGTTCGACCATCGAGCAGCAGTACATCAAGAACTACCAGTTGCTGGTGACCGCCAAAACCGACGCCGAGAAGCGCGCCGCCGTGGAAACCACCCCGGCGCGCAAGCTGCGCGAGATCCGGATGGCGCTCACGCTGGACAAGACCTTCACCAAGCCCGAGATCCTCACCCGCTACCTGAACCTGGTGTCGTTCGGCAACGGCTCGTTCGGCGTGCAGGACGCGGCACAGACCTACTTCGGCATCAACGCCTCGGACCTGAACTGGCAGCAGGCGGCGCTGCTGGCGGGCATGGTGCAGTCGACCAGCGCGCTCAACCCCTACACCAATCCCGAGGGGGCGCTGGCCCGGCGAAACCTGGTGCTGGACACCATGATCGAGAACATCCCGCAGGAGGCCGACGCGCTGCGCGCCGCCAAGGCCACCCCGCTGGGCGTGCTGCCCCAGCCCAACGAGCTACCCCGGGGTTGCATCGCCGCCGGCGATCGCGCGTTCTTCTGCGACTACGTCCAGGAGTACCTGTCGCGCGCCGGGATCAGCAAAGAACAGGTGGCCCGCGGCGGCTACCTGATCCGCACCACGCTGGACCCCGACGTGCAGGCCCCGGTCAAGTCGGCGATCGACCAGTTCGCGAGCCCGACCCTGCCGGGCATCTCCAGCGTGATGAGCGTGATTCAGCCGGGCAAGACCTCGCACAAGGTGATGGCGATGGCCAGCAACCGGACCTACGGGCTGGACAGCGACGCCGGGCAGACCATGCGCCCGCAGCCCTTCTCGCTGGTCGGCGACGGCGCGGGCTCGGTGTTCAAGATCTTCACGACGGCCGCCGCCCTGGACATGGGCATGGGCATCAACGCCACGCTCGACGTGCCGCCGCGCTTCCAGACCAAGGGCATGGGTAGCGGTGGGGCCAAGGGCTGCCCCAAGGACAACTGGTGCGTGGTCAACGCCGGCAACTACCGCGGGTCGATGAACGTGACCGAGGCGCTGGCCACCTCGCCGAACACCGCGTTCGCCAAGCTGATTCAGCAGGTCGGGGTCACCCGCACCGTGGACATGGCGATCAAGCTGGGCCTGCGGTCCTATGCCGATCCCGGAACCGCGCGCGACTACAACCCCGACAGCAACGAGAGCCTGGCCGACTTCGTCAAGAGGCAGAACATCGGCTCGTTCACGCTGGGCCCCATCGAGGTCAACGCGCTCGAGCTGTCCAACGTCGCGGCCACGCTGGCCTCGGGCGGCACGTGGTGCCCGCCCAACCCGATCGACAAGCTGATCGACCGGCACGGCAACGAGGTCGCCGTGACCACCGAGACCTGCGACCAAGTGGTGCCCGAAGGCCTGGCCAACACCCTGGCCAACGCGATGAGCAAGGACGCGGTGGGCGGCGGCACGGCCTCCGGTTCCGCCGGTGCCGCGGGGTGGACGCTGCCGATGTCCGGCAAGACCGGCACCACCGAGGCGCACCGTTCCTCCGGCTTCGTCGGCTTCACCAACCACTACGCCGCGGCCAACTACATCTACGACGACTCACCCTCGCCGACGGACCTGTGCTCGTCGCCGCTGCGCCATTGCGGCGAGGGCGACTTGTACGGCGGTAACGAGCCGGCCCGCACCTGGTTCACGGCGATGAAGCCGATCGCCACCAACTTCGGCCCGGTGCAGCTGCCGCCTACCGATCCCCGCTACGTCGACGGTTCACCCGGGTCGCGAGTGCCCAGCGTCGCCGGCCTGGACATCGACGCCGCGCGCTCCCGCCTGAAGGAAGCCGGCTTCCAGGTCGCCGACCAGAACAACTTCGTCAACAGCTCCGCCAAGCAGGGCGAGGTGGTCGGGACCTCGCCAAGCGGCGCGACGATCCCCGGGTCGATCATCACCATCCAGGTCAGCAACGGCATCCCGCCGGCACCCCCGCCGCCGCCGGAGGGCGCGCCGGTGCCGGTGGGCTCGCAGGTGGTGGAGATCCCGGGGCTGCCCCCGATCACCATTCCGCTCCTGGCGCCGCCGCCTCCGCCGCCCGGGCAGCCGCCCCCGTAGACCGGGCGACCCGTGACGCCGCGGCGCAAGCTATACGTTGCCAAAGCGCAACCGGCAGTAGGCTGCCAGCATGGCTGATGCAAGCTCAATGGTCCCGCTCCTCGGCGGTCCGCTGCGCGGACCGCATCGTCGCGGGGCGCTGCCCACGCTGATTCGCACCGGTGCCCTCGCGCTCGGTTCGGCCGTCGCCGGCATCGGTTACGCCGCCGTCGTGGAGCGCAACGCCTTCGTGCTGCGCGAGATCACCATGCCCGTCCTGACGCCGGGCTCCACGCCGCTGCGGGTGCTGCATATCAGCGATCTGCACATGCTGCCCAACCAGCGCCGCAAACAGGCCTGGCTGCGGGAGCTGAGCAACTGGGAACCCGACCTGGTGGTCAACACCGGCGACAACCTGGCGCACCCCAAGGCGGTGCCCGCGGTGGTGCAGGCCCTGGGCGATCTGCTGTCGCGGCCCGGGGTCTTCGTCTTCGGCAGCAACGACTACTTCGGGCCGCGCCTGAAGAACCCGCTGAACTACGTGACCAACCCGTCGCACCGGGTCCGCGGTGAGCCGCTGCCCTGGCAGGACCTGAGGGCGGCCTTCACCGAGCGCGGCTGGCTGGACCTGACCCACACGCGGCGCGAGTTCGAGGTGGCCGGCCTGCACGTCGCCGCCGCCGGGGTGGACGACCCGCACATCGACCGAGACCGTTACGAGACGATCGCCGGCCCGGCCAGTCCGGCCGCCAACCTGCGCCTCGGGCTGACCCATTCCCCGGAGCCGCGGGTCCTGGACCGCTTCGCCGCCGACGGCTACCAGCTGGTGATGTCCGGCCACACCCACGGCGGGCAGGTCTGCCTACCGCTCTACGGCGCGCTGGTGACCAACTGCGGCCTGGACCGGTCGCGCGCCAAGGGGCCGTCCCGGTGGGGAGCGAACATGCAGCTGCACGTCTCCGCCGGCATCGGCACCTCCCCGTTCGCGCCGGTGCGGTTCTGCTGCCGGCCCGAGGCCACCCTGCTGACTTTGATCGCCACGCCGATGGGCGGCCGCGACTCGGCCAGTGACCTTAGCCGTTCGCAGCCAACAGCTTCGGTGCGTTGACCGAGCGGACCCGGATCGCGGTCCGCAGCCACTCCCGGCGCTGGACGGACAACGCGGTCCGGCTGATCCAGGCCGACGCCCGCCGCAGCGCGGACACGCACCTGCTGCGCTACCCGCTGCCGGAGGCATGGGCTGGACACGGCCGAGGCGCCGATTTGGCGCTGTACCTCAAGGACGAGACCACCCACATCACCGGCAGCCTGAAACACCGGCTGGCGCGCTCGTTGTTTCTCTACGCCCTCTGCAACGGGTGGATCGACGAGAGCACCACGGTGGTCGAGGCGTCGTCGGGATCGACGGCGGTGTCGGAGGCCTACTTTGCCGCCCTGCTGGGTCTGCCGTTCGTCGCGGTGATGCCGGCGTCGACCAGCCCCTCCAAGGTGGCTCTGATCGAAGCTCAGGGCGGCCGTTGCCATTTCGTGCAGAAGTCGAGCGAGGTGTACGCCGAAGCCGAACGCGTCGCCCGCGAGACCGGCGGGCATTACCTGGACCAGTTCACCAACGCAGAACGCGCCACCGACTGGCGGGGTAACAACAACATCGCCGAGTCGATCTTCGAGCAGATGGGCGAGGAGGCACATCCGATTCCGGAGTGGATCGTCGTCGGCGCGGGCACCGGCGGCACCAGCGCGACCATCGGCCGCTACCTCCGCTACCGGCGGCACGAGACCCGGCTGTGCGTCGTCGACCCGGAGAACTCCGCGTTCTTTCCCGCCTACGCCGAGGACCGCTACGACCTCGTAATGCCCGCCTCGTCCCGCATCGAGGGCATCGGCCGGCCACGGGTCGAGCCGTCGTTTCTGCCCGGCGTGGTCGACCGCATGGTCGCGGTGCCCGACGCGGCGTCCATCGCCGCCGCCCGCCACGTCAGCGCCGTCCTGGGCCGCCGGGTGGGGCCCTCGACGGGCACCAACCTGTGGGGCGCCTTCGGCCTGGTCGCCGAGATGGTCGCCGAGCGGCGCAGCGGCTCGGTGGTCACGCTGCTCGCCGACAGCGGCGACCGCTATCACGACACCTACTTCGACGACGAGTGGGTCAGCGCGCAGGGACTCGATCCCAGCGGCCCGGCCGCGGCCCTGGTGGAGTTCGAGCGTTCCTGCCGGTGGCAGTGACCCGGCGCACCGCGGTTTGGCCAGCCGATGGGCGGGTGCGATAGGCTGTCGGAGCTTCAAGCGGGGTGTGGCGCAGCTTGGTAGCGCGCTTCGTTCGGGACGAAGAGGCCGTGGGTTCAAATCCCGCCACCCCGACCCAGTTCGTGTTAGCTGGCAGGATAGCCGGACACAGCGTCCGATACTGCGCTCATTCGGCTTTGCCATTAAGCTCGACCCGCATGGCGCTGGTGAGCCGGTCGCCCGAGCGAGGGCGGCGACCTGAGGTTGGCCGACCGGGCACGCGATTTGCTGATGTCGCGTCGCCGGCCGGGGCTCCCGGCCACCCGTCCCTGGCGGAGATCGCGCGGCGGCAGCAGGAGATCCAGGCGTGGGAAGCGTTGAACGTCGGCGGCTACCGGTTCGCCAAACCGGGCACCATCATCGGCACGCTGGTCTCCGCCGTGCTGGTGGTTCTCGTGCTGACCCCGCTCCCGCCGAATTGGCCGTGGGACATTCCGACGATGATCCTGGCCATCTTCACGGCGGTGGCCACGGTGACGTGTGGCCTGTTGTGGTTCGACAATCCGCACCCGCTCCCCCGCCCGGAATCGCTGGTAATCGTGCCCTTCACCCGCGCGGAGAACCTGCGGCTGATGGCGGCCCAACCGGTGGAGCACTACCGCGCGATCTGCGCCTGCCCCGGCTGCGGTGACACCTCCGCGCACCTGATCCGCGAGCCCGGCAAGGACGAACCCCACTGGGCGATGGTCATCCGGCACTGCGCCGTATGTGAACGCGAATGGGCTCAGTCCTGAAATCGGTTGCGCGCCAACGGTGCAACCCTGCCAGGGTGGCGTCGCTAAGCGCAGTCGGCGCAGATCTGCAGGCCCGCACTCGTGCTGCGCAGGCGGCTGCGGTGCTGCACCAAAAAGCAACTCGAGCAGGTGAACTCATCGGACCGCTGGGGAATCACCGTCACCGACAGCTCTTCACCGGACAGGTCGGCGCCGGGCAGCTCGAAGAAGTGGACGTCGTTGGGATCCTCATCGACCACCGCGGTGGCGGATCCCTGCAAGGTCGGTGCTAGCTCGCGTATCTCGGACTTGTCCTGGGTTTCCATGTCGGAGACCCGGCGTGCGTCATAGTCGCTTGCGGTCGGCATGGCAGTTCCTTCCTGCTAATGAGCCGGGTTGACGCACTGTCCTGTACTCATCCCGTGGCGCAGGCTGTACCCCATTCAGGCGCGAGTTACACCGACCGTCTCGAAAAAGTTGCGCCGGCGGAACTTGAGCTGTCTCAGGCGCCGGGCGGCTGCGGGGTAGTGTGCCAGCGCCAGGCCCAGCCACGGCGCGACGACCGACACGATCAGCGCCCCGATGGCCACTCCTTCGTGCCCCGCCAGCAGCTCGAACAAGCCGATCGCCAGGCTGACCGCCCAGACCGCCACGGCAGCGAGGCCGAGCAGCGGAGAGTCCCGCCGGTACTCGACCGGATAGTTTGCTGCTCGCAGTGGGACGGGCGCGACCATGATCGGCTTCTACCCGGTCGCTGCCGCGGTCAAACGTCCGGTCGGTCCCGAGCGGGTCGGTGTTGGTCAGCTCACAGGATCAGCTGGTCGGTGGCGGGGCGGGCTCATCGGAATTCGCGGCGTGCCAGGCGAGTTCGGCGTCGCGCACCTGGCGATGCGTGCGCGCCAGCCACACCGCGCTCGCCGCACCCAGCAGGGCGGCGAGAACCACGGCGGTCAGGCCCGCCGACAAGTGCCGGGTCGCCAACGCGAACAGACCCACGATCAGGGCGAGCACCGCGACGGCCGAGCCGGCCAGGCCGGGCGCGTTGGCGCCGTTGGTGACGGTTTCACCGGCGTGCTGACGGAAGGTCCGCTGGTGATCGATCGGGTCACGGTTGTCCGAATTCAACTCGCCTCCTCGCGAGAAAGCTTGTGCCTCAGGGCGATTCGCACGGCATTCGATTCGCCGATCGGGCTGGCACCCGTGGCGGCCATCCCGCGGCCGAATAGCCGCAACCGCTTCGCGGGATCATCCACGGCGGTTACCCGCCGCACCCCGTCCCAAACCGCGCCGCGCATGGGTGTCAGCCGGTCCCGACGTGGGTATGCCGCGCAGATGAAGCCCGCCGTTCTGTTCGACGTCGACGGAAGCCTGGTCGACTCCAACTATCTGCACGTCTACGCGTGGCTGCGCGCCTTCGACGACGAGGGACTCCCCGTAGCCGCCTGGCAGATCCACCGCTGTATCGGGATGGACGGCTCCACATTGGTCCGAACCCTCTCCGATGACGCGCCGGACGAGGTTCGGGAGCGGCTCAGCGACGGGCACAGCCGTTATTACCGGGAGAGCAGCCACTTGCTCGCGCCCCTACCCGGCGCCCAGGCGCTGCTGCGGCGGGTCGCCGACCTGCGCCTACAGGTGGTGCTGGCGAGTTCGGCGCCCGACGACGAATTGGAGATCTTGCGCAAGGTCCTCGATTGCGAGGAGGTCATCTCGGAGACCACGTCGTCGCGTGACGTCGACACCGCCAAACCCAACCCGGGCATCGTGCAGGTCGCACTCGACCGCGCCGGGGTGGACGCCGAGCACGCCGTGTTCGTCGGGGATGCCGTCTGGGATGCGCATGCCGCCGGCGGCGCCAGATTGCCGTGCATCGGGCTGCTCAGCGGCGGCATCGCCCGCGAGGAGCTGCAGGCGGCCGGCGCGTCACCGATCTTCGCCGACCCCCAAGACCTGCTCAACCGGCTTGACTCCACCCGAATCCACGAACTTGCGCTACATGCCGCGGGTGCGCAGCAACAGCGGTAGCAGCCACCAGAAGAACGTAAACAGGGTCAGCGCACATGCTCCCGCGATCAGGGCCGGGCTGCTCCCGGCCACGGCAGCGAACACGATGACAGTCACCCCGGTCAGCGCGAGGCCGAGCAGCGCCAGGCCGGCGTAGGCGCACCGGTGGGCGGCCGACACCAGAACCTGCAGGCGGTGTCGGCGGAACAGCATCCTGTGCATGCCGACCGGGGCGATCAGCAGGACCGTTGCGCCCACCGAACAACCCACCGTGGCGAGGTAGGCGTCGCGCAGGGCGGGCGCCAGCACGTCGAACCGCTGCTGGAACGGCAGTGTCAACAGGAAGCCGGTCAGCAGCTGCACCCCGGTCTGCACCACGCGCAGCTCCTGCAAGAGGCTGTTCCAATTGCGGTCCAGCCGTTGGATTTCTGTTTCGCCACGCTCGCGGCTGTCCCAGTGCTGGTCGTCTTGCGGGTGATCGACGTCCATAGCCGTGATCATCGCACCTGTCGTATGCGCCAGCGCCGTTTCGCGGCAGAGAATCAAGGGTGTTGAATTCGAATTGCATTCGGCGGTCCGCCTATTTGCAGTCCAATTCCACCAAATACGTTGTCCCGCAAGCGGCGGCGATACCGAAGCGCCTAGCGGCTGATGTTGTCGTCCCGGACCGCTGTCAGGGCGTCGTCCAGCGTCGGGTGCAGCGGGAAGGTCTTGTCCAACCCGGTCAGATGAATCGGCCGCCTGGTCGCGGGACCGCGTGCGACGACCCCGAACCCCGTCGCCTTGCCCAGCTTCTCGTACGTTGCTGCCAGGATCTTCAGCCCCACCGAACCGAGGAACTCCACGGCCGAAAGATCGATGACCAGTGCCGTCGGGTTCTCCGCCACCACCGCGCCGATGGCCTGCTCCAGGGCGGGCGCCGTGACCAAATCGATTTCGCCGCTGACACTGACCACGGACACGCCCTCGTGGTCCTCAACCAACGTAGTAATCGAATCAGGAGCTGACAATGGCGATCCTTTGTCCTGGGCCTCAAGTGTGGTGCAAGCCTAGCCTGCGTTGCGAACTGCGAGAAGAATATGCCCTCAACACTTGCCCCGCGACAACCCACGCTAGTCTCGCAAAATCGAGCCTGCACACGGCGGGGCACGGACCGGTACTCGGGAGGCCACATGTCAGATTCGCCGTCGGAGTTCGGCAGCGCGAGCGCCACCGCCCAGGCCGTCAGCATTTCCAGCGAGGGCCTGCTACCCCAGCTCGTCCAGCACCTGCGGCAGAACCGAACGGTGCTGCGCGAGGAATGGGCGCGCAGGATCACCGAGGCCGAGCTGCTCACCGCGATGACGCCCGAGGAGCTGTTCTCCGAGGCGACCGCCGTCTACGACAACTATGTGGAGGTGCTCGAGACCGGTAGCGTCGAGGCGCTGCAGGCGTACGCGCGCGACCTCTCGGAGCGCATCATTCCTCGGGGCGTGGAAACCGACGAGGTCGTCGGCATCGTGTTGTTGCTACGTGACGTGCTGGCACGCTCCTTGTTCGAGAAGTACCAGGCCGAATTCGAGATGCTCAACCGGGTGCTGGACGCCTACGAACCGGCGGCCAACCGCATCGCCAACACGGTGGCCGTCAGCTTCGTGCAGGAACGCGAGCGCATCATCCGCCAGCAGCAGGAGGCGATCCGCGAGCTGTCGACGCCGGTGCTGCAGGTGCGTGAACAGCTGCTGATTCTGCCGATCATCGGTGTGCTCGATTCCCAGCGCGCCCGCCAGGTCACCGAGCAGCTGCTGAGAGCCATCCGCGCGAACCGCGCGAAAGTGGTGGTCATCGACATCACCGGTGTGCCGACCATCGACTCCACGGTGGCCAACCACCTGGTGCAGACGGTCGACGCTTCCGGCCTGATGGGCGCCAGCGTCATCATCACCGGCCTCTCCTCCGAAATCGCCTTGACCCTGGTGACGATCGGCCTGGACCTGTCCAAGATGAACGCGGTCGGCGACCTGCAGGGCGGCATCGAGGAAGCCGAGCGCCTGCTGGGCTACGAGGTCTCCCGCACCGGCGAGCAGCCGGGCTAGCCGTCAGGAACGCGAGCGCCCCATGCCGGTACCGATTCTGAAACAGGGTGCGATCCTCATCGCCTCGGTGCAGGCCGCGCTCAGCGATTCCGACGCCGAGCGGCTCCGCTATGACCTGATGGAGCGCGTCAGCCGGTTCCGCGCGCAGGGCATCATCGTCGACGTCACCGCCATCGATGTGATGGATTCCTTCGCGGCCCGGTCGCTGCGCACGATCGCGCACATGACCCGGTTGCGCGGCGCGGACACGGTGATCGTCGGACTGCAGCCGGAAGTGGCCTTCGCCATGGTCCAACTGGGATTGGCGTTCGACGACATGAACACCGCGCTCGACCTTGAAGAGGGCTTGGCACTGCTGAACCGCCAACTGGCGCAACGGAAACCGGCGATCGGGCGCGACGGTGGCGGCTGATATCGTCGTCGACATCGACAATTCCGACGACATCGTGGAAGCTCGCAAAGCCGGACACCAACTCGCCCTCGATCTGGGATTCTCCCTCACCGACGTCACGATGATCGCCACGGCGATCTCCGAGATCGCGCGCAACATCACCAGCTATGCCGGCCGGGGCACCGTGCGAGTGTTCGTGGCCGACCGGGATGGGCGCAAGGCCCTGGTGGTGCGCGCCGAGGATGAGGGGCCGGGCATCGCCGACATCGAGCGGGCGATGGAGGACGGATACTCGACCGGTCGCGGGCTCGGGATGGGGCTGCCCGGCTCCCGCCGGCTGATGGACAGGTTGCTCGTGGAATCGGCACTCGGCAAGGGAACGATCGTCGAGATGTGGAAATGGGTGCCGCCCCATGCATGAGAACGGCCGGTTCGGCCCCATCGAGTGGGCGAGGGCGGGGCGACCCCTGCCCAGCGAATACACCTCGGGCGACCGGAGTCTCGCCGTCGACATCGACGGCACCGCCGCCCTGTTCGGCGTGGTGGACGGCCTCGGCCACGGCCCGGATGCCGCAGCCGCCGCGCTGCGCGCCGTGGACGCCATCAAGCACTCCAGCGCCGAGCGCCTGGAGGTGCTAATCCAGCTGTGTCACCGCCTGCTCGAGGGCACCAGGGGGGTCGCGATGACCCTGGCGCGGGTGGACTTTGCGGCCAACACACTGACCTGGACCGGCGTCGGCAATGTCACCGCCGACCTGGTGGTCAAGTCCCCGACCGGCGTGCAGATCCGATCCAGCGCGCGGCTGACCGCGGGAATCGTCGGCTACCGCATACCGGAAATCAGGCCGGCGCAAGTCATTTCGATCCGTCCAGGCGACCTTCTCGTGATAAGTACGGACGGGATCGCCGAGAATTACCTGGACCACATCGACTTCTCGACCACCGCGGTCGTCATCGCCGAGGAACTGCTCGGCAAGGACGCCAAGGAAACCGACGATGCGATGGTGCTGACCGCTCGCCATCGGGGGGTCTCGACGTGACCGACAGCGACGACTTCCACGCCCAGTACGCCGCGGCGTTGCGCGCCTACCTGCGGGCGCGGGACGAGGACAGCCTGGCCGCCGCGTATGAGCTCGGCCGCCGGGCCCTGCAAGAGGAAGTCAGCCTGCTCGCGATCATCGAGCGTCACGTCCAGCTGATCCTCCAGCTGGCCAAGGACATCCAGGTCGACGCGCCGATAGCGCTGGAGTTCTTGTTGCAGATGCTGGTCCCGCTCGACATCGCCACGCGGGGGTTCCTGGACGGCACCCGGCGCTTCGCCCGCGAGCGCGCCCGCGCCGAGGGGCTGGCCGACCGTGACAGATTCCGAACCGCGGTGGTGAATTCGTTGCAGGAGGGATTCTTCGTCGCCGATCACGAGGGCTCCGTGATCGAGATGAACAGTGCTCTGATCGAGATTCTGGGTTATCCCGCGGAGGGTCTGCCCTACCGGTGGCCGCACCCGTGGTTGGTCGACCAAAAGGGCGCCAGCCAGCAACAGGCGCTAGTTCAAAGCATCGGTGCCACCGCCTACGAGACACCCATTCGGCACCGCGACGGGCACCTGGTCTGGGTGACGGTCAGCATCAATGCCGTTCAGGGCAGCGGCAGCGACCAGGACGTCTTTGTGGGGACGATGCGTGACATCACCGCCGAAAGGGCTTTCGCCGCAAGGGAAAGCGCGGTCCTGCGCCTGGCGACTGCGGTGGCGGTCGCCAAGAGCGTGGATGAGCTGCTGTCCATCACGCTGGACGAGTGCAGCACGGCAATCGACGTCCAGCGCGTGGTCGCGATCTCCTGGCCGACCGGCGAGGGTGAACCGACCGTGCAGGTAGCGGGCGAGCCGTCCCAAATACCTTGGCGCAGCCTGGATCCATGGCTGCGCCGTACGTTTGAGGACGCCCGCCATCAATTGCCGCTGACGGCGAAAACGGTCGAACGGCCCGAGAATCCGGGCAAGGCACAGGGTTTGGTGGCGGTGCTATCCGGCGCGGGTGACCTGGCGTTGTGGTTGGAACTGCGCTCGCCACGCTGGGTCAGCGCCGAAGACCGGCTGCTGGTCACGGTCCTCATCGGACACCTCAGCCTGGCGATGCAACACGTCCGCCAATTCGAGAGCGCCCGCGAGACGTCGCTGACCTTGCAACGTGCCCTGCTGCCGACGATGGAGCCACCGCCGGGCTTCGCCGTGCGTTACGAGCCCGCCATCCCGCCGTTGGAGATCGGCGGCGACTGGTATGACGTGCTGCCGATCGGCAGCCACCGCATCGGCATCGTGGTCGGCGACTGCGTGGGCCGTGGCCTGCCGGCGGCCGCGGTCATGGGTCAGCTGCGCAGCTCGGCGCGGGCGCTGCTGATCAACGGGGCCGAGCCCGCCCTGTTGCTCGAACAGCTGGACTCCGCGGCCTCGCTCATCCCGAACGCGTACTGCACCACCGTCTTCCTGGCCATCCTGGACACCGAATCCGGGGTCCTGCAGTACAGCAACGCCGGCCACATGCCCGCCCTGCTGGTGGGCCCGGAACCCGGCACGACCGCGATGTTGACCGACGCGGCGTCGGTGCCGCTGGCCGTGCGCCGCCCGGAACCCCGCCCGCAGGCCAGCCGCGTGCTGCCGACCGGGTCCACCCTGATGTTGTTCACCGACGGGTTGGTGGAGCGCAAGCACGAATCCATCGACGACGGAATCGACCGGGCCGCAGCGGTCCTGGTGAAGACGACGACGCTGCCGCTGGATTCCGTCGCCGATGCGGTTTTGCGTGAGTTGGCGCCTCCGGCTGGGTATGACGACGATGTGGCAATGGTGATCTACCGGCACCAGCAGTCCCCCCTGCGGATCGAATCCGAGGCCAGCGCAGAGCGATTGGTCGGCATCCGGCATCGATTGGCCGATTGGCTGAACAGCGCGGACGTGCCCGACGAAATGGCCGCCGACATCGTGCTCGTGGTCAACGAGGCGTGTACGAACTGCGTCGAACACGCGTACTCCGGACAACCGTCGGGCACGATGTCCCTCGACGTCGAGCTCGCAAACGACGAGATCCGCGCGCGGATCGCCGACCAAGGCTCGTGGAAGACGCCGGCCGCCGACCCGGGCAACGGGGGCCGGGGCCTGTTGCTGATGAGGGCGCTCAGCAACGAGATGGAAATGGACTGCACCCCGACCGGCACTACGGCCACAGTCACCTTTCGCGTGCCCAGCGAGCCCGGCCGGGAGTGACGGCGCACCGTTTGTGGCCCGCGGATAGCGGGTAGTCGTGGGCGTGACCCGCGCATCCATCTCCATCGAACCCGCCCTCCCGGCGGCGCACGGGCCGTTGTCGACCGCGGTCCGGCGCGCCCTGACCGGGCCGCCGTCGCATGACCACCTGACCCGCATCGGCGCGTCCGTTCGCGACTCGAACCCGTACGGGTTGGATCTGCAACTGGCGCTGTGCATGTGCTACGAGTTGCACTACCGGGGCTTCGCGGGCGTGGACCCCGGCTGGGAGTGGAACCCGGCGCTACTGGCGCTGCGCGGCGAACTGGAGCGCGTTTTCCTGGCCGGTGTGCACCGCGACGTCGGACCCATCGCATCGGATCACACGGCGGCCGCCGAGATGGACGCCATTTCGGTCGAACCGGTCGACGGCACCGGACCCTCGTATTACCTGCGCGACAGCGGCACCTGGCAGCAGATGCGCGAATACTTCGTGCACCGGTCGGTGTATCACCTCAAGGAGGGTGATCCGCACGCGTGGGCGATCCCGCGTCTGACGGGTGTCGCGAAAGCGGCTTTCGTGGCAATCGAATTCGACGAGTACGGCGCCGGTCAGGGCCCCCGGCTGCACCAGCAGCTTTTCGCCGATTTGATGGCGGCCGCGAACTTGGACGCCACGTATCTGGCCTACGCGGACGCCGTCCCCGCCGAAGCTCTGGCGGCGGTCAACCTCATGTCACTGTTCGGGCTGCACCGCGAGCTGCGTGGCGCGGCGATCGGGCACTTCGCGTCGACCGAGATCACCTCGCCGCCGGGGTCCCGCCGAATGGTGCAGGCGCTGCAGCGCGTGGGCGCACCGGCGGCCTGCGTCGAGTTCTATGCCGAGCACGTCGAGGCCGACGCGGTGCACGAACACGTCGTGCGCATCGATGTGGTCGGCGACCTGGTCGCCCGGGAGCCGCAGCTCGATCGCGACATCGTGTTCGGGATCCGCGCGCATGCCGCGGTCGAAAACCGTTTGGCCGATGCGGTTATGGCGTCGTGGCAGCAGGGTCGGACGTCGTTGCGGCGGCCGCTGAACTAGCGGTCCGCTGCGCCAGCTTCCGGCATCGCCGATGGCTGGTGTCGCACAGGGGATAGTTCTCGCTGCGCCGACAGGTGCAAATCGCCACCATGAACCGGTCGGACTCGACGACCTCCCCGTTCGGCATCTCGATGCGCACCGGGCCGGACACCAGCACCGGCCCGCCGGCAACCACCTGGACGCGGGTGGCGGTCACCGCTTGTCCGCCCGGATCACGATCAGTTCCTCTTCCCGGAGGCCGCGCGGTATCAGGCCGACGCTTTCCAACCACGTCGCGCGCGCCGCCATCACCGGACCGAACGGTATCCACTTGCGGGCAACGACTCTCGCGTCCATCCCCGCCCACTTCAGGGAATCCAGGGATTGCTGAACGCCGGCCAGCGCCGAGTGCACGAGCAGCAGGGAGCCGCCGTCACACAACAACTTCGGCGCCGCCTCGCACAGCGGATCCAACACCATCCGGCCATCCGGGCCGGCGTTCCAGGCCCACGACGGGCCCGCGCTGGGGCCGATGTACTCCGTGTCGCCGCGCGGCGGGGTGGGCACATACGGCGGGTTCGACACCACGACGTCGAACGGCGCGCAGTCAAGCGCATCGCTCCAGGTGCCCTTGCGCACATCGACATTCACGCCGACAGCGGCCGCGTTGCTGCGAGTGCAGCCCACCGCATGCGGGCAGATGTCGAAGGCCGTCACGTCGGCGCCGCCCATCTCGGCGGCGGCGATCGCCACGAATCCGCTGCCAGTACATACGTCGAGGACTCGCCGCCCCGGAATGAGAGCGCTTTCCTGCATCACATTTACCAGAAATCGGGAATCGTCCTGGGGCTGATACACGTTCGAAGCAGCCGAGACAGCGGGTCCTGGATATGTTGTGGTCAACTTTGGCCTTTCGACAGATCGCCGCGGCGATCACTCTTGGCCTGTGTAATGCCCGCAAACCGTTGCCTTCAAACGGCGTGGGGAAAGGGCGATCTCCGCTAACCGGTGGGCGCGTGCGCGAATTGCTTGACGATGGTCGCGCAGAACGCCGGCAGGTCCGACGGTGAGCGACTCGAGATCAAATTACCGTCGACGACGACCTCCTCATCGACCACGTTCGCACCCGCGTTGCGGAGGTCGGTGCGAATGGACGGATACGACGTGAGCGTCCTGCCCTCCGCCACCCCGGCTTCCACCAGCGTCCACGGACCGTGACAGATTGCGGCGACCGGCTTTCCGGAAGCGACGAAGTCACGCACGAACGAGACCGCTGAGCTATCCACGCGTAGCTTGTCCGGGTTCACCGTGCCGCCCGGAAGCACCAGGCCATCGAATTCAGACGGCGAAACGTCCGACACCGCGCGGTCGACGCTGAAAGTTCCGGCCGGCTCGAGGTCGTGGTTACGGGCCTGGATTTCGCCGCTCTTCAACGAAAGAAGCTCAACTTGGGCACCGGCCTCTTTCAGGGCGGCGCGGGGCTGTTCGAGTTCGACCTTCTCCACGCCGTCGGCCGCCAGAATCGCGACCTTCTTGCCCTGCAATTCATTTGCCATAGCTATTCCCCTCTGGTTATTTCACTAACTTTCATTACGTCGGGTTGAGGATCACCTTGGTGCAGCGATCCTCCTTGTTCTTGAAGATTTCGTAGCCGTGGGGCGCCTGGTCGAGGGTCAAATGGTGGCTGACAACAATGGTCGGGTCGATGTCACCGTTGCGTATCCGCTCCAATAGCGGGCGCATGTAGCGGTGCACGTGACACTGGCCGGTCTTGATGGTCAACGACCGGTTCATGACCGCCCCGATGGGGAATTTGTCCATCAGGCCGCCGTACACCCCGATGATCGAAAGGGTGCCGCCGTTGCGGCAGCTCATCGCCGCCTCCCGGATGGCATGCGGGCGTTCGGTTTCCAGGCGGGTGGCCTGCTTGACCCGGTCGTAGGCATCCACGGGGGCGGATCCACTGCGCGCCTCCATGCCGACGGCGTCGATGCAATGGTCGGGTCCCCGACCGGCGGTGAGGTCGCGCAATTCCTCGAGCACCGACGTCTCGGCGAAGTTGACCGGCACGGCGCCGATTTTCTGGGCAAGCTCCAGGCGATATGGAACCCGGTCGACCACAATAACTTTCGAGGCCCCCAGCAGGTAGGCGCTCATGATCGCGAACAGGCCGACCGGTCCGGCGCCCCACACCGCCACGACGTCACCGGGGGTGATGTCACACATGTCCGCGCCCATGTAGCCCGTCGGCAGGATGTCCGACAGGAACAGCACCTGCTCGTCGGTCAGGTCGTCTTCGATCTTCAGCGGCCCGACGTCGGCGAATGGCACCCGCGCGTATTCGGCTTGGCCGCCGGCGAAACCGCCGAGCATGTGCGAATAGCCGAACAGCCCCGCTGGCGAGTGGCCCATGAATTTCTCGGCGATGCCGGCGTTGGGGTTGGAGTTCTCGCACAGCGAGTACAGGTCACGCCGGCAGGCCGAGCACGCCCCGCACGCGATCGGGAACGGAACCACCACCCGGTCGCCGACGGCCAGGTTGGTGACCCCCTTGCCGACTTCGACCACTTCGCCCATGAATTCGTGTCCGAGCACATCGCCGTGTTTCACGGTGGGGATGTAACCGTCGTAGAGGTGCAAGTCCGACCCGCAGATCGCCGTCGAGGTGATGCGCACGATGGCGTCGCGATCGTTGAGGATCTTCGGGTCCGGGACCGACTCCACTTGGACACTGTTGCGGCCCGCCCAGACGGTGGCCTTCATGCGCTGGCTCCTTTGTTCGGTTGCGCGGGCTGCTGATGCATCTGCCGGGCCGCCGCCGTGCCCTCGGGAGACCCGTCGGAACGCAACACCTGCCCGGTTTCGAGGATTTGCTTGAAGCGGCGCAGGTCGTCGTTGACTTGCTGCTCGGGGGATTCCCCGAACAGGCTCGCCGCCGCCTTGCCGAACAGGCCGCCCGGGATGTGGTAGCCGATCCTGACGCGAATTTCGGTGCCGTCGCCGGTGGCGGTGGGCGTGAACTCGACGCTGCCACCGTTCTCGATCACCGAGCCCGGCAGCGACTGCCACGCGATTCGCCTGTTCGTGTCGTCCTCGGTGATCTGCGCGTCCCACTCCACCGAGCGGCCGGCCGGGGCGTTGGCGACCCAATGCGACTGCCCGTCGGTCGTCGGCGTCACCGACTTCAGGTGGTGCATGAAGCGGGGCAGGTTCTCGAGGTCCCGCCAGAAGCGGTACACCTCCTCGGGCGTGCGCCGCACGGTGACCGCGGCCCGCAGGGTGCGATGCCGGGAACCAGTCACGTGCCGGCCGCCGCCGTTGACCGTGCGCAGCGCCGTGTAGAGGTCGAGCCCGCCGATGCCGGCGAGCGCGACGGCCGAGATGGTGCCCTGCCGCCGCCGTCCCGGGCCGCGGGCGGCCACTCCGGCCACCAGCAGCGCCATGTCCAGGACGTCGCCGGCCACCCGGGTCCAGACCAGCTTGTCGGAACCGCCCAGCAGCGCCGCGCCATGGCCGCATTCCCGCGCGCCCAGCGCGCGGATGACCCGGCGCGACCGAGCCGTGTCGTCGACACCGGCGAGCGCAGCAACCTTTCCGGGGGCCACCAACTCGCTCAAGCCCAGCCCGAAACTGGCGCCGCTGAGAGCCTTGACCAACGCGGAGGTGGTGTTCGCGTTTCGATCGCCCATCGTCAGCTCTTTCTGCCTTGCGGCGAACTCATCTCGGGCAAAGTCGCTGCAAGACAGCTGCTTTGCAGGTCAGCGGGCACTCGGCGTCGCTTGCCGGTGTTCGCGTGGCACAGCAACCCGTACGGCCGACGCGCGCGATGGAAGCCGGATACCCGGGCAGCTACCGCCCAAACGCGGGATCACTTTGCCGCGTCACGCAGCGCTTCAAGCAAAGGTTCGGCGGCTTTGGAGAGGAAGAGGTCCTGCGATTCGCCGCCCACCTGGACGAGTGCGACGTCGGTGAATCCGGCCTCCCAGTAGGGCCGGACGGCCTCGACGATCGCGTCGAGGTCCGGCCCGCAGGGGATGGACTCGGCGACGTCTTCGGGGCGGACGAACTGGGTCGCGCCGGCGAAGCCCGCCGGCGTCGGCAGATCGGCGTTGACCTTCCAGCCGCCGGCGAACCAACGGAACTGGTCGTGGGCGCGTTGGATGGCGGCGTCGCGGTCGGGGTCCCAGCACACCGGGATCTGTCCGACCACACGGCCGCCGCCGGCCAGATTGGCGGCCTGCCGCGCCGCGTGCCAGGCGTCGACGAGTTCCCCGTCGGGCTCGACCGCCACGAAGTGGTCGGCCAGCCGGGCGAATCTCTCGATGGCCTTGGCGCCGCCCATCGCCACCGCGATGCCGACCGGGACATCGGGCACGTCCCACAGGCGTGCGGAATCGACGTGGAAGTACTCGCCGGTGAAGTTCACCAGTTGGCCGCCGAACAGCTCGCGGATGACCTTGATGGCCTCGCGCAGCATGTCCTGCCGGCGCTCGACGGTCGGCCAGCCCTTGCCCACGATGTGCTCGTTGAGGTTCTCGCCGCTGCCCAGGCCCAGGGTGAACCGTCCGTCGGACAGGATCTGCACGGTGGCGGCCTGCTGGGCGACGATCGCCGGGTGATAGCGCATCGCCGGGCAGGTCACGTAGGTGTAGAGGTCCACCCGTTCGGTGGCGTGCGCCACCGCCCCCAGCACGGTCCAGGCGTTGGGCGCATGTCCCTGCGAGGTCAGCCAGGGGGAGAAGTGGTCGCTGCACACCTCGAAGTCGAAACCGCACTCTTCGGCCGAAACGGCTTGCCGTACAAGGTCTTTGGGTCCACTCTGCTCGGTCATCAAAGTGTAGCCAAAATTTGTCATACCCCTGTAGTTACCCCGGTCCGCCGGGCCCAAACCGCGCCCGGATGTAATGGGAGAAACGGGGTCGCGGATCGCGAGCGGGCGAGCGGTCAGCCCGCGGTGGTGATCGAGTCCCCCGTGACGCCGGCCGCGCGACGCGCCTCGAGCCGGCGCTTCTGCGGTTCGATCGTGTAGCGGGGGTCGCGCGTGGACTCCAGCCCCGCCTCGAAGAAACCGAACCGCAGCATCGCCGACGCCGATAGCAACGCCAGGCCGGACAGGGCGGCGACACCGCGATGGCCCCCGCCCAGCAACGCGCCCAAACCGCCGACGGCGGCCAGCCGTTCGCTCCAGGCCAACAGCCGGCCGGGCCTGCCGTGGTGCAGCGGCTCCCTGGTCACCGGGTCCATCCGGTACTCGGTGAACCTGGCGGAGATCAGGTCGCCGACCGCGCCGATGACGGCCAGCGTGCGGGCGGGGCGGGCTTCGGCGACCGGGGTGGTGATCATCGCCAGTCCCGACGCGGCCAGGCTCGCCGAGCTGACGAACACGAACGGCAGGTCCCGGTAGGCGGCGTTCCACGTCGGGGTCGCGGTGTCGGTGAGCAGCACCGCGGTGTAGACCGCGAGGGGCGGAGAGAACACGGCGGCTTCCAATCCGGCCGGTCCCTCGACGGCGCGCAGAACGGGCCGCAACGGGCCCAACGGGATTCGCTCACCGGTCATCCGGTCGACCTCGGAGGCGGCCGCGACGCCCATGCCCAGGCTGAACAAGCTGAGGATCCACGATCCGATGCTCATCGGCGAGGTCAGTTTGACCGTCCGCAACATGTTCACGAAGCGCTCCGGCCGGCCTAGGTCTTTCACCAGCGCGACCGCGCCCAACATCACCGCTATCAGAGCGGACAGTCTCGTGTTGCGGCGCAACGTGTCCCGGCCGGTGAGCTGGGCGCCGGCCGCGAGCAGGCCCGACCCTCCCGCGACGCCGCCCAAGAACAGGTAGGCGGCGACCTCGTGTCCCCACGGCGCGGGCTTGACCACCGGACGCCCGTAGTACGAGCTGAATTCGACTTCGGGGACCATCGGCATCTCGCGCGACCCGTCGCCCCCACCCCGGCGGCCCGCCCGCCTGCCTTTGCGACGCTTGCCACCGGCGGGCTCCGGGGGGCGGAGGCTGTCGTATTCCGAAGTGCTCATGGGCCTTTCACCGATCCTTCCAGAAGGCCAGCGCCGCGGCGGCGAACATGCCCGCCGCGGCAATGCCCGCCCTCTTGAACATCTGCGGCAGGTCGGCCGTGCACACCCGCGGGTCGGGCGGCAGCCCGTAGACCTCCGGCTCGTCAAGCAACAGGAAGATCGAGCCGGTGCCACCCACGCCGTCGCGCTCGTTGGCGCCGTAGAGGCGCGCCTCCGTCTGGCCCTGGGCGTGCAGCCGCGCGACCCGTTCCCGGGCCGTGGCCACCAGGTCGTCGTGGTCACCGAACTTGATCGACGTCGTCGGGCAGGTCTTGGCGCAGGCCGGAATCTGGTCTTCGACGAGCCGGTCGTAACAGAGGGTGCACTTCTGGGCCACCCCGGTCACGGGTTTCTCGGCCGGACGATCGGGGCGCTGCGCCGGCGTGGTGTAGGTGCCGTCGCTGCGACGCTCCACCACGCCGAACGGGCAACCCGCGACGCAGGTGCCGCACCCGTTGCAGACGTCGTCCTGCACGACGACGGTGCCGAATTCGGTGCGGAACAGCGCGCCCGTCGGGCAGACGTCAAGGCAGCCGGCGTGCGTGCAGTGCTTGCACACGTCCGACGACATCAGCCAGCGGAATTCCGGAGTGTCCGGCGGCGTGAGGTCCGGCGCCGGCGCGGCACCGGGGAGCGCCGGCATGCCCAAATCGGTTAGGGCGCGGCCGGATTCGCGTGCCTCCTCGATCCGGTCGCGGCCCTGCTCGACGAAGGCGACGTGGCGCCAGGTGCTGGCGCCCAGCGCTCCGGTGTTGTCGTAGGACGAACCCAGCAGCTCCAGGTCGCCGTCGCGCGGGTTGCGGTTCCACTCCTTGCAGGCGACCTCGCAGGCCTTGCAGCCGATGCAGATCGAGGTGTCGGTGAAGAATCCCTTGCGCGGCTTGGGTTCGACCCAACCGGCGTCCCGCGTCGGGTCGGTCGGTCCGCTTAGCTTACCCATCGGCTTGCCCCTCCCAGACGCCGTCGCTGATCCGCACGTTGCCCGTCTCGGTGGTGGCACCCGCGCGGGACTGATATTCGGCGATCAGGCGCAACAGGTCTTCGCCCTGCGGCCGCCGCCCGGGGCGGATGTCGCACGAGCCGGCCTTCGATTCCTGGATCTGCACGTTGGGGTCGAGCGTGATGCCGAGCAGGTCGTTGGCGGCGTCCCCGCTGACCACGGCGTCGCCGCCGACGCCCCAGTGGTACGGCAGCCCGATCTGGTGCACGGTGTGGCCGTTGATCACCAGCGGTGCAACGCGTTTGGTGACCAACACCCTGGCCTCGATGGCCGCGCGCGGCGAGATGATCGTCGCCCACCCGTAGGGCTCAAGACCGCGCTCGGCCGCCAGCTCCGGCGAAACCTCGCAGAACATCTCCGGCTGCAGCTCCGACAGGTAGGGCAGCCACCGGCTCATCCCGCCGGCGGTGTGATGCTCGGTGAGCCGGTAGGTGGTGAACACGTACGGATACACGTCGGCCCCGGGCTCGCCGGCGCTGGGTGCGCTGAGATTGTCCTTGCGTGGGAAGGTGATTCGCCCCGGATTGCGCTGCTGCGGGTACAACGCGTTCGCGACGGGCGACTCCTGCGGTTCGTAATGCGTGGGCAGTGGCCCGTCGACCACACCCTTCGGCGCGAACAACCAGCCCTTGCCGTCGGCCTGCATGATGAACGGGTCGTCGCCGGCCAACGCGTCCGGGCCGCCGATGTCCGGGTCCGGCCGGACGTGCGGGGCGCGGTCGACGGGAAAGTCGGGCACGTCGTCGCCCACCCAGCGGGCGCGCTGCTCGTCCCACCAGATGTAGCGCTTGCGCTCGCTCCACGGCTTACCGTCCGGGTCGGCCGACGCCCGGTTGTACAGGATCCGCCGGTCGGCGGGCCACGCCCAACCCCACTCCGACTGGCTCGGGCTCGGACCGCCCAGTGGCGCTCGGCGTGCGGCCTGGTTGACACCCTCGGCGTACACGCCCGAGTAGATCCAGCACCCGCACGATGTCGATCCGTCGGCACCCAGCTCGGTGTATCCCGGCACTGGCTGGCCGGCTTTGGGGCCGGTGAGGTAGCAGCCGCTGATCTCGGCCAGCACCGCGGTGGCGTCGGGTTCGCCGTGCTCGTCGGTGGGATAGTCCCAGGTCAGATCGAGCAGTGGCCGGTCGCGCTCGTCGGTGGACCCGGCCAGCCGCTGGCGGATTCGATTGCCCAGCTCGACGAAGAACTGCAGTTCGCTCTGGCAGTCGCCGGGTGGATCGACCGCCTTGTGCCGCCACTGGACGAGGCGTTGGGTCTGGGTGAAGGAGCCGGCCTTCTCGACGTGCGTCGCGGCCGGGAAGAAGAACACCTCGGTCTCGATCTCTTCGGTCTTCAGCTCGCCGGAGGCGATCTCCGGTCCGTCCTTCCAGAAGGTGGCCGACTCGATGAGGTTGAGATCGCGTACCACCAACCATTTCAGGTGCGACATGCCCATGCGCTGCATCCGGCCGTGGGCCGACCCGACGGCAGGGTTCTGGCCGAGCAGGAAGTATCCGTCGACATCGCCCTCGAGCATCGACATGACCGTCTGATAGGTGCCGTGCGGCCCGGACAGTCGCGGCAGATAGTCGTAAGCCCAGTCGTTGTCCGCACGGGCGGCGTCACCCCACCATGCCTTGAGCAGGCTGACCATGTAAGTGTCGGCGTCGGCCCAGAAGCCTTTCTGGTTCTTCGGCCCGACGGCCTTCATGTAGTCGCGGAAGGTGTCGTGGACGCCGGCCTTGGGCATCGACAGGTAGCCGGGCAGCAGGTTGAACAGCGTGGGGATGTCGGTGGACCCTTGGATCGTGGCGTGCCCGCGCAGCGCCATGATGCCGCCGCCCGGGCGGCCGACGTTGCCCAGCAGTAGCTGCAGAATCGTTGCGGTGCGGATGAATTGGGCACCCAGGGTGTGCTGCGTCCAGCCGACGGCATAGGCGAAACAGGTGGTGCGCTCGCGGCCGGAGTTCTCCGTGACAGCTCTCGCCAGGTAATCGAAGTCCTCGAGGCTGATACCGCAGACGTCGCGCACCATCTCGGGCGTGTAGCGGGCGTAGTGCCGCTTGACAATCTGGAACACCGTTCGGGGATGCTGCAGGGTCTCGTCGCGAACCACGCGAGCGTGCGGCAAGGGTGGACCACCGCTGCCGTGCGCATCGCCGGCGGCTCGGGCGGAGGCGCTGGCGCCGCGCTCCTGGCGGCGCTCGTCCTCTTCCTGTCCGGCGTACGCCCAGGTCGATGAGTCGTACTGTCCGGTCTCGGGGTCGTAACCGGAGAACAGGCCACCCAAATCCTCTGTGTCGCGGTAATTCTCGTTTATCAAGGTGGCCGCGTTGGTGTAAGCCAGGACGTACTCGGAGAACCACAGCTCGCGAGAGATGACGTAATTGATCAGGGCGCCGAGCAGCACCACGTCCGAGCCGGCCCTGATCGGGATCTGCTTGTCCGAGACCGCCGAAGTGCGGGTGAAGCGCGGATCGACGTGAATCACCTTGGCGCCCCGCGCTTTCGCTTCCTCGACCCATTGGAAGCCGACGGGATGACACTCGGCCATGTTGGAGCCCTGGATGACGATGCAGTCGGCGTTGGCCATGTCTTGCAGTGTTTGGGTGGCGCCACCGCGCCCGAAGGAGGCCCCCAGACCGGGAACCGTGGAGCTGTGTCAAATACGGGCTTGATTCTCGATCTGGATGGCGCCGGCGGCGGTGAAGAGCTTCTTGATGACGTAATTCTCTTCGTTGTCCAGTGTGGCGCCCCCGAGTGCGGCGATCTTCATGGTGCGCCGCAACGGATGGCCCTTCTGGTCGATGTCCTGCCAGGCGTGGCGGCGGGCTTCGACGAAGCGGTCGGCCACCATGTCGATGGCGGTGTCCAGCTCGAGGGGCTGCCATTCGGTCGCCCGCGGCGGGCGGTAGAGCACCCGCAGCTGCCGGCCCGGCGAGTTGACCAGCTGTTCGCTGGCAGCGCCCTTGGGGCACAAGCGGCCTCGCGAGATCGGCGAGTCCGGGTCACCCTCGATCTGGACCACGCGCTCGTCCTTGACATACACCTTCTGCCCGCAGCCGACGGCGCAGTAGGGACAGATGCTCTGGACCACGCGGTCGGCCGTCGTCGTGCGCGGCGTGACGGCGCGGGTCCGTTTCGAGGTGACGGCCGACCCACGGCCGAGCTTGTCCGGTGAACGCAGCTGACGCACGACGGGCCACTCAAGGAAGAGCTTGCGCATAGCCATGGCCTCTACCTTAGTGTGCGCGCCCGAAACTCCGCCCGCGTCGGAACCCCTCAATGGACGACGATCGTGTGCTCGCCCCGCGGCACCAGCTCACCGATCACGGTCGCGCCCGGGATCTCGCCGGCGATCAGCAGCCCGCCCGAGGTCTGGGCGTCGGCGAGCAGCAGGGCGTCCTCCTCGCCGACGCCGGACAGGTCGACGTGCGGGGCCACCCAGTCGAGGTTGCGCCGCGTGCCCCCGCTGACGTAGCCGGCCACCAGCGCCTCCCGCGCGCCGTCCAGGTAGGGCACCGCCGCGGCGTCGACGATCGCCGTCACGCCGCTGGCGCGGGCGAGCTTGTGCAGGTGCCCGAGCAGCCCGAATCCCGTTATGTCCGTGGCGCATTCGACCCCGGCCGCCAGCGCCGCGGCGGACGCGTCGGCGTTCAAGGTGGTCATCGCGTCGATCGCCTGCTCGAAGCGCTCCCCGGTGGCCTTGTGCCTGCTGTTCAGGACGCCCACCCCGAGCGGCTTGGTCAGCGACAGCGGCGTCCCGGGTTTGCCGGAGTCGTTGCGCAGCAACCGGTTCGGGTCCGCGATCCCGGTGACGGCCAGGCCGTATTTTGGCTCCGGGTCGTCGACGCTGTGCCCGCCGGCGAGGTGGCAGCCGGCCAGCCCGCAGACGTCCAGGCCGCCGCGCAGCGTCTCGGCCGCCAGCTCGAACGGCAGTACGTCGCGCGGCCAGCCCAGCAGGTTGACCGCCACCACGGGACGCCCGCCCATCGCGTAGACGTCGGAGAGCGCGTTGGTGGCGGCGATGCGTCCCCAGTCGTAGGCGTCGTCCACCACGGGCGTGAAGAAGTCGGTCGTCGCGATCAGCGCCGTGCCGCCCTCGAGGCGCACCACGCACGCGTCGTCGCCGTGGTCCAGGCCGACCAGCAACTCGCCGACCGGGTCGCGCGGCGCGCTCGCCCCCACTCCGCGGACGATGTCCTCCAGCTCACCGGGCGGGATCTTGCACGCGCACCCGCCGCCGTGGGCGTACTGCGTCAGTCGATAGGCCACGCGTCCATACTTGTCCCTATGGTCCGAGGAGGCGTGTCCGGTCTGGTGACCGGCGCGGTCTTCAAAACCGTCGAACGGCAGACGCTGCCGCTGGCGGGTTCGATTCCCGTCCGCCTCCGCCATACTTCGTCGAGCCCGGCATGAGCGACCCGCGCCGGCGGGTGCCGGGCACCGACACCCTGCTCGCCGACCCTCGCCTGGTCGAAGCCCAGCGGGTGCTGGGCCGAGCGCTGGTCAAATCGGTGGTCGCCGAGGCGCAGCAGCGGGCCCGCGCCGGGGAGATCGACCCCGAGAGCGTCGCCGAGCACGCCGTCGCCGCCCTTCCGGCCACCGCGTCGAGCCTGCGTCCCGTCATCAACGCCACCGGCGTGGTGGTGCACACCAACCTGGGCCGGGCGCCGCTGTCGCGGGCCGCCGTAGACGCGGTGGTCGCCGCGGCCGGGACCACGGACGTCGAGCTGGACCTCGCGACGGGCCGCCGCGGCCGCCGGGGCCGGGCCGCCCTGGCCGCGCTGTCGCGGGCGGTGCCCACCGCCGGCGCCGTGCACGTCGTCAACAACAACGCCGCCGCCCTGCTGCTGACGGCCCTGACGCTGGCCCCGGGGAAGGAGATCGTGCTCAGCCGCGGCGAGCTGGTCGAGATCGGCGACGGGTTCCGCATCCCCGAGCTGCTGGCCTCCGCCGGATCGCGGCTGCGCGAGGTCGGCACCACCAACCGCACCAGCCTTCGCGACTACGCCGAGGCGATCGGGCCGCAGACCGGCTTCGTCCTGAAGGTGCACCCGTCCAACTTCCACGTCACCGGGTTCACGTCGGCGGTCGGCGTCGCGGAGTTGGCGAAGCTGGGTGTGCCCGTGGTGGTCGACATCGGTTCCGGGCTGCTGTCTCCGCACCCGGTGCTGCCCGACGAGCCCGACGCCACGTCGACGCTGCGCGACGGCGCGGACCTGGTCACCGCGAGCGGCGACAAACTGCTCGGCGGCCCGCAGGCCGGCCTGCTGCTGGGCGACGCCGAACTCATCGAGCGGCTGCGCCGCCACCCGGCGGCACGCGCGCTGCGCGTCGACAAACTCACCCTCGCCGCGCTGGAAGCCACCCTGACGGGCCCGCCGCCGCCGGTGGCCGAGGCGTTGGTCGCCGACCTGAACGGGTTGCGAGCGCGCGCCGCCGCGCTGGCCGCCGCGCTGCCGGGCGCCGAGGCGGTGGATTGTGTCGCGGCCGTCGGCGGGGGCGGCGCCCCGGACGTGCGGCTGCCGAGCGCCGCCGTGAGCCTGCCCGAGTCCTACGCCGCCGCCCTGCGCGCCGCCAGCCCGCCCGTCGTCGGGCGGCTGGAGGCGGGCCGCTGCCTGCTCGACCTGCGCACGGTGGCGCCGGAGGACGACGAGCGGCTGGCGGCGGCGGTGCGGGCATGTTCGTCCTAGCCACCGCCGGGCACGTCGACCACGGCAAGTCGACCCTGCTGCACCGGCTCACCGGCATGTGGCCCGACCGGCTGGCGGAGGAGCGCCGCCGCGGCCTGACGATCGACCTCGGCTTCGCGTGGACGGAGATCGGCGGCCGGCAGCTGGCTTTCGTCGACGTGCCCGGCCACGAACGGTTCGTGGCGAACATGCTCGCCGGCGTCGGCGCGGTCCCGGCGGTCCTGTTCGTCGTCGCCGCCACCGAGGGCTGGATGCCGCAGTCCGACGAGCACCTCGCGGCGCTGGACGCCCTCGGGGTCCGCCACGCGCTGCTGGTGATCAGCAAGGCCGACCTCGCCGACCCGGGACCGGCGATCGAGCAGGCCCGCGAACGGTTCGCGGCCACGTCGCTCGCCGACGCCCCCGTCGCGATCGGCACCGACCTCGACCGGGTGCGCGCCGAGCTGCTGGCGCTGACCGACCGGCTGCCGGTCCCGGACCCCGCCGCCGACGTGCGGCTGTGGGTGGACCGCAGCTTCACCGTCCGGGGCGCGGGCACCGTCGTAACCGGCACCCTGGCCGCGGGCACGGTACGGGTGGGCGACGAGCTGGAGCACGCCGGCCGGCGCGTGACGGTCCGCGGGGTGCAATCGCTGGGCCGCGACCAGGCGGCGGTCGGCCCGGTGGCGCGCGTCGCGCTGAACCTGCGGGGGGTCGACCGCCAGCACATCGGCCGCGGCGACACCGTCCGGACGCCGGGTGTGTGGCTGGATACGGCGGAGGTCGACGTCGCGCTGCGGTCGCCGGGGGCGCTGCACCGGCAGCTGGTCCTGCACCTCGGGTCGGCGGCCGTGCCGGTGCAGGTCCGTCCGCTCGGGGCGGCCGCGGCCCGGCTGCGGCTACCGAGGCCCCTGCCGCTGCGCGTCGGGGACGTCGGGCTGCTGCGCGACCCCGGCGAGCACCGGATCGCCGCCGGCATCGAAGTGCTCGACGTCCGGCCGCCGGCGCTGCGCCGCCGGGGCGCCGCGCGCGAGCGGGCCGCGGAGCTGGCGACCGGCGCAACTCGGCCGCCCGCCTGCGCGCGGGCGGCCGAGTTGCGGGCGATGGGCCTGCCGCTCGCCGGCCAGCGGGTGGGCGACTGGGTGGTGGATCCCGAATGGTGGGCCGGGCGGCGCGAGCGCGCGACCGCGGCGGTGCGGCTCTGGGCGGACGACCACGACGTCGCGGCGGGGATGCCGCTGGAGACGCTGCGGCAGCGGGCCGGGCTGCCCGCCGCCGAATTGTTGCCGAAGCTGCTCGAGGGCACCGGGCTTCAGGTGGCCGACGGGATGGTTCGTTCGCCGGGCGCCGGCCTGCCGGCCCGCGTCGACAAGGCCGTGCGCACCGTCGAGGAGTGGCTGGCCGCCGAGCCCTTTCGGGCGCCGGAGGCCGACGAACTGGCCGAGCTCAAGCTCGGTCCCCGGGAGCTGGCGGCGGCGGTGCGCGCCGGGCGGCTGGCCCGGATCGCCGACGGCGTCGTGCTCGGGGCCGGCGCCTTGGAGCGGGCGGCCGTCGTCCTCGCGGGGCTACCGCAGCCGTTCACCGTCAGCGACGCGCGCCGCGCGCTCGGCACCACCCGCCGGGTCGCGATCCCGCTGCTGGAGCAGCTCGACGCCCGGCGGGTGACCAGGCGAGCCCCGGACGGCACCCGGGTCGTGCTGGCTACAGCCGCTCCTTGACCGCCGCCGACAATCGGGCTCCGTCGGCCTTGCCGGCCGCGATCGCGGTGGCCGCCTTCATCACCAAGCCCATCTGCTTCATGCTCGGGCGCTCGCCGATCTCCTCGGCGACCTGGGCGATCGCGGTGTCGGCGACGTCGGCCAGTTCCGCTTCGGTGAGCGGCGTGGGCAGATATTCGTCGATGATCCGGGCTTCGGCGTGCTCGTTGGCGGCGAGCTCCCCGCGGCCGTTCTGCGTGTAGATCTCCGCCGATTCGGCACGTTTGCGGGACTCCCGCGCCAGCACCTTGATCACTTCGTCGTCGGAGAGGTCCCTGGCCTGTTTGCCGGAGACTTCCTCGGTTTGGATCGCGGCGAGCAGTAAGCGCAGCGTCGCCGTGCGCAGCTTGTCCTTGCTCTTCATCGCGTCGGTCAGGTCGGCCCGCAGCCTGGATTTGAGTTCGGCCATGCCAGAGACGCTACGCGCCGACCACCCGGCCACAATTGAGAAATGCCCGGACCACCGACAGGATGGAGCCCATGACGAACGACGGGCCCGCCCGCAAACAACGCGGAACACGGTGACCGCGCCGCCCCCTGGCTATCCGGTTGGCCCGCCACCGGCTTACGGCCCCCCACCCGGCTACGGCCCCCCACCCGGCTACGGCCCCCCACCCGGCTACGGCCCCCCGCCCGGCTACGGCCCGCCACCCGGCTACGGCCCGCCACCGGGCTACGGTCCGCCGCCGGGATACGGGCCACCGCCCGGGTCGCAATACGGCCCGCCGCAACTTGCTCCCGGCGCGGCCAAGCCCGGCATCATCCCGCTGCGGCCGCTGACCCTGGGCGACATCTTCAACGGCGCGGTCGGCTACGTCCGGGCCAATCCGAAAGCGACGCTGGGGCTGACCGCCATCGTCGTGGTGGCGATTCAGATCATCACCAAGGCCGCCTTCTTCGGACCGTTGGCGGCCTACGGCAAGCTGACGACCGATCGGGCCGATCAGCTGACCACCGGCGTCATCGGCGCGTGGTTGACGTCGGTGGGTGCGGGCGCGGTGGTGGCCTGGCTGGGCGGCATGTTGCTGTCCGGGATGCTCACCGTCATCGTCGGGCGCGCGGTGTTCGGCACGCCGATCACCATGGGGGAAACCTGGGCCAAGATCCGTGGCCGGCTGCTGCCCCTGCTCGGTCTTGCGGCGCTGGAGGGGGCCGCGCTGGCGGTCATCGCCGGCCTGGTGGCGGTGATCATCGGGGTGCTGGCGGCCATTGGCCGCGCCGCGGCGGTGGTGGTCTTGGGTCTGCCGCTGACGCTGGCCGTCATCGCGTTGCTGGTGTACCTGTACACCGTGGTCTCGTTCGCGCCCGTGCTGATCGTGCTGGAGCGGCTGCCCGTCCTGGACGCCATCACCCGATCCTTCAGGCTGGTCCGCAACGGCTTCTGGCGGGTGCTCGGCATCCGGCTGCTCACCTTCCTGGTGACCTCCGTCGTCGGCGGGGCGGTCGCGGTGCCGTTCAACATCGTCAGCCAGTTCTTCATGATCACCTCGTCCACCGCCGCCTTCCTGGTGAGCACCGCGATCGCTTCGGTGGGCGGCGCGATCGGCGAGATCATCACCGCCCCGTTCAACGCCGGGGTCATCGCGCTGCTGTACACGGATCGCCGGATGCGGGCCGAGGCATTCGATCTGGTGCTGCAGACCGGCGCCGCCGGCGGGCCGTACGCCGGCGCCTCCACCGACAACCTCTGGCTGACCCGGCCGGTCTGAGGATAGCCAGTGCCCTCCATCGACATCGACCGCGATGCCGCGCATCAGGCCGCCCAGGACGAGCTGAACAAGCCGATGTATTCCAAGGGCTCGGCCGGACATCAGATGGCCGAATGGATCAACGAGCTCATCTACCGGCTGCTGCAGAAGACCGCCTCCTTCCCCGGCGGGTGGCTCACGGCCATGGTGCTTTTCATCATGCTGGCGATCGCATTGGCGGTCGCCATCCATGTCGCGCGGCGCACCATGCGCACCAACCGCGGCGGCGACTATCAGTTGTTCGAAGCCGCGCAGCTCACGGCGGCCCAGCATCGTGCGACGGCCGAAGACTATGCGGCGCAAGGAGAATGGGCCGCGGCGATTAGGCACCGGCTGCGAGCGGTCGCCCGCCAGCTCGAGGAGACCGGCGTGTTGAACCCGGCTCCCGGCCGAACCGCCAACGAACTGGCCGTCGACGCCGGTGCCGCGCTACCCCATCTCTCAGGCGAATTAGCCCAAGCCGCAACGGCGTTCAACGACGTGACCTACGGTGAGCAACCCGGAACCCAGAGCGCATACCAGATGATCGCCGATCTCGACGACCACCTGCGCTCCCGCTCTGCGGCCGTTCCCGTGGGGCCGGGGCGACCCGCCGCGGCCGACTCGTGGGCGCAGGTGCGGTGATGGCAACCACCACGCGCCCCCATCCAGCGAGCCCGACGGCGTTGCAGCGCTGGCGATCCTGGCGCTGGGTGATCCTAACCCTGATCGTGCTCGCCGTCATCGCCGGCGTCGATGCCTATCTGACCGCGCCGCGTCCCGGAGCGCGGATGGATCCGGCGTCGACGGAACCCGACGGCGCCCACGCGCTGGTGGCGCTACTGCGCGGCGGCGGGGTCGACGTCGTTGTCGCCGACAGCATTGCCGATGTCGAACGGGCGGCGCGTCCCGACGCACTGATCCTGGTGGCGCAAAGCCAATACCTGACCGAGTCGCTCCTGGACCGGCTCTCCAGGGCGCCCGGGGATCTGCTGCTGGTGGAACCGACCTCCCGAACCCGCGAGGCGCTGATGCCCGGCCTGCGCGTCTCGGCGGCCGACACCTTCGACACCGACCCCGATTGCACGCTGCGCGAGGCGACCCGCGCCGGGCCGGTGCGATTCGGCCCCAGCGACACCTACCGCGCCACCGACGACCGACCGCTAACCCGTTGCTACGGCGGCGCGCTCGTCCGCTTCCGGGACGGCGGGCGGACCGTCACCGCGGTCGGCAGCACCGACTTCCTGACCAACGGCGCCCTGTTGCAGGCGGGCAACGCCGCCCTGGCGATGAACCTCGCGGGCGCCCGGCCCCGGCTCGTCTGGTACGCGCCCCACCGGATCGAGGGCGAAGCGCCGCCGCCCGGCTCGATCGCGGACCTGGTCCCGCAGAGCGTGACGTGGATCGTCTGGCAACTGTGCCTCGTCGTGCTGCTGGTCGCCCTGTGGCGCGGCCGGCGGCCCGGCCCGCTGGTCGCCGAGGAACTGCCCGTCGTGGTGCGCGCGTCGGAGACCGTCGAGGGCCGCGGCCGGCTCTACCGGTCCCGCCGGGCGCGCGACCGCGCCGCGGCGGCGCTGCGCACCGCCACACTGCAGCGGCTGCTGCCCCGGCTCGGTCTGAACACCGGCGCGTCGGCGCCCGCGGTGGCGGGCGCGGTGGCCGCCCGCAGCGGGGCGGATCCGGCGTTCGTGTCCTACCAACTATTCGGTCCGCCCCCGGCGACCGACAACGACCTGTTACAACTTGCCCGTGCGCTCGACGACATCGAAAGGCAGGTCACACGGACGTGACGCAGACCCCCTCCCCCGCGGAGACCACCCCCACCGCTGAGTCGGCACGAGACGCCCTGCTGGCGCTGCGCGGCGAGCTCGCCAAGGCCGTCGTCGGACAGGAAGGGGTGGTCAGCGGCCTGGTGATCGCGCTGCTGTGTCGCGGACACGTGCTGCTGGAAGGCGTTCCGGGCGTGGCCAAGACGCTGCTGGTGCGGGCGCTGGCGGCCGCACTGCAGCTGGAGTTCAAGCGGGTGCAGTTCACCCCCGACCTGATGCCCGGCGACGTCACCGGCTCGCTGGTGTACGACGCGCGCACCGCCGCGTTCGAGTTCCGGCCCGGCCCGGTGTTCACCAATCTGCTGCTGGCCGACGAGATCAACCGCACCCCGCCGAAAACGCAGGCCGCGCTGCTCGAGGCCATGGAGGAGCGCCAGGTCAGCGTGGAAGGCGTGGCCCGGCCCCTGCCCGACCCGTTCATCGTCGCCGCGACCCAGAACCCCGTCGAATACGAGGGCACCTATCAGCTGCCCGAAGCGCAGCTGGATCGTTTCCTGCTGAAACTGAATGTGACTCTGCCGCCGCGGGATTCGGAGATCGCCATCCTCAGCCGGCACGCCCACGGCTTCGATCCGCGCGACCTGTCGGCCATCAAGCCGGTGGCCGGGCCGGCGGAACTGGCGGCCGGGCGCGACGCCGTGCGGCACGTGCTGGTCGCCGACGAGGTGCTGGGCTACATCGTCGACATCGTCGGGGCCACCCGTTCGTCGCCCGCCCTGCAGTTGGGCGTCTCGCCGCGTGGGGCGACGGCGTTGCTCGGCACGGCCCGTTCCTGGGCCTGGCTGTCCGGCCGCAACTACGTCACCCCCGACGACGTGAAGGCCATGGCCCGTTCGACGCTGCGGCACCGCGTGATGCTGCGCCCCGAGGCCGAACTCGAAGGGGCCACCCCCGACGGTGTCCTCGACGGCATCCTGGCCTCGGTCCCGGTGCCCCGCTAGTGGTCCTGACCGGACGCACTGGGCTGGTCGCGCTGACGTGCGTCCTGCCCATCGCGCTTTCCCCTTGGCCGGCAAGGACTTTCGGCGTCCTACTGGTCGCGCTCTTGAGCGTGGTGGCTGTGGACATCGCGCTGGCGGCCAGTCCCCGCAAGCTGCGCTACATCCGGTCGCCGGATCGCTCCGCCCGGCTCGCTCAGCAGGTCGACGTCGGGCTGCTGATCCACAACGACGGCCGGCGGCGGTTGCGCGGCCAGGTTCGCGACGCCTGGCCGCCCAGCGCGGGCGCGCGACCCCGCATCCATCCCGTCAGCATCCCCGCCGGACAGCACCAACACGTCCAGTCCCAACTGCGGCCCGTCCGCCGCGGCGAGCAGCGCGCGGCGGTGGTCACCGCCCGCTCCATCGGCCCGCTCGGGCTGGCGGGACGTCAGGGGTCGCAAGCGGTGCCGGGCCTGCTTCGGGTGCTGCCGCCCTTCCTGTCCCGCAAGCACCTGCCGGCGCGGCTGGCCAAACTCCGGGAGATCGACGGGCTGCTGCCGACGCTGATCCGCGGGCAGGGGACCGAATTCGACTCGCTGCGCGAGTATGTCGTCGGTGACGACGTGCGGTCGATCGACTGGCGCGCCACCGCGCGGCGAGCCGACGTCGTCGTCCGCACCTGGCGTCCCGAACGCGACCGGCGCGTGGTGATCGTGCTGGACACCGGGCGCACCGCGGCGGGCCGGGTGGGCGTCGACCCGACGGCCGCCGACCCCGCGGGCTGGCCCCGGCTGGACTGGTCGATGGATGCCGCGCTGCTGCTGGCGGCGCTCGCGTCGCGGGCCGGCGACCACGTCGACTTCCTCGCCCACGACCGGGTCACCCGGGCCGGCGTTTTCGGGGCGTCGCGCACCGAGCTGCTCGCGCACCTCGTGGAGGCGATGGCCCCCCTGCAACCGGCCCTGCTCGAACCCGATTGGACCGCAATGGTTTCCGCCATCGCGCGGCGTGCCCGCCGGCGCTCTCTTGTGGTGCTGCTGACCGACCTCAACGCGACCGCCCTCGACGAGGGCCTGCTGCCGGTGCTGCCGCAGTTATCGGCGAAACACCACCTGCTTGTTGCGGCCGTCGCGGACCCGCGTGTCGACCAAATGGCCGCCGGGCGTTCGGATCCCGCCGCCGTCTACGACGCGGCGGCCGCCGAGCGATCGCGCAATGACCGCCGCGCGATCGCCACGCGGCTACGCCGCAGCGGGGTGGAGGTGGTCGACGCCCCGCCCGCCGAGCTGTCGCCCGCCCTGGCCGACCGCTACCTGGCGATGAAGGCCACCGGCCGGCTTTAGCCCGCAATCGGCTTTAGCCGGTGGGGACCACGTCGGGCGCGTCCTCGATGTCACCGGTCTCACCGGCCCGCGTGGCGCGGCGACCGAAGTACACGATGTAGGCGAGGAACGCCGCCTCGGCGATGACCCCGATGCCGACCCGAACGAAAGTCGGCAGCGGCGACGGCGTGACCAGCGCCTCGATCAGCCCCGAGACCAACAGCACGCCGGCCAGCCCGATGGCGACCGAGACGACGGCGCGGCCCTGTTCGGCGAGCACCTGCCCGCGTGGCCGGTCGCCGGGCGCGATCACCGACCACCCCAGCCGCATGCCGGCGGCCCCCGCCAGGAACACCGCCGTGAGCTCCAGCAGCCCGTGCGGTATCAGCAGCCCCAGCAGCAGGCCGCCCTTGCCGGCCTGAAACATCAGCCCGGAGATCAAGCCCAGGTTCGCGGCGTTCTGGAAGAGCACGAACGGAATCGGCAGTCCCAGTAGAACCGACGACGCGATGCACTGCGCCGATACCCAGGAGTTGTTGACCCAGATCTGCAGGGCGAATGCGGCCGCGGGATGTTCGCTGTAGTAGGCGGCGATGTCGTGGTTGACCAATTGTTCGATGTCACTGGGGGTTCCAGCGGCCGACTGCACCTCCGGATTGCCGGCCACCCAGAAACCGATGACCACGGCCACGGCGTAGAACGCCACCGCGGTGCCCAGCCACCACCGCCACGACCGGTAGGCGACCACCGGAAAGGACACCGTCCAAAACCGCACGAAGGTACTGCTCAACGGCGCATGAGCACCGGTCACCACGGAGCGGGCGCGCGCGACCAGGCTCGAGAGCCGACCGATCAACAGCGAGTCCGACGACGCGGAGCGCAACGTCGACAGGTGGGTGGACACCCGCTGGTACAGCTCCACCAGTTCGTCGACCTCGGCGCCCGTCAGCGACCGACGTTTCCCGACCAGCCGGTCCAGGCGGTCCCAGGTGCCGCGATGGGCCAGCACGAATGCGTCGACGTCCACCCTGCGCAGCCTAATCGCCCTGTACCGTTCGGTGTTATGTCGGAGGTGGTGACCGGCGACGCGGTCGTGCTCGACGTGCAAATCGCCCAGTTGCCGGTGCGGGCGTTGAGCGCACTGATCGATATCGCCGTGATGGTCGTCTGCTATCTGCTCGGACTGATGTTGTGGGCCGCCACGCTGACCCAGTACGACTCCGCGTTGAGCACCGCCGTGCTGCTCATTTTCACGGTGCTGGTGCTCGTCGGCTATCCGGTGACGCTCGAAACGGCAACGCGCGGGCGCTCGGTCGGCAAGATCGCGCTGGGCCTGCGCGTGGTGTCCGACGACGGCGGCCCAGAACGGTTCCGGCAGGCCCTGTTTCGGGCCTTGGCCGCGGTGGTGGAGATCTGGATGCTGTTCGGGAGTCCGGCGGTCATCTGCAGCATCCTGTCGCCGAAGGCCAAGCGGATCGGCGATATCTTTGCCGGCACGGTGGTGGTGAACGAACGCGGGCCCCGGCTGGGTCCGCCGCCGGTGATGCCGCCTTCGCTGGCCTGGTGGGCATCGTCGCTGCAACTGTCCGGCCTGTCTCCCGGCCAGGCCGAGGTTGCCCGCCAATTTCTTTCGCGTGCAACGCAACTCGACCGCCAGCTACGCCTCCAGATGGCATACCGCATCGCCGGCGACGTGGTGTCCCGCATCGCGCCGCCGCCCCCACCCGGCGCCCCGCCGGAGCTGGTGCTCGCCGCCGTGCTCGCCGAACGGCACCGCCGCGAATTGGCCCGGCTGCGTCCGGCAATGCCGCAGCCGGCCCCCGCGCCGTGGCCATCCTGGCCGCCGGCGCCACCCCAACAGCCGCCGGCGCCACGCCAACAGGCCGTCCCGCGGCCGGACCCGGGTGCGTCGCAGCAGGCCCCATCGAATCCCGCCCCGGGCGGTTTCTCGCCGCCGAGCTGACGGTTGCGCTAGCCGGAGACGCTCGCCGCCATGAGCAGGACGTCGACGATCAGCAGCGCCCAACCGAACAGGGGAACCGCGACGCCGCCGCGAAGCTTGGCGGTGAACAGGGAGATGACGATCACCACGACGGCGACCGCGGGGGCCCCGTAGAAGGCGACCCCGAAATTGATTCCCCCGTGGCCCAGGTTGGGGCAACTGCGGTCGGCGCACCCGTCGGTGCTCATCACCGCGCCCAGCGCGAAAAGCATCACGATGGCGGCAGCGGGCACCGTGGCCAGCGCCAGCGCCCAGTTGACCCACGGCCACACGTTGCGGCTGCCACTTCTGGGACCGCTGCCGCCCTGCGCGGGGCCGGTCGCGCCGGAGGTTCCGCCGCCTACCGCGAGGTTGGAGTCGTCAGCGTTCATCCCAGAGTTCCTACCCGCCGCCTGTCACGCGCAAACCGGACTGGGCACGCCGGTGCGGCCGCCGAACCGCAGGTCATGGGGGTTCACACCGCCCGTTCGGCCGCACCCGTTGCATCGCGATCGTTTCCGATATATCGTGATACTTCGTAGCGCACGGACGGTGCGCGACTCCCGAGAACGTAAGGACTACAACCATGAGCAACCCATTCACGCCACCCAGCGGACCGTTCGCCGGTCAAGGCTTCGGCTTCGGCGCCGGCCCGGTGCAACGGCGCGCCCTGCACGGCGCCAGGCGCCAGGCCCGGCGCGATTTCTTCGAACACCTCCGCGACCACGCGGGGGACCAGGGGTTCAACCCCGGCTTCGGCCCCGGGTTCGGCCCGGGTTTCGGCCCCGGATTCGGTCCGGGTTTCGGTTTCGGCCCGGGCGGCCGGCGCGGCGGATGGCGGCGCGGCGGCCCCGGTCGCGGCAAGCGCGGTGATGTCCGCGCCGCCATCCTGGCGCTGCTCGCCGAGCGGCCGATGCACGGCTACGAGATGATCCAGCAGATCGCCGAACGCAGTAATGGGCTCTGGAAGCCCAGCCCCGGTTCGGTCTACCCGACACTGCAGTTGCTGACCGACGAGGGCCTGATCACCGCGAGCGAGAGCGAGGGCAGCAAAAAGCTGTTCGAGCTGACCGACGAGGGCCGCGCGGCGGCCGAGAAGGTCGAGACCCCGCCGTGGGACGAGATCGCCGAAGGGGCCGACCCGGGTCACATGAACCTGCGGGCGGCCATCGGCCAACTGTTCGGCGCGGTCGCGCAGTCCGCGCACACCGCCACCGCCGAGCAGCAGCAGCGCATCGTCGAGATCCTCAACAACGCGCGACGCGAGGTCTACGGCATCCTGGGCGAAGACTGAGCCCAGGCCACACAGCGGACCCTGGATCAGGTTACGTCGACCCAGCCCAGGGTCCGCTGCACCGCCTTGCGCCAACCCTCGTAGCCGGCGGCGCGCTGTTCGTCGCTCCAGGCCGGCGTCCACCGCTTGTCCTCATGCCAATTCGCCCGCAGGTCGGACGGATCGGCCCAGAAGCCCACCGCCAGACCCGCCGCGTACGCCGCGCCGAGCGCGGTCGTCTCGGCGACCACCGGCCGCACCACGTCGACCCCCAGGACGTCGGCCTGAATCTGCATGCAGAGGTCGTTGGCGGTGATCCCGCCGTCCACCTTCAACACCTCAAGGCGCACACCGGAATCCGCCGCCATCGCGTCCACCACGTCGCGGCTTTGGTAGCAGATCGCCTCCAGCGTCGCGCGGGCGAGGTGTGCGTTGGTGTTGAACCGCGACAGCCCCACGATCGCGCCGCGGGCGTCGGATCGCCAATAGGGCGCGAACAGCCCGGAGAATGCCGGGACGAAGTACACCCCGCCGTTGTCGGCGACCTGACGCGCCAATGACTCGCTTTGCGCGGCGCCGCTGATGATGCCCAACTGGTCGCGCAGCCACTGCACAGCGGCCCCGGTGACCGCGATCGAACCCTCAAGCGCGTAAACGGGTTTGGCGTCGCCGAACTGGTAGCAGACGGTGGTCAGCAGCCCGTTGTTCGATCGCACGATCGTCTCGCCGGTGTTGAGCAGCAAGAAGTTTCCGGTGCCGTAGGTGTTTTTCGCCTCGCCCTCCGATAGGCACACCTGGCCCACCATCGCCGCGTGCTGGTCGCCGAGGACCCCGGTGATTGGCACCTCGCCACCGACCGGCCCGGTTTGTGCGGAGACGCCGTACGGCCGAGGCGACGACGACGGCGCGATCGCGGGCAGCATCGCTCGCGGGATGGCGAAGAACGACAGCAGCTCGTCGTCCCAGTCGAGGGTTTCGAGGTCCATCAGCATGGTCCGGCTGGCGTTGGTCACGTCGGTTACGTGCACGCCGCCGCGCGGGCCGCCGGTCAGATTCCACAGCACCCAGGTGTCCGGGGTGCCGAACAGGGCGTCGCCGCTTTCGGCGGCCGCCCGCACCCCGTCGACGTTCTCCAGGATCCACTGCAATTTGCCGCCGGAGAAGTAGGTCGCCGGCGGCAGGCCCGCCCTGCGGCGGATCACGTCTCCGCGGCCGTCGCGCTCCAGCGCCGACGCGATGCGGTCGGTGCGGGTGTCCTGCCAGACGATGGCGTTGTAATAGGGCCGCCCGGTGCGCCGATTCCATACCAGCGTGGTTTCGCGTTGGTTTGTGATGCCAAGCGCGGCAATGTCTTTGGCGGTCAAGTTGGCGCGGTTCAGCACCGACATCAGCACCGAGGAGGTGCGCTCCCAGATTTCGACCGGGTCGTGCTCGACCCAGCCCGCGCGGGGCAGGATCTGTTCGTGCTCGAGCTGATGGCGGGCCACCTCGGCACCGTCGTGGTCGAAGATCATGCAACGCGTGCTGGTGGTTCCCTGGTCGATGGCGGCGACGAACTCGGGCACGTCAGGAGTTCATCATGGTCTGCCCGTCTCGACAAGCTCGCCACCTAGCTTGCGTTACCGACGGCTACCCTGTTGCATCGGCGGTGTGGGCGAAGAGGTCAAGCGCACCACGTACAACAGCGCGCATCGGCGGGAATACCGGCGCAAGCTCCAGTTGTGCCTGGACGCCTTCGCGGCGATGCTGGCACAGTCGCGCTTTGACTCCGACCAGCCGCTCACCGGCATGGAGATCGAGTGCAACCTGGTCGACGCCGATTACCAGCCGGCGATGTCGAACCGCGACGTGCTGGACGCCATCGGGGACCCGGCGTTTCAGCCGGAATTGGGCGCGTACAACATCGAATTCAACGTGCCGCCCCACGCCCTGCCCGGGCATACCGCGCTGGACCTGGAAGGCGAGGTGCGGGCCAGCCTGAACGACGCCGAGACCAAGGCCGGCCTGGGCGGGGCGCACATCGTGATGATCGGAATCCTGCCGACGCTGATGCCCGAACACCTGGCCACCGGCTGGATGAGCGACTCGCGGCGGTACGCCGCGCTCAACGACTCGATCTTCACCGCCCGCGGCGAGGACATCCCGATCGACATCTCCGGCCCCGAACCGCTGAGCTGGCAGGCCGTGTCGATAGCACCCGAATCCGCCTGCACCAGCATCCAATTGCACCTGCAGGTCGCGCCGGAGACGTTCGCCGCCAACTGGAACGCGGCCCAGGCGGTGGCCGGGCCGCAGCTGGCGCTGGGCGCCAATTCGCCGTACTTCTTCGGCCACCAGCTATGGTCCGAGACGCGCATCGAGCTGTTCACGCAGTCCACCGACACCCGGCCCGAGGAGCTGAAGTCCCAGGGCGTGCGGCCGCGGGTGTGGTTCGGCGAAAGGTGGATCTCCTCGGTGCTCGACCTGTACCAGGAGAACATCCGCTACTTCCCGCCCCTGCTGCCCGAGGTGTCCGACGAGGACCCGCTCGCCGAGCTGGCCGCCGGGCGGGCACCTCGGCTGTCCGAGATGCGGCTGCACAGCGGCACCGTGTACCGGTGGAACCGGCCGGTCTACGACGTGGTCGACGGGCGCCCGCACCTGCGGCTGGAGAATCGGGTCTTGCCGGCCGGCCCGACCGTGGTGGACATGCTGGCGAATTCGGCCTTCTTCTACGGCCTGTTACGCAGGCTTTCGGAGGACCACGATCCGGTCTGGGCGAGCATGGATTTCGCTGCGGCGCAAGCGAATTTCCTCGAGGCCGCGCGCAACGGCATCGACGCCCGGTTGCACTGGCCGGGTTTGGGCGACGTGCGGGCCACCACGCTGGTCCTCGACACGCTACTGCCGATCGCCGACGAGGGACTGCAACGCTGGGGCGTGGACGCGGAGGTGCGGGACCGATTCCTGGGGGTCATCGAGGGCCGCGCGAAGACGGGCCGCAACGGCGCCAGCTGGCAGGTGTCGACCGTGCGCGCGCTGGAAGACACCGGAATGCCCCGGCCCGCGGCACTGGCCGAGATGCTGCGCAGGTACTGCGAGCACATGCACGCCAACGAACCGGTGCACACCTGGGAGTCGTGACGGCGGGGTACGTTGAAAGCCATGCCGGGTGATCAGGTCATGGACTGGGACAGCGCATACCGCGAACAGGCGCACTTCCAGGGCCCGCCGCCGTGGAACATCGGTGAGCCGCAACCGGAACTGGCCGCATTGGCCGCGGCCGGCAAGTTCCGCAGTGATGTGCTGGACGCCGGCTGTGGGGTCGCCGAGCTGTCGTTGGCGCTGGCCGCGCAGGGCTACACCGTGGTCGGTGTCGACCTGACGCCGACCGCCGTCGCGGCGGCCACCAAGGCCGCCCAGGAGCGGGGCCTGACCACCGCCAGCTTCGTGCAGGCGGACATCACCTCGTTCAGCGGTTATGACGGCCGGTTCTCCACGATCGTCGATTCCACGCTGTTTCATTCATTGCCCGTCGAGGGCCGCGACGGCTACCTGAGCTCGATCCACCGCGCGGCCGCGCCGGGGGCCGGCCTCTTCGTCCTGGTCTTCGCCAAGGGCGCCTTCCCCGCCGAGATGGAACCGAAGCCCAACGAAGTCGACGAAGACGAACTACGCGCCGCGGTGAGCAAGTACTGGGAGGTCGACGAGATCCGCCCGGCCTTCATCCTGTCGAATGTCGTCGAGATTCCCGATGCGCCCTTCGAATTCCCGCCGCACGAACGCGACGAGAAGGGCCGGATCAAGATGCCCGCCTACCTGCTGACCGCGCACAAGGCGGGCTAATCCTCAATCCGACGTCGCCGCAGTAGCGGCGATCAGCGCCTCGGCGAAGGTCTCGATGTCCTCGGCCGTGGTGTCGACGTGCGGCGAGATCCGCAGCACCGGACCGGCCAGCTGCAGGGGCGCCCGCTGCACGCCGACGAAGGTGGTCAGGATCCGCCGCTCCGCGAGCAACCAGGACTGCACCGCTTGCGGGTCGGCGCCGTCGACGGGGGCCAGCGTGGTGATGGCGCTGGGCTCGTCGACCTCTTCGACCACCGCCCAGCCGGCCACATCGGCCAGCACCCGGCGGCTCTCGGCGCCCAGCTCGGCCAGCCGCGCACGCACGGTCTCCGGCCCGTAGGCCAAATGCTCGCCCAGCGCCAGCGAAAACCCAAGCCGCGCAGCGACGTTTGCTTCACCGAACTCGAGCTGCTGGGCCACCGAGAACGACCCCGCGAGCCAATCCGGCGCCGCCAGCCGCGGCTGCAGGCCCTCCAGTAGCTCGCGGCGCACCGCGAGGGCCCCGACGCCGCGCGGCCCGGCGAACCACTTGCGCGACGACGCGTAGGTGGCGTCGGCGCCGACCGCGCAGTCCACCTGGCCCAGGGCCTGGGCGGCGTCGACGACCAGCGGCAGCCCCAACTCCCGGCACAGCCGCACCACCATCGACAGCGGTTGCACCACACCGCTGTGGCTGCCGACCGCGGTCAGGTGCACCAGATCGGGCGGGTCGGCCTCCAGCGCCAGCGCCGCGTCGTCGAGCGCCAGCCGGCCGTCCTCGAGCGTCGGCAGCAGCTGCCGGTCGAATCCATGGGCGGCCAGCAGCGCCAGGTTGGGGCCGTACTCGCCGGGCAGGCACGCCACCCGGCGGCGGTCCGCCGGCCAGGCGCCGAGCAGGAGGTCCAGGGCGTTCACGGAGCCCGTGGTGAACACCACCTCCGCGTCGGGCATGCCGGCCAGCGCGGCGAACGCCACCCGCCCGGCGTCGAGCGCGGGTGCGGCGGCCTCGGCCGCGACGTAGCCGCCGACTTCGGACTCGTTGCGCGCGTGCTGGGCGGCGGCGTCGATCACGGCAAGGCTTTGACGCGAACAGGCCGCGCTGTCCAGGTGCAGCCCGGCCACCGGCAGGCGGGCCGCCCGCCATCGGTCGGCCAGCGAACCCGCGGGCGTCACTTCACGGCCAACGACAACCCGAAGTCACCCGCGGCGTCCGTCCACCACCGGGTGGGACGCAGTGCCACGCCGGCCAATTCGGCGCTCACCCCGTCCGGGCGGAACTTGCACGATACTTCGGTGAGCATCTCCTCACCGGCCGCGAAATCGACGGTCAGGTCCAGCGCGTCGACGCGGACCCGCTGGGCGTGGCTGGAGCGCAACCACATTTCGATGCGTTCCTCCTGGGCGTTCCAGCGCGCCACGTGCTGGTAGGCCTCGACATCGAAGTCCGCGTCAAGTTGCCGGTTGATCACCGCCAGCACATTGCGATTGAACGCCGCGGTCACCCCGGCCGAGTCGTCGTAGGCCCGCACCAGCCGGTCGGTGTCCTTGACCAAGTCGGTCCCCAGCAACAGGCTGTCGCCGGGCCGCATCTGGGCGGACAGGCTCGAGAGGAACTCCGCGCGCGGTGCGGGTGTCAGGTTGCCGATGGTGGACCCCAGGAATACGAACAGGCGGCGCCCGCCGGCCGGGATCTCGGTCAGGTGTTCCTCGAAATCGCCGCAGACGGCGTTGATTTCGACGCCCACGTATTCCCGTTGGATGGCCGCCGCGGCCGTCGAAAGGATGCCCGCGTCGACGTCGAACGGGACGAATCGGCGCAACGATCCGCGTTCGCGCAGCGCGTCCAGCAGCAGCCGGGTCTTCTCCGAGGTTCCACTGCCAAGCTCCACCAGGGTGTCGGCGTCGCTGACCGCCGCGATTTCGGCCGACCGGGCGCGCAGGATCTCCGCCTCGGCGCGGGTCGGATAGTACTCGGGCAGCCGGGTGATCTGATCGAACAAGTGGCTGCCCAACGAATCGTAGAACCATTTGGGCGGCAACGACTTCGGCGTCTGCTGCAGGCCGTCGAACACATCCCGACGCAGGGCCTGGTATGCGGAGTCGGCGGCCAGGTGGTTGGACAGTGTCAGCGTCATCGATAGCCTTCCGAGTGATCCAGCGGGGTCAGCGCGACTCCCGTCGCGGTGACCTCGACGAGGTGGCGGTCCGGCACTTCCTCCCAGCCGGGGTCGTCGTCGTAGGGCTCGCTGGCCAGAACGATGCCGTCGGCGCGCCGCAGGATCGACAGCGTGTCTCCCCAGGCCGTCGCCAGCAGGCGAGAGCCGTTGGCGGCCAGGATGTTGAGCCGGGCGTTCGGGTCGGCCGCCGCCACCTCGCTGATGGTCTCGCCCAGCTCGTCCAGGCCACGCTCGAAGATGGCCGCCGCGAGTAGTGCACTGTCGCAAACCGATTCGGCCTGCGAGGTGCCAGACAACACGGCGCGGTCGACGACGCCGTTGTGCGACAGCAACCACTGGCCGTCGGTGAACGGCGCCGTCGCGCTGGCGTCGATCGGCATGCCGACCGTCGCCGAACGCACGGCGGCGACCACGCAGTGGCTGCGCAGCGCCGCCGCGACGGACTCGAACGACACGTCACCCCACAGCGGTGCCTGGCTGCGCCAGCGGCGGGGTACTTGGCCTCCCGCGGAAGCGTCGAAAAACCCGACGCCCCAACCGTCGGCGTTGAGCAGGCCGTGCTTCTGCCGGCGCGGGGCATACGACTGGACCCGCAGGCCGTACGGTGGATCCAGCACCAGCGAGGAGACGGTGACATCGGCCCCGAGCCAGCCCAGGTGGCGGCACATCAGGCGAAGTCCTCGACGTCCCAAGCCAACCGGACGCCGGAGAAGATCTGGCGCCGGATCGGGTGGTCCCAATTGCGGAAGCTGGGCCGCAGGATGCTGGGCTCCACCGCCCATGAACCGCCGCGCAGCACCCGATAGTCCCCGTCGAAGAACGGCTGCGAGTAGCGCTCGTAGATCATCGGGACGAAACCGGGCCACGGCCGCAGCGGGGACGTGGTCCACTCCCACACGTCGCCGAGCATCTGCTCGGCCCCGTACGCCGAGGCGCCGGCCGGGTAGGCGCCGACGGGAGCCGGGCGCAACGCCGCGCCACCCAGGTTGGCCAGGGCGTCGGACGGCGGCTGCGACCCCCAGGGGTAGCGGCGGCGGCTGTCGGTGGCCGGATCCCACGCGCAGGCCTTCTCCCACTCGATCTCGGTCGGCAGCCGGGCGCCGGCCCACGCCGCGTACGCCTCGGCCTCGAAGTAGGTGACGTGCTGAACGGGTTCGTCGGCCGGGATGTCTTCGACGTGACCGAACCGCGTGCGCGTGCGTGTGTCGGGGCTCCAGAACTGCGGCGCCGTCAGGCCGGCGCGCTGGCGATGCTCCCAGCCGCGCTCTGACCACCAGCGTGGCTGCCGGTATCCACCGTCTTCGACGAAGTGCCGCCACTCGCCGTTGGTGACCGGCACCCGGCCGATCCGAAACGCGGGCACGTCGACGACGTGGGCGGGCCGCTCGTTGTCCAACGAGTACGGTTCGCTCACCGCGTCCACGCCCAACACGAACGGGCCGGCGGGCACCAGGACCGAGGTGCCGGCGACGCCGGGGCGACCGGGCGGCAAGGCCACTGTGTCGCGCAGCAGCGGGGCGCCGCTGCGCAGGCTCAACGCCTGCAACATGGTTTCGTCGTGCTGGTTCTCATGGCTGATGACCAACGCGAACGGGAAGCTGTCGGCCTCCTCGGGCAGGGCGTCGAGGGCGTCGAGGGCCGCTGACCGCACCGTCCGGCAATATGCCCGCGCGCGGTCCGGCGGCAGCAGCGGCAGCTCGACCCGGCTCGCACGGGAGTGCACGAAGGCGTCGTAGAGGCCCTCGACCGCGGGCGGCAACATGCCCGGCCGGGCGGGGTCACCGGCCCGCAGCAGCCAGAACTCCTCCTGCTGACCGATGTGCGCGAGGTCCCACACCAGCGGACTCATCAGGGGGTCGTACTGCCGGTACAGCTCGGCGTCGTCAAACTCGACCAGCCGCAACGTTCGCGTCCGCGCCCGCGCTAAATCGTCGGCAAGGCTTGCCCGGCCTGACGATCGCAAGCGCGGCGCTGCCGTGCGCAGCGGGTCGGAATCGTCAGCGGAAGTCACAGCCCCCCTTGTGCCAGGCGCGCCACGGTGGGCGCGATGCCGTGCTGGATCACCTGATCGGAGAAGTCGTCACCGGGACATCGGCATCGCTCGACGGCGTCGAGCAACCATTGCATCGACTCCCTGAGTTCGGGCGGCGCCAGCTCGGCGGCGACGGCCACGCACTTGTTGGCCGCGGCGTACAGCCGCCGGTCACGCAGGCCCACCCGGGCCGCGGTGTCCCAGGCGGTGGCCACCGGCTCGACCGCCTCGGCCGCTATGTCGGCCGCGGCCGGGTTGTCGAGCAGGGCCGTCAGCGTGAACACCACGGCTGGCCAGAACTCGTCCGGCACGCTGTCGAGATAGCGGATTTCCAGCCATTGCCGCGGGCGCACCGGCGGAAACAGGGTGGTCAGGTGGTATTCCAAGTCGGCCACGGTAGGGCGGCGATCGCCGAGCAACACCCGCCCGTCCACCCAGTCGGCAAAGGGCACCCAATGGGTGACCGCGGCGGCGTCCGGGGCGTGCACCAGCATCACCGGGGCCTTGAGCGCGTAGCGCGCCCAGTCGGTGCCGGGTTCGTCGCCACTGGCGCCCAGGACCGGCCCGCAGCGCGCCGAGTCCATCTGGCCCCATACCCACTGCCGGGTGGAGGCCCATCCGGTGAACTCGCCACGCAGCATCGGAGAGTTCGCGGCGATCGCGATCATGGTGGGCCCCAGCGCGTGCGCCAACCGCACCCGCGCCGCCCAGCCGGCCCGCGGCCCGGCGTCCAGGTTGACCTGAATGGACGCCGTGGACGTCATCATGGCCGAGCCCGCGTCGCCCGAGCGGCTGGACGCGAAGAACTCCTCCATCGCGCGGTAACGCGCGCCCGGATTGATGCGCTTGGGCGGGCGCAGCGGATCCGCTCCGAGGAACACCAGACCCAGCCCGGCGTCGGCGAACGCCGACCGCAACACGGACTGGTCGCGCCGCATCCCCTCGATGGCGCCGACCACACCGTCGGCCGGTGGACCGGACAGCTCCACGGCCCCGCCGGGCTCCACCGTGATCCGGCTGCCGCCCGGCAGGTCGGGCAAGCCCGCCAACACCTCGCCGATCTCGGCCCAGCCGGGCCTGCGGTGCGGGTCGGCCGGGTCGTGGCAGTGGGCCTCCAACTCGAGACCCACGCGGCCCACCGGGGAGTCCGCCAGGCAGCCGTCGGCGATATAGCTCGCGGCGGCCTGGGAGTCGGTCATCTCGGCGCCCGCGGTAGTGATAGCGGCGAACGTCATATCACTATCCCTTCGGGCCTGAGCAAGCCTGAACACGCGTCCGCGGGCCTGTCTCCCCACCAAACGAAGGGGACGGTAACCGCCACTTCTTCATCTAGCAGATGGCTCCGACATATTCCCGATCGCGCCGATTTTCAAGCCTGCCCGACCCGGCTCCGGACCCCCGCTCACTGACCCAGCGCATTCTGCATCGCCCCGGCCAGCACGTTGACCGCCGGCCCGGCGTTGCCAGATTGGCAGACTTTGGCCTGCAACAATACGTTTTCGCGCAGTCTGGTTTGATTGAAGCACCGCCGATCGGTGCCGGCTTCCTGCTTGGTCCAGTTCGCGTCGGCCGGACCGGGTGGCCCACCGTCGAACGACCACACCTGGGTGGCCCCGTTGTCCAGGTGCATCGCGGTGGTCTGCCCCGAGCAGCCGACCGTGCGATCCACCAGGCGGTGGAAAGCGCGACCCGCGGCGTCGTCGGTGGCAAACACCCCGACGGCCTGCTTGACGAAGTGCGTCTGGTCGTTGGCCGACGTCTGGGTGACGGCACCGTTGAACGATGCGAGGTCAGGGTCGTTGTACACCTCGGGCAACCCGATGTCGGCCCAGTTGTTGCACACCGGGACGTCCACCCAGTCGCCCTGCACCGGCTGGGTGAACACCGATTCCCAGCCCATCGGGCCGCCCACGATGTTGCCTACCGACCCCTTGCCCAGGACGGCGTAGTTCACCACCCCCGGGTCCGACGGGTGGGCGGTCGCGACGGGGAGCGCGACCGCGCCCCCGATGGCCAGGCCGATGGTGATCGCGGCCGCGCGAACCCGCATGGTCATTCAATCGATCATGCCAGGACGGCGGTGCGTTGGTCAGCCCCCGTTGCCGCGCACGCCCTCTTCGACCTTCTTGCCGAGGTCGGGGTCGACGTTGCGCCAGTACTCGAACACCCGCGACAGCACCGGCTCCTTAACACCCTTGGAGACGTGGCCGATGATGTTGTGCGCCAACCGATCCCGGGCCGCATCGTCGAGGACGTCGCGAACCATGGTGCCGGCCTGACCCCAGTCGTCGTCCTCGGCGTGCAGGGTGTAGGCGGCGCGCACCATGTCGCCGTCGGCGTGCCAGCGCACCTCGGCGGCGCGCGCCGGGTCGGCGTGCGGTCCGCCGTAGGAGTTGGGCGCATAGACGGGATCGGACACGTTCTTCACCCGCATCGCCCCGTCCTTGGAGTAGCTGTTCACCTCGACCCTCGGTTCGTTGACCGGGATCTGCCGATAATTGGCCCCCAGCCGGGCGCGATGCGCGTCGGAGTAGGAGAAGCCGCGGGCCTGCAGCATCTTGTCCGGGCTCAGCCCGGTGCCCGGCACGGTGTTGTTCGGCTCGAAGGCCGCCTGCTCGATCTCAGTGTGGTAATCGGTGACGTTGCGGTTCAGCGTCATCTTGCCGACATCGATCAGCGGGTAGTCGCCGTGCGGCCACACCTTGGTCAGGTCGAACGGGTTGAACCGATAAGTCCGGGCCTCTTCGTACGGCATGATCTGCATCTTCAGCGTCCAGCTGGGATGGTTGCCGCCCTCGATCGCCTCGTAGAGGTCGCGCTGGTGGTAATCGCCGTCCTCGCCGGCCAGCCGGTCCGCGTCCTCCTGGGGCAGGAAGTCGATGCCCTGATCGGTGATGAAATGGTATTTCACCCAGAAGATTTCGCCGCCGGCGTTGATCCAGCTGTACGTGTGGCTGCTGTAGCCGTTCATGTGCCGCCACGACTTCGGGATGCCCCGGTCGCCCATCAGCCAGGTCACCTGATGCGCGGACTCCGGTGAAAGCGTCCAGAAGTCCCACTGCATGTTGTGGTCGCGCACATTGCTTGCCTGCAAACGCTTTTGAGACCGGATGAAGTGCTGGAACTTCATCGGGTCGCGCATGAAGAAGACCGGGGTGTTGTTGCCGACCAGGTCGAAATTGCCTTCGCTGGTGTAGAACTTGAGCGCGAAGCCACGCGGGTCACGCCACGTGTCCGGGCTGCCGCGTTCGCCGGCGACGGTGGAGAACCGGGCCAGCATGTCCGTCTTGGTGCCGGGCTGAAAGACCGCCGCCCTGGTGTATTTGCTGACGTCGTTGGTGACCTCGAAGGTACCGAAAGCGCCGCCGCCCTTCGCGTGCGGCTGACGTTCCGGGATGCGTTCCCGGTTGAATTGGGCCATCTGCTCGATCAGGTAATGGTCCTGCAGCAGGATCGGGCCGTCGGGACCGATGGTCAACGACCGGTCGTCACTGGGCGCAGCGATGCCGGCATCTGTGGTGGTGAAACGCTCCGTCATGTCGCTATCTCCTCGTTTGGTGGGCTGCCCTCGGGCATTGGCGACGAATACTTCTGCGCGCCAATAACTATGCTCCTTTTCTGGACCACGTCAAGAAACGCATGGTCGGGTTACGGACGCGGCGCCGGCGCGGCGGGGGTTGGGCTGACCGCGCTCGCCGGTGGCTGGCCCGGGCCGCTCAGACCCGGTCCGCCGGCCGGTCCGCCGGGGCCGCCCGGACCGCCCGGGGGCATGGGCACGATCAGCCCCGGGCCGCCATAGCCCCACTGGCCGCTTGGGCCGGGGCCCCAGGGCCCGTTGCCCGGTCCGGGGCCATACGGGCCGTTGCCCGGTCCGGGGCCAGCACCCGGTCTGAACATCGGGCCGTGGTGATAGTGGCAGTGGTGGTAATGGCCGTACACGAACGCACCGACGAAGAACACCGTCGAGATGATGAAGACAATGCCGGCGACGATGATCACCCACGCCGCGGCCGTGTAGAGCGCCGGCGGCTTCACTCGTTCTGCGGGCGGGGGCGCGGGTGCGGTGGCGGCGGCGGGAGTCGGCGGCGGGGTCGGTTCGGGTGTCTCGGTCATGCCTTGAATAGTGCCCGGCGCCACTGTGGGCATAACAGGTTCGCCGCAGAAAACTTGCTGTGAATCGGTGGGCGGTGGCCAGTTGCCGGTGACAAAACGACGCGCAGCCCGGTGCTCTCGCGGGCACCGGGCTGCTGGTTGTTCAGTGTGGGGGTTGGACTACGGCGTCCTGGACGGGGCGACCGACGTCGGGATCTGGCTCGGGCCGGGGGCGCCGGGGGTCACCGCGCCGGGTCCGCCCTGCTGGATGCCGGCCGGTCCACCCTGCTGGGCACCCGGGCCACCCATGCGGTGCGGGTGCATCCACGCCGCGTGGTGCTTGTGGTGGTGATGGCCGTGGTGGCCGCCGCGGTGGCCAAGGATGAAGCCGGTGAAGAAGATGACCGCGACGATGAACACGATCCCGGCGACGATGGCGACCCAGGCGGCCAGTTGAAAGACGCGCGGGGCTCGGTAGGCCGGGGCTGCTTCGGCGGCAGCCGCCGGGACGGTTGCGGTCGAGGACCGCGTGGTGGGGGTTTCAGACGTTTCACTCATGAGACAAATGATGAAGCCGTTAACAATAGTTGCGGCTATGCATCACTTATGCAGCAGCTGTGAGGATTCGGCGCTCAGCCGGCGTCCGGCTTGAACGGGTTGACCGCGAACTGGATCACCCGGTACGGGGCGGCCACCCGCGCGCGGGTGTCCCACTGGCTGACGAAGATTCGCAGCTCGTCGAGCGTGGAACCGGGCGAGATGTAGCCGCCGTACGGTTGCGCGAGCCGGTTGTCATCCGGCGGCGGCAGGCTTTCCGCCGGGTCGGGCCACTCGTCGTGCTGGACCACCGTGGTGACCGGGGCGTCGCCGAGGGACGTCGGGTCGTCGGCGACGCGGACCTCCATGTTGCCCGTGACGGCGTTGAAGTAGGACAGCACCGCCTTGCCGTCGATTTGCCGGATGCACATCTCGCCGACCGCTTCCGGCCACAGCGGCGTGGGCGGCTTGCCCCAGCCGCCGCCCGGCCCGGCCGCCCACCCCTGCCACCGGGACCGGTCGGTGAACGATTGCGGGGTGGCCCGATAGAGCACGACGGGATCCCTGCGGGTGAAGCTGTCGGCCACGATGTACACCCAGCCGGTCGGCGAATCCGGGGTGGGAATGGGGTCGTAGTAACCGCTGATCTGCGTCTGCGAGCCGCCCTGGTAGGCGGCGGGCCGACGCGAGCCGGGGATGGTCTGCCATCCGGCCCGCGCGGGCTCCGCCGTCACCAGCCGGGAGGTCTGCGGTTCCAGGTTCTTCGTCGTCGTCACCATCACGTAGTTACGCCGGTTGATCTGGACCACCCCGGCGGGCAGCTGCGAGGCGCCAGGCGGGGCCGGATCCGCCAACAGCGGTTTGCTGATGCCGGTGACGCCGGTGTAGCGCACCCCGGCCGGGTCGTCGACGGACGCGGTGTCCACATGAAGCGCCACCGGCGCGTACCAGCCGCCGAACCCGACGCCCTGGCCGGCGAAGCTATCGCCGCACACCTGCAACAACTCCGCGGGGAACTCGACGAACTCACAGAGGTCGGTCGCGCCGACGCCGTAGTCCCCGGTGGGTGTGCCGGTGCCGGCGGTGGGGCCGATCCGCAACACCTGACCGGGCGCCAGCGGCCCCACGATGGGCTCGGGTTGCGGCGCCGGTGGATCGGCGTGCGCGAGCCAAAAGCCTTGCGGCGCAATCAACGTCAATGCAAGCGAGCACCGCGCGATCAGTCGAGTATGGGCGGCGCTCACCCGCTTCTCACAGCTGGGCGGCCAGCAGCTCGGCGATCTGGATGGTGTTCAGCGCCGCCCCCTTGCGGAGGTTGTCGCCCGAGACGAACAGGGCCAGGCCGCGCCCATCGGGCACGCCCGGGTCGTGCCGGACGCGGCCGACCAGGGATTCGTCGACGCCCGCGGCCGCCAACGGCGTCGGCACGTCGACCACCTTGACCCCGGGCGCACCGTCGAGCAGCTGCCGGGCGCGCTCGGGTGACAGCGGCCGGGCGAATTCGGCGTTGATCGACAGCGAGTGCCCGGTGAAGACGGGCACCCGCACGCAGGTTCCGCTCACCGCCAGCTCCGGGATGCCGAGGATCTTGCGGCTCTCGTGCCGCAGCTTCTGGTCCTCGTCGGTCTCGCCGGAGCCGTCGTCCATCAGCGAGCCGGCCAGCGGCACGACATTGAATGCGATCGGAGCGACGTACGTCTTGGGCGCGGGGAAATCGAGCGCGGAGCCGTCGTGCACCAGCTGCTCGGCGCCGTCGATGACCGCGCGGGCCTGCGTGGCCAGCTCCTCCACCCCGGCCAGCCCGCTGCCTGACACCGCCTGGTAGCTCGAGACCACCAGGCGCACCAGCTCCGCCTCGTCGTGCAGCACCTTGAGCACCGGCATCGCGGCCATCGTGGTGCAGTTCGGGTTGGCGATGATGCCCTTCGGCCGGCGGTGGGCGTCCCTGTCGAAGTTGACCTCCGACACCACCAGCGGCACGTCGGGATCCTTGCGCCAGGCCGACGAGTTGTCGATGACGGTCACCCCGGCCGCGGCGAAGCGCGGCGCCTGCACCAACGACATGGTCTTGCCGGCGGAGAACAACGCGATGTCCAGGCCGGCCGGGTCCGCAGTGGCGGCGTCCTCGACCTCGATCTCCTGCCCGCGGAATCCCAGCTTGCGGCCCTGCGATCGCGACGACGCGAAGAACCGCACCGATGTCGCGGGGAAATCCCGCTCCTCGAGCAACTTGCGCATCACCTGGCCGACCTGGCCGGTGGCGCCTACAACTCCGATGGCAACCATTTACCTACCCGTCCCCGCGTACACGGTCGCCGACTCCTCGCCGCCGAGCCCGAACGCCTCATGCAACGCCACGACGGCCTTGTCTAGTTCGGTGTCGCGGCACAGGACCGAGATCCGGATCTCGGAGGTGGAGATCAGTTCGATGTTGACGCCGACGGCGGCCAGGGCCTCACAGAAGGTCGCGGTGACGCCGGGGTGGCTGCGCATGCCCGCGCCGATCAGCGACACCTTGCCGATGTGGTCGTCGTAGAGCAGCTGGGTGAACCCGATCTCGTCCTTGAGCGCGTCCAGCTTGGCCACCGCCGTGGGCCCGCTGTCCCGCGAGCAGGTGAAGGTGATGTCGGTCTTGCCGTCCTCCACCTTCGAGACGTTCTGCAACACCATGTCGATGTTCACGTCGGCGTCCGCGACGGCCCGGAAGACCCGCGCCGCGTAGCCGGGGATGTCCGGTATGCCGACGACGGTCACCTTCGCCTCGCTGCGGTCGTGCGCGACTCCGGTCAGGATGGGGTCTTCCATGGCTATGTCCTTGATCGATCCGACGACGACGGTGCCGGGTTTGTCCGAGTACGACGAGCGCACGTGCACCGGAATGTTGTAGCGGCGGGCGTATTCCACGCAGCGCAGCATCAGCACCTTCGCGCCGCAGGCCGCCATCTCGAGCATCTCTTCGAAGGTCACCGTGTCCAACCGGCGCGCGTTGTGCACGATTCGCGGGTCCGCGGTGAAGATGCCGTCCACGTCCGTATAGATCTCGCAGACGTCGGCGTGCAGGGCCGCGGCCAGCGCCACCGCGGTGGTGTCCGAGCCGCCGCGGCCCAACGTCGTGACGTCCCGGGTGTCCTGGCTGACGCCCTGGAATCCGGCGACCAGCACGATGCGGCCCTCGTCGAGCGCGGCCTGCAGCCGCCCGGGGGTGACCTCGATGATCTTCGCGTTGCCGTGGGTGCCGGTGGTGATGACCCCGGCCTGCGAGCCGGTGAACGAGCGCGCCTCCGCGCCCAGCGATTCGATCGCCATGGCCACCAGCGCGTTGGAGATCCGTTCGCCGGCGGTCAGCAGCATGTCGAGTTCCCGCGGCGGCGGGGCCGGGCACACCTGCTGGGCCAGGTCCATCAGGTCATCGGTGGTGTCGCCCATGGCGGAGACCACGACGACGACGTCGTTCCCCTGCTTCTTGGTCGCGACGATGCGTTCGGCGACGCGGCGGATCCGGTCGGCGTCGGCCACCGATGATCCGCCGTACTTCTGCACGACCAGCGCCACGTTATGTTTCCCGCAATCTTCCCGCCCTTGGGCACGTTTTAAGTCCACAACAGAATACGTGGCTGCACATAACGGTTTACGCCCCGATGCTGACCGCCACAGCCTGCGGTTTTGTCATGATTTTCGGCGATTTTCCTCCCGGGCGCCAATCGCGGTAGAGTTCAGGGCGTGCAGCGGGTGCTCCTCCTCGGACGCCGCGACGGGGTCTGATCCAGACCGGCTTCCCGTCGCGGGTGTTCGCGATGCGCCGGTCTGAGGTTCCTTCTGACACCCCCGGAGCAACTACCGTGACATCCAATCCCGACGCCTATACGTCCGCCCGATCGATCGTCAAACCGGCGGGCCCGCCGGGCCCCGGTCAGCCCGCCTGGAATCCCCAACGCGGTTCGGCGATGCCGGTCAGCCGGTACCGGCCCTTCGCCGAGGAAGTCGAGCCCATCCGCCTGGCCGACCGCACCTGGCCCGACCGCGTCATCGACCGCGCCCCGCTGTGGTGCGCGGTGGATCTGCGCGACGGCAACCAGGCGCTGATCGACCCGATGAGCCCGACCCGCAAGCGCCGCATGTTCGATCTGCTGGTTCGCATGGGTTACAAGGAAATCGAGGTCGGCTTCCCGTCGGCCAGCCAGACCGACTTCGACTTCGTCCGCGAGATCATCACCGATGGCGCCATCCCGGACGACGTCACCATCCAGGTGCTGACGCAGTGCCGTCCCGAGCTCATCGAGCGCACGTTCCTGGCGTGCGAGGGTGCGTCGCGGGTCATCGTGCACTTCTACAACTCGACGTCAATCCTGCAGCGCCGCGTGGTTTTTCGCGCCGACCGGGCCGCGGTACAGGCCATCGCGACCGACGGCGCCCGCAAGTGCGTCGAGGAGGCCGCCAAATACCCTGGCACACAATGGCGTTTCGAATATTCACCGGAGTCCTACACCGGAACCGAGCTGGAGTACGCCAGGCAGGTGTGCGACGCCGTCGGCGAGATCATCGCGCCGAGGCCGGAGAACCCCATCATCTTCAACCTGCCCGCCACGGTGGAGATGGCGACGCCCAACGTCTACGCGGACTCGATCGAGTGGATGAGCCGCAACCTGGCCAACCGGGAATCCGTCATCCTGAGCCTGCACCCGCACAATGACCGCGGAACGGCCGTCGCGGCAGCCGAATTGGGCTTTGCCGCGGGCGCCGACCGGATCGAGGGCTGCCTGTTCGGCAACGGCGAGCGCACCGGCAACGTGTGCCTGGTGACGCTGGGGCTCAACCTGTTCTCCCGCGGCGTCGACCCCCAGATCGACTTCTCCAACATCGACGAGGTTCGCCGCACGGTCGAGTACTGCAACCAGTTGCCGGTGCACGAGCGGCACCCCTACGGCGGGGACCTGGTCTACACCGCGTTCTCCGGCAGCCACCAGGACGCGATCAACAAGGGCCTGGACCAGATGAAGATCGACGCCGACGCCGCGGACTCCGACGTCGAGGACATGCTGTGGCAGGTGCCCTATCTGCCGATCGACCCCAAGGACGTGGGGCGCACCTACGAGGCGGTGATCCGGGTCAACTCGCAGTCCGGCAAGGGCGGCGTGGCCTACATCATGAAGTCCGACCACGGCCTGGCCCTGCCGCGGCGGCTGCAGATCGAGTTCTCCCAGGCGATCCAGAGGATCACCGAGGGCGAGGGCGGGGAGGTCTCCCCGAAGGAGATGTGGGACGTGTTCTCCGAGGAGTACCTGGCCCCGGTCTGGCCGCTGGAGCGGATGAAGCAGCGGGTCGAGGCGTCCGAGGAAGACGGCGGCGCCACCACGATCGCGGCGACCGTGAAGGTCAACGGGGTGGAGACCGAGATCACCGGCGCGGGCAATGGTCCGCTCGCGGCCTTCGTCCACGCGCTGGGCACCGTCGGGTTCGACGTCGCCGTGCTGGACTACTCCGAGCACGCGATGAGCGCCGGCGACGACGCGCAGGCCGCCGCCTACGTGGAGGCTTCGGTGGCCGTGCCGATCGCGAGCGCGGCGCTGGGGGCACCTCCCGCTTGCGGGGGACCGGGCGAAGCGGGTCGGCACGCATCCAGCGAGCGCAGGACAGTGTGGGGCGTCGGGATCGCGCCGTCGATCACCACCGCGTCGCTGCGGGCCGTCGTGTCGGCGGTCAACCGCGCGGCGCGGGATTAGGGCGCAGGTCAGCTCGCGCGGCCATTGCGCCGAGCCGATACCCAGCGGCGAACGGCGGTTCGCGGCGGCCTCGGGAAATAGGGCATCAGATGCCGGGTCCGTTCCGTGTCTTCGTTGAGATCGTGCAGCCGCGCGGTGAGCAAATCCTTCATCAGCAGATGGCCCTGGTCGGTGCCATCCGGCGACAACACCCTCAGCGGCCTGCCGTCCGATTCGGCGAAGACATTTGCGGCGTGCCGCAACGTGGCCTGGGCGCTTATCGTGCCGCCCGCGGGTGCGGCAGGCGGCCCGGAACGCGCCACCTCGGCGACCAGAAATGCCTCCAGCGGGTCGGTGGTGTAGTCGCGGGTCAGGTGCATGCCGCTGCGGGCGATCTTTTCGGTGAGCACCGAACGCGCCAGCAACAGAACGGAGATCACGTACGCGGTGACGGTAGCGATGATCACCGGAAGCATCGCGGGCCAAGCGCGGGTGAGCTCCAGGGTGAACATGATGGCCGTCAGCGGCGCCCGCATGATGCCGCACACCACGCCGGCCAGGCCCAACATCGCCCAAAAGCCAGGAAACACGGGCGGCAGCCAGTGCCCGACAAAGGCTCCGAGTGCGCTGCCGATCATGAACACGGGGGCGAATACCCCGCCCGAGGTCCCCGAGCCGAGTGACAGACCCCAAATCGCGGTCTTCACCACGAGAATGCCGACGATCAGCGACAGCCCGGCGTGCCCGGAGAGAAGTGAACCGATCACGTTGTAACCGACTCCGAGGGCGCGCGGTTCGATCAACCCGCCGATGCCAATGATCAGACCACCGATCGCCGGCCACCACATCCAATGGATTGGCAGACGCGGAAAGGCGCCCTCGGCCCAGTAGACCAAGTGCGTCGCACCGATGGCCACCGCGGCGCCGGCGATCCCGACCACGACCGCCAAAGCATCAATGGACCAAGGAATTTCGGCTGACCAAGTAGTGACGGGGAATACCGGTGCGCTGCCCAGGATCAGCAGTCGCACCACGGTGGCAACGGCGACCGAGCCGGCGACGGGTACCAGGCTGCGCGGCCGGAATTCGAACAGCAGCAACTCGACCGCCAGCAAGATGGACGCCAGCGGAGCGTTGAAGGTGGCTGCGATGCCACCGGCGGCGCCGGAGGCGAGCAGAATCTTTCGCTCGTCCGCGGTCAGATGCAAGAACTGGGCGACAACCGAACCCGTCGCGCCGCCCGTCATGACGATGGGGCCCTCGGCACCGAACGGCCCGCCCGTACCGATACTGATCGCCGCCGAGATCGGTTTCAGGATCGCCACTTTGGGCTCGACACGGCTGCTACCGGTGAGGATCACCTCGATCGTCTCGGGCATGCCGTGGCCGCGAACCTGATCGGACCCGTACCGAGCCATCAGACCGATGACCAAACCGCCTGCGACGGGGGCGCCCAGGATCAGCCACCACGGATGCTGATTAGCGGCGGGCGACACTAGGGCATCCGAGACTCGTTGATAGAAAACAAGATTGGTGACGAGTCCGATCAGCTGGAGCAGACACCACGCCACTCCCGCCGATAGTGCGCCGACGAACAGCGCGATGCCGGTGATCAGCAACACCCGCCGGTCGACGGCGAAATCGGCCAACGGTCCACTCACTGAGTGCTTTGTCCTCACTGCTGGCATGGACGACGCCGCTATGCGGTCATCGTTTTAAGATCGGGCCCCCAGGCGCCACGCGCAGGAGGCGTTTGCGGCCCCGCGCCGGCCTGCTGATGGTAACCATTAGCCTCTGGGCAACACCTGGAGAGTTCCAGGGTTTCCGCTGAGAACTTGCTGGAAGCGACCCGCGATCGGGCGGGCACCCGCGGGCTAGGCGGGGAAGTACGCGCGCAGCAGCCGATCCACCAACTCGGCGGGATCGTCGGCCCCGGGAAGCGTGAGACTGCTGAACGCATAGCCGTTGAGCAATCGGCTCAGCTCGTCCATCTGGTCCGGTGTCGGAGTGAAGCCCGCGGCCTCGAGGATCAGCGTCGCGGACTTCACCGCGGCGGCCTGCAGGTCTTTGAGGAACGGCCGCAACTCGGGCCGACGCGTACCCTCCATGAACAGCTCGAACCGCGCCAGCGTGTACCTGCGGGCCTGCTCGTCAGGCAATGAAAGCAGTTGCTTTATGAGGGCTTTGACGCCGTCGCGATCGAGTGATCCGACCGCGCTTCGCAACAACTCGACGCGTTGCCAATGCAGGTCGACGGTGCGGGCCGCCGTGGCCTCGAGCAGGGCCTGGCGGGTCCGGAAGTAGTTGGAGGTCGTGCCCGCGGGCAGGCCCGCCCGGTCGTCGACCTGCCGATGCGTCAGACCCCCGACGCCCACGTCGGCGAGGATGTCGATCGCGGCGTCGAGCAGCTGGGCGCGGCGCTCCGGGTTGGGCGGCATCAGTTCTGGAAGCGCAGTCGCCAGAACATCGTCAGGAACGCCGGATAGACGACGATCAGGAGCAGGTAGCTGAACCACATCGGGAACCAGCTCACGAACGTGAGGTCCTTGATCACGTAGTCGAGGTAGATGTGCAGCGGCACGCTGCCGGCGATGTAAACCACCGATGCGGTGAACAGCGCCCGGTGCCGCTTGTTGGCGTACCGGACGTGCCGCCACACCAGGATGCCGGTGATCCCGGCGTAGGTCATCGGCACGAGCAGGAGCCGGTCGTTGGTCAGTGTTGCGGCGTGCTGCAGGGTGAGGGCGTCGCCGAAGAGCACGCGGTATAGATGCAGGGCGAATCCGAGGGAGATGGTCAGCATGGCCGCCGGGCGGAAGAAAAAGCCGTGGCGGCGATAGGACCCCCACCGCGATCGCGTATCTACTACATCGGTAGTGGTGCTCATGCTGCGACGGTAGCACTACGAGCGTAGTGGTGCAAGGATGGCTCAGAAAAGCGCGAGCTGCTGGTCGACCGTGGTGGTGTCGGTGAACTCCTCCATGCTGGTGCCGCCGACGACCGCGCGGATGGAGGCCATGAACTGCGCGTCGGAGACCACCGGCACCCCGAGCTGCTTGGCCAGATAGCCCTTGCCCTGATCCGGGGCCGGGTCGTTGCAGACCACCAGCGAGGTCTCCCCGTCGACGGCGTCGCTATAGGCCAGCCCGGCGTGCAGGATGCGTTCGACCAGTTCCTCGTGGGTGCGGCCGACTTCGGCCGCCAGGGCCACCCGCATGCCCTGCACCAGCGGCCGGCCCGACACGTAGAGCCCGGGATTGAGATACGGGCAAGGCATCCGCGAGGCCAGCACCTTCAACGGACGCAGCTCGTCGTGGGTGACGCGCCCGTTCGGCCACCGGCGCCGGGTCACCGGATGCACCGGCAGCCAGATGTCGCGCTCGCGCGCCCGCTTGAGCGCCGACTCCAGCACACCGGTCAGGACCAGCGCGTCGTCGAAGGCGTCGTGCGGCCGTTCCTGGGTGACGCCCCAGTGCGCCGCGAGGGTCTCCAAGCGCAGGTTGTCGATGCCGAGATCCAACCGCCGGGCCAGCTCGACGGTGCACATGACGGAGTCGATCGGGAGCTCGGCCTCGGCAAGCTCGGCTTCCGCGGCCAGGAACGCGTAGTCGAACGCGACGTTGTGGGCCACCAGCGTGCGGCCGTCCAGCACCTTGACCACGTCGTCGACGACGTCGGCGAACTGCGGCTGGTCTTCCAGCATGGCCGCCGTCAGGCCGTGCACGTGGGTTGGGCCTGGGTCCACGCCGGGGTTGAGCAGGCTGACGACGGATTGCTCCACGCGGCCGTCGGCGTCGAGGCCCAGTACCGCCAGGCTGATGACACGCGCCTGACCGGGCCGAAATCCCGACGTCTCGACGTCGATGACGGCCCAACCCCCGTCCGGCTCGCTGGCCGGCCGCCCCCAGGACACCCGGTTCATGTCGACAGGATGGCACGTCGGACCGACATCACCGGGTCGCTGCGCCGCCGTGTCGGTCGCTGAATTCGGTGAGGGCGACCCGCAGCACCCGGCGCTCTGCGCCGCGCTTGCGATCGCCCTTAAACTGCGCGGGTGGTCACCACCCGTGCACGCCTTGCGCTCGCCGCGGGAGCGAGCGCGCGCTGGGCATCGCGGGTGACCGGGCGCGGCGCCGGCGCCATGATCGGCGGCCTGATCGCGATGACCCTGGACCGCTCGGTCCTACGTCAGCTGGCGGCCGGACGGCGCACCGTCGTCGTCACCGGAACCAACGGCAAGTCGACCACCACCCGGATGACCGCCGCCGCGCTCGGCACGCTGGGTTCGGTGGCCACGAACGCCGAAGGCGCGAACATGGACGCCGGGCTGGTGGCCGCGCTGGCGGCGAACCGCGAGGCGCCGCTGGCGGCCCTGGAGGTCGACGAGATGCACGTGCCGCACGTCTCCGACGCCGTCGAGCCCGCCGTCGTCGTGCTGCTCAACCTGTCGCGCGACCAGCTGGACCGGGTCGGCGAGATCAACGTCATCGAACGCACCCTGCGCGCCGGGTTGGCCCGGCACCCGAACGCCGTCGTCGTCGCCAACTGCGACGACGTGCTCATGACGTCGGCGGCCTATGACAGCCCGAACGTGGTGTGGGTGGCCGCGGGCGGCTCCTGGGCGAACGACTCGGTCAGCTGCCCGCGCAGCGGCGAGGTGATCGTCCGTGACAAAGGGCATTGGTATTCCACCGGCGCCGACTTCAAGCGGCCCAGCCCGCAGTGGTGGTTCGACGACGAGACGCTGTACGGGCCCGACGGGCTGGCGCTGCCGATGCGGTTGGCGCTGCCGGGCGCGGTCAACCGCGGCAATGCCGCCCAGGCCGTCGCCGCCGCCGTCGCGCTGGGCGCCGACCCCGCGAAAGCGGTGGCGGCCGTGTCGAGCGTCGACGAGGTCGCCGGGCGCTACCGGACCGTCCGCGTCGGCGACCACGACGCGCGCATCCTGCTGGCCAAGAATCCGGCCGGCTGGCAGGAGGCGCTGTCGATGGTCGACAAAGGGGCGGCCGGGGTCGTCATCTCGGTCAACGGGCAGGTGCCCGACGGCGAAGACCTGTCCTGGCTCTGGGACGTGCGCTTCGAGCACTTCGAGAACACCGCCGTCGTAGCCGCCGGGGAGCGGGGCACCGACCTCGCGGTGCGCCTCGGCTACGCGGGCGTCGACCACACCCTGGTGCACGACACCGTGGCCGCCATCGCGTCCTGCCCGCCGGGACAGGTCGAGGTCGTCGCCAACTACACCGCCTTCCTTCAGCTGCAACGGGCGTTGGCGCGCCATGGCTGATACATCGTCCTTTTCGAAGGTGCGGATCGGGCTGGTGCTGCCCGACGTGATGGGCACCTACGGCGACGGCGGCAACGCGCTGGTGCTGCGCCAGCGCCTGCGGTTGCGGGGCATCGCCGCCGAGATCGTCGAGATCACGCTGGCCGACCCGGTGCCGGACTCGCTGGACCTCTACACCCTGGGCGGGGCCGAGGACTACGCGCAGCGCTTGGCCACCAAGCACCTGATCAAGCACCCCGGCCTGCAGCGCGCCGCCGAGCGGGGAGCGCCCGTGCTGGCGATCTGCGCCGCCGTCCAGGTGCTCGGGCGATGGTACGAGACGTCGGCGGGTGAACGGGTCGACGGCGTGGGCCTGCTCGATGCCACCACCTCGCCGCAGGAGGTTCGCACCATTGGCGAACTGATCACCAAGCCGCTGCTGCCGGGTCTGTCCCAACGGCTCACCGGTTTCGAGAACCACCGGGGCGGAACGGTTCTGGGCCCGGCCGCGTCGCCGCTGGGCGCGGTGGCCAAGGGCGCGGGCAACCGGGCGGGCGACGGCTTCGACGGCGCGGTGCAAGGCAGCGTCGTGGCCACCTACATGCACGGCCCCTGCCTGGCCCGCAATCCCGAGCTGGCCGACCTGCTGTTGAGCAAGGTGGTGGGTGAGCTGGCGCCGCTGGAGCTGCCCGAGGTGGAGTTGTTGCGCCGGGAGCGGTTGGCGGCGCGCTGACGTGCGGAATGACATCCCGAGAATCAGCCGGCCCGGGTTGGCGGGCGGCGGCGCCCTGCTGGTCGCGGCCGCGTTGATGACGCCGGTGCCAGCGCACGCCACCCCGGAGGTGCCGAGCGGTCGTTACACCGTGCTCTATACCGACAGCGACAAGTCGACCACGTGGCTTTTCGCCCCCTGCGGGTCGGACTGCACGCTGGCGACCTCGCAGGACGGCGGGACGTTCGTCATCAGCTGGGAGTTCGACCTCGCGAACGGACGCTGGACACACAGCGGCGCGACGCAGGCGCCGTGCGCGAACGGAACATCGGTCCCGGCGACCGTCGACTACAGCTTCGACGCCGTGTCGCTTGCCGGTGAGGGCCGGACGACCACGTCCGACGGGTGTGGCGGTCCCGGCTCGACGGTCACCCGGCCGTTCCGACTGACCAAGACCTGAGCAACCTCAGACCATCGCCCGGCGACCCGCGAGCGCGCGGCCCAGCGTCAGTTCGTCGGCGAACTCCAGGTCCCCGCCCATCGGCAGCCCGGACGCGATCCGTGTCACGGTCAGCCCCGGGATGTCGCGCAGCATCCGAACCAGGTAGGTGGCGGTGGCCTCGCCCTCGGTGTTCGGGTCGGTGGCGATGATCACCTCGCTGATGTCGACGTCGTCGACCCGCTCCCCGATCCGGCTCAGCAGCTCGCGGATCCGCAACTGCTCGGGCCCCACCCCGGACAACGGATCCAGCGCGCCGCCCAGCACGTGGTAGCGGCCACGGAACTCGCGGGTGCGCTCGACGGCCTGCACATCCTTGGGCTCCTCGACGACGCAGACCAGCGAGCCGTCCCGCCGGGGATCCGAACAGATCCTGCACCGCTCGTTGTCGGAGACGTTGCCGCACACCGCACAGAACCGCACGCCGTCGCGGACCTTGCCCAGCGCCGCGGTCAACCGGTCGATGTCCGGCGGCTCGACCGACAACAGATGGAAGGCGATGCGCTGGGCGCTCTTGGGCCCGATGCCCGGCAACTTGCCGAGCTCGTCGATCAAATCCTGGACCGGTCCTTCAAACATGCTGGAGGTTCTATACCGCCGGCGCCGGCGGCTGTCCCGGCGGCGGCCCGCCGAAACCGCCGGCCAGGGCCCCCAGTCGCTCCTGGGCCATCCGGGTGACCTGCGTGGAGGCGTCGGCCATGGCGCCGACGATCAAGTCCTGCAGCGTCTCGACGTCGCCGGGGTCGACCACCTTGGGGTCGATCTGCACCGCGACCACCTCGCCGCTGCCCTTCACCGTCACCCTGACCAAGCCACCGCCGGCCTGTCCGTGTATCTCGGCGTTGGCGAGCTGTTGCTGGGCCTCCATCAACTTCTGCTGCATCTGCTGCGCCTGGGCGAGCAGCGCCGACATGTCGCCTCCGGGTTGCATGACAGTCCCCTCGCATCTTGGTCTCGAGTTGGTTTCGCCTGCGTGTGTCCGGCGATTCGAAACACCCAGCGTAGACCGCGCAAGGCTACCTTTGCGCCGTGGACCTTCGAGTGAGCAGGCGTGTCGGCATCAGGATGGTCATCGGTGTGCTGGTTGCCGCTTCGGCGGCGATCACCCCGGCCGCGACCCCGGCCGCGTGGGCGGTCCCGTCCAACATCGCCGGCATGGTGGTCTTCATCGACCCCGGCCACAACGGTTCCAACGACGCGTCCATCAGCCGCCAGGTGCCAACCGGTCGCGGTGGCACCAAGGACTGCCAGGCGAGCGGAACGTCGACCAACAGCGGCTATCAGGAACACACCTTCACCTGGGACACGGCGCTGCGGGTCCGTGCGGAGTTGAACGCCCTGGGCGTCCGCACCGCGATGGCGCGCGGCAACGACACCGGGCTGGGACCGTGCGTCGACGAGCGCGCCAACATGGCCAACGCGCTGCACCCCAACGCGGTCCTGAGCATCCACGCCGACGGCGGACCCGCGTCCGGCCGTGGATTCCACGTCAACTACTCGGCCCCGCCGCTGAACCAGGTGCAGGCCGGGCCGTCGGTGCAGTACGCCCGGATCATGCGCGACCAGATGCAGGCGTCCGGGATTCCGCCCGCCAATTACATCGGCCAGAGCGGGCTGTACGGGCGCTCGGATCTTGCCGGGCTGAACTTGGCGCAGTACCCGTCGATCCTGGTCGAGTGCGGCAACATGAAGAACCCCGCCGACTCGGCGCTGATGGAGTCGGCCGAGGGCAGACAGAAATACGCCGACGCGATGGTCCGCGGCGTCGCGGGCTTCCTGGCCTCTCAGGGCCAGGCGCGCTAGGCCCCGACGCCGGCCGCCTCCCCGGCCGGCGCCATTGCCCGGTAATCGGGGCCGCCTGAGCAAGCGCGGCGTAACGCCGGGCTAACACACTTGTCACCCAGAAGAATTTGCCTCAACGCGCCGCGCGCCGAGATGACCTTCTGTAGGGTCTGTTTTACGCATGTCGACTTGCGGTGTGGGAGAACCGATGATCAGTCCGTCGACAACGACAAGGACAACTCGTGTGTCGCGGCCGACGACCGGCGCGCGACGGCGTCTGACCGGCCTTCGGCAAGATCCCGCCCCACTGCCGAACAGTGGGAAACGCGGCCATCCCCGTTGCACGTCTCCGCCCAGCTCGAGTTCGGGGCGCCCTCGCACGGACGGGCGGTTCGGCCTCGGGGTAACCACCGGCGCCACAGTCGGCCCTCATTTGCTTAGGCGTCAATTCAGCAAAGCACCCCAGCCGATGGTCGAGGCCGCCGAACGATCGGGATTCGTACGCACTCACCGCCCCGGCGGATAAGAGGGGGTGGACGGCCGTGGAGACATCGGATTTCACTTCCACTGCTGTTATCGGCATGGCCTGCCGATTGCCGGGGGGCATCGACTCTCCCGAGCGGTTGTGGGAGGCCCTGCTGCGCGGGGATGACCTCGTCACCGAGGTGCCCCCGGACCGATGGGACGCCGACGAGTATTACGACCCCCAGCCGGGCGTGCCCGGCCGCTCGGTGACGAAGTGGGGCGGCTTCCTCGACGACGTCGCCGGCTTCGATTGCGAATTCTTCGGGATTAGCGAGCGCGAAGCCATCGCGATCGACCCGCAGCACCGGCTGCTGCTGGAAACCTCATGGGAGGCCATGGAGCACGCCGGCCTCACCCCAGAGACCATGGCCGACTCGCTCACCGGCGTGTTCGTGGGGCTGACTCACGGCGACTACCAACTCCTGGCTGCCGACGCGCACGCCGTGGAGGGGCCGTATGGATTCTCCGGCAGCAGCTTCAGTTTGGCGTCCGGACGCATTGCGTATGCGTTGGGCGTGCACGGCCCCGCGGTCACGGTGGACACCGCTTGTTCGTCCGGTCTGACGGCGGTGCACCTGGCCTGTCGCAGCCTCGGCGACGGTGAAAGCGACCTCGCGCTGGCGGGCGGCGTGACCGTGATCCTTGATCCACGGAAGTTCGTCGCGGGCTCCGCGGAAGGCATGCTGTCCCCCACCGGAAGGTGTCACGCGTTTGACGTCGAGGCGGACGGGTTCGCGTCCTCCGAAGGCTGTGTCGTGTTGCTGCTCAAGCGATTAGCCGACGCACTGCGTGACGGTGACCGGATTTTGGCGGTCATCCGCGGCACCGCCACCAACCAAGACGGCCACACCGTCAACATCGCCACCCCCTCGGTCGCGGCGCAAACCGCGGTGTATCGGGCGGCGTTGGCAGCCGCGGGCGTCGACGCCGCCAGCATCGGCATGGTCGAGGCCCACGGCACCGGCACGCCGATCGGCGACCCGATCGAATACACCAGCCTGACCGACGTGTACGGCATCGACGGCGCGTGCGCGCTGGGCGCGGTGAAAACCAATTTCGGGCATGCCCAGGCGGCGGCCGGCGCGCTGGGGCTGATGAAAGCGGTCCTGGCCCTGCACCACGGCGTGGTGCCCCAGAATCTGCACTTCACCAAGCTGCCCGAGCAGCTGGCCGCCATCGAGACCAAACTGTTTGTGCCGCAGACGGTTACGCCGTGGCCACGCGATGCCGGTCGTCCCCGGCGGGCGGCGGTGTCGTCGTACGGGCTTTCCGGCACCAACGCTCACGCGATCGTCGAGCAGGCACCCGAACCCGCTGCCGCGGGGACCGTTTCGGTTGAATCGCCGAGGACCGACCCCCTGATGTTCCCGCTGTCGTCCAGCACGCCCGACGAGCTGCGCCGCTCCGCCGGCAGGCTGGCCGATTGGCTGGCAGCAAACGCGGACGTGCGGTTACCGGATCTGGCCTACACCCTGGCCCGTCGGCGCGTGCACCGCCCGGTGCGCGGCGCCGTCATTGCGGGCAACCACCCGGAACTGATTGCGGCACTGCGGGAGATGGCCGCCGGCGAAGGTCCGTACCCCGCCGCGACCGGGCACGACGACCGGGGGCCGGTGTGGGTGTTCTCGGGGCAGGGATCACAGTGGACCCAGATGGGCGCCGAATTGCTGACCACAGAGCCGGTTTTCGCCGCAACCGTCGCCGAGGCCGAGCCTCTGATCGCGCACGAAGCCGGATTCTCGGTGACCGAGGCGATGACCGCGGCGCAGACCGTCACCGGCATCGACCGAATCCAGCCGACCCTGTTCACCATGCAAGTCGCGCTCGCCGCCACCTTGCGCTCGTACGGGGCGCGCCCGGGCGCGGTCATCGGCCATTCCCTCGGCGAGGTCGCCGCCGCCGTCGTCGCCGGTGCCTTGTCGCTGGAAGACGGAGCGCGCGTCATTTGCCGGCGTTCGCGGCTGATGTCCCGCATCGCCGGATCCGGTGCGATGGCATCGGTGGAACTTCCTGCCCAGCAAGTGCTTTCGGAGTTCATCACCCGCGGCATCGACGACGCGGTGGTGGCGGTGGTCGCCTCGCCGCAGTCCACGGTGATCGGCGGGGCCACCCAAACCGTTCGCGATCTGGTCGCATCCTGGGAGCTGCACGAGGTGTTGGCCCGCGAGATCGCCGTCGACGTCGCGTCGCATTCCCCACAGGTGGATCCGATCCTCGACGACCTGGCGGACGCGCTTGCCGACCTCCAGCCGATGCCGCCGGAAATCCCCTTCTACTCGGCGACCCTGTACGACGCGCGTGAGCGGCCGGTGTGCGATGCCGACTACTGGGTGCAGAACCTCCGCCAGATGGTGCGGTTCGCCCCGGCGGTGCGGGCCGCGTTGGAGGAGGGACACCGGGTGTTCGCGGAATTGTCTCCCCACCCGCTGCTCACCCACGCGATCGAGCAGACCGCCCGCAGTCTGGACATGCCGCTGGCCGCCCTAGCGGTCATGCGCCGCGGCCAAGCACTGCCATTCGGGCTGCGCGGCTTCGTAGCCGACCTGCACTGCGCCGGTGCCGCCGTGGACTTCTCGGTGCTCAACCCCGACGGCCGGCTCGTGGACGCGCCGCTGCCGACGTGGGCCCACCGGCAGCTGTTGTTGCGCCGCGTCGATTCCGAATCCCCGGCGCACGGCCGGAGCATTTCGGTTCACCCGCTGTTGGGTGCCCACGTGCGCTTGCTGGAGGAACCGGAACGCCACGTCTGGCAGGCCGAGGCGGGCACCTCCGCCCAACCCTGGCTGGACGATCACCGCATCCGCAACGTTCCGGTGCTGCCGGCGGCGGCGTACTGCGAGATGGCGCTGGGCGCCGCGAGCGTCGTGCTCGGCGACGACGCCGAGGTCGGTGATCTGCGTTTCGAGCGCGCGCTGCTGCTCGATGAGCAAACCACGGTCAGCGCCTCGGCGTCCGCGTCAGCACCGGATGTCGTTGAGTTCGCGGTGGCGACCAAACAGCAGGGGCGGCACGCGACGGCAGTCCTCCGCGCCGCCGGCCCTCAGCAGCCGGCCACGCGGGACATGCTCGCGCTGCTGGCCGCCCACCCGCACCGCGAGGACGGCGCCGAGGTGCGCCGGCGCCTGGACCGGCGCGGCGTTCAGTATGGCCAGGCGTTCAGCGGATTGGTCGCGCTGCGCAGCGGCGACCAGGCGCCCGATACCGTGCTCGCCGAGGTCGCGCTGCCCAGTCAAATCCGTTCGCGGCAAGAGGGTTACGCGGTACACCCGGCGCTGCTGGACGCGTGCTTCCAATCCATCGCCGCCCACCCGAAGGTGCAGGCGCTCGACGATGACGCGCTGGCGTTGCCGCTCGGGATCGGGGCACTGCGTCTCCACCGTGCCACCCGGAGCGCCCGCTACTGCTACACCCGGGTAACTCACGCTGATCTGGCTGGAGTCGAGGCCGATCTCGACATGCTCGATGAGCATGGGACGACTCTTCTTTCCGTGCAGGGGCTGCGGTTGGGCGCGAGGGCAGCCGACAACGGCGACGCCGACCGGCTGCTTTCCGAACGGCTGCTGACGATCGACTGGCGGCAGCGCGAGCTGCCCGACGGCCACCACGTGACCGCCGGGACGTGGTTGTTGATCACCACCGCAGGTGACCTCGGTGCCGCGTTGACCGATGCCCTGAAAGGACTTGGTGCGCAGTGCATCACGATGTGCTGGCCAGCGCACGCCGACCACGATGCGACGGCACAACAGCTTCGAGATCACCTGCGGACGGGTGGATTCAGCGGAATGGTGGTTCTGACCGGACCCAGTAACGGCGGTGCCGCCGACCAGTCCGCGCGCCTGGGCTGTGAGTCGGTGCAGCATTTGGTCCGCATCACCCGCGGTCTGCCTGACTTCCCGGGCGAACTCCCGCGGCTCTATGTCGTGACCCGCAACGCCCAGGCTGTGGTCGCCGCCGACGTGCCGGACCTGGAGCAGGGTGGGCTGCGTGGTCTGGTGCGGGTGATCGGCACCGAGAATCCGCACCTGCGGGTCACCCAGATCGACATGGACCATGCCACCGACCCCGAACAGCTGGCCCGGCAACTGCTTGGCGGCTCGCGAGAGGACGAGACCGCGTGGCGCCAGGGCGCCTGGTACGCCGCGCGCCTGTCCCGCACCCCGCTGCTCCCCGAAGAGCGACGAACCACACTCGTGGACCCGGGGCGCGACGGGATCCGTCTGCAGATCCCTACGACCGGGGACCTTGCGTCGATGGAAGTCGTTTTCCACGAACGGCGTTCGCCGGGGCCCGGGGAGATCGAAGTCGCGGTCAGCGCCGCCGGCCTAAGCTACCCCGACGTGCTGGCCGCGCTGGGCCACGACCCCCACCGCGGGCTGGGCACCGATTTCGCCGGGGTGGTCACCGCGGTCGGAGAAGGCGTCGCGGACCACAACGTGGGCGATCGAGTCGGCGGGCTGTGCGGCGGTGGCTCTTGGGGCACCTTCATCACGTGCGATGCGCGCCTGGCGGTCGCGCTGCCGGCTGGACTGTCCGACGGGCAGGCGGCCGCGGTACCGACCGCGCACGCCACCGCGTATCACGGCTTGCATGAGCTGGCCCACATCAAGCCCGGTGATCGCGTCTTGATCCACTCCGCGACCGGTGGGGTGGGACAGGCGGCGATCGCGATCGCCCGCGCGGCGGGCGCCGAAATCTTCGCCACCGCGGGCAGTGAGGCGCACCGGCAACTTCTGCGGGACAGGGGCGTTGGCCACGTCTACGACTCGCGCAGCACCGACTTCGCCGACCTGATACGTCGCGACACCGACGGCCGCGGCGTGGACGTCGTGCTCAACTCGGCGTCCGGTGCCACCCAACGGGCCGGACTCGAATTGCTCGCGCCGGGCGGCCGATTCATCGACATCAGCCGGCGCGAGGCCGCGCTGGGACAAATCCCCGCACGCAACATCGCTTTCCACAACGTCGACATGGCGCTGCTGTCCGCCAGTGAGCCGGACCGCGTGCGCGCCCTACTGACCACGGTGTATCGCTTGATCGCCGACGGGACACTGCCGGTGCCGGACACCACGCACCACCCGCTTGCGGACGCGGACAACGCGATTCGCCTCGTGGCGGCCGCCCGGCACACCGGCAAGCTCGTCCTCGACATGCCGCGAAGCGGTGTGCGGCGTGTGCCGGTGCCGCCGGCGCAGGCCCCGGTCTTCCGCCGCGACGGCGCCTACATCGTGACCGGCGGGCTTGGGGGGCTTGGCCTGTTTCTGGCCGGGAAGTTGGCGACCGCCGGGTGCGGACGCATCGTGCTGTGCTCCCGGTCGCGGCCGACGCCAGAAGCCATGGAAACGATCGCGCGCATCGGGGCGGCCGGCACCGACGTCGCGGTCGAGTGCGGTGACATCGCCGAACCCTCCACCGCGCGCCGCCTGGTGGACACCGCGACCGCCACGGGGCTCCCGGTGCGGGGCGTACTCCACGCGGCGGCAGTGGTAGACGACGCCATCCTGAGCAACATCACCGCGGAGCTAGCCGAGCGTGATTGGAGGCCAAAGGTTTACGGCGCATGGCACCTCCACGCAGCCACCATCGACCAGCCGTTGGACTGGTATTGCTCGTTTTCCTCGGCTGCCGCCCTAGTGGGTTCTCCCGGCCAGGGCGCCTACGCGGCGGCCAATAGCTGGCTGGACGCCTTCACCCACTGGAGGCGGGCTCAGGGCCGGCCGGCGACCGCCATCGCCTGGGGCCCCTGGGCCCAGATCGGGCGTGCCACCGCCCTGGCGGAGAGTTCGGACGTCGCGATCCGGCCCGACGAGGGCGCGTACGCGTTCGAAACACTGGTGCGTCACGACCGGGCCTACACCGGCTACGCACCGATCACGGGCGCTTCGTGGCTGCAACTGCTGGCCGAGCGCAGCCCGTTCGCTGAAGCGTTTCGCCCTGTCGGAAATGCAACGGGCACAGGCAGACTGCGCGCCGAGCTGAACGGACTGCCCAAGGACGAGTGGCCCACCTCGCTGCGACGCCTGATCTCCGATCAGGTCAGCTTGATTCTGCGTCGTAGCGTCGATCCCGATCGGCCGCTGTCCGGATACGGCCTGGATTCACTCGGTGCGCTCGAACTACGCACCCGAATTGAAACCGAAACGGGGGTTCGCATCCCGTCCGCCGACATCTCCACCATCACGATTCGTGGTCTGGCGGGCCTGTTGTGCGAAAAGCTGGCACCCGCGGAAGTCGCCTGATCTCGGGGGGTGATGGATGCAACTTGACGAGCGTGCGCTTCCCCTGACACAGGGGCAGTTGGATATCTGGCTGGCGCAGGAGACGGGCCGCTCCGCCACCGACTGGCAACTTGGCCTCTTCGTCAAGATCACCGGGCGCGTGGAGCGCAAGCCCCTCGAGTGGGCGATCCGCCGGGCGCTGCGGGAGGCCGAACCCGTCAGGGCGGCAATCCTTTCCGAGGACGGCCAGGTCCTGCAGCAAGCGCTTGACGATCCCGAGGTCGACCTCGCGTTCCACGACCTGCGCGGCTCGGACAATGCCGTGCGGGATGCCCAGGAAATCGCGGCGTCAATTCAGCGCACACCCATGCCATTCACCGGACCGTTGTTCAGATTCGCGCTCTTTCAGACGGGTGTCAACGAATTCTATTGGTTCACCTGCTGTCACCACATCGTCGCCGACGCATCGGGCATTGCGCTCGTCGGCCATCGGATCGCGACCATCTACTCCGCGGTCATCTCGGGCGCGCCCATGCCGTCACCGTTCTTCGGCTCGCTGGCGGATTTGGTCAGATGCGAGTCGGAGTACGAAGCGTCGACCGATTACGCCGAGGATGAAGCGTACTGGTCTCGGAATCTCCCATCCCACGACGAACCGGATCGGCGGTTCCGGCGGGCGAATGAGGGCGGTCCGTACCGTTCCTCCGCCCCGATCCAGCTGGATCCTGCGGTCCTTCGCCGAGTCGAAGAGTTGTCCCACGCCTGGGAAATGCCTCGGTCATCGGTCATCACCGCCGCATGCGCCCTGTTGGTGCGCGCGTGGAGTGGCAACGGTACGGAGGTGGTGCTCGACTTCCCGGTGAGCAGGCGGGTTACCCCGGAATCGAAGACGATTCCCGGCATGGTCTCCGGCGTCGTTCCGCTGGTGTTGAAACTCTCGCCGCAATGCACGGTCAGCGACCTCTGCCGGCATGTCGATGCGCGAATACGAGAGGCATTGCGCCACCAGCGTTTTCCCGTGCGCGGGCTGGAGCGCAAGGTACGTTCCGGCGACCCTCGGCAGTCCGCCCAGCGAGTGAGCGTCAACTTCCTTCCCGCGGTGCTCGCCTTGGACTTCGGTGGTCTGGCGGCTTCGGCGTCATATACCAATTCCGGTCTCGCCGACGGCTTCGGGTTGTTCTTCTCGGCCGTCGGAGATCAACTGCTGTTCGGCGTCGAGGGTGCTGGGCAGCCGTTTGCGGGCTTCACCGCCGCCGACCTGGCTGAACGCTTGATGCGGGTGCTGGCGGCGATGACCGGCGATCCCGAACGTCGGCTGTTGTCGATCGACCCGTGCAGCGCCGACGAGTACACGCGGATCGATGGATGGGGCAACCGGTCGATGCTGACCCAGCCCGCACCCGAACCGGTGTCGATTCCGGACCTGTTCGCCGGCCAGGTGTCGCGCGCGCCGGCGGCCGTAGCGCTGGTCTTCGAGGGCCGCTCGATGACCTACCGGGAACTCGACGAGGCCGCTAATCGGCTGGCCCACTTCCTGGTCGGTCGGGGCGCGGGCCCCGGGCAGAGCGTGGCTCTGCTGCTCGCGCGTTCGCCTGCTGCCGTCATCGCGATGCTTGCGGTGCTCAAGACCGGGGCGGCGTATCTGCCGATCGATCCGGGGCTGCCGGACGCACGGATCGAGTTCATGCTGGCCGACGCCACCCCGATTGCCGTCGTGACGACGGCGGACATGGGGTCGCGGCTGGACGGGTGCGAGCCGACCGTCGTCGACATCGCCGACCCGCGCATCGACACTCAACCCGGTACCGCATTGCCGGCGCCCACGCCCGACGACATCGCCTACCTCATCTACACCTCCGGCACGACCGGTGTTCCGAAAGGTGTTGCCGTCTCCCACCACAACCTGACGCAGCTGTTGAAATCGCTCAACCCGTCGGGACAGGTCTGGGCGCAGTGGCATTCGTTGGCCTTCGACGCCTCTGTCGAAGAGATCTGGAGCGCTCTGCTGTTCGGGGGCCGGCTGGTGGTGGTGCCCGAGTCGGTGGCCCGCTCACCGGACGACTTCCGCGCCTTGCTGGTCGGCGAACAGGTCGGGATGCTGAGCCAAACGCCGTCAGCGCTGGCGGCCCTGCCCGCCGAAAGCTTCGGAGCGGCAACACTACTGGTGGCCGGCGAGGCCTGCCCTCCCGAGGTCGTCGATCGATGGGCGCAGAACCACACTGTGATCAACGGCTACGGCCCCACCGAAACCACCGTGTGCGCGACCAGGAGTGCACCTTTGGCACCGGACTCGGGCACACCGCCGATCGGGGCGCCGGTACCCGGGGCGGCGGCGTTCGTCCTCGACCAGTGGTTACGCCCGGTACCGGTCGATGTGGTCGGCGAGCTATATGTTGCGGGCCGCGGCGTGGGCGTCGGCTATTGGCGCCGGGCCAGCCTAACCGCTTCACGCTTTGTCGCCTGCCCGTTCGGATCACCCGGAGCGCGCATGTATCGCACCGGGGACCTGGTGCGCTGGGACGCCGACGGGCAGCTGCACTACGTCGGCCGCGCCGACGAGCAAGTCAAAATCCGCGGGTATCGCATCGAACTCGGCGAGGTTCGGGCCGCGTTGGCCGCACTGGACGGGGTCGACCAGGCGGCGGTGATCACCCGTGAAGACCAACCCGGCGCCCCGCGCCTGGTCGGCTACGTCACCGGGACGGTCGACACGGCCGGCGCGCGCGCCGCGCTGGCCGAGCGACTGCCGAGCTATATGGTGCCGGCCGCGGTGATTGTGATGGACGCGCTGCCGCTCACGATCAACGGAAAACTCGACAAGCGTGCCCTTCCCGCGCCGGAATACTTTGACGCCAACAGATTTCGTGCCCCGGTCACCGCCATGGAAGAGGTGCTGGCCGGCGCCTTTGCGGAGGTGCTCGGCCTCGACCGGGTCGGGGTCGACGAGTCGTTCTTCGACCTGGGCGGTGATTCACTATCGGCGATGCGCCTCGTCACCGCCATCAACAAATCCTTGAAAGCCGGCCTGTCGTTACGCGCGTTGTTTGACGCGCCCACGGTGGCACTTTTGGCGCCCCGCCTCAATCACGACGGGGCCGGACGCGAGCCACTGGTGGCGGGCGACCGGCCCGTGGTCATCCCACTTTCGTTCGCCCAGAGCCGGTTGTGGTTCCTCGAGCAATGGCGGGACCGCGCCGCGACCTACAACATGCCCACCGCGTTCCGGATCAGCGGGCCCTTGAACGTCGAGGCCCTCGGCGCGGCCCTCGACGACGTCATCGGCCGCCACGAGTCCCTGCGCACGGTGTTCCCCGACGCCGACGGTGTCCCGTTCCAGCAGGTGTTGCCGGCCCGACCCGGGATGTGGCACCGCGGGGACGCTGCGGTGGTGTCGTTGCCGGAGCACGACGTGGCGGCCGAGTTGATGGCCCTGGCCGATCACCGATTCGATCTGTCGACCGACATCCCCATTCGCGTGCAGATCTACTCGGTCGGCCCGGAGCAACATGTGGTCGGAATCGTGCTGCACCATATCGCCTTTGATGGACTTTCACTGGCGCCGATGGTGCGGGACATCGGCGGGGCGTATCGGGCGCGGGAGCAGGGGCGGGCACCGGATTGGGTCGAGTTGCCGGTGCAGTATGCGGATTACACGTTGTGGCAGCGGGCTCAGTTCGGTGATCTCGATGACGGCGACGGTTCGATCGGCCGCCAGTTTGCGTATTGGGAGGATGCGCTGGCGGGGATGCCGGAGCGGTTGGAGTTGCCGACGGATCGGCCCTATCCGGCGGTGGCCGATCAGCGTGGGGCGACGGTGGTGGTGGAGTGGCCGGCGGAGTTGCAGCACCAGGTGGTCGTACAGCCGGCGCAGCTGCCCCTCGGGGTCATCGATCAACTCCTCATAGCGCAGTTCGTAAAAGCGCGAGGGGTCGAC
>NZ_MPNT01000003.1 GCF_001907675.1 Mycobacterium paraffinicum
GGTGCGCAGCCGGCGGGCCACGCGTTCCACCCGCTCCAAGACGCGCAACCGCTCCGGGGTCGTCAACGCGTCAAAAGACAACGCACACAAGCGCTCAGCATCGCCGTCGAGCGCGTCGATGACCCCGGCGATCTCCTCACGACTGCTGACACCCATGCCTCAAACTCTACGAACACCCACCGACAAAAACGGCCGCATTGTGACCACTGAAACCACAGTGACACAAGGGAATACAGAAACCCCACGAACCTGAAACCAGGCCCGGCCTTAGTCCCGGACGACGATCACCGTCTTGCCGGGGCGACGGCCCGGGCGCCCACGACTTTCGAACGCCTCGCGGCCCCGCTCGAGCGGGAAGGTCTCGGCGATGTCGACGCGCAACCGTCCGCCGTCGACCAGCGCGGCGAGTTCCCTCAGCTGGTCGCGGTTCGGTGCAACGATGAAAAACGTTGCCGTGACGCCATATTCGTCGGCTCGACCCTCCGGCGGTGGCGCCGACAGGGTGACCAGCCGCCCACCACGGCGCAGCACGGGAAACGACCGGTCCAACGTCTCACCGCCGACGCAGTCGATCACCACGTCGTACACCGCATCGTCGAAAGTCTCGGTGCGGACGTCGATCACCCGGTCGGCGCCATGCCCGCGGACCAGCTCGGCGGCGTCGCTGCGCACGGTCGCAGTGACGCGCGCACCGAGCATCGCGGCCAGCTGGACCGTCAAGGCGCCCACGCCACCCGCGCCGCCGTGCACCAGCACGCTCTCGCCGGCCCGCACCCCCGCCTGGTCGACCAGTGCCTGCAGGGCGGTCAGGCCGGCCAGCGGGAGCGCGGCGGCGACGACGTGCGACACCGTCGACGGCTTGGCGGCCAGGTCGGCCGCGGGAACACAGACGAATTCGGCCGCGCCGCCGTCGCGGTCGAACGGGACCAGTCCGTACACCTCGTCGCCGGGCGCGAAATCCGCCCCGCCCACGGGGACCTCGCGAACGACGCCCGAGACTTCGTGCGACGGGATCACCGGTGTGCGGCTGACACCGTCTTTGGTCCAGGTTTCGTCCCAGGTCAACTCGTCGAACGTGATTGCCGCGGCGTGGACGGCCACCAGAACTTCGCCCGCGGCCGGGGCCGGCACGGGCGCCCGCTCGACGACCAGCTGCTCCGGGCCACCCCGATGGTGCGCCCGCAAGGCCGTCATCTCGGTCAAGGCAGCCGCCAATCGATGGGGTCGGCGCCCATGCCGGTCAACAGTTCGTTGGCGCGGCTGAACGGACGCGACCCGAAGAACCCCCGGGAAGCCGAGAGCGGCGAGGGATGCGGCGACTCGATGGCCACGCAATTTCCCTCGGCCAGAATCGGTTTGAGCGTGGAAGCGTCGCGCCCCCACAGGATCGCCACCAGTGGCTGCGGGCGCGCGGCCAGCGCGCGGATCGCGCACTCGGTCACCGCTTCCCAGCCCTTGCCCCGGTGTGAGGCCGGATTGCTCGGCCGCACGGTGAGCACCCTGTTCAGCAGCATCACCCCGCGCTGGGCCCAGGGCGTCAGATCACCGCACGAGGGCTGCGGATGACCGAGGTCGGCGGAGTATTCGTCGAAGATGTTGGCCAGGCTGCGTGGCAGCGGACGCACGTCGGGGGCCACCGAAAAGCTCAGTCCCACCGCGTGTCCCGGCGTCGGGTACGGGTCTTGCCCGACGATCAGCACACGGACGTCGTCGAACGGAAAAGTAAAGGCGCGCAGCACATTCTGGCCCGCCGGCAGGTACCTGCGCCCGGCGGCGATCTCGGCCCGCAGGAACTGACCCATGGCGGCCACCTGATCCGTCACCGGTTCCAGCGCGGCGGCCCAGCCCTGCTCGACAAGTTCGGTCAAGGGCCGCGCCGTCGTTGCCGGTCCTTTCGTAGCATCGACGCTCACCGCATCACCCTAACCGTCATATGACTGCCAGCCCGGGTAGCCGGTCCAAGGTTGTCCGTCGACGAGCACGTCGGCCTCGCCCTCGAGGACCCGCCCGATGATTCGCCACCCGGCCGGCGCCGGCCCGGCGAAACAGGCCACCAGGGCGTGGTCTTCGCCGCCGCCCAGCACCCACGACCACGGATCCGCGCCTGCCGCGGTGCCCGCGGCGGTCAGCGCGTCGTGGTCCGCGGCCAGCGCGGCGGTCGACAGATCCAGCGCCACACCGGAGGCCTTGGCGATGTGCCGGAGGTCGGCGACCAGGCCGTCGGAGACGTCGATCATCGCCTGCGCTCCCCCGGCCGCCGCCGCCACGCCCTGACCGTAGGGCGGGTGGGGAACCAGATGCCGGCGGCGCAGCGAGTCGAAACCCTCAATCCCCTTGCCGAGCAACGCAAGGCCGGCTGCCGAGCGGCCCAGCTCGCCGGCGACAGCGATCACCGATCCCGCCGTGGCGCCGGACCGCAACACCGGCGTGCGGCCGTCCAGCTCGCCCAGCACCGTCACGGAGACCACCCACTGCGGGCAGCCGACCAGATCGCCGCCGGCGATGCCCGCGCCGATGCGGTGCGCTTCGTCCCACATTCCGGCGACCAGCGCGTCGACGTCGGTGGTCGGCGTGTCGCCCGGGGCGCCGAAGGCGACGACGAAGGCCGTGGGCCGAGCGCCCATCGCCTCGATGTCCGCGGCGTTCTGGGCGATGGCCTTGCGTCCGACGTCGTGCGGGGTCGACCAGTCGAGCCGAAAGTGCCGGTCTTGCACCAGCATGTCGGTCGACACCGCGACGCGGCCGTCCCCCGTATGGATCACCGCCTCGTCGTCGCCCGGGCCGACCGCCACGGCGGCCGGCTGCCGCCGACCGCGCACCAGGCGATCGATGACCGCGAACTCACCGAGCTGCTGCAGTGTGGATTTCGATCCGTCGTCGCCCACGCCACCTCCTCCGGCGCGTCCCCGCCCCGTGCGGGCCTCTATCCGACCGCCCACCTGGGGTAAGTTGAATTACTGCCCGCGCGAGCGGCCCGCGCCAGTTTAGAACCCCGTCACGATGCGGACCGCTCGCGGCCCGAGATAGGAGGTCCGCGGGCGGTGACGACCGACCCCGATACCCGCCCCGCCGTCGAGGAGGGGCCCCCGCCCGCGCTGATCTTCGCCGCGGTGGCCCTGGCCGTCGTCGCGATCGGGGTGATCCTGGTGATCGCGGCCAACCGCGAGGCGCCGCCGCAACCGGTCGCCGTGCCCGCGGCCCCGGCGCCGCAGGCCGACAGCGCCGCATGCCGGGCACTGGCCGGGGCGTTGCCGCAGCGGCTCGGCGACTATCAACGCGCGCCCGTCGCGCAGCCGGCGCCCGAGGGCGCCACCGCGTGGCGGGCCGGACCGGACAGTGAGCCCGTGGTGCTGCGCTGCGGGCTGGACCGCCCCGCGGAGTTCGTGGTGGGCTCTCCGATCCAGGTCCTCGACCGGGTGCAGTGGTTCCAGGTGCACCCCGACCAGCAGTCCGCCGGCGACGCGGGCAGGTCGACCTGGTACACGGTGGATCGGCCGGTGTACGTCGCACTCACGCTGCCGTCGGGATCGGGCCCGACGCCGATCCAGCAACTCTCCGAACTGATCGACCGCACGATACCGGCAGTGCCCATCAACCCGGCACCGGCGTCCGGTTAGCGCAAACCCACGCCCCGCGCCAACGCCGTTTCCACCATGGTCGCCAGCAGGGTGGGATAGTCCACGCCGCTGGCCGCCCACATCCTCGGGTACATCGAGATCGTGGTGAACCCCGGCATCGTATTGATCTCGTTGAGCACCGGTCCGTCGTCGGTGAGGAAGAAATCGACCCGGGCCAGCCCCTGACAGTCGACGGCGTTGAACGCCCGGACCGCCAAATGCCTTATGGTGTCGGCGATGTCGTCGTCCACCTTGGCCGGCACGTCCAATTCGGCCGCATCGTCGAGATATTTCGTGGCGAAGTCGTAGAACGAATCCTCGCGTCCACGCACCCCCGCGACGCGGATCTCCCCCACCGTGCTGGCTTCGATTGTGCCGTCGGGCATTTCGAGCACGCCGCACTCCAGCTCGCGGCCGGTGATCGCCGCCTCCACAATGACCTTCGGGTCGTGCCGGCGCGCGACCGCGACGGCCGCGCCCAGTTCGTCCCAGTTCGACACCCGGGTGACCCCGATCGACGAGCCGCCCCGCGCGGGCTTGACGAACACCGGCAGGCCGAGCCGCTCGCGCTCCTCGGGCTGCAGGGTCGACCGCGACGGGCGCAGCACCGCGTAGTCGCCGATCGGCAGCCCTTCGGCGGCGAACAGCTTCTTGGTGAATTCCTTGTCCATGCCCGCCGCGCTGGCCAGCACGCCGGCCCCGACATAGGGCACGCCGGCCAGTTCCAGCAAGCCCTGCAGCGTGCCGTCTTCCCCGTACGGGCCGTGCAGCACCGGGAACACCACGTCGACGGACGCCAGGACCTCGTTGGCCCCCGGCGACAGGGAGACCAGTTGGCCGCTTCGGCGCGGATCGGCCGTCAGGGCCAGTTCGGTGCCCGACTGCGCAGTCACCTCGGGTAGCTGCCGGTTGCTGATCGCCAGCGCGTCCGGGTCGCCGTCGGTGAGCACCCACGATCCCTCCGGGGTGATGCCGATCGCCACCACCTCGAACCGCTGCGGGTCGAGGTTGCGCAGGATGCTGCCCGCGGACACGCACGAGATGGCGTGCTCGTTGCTGCGCCCGCCGAAGACGACGGCGACGCGCACGCGGTTTCCGCTGGCACTCACAACTTAAAGAGGCTACCGGTTGAGCGGCGCTCCGGCCGGGCAGCGCCGCTGGCTGCGGTTTTGATCGCGGTCACTCGGGCTTGGTCCGGCGGCCGAGCAGCAGGGCCATCGCCTCGTCCACCGACAGCCCCTTGTGGCAGACCCGATGCACGGCGTCGGTGAGCGGCATCTCCACGTCGTAACTGGACGCGAGCGCCAGCACCGACTCGCACGAGGTCACACCCTCGACGACGTGGCCGCCGCCGGCCTGCATCGCCGACTCCATGGTCCCGCCGCGGCCCAGGCGTTCGCCGAAGGACCGGTTGCGCGACTGGGGCGACGTGCACGTCGCCACCAGGTCGCCCACCCCGGCCAGGCCGGCCAGCGTGGCGCCCTTGGCGCCGAGCGCCATGCCCAACCGGATGATCTCGGCCAGGCCCCGGGTGATGATCGCCGCCGCGGTGTTCTCTCCCAGCCCGACGCCGGCCGCCATGCCGCACGCGAGCGCGATGACGTTCTTGCACGCCCCGCCGATCTCGGTGCCGACGACATCACTATTGGTGTAGGGGCGGAAGTACCCGGTGTTGAGCATGCGCTGCAGCGCGACGGCGCGACCGGAGTCGCTGCACGCGACGACCGTGGCCGCGGGCTGGCATTCGGCGATCTCGCTGGCCAGGTTCGGCCCCGAGACCACCGCAACCTGCGCCGGGTCCACCCCAGTCACCGACACGATGACCTGACTCATCCGCATCAGGGTGCCCAGCTCGATGCCCTTGGCCAGGCTGACCAGGGTGGCGCCGTCGGGCACCAGCGGCGCCCACCCTTCGAGGTTGGCGCGCATCGTCTGCGCGGGCACACCCAACAGCACCGTCGAAGCGCCGGCGAGCGCCTCCGCCGCGTCGGTGGTCGCGCGGATGCCCGCCGGCAGCACGGTGCCGGGCAGATAGTCGGGGTTGCACCGGGTGGCGTTGATCTGGTCGGCGACGTCAGACCGGCGCGCCCACAGCGTGGCCTCGGATTCCGGTTCCCCCGCCTCGACGAGCACCTTGGCCAGCGCCGTGCCCCACGCGCCGGCGCCCATGACCGCGACGGCGCCCTTCGAGCCGGTCATCCACCACCCCCCGTCTGTCCTCTCAGCGTGTTGCAGCCGCTACACCCTAGATCAGCGGACGTCACGCGAGCTAGCGCGTCCGCCGTCGGCGGACGCTGGCAGGATGAGATCTCATGAGCGGCACACGAGCCGACGACGCGGGCAAGGACGTTGCCCTGATCGTCGCCGTCAAGCGGTTGGCCGCGGCCAAGACCAGGCTGGCCCCGGTTTTCTCGGCGCGCACCCGGGAGAGCGTGGTGCTCGCCATGCTGATCGACACCCTGACGGCGGCGGGACGCGTTGACGCGTTGGGCTCCATCACCGTCGTCACGCCCGACGAAGCCGCCGCCGCGGCGGCGACGGAGCTGGGGGCCGAGGTACTGGCCGACCCGACGCCCGAGGGGCACGGCGACCCGCTGAACAACGCCATCGCCACCGCGGAACGGGCGGTGGGCGGATTCTTCCCGAATACCGTTGTGCTACAAGGCGATTTGCCGGCACTGCAGACGCAGGAGCTGGCCGAGGCCATCGCCGCCGCGCGGCAGCACCGTCGCAGCTTCGTCGCCGACCGGCTGGCGACGGGAACCGCCGCGCTGTTCGCCTTCGGCGCCCAACTCGATCCGCAGTTCGGCGCCGATTCGTCGGCGCGGCATCGACGTTCGGGTGCGATCGAACTGACCGGCGCGTGGCCGGGGCTGCGTTGCGACGTCGACACCCCCGACGACCTCGCCGCCGCGCGCCGCCTCGGCGTGGGCGCGGCGACCGCCCGGGCCCTCGCCCACCAGTGACATCGGCCGGCAAGCTGTCCTCGCGGTGAACGTCGTCCCAACGGCGAACGGATGTCCGTCGAGCGCTAGCAGCATCGGCGAGTGATGAGCAATGATCGCAGGGTGACTGAAACCGAAGCTGAGGCACGCCCCGACCAGAACTTGTGGCATCAAGGCGACTCGGCCGTGGCAGCGCCGCCCGCCGCGACGCCGTCCGCCATCACCGACCTGCCGGAGGACCGCTACCTCAATCGGGAGCTGAGCTGGCTCGACTTCAACGCCCGCGTGCTGGCGCTGGCCGACGACAACTCGTTGCCATTGTTGGAGCGGGCCAAGTTCCTGGCCATCTTCGCGTCCAACCTCGACGAGTTCTACATGGTCCGCGTCGCCGGCCTCAAGCGCCGCGACGAGATGGGGCTGTCGGTTCGCTCTGCAGACGGACTGACGCCGCGCGAGCAACTGGCCCTCATCGGTGAGCAGACTCAACGGATCGCGACCCGGCACGCGCGGGTGTTCCTCGATTCGGTGCGACCGGCGCTCGCCGAGGAAGGCATACATATAGTCACGTGGGCCGATTTGGATCAGGGTGAGCGCGACGAACTGTCGACCTATTTCCACGAACAAGTCTTTCCCGTTCTGACCCCGCTCGCGGTCGATCCCGCGCATCCCTTCCCCTTCGTCAGCGGGTTGAGCCTGAACCTGGCGGTCATGGTGCGCCAACCCGAAGAGGGTGGCCAGCATTTCGCGCGGGTGAAGGTGCCCAACAACGTGGACCGATTCGTCGAACTGCGCGGCCCCGGACATCCAGACGATGGCGAAGGGGCGACCGTAATCCGCTACCTGCCAATGGAAGAGCTGATCGCGGCCTTCCTGCCGGTGCTGTTCCCCGGCATGGATATCGTTCAGCATCACGCGTTCCGCATCACCCGCAACGCTGACTACGAGGTCGAAGAGGACCGCGACGAAGACCTCCTGCAGGCGCTGGAGCGGGAGTTGGCCCGCAGGCGGTTCGGGTCGCCGGTGCGACTCGAGGTCGCCAACGACATGACCGAGAGCATGCTGGAATTGCTGCTGCGCGAACTCGACGTCAATCCGGGTGACGTCATCGAGGTGCCGGGCCTTCTCGACCTATCGTCGTTGTGGCAGATCTACAGCGTCGACCGGCCCGCGCTCAAGGACCCGGCTTTCGTCCCCGCCACCAGCCCCGCCTTCGTCGACCGCGAGACGCCGAGAAGCATTTTCGCGACGCTGCGCGAAGGCGATGTGCTGCTTCATCATCCGTATGAGTCGTTCTCGACCAGCGTCCAGCGATTCATCGAGCTGGCCGCCGCCGACCCGAACGTGCTGGCGATCAAGCAGACGCTGTACCGCACGAGCGGTGATTCGCCGATCGTGCGGGCGCTCATCGCCGCGGCCGAGGCCGGCAAGCAAGTGGTGGCGCTCGTAGAGATCAAGGCGCGTTTCGACGAACAGGCCAACATCCGCTGGGCGCGAACGCTGGAGCAGGCGGGCGTGCACGTCGTCTACGGCTACGTCGGACTCAAGACGCACTGCAAGACCTGCCTGGTGGTGCGGCGCGAAGGTTCGACGATCCGGCGCTACTGCCACATCGGCACCGGCAACTACAACGGAAAGACGGCGCGACTCTACGAGGATGTCGGGCTGCTTACGGCGTCTCCCGAGATCGGGGCCGACCTGACCGACCTGTTCAATTCGCTGACCGGCTACTCGCGCAAGGTCTCCTACCGCAACCTTCTGGTCGCCCCGCATGGCATTCGCACGGGCATCATCGAACGCGTCGAGCGCGAGATCGCGGCGCACCGCGAACACGGTGGTGGCCGGATCCGGCTGAAGATGAACGCCCTTGTCGACGAACAGGTCATCGACGCGCTTTACCGGGCGTCGCGGGCCGACGTGCGGGTCGAGGTGGTGGTGCGCGGCATCTGCGCGCTGCGGCCCGGCACAGAAGGATTCTCGGAGAACATCGCGGTCCGCTCGATTCTCGGTCGCTTCCTCGAGCATTCCCGCATCATGCATTTCAATCGCATCAACGAGTTCTGGATCGGCAGCGCCGACATGATGCACCGCAACCTGGACCGGCGCGTCGAGGCGTTGGTTCAGGTGAAGGATCCGAGGCTGACCTCATACCTGGACGACTTGTTCGAGTCCGCGCTCGACCCCTCCACCCGGTGCTGGGAGCTGGGGTCCGACGGGCAGTGGATCGCGTCGCCGCAGGAGGGCCACACCGTGCGCGATCACCAAGTGTCGTTGATGGAGCGGCACCGCAGTCCCTAACCCTCCGCGTGGTGATTTACGGTTGTCTCCGGCCGCACCTCGAACGTGCGCGCGACCCCGGACCGAATTGACCTGCAGGAGTTGAGTTGCCGACCAAGAGCTCGCGTTCGGGAAGCCGGATCGTGTATGCCGCCGGAGCCGTGTTGTGGCGACCGACCGATGCGTCCAATCCCGGCCTCGAGATCGCGGTGATCCACCGCCCGCGCTACGACGACTGGTCGCTGCCCAAGGGCAAAGTCGACCCGGGCGAGACGGCGCCCGTCGCCGCGGTGCGGGAGGTGTGCGAGGAGACGGGGCACCACGCCATCCTGGGCAGGCGGCTCGACATGGTGAGCTACCCGATCGAGGCCGGGGTCAAGAAGGTCTACTACTGGGCGGCGCGCAGCACCGGCGGTGACTTCACCCCCGGCAACGAGGTCGACGAATTGGTATGGCTGCCGATCTCCGACGCACTGAAGAGGCTCAGCTATTCGCACGATCGAAAGATGTTGCGCCACTTCACGAAACATCCAGCTGACACGCACACCGTGCTGGTGGTTCGGCACGGCACGGCCGGCCGGAAATCGCGCTTCAAGGGCGACGACACCCAGCGGCCGTTGGACAAACGGGGGCGTGCGCAGGCCGAGGCACTGGTGCCGCAGCTGCTGGCCTTCGGCGCCACGGATGTATATGCGGCCGACCGGCTGCGCTGCCATCAGACGGTGGAGCCGCTCGCGGAGGAGCTGGGTGTGACGGTGCACAACGAGCCCGCCCTCACCGAGGAGTCTTACGCCAAGAGCCCCAAACGCGGCCGGCACCGCGTGCTCGCCATCGCGGAGCAAGAAGGCACACCGGTCATTTGCACGCAGGGCAAGGTGATCCCGGATTTGATCACGTGGTGGTGCGAACGGGACGGGGTGCGTCCCGACAAGTCACGCAACCACAAGGGCAGCACTTGGGTGCTCTCGCTCGCGGGCGGCCGGCTGGTGTCGGCCGACCACATCGGTGGCGCCCTGGCCGCCAACGTGCGGGCATAACACGCGAATACCCTTCGGGTGCATCGCTGCTTCCCGAAGGGTATTCGCGTCTAGAACTCGACCGACGCCTTAGCGGCGACCGCGACGGGCGGTGGCCTTCTTGGCCGGAGCCTTCTTTGCGGCGGCCTTCTTGGCCGGAGCCTTGGTTGCGGCCTTCTTGGCCGGAGCCTTCTTCGCCACGACCTTCTTCGCCGCGGTCTTCTTGGCCGGGGCCTTGGTTGCGGCCTTCTTGGCCGGAGCCTTGGTCGCAGCCTTCTTCGCCGGAGCCTTCTTCGCGGGAGCCTTCTTCGCCGGGGCGGCCTTCTTGGCGGGCGCCTTCTTGGCCGCCGCCTTCTTCGCCGGAGCCTTCTTAGCGGCCGTCTTCTTCGCCGCGCCGCTTGCCACTACACCACGCTTCACTGCAGGTCCTTCCGACGGGAGACGCTGTGCCCCAGATACAACCGCTTTGAACTGAGCACCGGGCCGGAAGGCCGGCACGGAAGTCGGCTTGACTTTCACCGTCTCGCCGGTACGCGGGTTGCGGGCCACCCGGGCCGCGCGGCGCCGCTGCTCGAATACACCGAACCCGGTGATGGTGACGCTGTCGCCCTTGTGCACCGCGCGCACAATGGTGTCGACAACGTTCTCGACGGCGGCGGTTGCCTGCCGTCGGTCGGTGTCCAATTTCTGTGTGAGCACATCTATGAGCTCTGCCTTATTCATCCAATCCCTCCGACGCTAGTGGTCCTCTGTTTGAACCGACTAGCGAACACGGTAAACCCTCACCCAGCAAATTTCCAAGAGCCACGCGCAATTTCAGGGTCGGACAATCGCAGATTTTCGCAATCCGGTTGCCGCCCTTGACCGGTGGGGGACGGGAATTCCACCCGGTTTAGTTAGGTGAGCAAGAAGAAATTTCGGTCGTCTCGACCGTTCACGAGGCAGGCAGAGTGCGCGGCTTCCACTGTGGATAGGCGGCCTCGTATGACTCGATTTTGTCGAGTTTCCGCAGCGTAAGGGCTATATCGTCGAGTCCTTCGAGAAGCCGCCAGGCGGTGTGGTCGTCAATCTTGAACGGCAGCACCGTCGTTCCCGCGGTGATATTTCGATCTTGAAGATTGGCAGTGATTTCCAGTCCCGGACTCTGCTCGATGAGCTTCCAAAGTAGTTCCACGCCATCTTGCGAAACTTCGGCCGCCAGGAGCCCCGCCTTGCCGGCGTTGCCCCGGAAGATGTCACCGAATCGAGACGAGATGACCACCCGGAACCCGTAGTCCATGAGGGCCCACACCGCATGCTCGCGCGACGAGCCGGTCCCGAAGTCGGGTCCGGCGACCAGGACGGACCCCCGGTCAAAGGGGCTGAGGTTGAGGACGAATGAGGGATCCGACCGCCAGCTGGCGAACAATCCGTCCTCGAAACCGGTTCGGGTCACCCGTTTCAAATACACCGCCGGAATGATCTGATCGGTGTCGACATTGGACCGCCGCAACGGGACACCGATGCCGGTGTGCGTGTGAAATGCTTCCATGCTCTTGCCTTCTTCCCGAATGGATCAGTTCAAATCGGCCGGGGCGGACAATGTGCCGCGAACCGCCGTCGCGGCGGCGACGGCCGGAGACACCAGGTGCGTGCGGCCGCCTTTCCCCTGGCGCCCTTCGAAGTTGCGGTTGGACGTCGCCGCGCACCGCTCCCCCGGCGACAGCTGGTCCGGGTTCATCCCCAGACACATCGAGCAGCCCGCCTGGCGCCATTCGGCGCCCGCGGCGGTGAAAACCTCGCCCAGCCCTTCGGCTTCGGCCTGCGCGCGCACCCGCATGGACCCCGGCACCACGAGCATCCGCACTCCGGGCGCCAGCTTGCGCCCACGCAGCACGTCGGCGACCACCCGTAGGTCTTCGATACGACCGTTGGTACAAGAGCCCACGAACACGGTGTCGACCGCGATATCGCGCATCGGGGTCCCGGGGCGAAGGTCCATGTAGGCCAACGCCTTCTCGGCGGCCTGCCGTTCGGCGTCACCGGTCATCAGCTCCGGGTCTGGCACGGCGGCGGCCAGCGGCACGCCCTGCCCCGGGTTCGTTCCCCACGTCACGAACGGGCTCAACGATGCTGCGTCGAGGTGGACCTCGGTGTCGAAGACGGCGCCGGGGTCGGTGTGCAGCTGCTGCCAATAGCGCATCGCCGCGTCCCATTGCTCACCCTGGGGCGCGTGCGGCTTGTCGCGCAGGAATTCGAAGGTGGTGGCATCCGGCGCCACCATGCCCGCCCGGGCGCCGGCCTCGATGCTCATGTTGCAGATCGTCATCCGGCCTTCCATCGACAGCGATTCGATGGCGCTGCCACGGTATTCGATGACGTGGCCCTGCCCGCCGCCGGTGCCGATCTTGGCGATCAGCGCGAGAATGATGTCCTTGGCGGTCACACCGGCGGGCAATTCGCCGTCGACATTGACCGCCATCGTCCTGAATGGCCGCAGCGGCAACGTCTGGGTGGCCAGCACATGCTCGACCTCCGATGTGCCGATGCCCATCGCCAGCGCCCCGAATGCGCCATGCGTGGACGTGTGACTATCACCACAGACAATCGTCATTCCGGGTTGGGTGAGGCCCAATTGCGGCCCGACGACATGCACGATGCCCTGTTCGATATTCCCCATCGGATAAAGGCGAACACCGAATTCGGCGCAGTTTCGGCGCAGCGTCTCGACCTGGGTGCGCGACACCGGGTCGGCGATCGGCTTGTCGATGTCGACCGTGGGGACGTTGTGGTCCTCGGTGGCCAGCGTCAGGTCGGGGCGTCGCACGGTCCGGCCCGCAAGCCGCAGCCCGTCGAAGGCCTGCGGGCTGGTGACCTCGTGCACCAGATGCAGATCGATATAGATCAGGTCGGGCGCCCCTCCTTGCTGGGAACCGCCCCCTTTGTCCACAACGTGGTCGTCCCATACCTTTTCGGCCAGGGTGCGCGGCTTGCCGGATCCCATCTGAAAACTCGCCTCTATTCCTGATGCGCGGCTCGCCGATCCACCACGGGCTGTGATCTCAGAATGCGAGACGCTAGTATCTCCTTGTGAGACAGCATAGCGGCATCGGCGTCCTCGACAAAGCCGTGGGTGTCCTGCACACCATCGCCCAATCCCCCTGCGGACTGGCCGAACTGTGCGAGCGGACCGGATTACCCAGGGCCACCGCGTATCGGCTGGCGGCCGCGCTCGAAATCCATCGCCTGCTCGCCCGCGACGACGAAGGCCGCTGGCTACTGGGTCCGGCCGTCACCGAGCTCGCCGCCCACGTCAACGATCCGCTGCTGGCCGCCAGCGCGGGGGTGCTGCCCCTGCTGCGCGAGACAACGGGCGAGAGCGTGCAGCTGTACCGCCGCGAAGGCACGACGCGGGTCTGTGTGGCCGCCCTGGAACCCGCTGCGGGCCTTCGCGATACCGTCCCGGTCGGGGCGCGATTGCCGATGACGGCCGGTTCGGGCGCCAAGGTGCTGCTGGCTCACAGCGATGCGGCGACGCAAAAGGCGGTGCTGCCGACGGCGAAATTCACCGAGCGCACGCTTGCCGAAGTGCGGCGCCGCGGCTGGGCGCAAAGCGTCGCCGAGCGAGAGCCCGGCGTCGCGAGCGTGTCCGTTCCCGTGCGCGATGGCCGCGGCGCGGTCATCGCCGCCATCTCCGTGTCGGGACCCGTCGACCGGATCGGTCGCCGTCCCGGCGCGCGCTGGGCCGCCGATCTGTTGTCGGCGGCCGAAGCACTCACCCGCCGGCTGTAGGGGCCGCCGAATCGGGTGTGCATCAATGGCGTAGCGAGTGCAACTACGGCGGCGAACTCGCCAAAATCCCGCCACACACGCACACTCGACGCCGTCGGCGCACAGTGAAAGCCACCAGCGCACACTCGACCGGACGTGGGCTGTCAGACTGACCGCCATGGGAACCAATCAGCGCGCGAGCATCGTCATGTCGGAAGACGAGATCGCCGACTTCGTTGTCAAGAGCCGCACCGGAACGCTGGCCACCATCGGCCCCGACGGCCAGCCGCACCTGACCGCAATGTGGTACGCCGTCGTGGACGGCGAAATCTGGCTGGAGACCAAGGCCAAGTCACAGAAGGCGGTCAACCTCAAACGGGACCCGCGGGTGAGCTTCCTGATCGAGGACGGCGACACCTACGACACACTGCGTGGGGTGTCGTTCGAGGGCGTCGCGGAAATCGTCGACGATCCCGATGTGTCGCACCGGGTGGGGGTAAGCGTGTTCGAGCGCTACACCGGGCCCTACACCGACGAGATGAAGCCCTTCGTGGAGCAGATGATGAACAAGCGCGTCTGCGTGCGCATCGTCGCCCAGCGCGCCCGCTCCTGGGATCACCGCAAACTCGGACTGCCGGCCATGCCGGTGGGTGGGTCCACGGCACCGGCCGTATTGGGAACCGGTCAATAGTTTTGTAGCCCCGATGGGATTCGAACCCACGCTACCGCCGTGAGAGGGCGGCGTCCTAGGCCGCTAGACGACGGGGCCGGACACGATCCGAGGTGTCAGCATAGCTCACACGTCAGAAGGCCACCTAATCGCTTGAGGTGGCGAGATTTTGCTGGGGTACCAGGACTCGAACCTAGAATGGCTGAACCAGAATCAGCTGTGTTGCCAATTACACCATACCCCATTGGCTGCCTAAAACCGCTGGTCAGCGGTCATTCCGAGCGATAACACGCCGCTCGGGGGACCGCTGTTGCCAGCCGTTGTCGGCCTTTGCGAACCGCAGTGCAGACTACCAAAGACTCGCCACACACTCCGCACGCGAGGGCTTCGCCTAGCCGGCGACCGCTTCGCGCGCGGCGCGTAGCCGCTGCACGCTGCGCTCACGGCCCAGCAGCTCCAAGGATTCGAACAACGGCGGGCTGACCGTCGTTCCCGTGGCCGCCACCCGGATCGGGCCGAAGGCCTTGCGCGGTTTGAGGCCCAGGTTTTCGATGAGCGCGGCCTTGAGCGCGGGCTCGATCTGGGCCGTGGTCCAATCCGTCACGCCGTCCAGCGCGGTCAGCGCGGCGTCCAGCACCGTGGCCGCGTCCGGACCGAGTTCCTTGGCGGCGGCCTTGGGATCGATGGCGTACTCGTCGTCGTTGAGGAACCTCAGCAACTCCCACGCGTCGCCCAGCACGACGATGCGGGTCTGCACCAGCTCGGCGGCGGTGGCGAACGCCGCGTCGTCGAGTCCCAGCCGATGGCCGTGCACGTCGAGGTAGTCGCGCAGCCGGCCCGCGAAGTCGGCCGGCTCGAGCATGCGGATGTGCTCGGCGTTGAGCGCGTCGGCCTTCTTCTGGTCGAACCGCGCGGGATTGGAGTTGACGTCGACGACGTCGAACGCGGCCACCATTTCGTCGAGACTGAACAGGTCGTGGTCGTCGGCGATGGCCCAGCCCAACAACGCCAGGTAGTTGAGCAGCCCCTCCGGGATGAAGCCCCGGTCGCGGTGGGCGAACAGGTTCGACTGCGGGTCACGCTTGGACAGCTTCTTGGTCCCCTCCCCCAATACCGTTGGCAAGTGGGCGAACTCCGGGATCCGGTCGGCCACGCCGATCCGGATCAGCGACTGATACAGCGCGAGCTGGCGTGGCGTGGACGGCAGCAGGTCCTCGCCGCGCAGCACATGGGTGATCTTCATCAGCGCGTCGTCGCAGGGATTGACCAAGGTGTACAACGGATCTCCGTTGGCGCGGGTCAAGGCGAAGTCGGGCACGCTGCCCGCGGCGAAGTTGGTAGACCCGCGCACGAGGTCGTTCCAGCCGAGGTCTTCGTCGGGCATCCGCAGCCGCACCACCGGCTTGCGTCCCTCCGCGAGGAACGCGGCCCGCTGGGCGTCGGTCAGCTGCCGATCGAAGTTGTCGTATCCCAGTTTCGGGTTGCGGCCGGCCGCGATGTGACGCGCCTCAACCTCTTCCGGGGTCGAGAACGCGTAGTAGGCCTCACCCGCTTCGAGCAGCTTGGCCACCACGTCGCGGTAGATCTCCTTGCGCTGCGATTGCCGGTATGGACCGTAGGGCCCGTCGACCTCGGGCCCCTCGTCCCAGTCGAGACCGAGCCAACGCAGCGCGTCGAGCAGCGCCAAATAGCTTTCCTCGCTGTCGCGCTCGGCGTCGGTGTCCTCGATGCGGAATACGAACGTGCCACCCGTATGCCGGGCGTAGGCCCAGTTGAACAGCGCGGTGCGGACCATTCCGACGTGCGGGGTGCCGGTGGGCGAGGGGCAGAACCGAACGCGGACTTTCGCTTCGGCCGTCACGACTTGCCCTTACGGACCACGGGATTGGACAGGGTGCCGATGCCCTCGATGGTGATGGCGACCGTGTCGCCGTCCTCGATCGGGCCGACCCCGGCCGGCGTCCCGGTGAGGATCAGGTCGCCGGGCAGCAGGGTCATCACGGCCGAGATCCATTCGACGATGGCGCCGACGTCATGGATCATCAGCGAGGTGCGGCTGTGCTGCTTCACCTCGCCGTTGACCTCGGTTCGGATTTCCAGGTCCGCCGGGTCGACATCGGTGACGATCCACGGCCCGACCGGGCAGAAGGTGTCGTGGCCCTTCGCCCGTGTCCACTGGCCGTCGGCCTTCTGTTGATCGCGGGCCGACACGTCGTTGCCGATGGTGTACCCCAGGATGCTGTCGGCCGCCTCGGCGGCCGTGACATCCTTGCAGGGCCGGCCGACGACCGCGGCCAGCTCCCCCTCGAAATGCACGGGTGATGCGTTGGCCGGCAACCGAATCGGCACGTTCGGCCCGACGATCGCGGTATTGGGCTTGAGGAAGATGATCGGATCCGGCGCGGCGGGGCCGGTGAGTTCGGTCATCTCCGCGATGTGATCGGTGTAGTTCTTGCCGATGCAGACCACCTTGCTGGCCAGTATCGGGGCCAGCAGCCGCACATCGGGCAGCGGCCACGAGCGGCCGGTGAAGTTCGGCGTGCCAAATGGGTGCTCGGCGATCTCGCGGGCAATCATCGCGGCGGGATCGGCGAGGTCACCCTCGATGCTGACGAAGGCGACACCGTCCGGGCTGGCGATTCGACCAAGGCGCATTTCGTTGAGCCTAGTGACGGTCGCGAGCGCGGCGTTGGGCGCACCTCCCACCCGAGTATTACCAGCGGTTTTCCCCGCCTGTGCGAGCATGGGGAATGCAAACGGGGACCGCCACGCCCGAGCTCGGCCCGGGCGGGCGCTGGTCCATCATGGTGGTATCGCTGGTGGTCACCGCCAGCACTTTCCTCTTCATCAACGGCGTCGCGTTCCTGATCCCCTCGCTGCAAACGGCGCGGGGAATCCCGCTCGACGAAGCCGGTCTGCTGTCCTCGATGCCCAGCTGGGGCATGGTCGTAACGCTCGTGCTGTGGGGGTACGTGCTGGACCGGGTGGGCGAGCGGCTGGTGATGGCCGCGGGTTCGGCGCTCACCGCGGTGGCGGCCTTCGCCGCGGCATCGGCGCATTCGTTGGTGCTCATGGCCGTGTATCTCTTTCTGGGCGGCATGGCCGCCGCGAGTTGCAACACCGCCGGCGGGCGGCTGGTGTCGGCGTGGTTCCCGCCGCACCAACGCGGCCTGGCGATGGGTCTCCGCCAGACGGCCCAGCCCCTCGGAATCGCCTTGGGAGCGCTGGTCATTCCCGAGCTCGCCGAACACGGGCCGAGCGCGGGGCTCAGGTTCACGGCGTTGGCGTGCGCCTTGGGGGCGGCGGCCAGCGCGATCGGCATCATCGACCCGCCGCGCAAGCCGCGGGAGAAAGCCACCGACACCGAACTCGCCAGCCCCTACCGAGGGTCCTTGACGCTGTGGCGGATTCACACGGTCGCGGGCTTGATGATGGTGCCGCAGACGGTGACCGTCACATTCATGCTGGTGTGGCTGATCAAGAATCTGAACTGGTCGGTCGCGGCCGCCGGCAGCCTGGTCACCCTTTCGCAGCTGCTGGGTGCCATCGGCCGCGTCCTGGTGGGCCGCTGGTCCGACCGGATCGGTTCGCGCATGCGTCCGGTCCGCCTCATCGCGGGCGCGGCCGCCGTCACCCTGTTCCTGTTGGCCTGGGCCGATTTCCTGGATTCGAGCTTTCAGGCGCCCGTGATGGTCGCCATCTCGGTGATCGCCGTGCTCGACAACGGTTTGGAGGCCACGGCCATCACCGAATTCGCCGGCCCGTTCTGGAGCGGGCGCGCCCTGGGCATCCAGAACACCACCCAGCGGGTGGTCGCGGCCGCCGCGCCACCGCTCTTCGGCGCCCTGATCACCGCCGCGAAATACCCGAACGCGTGGATATTGTGCGGACTGTTCCCGGTCGTCGCGGTGCCGTTGGTGCCCGCGCGGCTGCTGCCGCCCGGTCTGGAAACTACAGCCCGGCGGCAATCCGTTCGCCGACTTCGGTGGTGGCGAGCCGTTCGTTCCCACGCGTTGCCAAATACGACTCGACGGCCCGATCCACCCGGCTAGCGGCATCGTCCTCGCCGATGTGGGCGAGCAGCAACGCGACCGACATGATCGCCGCGGTCGGATCAGCGATGCCCTTGCCCGCGATGTCGGGAGCGCTGCCGTGCACCGGCTCGAACATCGACGGGTTCGTGCGCGTCGCGTCGATATTTCCGCTGGCGGCCAAGCCGATTCCGCCGCACACCGCCGCCGCCAGGTCGGTGATGATGTCGCCGAACAGATTGTCGGTGACGATCACGTCGAAGCGCCCGGGGTCGGTGACCATGAAGATGGTGGCCGCGTCGACGTGTTGGTACGCGACCTCGACGTCGGGGTACTGCTCCCCGACCTCGGCGACGATGCGCGCCCACAACTTGCCGGCGAACGTCAGCACGTTCGTCTTGTGCACCAGCGTCAGGTGCTTACGGCGGCGCTGGGCGCGCTCGAATGCGTCGGCCACCACGCGGCGCACGCCGAAGGCGGTGTTCAGGCTCACCTCGGTGGCAACCTCGTTGGGCGTGCCGGTGCGGATCGCTCCGCCGGTACCGGTGTAGGGGCCTTCGGTGCCCTCGCGCACCACCACGAAATCGATGTCGGGGTTTCCGGCGAGCGGGCTTGCCACACCGGGATACAGCCGGCCCGGCCGCAGGTTGACGTGATGATCGAGCTCAAAACGCAGGCGCAGCAACAGACCCCGCTCCAGCACCCCGCTGGGCACCGACGGATCGCCGATCGCACCGAGCAGGATGGCGTCGTGCTGGCGCAGTTCGCCGAGCACCGATTCCGGCAAGAGCTCACCGCTGGCGTGAAAGCGCCGGGCACCCAGGTCGTAGTCGGTCTTCTCCACACCGGGCAGCACCGCGTCGAGCACTTTGACGGCCTCGGCCGTCACTTCGGGCCCGATGCCGTCGCCGCCGATAACAGCGAGCTTCACTGCGCCGCCCCCACATCACTACGTTCTGCATCGTCGCCGGCGCGCTTCACGACAGATCAACCACCTCGAGCTTGTTGGCGCCCACCGCCGCGCCGATCGCCGACCGCACCTCGCTCGGGACGTCCTGATCCAGCCGCAGCAGGATCGTCGCGCCCGGCCCCTCGGCGTCCTCGGACAGTTGCGCGGCTTGGATGTTCACGCCCGCCGAGCCCAGCAGGGTGCCGATCTTGCCCAGCGCGCCGGGCTGGTCGACGTAGTTGATCACCAGGTTGGTGCCGCGGGCGCGCAAATCGAAGTTGCGGCCGTTGATCTGGACGATCTTCTCCACCAACTGCGGGCCGGACAGCGTGCCGGCGACGTTGACGGCGCTGCCGTCGGCGGCGACCGCGCGCACGTCGACGACGCTGCGGTGGTTCGGGCTCTCCGAAGCCGTGGTCAGCTCCGCGGCGACGCCGCGTTCTTCGGCCAGCGCCGGCGCGTTGACGAACGTGACGGGACCCTCGACCACCGCCGAGAACAGTCCACGCAGAGCCGAAAGCTTCAGCACCTCAACGTCTTCGGAGGCCAGCTCGCCGCGCACCTGCACCGACACCGAAACGGGCGGCCCGGCGGACAGCGAGGCGGCCAGCACGCCGAGCTTGCGCACCAGGTCCAGCCAGGGCGCCACCTCTTCGTTGACCACGCCGCCGCCCACATTGACGGCATCGGGCACGAATTCCCCGGCCAGCGCGAGCTTCACGCTTTCGGCGACGTCGGTGCCGGCGCGGTCCTGGGCCTCGGAGGTGGATGCGCCCAGATGCGGTGTGACCACCACCTGCGGCAGCTCGAACAGCGGGCTGTCGGTGCACGGCTCCTTGGCGAAGACGTCGAGGCCGGCCGCCCGGACGTGGCCGCTGCTCACCGCCTCGGCCAGCGCGGCCTCGTCCACCAGGCCGCCGCGGGCGGCGTTGACGATGATGACGCCCGGCTTGGTCTTGGCCAGCGCTTCCTTGCCGATCAGGCCCGCCGTCTCGGGCGTCTTCGGCAGGTGCACCGAGATGAAGTCTGCGCGGCCCAGCAACTCGTCGAGGGACAGCAGTTCGATGCCCAGCTGCGCGGCCCGGGCCGGCGAGACGTAGGGGTCGTAGGCGACAAGGTGGGTGCCGAAGGCCGTCAACCGCTGGGCGACCAACTGGCCGATCCGGCCCAGCCCCACCACCCCGACCGTCTTGCCGAAAATTTCGGTGCCGTTGAACGACGACCGCTTCCAGGTGTGCTCGCGCAGCGAGGCGTCGGCGGCAGGGATCTGCCGGGCGGCGGCCAAGAGCAGCGCCAGCGCGTGCTCGGCGGCGCTGTGGATGTTCGAGGTGGGCGCGTTGACCACCAGCACGCCGCGCTCGGTCGCGGCGTCCACGTCCACGTTGTCGAGCCCGACCCCGGCGCGGGCGACGATCTTCAGCTTGGGGGCCGCCGCCAGCACCTCGGCGTCCACCGTGGTGGCCGAACGCACCAGCAGCGCGTCGGCCTCCGGCACCGCGGCCAGCAGCTTCTCCCGGTCGGGACCGTCTACCCAGCGCACCTCGACCTGGTCTCCCAGGGCGGCGACAGTCGATTGGGCGAGTTTGTCGGCGATCAATACAACAGGCAGATTCACCCGGCCAGCCTAACGGCTGCGTTTGACGGGCATCGACGGGCTCACCACTGCCGTAACCTGCACCGACGCGCGCTTGGGGCGCGGGCCGGTGCGGTCCTACGATGCGCTCGTGACCAAACTCGCGATCATCTACTATTCGGCCACCGGGCATGGCACCGCGATGGCGCAACGCGTGGCGGCCGCGGCCGAGTCCGCCGGCGCCGAAGTCCGCCTCAGGCACGTCGCCGAGACCCGCGACCCGGAATCGTTTGCCCAGAACCCGGCCTGGACCGCGAATTACCAAGCGACCAAAGACCTTCCGGCGGCGACCGGTGAGGACATCGTCTGGGCCGACGCGGTGATCTTCGGTTCGCCGACCCGGTTCGGCTCTCCCGCTGCGCAATTGCGCAACTTCCTGGACTCGCTGGGCGGGCTGTGGGCCGAGGGCAAGCTCGCGGACAAGGTGTACGCGGCGTTCACGTCGTCCAACACCGTGCACGGCGGTCAGGAAACCACGCTGCTCTCGCTATACATCACCCTGATGCATTTCGGCGGCATCATCGTGCCGCCCGGCTACACGGATCCCCTGAAGTTCGTCGACGGCAATCCGTATGGGGTGAGCCTGGTCTCCACCCACGACAACATCAACGAGTGCGACGAGGCGACGGGTAACGCCCTGGACCACCTCGCCCGCCGCGTCGTCGAGGTCGCCGGCCGGCTTTCGCCGCCGAGCGTCACGCCAGCGTGACCGCGGGCCGGTTGCGCGACACTTAAACCACGCACACGACACGCCGTAAACGGCCGCCGTGGTTTAAGTTTCGCTGTGCTCAATCGGCCCGCAGCGTCCCGCCGAGCGCCAACCCGTCACATAGATAGGTCCCGTGCCCTTCGACGACCAGGTCTCCCCGGAACCGGAGGACTTCACTCACGAGGCCCCCGTCTTGGTTGCGGTAGGCAATGACGATGGTGTCGATCCCCTGGTACACCTGCGTCACAACGAAACGCAGGTGCGGAATGCGCTGCAACGCGCGCGCCCAGTAGTGCCGCAGTGCGGACTTCCCGCGCACCACACCGTCGGTTTCAGGTACAACCTCGACGGCTACCGGCGACGTAAACACCACATCGTCGTGAAAGTGCCCAAGGAGTGCCTCTATATCGTGAGCGTTCCACGCTTCGACCCACTGCTTAGTGAAGGCGACCGCATCAACGTTCACCGAGGCGCCCTAACGGCGTCAGTGCCGACAGCCACCGCCCGCGGAAGGTTACGCCGTCTCGGTGATCGGCCGGTCGACCCAGCTCATCAGGTCACGCAGCTTCTTACCGGTGACCTCGATGGGGTGCTCGGCGTTCTCCTTGCGCAGCCGCTCGAGTTCCTTATTGCCGCCCTCGACGTTGGCGACCAGCTTCTTGACGAAGTCGCCGTTCTGGATGTCGCGCAGTATCTCGCGCATCCGCTCCTTGGTGCCGGCGTCGATGACCCGCGGGCCCGACAGGTAGCCACCGAACTCCGCGGTGTCGGACACCGAGTAGTTCATCCGGGCGATGCCGCCCTCATACATCAGGTCGACGATCAGCTTGAGCTCGTGCAGCACCTCGAAGTAGGCCATCTCCGGCGGGTAGCCCGCCTCCACCATGACGTCGAAACCGGTCTTCACCAATTCCTCTGTGCCGCCGCACAACACGGCCTGCTCGCCGAACAGGTCGGTCTCGGTCTCGTCCTTGAACGTGGTCTTGATTACGCCGGCGCGGGTGCCCCCGATGGCCTTGGCGTAGGACAGCGCCAGCGCCTCGCCGTTGCCGGTCGGGTCCTGGTCGACCGCGATCAGGCAGGGCACGCCCTTGCCGTCGACGAACTGGCGGCGCACCAGGTGGCCGGGGCCCTTCGGGGCGACCATCGCGATGGTGACGTCGGCGGGCGGCTTGATCAGGCCGAAGTGGATGTTGAGGCCGTGCCCGAAGAACAGGGCGTCTCCGGGCTTGAGGTTGGGCTCGATGTCGTTTTTGAAGATGTCTGCCTGCGCGGTGTCGGGCGCCAACAGCATGATGACGTCGGCCCACTTGGCCACCTCGGCGGGGGTGTCGACCTCCAGGCCCTGCTCGGAGACCTTCGGCCGCGACTTCGAACCCTCCTTGAGCCCGACACGCACCTGCACACCGGAATCGCGCAGGCTCAACGAGTGCGCGTGCCCCTGGCTGCCGTACCCGATGACGCCGACCTTGCGGCCCTGGATGATCGTCAGGTCTGCGTCGTCGTCGTAGAACATTTCTAGTGCCACTGTTGAATATCTCCTTGTGTGTTACTTGGCCGTGGCGATGCCGCGCGGACCGCGGGACAACGACACCACTCCCGATTGGACTATCTCGCGGATGCCGAACGGTTCCAGCACCCGCAGCAGCGCCTCGATCTTGCCGCGGTCACCGGTCGCTTCGATCGTCAGCGCCTCCGGCGAAACGTCGATCACCTTGGCGCGGAACAGGTTCACCGCCTCGATCACCTGACTGCGGCTGCCCGCGTCGGCGCGCACCTTGATCAGCGCCAGCTCCCGGGACACCGCGGCCCCGTCGTCGAGCTCGACGATCTTGATGACGTTGATCAGCTTGTTGAGCTGCTTGGTGATCTGCTCGAGCGGGGTCTCCTCCGCGCTGACCACAATGGTCATGCGGGACATGTCCTTTTGCTCGGTGGCGCCGACGGCCAGCGACTCGATGTTGAAACCGCGCCGGGAGAACAGCGCCGCCACGCGGGCGAGCACACCGGGTTTGTCCTCCACCAACACCGACAGCGTGTGCGTGTGCATCAGGCGTGCCCTTCGCTCTCGTCGTCGAAGAGCGGGCGAATGCCGCGGGCGGCCTGGATCTCGTCGTTGCTGGTGCCCGCGGCGACCATCGGCCACACCTGAGCGTCCGCGCCGACGATGAAGTCGATCACTACGGGGCGGTCGTTGATCGCCCGCGCCGCCTTGATCACGTCCTCGACGTCTTCCTCACGCTCGCAACGCATTCCGACACAACCCAGCGCCTCCGCCAGCTTCACGAAGTCGGGGATCCGATGCGAGTGCGTGGCCAGATCCGTCTGCGAATACCGCTCCTCGTAGAACAGCGTCTGCCACTGACGCACCATGCCCAGGTTGCCGTTGTTGATCAGGGCCACCTTGATCGGCACGCCCTCGATTGCGCAGGTGGCCAGCTCCTGGTTGGTCATCTGGAAGCAGCCGTCGCCGTCGATGGCCCACACCTCCGCGTCCGGTCGAGCCATCTTGGCCCCCATGGCCGCCGGTATGGCGAACCCCATGGTGCCCAGCCCGCCGGAGTTGATCCAGGTGCGCGGGTTCTCGTATGAGATGAACTGCGCCGCCCACATCTGGTGCTGGCCAACCCCGGCGACGTACACCGCGTCGGGGCCAGCGATCTGGCCGAGCTTCTCGATGACGTATTCCGGGCCGAGGCTGCCGTCGCTCTGCGGGTCGTAGCTCAGCGGGTAGGTGGACTGAACGCTGTCCAGATAGGCCCACCAGTCCGTCATGTCGATGTTGCCGGGGATGTCGTAGTGCCGCAGCATCGCGATCAGGTCGGCGATGACCGCCTTGACGTCGCCGACGATCGGCACGTCGGCATGGCGGTTCTTGCCGATCTCGGCCGGGTCGATGTCGGCGTGAATGACTTTCGCCTCGGGCGCGAAGGTGTCGAGTTTCCCGGTCACCCGGTCGTCGAAGCGGGTGCCCAGGGCGATCAGCAGGTCGCTGCGCTGCAGCGCCGCCACCGCGGCGACCGAGCCGTGCATGCCGGGCATGCCCATGTGCTGTCGATGGCTGTCGGGGAACGCCCCGCGCGCCATCAGGGTGGTGACCACCGGGATGCCGGTCAGCTCGGCCAGCTCGCGCAGCTGCTCGCTCGCCTCCCCGCGGATGACGCCACCCCCGACGTAGAGCACCGGTTTGCGGGCGTCGGCGATCAGCTTGGCGGCCTCGCGGATCTGCCGGTTGTGCGGCTTGGTGTTGGGCTTGTAGCCGGGCAGGTCCATGCGCGGCGGCCAGCTGAACGTGCACTGGCCCTGCAGCACGTCCTTGGGGATGTCGACCAGCACCGCGCCGGGGCGGCCCGAGGACGCGATGTGGAAGGCCTCGGCGATCACCTGCGGGATCTCGTCGCCCGAGCGGACCAGGAAGTTGTGCTTGGTGATCGGCATCGTGATGCCCGAGATGTCGGCTTCCTGAAAGGCGTCGGTGCCGATCAGCGTGCGACCGACCTGGCCGGTGATCGCGACGACGGGCACCGAGTCCATCTGGGCGTCGGCCAGCGGCGTGACCAGGTTGGTGGCGCCGGGGCCCGACGTCGCCATGCACACCCCGACCTTGCCGGTGGCGTGGGCGTAGCCGCTCGCGGCGTGACCGGCGCCCTGCTCGTGCCGAACCAACACGTGGCGAAGCTTTTTCGAGTCGAACAGCGGGTCGTAAACCGGCAGCACGGCGCCGCCGGGAATCCCGAAGATGACCTCGACGTCGAGCTCCTCCAGCGACCGGATCACCGATTGCGCGCCGGTGAGTTTCTCGGGCGCAACACGTTTCGGCTTTCGTGCGGGGGCGGCGGCAGGCGTTTCCGCCGCGTCCGTGGCGATGTCGGCGGCCCGCTCCGGCTGGGTGGCGTGCTGCCTGGTGGGTGCGCTCACTGTCTTTCGTCCTTATTCACTCTGGGAGTCTCGATGGGGCAACAAAAAACCCCCGACAGCTCTTCTGCTGCACGAGGGTTGCGCGTTGGTCTGGATAGCTTCAAATGCCGAAGAGGCTAGTCAGGCACCAACGCGCCGACTAATTACTACGAGCATCCCGGGCTGTCCGGCGGTATCCATAACGTCCGACGGTAGCCTTCGCACAGCTCAGCAGTCAAATCCACTCCCCTTGACCCGCGCGCGGATCCGGCCCCGCGGCGGGTGAAATGATGGTCGGGTGGCTACCGGTTCGTCTTCCCACACGCCCGTCGTGATCAAGGTGTCCCCGATCGCGCACCTGGCCGTCGGGTTCTTCACCCTGGGGCTGCTGATCCCGGTGATGCTGTGGCCGCCCTCGGCGCCGCTGCTGGTGATCCCCGTGCTGCTGTCGGCGCTGATCGTCCGGTTGCGGACCGTCGCCGACGATCGGGGCGTAACGGTCCGAACGCTGCTGGGCAGCCGGACGGTGAACTGGGATGAGATCGACGGGCTGCGCTTCCACCGGGGATCTTGGGCACGCGCGCGTCTCAAGAGCGGCGCGGAGGTGCGCCTTCCCGCCGTCACGTTCGCGACGCTGCCGCAGCTGACCGAGGCCAGCTCGGGACGGGTGCCCAACCCGTATCAGTGAGCGTCAGGCGATCGGGTTGACCCCGTTGAGCAGCACCCACACCGCGATGCCGGCGGCGATGCCTACCAGCAGCGCGACGAACGACCCGATAAAGGGCCGATGCGCCCAGCCCCGCCGGGCGTCGAGGCCGTAGCGGCCCGGCCCGCACAGGATCACCGCGACGGCCATCACGATCAGGGAGATCTGGTATTCGTGCCCGTCGGGCAGGAAGTACGTGAAGCTGTGCGGATGCGGCCGCGCGGTGATGGTGGCCAGCATGCCGTTGATCAGGAAAGCCAACGCGCCGGCCGCGGCCACCGGGGTGAAGAGCCCCAGCACCAGCAGAATGCCCGCGACGAGCTCGCCGCCGGCGCTGACGTAGGCGAGGATGTCGGCGTGCTGGTAGCCGACGTCGGACAGTGAGTTCTTGAACCCGCCCACGCCGGAGCCGCCCCACCAACCGAAGAGCTTCTGCATCCCGTGGGCGGCCAGCACCACCCCGAGGCCGATCCGCAAGATCAGCAAACCCAGGTGCTGGGTTCCGCGCCGGCCGACCTCGTGCAGCCGGTCGTGGTGCTCGTCCGCGTCGATCTCGGCGGGCTCGGCCGCCGCGTGCCGGGATGCCTGCGGCTGGACGTAGGGCAACGGCTCCTGCTGGTCGAGCACGTTGTAACCGGCCGCACTCGACCCGCCCGCGCCCGCGTGGTCGCCCATGTAGGGGATGACGGTGGTGGTTCCCGTGGAGGGGTTGAAGTCGCCGGGGTAACCGACGGGCGTCAGATCGTCTTCGGGGTCAACCACACGCGCCGTTGCGGGGCGACCAGGAGTTGGCTCCGGGGATTCGCCGGGCCGCTGCCAATGTCCGTCATTCGGTTGACTGGTCACGCGTGTCAGGGTAAGGGCATTTGCCGCCGAATTGGGGATTTGAGCGGCGCTTTCGCCAGGCAATCGGCGGTTTGCCCGCCGAACACGCCCAGATCGGCCCGAAAATGCCTTTCGGGGGCCGCCGGAGGGTCTGATACGGGCGCGAATCGGGGGTGGGACCCGGGCCGTTCGGCGTTCGCTTAGCAGCGGTCGGATCGGGCCGCGCCGGGCGCGCAGGCGCATGCGTGTGGCGGCGGCGGCCGCACTATCCGTAGCCTGTCGGTCATGCGATTAGGGCGCTCGGTTCGGTGCGGGTTCGCCGCGCTGTGCGCGGTGGTGCTGGTCGCGAGCGGGTGCGCGCGGTTCAACGACGCCCAGTCGCAGCCGTTCACCACCAACCCCGAACTCAAGCCCCAACCCAGTTCGACGCCTCCCCCACCGCCGCCGCTGCCGCCCACGCCGTTCCCCAAGGCGTGCCCGGCTCCGGGCGTGATGCAGGGCTGCCTGGAGAGCACCAGCGGGCTGATCATGGGGCCCGACAGCAAAACCGCGCTGGTCGCCGAGCGCACCACCGGCGCGGTCAAGGAGATCTCGGTGAGCGCCGAGCCGAAGGTGAAGATGGTCATCCCCGTCGACCCGTCCGGGGATGGCGGGCTGATGGACATCGTGCTGTCGCCGACCTACACCCAAGACCGGCTGATGTACGCCTACATCAGCACGCCGACCGACAATCGGGTGATCCGGGTGGCCGACGGCGACATCCCTAAGGACATCCTGACCGGGATCCCCAAGGGCACCACGGGGAACACCGGCGCACTGATCTTCACCAGCCCCACCACGTTGGTCGTGATGACCGGCGATGCGGGTAACCCCGCGGCGGCGGCGGATCCCAAATCGCTGGCCGGCAAGGTGCTTCGCATCGAGCAGCCGACCACCATCGGGCAGGCCCCACCGACCACGGCGCTGTCGGGCGTCGGCGCGGGCGGCGGCCTGTGCATCGACCCCGTGGACGGCTCGCTCTACGTCGCTGACCGCACGCCGACGGCGGATCGGTTGCAGCGCATCACCAAGACCTCCGAGGTCTCCACGGTGTGGACCTGGCCGGACAAGCCCGGCGTGGCCGGCTGCGCGGCGATGGACGGGACCGTGCTGGTCAACCTGATCAACACCAAACTGACGGTCGCCGTGCGGCTGGCCCCGGCGACGGGCGCGGTCACCGGCGAACCCGACGTGGTCCGCAAGGACACCCATGCCCACGCGTGGGCGTTGCGGATGTCGCCGGACGGAAACGTTTGGGGCGCAACGGTCAACAAGACCGCCGGGGACGCCGAGAAGCTCGACGACGTGGTGTTCCCGCTGTTCCCGCAGGGCGGCGGGTTCCCGCGCAACAACGACGACAAGACCTAGGTCTCACCTGGGTCTCACCGCGCTCGTCGAGTGCGCATACTGCGACGCTGAATCGGCGTGTCGCGTCGCCTAATTCACGGTCGATTCGGTTGGCGCTAGCCCTGTCCGCAGGCGGCCAGCACCAGTTCGCGAACGCGAGCCGCATCGGCCTGCCCGCGGGTGGCCTTCATCACCGCGCCGACGATCGCGCCCGCCGCGGCCACCTTGCCACCCCGGATCTTCTCCGCGACATCGGGATTGGCGGCCAGCGCCTCGTCGACCGCGGCCTGGGTCACCGAGTCGTCCCGCACCAGCTCGAGGCCGCGGGCCGTCATCACCTGCCCGGGGTCGCCCTCGCCGGCCAGCACACCCTCGACGACCTGGCGGGCCAGCTTGTTGGACAGCTTGCCCTCGCCCACGAGCGCGATCACCGCGGCGACCTGGGCCGGGGTGATGGCCAGCTCGTCCAGGCCGATGTTCGCCTCGTTGGCCTTCTGCACCAGGAAGTTGCCCCACCAGGCGCGCGCCTGCTCGCTGGTGGCGCCGTGCTTGACGGTCTCGATGACCAAGTCGACGGCGCCGGCGTTGACCAGGTCGCGCATCACCTCGTCGGAAACACCCCATTCCTGTTGAATCCTCTTGCGGCTCAACCACGGTAGTTCGGGGATCGTTTCGCGCAACTGCTCGACCCACTCGCGGCTGGGCGCGACGGGTTCCAGGTCGGGCTCGGGAAAATACCGGTAGTCCTGGGCCGTCTCCTTGGCGCGGCCCGGGCTGGTGTACCCGGCCTCGTGAAAGTGCCTGGTTTCCTGGATGATCTGACCACCGGATGCGAGGACGGCGGCCTGCCGCTGCATTTCGTAGCGCACCGCAACCTCAACGCTTTTCAGCGAGTTGACGTTCTTGGTCTCGGTGCGGGTGCCGAACTCGGCGGCGCCCTTCGGCATCAGCGAGACGTTGGAATCGCAACGCATCGAGCCCTGGTCCATCCTGACATCGGATACGCCCAAGGCGCGCAACAGGTCTCGCAACGCCGTGACGTAGGCCCGGGCGATTTGGGGGGCCCGGTCACCGGCTCCCACGATGGGCTTGGTGACGATCTCGATGAGCGGCACACCGGCCCGGTTGTAGTCGAGCAGCGAGGTCGTCGCGCCGTGGATGCGGCCCGTCTCGCTGCCCAGGTGGGTCAGTTTGCCGGTGTCCTCCTCCATGTGCGCGCGCTCGATCTCGACCCGCCAGGTGGTGCCGTCGTCAAGCGGCGCTTCCAGGTAGCCGTTGATGGCGATCGGCTCGTCGTACTGGGAGATCTGGTAGTTCTTGGGCATGTCCGGGTAGAAGTAGTTCTTCCGCGCGAAGCGGCACCAGGGCACGATCTCGCAATTGAGCGCCAGCCCGATCCGGATGGCCGATTCCACCGCCGTGCGGTTGAGCACCGGCAGCGAGCCGGGCAGACCGAGGCATACGGGGCACACCTGGGTGTTGGGTTCGGCGCCGAACGCGGTGGAGCAGCCGCAGAACATCTTGGTGACCGTCGACAGCTCGACGTGCACCTCGAGGCCGAGCACCGGGTCGAAGCGCGCGATGACCTCGTCGTAGTCCATGAGATCCGCGCTGGCAGCAACACTCATGCCGTCGATCGTAGTGGTGACCGCGAGCGCGGCGGCGCCGGGCGAAGCGGGTCACCACCATCAGGCACGTGGTGACCGCGAGCGCGGCGGCGCCGGGCGAAGCGGGTCACCACCATCAGGCACGTGGTGACCGCGAGCGCGGCGGCGCCGGGCGATCAGGGCCAGTGCGGCGAGCGCGGCACCGGGGAACGGTTGGGCTCCCCGCCCCTTCCGGGGAACATGTCGGCCAGCACGGCCGCCATCTCGAGGTAACTCCGCCGGCTTTCCTTGCTCAGTCGATCCAGCTCGATCTGATTCCCGCGATGTGTGTGCCGATCGAACGGCAGCACCACCGTCGCGCCGACGCGCGCGGACAATCGCTCGAGCTCCCTGGCGGCCAGCAGTTCCACCTTGGCCGGCTCGACGTGGTTGATCGCCAATATCGTCGACTGCACCAGCCATTGATATGCGTTGTTGGCCAACCAATCCAGAGTGGTGGCGGTCTTGCGGATCGCGTCTATGGACGTGCTGGTCACCACGACCAGCGCCAGCGCCTCGCGCAGGACGGCGTCCATCACACCCGAATTGAGCGCCTTCGCACAGTCCACCAGCACCACCGAATAGTGGTTGCGCAGGATCGAAAACGCCTTGACGGCGTCGTGGCGCTCGAGCCGCCAGTCGGTGTGCGCATAATCGGGCAATCCGAGCACTTCCAGGCCGAAGTTGTTCATGTAGGTGTGCGCGCGGACGTCTGCGTAACTCGTGATCGCGTCGTCGGCGAGCAGCTCGGCCATCCCCAGTGCGTTGGGCTTGCCGTGACGCTCGGCCAGGTCGCCGGCGTCCATGTCGACGGCGACGATCCGGTCGTGGCGCACGTCGGCGAACGTCGACCCCAGCGCCTCCACGACCGCGGTCTTACCGACGCCGCCCTTGAGGTTGAGAACGGCGATGGGAAACGCTGCGCCCACCTCCGCGCGAATGCGGTTGCGCAGGTCCTCTTGGTACCGCGCGTCTTTGCCGGGACCCAGGTCGACGCCCGTCAGGCGATGGATCACTTCGCGCCAGCTAAACGGGGAGGGGCCGTCGCGCTCCTGCTGGTCTAGCCCGTCCAGCGCGGTCCCGCCCGGCAGTCGCGCCGGGCGTCGCGCCGAGGGGACCCGTGCTGCCGGGCCGGGAGCGGGCGGTGACGGCCTGGGCGGCGGCCGCCGGATGGCCGGGTCCGAAGGCTGGGGCTGGGGCACCGTGGCGGCCGCGGGGTCGGCTGCGACGGGCCGCCTGGAGGGACGCGGCGGAGGGATCGGCGGGCCCACAGGCCCCGCCGCCGCCGCGGGGTGCTGAACGACTCCGCGAATCGAACCGCGGTTGCTCACTCCCGGGGTATAACCGCTGGGAACCGGTCCGGAAACCACCAATTTTGCGCGGACGCGCCCGGAGCCGGTCAGCCGCCGAGCAAATTCGGGCCTTGGTCAGGTCGGAGTCACGTCACGGCCATTCGCCGTTTGCCGAGCCCGCGCGGATCAGCCGAAGAATGCGGCGGCGTCGTCGTAGCGACTTTCGGGCACCAGCTTGAGCTGACGCACGGCGTCGGCCAGCGAGACCCGGCCGATGTCCTGCCCACGCAGCGACACCATCTGGCCGTACTCACCGGCGTGGGCGGCGTCGGCGGCGTTGACCCCGAACCGCGTCGCCAGCACCCGGTCGTAGGCCGTCGGGGTACCGCCGCGCTGGACGTGACCGAGCACGGTCACCCGGACGTCCTTGTTGATCCGCTTCTCCACCTCGGCGCCCAGCTGGGCCGCGACGCCGGTGAACTTTTCGTGGCCGAACTCGTCAAGCCCGCCCTCGCGCAACGCGATTGAACCCGGGATGGGTTTGGCGCCCTCGGCGACCACGCAGATGAAGTGCGAATCTCCGCGCTGGAAGCGGCGTTTGACCAGCCGGCACACCTCCTCGACGTCGAAGGGTTGCTCGGGAATCAGTGTCATGTGCGCGCCCGAGGCCAGGCCGGCGTTCAGCGCGATCCAGCCGGCGTGCCGGCCCATCACCTCCACCAGCATCACCCGCTGATGGGATTCCGCGGTGCTGTGCAGCCGGTCGATGGCCTCGGTGGCGACGGTGAGCGCCGTGTCGTGGCCGAAAGTGACGTCGGTGCAGTCGATGTCGTTGTCGATGGTCTTGGGCACGCCGACGACGGGGACGTTCTCATCCGAGAGCCAGTGCGCGGCGGTCAGGGTGCCCTCCCCGCCGATCGGGATCAGCACGTCGATGCCGTTGTCGTCCAGGGTCTGCTTGATCTGGTCCAGCCCGGCCCGCAGTTTGTCCGGATGCACGCGGGCGGTGCCCAGCATCGTGCCGCCCTTGGCCAGCAGCCGGTCATTGCGGTCGTCGTTCTGCAGCTGTATGCGCCGATTCTCCAGCAACCCGCGCCACCCGTCCTGGAAACCGACCACCGACGAGCCGTACCGGGCGTCGCAGGTGCGCACCACCGCCCGGATGACGGCGTTCAGCCCCGGGCAGTCACCACCTCCAGTGAGAACTCCGATCCGCATGCCTTCATCTTGCCCTGCGGCCCAGCTAGATGGCGCGAGCAGACGCAGAATCGCACCGAAGTGCCGAAAATGATGCGATTTCGCGTCTGCTCGGCGCTAGATCGCGCTCGGGAGCGGGCCGCGCGCGGCCTCGTAGGCGGCGCCCACCCGGTAGAGGCGATCGTCGGCCAGCGCCGGCGCCATGATCTGCAGCCCGACCGGCAGGCCGTCATCGGGTGACAACCCCGCCGGCACAGACATGCCGCAGTGGCCGGCCAGGTTCAGCGGCAGCGTGCACAGGTCGAACAGGTACATCGCCAGGGGATCGTCCACCTTCTCCCCCAGCGGGAAGGCGGTTGTCGGGGTCGCCGGTGACACCACCACGTCGACCGACTCGTACGCCCGGTCCAGGTCACGAGCGATCAGCGTGCGCACCTTCTGCGCCTGGTTGTAATAGGCGTCGTAGTAACCTGCCGAGAGCGCGTAGGTGCCGATCATGATGCGCCGCTTGACTTCCGGCCCGAATCCGGCGGCCCGGGTCAGTGCCATCACCTCCTCGGCGCTGTGGGTCCCGTCGTCGCCGACGCGCAGCCCGTAGCGCATCGCGTCGAAGCGGGCCAGGTTGCTCGACACCTCCGACGGCAAGATCAGGTAGTAGGCGGCCAGCGCGTATTCGAAGTGCGGGCAGTCGACTTCGGTCACCTCGGCGCCCAACTCGGTCAGCCGCGCGACGGCGGCCTCGAACGAGGTCAGCACCCCCGGCTGATAGCCCTCACCGCGCAGCTGCTTCACGACGCCGACGCGCACGCCCTTGAGGTCACCGGCCGCACCGGCTTTGGCGGCCCCGACGACGTCGGGTATCGCCGCATCGACGGACGTGGAGTCGCGGGTGTCGTGCCCGGCGATCACGTGGTGCAGCAGCGCGGTGTCCAGCACCGTGCGCGCGCACGGGCCGCCCTGATCCAGCGACGACGCGCACGCCACCAGCCCGTAGCGCGACACCGTGCCGTAGGTGGGCTTGACGCCGACCGTCGCGGTCAGCGCCGCCGGCTGCCGGATCGAGCCGCCGGTGTCGGACCCGATGGCCAGCGGCGCCTGGAACGCGGCCAGCGCCGCCGCGCTGCCTCCCCCGGAGCCACCGGGCACCCGGTCGAGGTCCCACGGGTTACGGGTGGGGCCGTAGGCGGAGTTCTCCGTCGAGCTGCCCATCGCGAACTCGTCCATGTTGGTCTTGCCCAGGATCGGAATGCCCGCGGCCCGCAGTCGCGTCGTGACCGTGGCGTCGTAGGGGGAACGCCAGCCCTCGAGGATCTTGGAGCCGCAGGTGGTGGGCATGTCGACGGTGGTGAAGACATCCTTGAGCGCCAGCGGCACCCCGGCCAGCGGTGAGGGCAGCCGCTCCCCCGCGGCCACCGCCTGGTCGATGACGGCCGCCGCGGCGAGCGCCTCGTCGGCGGCCACGTGCAGGAAGGCGTGATAACGGTCGTCGGTCGCCGCGATCTGGTCCAGGCAAGCCCGGGTGATCTCGACCGACGACAGCTCTTTGGCGGCGATCCGGGCCGCCAGGGTCGCGGCGTCGGACCGGATGATCTCGTTCACTCGCTGTCCCCCAGGATCTGCGGCACCGCGAAGCGGCCATCGGCGACCTCGGGCGCCTGGGCCAGCGCCTCGGACTGGGTCAGGCAGGGGGTCGGCTCGTCCGGGCGGGTGACGTTCACGTCCTTGAGCGGGTTGTCGGTCGCTTCGACGCCGGTGACGTCGACCGCCTGCACCTGGCTGACGTGGGTCAGGATGGCGTCGAGCTGGCCGGCGAAGCTGTCGAGTTCGCTATCGGTCAGCGCCAGCCGGGACAGCCGGGCCAGGTGCGCCACCTCGTCGCGGGAGATCTGAGACACGACAGGAAAGCCTAGTCGCGCCCCCGGGGCCGGGTTGAGGGCCGCCGGTTATCCGCAGAAATGCAGTGCACGCATCGCTGTGTAACAGTGTTGGCCGTGCCGTCGTATCTGTTGCGCATCGAGCTGCTGGACCGCCCGGGCAGTCTGGGCTCGTTGGCGGTCGCGCTCGGTTCGGTGGGCGCCGACATCTTGTCGCTCGACGTGGTCGAGCGCAGCTCGGGCTATGCGATCGACGATCTGGTGATCGAACTGCCGCCCGGGGCGATGCCGGACACGCTGATCACCGCGGCGGAATCACTCCACGGTGTCCGGGTGGACAGCGTGCGCCCGCACACCGGGCTGCTGGAAGCCCATCGCGAGCTGGAGCTGCTCGACCACGTCGCCGCGGCCGGCGACAACGCGTCCCGGCTGCAGGTCCTGGCCAACGAGGCGCCCCGGGTGCTGCGGGTCAGCTGGTGCACCGTGCTGCGCAGTCCGGGCGACGAGCTGGAGCGGCTGGCGTCCAGCCCGGGTGCGCCGGAGACGCGGGCCGATTCGGCCCCGTGGCTGCCCATCGACCGGGCCGTGACGCTGGACAGCGCGGGCGACTGGGTCCCGCAGGCCTGGCGCGACATGGACACCACGATGGTCGCAGCCCCGCTGGGCGATCCGCACACCGCGGTGGTGCTGGGCCGCCCGGGCCCGGAATTCCGGCCGTCGGAGGTGGCTCGCCTGGGCTACCTGGCCGGGATCGTGGCCACCATGCTGCGCTAGCGCCTCGCCGGCGCCGGGCCGGACGACACCGCCTGCGAGTTCGATCCCGACAGCACCGCATGGTCGTCGTCTTCCCACAGCAACAGCTGCCGAACCGCCGGCCGCGGACCGTAGGGCCGCAGCATGGTGCTGGCCGGACGCGGGCGCACCCGCTGCGGCCACCAGAACCAGCGGCCCAGAATCCTTGCGACAGAAGGCGTCATGAACGACCGCACGATCAACGTGTCGAACAGCAAACCGAGCCCGATCGTCGTCCCGATCTGACCGAGAACCTGGAAACCGCTGAAGACGAACGCGCACATGGTCACGGCGAAGACGATGCCGGCCGAGGTGACCACCGATCCGGAACCCGCCATCGCGCGAATGATGCCGGTGTTCAAGCCGGCATGAATCTCTTCCTTGAACCGGGAGATCAACAGCAGGTTGTAGTCGGATCCCACTGCGAGAAGCAGGATCACGGCCAGCGCGAGCACCACCCAGTACAGCTGAATGCCCAGGATGTACTGCCAGACCAGGACCGAGAGCCCGAACGAGGCGCCCAGCGACAGGGCGACGGTGCCCACGATGACCAGCGCGGCGATCAGGCTGCGCGTGATGATCATCATGATCAGCAGGATCAGGCTCAGCGCGGCGAACGCGACGATCATCAGGTCGTACTTGGCGCCGTCCTGGATGTCCTTGTAGGTCGCGGCGGTCCCACCGAGATAGATTCCCGCGTCCGCCATCGGCGTGCCCTTCAGGGCCTCGTGGGCAGCTTTGGCCATCGGGTCGATGTGCGAAATGCCTTGGGGGGTCGCGGGATCGCCCTCGTGCGTGACGATCATCCGGGCGGCCTTGCCGTCGGGCGAGAGGAACAGTTTGAGCCCGCGCTTGAAATCGGGGTTGTTGAACACCTCTGGCGGCAGGTAAAAGGTGTCGTCGTTCTTGGCCGCGTCGAAGGCGCGCCCCAGCGCCGTCGCGTTGTCGATCGCGGCCGCGGTCTGCGCGTAGATGCCGGACAAGGTGGCGTAATTGGCCAAAGTCAGATCGCGATTGGTCTGTTGACTCTGGATCTGCGGCGGTATCAGCGCCACCAGTTTCGGCTGCAGCGCGTCGAGCTTATCGAGTGATGCCGTCAGGGTCTCGAACTTCTCGGTGAGCTGATCGATTCCGTCGAGCGCGTCGAAGAGCGATCTGAACGCGAAGCAGATCGGAATGTCGTAGCAGTGCCTCTCCCAGTAGAAGTAGCTGCGAACCGGGCGGAAGAAATCGTCGAAATACGCGATCTTGTCGCGCAGGTCCTGGATCGTGCCGAGCGTGTCGTGGAAACTCTGGGTTTCGTCGTGGGTGGTGCCGGCGAGCTGCTGCTGCAATACGTATTGCTGCTTGAGGATGTTGATGGTCTTGTCCAGCTCGTTGGCCTGTTTGAGCGCATCGTTGGCCCGATCCTGTTGGTAGGTCAGGTTTTCCTGCTGCGCCGCACTGGAATTGCTGACCACGAACGCCAGCGAGCTGTGGACCAGTGGGGTGCCCAGGGGCCGGGTGATGGTCTGCACCTGCGCGACGCCGGGAACGTGAAATACCGCCTTGGCCACCTTGTCCAGGATGAGCATGCTTTCCGGGTTGCGCATGTCGTGATCGGTTTCGACCATGAGCAATTCGGGCTCGAGCCGGGCCCGCGAGAAATGCTTCTCGGCGGCGGTGTAGCCGACATTGGCCGGTGCACTGGCCGGCATGTAGGGGCGGGTGTCGTAACTGGTCTTGTAGCCAGGCAACGCGATCAGGCCCACCAGGGCCAGCGCGCAGGCCGCGGCGAGAACGGCTCCGGGCCAGCGGACGATGGCGGTTCCGATGCGCCGCCAGCCGCGGGTTCTGACCGCCCGCTTGGGCTCGAAGATGCCCACCCTGGCGCCCAGGGTGAGGATCGCAGGCCCCAAGGTGAGGGCCGCGAACAGCGCGACGAGGATGCCCAGCGCGGCCGGAATGCCAAGACTCTGGAAGTAGGGCAGCCGGGTGAAGCTCAGACAGGCCACCGCGCCCGCCACCGTCAGCCCCGAACCCAGCACGATATGCGTCGTGCCGTGATACATGGTGTAGAAAGCCTTTTCGCGGTCTTCCCCGGTACCGCGCGCTTCCTGATAGCGGCCCACGAAAAATATCGCGTAGTCGGTCCCCGCCGCGATCACCAGAAGTGTCAACAGATTCGTCGCGTACGTCGACAAGCCGATGACCCCGGCGTTGCCGAGGAACGCGACAAGGCCCCGGGCGGCCGACATTTCGATCAGAACCGTGACGAGTACCAGCAGTGTGGTGAGCACCGAGCGGTACACGAAGAACAGCATCAGGGCGATCACGCCGATCGTGATCGTGGTGACCTTCGCGGTTCCCTTGCTGCCGACGTCGAACTGGTCGGAGATCAGTGGCGCCGCGCCGGTCACATAGACCTTGACGCCGGGCGGCGGCTTGACGCGATCGACGATGTCGCGCAGCGCCCCGACGCCCTCGTTGGCCAGCGCCGAACCCTGATTACCGGCGAGGTTCACCTGAACGTACGCGGCTTTGCCGTCGCTGCTTTGCGATCCCGCCGCGGTCAGGGTGTCGCCCCAGTAGTCCTGGACGTGCTCGACGTGCTTCTTGTCCTGCTCGAGCCTGTGGATCATCTCGTCGTAGAAACGGTGCGCGTCCGCGCCGAGCGGCTTGTCACCCTCCAGCACGATCATGGCCGAGCTGTCGGTGTCGAACTCGCCGAACTTCTCACCGATACGCTTGATGGCCTTGAGCGAAGGGGCGTCGGGCGAATTCAGTGCCACATTGTGGGTCTTGCCAACCTCTTCCAGCTGCGGCACCGCGATGTTGGTGATCGCGGCCAGCGCCACCCAGAACAACAGGATGGGCAACGCGAGTCGGCGGATGGTGCGCGGGACGCGCGCCTGCGGCTGCTCGTGGCCGCTCATCCGGATTTGTCCAGGCAGAAGGTGTAGGCGTCGACTTTGTCAACGGTGCGTTGGTCTTTCACTTCCCCGTTGACGGTGATGCGACAGCCGAGGCTGTCGCCGTTGCCCTGCGCGACCACATTGCCCAGGACCGCGGGCTCGGTCGTGGTGATCGTGAACGACCACGGCAGCGGGGCGTCCTTCACTTGCTGCGGTTGGGCGTTGACATCAAGGTAGTTGATGGTCGCGGTTGCGCCCGGTGTGCCGAAGACCTCGAGCACCACCCGTTTGGGGTTGAACGGGACGATTTCGTTGGCCAGGCCGCTGTTGGCCGAGGCGCCGCTTTCCGAACCGAAGATTCCGTGCAGGCGGTAGATGGCGAATCCCGCAAGCGCGACCACCAGCACCGCGACCAGCACCATCCACCCCCGTCTGACGAGGGATATCAACGAAATCCCTTTCACCCCTTCACCTTTCGATCGTCAGGCGACACGACCGCCCTCGAGAGCGAGTGCGGCTGTCGGCGTCGGGCGTGATCGACAGGTATGACAGTACGGTACTGGACCGTACTGTACAAGAGACGCGCGCGTACACATTCCGTCTCGGCGGGTGAAGTTGCGTTACCTGGTGGTTCTGGTCAAGCCGGGGATGAGAAACCCGTCCACGAGGGCTTGGACGGTGCGACGGGTGGGCGGTCGGCCAGGAATGATGGACCGGAAGATGAGATATCCGGGCAATAGATCCCAGAGCTCGTCGGTGATGACGTCCTCGCTGATCTCACCGCGGTCGACGGCCTGGTGCAGCACATGCTGGATTAACGCCTTGCGCTGCTTGAGGAATTGCTCCTGGAGTGCGTCGTTGAGCGCCGGGTGCCGCGAGACCTCGACCATCACCGCGCGGATGGTGCTCGCGTGTTCGATGCCGTGCTGCCCACACGTCTCCCCCAGGCTCAGGAGGTCGCCACGCAGGGTACCGGTGTTGGGCGCGACGGCGACCTCGCGGACGCCCTCGGTGAAGGCGGCCAACACCAATTCGGCCTTGGAAGGCCAGCGCCGATACACCGTGGCCTTGCTCGCGTGGGCGGCGGCGGCGACCGCGTCGACCGTCAGCTGGTCGTAGCCGTGCTCCTGCAGCAGCCGCAGCGTGACCGCCAATATCTCGCCCTCCCGGGGCGACCATGGTGATTCCTGCGTGAACTGGTCCGCCGTCTGGGTCATAGCGCCCACGATAGAGCCGCTTGCGCCGCGCGTACCAATTTCGGGCGAGGCCGTTATCTCGGCGTGGCCAGCGCGCGTTCGATGTCGGCGACCAGATCGTCGGTGTCTTCGATGCCCAACGAGATGCGCGCGAACCCGTCACCGACCGCATCACCCCAGCGGGCCCGGCGATCCACCGACGTGTGCAGGCCGCCGAAACTGGTGGCCGCGACGAGCAACTCGCTGCGCTCGACGAGGGCGTGCACCGCGGCGGCGTCGGCCAATTCGACCGAGACCAAAGAACCGAACCGGCGCATCTGCGCCATGGCCACGCGATGGGACGGGTCCTGCGCCAACCCCGGGTAACGCACGGCCCGGGCCGCCGGGTGGCGGGCCAACATCGTCGCCACGGCCCGGGCGTTCTGGCATTGCCGCTCGAAACGCAATCCGGCGCTGGCCAGGCTGCGCATCAGCAGCCATGCCTCGAACCCGCCCAGGATCGCGCCGGCGATCAGTCGCCGGCGCTCCACGGCGGCGAGCAACTCGGGGTCGTCGGTGGCGACGTAACCGGCCAGCAGGTCACTGTGACCGGACAGGGCCTTGGTGGCACTGGCCACCACCGCGTCGGCGCCCAGTGACAGCGGCTGCTGGCCCAGGGGCGTGGCGGCGGTGTTGTCCACGATCAACCGCGCGCCGCGGCCGCGGCAGATGGTGGCCAACCGGTGCAGATCGACGACATCCAGCGCCGGGTTCGTGGGCGTTTCGGTCAGCACCACGTCGGCGCCCGCGGCGGCGTCGTAGATCCGCGAGCTTGACGCCTCGATGACGGTGACCCCAGCGGGCGTCAGGTCTTCCCGGGCCCAGCGACGGACTTGGTAGTAGCCGTCGGCGGGCACCACCACGACCGATCCCGGCGTGGCGAGCGCCCGGAGCACGGCGCCGATGGCGGCCATGCCCGATCCGAACACCAGCGCACCGGTCGCGCCCTCCAGCTCGGCGAGCGCCGATTCCAGTTGCCGCCACGTGGGATTGGAGCTGCGGCCATAGGTGTCCGCCGCACCGGTCTCGTCGCTGGACAGGTGGTAGGCGGCGGCGAGCACCGCCTGCGGCGCCACCGGCTGACCCGAAATCGCAGCCGGGCTCGCGGCTTTGAGGCTGCGGGTGGAATCGCCGTAGCGACCGCTCATCGGCCTAGCCCGCCGGAGCTTCCGGCGGACCCTCGGCCAACAGTTTGCGGAACCCGTCCTCGTCGAGCACCGGCACGCCGAGTTCCACCGCCTTGTCGTACTTGGAACCCGGCGCGTCGCCGGCGACGACGTAGTCGGTCTTCTTCGACACCGAACCCGCGGCCTTTCCGCCGCGGGCGATGATCGCCTCCTTGGCGTCGTCGCGCGAAAAACCGGTCAGCGAACCGGTGACGACGATCGTGAGCCCGTCCAGCGTGCGGGCCACGCTCTCGTCGCGCTCGTCGGCCATCCGCACCCCCGCGGCCCGCCACTTGTCGACGATCGCGCGATGCCAGTCGACGGCGAACCATTCGGTGAGCGCGGCGGCGATCGTCGGCCCGACCCCCTCGACCGCGGCCAACTGCTCGGTCGACGCCGACATGATCGCGTCCAGGCTGCCGAACTCGGTGGCCAGTGCGCGCGCCGCCGTCGGGCCGACGTGCCGGATCGACAGCGCCACCAATACCCGCCACAGCGCCACCGTCTTGGCCCTGTCCAGGTTGTCGAGCAGGCGCCTGCCGTTGGCGGACAACGTCCCGGCCTTGGTGCGAAAGAGCTCGGTGTGCAACAGGTCGTCCTCGGTGAGGGTGAACAGGTCGCCCTCATCGGCGATCACCCCGGCCTTGAGCAGCGCGATGGCCGCCTCGTAGCCCAGCCCCTCGATGTCGAGCGCTCCCCGACCGGCGACGTGGAAGACGCGCTCACGCAGCTGCGCGGGGCAGGACCGCGCGTTGGGGCACCGGATGTCGGCATCGCCTTCCTTGGCGGGGGCCAGCGTGGTGCCGCATTCGGGACATGTTGTCGGCATGACGAATTCGCGTTCGGAGCCGTCCCGGAGGTCCACGACGGGACCGAGCACCTCCGGGATGACGTCGCCGGCCTTGCGGATCATCACCGTGTCCCCGATCAGCACCCCCTTGCGCTTGACCTCTGCGGCGTTGTGCAACGTGGCCAAGCCGACGGTCGACCCGGCGACCTTCACCGGCGTCATGAAGGCGAACGGCGTGACCCGGCCGGTGCGCCCGACGTTCACGCGGATGTCGAGCAGCTTGGTCTGCGCTTCCTGGGGTGGGTACTTGTAGGCGACCGCCCACCGCGGCGCCCTCGACGTCGTCCCCAGCCGGCGTTGCAACGCGAAGTCGTCGACTTTGACTACCACGCCGTCGATTTCGTGGTCGATGTCGTAGCGGTGCTCACCCCAATACCCGATCCGGTCCTCCACGGCGGCCAGGCCGCGAACGCGTGCGGTTTCTTCGGCCACCGGCAGTCCCCAGGCTTTCAGCACCGTGTAGGCCTCGTGCAGGGTCTTGGGTGCGAACCCGTCGGTGCGGCCGATGCCGTGGCAGATCATTCGCAGCTTGCGCCGGGCAGTGACTGCGGGGTTCTTCTGGCGCAGCGAACCGGCCGCGCTGTTTCGCGGATTGGCGAACGGCGCCTTGCCGTCCTCGACCAGGCTGGCGTTGAGCGCCTCGAAATCGGCGAGCATGAAGAAGACCTCGCCGCGCACCTCGAGCACGGCCGGAATCGGCACATCGGCATTGGCGGTGAGCCGCTCGGGAACGTCGTCGATGGTGCGGGCGTTGAGCGTCACGTCCTCGCCCACCCGGCCGTCACCGCGGGTGGCAGCCCGTTCCAGCCGGCCGTCGCGGTACACCAGCGACAACGCCACCCCGTCGATCTTGAGTTCACACAGGTAATAGGGCTCGCGGCCGATCTCGTTCTCGACGCGATTGCTCCAGGCGACCAGCTCGTCGCGGTCGAACACGTCATCGAGGCTCAGCATCCGCTCGAGATGTTCGGCCTCGGTGAAATCGGTGGCGAACCCGGCCCCGCCGACCAGCTGCGTCGGGGAATCCGGGACCCGCAGCTCCGGGTGTCGGTCCTCAAGCGCGACAAGGTCGTTGAACATCTTGTCGAACTCGGCGTCGGAGACGATCGGGGCGTCCTTGATGTAGTAGCGGAACTGGTGTTGGCGGACTTCGTCGGCCAGTTCCTGCCACTGCCGCCGGACCTCGGGCGGCACCGGATCAGCGTCTGCTGAGCTCACCCTCGCAGGCTATCGGAGGACGCCGACACCACGACTCAGTCCTCCACGTATGCCCGCAGCCGGTCCACCGCCGCATCCCACCGGCGCGACAAGGCGGTGAGGTAATCACTGGCCTCGGCCAAGGGGGCTGTCCGCACCGTCCAGACTCGCTCACGACCCCGCCTGCTGCTGGTCACGAGTCCCGCCGACTCGAGCAGCTGCAGGTGCTTGCTGGCGGCCTGCCGGGTCACCGGAATCACGGAGGTGAGCTGCGATGTCGAGCTCGGGCCCAGATCGCATAGCCGCACGATGATACGCAGCCGGTTCGGGTCACCGAGTGCGTCGAAGAGCGGCGCGGCCACGGTGACGCGCCCGCTCATTCGTGCGCTTCTTCCAGATACCGGCGCACCAGGTCCGTCTGGATCGCCCAGCCCTCGGCGTTGGCCTCGAACGAGGAGGGGCGGCGCGCCTCTGGAATGTCCTCGAATCCGGACTCGGTGATGGTGAGCAGGACGCCGTCCGGCTCCTCCGACAAGGTGAACTCGACCAGGGTCGTCGGCTCTCGGTCGTAGTCGGCGTCCGGGTCGACGGCAAAGGGATGCCAGCGATAGGCGAACCGCCGTGGCGGCTCAACCGCGACGATGTGCCAGGTGCTCGTCACCCCGGCGTGCGGCTCCTGGCGCTTGGCGACCTCGTCGTCGACCGTGGTCGGACTGATCACCGCGGCGACCGAAGCCCCGGGGACGAACGGCCCGTCGAAGCGGACGCCGAACCAGCGGCCGAACTCTTCGGCGTCGCTGATGGCCCGCCACACCCGCTCCAGCGGCGCGTGCAACAAGACGCGCTTCTCAATGCTCATGCGCAACCTCCTGGTTGCCTATGAGCCAATCACGCCTACCGAAAAAGAGCAACCTTTTGGTTGCCTATCAAATGGCGTCGGGGTCCTCCGCGAAAGCCTCGGCCGCCCCGCGCGCGAGCTCGATCGCCAGGCGCGCCCACTCGGGGGTCGCGCCGGCCAAACCACACGCCGGGGTGACGCCGATCCGATCGCGCAGCGCCGAGCGTCCGAAGCCCAGCCGATCGGTCACCGCGACCAGTGCGGCGGCCACCTCTTCGGTCGACGGCCGCCGCGGCGGGGCGGTGGCGGCGACCACCCCGAACATGACCGCGCGACCCGATTCGACGAACGCGGCGATACCGTCGAGATCGCTGGCGCCCAGCGTGCTCGCGTCCACCGAGACCGCGCTGAAAGCGCTGTCCTGCAACACCTTCCATGGAAAGCCCGGGGCGCAACCGTGCAGCAGCACCTCGTCGCCCACCGCGGCGGCGCAGGTGTCGAGCAGGGCGACGGCCACCGCCTCGTCCAGCGGCGCCACCGGGCTCAGGGCCGTCACCCCGGTCAGCTGTCCGCCCAACGCCTTCGGCAGCGACGGCTCGTCGAACTGCACCACCACCGGCGTCTCGAGCCGGCGGGCCAGCGCCGCGCGGTGGGCGGCGACGCCTTCGCCCAGCGACGCCGCCAGATCCCGCACGGCGCCGGAATCGGTGATCGCCCGGTGGCCGTTGGCCAGCTCGAGTTCGGCGGCCAGCGTGATCGGCCCGGCGGCCTGCACCTTGACCACGCGATCTCCACCGCGCAGGCCGGCCACCTCCCAGGCCTCTTCCAACGCGTCCATGTCCTCGTCGAGCAGACTGACGGCGCGACGGGTGACCGCGCCGGGCCGAGCGGCAAGGCGATAGCCGCGGGGCACGACGTCGATGGCCACATCGATCAGCAGCGCGCCGGCCCGACCGAGAAGGTCGGCGCCGACCCCCCGGGCGGGCAACTCGACGATGTGGGCCAGCGCGTCGGCCAACTCCCCGACGACGACCTCGGCGGCCTCGCGAGGCTTGATGCCGGGCCACGACCCGATGCCGCTGGCCTTCGCGAAAACGCTCACCGGGCCAACCGTATTCGACGTCACCTCAACCGCCGGTCGCCAGGGGTGCCTGCCTGCGGTTGCACGGGTAGGTTCGACGCAAGAAGGGTGCGAAACGTGTCACGGATGGCGGGATTGGCACGGCCGCTGCTGTTGTGCGGGGCCACGGTGCTGGCTGCGGCGTGCACCCGGATGGTCGACGGCGCGGCGGTGGCCGAATCCGGCGCTCCCCGCAGGGCGGTGCAGGGCGTCAACGTCGACACAATCCTGCTGGACCAGTCGCGAATGCGCGCGATCACCGGCGCCGGCGAGCACCTGACCATCATTCCCTCGATGGACGGCACCAGGCCGGTGGACATCGAAGCGCTCGCGGACACCACGCCGCCCGAATGCCGATTCATCTACGCCGAGACGGCGACGTTCGGCCCCGATATCGAAGAGTTCCACAAGACGACCTTCCAAGACCCGCCCGACGGCGCGCTGATCTCCGAAGGCGCCGCGGCCTACCGCGATGTCGAGACGGCGCATGGCGCGTTCGGCGCGCTGGTGACCACGGTCGGGGATTGCGCGAACGGCTCGGCCGGCCAGCAATACGTCGGCGACTGGAAGTCCGACTCCGCGTCGCTGCACCTGCGACCGGGTGGCTGCGGCCGCGACTATCGGCTGCGGTCGGTCGCGATTGTGGAGGTCACCTTTTGCGGCTTCGCGCAATCGGTGTCCGACATCGTGATGACGAATATCGTCGCGAACATGCCGGCCTAGCTCGCGGTGGCCGCGATGGTGGCGCTGCCGAGCACCTCGTCACCGTCCGGGTCGGGTCGGTAGAGCACCAGCGTCTGGCCGCGCGCGACGCCGCGCAGCGGCGCGCGCAACCGCACGATGAGCTCGTCGCCGATTAACTCCGCCACCGCATCGGCGGTTTCGCCGTGCGCGCGTACCTGGACCGCGCACTCGACGGGGCCCGACGGCGATCGGCCCGTCGTGAAGACCGGTTCCCGCCCCCGCAATTCGCGCACGTCGAGGTCGGCCGCCTGCCCCACCCGAACGGTCGCGGTGTCGGCGTCGATGGCCGTCACGTAGCGCGGGCCCCCGTCGGGCCCAGGCCCGCCGATGCCCAGGCCCTTGCGCTGGCCGATGGTGAACCCGTGCACGCCGTCGTGTTCGGCGAGCACCGCACCGTCGTCGCCGACCACGGTGCCGCGGCGCACCGCGATGCGCTCGCCCAAGAAGGCCCGGGTGTTCCCGGACGGGATGAAGCAGATGTCGTGGCTGTCCGGCTTTTCGGCGACCGCGAGGCCGCGCCGCGCGGCCTCGGCGCGAATCTGCGCCTTGGGGGTGTCCCCGATCGGGAACGTGGCGTGGCGCAGCTGCTCGGCGGTCAGCACGGCCAGCACGTAGGACTGGTCCTTGTCCGGATCGACCGCGCGGCGCAGCCGCCCGCCGGACAGCCTGGCGTAGTGGCCAGTGGCCACCGTGTCGAAGCCCAGCGCAATGGCTTTCGCGGACAGCGCCGAGAACTTGATCCGCTGATTGCATCGCACGCAGGGGTTGGGCGTCTCGCCGCGCGCGTACGACGACACGAAGTCATCGATCACGTCCGCTTGGAACCTCTCGGCGAAATCCCAGACATAGAACGGGATTCCGAGCACGTCGGCAACGCGACTCGCGTCCGAGGCGTCTTCTTTCGAGCAGCAGCCGCGCGAGCCCGTGCGTAGGGTGCCGGGCGTGGTCGACAACGCCAGGTGCACGCCCACCACGTCGTGCCCGGCGTCGACCATGCGGGCGGCGGCGACCGACGAGTCGACGCCACCGCTCATCGCGGCGAGGACCTTCACTTAGGGAGCCCCCGCGGCGGCCAGCGCGGCGCGGCGCGCCCGGTCCACGGCCGCCGGTAACACCCGCAGCACGGCGTCGACGTCGGCGTCAATACTGGTGTGCCCCAGGGACATCCGTAGGGAACCGCGGGCGCTGGTGGGGTCGGCGCCCATCGCGAGCAGCACGTGCGACGGTTGCGCGACGCCGGCGGTGCACGCGGATCCGGTCGAGCATTCGATTCCGTTGGCGTCCAGGAGCATCAGCAGCGCGTCGCCCTCGCAGCCGCGGAACGTGAAGTGCGCGTTGCCCGGCAACCGTAGCGGGTCGTGAGCACCGTTGAGGCTGACGTCCTCGATGCCGGCCAGCACCCCGTCGATCAGGCGATCCCGCAGGGCCCGCAGCCGTACGCTGTTCGCCTCGATCCCGTCCACCGCGATCCGGGCCGCGGCCGCCATGCCGACGGCGCCGGCGACGTCGGCGGTGCCGGAGCGAATGTCGCGTTCCTGCCCGCCACCGTGCGCCAGAGGCACACACGTCACGTCGCGGCGAACCAGCAAAGCGCCCACGCCGGGCGGCCCGCCGAACTTGTGCGCGGCCACGCTCATCGCCGCGAGGCCGCTGGCGGCGAAGTCCACCGGCAACTGCCCCACCGCCTGGACGGCGTCGCTGTGCATCGGAACGCCGAATTCGGCCGCGACGGCGGCGAGTTCGGCGGCGGGCAGCACGGTGCCGACCTCGTTGTTGGCCCACATCACCGACACCAGCGCGACATCGTCGTGGCTGCGCAGCGCCTCGCGCAGCGCGGCCGCCGACACGGAGCCGTCGGGGGCGGTCGGCAGCCAGGTCACCTCGGCGCCTTCGTGCTCGGCGAGCCAGTTGACCGAATCCAGGACGGCGTGGTGCTCCACCTCGCTGGTGATGATGCGCCGATAGCGCGGTTCCGCGTCGCGGCGGGCCCAGTAGATGCCTTTGACGGCCAGGTTGTCGCTCTCGGTCCCGCCGCTGGTGAAGATCACCTCGGACGGGCGGGCGCCCAGCCTGTCGGCGATCAGCTCCCGGGACTCCTCGACGCGCCGCCGCGCCGCCCGGCCGCTGGTGTGCAGCGAGGAGGCGTTGCCGACGGTGCCCAGCACCCCCGTCATCGCCTCGACGGCGGCGGGGTGCATCGGCGTGGTAGCGGCGTGATCCAGGTAGACCATGACGCGACCCACGATACCGGCAGGTCCGAGGACGATCTGAGCCAGTGGCGATCGCAAGCGCGGCGCAGCCGGGCGCGGCGGGTCGCCACCATCTGGCCAGTGGCGATCGAAAGCGCGGCGCAGCCGGGCGCGGCGGGTCGCCACCATCTGGCCAGTGGCGATCGCAAGCGCGGCGCAGCCGGGCGCGGCGGGTCGCCACCACTCGGCTACTAGGCCACCAGCACGGACCCGCGACCAGCGGGCCGGGCCGTGCCCACGCCCACCACGGCCTGGCAGCGGCTCGCCAAGGCCCGCCGATCGGTCCCCGGGAGCTGCAGGGATTCGACGTGCACCCGGGCCAGGGTGCGACGCACGGTCAGCAGCCTGCGGATGGACCCCACCAGCGTCTCGTCGCCGACGAAGGCCGGCACGGTCGAGACGCTGCCGTCGACGTGGTGGTACGTCAGCCGCAGCGGCTGCACCGGACGGCCGGCGTCGATCGCGGCCTGGAACATCGCCGGGTAGAACGCCCCGCGGCCAAGGTGCGGCTGGCCGCCCCGAGGCCCGGCCGCCGCACGGCCGGCAGCGTCGCCGGGCGCACCGCACCAGGTGGTGCCCTCCGGGAAGCACACGACCGTCTGGCCGGCGCCCAGCCGGCGGGCGACGGTATCCACCACCGCGGGCAGGCGCCGCAGGCTGGACCGCTCGATAGGGATGATCTTCAGGATGCGGGCCACGATCCCGGTGGCGGGCCCGGTGAACATGTCGGCCCGGGCGACGAACGACCCGGGCAGCACCGACCCGATGGCAAAGACGTCCAGCCACGACGTGTGCGGGCTGACCACCAGGACCCCGCTCAGGTTGCGGATCGGGCTGCCCGTAACCGTGATCCGAATTCCGAAGCAGCGCAACACCATCCGGCAGTAGATGCGCTGCACGCGGGTACGGCCGGGCAGCGGTACCGCCAGCAGCGCCACCCCGGGCGCCAGCAGCAGCGCGAGCATCACGCGAAGCGTCACCCGCAGCGCCACCAACAGCCCCGGCGACGCGGCCACGTCGCCGGGGCGCACACAACCGGCGTCGCACGACGCGCGCGGTAGCCAGGAGTGCCCGGTGCGGGCGGGCGTGCTCATCGGTCGCCGCCGGCCAGCTGCGAGGCGGCCGACACGGAGCGCAGCCGCTTCAGATATCGCGTATCGGCGCGCTGCTTTTCGAGCAGGACGCAGAAATCGCCCACCCCGAAGTCGGGGTCGTGCGCCGGCTCGCCGCACACCTGGGCGCCGAGCCGCAGGTACCCGCGCATCAGCGCCGGGATCGACGGCCGCGTTGGAGCCGGAATCCGGTCAAGCGCCTGCCCGTCGACCACCACCGGCCGGTGCGGACGCACCCGGTACTGCGGCGGGGCCGCGTGGCGGCTGAGGACGAAGTCACGCACCCCGCGAATGTGGCTACCCGGAGCTTCGGAGTCTCCGCCGATGGGCACCGACACGCAGCCGGTCACGTAGTCGTAGCCGTAGCGGTCCAGGTAGGCCAGGATGCCGGCCCACATCAGCAGCACGACGCCGCCGTTGCGGTGGCCTTCGCGCACCACCGCGCGTCCCATCTCCACCAGCGACGGCCTGAGCGGGTCGAAGCCGCGGATGTCGAACTCCGTCGCGGTGTAGAGGCCCCCGGCCGCGATGGCGCCGGCCGGGGCCAGCATGCGGTAACAACCCACCAGTTCGCCGGTGCCGTCGTCGCGGACCAGCAGGTGGTCGCAGTGCTCGTCGAACCTGTCGACATCCCGTCGTTCGCCGTCGTTGGTCGGCAGCGCGAAGCCGGGCGTGCTGCTGAAGACGTCGTACCGGAGCCGCTGCGCCGCCTCGATCATGCTGGGATCGGTCGACAGCAACAGTGAGTATCGGGCCCCGGCGGACGGCGCCGTCGTCGCGCCGTCGGGCCTGTCGCTGGGGATCAGGACAGAAGCAATGCTCATGTGCACTAACGTTGCGCAACCGGTGAGCGAGTCGGCGTCGTGGCTGTGACGTGTCCGTGCACGTCAGATGACGAAATGTGGATGCGGCCCACCTGGTGCGCTCCGCGCCGCGCCGCCGCGGCGCGCCAGCCGCCGTGATACGCGAGAGCCCCCGACACCGCGGTGTCGGGGGCTCCTGGGCCGAGAAGCTCAGCCCTTGCGCTGCTTGATGGCGTCGGTCAGCTGAGGGGCGACCTTGAACAGGTCGCCCACCACGCCGTAGTCGGCGATCTCGAAGATCGGCGCCTCTTCGTCCTTGTTGACCGCGACGATGGTCTTGGACGTCTGCATGCCCGCCCGGTGCTGGATCGCCCCGGAGATGCCCAGCGCGATGTAGAGCTGCGGCGACACCGTCTTGCCGGTCTGACCGACCTGGAACTGGCCCGGGTAGTAACCCGAGTCGACCGCGGCGCGCGACGCGCCGACGGCGCCGCCGAGCGAGTCGGCCAGCTCCTCGACCACGTGGAAGTTGTCGGCGCTGCCCACCCCGCGACCACCGGACACCACGATGGTGGCCTCGGTCAGCTCCGGGCGGTCGCCGGCGACCGCCGGCTCGCGCGCGGTGATCTTGGTGGCGTTCTCGGCGGGCGCGGGTACCTCGACGGTCACCTGCTCGCCGGCTCCGGCCTGCGGCTCGGCATCGATGGCGCCGCCGCGGACCGTGACGATCGGGGTGTCACCGTTGGCCTTCGCCTCGACGGTGAATGCGCCACCGAAGATCGAGTGCACGAACTTGCCCTCTTCGACGCCCACCACGTCGACCAGCAGCCCGGAGCCGATCCGGGCGGCGAGCCGGCCCGCGACCTCTTTGCCGTCGGCGTTGGCGGACAGCAACACGGCGGCGGGCGAGTTGGACTCGGCCAGCGAGGCCAGCACGTCGACCACCGGGGTGATCAGGTAGCTCTCGGCGTCGTCGGACTCGGCGACGTAGATCTTCTCGGCACCGGCCTCCTTGAGGCCGTCGACCAGCGGCGCGGCCGTTCCCGGCTTGCCGACCACGACGGCGGCTGGCTCGCCCAGTTTGCGGGCGGCGGTGATCAGTTCGGAGGTGACCTTCTTCAGTGCGCCTTCGGCGTGCTCAACGAGCACCAAAACTTCTGCCATGGTTTCTTCGCTCTTCTCGTCTGTGGGATGGGTGCTCGGCTAGATGATCTTCTGGGCCACGAGGTACTGGGAGATCTGGTTCCCGCCCTCGCCCTCGTCGGTGACCTTCTCACCCGCGGTCTTCGGCGGCTTCGGCGTCGACGACAGCACCGTCGACCCGGCGTTCTGAAGCCCGACCTCGTCGCTTTCGACCCCGATCTCGGCGAGGGTCAGCACCGTGACCTCTTTCTTCTTGGCGGCCATGATGCCCTTGAAGGACGGGAAGCGCGGCTCGTTGATCTTCTCGGTCACACTCACCACCGCGGGCAGCGACGCCTCGAGGGTGAACACACCGTCGTCGGTCTCCCGCTCGCCCGTGACCTTGCCGCCCTCGATCGACAGCTTGCGCAAGTGGGTCAGCTGCGGCAGGCCCAAGTACTCGGCGATGATCGCCGGCACCGCGCCACCGGAGCCGTCGGTCGACTCGTTCCCGGCGATGACCAGCTCGGTGCCCTCGATGGTGCCCAGCGCGCGCGCCAGCGCCCATGCGGTTTGCACCACGCAGGAGCCGTGCATGCCGTCGTCCTTGAGGTGGACGGCCTTGTCGGCTCCCATCGACAGTGCCTTGCGGATCGCCTCGGTGGCACGTTCGGGGCCGGCGGTCAGCACCGTGACCGACCCCTCGCCGCCCTCTCGCTCGCGGATCTGCAGGGCCTCTTCGACGGCGCGCTCGTTGATCTCGTCCAGCACTGCATCGGCGGCCTCGCGGTCCAGCGTGTAATCGCCGTCGTTCAGCTTGCGCTCGGACCAGGTGTCTGGGACCTGCTTGATCAGGACCACGATGTTCGTCATGAGTGTGGTTCGTCCTCCTCGAAGGAGTCTCGCAGCAGTCGACCACGAGACTTTCAGTACGCGTTTCGCAGCGCACGGTCGTGTTACTACTCGGTAACTTTGTGCAGCCTGCCTTCACACCATAGCGGGTGGTACTGCGGGTTCTTCCGGCGTGTCCGCCCTCCGTAACAGGGGGTGCCCCGTTCCCGGTTCGCGAATCCGACACTTCGCGTTAGCCTGCCTATGCGATGAGCGCAACCGTCCCCGACGTCCCCTGGCACAGCCCCGGTGAACCTTCGCCGGCGGCTGATCCCGTGCTGACGTTGACCGGTGAGCGCACCATCCCGGGCCTCGATGTCGAGAACTATTGGTTCCGCCGCCACGAGGTGGTTTACCAGCGGCTGGCCGGGCGCTGCGCGGGCCGCGAGGTGCTCGAGGCCGGCTGCGGCGAGGGGTACGGCGCGGACTTGATCGCCGCCGTCGCCCGCCGGGTCGTGGCCGTGGATTACGACGAGGCCGCCGTGGCCCATGTGCGCAGCCGCTACCCCCGCGTCGAGGTGATGCAGGCCAACCTGGCGGCGCTGCCGCTGCCCGATGCTTCGGTGGATATTGTGGTCAACTTCCAAGTCATCGAGCATCTGTGGGATCAGGCACAATTTGTCGCGGAGTGTGCGCGCGTGCTGCGTCGCGGCGGGTTGCTGATGGTGTCGACACCGAACCGGATCACCTTCTCGCCCGGCCGCGACACCCCGATCAACCCGTTCCACACTCGCGAGCTCAACGCCGCCGAGCTGACCGAGTTGCTGGTCGATGCGGGCTTCCGCGACGTGTCGATCAGCGGACTGTTCCACGGTCCGCGGCTGCGGGAGATGGACGCCCGCCACGGCGGCTCCATCATCGACGCGCAGATCGAGCGGGCGGTCGCGGACGCGCCGTGGCCGCCGGAGCTGGTGGCCGACGTCGCCGCGGTGACGTGCGACGACTTCGACATCGAAAGCGGTCCCCGTGACATCGACGACAGCCTGGACCTGATCGCGATCGCGGTGGCGCCGTGAGCGATTCGCACGACCGGGTGCCCGGCATGTTCACCCTGGTCCTGCACACCCACCTGCCGTGGCTGGCCCATCATGGCCGGTGGCCGGTCGGCGAGGAGTGGCTCTACCAGTCGTGGGCGGCGGCCTATCTGCCGCTGATGCGGGTGCTGACCACGCTGGCCGACGAGGACCGCCGTGGACTGATCACGCTCGGCGTCACCCCGGTGGTGAACGCGCAACTCGACGATCCCTACTGCCTGGACGGCATGCACCACTGGCTGGCCAACTGGCGGCTGCGGGCCGCCGAGGCCGCCAGCGTTCGGTCCGCCGCGCGTTCGAAATCGGCCGACTACCCATCCTGCACGCCGGAAGCGTTGCGCACCTTGGGAATTCGAGAATGCGCCGAGGCTGACGGCGCGCTGGAGGATTTCGCCACCCGATGGCGGCACGGCGGTAGCCCGCTGCTGCGCGGCCTGGTCGACGCCGGCACGGTGGAGTTGCTCGGCGGCCCGCTGGCCCACCCCTTCCAGCCGCTGCTCGCGCCGCGCCTGCGCGAGTTCGCCCTGCGCGAGGGGCTGGCCGACGCGCAGTCGCGCCTCGGGGCGCGAAACGGGCGGGGCCCCAGCGGGATCTGGGCGCCCGAGTGCGCCTATGCCCCGGGCCTGGAACACGACTATGCCGCAGCGGGTGTCACCCACTTCATGGTCGACGGGCCGTCGCTGCACGGCGACACCGCGCTGGGCCGGCCCGTCGGCGACACCGACGTCGTCGCGTTCGGACGCGACCTGCAGGTCAGCTACCGGGTGTGGTCACCCAAGTCCGGCTACCCCGGACACGCCGCCTACCGCGACTTCCACACCTACGACCACCTCACCGGGCTGAAGCCGGCCCGGGTCACCGGCCGCAACGTCCCGTCGGAGGCCAAGGCTCCGTACGATCCCGAGCGCGCCGACCACGCCGTCGACGTCCACGTCGCCGACTTCGTCGAGGTGGTCCGCAACCGGCTGGCCAGCGAATCCGAACGCATCGGGCGCCCCGCACACGTGGTCGCCGCCTTCGACACCGAGCTGTTCGGCCACTGGTGGTACGAGGGCCCGACGTGGCTGCAGCGGCTGCTGCGGGCCCTGCCCGCCGCCGGTGTGCGGGTGGGAACGCTGAGCGATGCCATCGCCGGCGGATTCGTCGGGCGCGCAGTCGCATTGCCGCCCAGTTCGTGGGGATCGGGCAAGGACTGGCAAGTGTGGGCCGGTGACAAGGTGGCCGATCTCGTCCAGCTCAACAATGAAGTGGTCGACACGGCGCTGAGCACCGTCGACAAGGCGCTGGCGCAGCGAGCCTCGCTGGACGGGCCGCTCCCCCGCGACCACGTCGCCGATCAGATCCTGCGCGAGACCCTGCTCACCGTCTCCAGCGACTGGCCGTTCATGGTGAGCAAGGACTCGGCCGCCGACTACGCGCGCTACCGCGCTCACCTGCATGCGCACGCCACCCGCGAGATCGCCGGGGCGCTCGCGTCCGGGCGGCGGGACGCCGCTGGGCGCCTGGCCGAGGGATGGAATCGCGCCGACGGGCTGTTCGGCGCGCTGGACGCCCGCAGGCTGCCCCGATGAGCGGGGCGGCCGCGTGAAGGTCCTGATGGTGTCGTGGGAGTACCCGCCGGTGGTGATCGGCGGGCTGGGCCGGCACGTGCATCACCTGTCGACGGCGCTGGCCGCGGCCGGGCACGAGGTCGTCGTGCTCTCCCGCCGCCCCACCGGCACGGACCCCAGCACGCACCCGTCGTCCGACGAGGTGGTCGACGGCGTCCGGGTGATCGCCGCCGCCCAAGACCCGCACGAGTTCTCGTTCGGCACCGACATGATGGCCTGGACCCTGGCCATGGGCCATTCCATGACCCGCGAGGGCCTGTCCCTGAAGAAGCGGGGAACCAACCGGCCGTGGCGCCCCGACGTGGTGCACGCGCACGACTGGCTGGTGGCACATCCGGCGATCACGCTCGCGCAGTTCTTCGACGTACCAATGGTTTCCACCATCCACGCGACCGAGGCCGGACGGCACTCCGGCTGGGTGTCTGGCGCGATCAGTCGCCAGGTGCACGCCGTCGAGTCGTGGTTGGTGCGTGAATCCGATTCGCTGATCACCTGTTCGGCGTCGATGGCCGAGGAGATCACCGAATTGTTCGGGCCCGGCCTGGCCGGAATCACAGTCATCCGCAACGGGATCGACGCCGCGCGCTGGCCGTTCGCCGAGCGCCGGCCGAGCACCGGTCCGGCCGAGCTGCTCTACCTCGGGCGGCTGGAGTACGAGAAGGGCGTGCATGACCTGATCGCCGCGCTGCCCCGCATCCGGCGCACCCATCCCGGGACCACCCTGACCGTCGCCGGGGAGGGCACCCAGCAGCAGTGGCTCGTAGAGCAGGCCCGAAAGCATAGGGTGCTCAAGGCAATTCGGTTCGTCGGCCATCTCGGCCATGCCGAGCTGCTGGCGGTGCTGCACCGGGCCGACGCCGCGGTGCTGCCCAGCCACTACGAGCCGTTCGGGATCGTCGCGCTCGAAGCCGCCGCGGCGGGCACGCCGCTCGTCACGTCGAACATCGGGGGCCTGGGCGAGGCGGTGATCAACGGCCAGACCGGAGTCTCCTGTCCGCCTCGCGACGTCGCCCGGCTCGCCGCCGCGGTGCGGGCCGTGCTCGATGATCCGGACGCCGCGCAGCGGCGCGCCCGCGCCGCCCGCGAACGGCTCACCTCGGCGTTCGACTGGAAGACCGTGGCCGGGGAGACCGCGCAGGTGTATCTGGCCGCCAAGCGCGGCGAGCGGCAGCCACAGCCACGGATGCCCATCGCCGAACACGCCCTGCCCAACCGCTAGCCTGCGGCAATGGGGCTGGAATATTCGAGCGTGATCGACGCGCCGATCGGCGACGTGTTTGCCTGGCACGCCCGACCCGGCGCGTTCGCCCGGCTCTCGCCGCCGTGGCAGCCCATGCGGCTGGTCTCGGAGGCCGCCTCGCTCAAGGACGGGCGGGCCACGCTGGCGCTACCCGGCGGCCTGCGCTGGGTCGCCGTCCACCAGCCCGACTCCTACGACCCCCCGCGCCGCTTCGTCGACGCCATCGGCGGCGACGGCCTGGCCACACTACCCACCCGAATCGCCGTGCGCTGGCGGCACACCCACGACTTCGAGGCCGTCGGCGACGGGCACACCCGGGTCATCGACCGGGTGGACACGCCGGTGCCCGGGTCGTTGCTGCGACCCATGTTCACCTACCGGCACCGTCAGCTGGCCGACGATCTGGCCGCCCACCGACTGGCCGCCGGCAACGGGCTGGCTCCGCTGACCGTCGCGGTCACTGGAGCGTCCGGGTTGGTGGGTTCGGCTTTGACGGCGTTCCTGACCACGGGCGGCCACCGCGTCATCCGGTTGGTGCGCCGCTCCCCGCGCGGCGACGACGAGCGACAATGGGATCCCGGCGACCCCGACCCGGCGCTGTTCGATCGCGTGGACGCCGTCATCCACCTGGCGGGCGCCTCGATCGCCGGCCGGTTCACCGACAAACATCGACACGCCATCCGCGACAGCAGGATTGGCCCCACCCGCCGCCTCGCCGAGGCGCTGGGCCGCGCCTCGCACCGCCCCGCGGTGTTCGTCTCGGCGTCGGCGATCGGATACTACGGATCGGACCGGGGCGACGACATCCTCACCGAGGACAGCGACCGGGGCGACGGTTTCCTCGCCGACGTGGTCGCCGACTGGGAGGCCGCGACCACGCCCGCGGAGCAGTCCGGGGTTCGCGTGGTGCGGGTGCGCACCGGGATCGTGCAATCACCGCGCGGCGGCACGCTGAAGCTGATGCGCCCGTTGTTCAGCGCCGGGCTGGGCGGCCGGCTGGGCGACGGCCGGCAATGGCTGTCGTGGATCGCAATCGACGACCTGGTCGACATCTACCACCGCGCGCTGTGGGATGGGGCGCTGTCGGGACCCGTGAACGCCGTTGCCCCGCAACCCGTCCGCAACAGCGAGTACACCGCGACGCTGGCGCGCGTCGTGCACCGGCCCGCGGTGTTGCCGGTGCCATCGCTGGGACCGCGGGTGTTGCTCGGCGAGCAGGGCGCACGCGAACTCGCGTGCGCCAGCCAGCGAGTCCTTCCGCACAAGCTGAGCGCGGCCGGGCACCCGTTCCGCCAGCCGGACCTCGAGCAGGCCCTGCGCCACCTGCTCGGGCATGCCCGCTGAACAACCCATCGCGGCGTTGGGCACGGATCGGGTCACATTTAACTAACTTAATGGTTCAATCACTTAATGAACCCAGGTGCGCTGGCCCGGCGCGCCCGTCGGACCACCGCGATCGTGATCGGCATCGTCGCGCTGGCCGCGATTGCGTTTGCGCCGCGCCCAGCCCGGGTACGAAGACCTGGTGTGCGGTCGCCCCAAGCCGGACAACGTCGCGGCGGTCTGGGCACTGACCCGCGGCTGGATCGGCGACATGCTCGCGGGCACCAGCACACCCGACTTCTACCCGGGCGGAAGCTATTACACCGAACTCCTGGCGGCCGGCACGATCACCACACTGCCGTGACGAGTCAAGGCACCGGCCGAACGGTGAGCGGTCGGGCCGCCGCGTCGCGGCTGAGCCGCCTCGACGAACGACCGTGAATCCAACACTGGGCTTCTCGGACGCGTATTGAAAGCCGTCGCCGGGCTGCGATCTGGTGTGCCAGGACACGGCGACCTACTACTCCGCATCTCTGCCGTGACGGCTTCGCCGGTAGGCGCGGGCGCGCAGATCGGCGAGCCACCGCGGGTGCAGGTTCAGGCCCGGCGGCGTGTTGATCACGGGGTCGAACGACACGTCCGCCGCCCGTTCGGGGTCGACGATCCCGGTCAGGGTCAGACGGCCCAACGGCGTGAAATCGCCGCTGCCACAAGCCTGGTCGAGCGACACTTCGATGCTGTCACGCTCGAGGCGGTCGCGCACGCTGTCCAGCGACAGGCCGAGACCGTCGATCTTGCCGACGATCCGAGCCCTGAGCCACCAATCGGCTCCCTGATAGTGCAGCGGCATCAGCGTGGTCAGCGTCTGATCGCCCCACGAGATGGCCGGGCGCAGCGCCAACGCCCGGGACAGCAGTCCCGAGCCCGACGAGACGACCAGGATGTCCCATGGCCCGGTCCCCTGCGACGGTGTGACCCGGATGGCCAGGCCGATGAAGTCGGGCAGGGCACCGGGGGTGCCGCTGGCCTTCGACACCCGGGCGACAACCTCAGACGACGCAATGGGCAGCCCCTCGCCCGCGGGGGCGACCCGTTCGATGCAGCCCTGCGCCAACACCCCGACCGGATGGAACAACCGTTTGCCCCGGATGGCGGAGCCCCACTGGAAGGGCAACGCGACAAGATCGGAAACGCTCACCGGCGGCGAATTCCCGTTTCCCCGCAACGGAAACGCGTCAAACGCTCCTTACTCGGTCACGCGGTGGTCAACCTGGTGTCGTCATGGTCAGCTCGGTCGGTCGGGCGGGCGGCCGGGTGGCCGATCGGCGGTACCCGAGTCGCCCGCACGTACACCGTGTCTCCGTCGCGCAGGGCCAGCGCTTCGGCGTCGCCGCGGGTGATCTGGGCGCTGAACGGTGCACCGCTGGCGGCGCTGGTCAGCTCGACCCGCACCTCGAACCCCAGCGTGACCACCCGGTCGACGGTGGCCGCCACGACGCCGACGGCTGCCGCGCTGCCGTCGCCGCCCGCGACCGCCATTTCGGGGTTGCGGCCTACGCGGATGTCGTGCGGGCGGACGAGGGCGCCGTTGAGTTCCGACACCGCACCCAAGAACGACATGACGAACGGGTTCGACGGGGAGTCGTAAACGTCGCTCGGCGACCCCACCTGCTCGATGCGGCCCTTGTTGAGCACCGCGATCCGATCCGCGACATCCAGCGCCTCCGTCTGGTCGTGGGTGACCAGCACGGTGGTGACGTGCACCTCGTCGTGCAGGCGGCGCAGCCAGGCGCGCAGGTCTTCGCGCACCTTGGCGTCCAGGGCGCCGAACGGCTCGTCGAGCAGCAACACCTGCGGGTCGACGGCCAACGCCCGGGCCAGCGCCATGCGTTGCCGCTGACCCCCCGAAAGCTGGTTGGGGTAGCGGCGGTGAAATCCGCTCAGCCCCACCACCTCCAGGAGGTAGTCGACCTTCTCCTTGATTTCGGCCTTGGGGCGTTTCCGGATCTTCAGCCCGTACGCGACGTTGTCGCGCACGGTCAGGTGCTTGAACGCCGCGTAGTGCTGAAACACGAATCCGATGCCGCGGCGTTGCGGCGGCACGTGCGTCACGTCGCGGCCGTGGATCGTGACCGTCCCGCTGTCCGGCTGGTCCAGGCCCGCGATCGTGCGCAACAGGGTCGACTTGCCCGAACCGCTGGGACCCAGTAGCGCCGTCAGCGACCCGGTGGGTACGACGAAGTCCACGTGATCCAGCGCGACGAAATCGCCGTAGCGCTTGTAGGCATCGCGCACCGTGATCGCGGGCGTCTCGGCACTGCCGGCCTGAGTCATATGTGTCTCCTTGTCACGCTTCAATTTTCGTGCGCGCCCGGCGCACCTGCAGAATTACCTTGACGATCAGGAACGTCACGGCGACGCCCATCATCAACGTCGACAGCGCGTAGGCGCCGTACTCCGCCCCCCGGTTGTACCGGTCGTTGACCAACAAGGTCAGCGTCTGTGATTCGCCCGGCAGATTCGACGACACCATGATCACGCCGCCGAATTCGCCGAGGGTACGCGCGGTGGTCAGCACGATCCCGTAGGTCAAGCCCCACCGAATCGACGGCAGCGTGATCCGCCAAAACGTCTGCCGCCACCTCGAACCCAGAGTGGCCGCCGCCAGCTCCTGCTCAATCCCCACCTCTTGGAGCACCGGCTGAACCTCGCGCACCACGAACGGGAGCGTGACGAAGATGCTGGCCAACACGATGCCGGGGATGCTGAAGATGATCGTGATGCCGAGATCTTTTTCGACGAACCCCAACACCCCGGCCGAGCCCCACAGCACGATCAGGGCCACGCCCACGATGATCGGTGAGACGGCGAACGGCAGGTCGACGACCGTCTGCAGCACGCCCCGACCACGGAATCTGCTGCGGGCCAACAGGAGTGCGACAAGCACACCGAAGATCACATTCAGCGGAACGACTATGGCCACCACGAGCAACGACAGCTGCAGCGCCGAAATCGCCGCCGGCGTAGTCACCCAGTCGTAGAACTGATTCCAACCGGGCCGAAAGGTCCGCCATACGATGATTGCCACCGGAGCGATCAGCATCACGCCCAGGTACGTCAGCACCGCGAATCGAGTCAGGTAGCGGCCCCAGCTCACCTGGCTCACGGCGCCTTCTCCTCGCGGCGGGCCCGTCGGCCACCGACAATCCGCAGCAGGAACAGCACCGCGAACGAAATCGACAAGAGCACGATCGATATCGCGGCGGCGCCGGTCCGGTCGTCATTCTCGATCAGGGCGCGGATCCACTGGGAGGACACCTCGGTCTTGCCGGGCACCTGACCGCCGATCGTGACCACCGAGCCGAACTCGCCGATGCAGCGCGAGAATGCCAGGCCCGCACCGGATAGCAGCGCGGGCAGCAGAGACGGCAAGACGATCGACGTAAAGATCTTGGGGCCGGTGGCGCCGAGTGACGCCGCGGCCTCCTCGGCGTCACGGTCGATTTCCAGCAGCACCGGCTGGATGGCGCGCACCACCATGGGCAGTGTCACGAAGATCAACGCGACCGTGACGCCTGGCGGCGTGTGCTGCAGATGGACGCCGACCGGGCTGTTCTTGCCGTACAGCGCCAGCATCACCAGGCTGGTGACGATGGTCGGCAAGGCGAACGGCAGATCGATGATGGCGTCGATCACGCCTTTACCGATGAAGTCGTCGCGCACGAGCACCCATGCGGTCGCCAGACCGCACACCAAGTTGATGACCGTGACGACGACGGAAACCATCAGCGTCACCCTGAAGGACTCCAGCGCGGCGTGCGAGGTGATCGCCAACCAGAACGCCTGCCACCCGCCGCCGACGGCCTGCCAGGCGATCGCGGCCAACGGCATCAGCACGATCAGCGAGAGCCACAGGGTTGCCACCCCGACTTGAAGCGACAGCCCGCCCGAACGTGAGCGCGGGATCGGCTGCTCAGCCGGCCGCCCTGTGCGCGGAGCCAGTTCCGGCCGAATCGCTTCCGGTTCGGGGATGACGGCGGTCGTCATCCGGTGGCCTTCAGATAGACCTTGGTGATGCTGCCGGTGCTCTTGTCGAACAACTGCCGGTCGACATCGGCCCATCCCCCGAGGTCGGTGATCGTCCAGAGCTTGACCGGCACCGGATAGAGGTCGCGGAACTTGTCCGCCACGGCCGGCTCGACCGGCCGGAAACCGGCCTCCGCCCATAGCCGTTGCGCCGCCGCCGTGTACTGGAAGTTCTTGAACGCGATCGCGGCGTCCAGGTGTGGACTCGTGGCGACTACCGCGAGCGGGTTCTCGATCTTGAAGGTCTGCGACGGCGTAATGTGTTCGACCGGTTTCCCTTGCCGCTCAACGGCGATGGCCTCGTTCTCATAGCTGATCAGCACATCGCCGCTGCCTTCGGCAAAGACGTCGGTGGCCAGTCGGCCCGAACTCGGTCGCAGCTTCACGTGCTCGTGCACCAATCTGCTGATGAAATCGATGCCGGCGCCGGCGTCCTTTCCCCCGCCGCTCTTGGCCGCGTAAGGGGCCAACAGGTTCCATTTGGCCGAACCCGAACTCAGTGGGCTGGGCGTCACGACCTCGATGCCCGGGCGCAACAGGTCATCCCAGTCGCGGATCTGTTTCGGATTTCCTTTGCGCACAACCAATGTCACCACCGAGCCGAACGGGATTCCTTTGGCGGCATCCTTGTCCCACTCCGCGGAGACCTTGCCGGCCTTGACCAGTCGGGTGACGTCCGGTTCGACCGAGAAATTCACGACGTCGGCCGGTTTGCCTTCGACGACCCCACGGGACTGGTCGGCCGAGGCGGCGTACGAGGCAACCACCTGCACCCCCCTGCCTTCCACAGAGGCGTTGAACGCCGGAATGACCTTGCTCCAACCGGGTTCGGGCACCGAGTAGGCGACCAGGGTGATCTTGGTGTTCGGGTTCGTCAGGCCCGTCCCGCCCACGGCGTCACTGGCGCCCCCGCCGCAGGCGGTGACCAGGCCGCACACCAGCGCGAGGGCGGCGCCTTGCCGCCGACGCGGTGCGCTACCGGTGCGGTGGAGCATTGATGGCCTTCCGTCGCGGGGTTTTGATCCATGCGTCCCGTAGCGGCGGCTGAATACCCGAGAGGCATCACAGGGTGATCGACTCCATACCGGACCGCGGAACGGGCTCGACGAGTCAGCGACAACAATGCACGGGCACTGAGCAAACATCCTCTGCCACGCGCATGGGGGCAGCCTAACAAGGCGCGAGCGTCCCCGCGGTCGACGACAACGGGACGCAACCGACACGACGGCCCGTAAGCGAGCGAACGTTTCGGCAGACCCGGCCGCGTTAACTAGTGCGTAACACCAACGCGGTGACGGGGGCGACGCCGCGCCGACGTTCCCGCGATCCGTGTCGGCCAGCAACCGCGCTGCAGCCGGGCGCCAGACCGAATGCGAACCCGCAGGCCACGCCCACTCGGGACCGATGACTGCCATTCCCGGACCCGTCGGATCGGCGACGGCGGCGGGCCCGACTTCTGGCTCGCTCCGGTGGCGCGCCGGTTTTCGTGGTCGTGGAGTCGCCGCGTGGGCACCGACGTAAAAGTCACGGTGATGGAAATGGACTGGCCACCCGCCGGCCGACCAGGTGTGGTTCCCCGGGGGTTTGCGGCTGCTGGTTTTGCGCGCTGCCGTCGATATAGACCTGCTGCATCACAGCCTGCCAGGACTCCATCTCGGGCACCGATCCCCACATGCCCTCGAACAGCCCAACGATCACGGCTCCGTCGTCGGTCAGGGCATAGACGGGTCCACCGAAGTCACGACTGTCGACGGCCACGTCGGCGATGATGAACCGGCCGTCGCTGACGGAGCTGATCGATCCGCACCGCTGGCCGACCGATCGACGAAACTGGCACACCGGCAGCCCCGGCTGCGCACGCAGGCCCGGGGAGGACTTCAGTTGCCGGCCGGTCGGCAACAGATCCGAGGCGGTCACGTCGTGGCCGAGCGCGATGACCTCGTATTCGACGGGCAACATCGCGCGATTCGCGGCGGCGTCGTCGGCGGCCTGGCGGCGGGCGAGCACCACCTTCCCCACCGGGTTTCCGTCATGGTCGGTGACGTCCGTCTCGCCGTTCCCGCATTGACCGCTGGTCACCGCAACCCGCAACCGGGGCTCGACCAACCCCACCATGCACACCGTGGCGCCTTGGCGAATCTCCATACCGGGAAAGGCAGTGACGGTCGGGGTCGCGCTTGCATGGCCCGGGCAGCCGACCACCGTCACCGCGAACGCAAACGCGATCGCCAGGCGACCGCCCCGCCCGCTGACTACTTCCATTGGGCGCCACCACCCCTCACGTCCGTCCGAGGGATCTGTCGGATACGCACTTGAGCCGCGTATACCCGCGGGCGACCCCACCAAACGGCACAAGTCACAGGGTCAACGCGACGAAATGGGCGATCACTCCTGGGCAACTGCCAGCTCGCCCTGGAATCGCTGCAGGGCGTCGATCACGGCCCCGAGCACCCGATGCGCTGCCATCAGGTCGGCGTCGGGCAGCTCCTCGAGGGCGACGCGGCTGTGGGCATCGAGTGGACTGAAGAACGAACGTGCGGTGGCCAGGCCGGATTCGCCATGACGCAGGATGACCTTGCGCCGGTCGTCGGGGTGGGAATCGCGTCGGATGTGGCCCGAGTCGATCAACCGGTCCACCAGGTAGGTGATCGCCGAACCGGACAACCCCATTCGTTGGCTGAGGTCCCCCGAGGTCATCGGCCGCCCCGCGGTCTCTGCCACCATGATGTACATCAATGCTCGGAAGTCATTGGGCCGCAACCGATGTAACATCGCAAACCGCCGACCGATCTGGTCGGATTCGGTCGATATCTCCCGCAGATCGGCCGAGATCAGCGACTCAAGCGCTTCGCGGCGCAGGCGCTGCTCGTCAGCTTCCATAACAAAGTGAGCATATCGGGCGAACCGGCACACAGTTCAGTTCGTTAATGGTTAATTAACTGAAATGGACTTTCGGCGACGGCCGTGCCGGGAGTGCGAGTGGCCAAGGCGGCAGCACTGCGACTGGCGAACCGAGAGTCATTTCAGTAAATTAATGTTTAAGTTATTGAAGGTGATGGGAAGTCGTCCGAGGCTGGGAAGGGCCGATCGGAGCGGGATCGCGGCGGCGGAATCGCCGGTTTTCGCCTCCGAACAGCGGTGATCACCGCGTGCGTTTGAGCCGTCTCAGCCTGGGAATGCCAAGCCGTCCAGGAGGGAGCGCGTGGCCAAGATGGGTGCATTGTCGTTGACGCCCGCCACGGAGTCGCCGGCGGCTGCCGCGGACTGGCCGGGCAGCGCCCCCTTCGACGAGTGGCGCTCGAGCGTGCGGTACGGCGTCCTCGCGCTGCTCGGGCACTTCGTCGAACCCCGACGCTCCCAGTTGGACGACACTCGCGTCGACGCCGCCGGCGACATCCTGATGGCGTTCGCCTCGGGCGGCAAGTGCCTGCGGTCGACGTTCATGTACCTGGGATGGCTCTGCGGTGCCGCGCCCGGCGAGGCGGCGCTGCGGGCAGCGGCCAGTTTCGAGCTGCTGCACGTGTTCGCGCTGCTGCAGGACGACGTCATGGACGGTTCGGCCGAACGGCGGGGGCGTCCGTCGGCGCACCTGCAATTCGCCCAATGGCACCGCGAACGCGGGTTATCCGGCTCGTCAGCGCGGTTCGGTGAGTCGGCCGCCATCCTGCTGGGTGACCTCTGCCTGATCTGGTCGGAGCAGATGCTGCGCGAGAGCGGTGTCGATGCCCGGCGGTTGCAGCGGGCCTGGCCCCGCTACGACACCATGCGCACCGAGCTTGCGTTGGGTCAGTTCGCCGACCTGACCAGCGATGTGCGGCGCATGCCCACCCTGGACGCCGTGCTGGACGTCGCCCGGCGCAAGTCGGGCAACTACACGGTGCGGCGGCCGTTGGAGATCGGCGCGGCAATGTCCGATTGCGACGACCGGACGCTGAGCCGACTCGGCCGCTACGGCGCCGCCATCGGAGAAGCCTTCCAGCTTCGCGACGACGTGCTCGGCGTCTTCGGCTCACCGGCGATCACCGGGAAGCCGGCTGCCGGAGACCTCTTGGAGCGCAAGGCAACCAGCGTCGTGGTGGCCGCTCACCAGCTGGCCGATCCGCGCACCCGGACCGAACTGACCGAGCTGATGAACGGCCAGTCCCTTGACGACGACGCGCTCGCCGGGTGCAAAGCGCTGATCGCGGCGACGGGGGCGGTCCAGATGATCGAGCAGATGATCACCGACCGGGTCGCGGCCGCGCGCGAACACCTCGACGGCACATCGATCGACGAACCCGTTCGCGCCGCGCTGGCCGAAATGGCGGCCGCCTGCACGGATCGCGCCGAATGAGCAGCACAAATTTGGGAGCATGCTGATATGCGGACCGTCGAAGGACGCAGCGAGCGCGTAGTGGTGATCGGGGCCGGCCTCGCCGGCCTGTCCGCCGCGCTGCACCTGGCCGGCCGGGGGCGCACGGTCACCGTGATCGAGCGCCACCCCTGGCCGGGCGGGCGCGCCGGCCGCCTCGACATCGACGGCTACCGCATCGACACCGGGCCGACGGTGCTGACGATGCCGGACATCATCGACGAGACGTTCGCGGCCGCGGGCCAGAGCCGGTCGGGCCGACTGGAGTTGCTGCCGCTTGACCCTGCCTACCGGGCGGTGTTCGCCGACGGCAGCGCGATCGACGTGCACACCGACGCGGACCGGATGACCACCGCCATTGAAGAGTTCGCTGGCTTCGGGCAGGCAGCGGGCTACCGGCGGCTGCGCGAGTGGCTGCAGCGGTTGTACAGGATCGAATTCGACGGGTTCATTGCCGCCAACTTCGACTCCCCGCTGTCGTTGCTGACGCCGCAGCTGGCGCGGCTGGCCGCGATCGGCGGCTTCCGCAAGTGGGATCGAGTGGTCAAGCGGCATATCAGCGACCCTCGGCTGCAGCGGGTCTTCACGTTCCAATCCCTGTACGCGGGCGTGGCGCCGCAAAACGCCCTGGCCGTGTACGCGGTCATCGCCTACATGGACACCGTCGCGGGCGTGTTCTTCCCGCGCGGCGGCGTACGCGCCCTGCCCGACGCGCTGGCTGCCGCCGCCGCCGATGCGGGGGTCGAATTCCGTTACGACGCCACGGTTACCGGGCTCGACCGCGCCGCCGGACGGGTCAGGGCCGTGCTGACGGACCGCCTGGACCCCATCACGTGCGACGCGGTGGTATTGACCACCGAACTGCCGCAGACCTACGAACTGTTGGGCCGCACACCGCGTCGCCCGATGCGGCTGCGCCCGGCGCCGTCGGCGGTCGTGGCCCACCTGGGCTGCCGCCGTGTCGCTTCCGACGCGGCGCACCACACGATCCTGTTCGGTGATTCCTGGGATCAGACCTTCACCGACATCATCCGCGATGGCCGCATGATGCAGGATCCCTCGCTGCTGGTCACCCGCCCCACGGCGAGCGACCCGACCCTGGCCCCGGACGGGCACGACCTGCTCTACGTGCTCGCCCCGGCGCCGAATCTGGACCGCGGGACCATCGACTGGGACGCCGTCGGCGGGCGGTACGTCGACAACCTCATCGACGACGTCGCGGCGCGGCTGCTGCCCGGGTTGCGCGGGGGCGCAACGGTATTGGACGCCGTCACGCCCGCCGACTGGGCGCGGCAGGGCATGGCCGCGGGCAGCCCCTTCGCGCTGGCCCACACTTTCGCACAGACGGGCCCGTTCCGGCCGGGCAATATGGTGCGCGGCGTCGAAAACGCGGTGCTCGCCGGGTCGTCGACGGTGCCCGGCGTCGGTGTCCCCACCACGCTGATCTCGGGTCGGCTTGCCGCCGACCGCATCACCGGCCCCAGCGCCGGCCGAGCCAACCGGATGACGACGCATCACGACATGAGGGCCGGGCTGACATGATTCGCAGCGAACTGGACGCGGCCGGAATCGACGATCCGCGCCTGCGCGAGGGCTATCGGCGCTGCCGCGAACTCAACGCCGCGCACGGCCGCACCTTCTTCTTGGCCACCCGCCTGCTGGCGCCCGACCAACGTCCGGCGGTGCACGCCCTCTACGGTTTCGCGCGCTATGCCGACGACATCCTCGATGACCTCGACCCGGGGTTGAGCGCCGACGTCCGCGGCGTGCGGCTACAGCAACTGGCCGACCAATTCTTCTCCGGCGGAACCCACCTCGACGACCCCGTACTCGCGGCGGTCACCCACACCGCCCGCCGTTACCGCATCGGCACCGAGCTGTTCGACGACTTCCTGACCTCGATGCGGATGGACCTGACGGTCACCGACTACCCCGACCGCGGGGCGCTCAACCTCTACATGCGCGGATCCGCCGAAGCCATTGGCCTGCAAGTGCTTCCGGTCTTGGGCACCGTGGCGCCGGTCGAGGAGACCGCACCCTACGCCGCGGCGCTCGGCAGGGCGTTTCAGCTCACCAACTTCCTGCGCGACGTCGACGAAGACCTGCTGCGGCAGCGGGTCTACCTGCCGGCCGACGAACTCGCGGCGCACGGTGTCGATCGGGAGCTGCTGACCTGGTGTCACCGGAATCGCCGCACTCACCCGCGGGTGCGCGACGCGCTGGCCGCCCAGCACGAGATCGCCCGTGATACTTACCGTTTCGCGGCCATCGGCATCCCCATGCTGAGCCCGCGCTCGCAACCGTGCGTGGCGACCGCGGCGGCGCTGTACGCCGAAATCCTGGACCGCATCGAGGAGAGCGACTTCGCGGTGTTCAGTCATCGGGCCACGGTCGGCAGAGCGCGACGACTGCACGTCGCCGGGATCGGGCTGATACGGTCGTGGCGGGCGCGCAATGGTTCGCCCGGCGTTTCAGATGCCACGGGGGCCGCATGAGCGATCGCTGGCAATATCTTCTGGTCCTGGCCGCCTGCCTGGCGATCACCGCGCCCTTGGAGTTCTTCGGACCCGGCGTCTACCGGCAGTGGCGGCGGCTGGTGAAGGCCGTCTTCCCCGTGGCCGTGGCGTTTCTGCTGTGGGACGAGATCGCCATCGCCGCGCACGTGTGGACGTACAACGGCGCGTATATCACCGGCCTGGACATCCCGTTCCGGGTGCCGATCGAAGAGGTGCTGTTCTTCGTCGTCATTCCGATCTGTGCGCTGCTCACCTACAACGCCGTCAGCACGATCCTGGACAGGGTCAACCGGCGGTGAACGGCCTGGGTTATACCGTTCCGGCCGTGGCGTCGGTATTCGCCGTCTGCGCAGTGGAATTGGTGGTCCTGCGCACCGGGCTCTTCCGGCGACCGGCCTACTGGCTGTCGATGCTGATCATTCTCGGGTTCCAGGTTCCGGTCGACGGGTGGCTGACCAAGCTCAGCTCCCCCATCGTCAGCTACGACCCTCGCCACATCACCGGCCTGCGCTTCCCGTTCGACATCCCGGTCGAGGATTTCTTGTTCGGCTTCGCACTGGCCACCGCGGTGCTGCTGGGATGGGAACGCCAACGTGCGCGTCGGTGAAGCTCGCCCGAACCCCGGCGAACTGTCGGCCGCCTTCGATGCCGGAGCGCCGGCATACGACCGGCTGGTGGACGCCAGCCCCGGCTATCACAAGCAACTGCTGCTCTCCGCCCGCCGCATGCGAATACGCGACCGCGGCAAGGGCTTACGGCTGCTCGACGCCGGGTGCGGCACCGGCGCGTCGACGGCCGCGCTGCTGGCCGTCGCCCCCGAGGCCGAGATCGTCGCCGTCGACGCCTCGCGCGGCATGCTCGACGCCGCGGCGGCGAAGGACTGGCCCCCATCGGTGCGGTTCGTGCACACCCCCGTCGAGCAGCTGGCCGAGCACGGAATCACCGGGCCGTTCGACGGAATCCTGGCCGCCTACCTGATCCGCAACCTCGCCGACCGGGACGGCCAATTGCGGAAACTTCGGACGATGCTGCGACCCGGTGCCACGCTCGCGGTGCATGAGTACTCGGTGCGCGACTCCCCCACCGCGACCCGCATCTGGCACGCCGTGTGCTGGGCCATCATCATTCCCGCCGGATGGTGGCGCACCCGCGACGCGACGCTCTACCGCTATCTGTGGCGCAGCGTGCTGGAGTTCGACGGCGCGGCCCGATTCCGGGAGCGGCTCGCCGACGCGGGCTTCACCGCGGTGCACAGCGAGACGATGCCCGGCTGGGAGGCCAACATCGTGCACACCTTCCTGGCGGACGCGCCGCTATGAGTGTCCTCGCCACCGACCGCCGCCGCGAAACAGTCCCCGCGCCAACCGGATTGCCGGATGCCAGCGCGCTGACGTCGCGACCCCGGGTCGTCGTCGTGGGCGGCGGCATCGCGGGGCTGGCCGCCGCCACCGGCCTGGCCGAACGCGGCGTCGCCGTCGCCGTGATCGAGCGGGAGGAATACCTCGGCGGCCGGGTGGGCGGCTGGACCGAGCGTGAAGACGGGACCGACCTCGCGATGAATCGGGGCTTCCACGCGTTCTTCCGGCAGTACTACAACCTGCGCGCCCTGCTCCGCCGCATCGAACCCCAGCTGCGAATGCTCACGCCCGTCGACGACTATCCGCTCATCGACGGTGCGGGCCGGCGCGACACCTTCCGGGGGCTGCCGCACACCCCACCGTGGAACGCGGTGGCGTTCGCCGCCCGCAGCCCGACGTTCCGGCTTCGCGACTTCCTCCAGATCGACGCTCGCGCCGCCGCGCCGCTCGCCGCGGTGTCCGTGCCCGGAATCTACGAACGCCTCGATCACTTCGACGCCGCGACGTTCCTCAAGAGCATCCGATTCCCGGAGGCGGCAAGGCATCTGGCGTTCGAGGTGTTCTCCCGCAGCTTCTTCGCCGACCCCGCCAAACTCTCCGCGGCCGAGTTGGCGGCCATGTTCCACATCTACTTCCTCGGCTCGTCCGAAGGCCTGATCTTCGACGTCCCCACGTCCAACTACGACACCGCCCTGTGGGGGCCGCTGCGCGGCTACCTCGAGGGCCGCGGCGTGCGGTTTCTGCTCGGCACCAGCGCCTCTCGGGTCGAGACCGGGCCGGCGGAGCCGTTTCGGGTGCACACGGATTCGGGCGGTCACCTGGACGCGGACGCCGTGGTGCTGGCCACCGACGTGGCCGGCCTGCAGCGTGTCGTGGGCGCGTCGACCGGCCTGGCCGCCGACGACTGGCGCGCCCAGATCGCGCGGCTGCGGACCGCCCCGCCGTTCGCCGTCCATCGGCTGTGGCTCGATCGCCCCGTCGCGGCGCGGCGGCCGGCGTTCCTGGGCACGGCCGGCCACGAGCCACTGGACAACATCAGCGTGTTGGAGCGCTACGAACGCCAGGCCGCCGAGTGGTCGCTTGCGCACCACGGGTCGGTCGTCGAACTGCATTCCTACGCCCTCGACGCCGCGCCCTCCCGCGCGGCGGCGCTGCGCCAGCTGCACGAGGTGTATCCGGAAACCGCGGCGGCGCAGATCGTTTGCGAGCGACTGCTGCATCGCAGCGATTGCCCGCTGTTTGCGCCCGGCTCCTATGCGGACCGCCCGGCGGTGGTCACTCCCCAGCCGTGCCTACTGTTGGCCGGCGACGCCGTCCGCGTCGACTTGCCGGTCGCGCTGATGGAGCGCGCCGCCACCACGGGTTGGTGCGCCGCGAACCATTTGCTGAGAAGATGGGGACTGGGCGGCCACCCGTTGGTCACCGTACCCACCCGGGGCCGGTCGGCCCTGTTGCGATGGCTCGCCACCCGCGAAGGATCCACCCGACGATGAATATTCGCGAACAGCTCCAACACCGATGGCCGGGTACGCGGCCCAAAGACTGGCCGCTGCAGATGATTTCGCGCACGTCGTGGGCCGACCAGCGCCCGACCTACCACGAGGCGCAACCCGCCATCATCGACGGCGCCCTGAAACGGGCCCAGCGCAGGCCCACCGGAAATTGGTTCGCGTTCGCCGGCAGCGCCGACGTGCGGTCCGGGCGGCCGTTCGGCGCCCGGGTGGCCGGCGTCGACATCGTCGCCTGGCGCGACGACGAACGCCGGCTCCGCGTCGGCCCGCGCAGCTGCCCCCACCTGGGGGCGGACCTGGCCACCGGGACGGTGCACGGCGGCACCCTGATCTGCCGATGGCACGGACTGGCCCTGGATGGCCAGGCGCGTGAACTCGGCTGGAGCCCGTTGCCCAGCCATGACGACGGCGTCCTGGTGTGGGTGCGGCTCGACAGGGCGGGCGGCGAGGAGCCGTCGGCCGGACCGGTGATACCGGCCCGGCCGACGGGCGACACCCTGGCCGCCGTCGCCCGCATGGCGGGCGTGTGCGAGCCCGCCGACATCATCGCCAACCGGCTGGACCCCTGGCACGGCGCCTGGTTTCACCCCTATTCGTTCACCCGGCTCGAAGTGCTCACCACCCCAACCGAAACCGTCGATCGCTTCTTGGTGGCGGTGACCTTCCGAATGGGACGCCTGGGGGTTCCCGTCGTCGCGGAGTTCAGCTGCCCGGAGGCACGCACGATCGTCATGCGCATCGTGGACGGCGAGGGAACTGGCAGCACGGTCGAAACCCACGCCACCCCAATCGGATTGGGCCCCGACGGCCTTCCCCGCACCGCCGTGCTGGAAGCCACGATCGCGCATTCGGACCGGCCGGGTTTCTCGCGCGCGTCGCGGGCCGCCGCACTGATCACCCCGCTCATGCGGTTCGCGGCCAACAGGCTCTGGCGCGACGACCTCGCCTACGCCGAGCGCCGCTACCAGGTGCGCACCGGCTTGGGCTGACGGTCAACTGCCGTGCGGAAAGGGTATGTCGCCGCCGTCGTCGTGACCGTGGGCGCGCACCTCGCCTACCTGGCCTACGTGCCCGTCGGCGGCTTCCTCGCGCTGCGCTGGCCGCGCACCATCGTGCTGCACCGGGCGGCCGTGGCGTGGGGCGTCGCCGTCATCGCGCTCAGGTTGCCCTGCCCGTTGACGTCGGCGGAATCGTGGGCGCGCCGCCGCGCCGGCATGGATCCCCTACCTACCGCCGGGTTCGTCGACCGTTATGTCGCGGGCCTGCTCGTGCCGTCCGGCCGCGTCGGTGTCGCGCAGGCGTTCGCTTTCCTGTGGGCCGCGATCTCCTGGGTCCTGTTCGCGCGGCGCGTCAGCCGCTGAGGCCCAGCTGTCCCCCCGGGGCGCCGGCGACCGCCGAATCCGTGCCGGGCGCCGCCTCCTCGGGCTGAGGCGGACGGGACTTGCGCTGCCACAACGCACGAGCGGCAACCGAAACCAGAATGGCCGAGAGGATCACGGCGGGCCACAGGGCCAGCTGCGCCAGCCACAAGTCGCGCTGCAGGCGCAGCGCCGTGCGCCTGCGTCGCCAGACGCGCCGCGGCAGCTCTTTGACAGTCATCGCTGCTCTCATACCCCGCACCGGGCGAATCAAACGCCACAGCAGGAGAGGATTTCGCACCTCAGGGGTTTGGCGCACCGCGTTGACGGCTAGTCACCAGCATGAGCACTGAGTCGCGCGTTCCCGCCGAACCGTCATCGCGATCGTTCACCCGACTAGCGGCCGCCTGGTGGGCTCTCGTAGTCGGCCTGCTGATCCTGATCGTGCTGCTCATCTTCGTCGCGCAGAACACCGACTCGATAACCGTGCACTTCCTCGCTTTTCACTGGAACCTGCCGGTCGGAGTGGGCTACCTGCTTTCGGCCGTGGCCGGCGCCACAACCACGGTGCTGGTGGGCGCCGCCAGGATGATCCAGTTACGCAGGGCAGCCAAGAAGCAAATCAAGGCGCTTTGATTCTCTCGCTACGCAAACTCCTTGCTTAGCAAGCATTCCCGAATGCAGGCTGCGGGCGGGTGCGCGCTGGGCCGCCTCCCAACGATTCGGCTCGGGTCTTCGCGGGAATGCCACGGCGACAGGGTCGGAAGAGACCATGAGCCACAACGCAACAAGTGAGCGGTCGCACAGGCGGTGGCAAGTCACCATGGCTCTGGAGACCGAGAGGTCCGCTCGGCGTCCGCGTGTTCGCTGACCAATCCGGTGCCAATGCGGGACACTTATCGGGGCTAGCGGGCCGCGTGTGGCGGTCGCCGATACGCTGGTCGGCGAATCTCGCAAGAAGGACACCGATAAGTGACCAAGCGCGGCGCCGCAGACCGGCGAATGGACCGAGCCGAACTCGAAAAGTTGATGTCGGCCGACATGCGTGCGCTCACGGCGCAATCGGACCGCATCGGCCGACACTTCGCCCGCCAGAATGACGTCGGTGGCACCGACTTACACGCCTTGTTGCACATCATGGTCGCCGAAACGGCCGGAACGCCGCTGACGGCGGCGCAGTTGCGGCAGCGACTGGATGTGTCGCCCGCCGCCATCACGTACCTGGTGGATCGGATGATCGACTCCGGCCACCTGCGGCGCGAGCCCGATCCCGACGACCGGCGTAAGACCCTGCTGCGCTACGAGGAATCGGGCATGGCACTGGCGCGCTCGTTCTTCACCCCCCTCGGTGCGCACCTGCACGAGGCCCTCGCCGACGTTCCCGACCGCGATCTGACCGCCGCACACCGCGTTTTTCAGGCGATGATGGCGGCGATGTCCACCTTCGAATCGCAACTCGCCACGCCGGACCGCAAACCGCCCGAGACGGACGGGAAGCGCGCCCCCGTCAGGGGCCGGCGTCGCGCGGCGCGCACCGGCGACCGGCCCGCCTAGGACACCGGCCGCCGGGCAGTGGAACCGAGCACCCGCTGCTCGATCAGTTCGGCCCCGCGCTGCACCCCGCCGGTTGCGGCGAACCCGGCGGCCACTCGGCGGGCGCCGTCCGTCATCGTCATCGCCGCGCGGACCTTCGCCCGCAACCGTGCGGGCGTGAGGCTCTTGGCCGCCAGGCGGGTGCCGCAGCGGGCGACCTCCACACGCCGGGCGACTTCCGCCTGGTCGCGCGCGAACGGCACGACACAGACGGGCACTCCGCGGTCGAGGGCCTTCAGCGTCGTGCCCATCCCGCCATGGGTGATGGCGCAGCTGGCTCGCTGCAAGAGCGCCGCGTGCGGGACGAAACGGCGGATGGTCGCGTTGGCCGGCCTGGGGAGGTCCGGCGGTATACCGGCCGGAAACGTCGCCACCACGTGGACGGGCTCGTCGGCCAGTGCCCGCAACGCGATTCGTCCGAGGGCGGCATCTGGCTGCCTGATCGACGAGGTGTTCACCAGCACCACCGGTCGGTTGATGTCGGCGACCCACTCCGGTGCGGGCGCCTGCGCGGGCTCGAATACGCAGGCGCCGATGTGGTGAACCAAGCCGACCCATCCCGGGTGGGGATACTCGAAGGGCTCGCCGCCGACGGCCAGCAGCAGCGGCGCCCGCCGCACGAAATCGTCGACCGACACGATCGGCGACAACCCCAGCTCGGCGCGAACTGCGTTGACGCGCGGCACCATTGGACGATCGAACAGATACCGGACGATCGGCCGCACCGAGGCGTCGCGCAATTCGCCCAGGATGCCCGGCAACGGACGCAGCCCGGGACCGAACGGCGGAACCCCGCGGGACCGCAGGTACGGCGTGAACGGCGAGAACACCAGCCACGGCATATCGCCTGCCTCCGCGACCGACATCGCCCCCCAGCAGTTCGCGTCCACGATGACCGCGTCCGGCCGCACGGCGGACACCGCACGTCGCAAGTCCTCGACTTCGAGCGCCGCGCGGCGGCACGGCACGTCGATGGTTAACTTCAGCACTCCCAAGGCGTTTCGGGCGCGCCAGTCCTCACCGACGATCGACTCGATCGCCGGGTCGACCGGCTCGGCGTGGATGCCGACCGAGCGCATCGTCGCGACGCCACCCGCCATGGTGCGCGCGTGCACCTGGTGACCCCGGCCGGCGAGCTCGGCCAGCAGCGCGCCGGCCGGCAACAGGTGCCCCAGCGCCGGCGACCCGTAGGCCAGTATCACCGCCATGTCGCGCGCGGCTATGGGACGGGAGTCAGGTCGACGGCGCGCAGGCCGGAAAGGCTTGCGGCGCCACAGCCGTGCAGGCAGACGCGGAGTTCATCGATGAACGGCTGCAGCCAATCGACGACGGCGGCAGCCGAATCGATCGCTGCCGGCAGCAGGGGACGAGCCACCGCCACGGCATCGGCGCCCAACGCGATCGCCTTCGCCGCGTCCATACCGGTACGGATCCCGCCGGAAGCCACCAGCGGAATGCCCGGCAGCACCTCACGCACCTCCACGATCGCCTGCGCCGTCGGGATGCCCCAGTCGGCCAGATGCGGATACCGCAGCTCGCCGTAGCGGACGAGTTGCTCGACCCGCGACCACGAGGTGCCGCCGGCGCCCGCGACGTCTATGCCGGCGACCGGCAGATCCCCCTCGGCCCCAACCAATTCCGCGGCGGCCGCGCCGCCGATGCCGTGGCGGCCGCGCCGCCGATGCCGTGGCCGACCTCCTTGAGCAGCACGGGGCAATCTATCGCGTCGGCCGCATCCCGCAGCCGGGCCAACGAGCCCGAGAAGTCGGTGTCACCGTTGCGCTGGATCGCTTCCTGCAACGGATTGGTGTGCACCGCAAGCGCATCGGCGCCCACCCGGTACAGGGCCTTCACCAGATCGGGAACGGCGGCCTTGGTCAGTTGGGCCAGCCCGATGTTGCCGAACAGCAAGACATCCGGGGCGACATCACGCACCGTGAAGCTTCCCGCGGCCCGCTCGCCCAGCGCGCTGTCCAGCATGATCCGCTGCGAGCCGAGCATCATCCCGATGCCGAGCTCTTGAGCGGCCGCGGCCAGATTCCTGTTGATGGTCCCCGACAACTCGGCGCCGCCGGTCATCGCGCCGATCAGGACAGGGAAGCATAGGTCCGCGCCGAAGAATGTGGTCGACAGGTCGATGTCATCGAGGCTGGTCTGGGTCAGGGCGTTGTAGGGCAACTGGTAACGCTCCAGCCCGGTGGTCACATGCTCGTAATTGACCGGCTCGGCGAGGCACACGTCGATGTGCCGCCGCTTGCGGCTGGTCATCGGCGCCCGATCTGCCGTCACGGCAGGCACCCCGGCGCGACGACGCCGCACCCGCTCGCATCCATAATGTCCATAGTGCCCCTCATTGGGTACCGCCAATGTGCAACGGTGAGTAATTTCAGTTGATTAATGTTTAACATACTGAAATACTTCTCGTCGTGGTGTGGGATCGCGCGGCCGCGGCCGTAACGGGACGACGCTCGGGGCTGGTCGCGCCGGCCGCCGTGATCGTGCCGGAATCGTTTTGGCTGCCGTCACCCTGGTCATTCCCACGTTGTTCGGCCTCCTCGGCGACCGCATCTGGTGGCCATCTGCGCCGAGACCCACCAAAGCCGCTGCAGCACAGACAGAAATCAACCGGAACGGAGCACCCCTTGAACAAGTCGACCCTTGCCGCCACCAGCCTCGCCGTCGCCGCCGCCGCGGTGACCGGCACCGTCGCCAACGCCAAGGCCGCTCCCGCCTGGTATGCGCGGCTGCGGAAGCCGGCGTACCAACCGCCCAGCGCCGCCTTTCCGGTGGCGTGGACCTCCCTCTACGGCGACATCGCGGTCACGTCGGCAGTGGCCATCGAACGCTTTCGGGCGGCGGGACGAGAGGACGAGGCGCGCCGCTACGCGGCGGCGCTCGGCGTGAATCTCGCGTTGAACGCCGGATGGAGCTGGCTCTTCTTCGGTTTCCACAAACTGGGCGCGTCGGCGGTCGCCGCCGCCGTGCTGACAGCCAGCAGCGCCGACCTCGCGCGGCGGGCGGCGCGGGTCGACGCGCGGGCCGGCGTGGCGTTGTCGGCGTACCCGCTGTGGTGTTCCTTCGCGACCGTCCTGGCCACCCACGTTTGGCGACTGAACCGCTGAATCATGCCGACGCTGTTATGGTTCCGTCGCGACCTGCGGTTGGGCGATCATCCGGCGCTGAACGCCGCGGCCGACGACGGCGAGGTGCTCGCCTGCTTCGTGCTGGACCCGAAGCTCGAGGCGTCCTCCGGCCGCCGCCGGCTCCAGTTTCTGGGTGACTCGCTGCGGCGGTTGCGTGACGACCTGGACGGCCGGCTATTGGTGACGCGGGGGCGGCCCGACGAGCTGATCCCGCGCATCGCCAACGAGATCGCCGCGTCGGCGGTGCACGTCTCCGTAGATTTCGCGCCGTACGGTAAGCGTCGTGACGAACAGGTCTGTGCCGCACTGGGTTCGGTCCCCCTCGTGGCTACGGGCTCGCCGTACCTGGTCTCGCCGGGCCGCGTCGTCAAGAAGGACGGCTCGCCCTACCAGGTGTTCACACCGTTTCTGCGGCAATGGCGCGAGTCGGGCTGGCGGCCGCCGGCGAAATCGGGCGCCGGGTCCGCGCGCTGGCTCGATCCGGTGCGGCTACGTATCGACCGGGCCGAGATCCCCGACCCCGGCGCCACGCTCGACCTAGACGCGGGTGAGGCCGCGGCACGCAAGCAGTGGAAGTCGTTTATGGACAACGGGTTACAGCGCTACGCCGAAGAGAGGAACCGCCCCGATCTGCACGGCACCAGCCGAATGTCGGCACACCTGAAGTTCGGCAGCATCCACCCCCGCACCATGGCCGCCGACCTCGATCTCCGTCATGCCGGGGCGCAAGCGTACCTGCGCGAGTTGGCGTTTCGCGATTTCTACGCCGACGTGTTACACCATTGGCCGGCCAGCGCCTGGCGCAACTGGAACCGCCAGTTCGACTCCATCCGCACCGACACCGGCGCCGAAGCGAAGAGCCGCTTCGAGTCCTGGAAGGCCGGCGAGACCGGCTTTCCGATGGTGGACGCGGGAATGCGTCAGCTCCGGGAGACGGGCTTCATGCACAACCGGGTGCGGATGATCGTCGCCTCCTTCCTGGTGAAAGACCTGCACCTGCCGTGGCAGTGGGGCGCCGAGTGGTTCCTGGATCAACTGGTGGACGGCGACATGGCGAACAACCAGCACGGGTGGCAGTGGTGCGCGGGCTGCGGCACCGACGCCGCGCCGTACTTTCGGGTGTTCAACCCGACCACGCAGGGAGAGAAGTTCGATCCGTCCGGGGATTACATCCGGCGGTGGGTGCCCGAGCTGCGCTCCGTGGACGACGCGCACCTGCGCAAGGCCCAACGGCCGGCGGACTACCCCGCCCCGATCGTCGACCACGGCGCCGAGCGCGCCGAGGCGCTGCGGCGTTACCAGAACATCTGATCACTGCCTGCACAGCAACGAATGGTCGTGTGCGTGAATGTTTGCTCAATCGCCTGACCCGAAGCTGGTTGGCATGCGATTATCAGCCGATTCGCAGTTGTCAAGCCGCTCGGGAGGCACTAAATGACACCCTTCATCGTTCGGACGTTGCTGGCCTCCGGTGCCGCCGCGGGGTTGCTGGCCGGCGTGAACGCCTGTTCGTGTTCCGTCGGTTCGTCGCACTCGGTCAGCAAGAGCGATGTCGCCGGTCAGATCACCTCGAAGTTGACCGACGCTGCGGGCAACAAGCCCGACTCGGTGAACTGCCCGGACGACTTGCCGGCGAAGGTTGGGGCGCAACTCAATTGCGAGATGAAGGTCAAGAACCAGACCTTCAACGTCAACGTGACCGTGACGAGCGTGGACGGCAAGGACGTCAAGTTCGACATGGTCGAGACGGTCGACAAGAACCAGGTCGCCAGCATCATCAGCAACAAGCTGGCCCAGCAGGTGGGCAGAAAGCCCGACTCGGTGACCTGTCCCGACAACCTGAAGGGCGTTCAGGGCGCCACGCTACGGTGCCAACTCGTCGACGGCACCGACAAATACGGCATCGCGGTGACCGTCACCAATGTCGACGCCGGCGACGTCAACTTCGACTTCAAGGTCGACGACCACCCAGAACCCGCCAGCTAGCGGTGATCGCAAGCGCGGCGAAGCCGGGCGCTGCGGGTCACCGCCATCCGCCCAGCGGTGATCGCAAGCGCGGCGAAGCCGGGCGCTGCGGGTCACCGCCATCCGCCCAGCGGTGATCGCGAGCGCGGCGAACTTCTAACGAGCGGCCTTTTTGCGTTCGATGTCGGCCAGCGCGGCCGCCAGTTCGGCCCGCTGGGCGGCCGAGCTCTCCCAGGCGAGCTGGCGGTTCTTGACGACCTTGGCAGGCGCGCCGACCGCGATCGAGTAGTCGGGGACCACGCCGCGGACGACCGCGTGTGACCCCAGCACGCAACCGCGCCCAACGGCCGTCCCGCGCAACACCGTCACCTTCACCCCCACCCAGGTGTCGGGCCCGATCCGTACCGGCGACTTCACGATGCCCTGATCCTTGATCGGCAGCGTGATGTCGTCCATGCGGTGGTCGAAGTCGCAGACGTAGCACCAGTCGGCCATGAGCACCGAGTCACCGAGCTCGATGTCCAGGTAAGCATTGATGACGTTGTCGCGGCCCAGCACCACCTTGTCGCCGAACCGCAGCGAACCTTCGTGGGCACGAATGGTGTTCTTGTCGCCGATGTGCACCCATCGCCCGATCTCCAGCTGCGCCAGTTCGGGCGTCGCATGGATCTCCACGCCCTTGCCCAGGAACACCATCCCGCGGGTGATGATGTGCGGGTTGGCCAGCTTGAACTTCAGCAGCCGCCAATAGCGCACCAGGTACCACGGTGTGTATGCGCGGTTGCGCAGCACCCATTTCAGCGAGGCAACCGTGAGGAACTTGGCCTGGCGCGGGTCCCGCAGATTCGACCCCCGCCAGCGGCGATGGATCGGTGCGCCCCACATGCTCGTCATGGCCGGACAGCCTAGCGCGCGCTTGCGGCGGCCGAGAACCGTGGGCAATCCGCTAGAGCCGAGTCGTCACGGGTTACCCTCACCTGTACTCACTGGCCGCTCATGCCGAACGCCGTGGAAAAGGATCTGGGATTCGAGGTGCTTGACCGACATCTCCCGCGTGGGCTTCGGCGTTGGTCATCCGCGCTGCTGGCGGCCGGGATCACGGTCGGGCTCGGCGGGTGCGCCAACACCGACTCCTGGGTGGAGGCGTCCGCCTCGGCCGGGTGGCCGGCGCAATACGGCGACGCCGCCAACAGCAGCTACACCGGCACCAACGGCGCCTCCAAGCTCTCGCTGCGGTGGACGCGTTCGGTCAAGGGCAGCCTGGCGGCGGGCCCGGCCCTGAGCGCGCGCGGCTACCTGGCGCTCAACGCGCAGACCCCGGCCGGATGCTCGCTGATGGAGTGGGAGAACGACAACAACGGCCGCCAACGCTGGTGTGTGCGGCTATTCCAGGGCGGCGGGTTCGCGGGCCCCCTCTTCGACGGGTTCGACAACCTCTACGTCGGCCAGCCCGGCGCGTTCCTCTCCTTCCCGGTTACGCAGTGGACGCGGTGGCGGCAGCCGGTCATCGGAATGCCCACCACCCCAAGGTTTCTCGGGCACGGCCAGTTGCTGGTCGCGACGCACCTGGGCCAGGTGCTGGTTTTCGAGGCCCACCGCGGCGCGGTGGTCGGCAGCCCGATGGATCTCGTGGAGGGCGTCGACCCCACCGATGCGACGCGCGGGTTGGCCGATTGCGCGCCGGCCCGGCAGGGCTGCCCGGTGGCCGCCGCGCCCGCCTTCTCGGCAGCCAGCCAGACGGCGGTGCTGGGCGTCTGGCAGCCGGACGCCCCGGCCGCGGCGCTGGTCGGGCTGAAGTACCACCCCGGACAGACGCCGCTGCTGTCCCGCGAGTGGACCAGCGACGCCGTCGGCGTCATCGGCAGCCCGGTGCTGTCCGCCGACGGGGCGACCGTCTACGTCAACGGCCGCGACCAACGGCTGTGGGCGTTGCGCGCCGCCGACGGAAAGGTGAAATGGTCGGCGCCGCTGGGGTTCCTGGCCCAGACGCCGCCCGCGGTCACCCCCGCGGGCCTCATCGTGTCGGGCGGGGGCCCCGACACCCGCTTGGTGGCGTTCAAGGACGCGGGCGATCACGCGGACCAGGCGTGGCGCCGCGACGACGTCGTTCCGCTGTCGTCGTCGAGCCTGGCCGGCGCCGGCGTCGGCTACACCGTCGTCAGCGAACCGGCCGCGAACGGCGCGCCCGGCATGTCGCTGCTCGTGTTCGATCCCGGCAACGGCCACACGCAGGGCAGTTACCCCCTTCCGGCCGCCACCGGCTATCCCATCGGGGTGTCGATCGGCACCGATCGCCGCGTGGCGGCCGCCACCAGCGACGGGCAGGTGTACGGTTTCGCGCCGGCGTGACCGGGACATACTGAGCCCATGCCCACCGACGACACCGAGATGCAGGCGGCGATCGCCGCGTACTCGAAGAGGGACCAACGCCATCCGGCGGTGGACCGCACCGCGACCGTGCTGCTGCTCGCCGTCCAGGCTTTCCTGGTCGCGGTCACCATAGGCCTGCTCAGCGTCTACGTCATGGCCACCGACCCGTGCGGCTACCAGAAGTGCGGCGACCCGGCGTGGATCAATCGCGCCATGGTGCTGGGCATCGGCGGAGGCGGCGTCATCTTCGCTGCCACCCTGTTCGTCGCGGTCCGCCGCCTCGCCCAGCGCCGGACCGCTTTCTTCGTCCCGATCATCGGTTGTCTGGCGCAGGTCGCGCTGGCCGCGGGCGCCGTGGCCATGGAGTTCCAGGCCGGCCCCGTTTAGAGCGCCAGCGGCGGGATGGCGTTGCGGGGCACCTCGGCCTGGACCGGCCCGGCGAACGCCGGCAGGATCTCGCCTGGCGCGAAATAGAAGATCAGCTCGTCGTCGGTGATGGCGAAGTTCTGGTAATGCGTCGGATCGCGCCCGGTCGACGGCAAAATGGCTGCGCCCAACGGGGTCTGGCGTGTCAGGTCGCGCTGGACGATCGGAAAAATGCTGTCCAGCGGCGTCGTGCCCGGCGCGAACAGATTGTCGAAGGTGATGGGCTGCTTTGTCCCGAGGTTGTAGTTGAAGGCCTTGTACCAGATCGAGGGGTGCGCTCCACCGAGGTCCTGGAAGAACTTGAGCACCACGCTGCGGGTGTTGTGCGGCGGCTGACCCGAGCTGCGCTGCTCGGTGGTGGCCTCCAACTGGTAGGGCTGGTCCCGCGACCCCGAGCTCTGGGCGACGTTGACGAAGCCGTCCCGGTTCTGCGTGATGTAGTCGGTCAGCGCCTGCTCGTCGGGGTAGTCGGCGGGAAACGCCATGTTCAGCGTGTAGGTGGCGCCTGTGGCGCGCACGCGACACATCTGGCCGTCCTCGACGGTGCCGCCCAAACTGGCACACGACGGTGGGGCGGCGGCCGCGGGCCAACCCAACAGGGCCGCCGATGCGAGCGCCACGGCCGCTATCAGAAAACGCATTCTTCTATTGTCCTTGCAGGTGAGGCGGGGGCTGGGCGCCTGGCAGAGCGATCGCACCAGCCTACCCGGCGCTACCGTGACGGACGGCAGACGAAGGCCGTCGCGCGCCCGGCGGCCCCCGACCCGATGCGGGTGATGACCACCGACAGGGGCCGGCCGCCGCGCGGCCGGATCCGCCGCCGCAACGCGTCGGGGTCCACCCGCACGCCGCGAACCAGGACCTCCAACGTCCCGCAGTCCAGCGCCCCGAGGGCCTGGCGCAGCCGCCGCTCATCGAAGGCCAGCTGCTCGAGCACCTCGAATCCCCGGACCGCCGGCGGCAGCTCATCCCCCGACAGGTAGGCGATGTCGGGGTCGAGTTGCCACAGCCGGTGCCGCGCGCCGTAGTGGCGCACCAGCCCGGCCCGGACCACCGCACCGTCCGGGTCGACGATCCACCGCCCGGCCGGCCGCACGGGGCAGTCGTCGGGGTCGGCGTCGGTGATCTGCTCGCCGCGATCGAGGACGCTAGCGCGTCGCCGGACGCCGCGCTGTGCCAGTCCGGGCGACCAGAGGCACGCCTCGCGCACCGCGCCGCGGTAGGACGTCACCTCGACCTCGCCGCGGAAGCCGAGCCGATCCAGCTCGCCGAAATCTATTCCAGGAGAGCATTTTACGACGAGGTCGCGGTCTCGGAAGGTGTCGATCAGGGCGCCCAGCGCCGGGCGGTAGTCGTCGATGCGGAAGCGGCGCCGCCCGCCGACGCGTCGCGCCGGGTCCGCAAGCACCACGGCGTCGCGGGTCACCGGCGCCAGCGCGTCGGCGCGACAGAGCACGGCGGACTCCCCGAGGTTGTGCCGCGCCATCGCCAGCCGCACCGCATCGAGGTCGCTGCCAACCGTCCGAACCCCGACCGCGCGCAGCGCGGCCAGCTCGGTGCCGATCGAGCAGGTGGCGTCGTGCACGACGGCTCCGGCCCCGGCGAGCCGCCTGGACCGGTGCAGCGCCACCGGCGCCGCGGTGGCTTGCTGCAGCGCCTCGTCGGTGAACAGCCAGCTCGACACCGGGATTTCGGCGGCCAGCCCGTCCAGTTTCTCGGCGGCGCGCCGGCGCAACAACGTCGTCTCCACCAACACCGCCGCCCGGTCCCCGAATCGCGCCCGCGCCGCCGCGACGTCGGCGACCCGGGTCGCGTCGGTCAGCTCGAGCGCGTCGACCGCCGCCAGCGCGGCGGCACCGGCTTCCGACCGCAGATACCGGACGTCCCCGGCGGTGAAGGTGAGGCCGTCACTCAGGAGGGCTTGACCCCGGTGATCATCACGTTGTAGAACCAGCCCTTCGGCGCCACGTGCCGCCACACGTTGGCGTCCAGCCAACTCAGCGTCTTCCAGCTGGTGAACGCGAACTTTGCCCAGCCCCAGCCGAGCCGCCCGGGCGGCACCGCGCATTGGAACGTGCGCAACGGCCAGCCCAGCATGGCGGCGGTGAATTCCACTGTGGCCGTTTGCACTTCGGCCGCGCCGGCGTTGCCGGCCATCCGCTCCAGGTCATCGGGTTCAAAGGTGTGCAGGTCGACGACCGCCTCCAGCGCCGCGGCGCGGGAGGATTCGTCGAGTTCGGCCTGCGGTCGCCGCCAGCCGTCCAGGCCCGGCAGCTTGGTGACGTTGGTCGCCAGTCGCCAGGTCAGGGTGGACAGCGTGCGGGCGTAGGTGTCGCCGACGGTGGTCGGTTCGCCGGCGAACACGAACCGCCCGCCCGGCCGCAGCACCCGGACCACCTCCCGCAGCGCCAGCTCGACGTCGGGGATGTGGTGCAGCACGGCGTGCCCGACGACCAGGTCAAAGGTGTTGTCCTCGTAAGGGATTCCCTCGGCGTCGGCGACCCGGCCGTCGATGTCGAGCCCGAGCGATTGCCCGTTGCGGGTGGCGACCTTGACCATCCCCGGTGACAGGTCGGTGACCGAGCCACGCCGGGCCACCCCGGACTGGATCAGGTTGAGCAGGAAAAACCCGGTGCCGCAGCCCAATTCGAGGGCCCGGTCGTAGGGCAGCTCGCGCTGCACCTCGGCGGGAACGATGGCGTCGAAGCAGTCCCGGGCGTAGTCCACGCAGCGCTGGTCGTAAGAGATCGACCACTTCTCGTCGTAGGACTCCGCCTCCCAGTCGTGGTAGAGCACCTGAGCCAGCTTGCTGTCGTGCCGGGCCGCTTCCACCTCTTCGGCGGTGGCATGCGGGTTGGGAACGGCATCGGTCGAACTCGTCGTCATGCAGGGCAGCCTAACGGGCTCCGGGTTCGGAGTCCTCGTCGCCGGTCTGACCTGCGGCGAACACGTCGACGTACCGGCGCCGCTCGGCGGCGTCCCGGTCGGCCGGACCCAGCTCGAACACGTCGTTGATGCCCGCCTTCGCGGCGGCCAGCGCGTCGCGCGGCCCATCGAGGAAGCGGCGGGCCCATCCCGCGGCGGCGTCGTAGACGTCGTCGGGGGCCACCATCTCGTCGATCAGGCCCAGCGTCAGCGCCTCCTCGGCGTCGAAGAACCGGCCGCTGAACACCAGTTCCTTGGCCCTGCTCGCCCCGGCCGCGCGGGTCAGCCGGGCCATGCCGTCGCCGCCGGGGATCAGTCCGGCGAGGATCTCGGTGGCGCCGAACTTCACGTTGTCGCCGCTGACGCGCCAGTCGGCGGCCAGCGCCAGTGTCAGCCCGGCGCCCAGCGCGTAGCCGGTGATCGCGGCCACGGTCGGCTTGGGAATGGCCGCCACGGCGTCGATGGCCTGCTGCCGCGCCCGGGCCGCCGTCTCGGCCTCCTGCGCGCTCAGCGTCCGCAGCTCGGGCATGTCGTCGCCGGCCGAAAAGATCTCGTGGCCACCGAACAGTATGACCGCGGCCACGTCGTCGCGCTCCCCCAGCTCGCCGGCCGCGGCCACGATCTCGCGGTAGACCTGGCGGGTCATCGCGTTCGTCGGCGGCCGCGCCAGCAGCAGCATGGCCAGGCCGGCGTCCTGCGACCCGTCGCTGACCACGGTGCTGACGAATTCGCTCAATGCCGCCATCCCATCCCGCCGGCTTCGCGCGCCTGGTGGTAGCGGTCGGAGTCGAAGAACTCGAACACCCAGTTGTCGCCCTGTATCTCCAGGTGCGGCTGCACGGTCACGATCTGCCGCTCGACGGCCAGCACTTCGGCGACGGTCCGCCCGGCCAGCGAATCCAGCTGGGTCCACGTCGGTGGCAGTAGGAAACAGCGCCCGGCGGAGAAGTCCTCGATGGCGGCCTGGGGCGTCGTCCAACCGGCGCGATCGGATTCGGTGTTCTCGCCGTCGGCCCGCTGCCCCGCCGGCAGGGCCCCGACGAAGAAATAAGTGTCGTAGCGGCGGGTGCGCTCCGCTTCGGGGGTGACCCAGTTGGCCCAGGGCCGCAGCAGGTCCGAGCGCAGCTCCAGGTTTTCGCGGCGCAGGAAATCCGCGAAGGACAGGGTGCCCTCGGCGAGCGCGCGGCGGGCGTCGGCGTACACCGAGGCGTCGCCCACGATACTGTCCGGTGCCCTAAGGCCCTGGCCGGCCGGCCCCGCGAACAGCACCCCGGATTCCTCGAACGTCTCCCGGGCCGCGGCGCACACCAGCGCCTCGGCCAAGTCCGGCTCGATACCGAAGCGCTCCGCCCACCACTGCGGCGGCGGCCCGGCCCAGGCGATATCGGCGTTGCGGTCGCGATCGTCCACGCCGCCGCCGGGGAACACCATCGTGCCCGCGGCGAACTCCATCTTGGCGTGCCGGCGCATCAGGAAGACGGCCAGCCCGGTTTGTGAGCCGTGCGGGTCGTCGCGGATCAGCATCACGGTCGCCGCCGGCCTCGGGACGAGCGGTGCCTCTTCGGTCGGTGACGTCATAGCGGCCTCCGGTGGGCTGCGCGGGTGCGGACGCGGCGGGCGAAATAGCGGCCGTCGGCGACGTCGAGCGCGATCGACTGGCCGAAGGCGGTGGACAGATTCTCCGCGGTGAGCACGTCGGTCAGCAGCCCGGCGGCGACCACCTTGCCCTCCGACAGCAGCATGCAGTGGCTGAAGCCCGGCGGGATCTCCTCGACGTGGTGGGTGACCAGCACCAGCGCCGGGGCGTCGGGATCGGCCGCGAGGTCGGCCAGCCGCGCCACCAGCTCCTCGCGGCCGCCCAGGTCGAGCCCGGCGGCGGGTTCGTCGAGGAGCAGCAGCTCGGGATCGGTCATCAGCGCGCGGGCGATCAACACCCTCTTGCGCTCGCCCTCCGACAGGGTTCCGTAGCTACGGTCCGCGAGGTGTTCGGCGCCCAGGCTCTCCAGCATGTCGACGGCCCGGCGGTAGTCGACGTCCTCGTAGCGTTCGCGCCACCGGCCCAGGACCGCGTAACCGGCCGAGACGACCAGGTCGCGCACCACCTCGTCGGTGGGCACCCGCTGCGCCAGAGCGGACGAGCTGAGGCCGATCCGGGAGCGCAGCTCGGACACGTCCACCCGGCCCAGCCGCTCGCCGAGCACGAAGGCGACTCCCGATGACGGGTGCTCGGCCGCCGCCGCGATCCGCAGCAGCGACGTCTTGCCGGCCCCGTTCGGGCCGACGATGACCCAGCGCTCGTCGAGCTCGACCGCCCAATCCAACGGCCCGACGAGGGTGTGTCCGCCGCGGCGCAGCGACACGTCTCTGAAATCGATCAGCAGATCGGGATCGGCTGCCTCGCTTGTTGGGTCGGCTCTGTCCTCGGATTCTCGCGAATCCTCGGATTTCACCTCCGGCTTCCATTTTCGGGCACCCGCTCATCGTGCCGTATCCCTCGCACGGGAACGCAGAAGCCCCGGGTTTGACGCGTAGCGCTACGCCTCGGGCGGGATCTCCACCCGCCGGACCTCGCCGGTCACCGCGTCGGCGGCCTCGATCTCGCCGCGCGTCACGCCCAGCAGAAACAGCACCGTGTCCAGGTAGGGGTGGCTCAGCGACGCGTCGGCCACCTCACGCAGCGCCGGCTTGGCGTTGAACGCCACGCCCAGCCCTGCCGCGGCCAGCATGTCGATGTCGTTGGCGCCATCACCCACGGCCACGGTCTGCGCCATCGGCACCCCGGCCCGCTCCGCGAAATCCCGCAGCGCCGTGGCCTTGCCGGCGCGGTCGATGATCGGTCCGACGACCCGCCCGGTGAGTTTGCCGTCGACGATCTCGAGCTCGTTGGCGGCGACGTAGTCCAACATCAGCTCCTCGGCCAACGGCTCGATGATCCCCCGGAAGCCGCCGGAAACCACACCGCAGTGAAAACCCAAGCGACGCAACGTCCGCAGCGTGGTCCGGGCCCCGGGCATCAGCTCCAGCTGCTCGGCCACCTCGTCGATCACGCTGGCGGGCAGGCCGGCCAGCGTCGCCACCCGCTGTTCGAGCGACTGCGCGAAGTCCAACTCGCCCCGCATGGCCGCCTCGGTGATGGCGGCGACCTTGCCCTCCGCGCCCGCGCGGGCGGCCAGCATCTCGATGACCTCGCCCTGCACCAGCGTCGAGTCCACGTCGAAGACGATCAGCCGTTTGGCCCGCCGCTCCAGGGTGTAGTCCTCGACCGCCACGTCCACCCGCTCCTCGGCCGACACCTGGTTCAGCGCCGTCCGCAGCGCGGCATCCGATCCCGGCGGCACCGAGACCCGCAACTCGAGGCCGGTCACCGGGTAGTCGGAGACACCGCGGATGAGATCGATGTTGACCCCCAGGGTCGCCACCGCCCGGGCCACCGCCCCGAACGCGCCGGCGGTGATGGGCCGGCCGAGCACGAAGATGGTGTGGGTCGAGGGATCCCGGATGATCGGCACGTCGTCACTGCGCTCGATGGTGACGTCGAGGCCCACCCCGCGGATGGCCGACTCGACGTCACGGCGCAGGGCGGGGCCGTCGGCGACGTCGGCGGGACAGCACACCAGCACGCCGAGCGTCAGCCGGTGCCGAATCACCACCTGTTCGACGTTGAGCAGCTCGACGCCGTGCCGGGAGAGCGCCTCGAACAGGGCCGACGTGACACCCGGTTGATCCACTCCGGTGACGGTGATCAGCACCGACACCTTCGGCGGTGAATTCACCTGCGGCTACCGCCGCTACTGATCAGGAGTCGAGCGATCGGCTTCGGTCCTCGGACCGAAGCCCTTCGGGGATTCCAGCGCCGTGGCGTGGCGTCCCACGTGCGCCTCGGCGCGCAGCCGCTCCACCATGTGCGGGTAGTGCAGCTCGAAAGCCGGGCGCTCCGAACGGATTCGGGGCAACTCGGTGAAGTTGTGCCGCGGCGGCGGGCAGCTGGTGGCCCACTCCAGGGAGTTGCCGTAACCCCATGGGTCGTCGACGGTCACGACCTCGCCGTAGCGCCAGCTCTTGAAGACGTTCCAGACGAACGGGAACATCGACGCGCCCAGGATGAAGGCACCGATCGTCGAGACGATGTTCAGGCCCTGGAAGCCGTCGCTGGCCAGGTAGTCGGCGTAGCGGCGCGGCATGCCCATGTCGCCCAGCCAGTGCTGCACCAGGAAGGTGGTGTGGAAGCCGATAAAGGTAAGCCAGAAGTGCAGCTTGCCCAGCCGCTCGTCGAGCAGCCGGCCGGTCATCTTGGGGAACCAGAAATAGATGCCGGCATAGGTGGCGAACACGATGGTTCCGAAGAGCACGTAGTGGAAGTGCGCCACCACGAAGTAGGTATCGGTGACGTGGAAGTCCAGCGGCGGGCTGGCCAGCATCACCCCGGTCAGACCGCCCAGCAGGAAGGTCACCAGGAAGCCCACCGAGAACAGCATCGGGGTTTCGAAGGTGATTTGTCCCTTCCACATCGTGCCGATCCAGTTGAAGAACTTGATCCCCGTCGGCACCGCGATCAGATACGTCATGAACGAAAAGAACGGCAGCAGAACGGCTCCCGTGGCGAACATGTGGTGCGCCCACACCGCGACCGACAGCGCGGCAATCGACAGCGTCGCGTAAACCAAAGTGGTGTAACCGAAGACGGGCTTGCGGGAGAACACCGGGATGATCTCGGTGACGATCCCGAAGAACGGCAACGCGATGATGTACACCTCGGGATGGCCGAAGAACCAGAACAGGTGCTGCCAGAGCAGGACCCCGCCGTTGGCGGCGTCGTAGACGTGGGCCCCTAGATGCCGATCGGCCGCCAGCCCGAACAGCGCGGCGGTCAGGATCGGAAACGCGATCAGGATCAGGATCGACGTCACCATGATGTTCCAGGTGAAGATCGGCATCCGGAACATCGTCATGCCGGGCGCGCGCATGCACACCACGGTGGTGATCATGTTGACCGCACCCAGGATGGTGCCCAGACCCGCGACGATCAGGCCGGTGATCCACAGGTCCCCGCCCGCGCCGGGCGAGTGCACGGCGTCCGACAGCGGCGTGTAGGCCGTCCAGCCGAAGTCAGCGGCCCCGCCGGGGACGATGAAGCCGGCCGCCGCGGTCAGACCACCGAAGAGGAACAGCCAGAACGAGAAGGCGTTCAGCCGCGGGAACGCCACGTCGGGCGCACCGATCTGCAGCGGCAGCACCAGGTTGGCGAACCCGAACACGACCGGCGTCGCGTACAGCAGCAGCATGATCGTGCCGTGCATGGTGAACAGCTGGTTGTACTGCTCATTGGACAGGAATTGCAGTCCGGGCGCGGCCAGCTCGGTGCGCATCAACAGGGCCATCAGTCCGCCGATGAAGAAGAAGACGAAGCAGGTGACCGTGTACATGATGCCGATCATCTTGTGATCGGTGGTCGTGATCAGTTTGTAGACGAGGTTCCCTTTGGGACCGGTCCGGTCCGGGTACGGGCGAACGGCCTCGAGTTCTCCCAAGGGGGGCGCTTCGGCTGTCAACAGCTTCTCCAAACAGTTAGGACAGGGGCCCAAAAAAACAGAGCTGACACGAATCTTAACCGCCGATCATGGCGACGTCAGGGCTGGTCCTACAAACTGTCGTAAACGGCTCGGCGGTGCGGCGTGTCGTTTCGGCGTGCCGGGCGCCGAGCCCGCGGGTGTTAGCGTCTGACGCGTGCTTTTCGGCATGACCAGAACCGCTTTCCTGCCCGCGGTAGCCGCGCTGGCGGCGGCGGTCGCCGTCACGTGCGGCGGCTGCGGATCCGGCAAGCCCGCCACCTTGGCGACGACCCCCGCCCTGGTCACCCCCACCACGCAGATCGCGGGCGCCGGGGTGCTCGGCAACGACCGCCGACCCGACGACTCGTGCGCGCGGGATGCCGCGGCGGCCGATCCCGGGCCGAAGACGCGGCAGGCCCACAACGCGGCCGGCGTCACACCGGACGTCGTGCAAGTTCCGGCGGAGCCACAGCGCATCGTGGTCCTCTCCGGCGACCAGCTCGACGCGCTGTGCGCGCTCGGACTGCAGTCGCGGGTGGTCGCCGCCGCCCTGCCGGACGGATCCTCGAGCCAGCCCGCCTACCTGGGCAACGCCGTGCACGGGATGCCCGGCGTCGGCACCCGCGGCAACCCGGACCTCGGCGCGATCGCGGCGAAACACCCCGACCTGATCCTGGGATCGCAGGGGTTGACGCCCACGCTGTATCCGCAGCTCGCCGCGATCGCGCCGACGGTGTTCACCGCGGCGCCCGGTGCGGCGTGGGAGGACAACCTGCGCGGCGTGGGCGCCGCGACGGCGCGCGGCGGCGCCGCAGACGCGCTGCTCAACGGCTTTTCGCAGCGGGCGAGCGATATCGGCGCGCGGCATGACGCCTCGCATTTCCAGGCGTCAATCGTGCAGCTGACCACCGACACGATCCGCGTGTACGGCACCAACAACTTCCCGGCCAGCGTGCTCGGCGCGGTCGGGGTGGACAGGCCGGCCGCCCAGCGATTCACCGACAAGCCCTACATCGAGATCGGCGCCACCGACGACGACCTGGCCAAGAATCCAGACCTGTCCGCCGCCGACGCCGACGTCGTCTACCTGTCGTGTGCGTCACCGGCGGCCGCCCAGCGCGCCGCCACCGTGCTCGACAGCAACCCGTGGCGCAAGCTTTCCGCCAACCACGACAACCGCGTCTACGTCGTCAACGATGAGATCTGGCAGACCGGCGAGGGCCTGGTCGCCGCCCGAGGCATCGTCGACGACCTGCGGCTGGTAAACGCGCCGATCAACTAGCGCCCCTCCGCCAGGTAGCCCCAAAACATTACCTTAGCTAAACTTCTTCAGGACGCATCGAACTCGAAAAGGGATATCCATGAGCACTGTGTCGGCCTATGCCGCCCCGTCGGCAACCGAACCGTTGACCAAGACCACCATCACCCGCCGCGACCCGGGCCCGCACGACGTGGCGATCGACATCAAATTCGCCGGCATCTGCCACTCGGACATCCACACCGTCAAGGGCGAGTGGGGCGAGCCGCATTACCCGCTGGTCGTGGGCCACGAGATCGCCGGCGTGGTGACCGCCGTCGGCCCCGAGGTCACCAAGCACAAGGTGGGTGACCGCGTCGGCGTGGGCTGCATGGTGAACTCGTGCCGCGAATGCCGCAGCTGCCGGGCCGGGCTCGAGCAGTACTGCGAACGGGGCATGGTCGGCACCTACAACGCCATCGACCGGGACGGCACCGTGACGCAGGGCGGCTACAGCCAAGCGGTCGTCGTCGACGAGAACTACGTCGTGCGCATCCCCGACTCCCTGCCGCTGGACAAGGCGGCGCCGCTGCTGTGCGCCGGCATCACGCTGTTCTCCCCGCTACGGCACTGGAAGGCCGGCGAGGGCACCCGCCTGGCGATCATCGGCCTGGGCGGGCTGGGACACATGGGCGTCAAACTGGGTGCCGCGATGGGCGCCCACGTGACCGTGCTGTCGCAGTCGCTGAAGAAGATGGAGGACGGGCTGCGGCTGGGGGCCAGCGAGTACTACGCCACCGCCGATCCCGAAACATTCCGCAAATTGCGCGGCAGCTTCGACCTGATCCTCAACACCGTCTCGGCCAACCTCAACCTGGCCGACTATCTGAAGCTGCTCCGCGTCGACGGCACCCTCGTCGAACTCGGCATCCCGGAGCACCCCATGGAGGTGCCGGCGTTCGCGCTCGCCTTGGCGCGCCGCAGCCTTTCCGGGTCGAACATCGGCGGGATCGCAGAAACCCAGGAAATGCTGGACTTCTGCGCCGAACACGACGTGACGCCCGAAATCGAGCTGGTCGAGCCGGATTACATCAATGAGGCGTACGAGCGAGTGCTGGCGAGCGACGTTCGCTACCGCTTCGTCATCGACATCTCGAAGCTATGACGCGACCTCTGACGGCGCGTCGGGGGCGCAGTCACGGGCGATGACCTCGGCCGCCTCCGCGTGCTCGTCGTCGGGAACGACCTCGCTGACGTCGATGCCGGCCAGCGGCCATCCGGCCGCGGCCAGCGTGGCGGCCACCCGGATGACGTTCTCCTTGCCGGCGTCGAATTGCGTCATGTCGGAGATGAATTCGGCGATCTCGTCGCGATCGATCGGATGATCGATCGTCTCCGGTGACCCTTCCTTGGCGCTGATGTGGCGCACCACCTCGCGGATCTGGTCTTCCGTCAGCGGTGTGCTGCGGAGCAGGGCCATCAACGGCACGCGGTCCGGGCCGGGAACTCCGTTCGGGTAGCCGACCTGCAGCCACCGAATCACTGAACGGCAGAAGTGGCGGCGGTGATCCTTCTCGGGGGAGGCGGGTTTCGTCACCAGAACAGTGTCGGGGCATGGGCCGCACCGGCGCTACCGGCCCGTCGCTCCATCCGCACAATTCATACGCCGTTCACTGCCCGAACATGTCCGCCCCGGGCGCGGCGCTTGCCGTTAAAGACCAGGTTTTGTCGTCGCCCCTCCCTACGATCGAGGCGTGCTCACCGCACTCGTCGTCCTCCCCCTCGCCTGCGGGCTGGTCGTCGGCGTCGTCGAGCACAGTCCCGGGCTAGGGTTCCTGGCGTTCTACCTGGTGGTGCTGCTCGAGGTGCTCGTCGGCTGGTCGACCAAGCGCCGATGGCCGCGCGGCGGGCGCGCCGACGCGAGCATGCGGGCGATCGACGCGATGGACGGGGTCGAGTTCGAGGGCTATGTGGCCACCCGCCTGCGCCGGGCGGGCTGGCGGGTGACGTTCACCCCGCCGGTCGGGGATTACGGCGTCGACCTGATCGCCGAACTCGACGGCCACTGGGTGGCGGTCCAGTGCAAGCGCTACGGCAAGACGGTGGGTGTCGCGGCCGTTCAGCAGGTGGTCTCCGGCGCCCGCCACCACGGGTGCGCTCGCAGCATCGTGGTGAGCAATCAGGAATTCACCAGGGCCGCAAAGCAATTGGCGCACACGCACGGCTGCCAGCTGATCGGCCGCAAGGTATTGCGGGCCTGGGTGCCGCCACCGCCCGGGAGCGCGAAGAGCCCCGCGGGAAGAAAATCGGCACAGCCGGTGTCTGAATAGGAGATCGGGCCGGCCCCAGTCCCTCCCCCCCGACGTGCGCGGCCGGCCCGATTCTCAAAAAGACTTTTAGAAGTCCCAGTCCTCGTCTTCGGTGACGACTGCCTTGCCGATCACGTAGCTCGAGCCCGAGCCGGAGAAGAAGTCGTGGTTCTCGTCGGCGTTGGGTGAGAGCGCCGACAGGATCGCCGGATTCACGTCGGTCTCGTCCCGCGGGAACAGCGCCTCGTAGCCCAGGTTCATCAGCGCCTTGTTGGCGTTGTAGCGCAGGAACTTCTTGACGTCCTCGGTCAGCCCCACCTCGTCGTAGAGGTCCTGGGTGTACTCCACCTCGTTGTCGTAGAGCTCGAAGAGCAGCTCGTAGGTGTAGTCCTTGAGCTCGGCGCGCTTGGCCTCGTCGACCAGTGCCAGCCCGCGCTGGTACTTGTAGCCGATGTAGTAGCCGTGCACGGCCTCGTCGCGGATGATCAGCCGGATCATGTCGGCGGTGTTGGTCAGCTTGGCCCGGCTCGACCAGTACATCGGCAGGTAAAAGCCGGAGTAGAACAGGAAGCTTTCCAGCAGCGTCGAAGCGACCTTGCGCTTGAGCGGCTGGTCGCCCTTGTAGTACTGCATGACGATCTCGGCCTTGCGCTGCAGGTTGGGGTTCTCCTCCGACCAGCGGAACGCGTCGTCGATCTCGGCCGTCGAGCACAGCGTGGAGAAGATGTTGCTGTAGCTGCGGGCGTGCACCGACTCCATGAAGGCGATGTTGGTGTAGACGGCCTCCTCGTGCGGGGTCAGCGCGTCGGGAATGAGGCTGACCGCGCCGACGGTGCCCTGGATGGTGTCCAGCAGCGTCAGCCCGGTGAACACCCGCATGGTCAGCTGCTTCTCGCCGGCCGTCAGCGTCGCCCACGAGGGGAGGTCGTTGGACACCGGCACCTTCTCGGGGAGCCAGAAGTTTCCGGTCAGCCGGTCCCAGACCTCGGCATCCTTTTCGTCCTGCAGCCGGTTCCAGTTGATCGCCGAAACGCGGTCAATCAGCTTCATGTTTTCGGTCACCAGAACCCCACTTCACACGCCGTTTTGCCTGAGGGACGTCAGGCTCCAAACACTACCCCTGGGGTACGACAACGGGGCGGAACACAAGAAGTTGTGTTTTGCGTGTCGTGCCCGGGGGCCGCGTTCGATGTCACTTTCTCAAGTATTGCGCGGTCGACGCGTCATGCGAGGAGGAGCTATCCAAGGCCCTGCTTTGGATGTACCATTTGGTACATGTTTACCGAAGACAGTGTCGAGATCGATGCACCGTCGCAGCTGGTGTGGGACGTCTTCAGCGACGTCGCGCGCTGGCCCGAATGGACCGCGTCGGTGACGTCGCTGGTCGGGCGGGACGGTCCCGCGCTTGCCACCGGCAAGCGGTTCGCGATCAAGCAACCCCGCATGCCCAAGCTCGTGTGGACGGTCACCGAGATCGACCCCGGCTCGTCGTGGACGTGGGAGGTGCGGTCCCCCGGCGCGTCGACAGTCGCGCGCCACTACGTCACCGGCCTGCCCGGCGGGCGCACCCTGGTGCGCCAGGAACTCGATCAGCGCGGCTTCCTCGGCGCGCTGGTGGGTCGCCTCATGGTGTCGATGACCAAGCGCTACCTCGAGATGGAGGCCCAGGGCCTCAAGGCCCGGTCTGAGCAACTCAGCCGCGCCGATGGCGCGCACTCCTGACGTTGCGCGGCGCCGGCAGCTGCTCGATGCGCTGATCCAGGAGTTCGCCACCGGCGGCATCGGCGACCGTTCGCTGCGCGAGGTGGCCGCTGCGGTCGGCACCAGCCATCGAATGTTGTTGCACCACTTCGGTTCCCGCGATGGCATGCTGCTGGCTGTCGTCGAGGAGGTGGAGCGCCACCAGATGGGGGTCCTGACCGACCTGCCCCGGACACCGGCCGAGGGCTTCGCCGCCATGTGGGCCGACGTCCGTCGGCCCGAGCTGCGCAACCTGGAACGACTCTTCTTCGAGTGCTACGCCCGCGCCGCCCAGGGCGAAAAGTCTTTTGCCCGTATGGTTCCCGGCGCTGTCGACGGCTGGCTGGCGGAGATAGGGGCGCTGGACGGCGATTCGGACCCGGCACTGGCCAGGCTGGGGCTGGCCGTCATCCGCGGCCTGCTGTTGGACCTCGTGGCCACCGACGACGACGCCGGGGTCGACGCCGCGGCAGAAGCCTTCGCGAGACTACTTCGCTTTGGGCAACACTGAGATCAGGGTGTCGACGAGCTCCTCTGCGTTGGTGTGCCACTTGTCCAGATCCAGGTGGCCGCTCAAGTCCAAACCCGTGATGCCGTGGGCGCTGGTCAGTAGCAACGCCCCATAGCGTCGCGCCCGTTGCGGACCGGTGATGCGACCCACGATGTCGAGGAACAGATCCTGCGCGCGTTGGGCCGCCTGCATCGCGTCGGTGGGGTCCCCCGGCGGCGGGGTGAACATCAGCCGGTACAGGTGGGGCCGGGCGCGGCCGAGCGCGATCAGCGAAAGCAGTCCGGAGCGCAACGACTCCTCGGGCGGATCGTCGCTGGCAACCAAAGCCTCGAGCAGCTCACCCAATTCGCTCAGCGCGTTGGTGGCCACGACGGCGAGCAGCGATTCCTTGTCGGCGAAGTGGCGATACGCCGCCGAGCGCGAAACGCCGGCCCGGGCCCCCACCTCCCGCAGCGTGACCGCCTCGACGCCGCCGAGGTCCAGCAGGGCGCCGGCGGCCTCGAGCAGCGAACGGCGCGTGGCCGCGGCACTTTCCGCGCGTGTCGTCACCTGCCGAGCATATGCCGGCCTTTGAGTTGACAATGTCAACTCAAAGGCTTAGCTTCAGTTGACAACGTCAACTCAAGCGCCGCACTCGGACGGAGACCGCCATGAATTCCACGAACCGCATCGATCGCCGGGAGCTGGTCGTCGTCACCGGTGCTTCCACGGGCATGGGTGCGGCGACCGCGAAGGAGTTGGCGCGCAGGGGCTTTCACGTCCTTGCCGGTGTACGCCGCGACGCCGACGCTGACGCGTTGCGCGCCGAGGGCGTCGAACCGGTGATCCTCGACATCACCGCCGAATCGGACATCGCCGCAATTGCCGATCGCGTCGCGAACGATCCACTGCGCCGGCCGCTGCGCGCGCTGGTCAACAACGCCGGGATCGCGATCAACGCCCCGGTGGAAACGTTGCCGATGGCGCAGTGGCGCAAGCAGTTCGAGGTCAACCTGTTCGGACACATCGCGATGACGCAGGCGCTGTTGCCGGCGTTGTTTGGCAGCAAGGGCACCGTCGTGAACATCAGTTCCGTCGGCGGCAAGGTCGTCTTGCCGACCTATGGCGCATACGCCGGTTCGAAGTTCGCGCTCGAGGCGGTCAGCGACGCCCTGCGCCGCGAGGTCGGCCATCTCGGGATCAAGGTCGTCGTCGTCGAGCCCGGCGCGGTCAGAACCGAAATGGCCGAGCGGGGAATCGCCACCGCGGAGGCGCTGATGGCCGACATGAGCCCCGCCCAGCTCGCGCGCTACGACGCGCTCGCGGCAGCCGTCACCGCCCAAGCCCGATCGTTCGGCGAGGATGGCGTGTCGGCCGAACACGCGGCCAAGGTGATCGTCAAGGCGGCGACCGCGTCCCGCCCCCGGACCCGCTACACCATCGGTCGCGACGCCGCGATCCTCACCCGAGTCAGCCGCGTCGTATCCGACCGGGTTCTGGATCGCATCGTGCGCCTGAGCCTTCGCTCATTCGCGAAAGGCTCGGAGTCAAGCGAACGGCACAGCGCGCCAACCGCGTCCGCGGACGCCTAGGCGGTCGGGGGTCGGAAGATCAGCCGGAGGTGTGGACGATCAGGACGTCGGTCTTCGCCCTGCGGGAGACCTCGGACGGCACTGATCCCAGCAGTCGCCCGGCGACGCTGCTGAGCCCGACGTTGCCGACGACCAGCAGGTCGGCCTCGATCTCCTCGGCGAGCTGCACCAGCGCGTTGATGGGAGGACCGACGATCGGCTTCTCCTCCACGTGCTTGGCCCCCGCTTGGTGCGCCCGCTCCCTGGCGTTCTGCAGGATCGCGAAGAAGGGGGCTTCGCCCACCGTCCGGTAGTCCTGACCGTGGTCGCTTCCCGGTGGGATGGCGTAGCGGCCCTTTTCCACGGAAACGGGGAGATGCGCGGTCGCGACGACTAATTTCGCGCCATGATGCGCAGCGATCGCTGCCGCTCGCTCCACCGCAAGCAGCGACGAGTCCGAGCCATCGGTGCCGACCACGACGATCTGATAAGCGCACATTGCTCACTGAGTGTAAGAGCTAGACGGCGGGCTGACGGCCCGAATGAAAGACAAATTGGTGAACCGCCCCGGCCAGCCCGGAGCCGGTCGCGCCACTACCGGGCGGTTCCCCCGGTACTCAGTCCCGCGCTTTCGCCGCCAAGCGCTTGGCGCTTGAGCCGTTGCCGAAGAACTCGTACTCCTCGGGCTTGACCGAACGTGTCTCCCGCCAGTACTCCCAGGTGTAGCCGCCCCACAGCACGGTGTTCTTGCCGTGCTCGTCGAGATACCAGCTGGCGCAGCCACCGCTGTTCCACACCGACGGCCCCAGCCTGCGCTGCAACCCGTCGTTGAAGGCGTCCTGCGCGGCGCGCGTGGGCGCCAGCGCCTGCACGCCCAGCTTGTCGCAGGTCTTGATCGCGCTGGCAACGTAGCGAATCTGGGACTCGATCATGAACACCACCGAGTTGTGGCCCAGGCCGGTGTTCGGCCCCAGCAGGAAGAACAGGTTGGGCATGTCGGCGACGGTGATGCCGCGGTGGGCGGCGATGCCCTCCCGGTTCCACCGGTCCACCAGATCCTCGCCGTTGTGGCCCTTGATCTGGACGTAGGTGTAGGAGTCGGTGACGTGGAAGCCGGTGCCGTACACGATCACGTCGACTTCGCGCTCCGTGCCGTCGGCGGTGACGATCCCGGTGGGCGTGATCCGGGCGATGTGCTCGGTGATGAGTTCGGTCTTCGGGTCAGCGACCGCGCGATAGTACGTGGAGGAGTTCAGGATTCGCTTGCAGCCGATGCGATAGTGCGGGGTCAGCTTGCGGCGCAGTTCGCGGTCCTTGACCGACCGGCGGATGTTGTATTTGACGTAGGCCTCGATGAACTTCAGCGCGTTGGGACGCTTGGTCATGCCGATGGCCAGCGCCTCTTGTCCCCAATAGATCGCGAGACGCACCAAGGCCCGCAGGCCGGGGACGTTGGCCATGGCCCGGCGCACCGCCACCGGAATCTCGGGGTTGGAGCGCGGCACCACCCATGGCGGGGTGCGCTGGTAGAGCTGAAGTTCGGCCACCTGTCCGACGATTTCCGGCACGATCTGGATCGCGCTTGCGCCGGTCCCGATCATCGCCACCCGCTTGCCGGTCAGATCGACGCTGTGATCCCATTCCGCGGAATGGAAGGCGGGACCGCGGAATTCGTCGCGGCCCTCGATGTCGGGCAGCGACGGGATGTGCAGCGCGCCCGCGCCCGAGATCAGGAACTGCCCGACGAATTCGCGGCCGTCCTTGGTGAAGACGTGCCAGCGCTGTTCGTCGTCGTCCCAGTGCGCCCGGTCGACGTGCGAGTTGAACTCGATGTAGCGGCGCAGCCCGTATTTCTCGGTGACGCCCTTGAGGTAGTCCCAGATCTCGGGCTGGTAGGAGAACGGGTTGCGCCAGTCGGGCTTGGGCTCGAACGAGAAGGAGTAGAGGTGCGACGGGATGTCGCAGGCGCAGCCGGGGTAACTGTTGTCACGCCAGGTGCCGCCGACGTCGTCGAACTTTTCCAGGATGACGAAGTCCACGCCCTGCTGCTGCAGCCGGATCGCCATGCCCAGGCCGGAGAACCCGGTCCCGATGATGATGGCGCGGGTGTGCACGGGCTGGTGTGCGGATGTCGGTTCGGCGTGTGTCACAACGTCGGTCACGGTGAATCGATCTTCCTGTTAGAAATACCCGGTACCCAGGGTATCGGTTGGCACGAGTGTCGACGACCGCCGCAACGATGTCAACGTGGCCGAAAGTCCTCAGCTCGCGGCGGGGTTGCTGGGCACCACGCTGTGCACCGGCTGATCGGGGTCCATCGCGATGCCGAGCACCTCGGCGGTGCCGACGATGACCCCCACCAAGATCGTCGTCAGATGCGCGACGAACTGTTCGCGCGGCATGCGGCGCGCGCTCTGCGGGTCCGGGCCCAGCCACCATTCGGTGGCCGAGGCGGCCGAACCGAAGGCGGCATGCGCGGCCAGCTCGAACGCCGCGTGGTCCAGCTCCATTTCGCGCAGCTCGTTGTCGAACAGGTCGGCCATCGCCAGCGTGATCCCGCGACCCTCGTTGAGGATCTGGGGGCTGGCCGCCGTTCGACCCTGGATGAAGACCCGCAGCACGTTGGGGTGCTGGTCGACGAGGTTGACGTACTCGTCGACGGCGCGGTGGATCACCTCGCGCGCCGAGTCGGTCTTGAGGTCGATCGCCGGGAAGATCGCCGCCCAGAGCATGTCGCGCAGCCGCTCCCCGATGGCCTGGAACAGGTCGGACTTGTCGTGGAAATGCCGGTAGATCTTCGGCTTGGCGGTGCCGGCCTCCTCGGCGATCTCCCGCACGCTGAGCTCGGGGCCCAGGCGGTCGATGGCGCGGAAGGCCGCATCCACGATTTCGCCGCGAACCTTCTTGCGGTGTTCGCGCCAACGCTCGCTGCGCGCGTCGACCTTCGCCCCGGGCGGCTTGACGCTGGGGTGGGGCGGTCGCGGAATTCTCACCACATCAAGCACCATACCCGTAGGAGCCGCTGACCTGGGCAGACCGCTTTTGTGTGGCTACCGTTCCGTCATTGCCCCGCACGCAGCACCTCGCTGGGAGAGCGGCCGAACTCCCGCCGGTAGTCGGCGGCGAAACGGCCGAGGTTGCCGAACCCCCAGCGGTACGCAACGGCTGCCACGGTCGTACCTTCCTCGACGGATGCCTGCCGCAGGTCCGCGTGCGCGCGGGCAAGACGAATCGACTTCAGATACGCCATGGGGGTCGTGTCGAGGTGCTTGCGAAAGGCTTCTTGGAGGGCGCGGGTGCTCACCCGTGCCGCGGCCGCCACGTCGTTGATCCGGATGTCCTCGGCTGCGGATTCCTCGAGATAGGCGATTGCACGCCGCACGGCGCGTGGTCTGACGACGCCGCTGCGACCTTCGTCGGCCGTGCGATAAACCCCGGGGTAGGCCTCGACGATGCTCGCTACCAGCATCCGACGCATTTGGGCGGACAGTAACGACCCGGACGCCAGGAGGCCATCGGGTCCGGCATTCCGGAGCAGCACGTGCATAACCTTCGCGACGGCCGCCCCTCCGGGTTTGGTGGGGCGCCGGCTCAACGGGAATCGAACCGCAGCCGTTTGACTCGCGCCGGCGAACTCGGCAACAGTCGCCTCGAATGCGCTACGGGGAAGCCGCGCGTGGAAAATGCGGCAGTTCTCTTCCCAGCGCAGTCGATACGCCGTGTGAGCGTCCAGCACCACGTGTTCGCCCGGCAACAGGATCCGTTCCCCGCTTCCGGCTCGGGCCACCAAGCGACCGCTGATCTGGTGGGACACGAGCACGAAGTCATCGAAAGTGACTGAATCCAGCACCGTAGTACCCGACCCGTACGTCAGGGAGTAGACACCGAGCCCGCTGCTGCCTCCTTCGGCGTGCCGCGCACGGAAGGCGGACAGCCTCCCCTTCACGGTGAGGCGGTGGGGACAGTAGACGGACCCGATCTGGGTGCACGCGTCGTCCGGATCCGACGTGTCGACCCGGATGCGCAGCCCGTCGATCATGCGACTGTCATCCGTTGGCGGATCTCCCCCGCTGGCCTGAGGATCGGCGCCGCGCTCACCTGCCGATCCACAGTGCCGACCGACGTGGATCGGTCGGCCGGGCGAAGTCGAAGACTCATTCGATACCTTCCATCGAATTGTGACGCTCGATGAAGACAACGAAGACCCCAGGTCGCGCGCGCCGGAGGTGCGCCAAAGTGTCCGCTTCTGTGGAAGAGATGGCACATTGCGAGCGGTAGGCAGGTGTTCGCGGCCACGCGGTTGGGCCATGGCAGTTTCTGTGGGAAATGTGGCAGTTGCGCCACGTCCGCACGGGCCTGCGGTGGCGTTGCAGCGGGCATGACAACCATCGTTTCCCCCGACGGAACCAGGATCGGCTATGAATCCGCCGGTGCCGGTCCGCCCCTGCTGCTTGTGCACGGCAGCACCGGCACGCGCGCTCGCTGGTCCCCGGTGATGCCGGCGCTGGCACAGCGTTACACCGTGCACGCGATGGACCGCCGCGGCCGGGGACTCAGCACTGCCGAGATCGAGCCCTACAGCCTGGGCCGCGAAGCAGAGGATGTCGCGACCATTGCCGAAGCCCTCGGCGGAAATGTCTACGTCCTCGGGCATTCCTACGGGGCGTTGGCGGTGCTGGAAGCTGCCCTCATCACACCCGCTTTCCGCCGGATCATGCTCTACGAGCCACCGATACCGTCGCCGGGCCTCGACGTCGTCTCACCAGAGGGCTTGGCACGCATCACCAAGATGTCCGACCCCCACGAAATCCTTGAAGCGTTCTATCGCGAAACCCTGCACCTTCCCCGGTCGGCCATTAAGAACCTTGCGGATCGAGAGTTCTCGCATCTCGCCGACTCAATCGGACACACCGCCGGCCGCGAACTCACGGAAGCCCGCGCCTACCGGGCGACAGAGCGGCTCGCCAAGATCACCGTCCCGGTCCGTATGTTGCTCGGCACCGAGAGCCCCGCGTACTTCCAGGCGGCCACCGCGGCCGTTGCTGCGCGGATACCGGGCGCCACGATCGTCGCGTTGCGCGGCCAGGGACACCAGGCGGTCGACTACGACCCACAACAGTTCGCCGGGGCGGTACTGGATTTCGACTCCGATATCAGCTAGTCGGCGTCGGTGATTGTGACAATGGTCGGTGCTCACCCGGCCGGAACCACATTAGGGTTGAGGCGGAACATGTCGGTCGGGTCGAACGTCTTCTTGACACGAACCAGGCGGTCGTAGCATTCGGGGCCATAGATCGCCACGGCGTCGCTTGCTTCTTCGGGAGCGAGGTTGTTCACCAATAGGCGGTCGCCCTGCCATGGCGCCATGCCGTCGAGTAAGGCAGCGATCGACTCCCTTAGCCGCCGTTCCTCTGATAGCGGACCGACCTCCACACCCAACAGGACATACGGCAGCCCTCGGGTCGCCACGGCGTTGGGCACCGCCGGCTCGCGGTCCCAGGCTCCGCCAAGGGCGCGCAGTTCGGCGATCCACATGGTGCTGTCGGAATCCGGACCGACAAGTTCGACCAGCTTGTCCTGCGCCTCCCCGCCGAACTCCCGCAGCATGATGCTGCGTTCGTAGTAAGGCAATGGTTCGGTCGGCTCGTTGTGGATCGATGCGACTGCGGCATAAGGCATGTCCGCTACGGTGTCCAAGATTGTCGGCGCCACCGCCCGAAGCGGTGCGATCATCCGTTCGCCGTCATCAGCCGTGCCGTTGTAGGCGATCCGCACAGCCACGGTGAACACGCCGCGCAGCGGTTCAGGTATTTCGGGCAGCGGCGGCAGCCGCAGCGCCGCGAACGAAGAGGTCACTGTTTCCGGCGTGTTCGGGTGCCAGGCAGTCCAGGCCCGCAGCACGTCGGCCATCCGCTCCCCGGGGAAGTACATGCCGCCGCCGTAGAGTCTCGAGACCGGGAACAGGGCGAATTCCATCCGCGTGACCACGCCGAAGTTGCCCTTGCCGCCGCGCAGCGCCCAGAACAGTTCGGGTTCGGATTCCGCAGTGACACTGAGCAATTCGCCGTCCGCTGTCACCACCTCGAGTGAGCGCACGTGGTCGGCTGCGTAACCGTGGGAGCGGCCGAGGGTCGGGCTGAGACCGCCACCCAGGGTGTAGCCGACAACTCCCACCGTGGGGTTCGAACCATTCAAGGGTGCCAGGCCCGCCTCGGCTGCCCTCCGCACCACGTCGGCCCAAATCGCCCCAGCGCCGACTCTGGCCGTGCGGCCCACGACATCGATGTCGATGCCGCTCATCCGGTGGGTAGCGATCAGCACGGAACCCTCTGCCGCGCCGACCATCTGATGGCCGGTGGCTTTCACCAGAACCGGCCGGTGCTGTCCCGCCGCGAAAGCAACGGCCGCCTGGACATCGCTTGCGCGCTGCGACACCACAATCACGGCGGGCTTGAGCTCGTGATTGAGGTTGAAGACAGCGCGCTCGTAGTCGTATCCCACCTCACCCGGCAGCAGGACCGAACCCGCCACCGCCGCCCGTAACGGTGCGACGTCCTCCGGCCGCAGCGGCGGGAAAGGGTAACCATCGAGAGTCACGCTGAGAACCTCTTTTCGTTATGCGACAGGGGCGCCGACAGGAGCATCGCGCCGGATGGTGGTCATACGCAGCGGCCTGGAAGGGATTAGCCGGGGCCACCAGAAGAACGATCCGAGCAACCGCGCGATCGCGGGCGTGACGAACGAACGCACGATGAGCGTGTCCAGAAGAAGACCCAGGCCGATGATGGAGCCCATCTGGCCGATGTTGATCAAATCGCTGGACACCATCGCCATCATGGTGACCGCAAAGACCAGTCCTGCTGTGGTCACCACTTTGCCGGAGTTGGCGACGGCTCTGATCAGACCGGTGTTCAGACCGGCTTTGCTTTCCTCGAGGTAGCGGGCGATCAGCAGAAGGTTGTAGTCGGAACCGACCGCCACCAAGATGAGGAACGTGAGGGGCAAGTTCAGCCAGCTCAGTGGAATACCGATCAAGTGCTGCCAGATCAGGACCGACAGGCCGAACGCGCCGGAATACGAGAACGCCACGGTTCCGAGGATGACCAATGCTGCGACAATGCTTCGGGTGATGAGCAGCATCACCAGGAAGATCACCGCGAAAGCTGCTGTGGCGGCGATGAACAGGTCTGTTCTTGACGCGTCCTGAATGTCCCAGTAGGTCGCGGCCGCGCCTCCGAGATAGACGCGCGATCCGGCGAGCGTGGTGCCTTTCAACGCTTCCTTGGCGGCAGGCAGATAGGTCTGGTCATGCTTGATGCCTTCGGGGCTCAGCGCCTCTCCGTCGTGGTAGACCATGTACCGCGCCGATTTGCCGTCCGGGGACACGAAGAACCGCAGGTCGATCTGAAAGTAGGGATTTGTGAACGCGTCCGGCGGCAGGTAGAAGAATTCGTCGTTCTTCGCACTGTCGAACGCGTAACCGAGATCCATCATCTGCCTGCTCAACGCATCCAACTGGGTCAACTGGGGCGCGATCGTGCTGTGCTCGGCCAAGATGATTTGGCGCATCTGGTCGAGTTGGTCGGCGTTCTGGCCGATGAGGCCGACGAGCTGCGGCGTCACCGCGTCCTGAAGCAATGCAGCTCTCAGGTTCTTGTCCACCCCGTCCGTTAGCTGATCAAACTTGTCGGTCACTTCGAATAGCGATCGCAGTGACCAGCAGATCGGGATGTCGAAACAGTGCTTCTCCCAGTAGAAATAGCTGCGGATCGGGCGCCAGAAGTCGTCGAAATCGGCGATGTCGTCCCGCATCGAATCGGTGGCGTCTTTGATGCCCTGAGCGGCATCGGCGGCGATGTGCGCCGCTCCGGCCTGTTGCGAGGTCAACTCCTGTTGGTGATGTAAGAGGCCCGTCATGCGGTCGGTGATAGCGGCCATGTCCGTGAGCCGGTTGTTCAGATCGGTGAGAAACGGCAACAATTCTTTGATCTTCGTTCCCATCGTGCCCATGGCGTAGGTGAAAGACGAATGCTCCAGTGGCGCGCCCAAAGGTCTTGTGGTGCTCTGCACCATCGCAATACCCGGGGTGTGAAAAACGCTGCGTGCCACTCGGTCCAGCGCGATCATGTCCGTGCTGTTGCGCATGTCGTGGTCAGATTCCACCAGGAGCATGTCGCTGTTCAACCGGCTGACGGGAAAGTGCCGGTCGCTCGCGGCATACCCCTGCTTCGACGGGACGTCATCGGCGACGTACAGCCTGTCGTCGTAGTTGGGGCGGTAGGTGGGAAGCGCGGCCGACCCCACCAGCATCACCAGGGAACTCGCCAGCAATAGCCGGGCCGGCCAGCGCACGACAAGTGTTCCGACCTTGCGCCAGATGCCAGCCCCCGCCGCCCTTTTCGGTTCGAAAAGTCCCACGCGACTACCCAGGTCGAGCAAGGCCGGACCGAAAGTCAAGGCAGCCGCGACTGCGGTCAACATCGCCGCAGCGCAAGGAATGCCACATGTATTGAAGTAATTGAGCCGCGTGAATTTGAGGCAGAACGTTGCCCCGGCCACCGCTAGGCCGGACCCGAGAATGACGTGGGACACGCCGCCCACCGCGGAATAGTAAGCGGATTCCCGATCTTCGCCGGCCTGGCGTGCTTCGTGGTAGCGGCCGATCAAGAAGATCGCGTAATCGGTGCCCGCGCCCAGGATCAGGGAGACAAGGATGTTCGATGCGAATTCGGATATCTGGGTGAACTTGTGGAAGGCGAGGAAGGAGACGATACCCCGCCCGCAGATCAATTCCATCATCACCATCAAGAGGATTAGCAGCGCGGTGGTGATGGAGCGATAGACGACCAGTAGCATCGTGGTGATGAGGACGATGGTCACGAACATGATCGTGATCAGGCTCTTGTTGCCGACCTCGAGCATGTCAGCCGACAACGGCGCCGCGCCGGAGACGTAGACTTTTAGCCCCTGCGGTGTTTTGGTGTCCGAAACCAGATCTCGTACCGCATGGATGGACTCGTCCGACAGCGACGAACCCTGGTTACCAGCGACCCGCACCATTGTGTAGGACGCTTGTCCATCATTGCTTTGCACCCCAGCAGCGGTCGTTCCTTCGCCCCACAGGTTCATCACATACTGAACGTGCCTGTCATGCTGGAGTTTTGAGACCAACTGGTTGTAGAACGAGTGGTCTGCTTCGTCCAGTTTCCGAGAAGCCTCCAACACGACCATCACTAGGCTGTTGCTGTCGGATTCCTTGAACACTTCCCCGGTGCGGATGAGCGCCTTTGCCGACGGCGCGTCGAGAGGGACCAGAGGGCCTCGGTTTGCCTCGGTGACGGGCTCGAGCTGCGGGACGACCACGTTGACCACCACCAGCAGGGCGATCCAGGCAAGCACCACCGCCAGCGAATACTTTCGGATGGTGCGTGCCACGTACGGTCTGCGCGCATCGGGGCCTGGGCGGCGCTGGTTCACGCGGACAGCACCTGGCACCAGACTCCCGCCTGCGCACCTGTCGCCACGTGTTCGGACCGCACTTGCCCGTCAATCTTGATACGGCAGCCAATATTTGGTCCTGCCACTTGCGCGGTGACATCGGCGGTAGCCGTCGTCAACACGGTTCTTTCGGTGTGCGTCCAGGGCAATGTCGTCAGTTCCACCGCGACGGGCTTGGAGTTGACGTCCCAGTAACTGACCCTCCCCCACCCGCCCAAATCGCCGAAGATTTCGTATTCAATGCGCTTGGGATTGAACTGGGCGATCGAAAATCTGTTGCCAGAACCTCGAGTTCGATCGTCGGAGCCGAAGACACCGTGAGCGGCGTGGATGACGAATCCCGCCACGGTGATCACGACGACCACGATCGTGGGCAGCCAAAGCCGACTGGCCAGTCGTCGAGTTGTGGAGACGAGCATGTTATTCCAGCTGCCCGAACAATCTCGCATTACTTGAACCTCACGCAGCGGCGCTGCTTGCTGAGTAGTGGTGATGCTCAGTTGGATTCACGAGATTTGGTCCTTTCCGATTCGAGGCGGTCATTCCTACCAGCCGCTCACCGAGGTACAAGCTAGGGACATCAGCGCCGCCGGTCTACCCGAATAGCGCGGCCGATGGCCGGAATACGCGGTGGGGAAGCCACCCGTGGCGCGCTGGCCTTGATGGCCCGCCGCTGGCCGTCTTATGGTGCTCGGCGTCGGCGACGAATCATTGGTGACCCGAAAGCCGACGTACGATCGAAATGGGTTGGACCCCAACGCCTGAAGGGAGGCTCCGTCGTGCCGAGAACCGAGTCATACGACTTCATCGTCATCGGCGCCGGTACCGCCGGGTGCGTCTTGGCGCGCCGGCTGAGCGATGACAGCAACGTCCGGATCTTGCTTCTCGAGGCGGGAAGTGCCGCCCTTCCGCCGTCCAGCGAGCAACCGCCGCAGTGGCCGACATTGATAAAGAGTTCGGCCGACGGCGGCGGCCTCACCTCGGTGCAGGCGGCAACCGGCCGGGCGGTGCATTTACCACTAGGACGCGGCATCGGCGGGTCCTCGGCAATCAACGGCATGATGTTCGTCCGCGGACACCGCGACAGTTATGCCGATTGGCCACCCGGCTGGCGGTTCGACGACCTCTTGCCTTACTTCAAAGCCAGCGAGTGCGCACCCGGTGGCGATCCTGCGTGGCGCGGAGAGAAAGGCCTCCTAGACGTCGCTCCGGTGGAGCCTCCGAACGAGGTGCTTGCAGCGGGGCTGCGCGCCGCGTTGCAGTCTGGCTATCCGCGTGCTCGGGATCTGAGCAGCGGATGCGAGTTGGGATTCGCAGCACCGGATGCCACTATTTCCGACGGGCGCCGGCAGAGCGCGGCGGACGCTTACCTGTGGCCTGTGTTTCCTCGCGACAATCTGACCCTGGTTGCGGATGCCGTCGTTCATCGGCTACTAATCGCCGACGGTCGCTGTAGCGGAGTGGAGTACCGCGTCGCGGGCCAGGGTCCGACTGTGGCCGTGGCAGGCGAAGTCGTGTTGTGCGCCGGTGCAATTGACTCACCGCGGCTGCTGATGATTTCGGGTGTCGGACCGCGCAACCATCTCCGCGACCTGGGCATTGACGTTGCGCTTGACCTGCCCGGCGTAGGGTCGAACTTGCAAGACCACCCGTTCACCGGGGTCATATTTCAAGCGACTCAGCCGATTCCGACGCCGCGGCACAACCACGGCGAAATAATGGGCATAATCCGCTCCAGATTCGCCGTCGCAGCGCCTGACTTACAGATTCTGTTCGTGGACACCGGCGCCTTGGCCGGACTCGACATACCGAATATCTACGTGATCGGCGTATCGGCGATGCAGCCGTTCAGCCGCGGCAGCGTGCGGTTGGCGGGACCAGCCGCTGACGCGGCGCCGGTCGTCGACCCGAATTACCTCGGGGATGCGCGCGACGTGGAGACTTTGGTGGAGGGTCTCTTGACAGCCCGAGAGATTGGCGCCGCGCCCGCACTGGCCGCCTGGCGTGGCGCGGAGCTGGCGCCGGGACCTGGAGTCAGCAGCAGAAAAGCATTGCGCGAGTTCATCAGACAGACGGTAGGCCCCTACTTCCACCCGGCAGGGACATGCGCCCTGGGGCACACTCAGCATTCAGTGGTTGATGACGAGCTTCGCGTCCACGGCATCACTGGACTCCGGGTGGTGGACGCGTCTGTCATGCCCTCGCTGCCCGCGGGCAACACGATGGCAACCGTCTATGCGATTGCCGAACGGGCCGCGGCTCTCATCAAGGGGCCCCGTGTCACTGCCCCACCTTAAGGCCGTGTGCGTCAACGGGTTGCGCGTGCTACAGCATGCAGGACACGCAGCCCTCGACCTCGGTTCCCTCCAAAGCCATCTGCCGCAGCCGGATGTAGTAGAGGGTCTTGATCCCCTTGCGCCAGGCGTAGATCTGCGCCTTGTTGACGTCGCGGGTGGTGGCGGTGTCCTTGAAGAACAGCGTCAGGCTCAGTCCCTGGTCGACGTGCTGGGTGGCGGCGGCGTAGGTGTCGATGACCTTCTCGTAGCCGATCTCGTAGGCGTCCTGGAAGTACTCCAGGTTGTCGTTGGTCATGTAGGGCGCCGGGTAGTAGACGCGGCCGATCTTGCCTTCCTTGCGGATCTCGACCTTGCTGGCGATCGGGTGGATCGAGCTGGTCGAGTGGTTGATGTAGGAGATCGACCCCGTCGGCGGGACGGCCTGCAGGTTCTGGTTGTAGATGCCGTGCGCCTGCACCGACTCCTTCAGCCGCTTCCAGTCATCCTGGGTGGGGATCCGGATCTCCGCGTCGGCGAACAGCTGACGCACCCTGTCGGTCTGCGGCTCCCACACCTGCTCGGTGTACTTGTCGAAGAACTCCCCCGAGGCGTACTTCGACCGCTCGAAACCGCCGAACGCCCGACCCCGTTCGATCGCGATGCGGTTCGACGCGCGCAGCGCGTGGTAGAGCACCGTGTAGAAGTAGATGTTGGTGAAGTCGATGCCTTCTTCGGAGCCGTAGAAGATGCGCTCCCTGGCCAGGTAGCCGTGCAGGTTCATCTGCCCCAGCCCGATCGCGTGAGACTCGTTGTTGCCCTGCTCGATTGAGGGCACCGACGTGATGTGCGTCTGGTCGCTCACCGCGGTCAGCGCGCGGATCGCCACCTCGATCGTCTGCGCGAAGTCCGGCGAATCCATCGCCTTGGCGATGTTCAGCGAACCGAGGTTGCACGAGATGTCCTTGCCCACCTTGGAATACGACAGATCGTCATTGAACTCCGACGGCGTGGACACCTGCAGGATCTCCGAGCACAGGTTCGAGTGCGTGATCTTGCCCTCGATGGGGTTGGCCCGGTTCACCGTGTCCTCGAACATGATGTAGGGGTATCCGGATTCGAACTGCAGCTCGGCCAGCGTCTGGAAGAACTCCCGCGCCTTGATCTTCGTCTTGCGGATGCGCGCGTCGTCGACCATCTCGTAGTACTTCTCGGTCACCGAGATGTCGGCGAACGGCACGCCGTAGACCCGCTCGACGTCGTACGGCGAGAACAGGTACATGTCCTCGTTCTTCTTGGCCAGCTCGAAGGTGATGTCGGGGATCACCACGCCGAGGCTCAGCGTCTTGATCCGGATCTTCTCGTCGGCGTTCTCCCGCTTGGTGTCCAGGAAGCGGTAGATGTCAGGGTGATGCGCGTGCAGGTACACCGCACCAGCGCCCTGGCGCGCACCCAGCTGGTTGGCGTAGGAGAACGAGTCCTCGAGCAGCTTCATGATCGGGATGACGCCCGACGACTGGTTCTCGATGTTCTTGATCGGCGCGCCGTGCTCACGAATGTTGGTCAGCAGCAACGCAACCCCGCCGCCGCGCTTCGACAGCTGCAGCGCGGAGTTGATCGACCGCCCGATCGACTCCATGTTGTCCTCGATGCGCAGCAGAAAGCAGCTCACCGGTTCGCCGCGCTGCTTCTTGCCCGAGTTCAAAAACGTCGGGGTGGCCGGCTGGAACCGCCCGTCGATGATCTCGTCGACCAGCTTCTCGGCCAGCCCGGTGTCGCCGGCCGCCAGCGTCAGCGCGACCATGACCACCCGGTCCTCGAAGCGCTCCAGGTAGCGCTTCCCGTCGAACGTCTTCAGCGTGTAGGAGGTGTAGTACTTGAACGCGCCCAGAAACGTCGGGAACCGGAACTTCTTGGCGTAGGCGCGGTCGAGCAGGGTCTTGACGAAGTTGCGCGAGTACTGGTCGAGAACCTCACGCTCGTAATAGTTCTCGCGAATCAGGTAGTCGAGCTTCTCGTCCTGATTGTGGAAGAAGACGGTGTTCTGGTTGACGTGCTGCAGGAAGTATTCGCGCGCCGCCAACACGTCCTTGTCGAACTGAATCTTGCCGTCCGCGTCGTACAGATTCAGCATGGCGTTCAGCGCGTGGTAGTCCGTCTCACCGGGCAGCGCGTGCGCGCCGGACGTTACAGGCTCTGCAGTGACGGTTGGTGGCACGTCTGTTCCTTCCAGAATTCTTCCAAGCCCGCGCGGACGGCTTCCACGTCGTCGGGGGTTCCCATCAGTTCGAAGCGGTAGAGGTACGGAACGCCGCATTTGCGTGCGATCACGTTGCCCGCATAAGCGAATTCAGCACCGAAGTTGTTGTTGCCCGCGGCGATGACACCGCGGATCAACGACCGGTTCTGCTCGTTGTTCAAAAATGCGATGACCTGCTTGGGCACATAGCCGCCGGCATTGAGGTCCGGGGTGGCCCGGCCGCCGCCGTATGTGGGCAGTATCAGCACGTACGGCTCGTCGACCTCGATGCGCCCGTGCAGCGGTATCCGCGTGGCGGGAACACCCAGCTTCTCCACGAAGCGATGGGTGTTCTCCGACACGGAGGAGAAATACACCAGGTTGCGCTGCGTGCTATCCATGGCACCGCAACCTCCTTCTTCCCTAACGTCCGTCGCTAATTGCTCAGGCGCTGAGCGCCGATTCCGCGAGCGCCTTGATGCGGTCCGGCCGGAAGCCCGACCAGTGGTCGTTGCCCGCCACCACCACGGGGGCCTGCAAGTAACCCAGCGCCATCACGTAGTCGCGCGCCTCGTTGTCGAGCGTGATGTCGACCTTCTCGTAGCCGACGCCCTGCTTGTCCAGGGCCTTGAACGTGGCGCTGCACTGCACGCATGCCGGCTTGGTGTACACGGTGATGCTCATGGAAGCCGCTCCTTTGCGGAAGGTGGGACTTATAACGGACTGGCAACTACTCGGGTACTTCAACAAACGCTGTCTTCGCTGTGTTTCAGCGGCCCGTCAAGCCCCCGCGTTCCCGTCCTGCGGCCGTCGGGGTCGAATGACCTGGTAAGCCGATTTCGGGTGGTGAACCAGGGCCCGGTCGGCCTGGTGTACCTGGGATCTGCCGGTGCTCGAAACACTACACCTAGTGGCTGACAAGATGTCGAGATACAACATGTTCGGAATAACAATTCTGAAATTCGCTGGTCGTAAGGCCTCTGAGGCGGACACGCCCGGCGTGTCGCAGGTCACAATCCTCGTCAAAGTCGTACATGCGAATCGTTGTATCACCGGCCACCGACAAGTCCCGTCGACGCGCTTCGATGCCGCCGCGGACCGGGCCGCCCATGCCGCCGCTAGCAAAGCCGCCAGCGCGGGCTGGCGGCTTTGGCTATTCGGTTGTGACAACCTCGCTGGTCGCCAGGCGATCGGCTTGTTGACTTCTGCCAATCAGGCGACTTCGGCGGCGAGCTTCCCGAGGGCGTCGCGCACGTTGCCCGACAGCTCGCCGTGCTCCGCGGGGGCCTTGCCCTCGAGGGTTTTGAACGGCACCGAGAGCTTGATCGACTCGACCACCCTGGCGCCGGCGATCCCGAACGACTTCCGGGTGTCCTCGTGCGCCCACACCCCGCCGTACTGGCCGAACGATCCCCCGATGACCGCCAGCGGCTTACCCTTCAGCGCGCCGTCGCCGAACGGGCGCGACAGCCAGTCGACGGCGTTCTTGATGACAGCCGGATAGCTGCCGTTGTATTCCGGCGTGACCACCAGGGCGGCGTCGGCGTCGGCCGCCGCGGATCGTAGCGCGGCCACCGGGGCCAGCGGCGGAGCGTCGGTGTTCATCGCGTCGTCGATCTCCTCGTTGTAGAACGGGAGGTCCGCCAGTCCCTCGAACACCGTCACGGTGACGCCGTCGGGGGCGATGTCGGCCGCCAGTTCGGCGATCTGACGATTGATCGACGCCGCGCGCAGGCTCCCCACTAACGCCAAGACCTTGATGTTGTCTGCCACCGTTCCCGTTTCCCTTCAGTCGTTGGTATCCATCCTCGCACACACAACCGGACTTCAGTCCGGTTGTATTCCCGCCGGGTTAAAGTACAGGGATGACCAGTGTCGAGCGGTCGAGCGAACTGCCCGTCTACCCACTCCAGGCGGCCCAGCCGGAGCGAGGCGACGCGGCGCGCAACCGCGCCCTGCTGTTGGACGCGGCCCGCAGCCTGATCGCCGAGCGCGGCGCGGACACGGTCACCATGGACGACGTCGCGGCCGCCGCCGGCGTCGGCAAGGGCACGCTGTTCCGTCGGTTCGGCAGCCGCGCCGGCCTGATGATGGTGCTGCTCGACGAGGACGAGCGAGCCAGCCAGCAGGCCTTCCTGTTCGGCCCGCCTCCCCTGGGTCCCGACGCCCCGCCGATCGACCGGCTGGTGGCATTCGGCCGGGCACGCATCTGTTTCGCCCACGCCCATCGCGAACTGCTGTCAGAGGCCCACCGCGATCCGCAGACTCGCTACAGCGCGCCCGTCCTGGTGCACCACACCCACATTCGGGTGTTGCTCCAGGCGGCGCACACCACCGGCGACCTCGACGCTCAAACCGATGCCTTGCTGGCCCTCCTGCACGTGAACTACGTCGAGCACCAGCTCAACGAACGCGGTCACACCCTGCAGACGTTGGGTGACGCATGGGAAAGCTTGGCGCGCAAGCTTTGTGGGCGATAGCGCAATGACCTCGCCGGCACCGCTCTGGGTCCTGCACGTCGACCTCGATCAGTTCCTGGCGTCGGTCGAGTTGCGCCGCCATCCCGAGTTGGTCGGCCGACCGGTCATCGTCGGCGGCAGCGGCGACCCGGCCGAACCGCGCAAGGTGGTCACCTGTGCCTCCTACGAGGCCAGGGAATTCGGCGTCCGCGCCGGCATGCCGTTGCGGGCCGCGGCGCGCCGCTGCCCCGACGCGACGTTCCTGCCGTCGGATGCGGCCGCGTACGACGCGGCCTCCGAAGAGGTGATGGGGTTGCTACGCGACCTGGGACACCCGGTCGAGGTGTGGGGTTGGGACGAGGCGTACCTCGGGGTCGCCGGGGCCGACCCGTCCGAGGTGGCCGAAGAGATCCGGACCGTCATCTCGTCGGAAACCGGGCTGTCCTGTTCGGTCGGGATCAGCGACAACAAACAGCGCGCCAAGGTCGCGACCGGCTTCGCCAAACCGGCGGGCATCTTCACGCTCACCGACTCGAACTGGATGACCCTGATGGCGGACCGTCCGGTCGACGCGCTGTGGGGCGTGGGCCCCAAGACGGCGAAAAAGCTTGCAGCGCTGGGGATAACGACCGTGTGGGAGCTCGCGCACAGCGATGCCGAGCTGCTGACGTCCGCGTTCGGCCCGCGCACCGGCCTGTGGCTGCTCCTGTTGGCCAAGGGCGGCGGTGACGCCGGCGTCAGCGCCGAGCCGTGGGTCCCCCGCTCGCGCAGCCATGTCGTCACCTTCCCGCGCGACCTCACCGACCGCGCCGAAATGAACTCGGCCGTAACGCAATTGGCGGAACAGGCGTTGGCGGACGTGCTGGCGTCGGGCCGCATCGTGACCCGGGTCGCGGTCACCGTGCGAACCTCGACGTTCTACACCCGCACCAAGATCCGCAAGCTCGATGCTCCCACCACCGAGCGCCACGCCATCGTCGCCGCCGCGCTGCGGGTCCTGGACCTATTCGAGTTCGACCGCCCGGTCCGGCTGCTCGGGGTGCGCCTCGAACTGGCCATGCCGGACTAGCGATGCCGGGGCGGGCCGCAGCGCCCGGGTGAACACCACGTTGACCTGACGCATCGCCACGCTGTAGGGCCACCAGGCCAGCCGCTTGAACGCGTACAGCGCCCGGATGTCAGCCGACGTGTAGATGAGGTAGCGGTTCTTGGCCACCCCGGCCAGGATCTTTTGGGCGGCCTTCTCCGGCGACACCGCGTGCCCGCTGAAGCGGTTCACCCAGCGCGCGACCTTGGGGTCTGCGCGGTCCACGCCGGCGATCTCGACGGTCTGGACCAGCGGGGTGTTGACCGCACCCGGCACCACGACCGACACCCCGATGCGGTGCCGGGCCAGGTCGAAGCGCAGCACCTCAGAGAGGCCGCGCAGCCCGTATTTGCTTGCGCTGTAAGCCGCATGCCACGGCAACGCGACCAAACCGGCCGCCGACGACACGTTGACCAGGTGCCCGCCGTTGCGGGCCGCCACCATCGGCGGCACGAACGTCTCGATGACGTGGATCGGACCCATCAGGTTGATCGCGATCATCTTGCTCCACTGGTCGTGGGTCAGCCGGTCGACGGTGCCCCAGGCGGACACTCCGGCGACGTTGAGCACGACGTCCATGCTCGGGTGGTCGCGATGGATGTCGGTGGCGAACGCCGCCACCTCGTCGTAGTTCGCGATGTCGAGGGCCCGGTGCGCGGGCACTTCTGCGCCCAGGGCGCGGGCGTCGGCCACGGTCAGCTCGAGCCCGTCGCGGTCCCGGTCGGTCAGATAGAGCTCGGCGCCGTCTGCGGCCAGCCGCAACGCGGTGGCACGGCCGATGCCGCTGGCCGCCCCCGTGACCAGACACCGTTTGCCTGCGAAGTACCCCTGCTGCCCCATTGCCGTGACGATACCGGCGGTAGCGCCTTACGGACGCCCGCCCCAGAGCGCGTGCAGCCACAACCGCTCAAGGACGCGCACGCGGCGGTCGAGATCGTTGTCGCGGCCGGCCAGGATGGGATCGCCGGTCAGCATCAGGGCGGTGGTCCCGGCCAGGGTGCGGATCAGGGTGGGCAGGTCGTCGCTGATCGGGTGGGCGGTCCCGGCCTTCATCTCGGCCTCCACGATCGCGACGATCTGGCCCAGCACCACTTCGAATTGCCGATCCATCAGGTTGCGGATCTCGACGTCGGTGTTGCGCGCCTCGTTGCAGGCGGTCATCAGCGGGTCGTTGTGCGCGTAGACGGCCGCGGCGCTGCCGACCATGCGTTTGGCGAACTGCTCAGGGGACTCCCCCGGCTCCCGCGGGGCGAAATCGTGGGTGAGCTGTTCGAGTTCCTCGGCGGCCTCGGCCATCAAGTGGGCGAGAACGGCGTACTTGGAATCGAAATAGAAGTAGAAGCCGGACCGGGCAACCCCCGCCCGCACGCTGATGGTGCTGACCGACAGCTCCGCGAATGGCTTCTCCTGCAGCAGTTCCCGCACCGCCTGAAGGATCGCCTGGCGCTGTTTGTCGCCGCGCCGTTGCCCGCCCGGTTCCGGGGTGGCGGGGTGGCTGCTCATTCCCCGACCTTGCACCACGCCGGCAAAAAAGCAAACTTGACAGCCGTCAAGTTTTTCCCGAAGGTTATAAGACAGTGACGGCTGTCACCTCGGAGGGAACGCGCAAAGGAGCGTCTATGACCGCCACCATCAGCACCCCGCAATACCTGCTTGACCAGGCGAGGCGCCGGTTCACACCGACGCTGAACACGATCCCGGGGATGGGTGCGGTCGAGAAGCGCCTGCTCGCCCACGACTTCGAAACCAAGGTGCTGGCCGAACCGCCCGCCGGCAGCAACCTCAAGCCCGTGGTCGGCGATGCCGGTCTTCCGATCCTTGGCCACATCATCGAGATGTTCCGCGGCGGCCCGGACTATGCGCTGCACCTCTATCGCACCCGCGGCCCCCTGCACTACCTCGACTCGCCGATCATGCCGGCGGTCACCGCGCTCGGCCCGGACGCCACCCAGGCCGTGTTCTCGAACAAGAACAAGGACTTCTCCCAGAAGGGCTGGCACCCGGTGATCGGCCCGTTCTTCAACCGCGGCCTGATGATGCTGGACTTCGACGAGCACATGTACCACCGGCGCATCATGCAGGAGGCCTTCACCCGCAGCCGGCTGACCGGTTACGTCGAGCACATCGACCGGGTGGCGAGCGACATCGTCGCCAACTGGCCGACCAACGACGCCCGCTTCCTGTTCCACCCGGCGATGAAGGAACTCACCCTGGACATCGCCTCGCTGGTGTTCATGGGGCACGAGCCGGGCACCGACCACGAGCTGGTCACGAACGTCAACCAGGCGTTCACGATCACGACCCGCGCGGGCGGCGCGATCATCCGGCAGCCCATTCCGCCCTTCAAGTGGTGGCGCGGCCTGAAGGCCCGCAAGCTGCTCGAGGACTACTTCATCGAGCGGGTGCGGGAACGCCGCCACGCGACCGGGACCGACATGCTCACCGTGCTCTGCCACACCGAAGACGACGACGGCAACAGCTTCACCGACTCCGACATCGTCAACCACATGATCTTCCTGATGATGGCCGCCCACGACACGTCCACGTCGACGACCACCACGATGGTCTACAACATGGCCGCCAACCCGGAGTGGCAGGAGCGGGCGCGTGAGGAATCGGCCCGGCTCGGCGACGGCCCGCTGGACATCGAGGCGCTGGAGAAGCTGGAAACGCTCGACCTGATCATGAACGAGTCGCTGCGCATGGTCACGCCGCTGCCGTTCAACATGCGCCAGGCCGTTCGCGACACCGAGCTACTTGGCCACTACATCCCGGCCGGTACCAACATCACCATCTGGCCCGGCATGAACCACCGGCTTCCCGAATTGTGGACGGACCCGGACAAATTCGACCCCGAGCGCTTTGCCGAGCCCCGCTCCGAGCACAAGAAGCACCGATACGCCTTCGCGCCGTTCGGCGGCGGGGCCCACAAGTGCATCGGCATGGTGTTCGGTCAGCTGGAGGTCAAGACCGTCGTGCACCGGTTGCTGCGCCGCTACCGGCTGGAGCTGACCCGGCCGGGCTATCGGCCGCATTGGGACTACGGGGGCATGCCCATTCCGATGGACGGCATGCCGATCGTGCTGCGCCGGCTGTGATCCATCGCGAGCAGACGCAAAATCGCGCCTTGCGCCTGCCAGACTTGCGATTTTGCGTCTGCTCGGCCAACTCGAACTAGGCGAGCAGTCGGTTCGCGCAGGCGATCAGCGCGCGCAACGCCGACTGCGTCGAGTCGTCCGACCAGCCCATCGCCCATTCCGCGCGGGCCCCGTTGCTGCCGCAGACGAACGTGACGGTGTGGCCGTCCGAGCCCAGCTGGTGGAACTTGAGGATCTCCACCGGGACTCCGCGGTCGTGCAGCATCGCGCTCAACGCCGCGATTGGGCCGCTCGCGACGGCGGTTGAGGTGTTGATGCGGTCGCCGACGGCGATAACGGCCTCGAAGTTGTTGGCCTGCGGCCCCCGCCGCCCGGCGGTATCGGTGCACGCCCAGCTGCCCAGCCGGATAGGCCCGCCCGTGTGGGCGTAGGTCGTAACGAACTCGTCCCAGCACATCGCGCCCGCCTGCTCCCGCAGCCCGCGGGGCAGCGGGGCGCCGAACTGCCCGGCGAACCACATCGTGGCGGGGCACGGGCTGGTCTGGTTGGTGGACGGATCGAACCGCTCGGGAATGGTCATGGTGCCGGTCTTCTTCGGTCGAAAGGAGTGACCGACGGCAGTAGCTTCCGACCCACAGCGGGGGGTCGGTCTAGGTCAGACCCCGCTGCGGGTGCTAGCTACTACGGCTCGCTCGAGAAGACGCACGAGCGCAGACTCTAGCGCGATAGGGCCCTGACGTGCAAGTTCCGCCTCGCCGCATAACGCGTCGGACCGTCACGAAATTAATCCGAAATATTGGTTTACACGTGTGCAGCAGGGGGTATGAGGCGGAGGCAACAGTCATTCAACGGCTGTGCAACAACCCCTCGAAGGAATGATGAAAGAAGGCTCATCATGAAGGCAAAACGCACCATGAAAACCCTCAAATCGGTCGCAGCGGCCACGGGGGTGGCAGCGGTGTTATTACTCCCGACCGGATGTGCTTCATCTGCGGCCGGCAGCGGTGGACTGCTCGGCGGCACGGTCGGCGGCGGTAGTGGTGGGATTTTAGGTACGGTCGGCGGGATTGTCGGCGGCCTCTAACCGATTTTTTCCAGCGGCCCTCGGGAAGCGATTCCCGGGGGCCGCTGGCTTTATCCGGTCGGCCCGGACGACGGCTCGAAGCGGAGATACGCCTGGATGGTCGTTCCGCTCGGCGTCGTGTGGGTGCGCACCAAGTCGGAGATGGCGTTGACCAGATACAGGCCCCGGCTGGCGGGACCGCACGGCCCCGGATCCAGGCGTCCCACCAACGGATCCTCGAAACACCCGGTGTCGCGCGCCTCGCAGACCAGATATTCGTCGTCGCGCCAGAAGGCGAGCTCGCAGGCTCCGTCGGTGTACATCAAGCTGTTGCTAGCCAGCTCGGTGGCGACCAGCTGCAGATCCTCGACTCCGTCCTGGGACAAGCCAATCCATCCCGCGTAGTTGACGGCGAACGACCGCGCGGGGCTCAAATCCGCCGACTTCCGCACCGTGTAGGTGACGGCCCCCGGATTCCCTGGCAGCGGCCGGTTGCAACGCCGCAAGACCGCGTCGGGCGCGTAGTCGGCGCTGTGCTGCAGGGCGCCGCCCCGCCACAGCAGCGGATGCGTCGCCCGCGCGTCCGCGAGCACATCGGCATCGAGCCGGCTGCCGTCGTAGAGGCACAAGCCGGTCACCTGGTAGCCGTCCATCGCCCCGTTGACCAGCGCCTCGTGTTCCACGCAGGCGACCAACTCTTGCTGGGTGCGTCCGGGCCAGGCGAGCTGACTGACGATCCGCGCCCGCCTATCGGGGTGGTCGTCGACGAAAGACCCCTCCATCGCCATGAATCGGCTCGGGTTGCGGCCCGCCTCCGTGATGTCGACCAACTGCAGACCCGCCGGCGCCTCGCTCGGGCCGAGCGCGTCGCGCAGCAAGGCCAACCTGTCGGACGGGACCGCGACCAGTACCGCCTCGTCCATCGCCAACCCCTCGCTGACGAAGCGGGTCACGACATCCAGGTACTCGTGCTGGGATTGGTAGATGAGCGCGGAGTGGACGAAGCCGAGCTGGCCGATTTCGGTGCCGGTCGTCACTCCACAACTCTCGCTTTCGATCCCCAAACGCCAACCCCCTGCTGGACCGGCCGTCTAACTTCTCCCTCCCCAGTACCCGCCGCGGGCCTTCGCTATACCGCGCTGCAGATCACATCTGAGAACTCAGTATTTTCCTAAAGCCACCAGGAGGCAGCGGCGTCCAGATGACGGCGAACCCGGTAACGGGCCAGGCTCTCGTCGCCCGCCTCGATCGCATCGGCAATCCGCAGGTGCGCGTGGTGAACGGCCAGCACGTCCGCCCAGGTCGGCGGCGCCTGTCCGGTGCTCGACCAATGCCGCCGGAACAACTCGACGATGATGCGCAAGAACAAGTCGAGCAGCGTGTTCCCGGCCAGCTGGGCCAGTCCGACGTGGAACCGGAACTCCTCCACGGCGGCGTCAGCGACATCGCCGGGCGCTTCGTCGACCTCCGACCGGTGGGCGGCCAGGAAGGCAGCCACCTCGCGTTCGCTGCACCGCTTGACCACCTTGGCGACGTTGTCGATTTCGATGGCATCCCGGACGCAACGGAGGTCTTCTCGGCTCGGGTCGCGGTACTGCAGGTACAAGGCGATGGTGTCGATGCTGGCCTGCGCCTCGGGTCTGGCGACGACGAGGCCACCGCCCGGCCCGCGGCGCATGTGCGCGATCGAGTGGTACTCGAGCAGCCGCACCGCTTCGCGGAGCACCGCGCGGCTCACCCGGTAGCGCTCGAGAAGGGCCGTCTCGGTGCCGAAGACGGACCCGACCTGCCAGCCGCTCGCCGCGATGTCGTCACCGATCGTCGCAGCCAGCATCTCCGCCAGCTTGCCGCGCGGCACCTCGATGTCGAGTGGCCGCGGCCTGCGCCGCCGGCTCGGGGTGCGGGAGTGGTGGTGCTGCAGCCAGGCGGTCACGGCCTCGACGTGCCGCTGGCTGAGCGTCTTGGCGCCCGCCGAGTCGCCGGCGGTGACGGCGTCGACCAGCTCGGAATGGTCGGTGTGCATCCGGTCGACCGCCTCGGTGGCCTCGGACGCCGAGTCGGTCCGCGACTGTAGGGCATACCGGGTGGTGAGCCGCATCAGCACGTTGACGAAGAGTTGCAAGACCGGGTTTTTCGATTGTTCCGCCAAGGCGATGTGGAACTCGTCCCGAGGCGTGGGGAGCCCGGGCCTCCACGCTTCTTCGCCGCGCAATACCGCCCGCAACCGAGCGATGCCCGCCTCGTCGATCCGTTCCGCGGCCAGCGAAGCCGCCAACGGTTCGAGCACCAGGCGCGCGTTCAGCAGGTCGCCCAGCGTCGTGCCGAGATGTTCGAGATAGATGACGACGGCGCGGGTGGCGGGCCCGGCATCGGGCTGGCAGATGATCAGCCCGCCGCCCGGCCCGCGGCGCATTCGGGCGACTTGGTGGTGTTCGACGAGCCGGACGGCCTCGCGCAGCACCGAGCGACTCACCCCGAAGCGCTCTTGCAGCGCGTGCTCGGATCCCAGCGATTCGCCGACGGCCCAACCGCGGCGAACGATCTCCGCTTCGAGGTCCCGCGCGATCCTGGAAGCCAGCTTGTTCGCCAGGCGGGTGCTCACGTCAGCCCCAACGACGTTTGGGCGCAGGCGTTTTCAGCATGTCAGCAACATGCAGCCGGCGACGGGCCCGCCCCCGACGGACACGACGCCCACGTCCGGGCGACGCGATACCTGCCGCTCCCCCGCTTCGCCGCGCAGCTGCAGACAACCCTCGTGCAACGCCCAGTAACCGTGCATGCGCCCGGCCGAGAGCTGACCGCCGTAGGTGTTCACGGGAAGTTCACCGTCGCGGGCGATCCGCGCGGCGCCTTCGACGAACGGCCCGGCCTCGCCGTCGCCGCAGACCCCCAGCGCCTCCAGCCACGCGAGGGTGAGATAGGTGAAGCCGTCGTACAACTCGGCGACCTTCAGATCGGCCGGCTTGAGGTCCGTGCGCGACCACATCTGCGCCGTCGCGTCCGACATCGCCATCTTCGGGTAGTCGTCGCGGTGGAACCAGCCCCCGGCACCGTCGGATCCGCCGATCGCCTCCACCGCCACCGCGCGGTGCGGGCAGTCCCGGGCGTATTCCGCGTGCGAGACCACCACCGCGATCGACCCGTCGATCGGGACATCGCAGTCCAGCAGCCCGAACGGGGTGGACACCGGCCGCGCGCCCAGGTAGTCGGCCATGGTCATCGGGTCGCGGTAGACGGCACGCGGGTTCAGGGCGGCGTTGCGCCTGCCGTTGAGGGCCACCCAGCCCAGCTGTTGCTTGGTGGTCCCGTACAACTCCATGTGGCGCGTGCAGTTGAGCGCCAGCCAGTTCGCGGCCGAGTAGGCGTTGGCCGCCACCAGGTCGTTGACGTCGTCCATCGCGCCGACGGCGGGGCGTTCCGCACCCTCCGGCGTCTCGAACATCCGGGCCAGCGGCGGCGCGGGCGCGTTCTCCTGCGGCTTCACCGGGACATTGCCCCCGAGCATTTGAATGGTCCGGTACACCACCACGTGCCGGGCGCGACGCTCAGCAACCGCGCGGCACGCCGACATCACCGGGCTGAGCAAGCCGCCGGTGCCGAAACCGGACCCGCAATCGGCCGCTTCGATCCGCAGCTGGGCGTTGACCTCCCGGGCGGGGGTGTCGCCCAGCGTCGCGATGCCGTCGATGTCGGAGGCGACCAACCCGGCGTCCTCGATGGCGGACCGCACCGCTTCCATGGTCAGGTCCAGGCCCGCGATGCCGGTGCGCCGGCCGATCCGCGAGATACCGATGCCGGACAGGATCGCGTCCTTCTCGAAATGCGTCATGCACACCGCCCGTCAGACCATCGAAATCAATTGAGTGTACTGTATTCGTCGTGCCGGACGAGCCGCTGCTCATCGACTACTGCGCGGACTGCGCGCGCTGGGTGCATCCGGCGACCGGACAGTGCCGCGCCTGCGGCGACCGACTGGTGGCGCGACCGGTGTCCGGGCGTGGCACCGTGTTCACCTACACCGTCAACCACCATCCGTACAACCCGGAGATCCCAGTTCCGTACGTGATCGCGATCGTCGAACTCGCCGAACAAGAGGGTCTGCGGGTGGCGGCCAATGTCGTTGACTGCGAACCTGATTCGGTTAGGTGTGGCATGCCCGTCGCCATTCGGCCGGACCGGGGCAGCGGCGGGGCCCCGCTGTTCGCGCCCGCCTGACCCGGGCGGCTAGTTGATCAGCGGGTCGCGCGGCATGCCGAGGATGCGCTCGGCGATCTGATTACGGGTGACCTCCGAGGTGCCGCCGGCGATCGCCATGCCGCGCGCTCCCATCACCAGCCGGCCCACCACCGCACCGGGCCCGTCCATCAGCGCGACCTCCGGGCCCGCCAGCGCCGCCCAGATCGCGGCCCCGTCCATCATGTGCTCGGCCAGCTTCAGCTTGGTGATGTTGCCTTCCGGGCCAGGCCCGGCCCCCTCGACGCTGCGGGCCGCGCGACGCAGGTTCAGCAGTCGCATCGCGTGGTCGTCGGCGAGGAAGGAGCCGATCCGAACCGGCGCCCCCGCCAAGCGATCTGACTGCTGCGCGAGCTGCACGAGGGCGGGCGCCAAGCCCTCGTAGTACGAACCGCTGCCGCCGATGGTGACCCGCTCGTTGCCCAGCGTCGCGCGCGCGACCGTCCACCCCGAATTGGGCGTGCCGACGACGTCCTCGTCGGGGACGAACACGTCGTTGAAGAAAACCTCGTTGAATTCCGAGCCGCCGGTGATCTGCCGCAGCGGCCGCACCTCGACGCCCGGGCCCTTCATGTCGATGATGACGGTGGTGATACCGGCGTGCTTGGGGGCGTCCGGGTCGGTGCGCACGGTGGCCAGGCCGCGCGCGCAGTACTGCGCACCGCTGGTCCAGACCTTCTGCCCGTTGATCTTCCAGCCGCCGTCGACGCGGACGGCGCGGGTCTTGACCGACGCCGCGTCGGAGCCGGCCTCGGGTTCGGAGAACAGCTGGCACCAGATCTCCTCCTGACGCAGCGCCTTCTCCACGAATCTTTCGATTTGCCAATCGGTTCCGTGCTGGATCAGGGTGAGGATCACCCAGCCGGTGATCGAGTAGTCGGGGCGCTTGATGCCGGCCGCCCGGAACTCCTCCTCGATCACGAGTTGCTCCACCGCGTCGGCGGCCCGGCCCCAGGGCTTGGGCCAGTGCGGCATGACGTAGCCCGTCTCGATCAGCTTGTCGCGCTGCGCCGCTTTGTCCAGGGCGGCGATTTCGGCGGCGTCGGCGCGGATCCGGGTACGCAATTCTTCGGCCTCGGGCGGCAGGTCCAGGCTGTTCTCCCGTTTGGCGCCGGCGGCGGTGCGCTCGAAGACATCCCGGGCCGGCGCGTCACCGCCGAACAGCGCCGTTATCACCAGCGCGCGGCGCAGGTGCAGATGCGCGTCGTGCTCCCAGGTGAAACCGATACCGCCGTGCACCTGGATGTTCAGCTCGGCGTTGCGCGCATAGGCGGGAAACGCCAGGGCCGCCGCCACCGCGGCGGCCAGCTGGAACTGGTCCTCGTCCTCCGACGCCGCGCGCGAGGCGTCCCACACGGCGGCGACGCCCGATTCGGCGGCCACCAGCATGTTGGCGCAATGATGTTTGACCGCTTGGAAAGTGGCGATGGTGCGCCCGAATTGCTGTCGCACCTTGGCATAGTCCACCGCGGCGTCGACGCAGTCCGCCGCGCCACCCACCGCCTCGGCGGCCAGCAGCGTCCGCGCCCGGGCCAGCGCGGAGGCCCGCCCGCCGGTCAGGATGTCGTCGGCGCCGAAGCTCACGTTCTCGAGGCGGACGCGTCCGGAACGCCGGGTCGGGTCGAAGTTATTCGGCACCTCGACCGATACGCCGGCACGGCCGCGCTCCAGCAGCAGCACGTCCTCGCCCGCGGCGATCAGCAACACCTCGGCCAGCCCGGCGCCCAGCACGATCCCGGCGTCCCCGTCGGCGACGCCGTCCTTGAGCCGCACCCCGCCGTCCAGACCGATCCCAGCGGTGACGGTGCCGTCGATCAGCCCGGGCAACAGCCGCGACTTCTGTTCGGCGCTACCGTCTTTGGCGATCACCGCCGACGCGATCACGGTCGGCACGAACGGCCCCGGCGCCACGGCCCGGCCGAGTTCTTCGACGACCACCACGAGTTCGGGCAGCCCGAACCCGGACCCGCCGTGCTCTTCGTCGATATGCAGGCCGAGCCAGCCCAGTTCGACCAGGTTCTGCCAGAACGGCGGGCGGGGTTCCTCGGCGGCATCAAGCAGCGAGCGCGCCGCCCAGCGGGCCTTGTGCGAGGTCAGGAACGCGCGGGCGACCTCGGCGAGTTCGCGGTGGTCGTCGGTCAGTGCGATACCCATAAGGGGCCCTCCTCGCTACCGGCTGGGTAGCCTGCCCCGCTTCGAGGGGAAGCGGGGCGGCTGCCTAAAGAGTGTACTTAATGCGAGGAGGGCAACCCGTGAGGGTGGCTACTTGGGCGCGAAGCGCTGGCCGGCGTCCAGCCGCAGGCACTGGCCGTTGAGCATCGGGTTCTCGACGATGGCCGCCACCAGCTTGGCGTACTCGATCGGCCGGCCGAGACGCTTGGGGAAGGCGGCGTCCTTGGTCAGCGCTGACGCGAATTCGTCGGGAATCCCCTGTGTCAACCCGGTGGCGAACAGGCTCGGTGCGATCGCGAGCACGCGGATGCCCAGCGAGCCCAGGTCGCGGGCCATGGTCAGGCACATGCCGGCGATGCCCGCCTTGGCGGCGGTGTAGGCGACCTGCCCGATCTGACCCTCGAAGGCCGCGATCGACGCGGTGTTGATAATGACGCCCCGCTCTTCGTCCTCGGGCTCGTTCTCGGCCATGTGCGCGGCGGCCAACCGGCTGATGTTGAAGGTGGCGATCAGGTTCAGGTCGATCACGGATTGGAAGGACTCCAGGTCGTGGGGACCGGACTTGGTCATCGTCCGCTTGGCGATGCCGCCGCCCGCGGTGGTGACGATGACGTGCAGGCCGCCCAGCTTGTCGACGGCGTTCTGCAGCGTCTCCTCGGTGCCCTTGAAGTCGGTGACATCGACCGGATAGAACGCGCCGCCGATGGCCTCGGCCACCGTCTTGCCGTCGGAACCCTCGCGGTCCAGGATGGCGACCTCCGCCCCGCGCTCCGCCAGCAGCTCCGCGGAAGCGCGGCCCATCCCCGACGCGCCGCCGATGACGACGACCTTCTTCCCGTTGATCTCCATCCGGACCCTTCCTTTCGGGTTGTCAGATCTCTAGCAATCTGTAACGTTACGCAGGAACGCTAGCCTGCGCGCCGCCGAGGGTTGACCCCGCCTTGTCCGAGAGCCATGCCAAGCTGATTTCGTGCTCCTTGTCGACGTGGCGACCACCTCACTTGACGTCGGCGGCACGTCGTCACGGCTGAGCAAGGTCGCCCACATCGCCGACCTGTTGCGCCGTGCCGCCGACGAGCGCGACGAGGTCGCCATCGTGGTCTCCTGGCTCTCGGGTGAGCTGCGCCAGCGCCAGATCGGGGTCGGCTGGGCCTCGCTGCGGTCGCGGCCACCGCCAGCGTCGCATCCGACGTTGACCGTCGCCGGGGTGGACGCCGGCTTCTCGGAGATCGGGGCGGTGTCGGGCAAGGGATCCCAGGCGCGGCGCGCCGAGCTCATCGCCGGCCTGTTCGCCGCCGCGACCGACACCGAGCAGACCTTCCTGCTGCGACTGCTCGGCGGCGAGCTGCGCCAGGGGGCGCTGGCCGGGATCATGGCCGACGCGGTGGCCAAGGCCGCCGGCATCCCCGTCGCGGCGATACAGCGCGCCGCGATGTTGGGCGGGGATTTGCCCGGCGTCGCGGCGGCCGCCATGGGCGGCGACGCCCGAGCGCTGGACGCGTTCGCCCTGCGCGTCGGCCGGCCGGTCGGCCCGATGCTGGCACAGACCGCGGCGGCGGTGTCCGACGCGCTGGAACGCCACGGCGGCACAACGATTTTCGAGGCCAAGCTGGACGGCGCGGGGGTGCAGATCCACCGGTCCGGCGACGAGGTCACCGTCTACACCCGAAGCCTCGACGACGTCACCGCCCGGCTGCCCGAAGTGGTGGAGGCGACGCTGGCGCTGCCGGTGCGTGACCTCATCGCCGATGGCGAGGCGATCGCGCTGCGGCCCGACAACTCACCGCATCGCTTCCAGGTCACCGCGTCACGGTTCGGCCGATCGGTCGACGTGGCTAAGGCCCGTGCGGCCCAACCCCTTTCGGTGTTCTTTTTCGACATACTGCACCGCGACGGCGTCGACCTGCTCGACGCGCCGACCGCCGAGCGGCTGGCCGCCCTGGACGCTCTGGTGCCGGCCGCGCAGCGCGTCGATCGGCTCGTCACCGGGGACGCCGCCGAGGCCGCCCGGTTTCTGGAGGCGACGCTCGCCGCCGGCCACGAGGGCGTCATGGCCAAGGCGCCGGACGCGCCGTACCAGGCCGGCCGCCGCGGCGCGGGCTGGCTGAAGGTCAAGCCGGTGCACACGCTGGACCTGGTGGTGCTGGCGGTGGAGTGGGGATCGGGGCGCCGACGCGGCAAGCTGTCCAACATCCACCTGGGCGCGCGCGACCCCGCCACGGGCGAATTCGTCATGGTGGGAAAGACTTTCAAAGGCATGACGGACGCCATGCTGGACTGGCAGACGGTGCGGTTCAGCGAACTCGCTGTCGGCGGGACCGACGGTTACGTCGTGCGGCTGCGGGCCGAGCAGGTGGTCGAGGTGGCCTTGGACGGCGTCCAGAAATCGTCGCGCTATCCCGGCGGTGTGGCGCTGCGGTTCGCCCGCGTGCTGCGTTACCGCGACGACAAAAGCCCGTCCGAGGCCGACACCATCGATACGGTGCGCACGCTGTACTGACAAACCGGGCGCTGCTCGTTTCGCGCGCGTAGGGTTTCGCCCGTGGCAGTGAAAGTGCACGACAAAGACGTCAGCTACATCCACACCGACGACCAACTGCCGCCCGTCGCGATCGTCGACCGCTCCCCCATCACCGTCCGGCACAAGGTCGTGTTCGGGGCCATCGCCGTCGTCGGTGCCGTCGCGTGGGCGATCATCGCGTTCGCGCGCGGCGAGACGGTGAACGCGGTCTGGTTCGTGGTCGCGGCGATCTGCACCTACGTCATCGGGTTCCGGTTCTATGCCCGGCTGATCGAACTGAAGATCGTGCGCCCGCGCGACGATCACGCGACCCCGGCCGAAATTCTCGACGACGGCACCGACTACGTGCCGACCGACCGGCGGGTGCTGTTCGGCCATCACTTCGCCGCGATCGCCGGGGCCGGGCCGCTCGTCGGCCCGGTGCTGGCCGCCCAGATGGGCTATCTGCCGTGCAGCCTCTGGATCATCCTCGGCGCGGTGTTCGCCGGCGCGGTGCAGGACTACCTGGTGCTGTGGATCTCCACCCGGCGGCGCGGCCGGTCGCTGGGCCAGATGGCGCGCGACGAGCTCGGCGTCGCCGGCGGCGCCGCCGCGATGGTCGGCGTCCTGGTCATCATGGTGATCATCATCGCGGTGCTGGCGCTCGTGGTGGTGCGCGGACTGGCCCAGAGTCCCTGGGGCGTGTTCTCGATCGCGATGACCATCCCCATCGCCCTGTTCATGGGGTGCTATCTGCGGTTCCTGCGACCCGGGCGGGTCGCCGAGGTCTCGCTGATCGGGTTCGCGCTGCTGATGCTCGCGGTGGTCGCCGGCAATTGGGTTGCCGAAACCTCTTGGGGCGCATCGTGGTTGAACCTTTCGCCGGTGACGGTGTCCTGGCTGATCGTCAGCTACGGCTTCGTGGCGTCGGTGCTGCCGGTGTGGCTGCTGCTGGCGCCGCGCGACTACCTCTCGACGTTTATGAAGGTCGGCGCGATCGCCATGCTGGCGCTCGGCATCTTCATCGCGCACCCGGTCATGCGGGCGCCCGCGGTCTCTGGGTTCGCCGCCCGCGGCGACGGGCCGGTGTTCCCCGGTTCGCTGTTCCCGTTCCTGTTCATCACCATCGCGTGCGGCGCACTGTCCGGCTTTCACGCGCTGATCTCCTCCGGGACGACGCCCAAGCTGCTGGAGAAGGAAAGCCAGATGCGCTTCATCGGCTACGGCGGCATGCTCACCGAGTCGTTCGTCGCGGTGATGGCGTTGGTCAGCGCGTCGATCCTGGACCAGCACCTGTACTTCGCGCTCAACGCCCCGGCCGCGCAGACCGGCGGCACCGCGGCCACCGCCGCGCACTACGTCAACGGACTCGGCCTGTCGGGGGCCCCGACGACCGCGGACCAACTCACCCAGGCCGCCGCCGGCGTGGGTGAGAAATCGATCGTGTCGCGCACCGGCGGAGCCCCGACCCTTGCGGTCGGGATGTCGGAGGTGCTCAACCGCGTGCTCGGCGGGGCGGGCCTCAAGGCGTTCTGGTATCACTTCGCGATCATGTTCGAGGCGCTCTTCATCCTGACAGCGGTCGACGCCGGCACCCGCGTCGCGCGTTTCATGCTGTCCGATGCGCTGGGGAACCTTGGCGGACCGCTGGCCAAGCTGCGTAACCCGAGTTGGCGCCCGGGCGTGTGGCTCTGCAGCCTGGCCGTGGCCGCGGGCTGGGGCAGCATCCTGCTGATGGGGGTGACCGATCCGCTGGGCGGGATCAACACGCTCTTCCCGCTGTTCGGCATCGCCAACCAACTGCTCGCGGCGATCGCGCTGACCGTCATCACCGTCGTCGTCATCAAGAAGGGCCTGCTGCGGTGGGCCTGGATTCCGGGGCTGCCCCTGCTGTGGGATCTGGCGGTCACGTTGACCGCGTCGTGGCAGAAGATCTTCTCGGCGGATCCCAACGTCGGATACTGGACCCAGCACTTCCTGTACGTGGCGGCGCGCAACGCCGGCAAGACGTCGTTCGGTTCGGCCAAGAACGTCCATCAGCTCGACGCCGTCATCAGGAACACCTTCATCCAGGGCACCCTGTCGATATTGTTCGCGCTGGTCGTAGTCCTCGTGGTGATCGTGGGAATCATCGTGGCGCTGGGCGTGATTCGCGGGCCCGGTCGGCCGCTGACCGAGGAGGCCCCGGTCCCGTCGACGCGGTTCGCGCCGTCGGGTCTCATCGCCACCTTCAGGGAACGGCAGGTGCAACGGCAGTGGGACGAGCTGCCCGCAGCGACGCCCGCGACTGTCGCCGCCCGCAAGCACTGACTGTTTGAAGAGGTGCGCTCGGCCGGAAATCGCGCCGGGTGGTACCTAACCCGTCGCGGCGGCGAGCTCCGCCGAAACAGGTAGTGAAGTACGCATGTCGGGCGTGATAGTTGGCCGTACGGTGACTACATAGGGCAAAACGCCTGGTCAACCGGGGAAACGGCAAGGAAGGTGCTCGAAATGATGGTTCCACTCACGGGACTTCCCGACACCAACGCGTCCGTCGACGCGGCCGGTCATCAACAGCCCGCGGCGCTGCAGGCCGAAGTTTCATCCACCGAAGTTCTGATCACTCCGCAGCAGGTGCTGTTCAGCACCGCGGCCGCGCTTGCCGGCCGCGAGAGCATTGGCGGGCGGCTCGTCGCCATCATGCGGCGAATATTCGCAACCGCGCCGCACCCGTCGAGTCCGCGGCCGCGGTACTGCCCGCGACGGTACGGATTCCTCGAAGACGCGCTCATGGCGCGCGAAATGGAAAGGCTATGAACGGCCTGACCGTCGTCGCCTCCGCTGTGCTGATGGTGCTCATCGCAACGGGGACCTACAACCTGCAGTGGTGGCTCGAGCGTTGCGATTACGAACGCCATTTCGAGGACTGAAGCGAGGGCGGCACGCCACGATAAATGGTTGCCCCAAAGTCCCCTGTGCGGTCCTAAAATTGCGCGATGAGAGTCGGCATCGACTTTGGCACCACCCACACCGTCGTTGCGGCCGTCGACCGAGGCAACTATCCCGTCATCTCGTTTGACGGCCTCGACGCGTGGCCGTCGATCGTCGCGGCTAACGCCGCCGGGGAGCTGCGGTTCGGCGCCGACGCCGCCGCGGTCCGGCACGACCCGGGCTGGTCGGTGCTGCGGTCGTTCAAACGCCTGCTCAACGAGGCCGGACCGCAGACCGAGGTGAGCCTGGCCGGCCGCAGCCATCGCCTGGCCGACCTGCTCACCGAGTTCCTGGCCCAGCTGAAAAGCGACCTGTTGCGCCGCTCCAATGCCAACCTCACCGCGGGGGAAACCGTCGAGGCCGCGATCAGCGTGCCGGCCAACGCCTCGAGCGCCCAACGCCTCTTGACGTTGGACGCGTTCGTGGCGGCGGGCTTCCACGTCGTCGCGCTGCTCAACGAGCCGTCGGCCGCCAGCCTGGAATACGCGCACCGCTACCGCTCCACCATCACCGCCAAGCGGGAGTACGTCCTCATCTACGACTTGGGCGGAGGCACCTTCGACGCCTCGTTGCTCAAGATGACCGGACACGCGAACGAGGTCGTCATCAGCGAGGGCATCCAGCGCCTCGGCGGCGACGACTTCGACGACGCGATCGTCGAACTGGTCCTGGAACGGTCGCAACTGTCGGGCGTGGACGCGGCGGCCCGCGACCTGCTGCGGGAGGAGTGCGCCGCCCGCAAGGAGGCCGTGGGGCCGCAGACGCGCCGGTTCCTGGTCGACCTCACCGGGGTCGGCGGGGCGGACCGGCCGCCGTTCTCCTGCCCCGTCGACGACGTCTATTCGGTGTGCGCGCCGCTCGTCGACGAGACGATGAAGTTGCTCGACCGCGTGCTGCACAATCCGGCCGACGGCGGCACGGGCGTGACGTGGTCGGAGGTCGCCGGCATCTACGTCGTGGGTGGCGCCGGCAGCTTCCCGCTGGTTTCCCGGATGCTGCGCACCACCTTCGGCGACAAGCGGGTCAAACGCTCGCCGCATCCCTTCGCGGCCACCGCGATCGGCCTGGCGGTCTTCCTCGACAAGGAGTCCGATTTTGAGCTGTCCGAACGCTTCTCGCGCAACTTCGGGGTCTTCCGCGAGGCCGAGGCCGGCGCCGGCGTCGTCTTCGACCCGATCGTGTGCAAGGACGTCTCCCTGCCCGCCGACGGGAGCGCCCCCCTGGTGGTGAAGCGGTCCTATCGCGCGGCGCACAACATCGGCCACTTCCGGTTCGTGGAATGCAGCCGCCTGGTCAACGGCCGACCCGACGGCGACGTGACGCCCTACGACCCGGTGCTGTTCCCCTTCGACCCGGCGCTGCATGATCGCGACGACCTCGGGCGCCAGCCGGTCGGCCGGTGGCGGGACGGGCCCGACGTCGAGGAGCGCTACGTCATCGCACCCAGCGGCGCGGTGGAAGTCACGCTGACCACGCAGCCGGCCGGATTCGAGCGCACCTTCCGCCTGGAGCGCCGCTCCCCCGCGAGCGCCTGACGCGCCCATGGAGCTCTATGACGTCATGCGAACGACGTTCGCGGCGCGTGAATTCACCGACGACCCGGTGCCCGACGATGTGCTGGCGCGCATTTTCGACAACGCCCGGTTCGCCCCGAGCGGCGGCAATCGACAGGGCACCCACATCACCGTCGTGCGCGACCCCGAAGCCCGGCGCCGGCTCGCCGAGCTGGGCAAGGCCGCGGCCCGCCGCTACGTCGCCCAGCTGCAGGCCGGTGAAAACCCCTGGAATCCAATCCATCCCAGCCGGGTGCCGCAGGACGTCATCGACCAGACCGACATTCCCGACACCTTCGTCGCGCCGATCACGAACGCGCCTGTCGTCCTTGTCTTTTCGGTCGACCTGACCGTCGTCGCCTCGATCGATCAGGACCTGGAGCGGGTCGGTCTGGCCGGCGGAGCGTCGGTGTACCCGTTGATCTGGAACGTCCTGCTGGCCGCCCGCGCCGAGGGGTACGGCGGCACGATCACGACGATGGCCATCGCGGCCGAGGACCAGGTTCGCCGTTTGCTGGGGATTCCCGATCTGCACGCGATCGCCGCGGTGGTGCCCATCGGCAAGCCGGTGCGCCAGCTCACCAAACTGCGCCGCCGCCCGATCGCGGAATTCATCACCCGTGACCGTTTCGACGGTCCGGCGTTCGAAGGCTCAGACGAGGATTCCGCACGGCCACCTGGCTCATCACCCGATGCTGCACCGGGCTCGGACGCGCGCTCGCCGAAGCGGGTGCCCCGCTAGGCATTTCGGTGGCGATCGTCGAGCCGTGCGCACCTCGACGACCACGCCGGCGCCCTCGTGGCCAGCATAGTTGGGCTCGGGCGCCGGAATGCGCGCGTAGACCTCGGTCAGCAACGCCTTGAGCATGGTGCGAGCGAGCCAGCCTCGCGAGGCGCGTGACCGCGAGTACCGGCGCCCGGACCGTCCCCGCGGTGACCTGGCCGGGCCGGCTCGTCGAGGGCCTTTCAGCCCTAGGCGCACCGGTGGTTTCTGCGCATCCTGGAGCCCGCAGTGTCCCTTCCCAAGCCGAGAACGCGATCATGACCACCACGCAAACCGAACCAAGCTCCGTCGAAGCTCCCGACGCGGCCGAACAGCGCAGACACGAAGTCGACGCGATCGTCGACGCGGCGGCCGCGGCGGCCCGGGAGTTCCGGGGCCTTGACCAGCAGCAGGTCGATGCGATTGTCGAGGCGATGGTGCGCGCCGGGGTGCGAGCCGCGGGGGAACTGGCAAGTGTCGCGATCGAGGAGACGGGCTTCGGCGTCTTCGAGGACAAAGTCGTCAAGAACTACGTGGCCACCGAGTTCCTGCACGACTACCTGCGGGGCAAGAAATCGGTCGGGGTCGTCGACGAGGACGTCGAGCACAACATCGCCTATGTGGCCGAGCCGATCGGGGTCGTCCTGGCGATCACCCCGGTGACCAATCCGACGTCGACCGTGCTGTTCAAGGCGATCGTCGCCGCCAAGACCCGCAACGCCATACTTTTCCGGCCGTCACCGTATGCGGTGCGCTGCTGCGAGCGCAGCGTGGAGATCCTCCGCGCTGCAGCCGAAGCGGCCGGGATGCCACCGGGGGCGCTGCAAGTCATCCCCGACGCCGCACACGAGGTGACCCACTACCTGTTCAAACACCCGAGGGTCGACTTCATCTGGGTGACCGGTGGACCGAAGATCGTCGCGCTGGCGAATTCGGCCGGAAAGCCCGGGCTGAGCGTCGGTCCCGGCAACGCGCCCATCTACATTCACAAGACGGCGGACATCAAAGGCGCCGTCGTCGACATCCTGATCTCGAAAACCTTCGACTCTTCGGTCATTTGCCCGGCCGAGCAAACCTGCGTCATCGACGACGAGGTGTACGACGAGATGATGGCCGAGTTCGAGCGGATGGGCGCCCAGTTGCTCACCCCGGACCAGTCAAAAGCTTTGGCAGACTTTGCGTTTGGCTGCGGGGACAAGATCTCGCTGGACGCGGTCGGACAGAAGGCGTCCGAGCTGGCCGCCCGCGCGGGCTTCAGCGTGTCACCGACCGTGAAGGTGCTGCTGGCACAACTGCCCGCCGACCTGGACGAACTCGCTGCGCATCCCCTGTTGGCCGAGAAGCTGATGCCGGTGCTCGGGGTGGTGCGGGCGAGCAGCGTCCGGCACGCGATCGATGTCGCCGTCCTGGTCACCGAGCACGGCGGCCTGGGGCACACCTCGGCCATCTACGCCAACGACGAGGAGGTCATCGACGCATACGGCCTCGCGGTCCGCACCGGCCGCATTCTGGTCAACGCCCCGACTGCCGTCGGCGCCCTCGGCGGGGTCTACAACAACCTGACCCCCACCTTCTCGTTGGGCTGCGGCACGTGGGGCGGATCCAGCACGACGGAGAACGTCAACTACCGGCAGCTGCTGAACATCAAGACGGTCTCGCGTCGCCGCACCCCGCCGCAGTGGTTCCGCGTCCCGTCCAACACCTACTTCAACGAAGGCGCCCTGGACAACTTGCGCGAACTCGACGGCGAAACGGTCGTCATCATCACCGATGCCCTCACGGAGGAACGCGGCGTCGTCGACCAGCTGCGCGGCAAGTTGCGCGCCGAGCACGTGCAGGTCTTCAGCGACGTGACGCCGGAGCCCGACGAGACGACCATCCGCCGCGGTGTCGCGCTGCTGCAGCGGGCCCAACCCGATCTGCTGATCGCCGTGGGCGGCGGTTCGGTGCTCGACGCCGGCAAGGCGATCCGGCTGTTCTACGAGCACCCGGAGAAGAGCCTCGAGGAGTTGACGATGCCGTTCCTCGATCCCCGTAAGCGCGTGGCCGACTATCCGGTCGACCGGCATCGGGTCCAATTGGTCGCGGTTCCAACCACATCGGGTACCGGTTCGGAGGTCTCGCCGGCTGCGGTGCTGACGGTGGGTGGCAAGAAGGAGACGCTCGTCGATTACAGCCTGGTGCCCGACCTCGCGATCGTCGACCCGGTCCTGACCTCGTCGATGCCGCAGAAGCTGACCGCCGACACGGGCATCGACGCGCTGACCCACGCCCTGGAGGCCGCGGTCTCGATCTTCGCCTCGCCCTATACGGACGCGTTGTGCGCCCAGGCGGCTCGACTGATCTTCGACGCGTTGCCCAGGGCATACGACGACCCCGACGACCTGTCCGCGCGGACCGACATGTCCAATGCGGCAACCCTTGCCGGGCTTGCCTTTTCGAACGCGTTCGTCGGGACCAATCATGCGCTCGCCCACGCCGTCGGCGCGAGATTCGGGATCTCGCACGGCCGGGCGAACGGGATCTTCCTGCCGCACGTCCTGCGCTACAACGCGAGCCTGCCAAGCAAGTTCATGCCCGCGCCGGGATATTCCGCCTACGTGGCGCCGGACAAATACGCACAGCTCGGCCAGCTGATATTCGGCGGCCATGAGCCCGACGAATCCCGCGCCCGGCTATTCCATGGGGTCGACGAGCTGCTGAACCGACTCAACATCCCGCGATCACTGCGGGAGTACGGCGTCGACGAGGAGCAATACCTGGCCGCGCTGCCCGCGCTGGCGATGACGGCGTTCGAGGACCTCAGCAACCGCACGAACCCGCGGATGCCGTTGGTCAGCGAGATCACGGCACTGCTTCGGCTCGGCTTCTACGGCACTACCGAAGGCGGCGCTCAGCCACGCAGCTGAGGCAGCACATCGCGCTCGTACGCGGCGAAGAACCCGTCCATGTCGGGGCCGATCTGTTGGACGTACACCTCGTCGATGTCGGCGTCGACGTACTCGCGGACCTTCGCGACATGGGTGTCGGGGTCCGGGCCGCACGTGACGACCTCGGCGACTTGGTCCGGTGTCACCAGTGACATCAGGGCGGCGAAATCCTTGGGCCGCGGCAAGGTTTGCGCCGATTGCCCGGGCAGCGCGTCGTTGCCCCATAACCGGTGCGCCACCTTCAGCGCCGTGTCGGCGTCTTTGTCCCAGCTGACCTTGGTGCCGCCCTGCACGGGCTTGTTGCCGCCGCCGGACTCGCGGAATGTCTTGACGAGGTCGGCCTCCGGCATCACCAGGACGTAGCCGTCGCCGATGCGCCCGGCCAGCTCGGCGCCCTGCGGCCCGAAGCCGGACACGTAGATGGGCACCGGTTGGTCCCGCCGGGTGTAGATGCGGGCCTCCTGGACCTCGTAGTGCTTGCCGTGGTGGCTCACCTCGTCCCCGCGGTGCAGCAGACGGATGATGTCGACCGCCTCCTCCAGCATCTCCTGACGCACACCCACGGACGGCCATGCGTCGCCGAGGATGTGTTCGTTGAGAGCCTCGCCACTGCCCACCCCGAGCACGAAGCGCCCGTCGAGTTGCACGGCCGCGGTTGCCGACGCCTGCGCGATGATCGCCGGGTGCGTCCGGATGGTCGGGCAGGTGACGGCGGTGCTGACTGGCAGCGACGTCACCTCTGACAGAGCGCCGATCACACCCCACACGAACGGGCTCTGGCCTTGTTCGTCGTTCCAGGGATGGAAGTGGTCCGAGATCCACAGCGCCTCGAACCCGGCCGCCTCCGCCCGCTTGGCCTGGTCGATGAGTTCCTTAGGGCCGTACTGCTCGCAGGACAGGAAGTATCCGATCTTGGTCATGGCGGCGGGCTACCCGCTGCGCGGCGCGTTATGCACCGCACTCGCTGTTTATCCGGTCCGCGCGGCACGGGTCCGTTGGCTCATCCGCCGGGCGCCTCGGCGCACCCGAATCACACTACCGGGCAGGAGGTTACGCAGCGCCGAGCGCCGGCCGTTTACGACCGAACGGCGCTTCTGACCAAAACCGCTTTGCAGCAGACACTTTCGTCACCAAATCCGAACGAACCGGAGTTCAGGCGATCTTCTTTGCGATCCGTTTGGCGATCTGGGCTCCCCGATCGCCGACGTGGTCGGCACATGCGCTCACGTCGACGACGACGTTGTTGGCCGTGGTCAACGCCCGCTGGCACGCCCAGCCGTCCGCACCCTCCTCTTGAAACCGAGTTACCGTCAGCACGCCGTCGTCGACGGCGGCCTTGTTCAGCATCCAGTAGTGGGGGTGGGGGTCGCCCGGGTCGTGGAGATCGACACGGCGGTTATCGCAGTTGGCCCAGCCGGTCACCTGGCCGGCATAGAAGTTATGGGCGGTCATTGCCTCGGGAAACGTCACCACCGCCTGGTAGGCGATGTGATCCGCACGATCGCGGTGGTCCTTGAGTTCCTGCACGCGCACCGCGGTCCAGCCGCTGCCTTCGTAGGAGTATTCCTGCGCTTCGGCCCATACCAGGCATCCATCCTCGAGGGGACGATTGGTGTACATGGTGTCGCCGGAAGCCACGACCTCCATGTGGGCGTCCATGATGTCGCCGACATCCCCGCTGTCGAGCAGCAATCCGGACAGCGCCGCGGGCGGCAGCGGTTGCGGGGCATGGCCCAGCGTCGGAGCCGCAACCACCCGCCCGTCGGTGGTCATGGTGCATCCCGTTGTCAGCGCGGTCAATACCACGAGCGCCAACGCGTGCCGCTTCCCCGCCGCATCCCTCATCGGTTCATTTCCCCGCCCCCACCGCTGCATCGTCACCAAGCCTAGGTTGCTGATTCGGCGCGCCGCGACCGCGGCCGGAAACAACACATCGGGCGAAAATCGTTTCGCCCCGGAGTGCCGTGCCGCCCGAGCGCGAGAATCCCTTCGCCAATTTGGAGAAGGTAGTTCTCCACAGCCGAGAGACGATTTACGATACCGGTGATCTGTGAGCTCCCCGAATGATCGGAGTCCGTCATCGACGCCTGGATTCTCGATGCGGTGCGCACGCCCCGCGGCCGGGGCCGCCCCGACGGCGGCCTGCACGGCGTCCACCCGCAGGCCCTGTTCGCGCGTTGCCTCACCGCGCTCGCCGAGCGCACCGGCTTCGAGCCGGCCGACGTCGACGACGTGATCGCGGGCAACGGCATCCTCGGTGGCGACCACGGCGACGACATCGCGCGGCTTGCGGTTCTCCTCGCCGGTTGGCCCGAGACAGTGCCGGGGATGACGCTGAACCGATTCTGCGGATCGGGCCAACAAGCCATCACCGTCGCAGCATCGTCCATCGCCGCCGGCAACGAGGATCTGGTGATCGCCGGCGGAGTCGAATCGATGTCGCGGTGGGGCGTCACCGTGGGAGCCCCGACGATCGACGGCCAGAATCCCGCCTTCCGAGCGCGGTATCCTACCGTGCCACAGGGCATTTCGGCCGACCTGATCGCGACCCTGGAGGGGTTCACCCGCGAGACCGTCGACGCCTACGCCGCCCAGAGCCAGGAGCGCGCCGCCGTGGCGATCGACGAGGGCAGGTTCGCGCGTTCGCTCGTCGACGTGGCCGCGCCGAACGGGCCGGTCGAGCGCGACGAACACCCCCGCCCCGGCACGACGACCGAGACGTTGGCGCGGCTCAAGCCCGCCTTCGCCGCGATGGGCGATGCCCGCGCCGACGGCGAGCCGCAGACATTCGACGAAATCTGCGTTGAGCGCTACCCCGGCATCGGCCACGTCGATCACGTGCACCACGCGGGCAATTCGTCCGGGGTGGTCGACGGGGCCGCCGCGGTGCTGGTCGCGTCTTCCAACTGGATGCACGCCGCGGGCGTCACCCCGCGGGCACAGATTCGCGCCGCCGCGGCGATCGGTAGCGAACCGATCATCATGCTCACCGCCCCCGGACCGGCGGCCCAGCGCTGCCTGGAGCGCGCCGGCATGGCGGTCGAGGACATCGACCTCTGGGAGATCAACGAGGCCTTCGCCGCGGTTCCGCTCAAGACGATGCGCGATCTCGACATCGACCCCGAGGTGGTCAACGTCAACGGTGGCGCCATTGCGCTGGGCCACCCCATCGGCGCCACCGGGGCGATGCTCCTCGGCACCCTCCTCGACGAACTCGAACGGCGGGACCTGACAACGGGTCTGGTGACCATGTGCACCGGCGGCGGAATGGGTACGGCAACCATCATCGAGCGGGTGTGACGGTGCCCCAAACCCTGGAGCTGGAGCGGCCGGGCGATGGGGTCGCAGTGTTGCGCCTGAACCGCCCCAAGCAACTCAACGCCATCAATGAGGCGATGCAAACCGAATTGCGCCAGGCGCTCGCTGATTTGACCGCCGATCACGCGGTGCACGCCGTGTTGCTCACAGGCGCCGGCCGCGGTTTCTGCGCCGGGATCGATGTGCGCGATTTCGGTCCTTCGATGCTGGATGCCACCGCGCCCGCGCTGGACCGGATGCGCTTCCAGGAGCGGATGGCCGCCCTGGCCGAGGCCGTGCGGGCGTTGCCACAACCCGTCATCGCCGCCGTCAACGGGCCGTGTGTCGGGGCCGGACTCGCGCTGTGCCTGGCGGCCGACGTCCGAATCTGTTCGCAGGTCGCGTCGTTCGCCAACGCGGCCATCTTGCTTGGTCTTTCCGGCGCCGAGATGGGCATGAGCTACCACCTGCCGCGCATCGTCGGCACCAGCGTGGCCGCCGACTGGATGCTCACCGGGCGCACCGTCTCGGCCACCGAAGCCGACCGGCGCGGCCTGGTCAGCGAGGTGGTCGAATCTGACCGGTTGGCGGAGCGGGCCGTCGAACTGGCCGCGCTCATCGCGAGTCATTCCCCGTTGGGCGCGCAACTGACCAAGCGCGCGCTGCAGGTCAACACCGACGCCGCCAGCCTCTCGGCGGCGCTGGAGCTGGAGAACCGCAACCAGGTCATCTCGCACGCCACGGGCGAGGCGGCCGAGCGCCGCAAGAAATGGTCCTCGTGACGGGCCCGCTGCGCGGCGTGCGCATCGTGATGATGGGCGGTTTGGGCCCCGCCCCGTTCTGCGGAATGTTATTGGGCGATTTGGGCGCCGACGTCATCCGCGTCGACGGCCTGCCCGCTGTGGACGGGGCCCTCCCCATCGACTACACGGTGCGCCGCAGCCAGCGGTCGCTGGCCGCCGACGTGAAGGATCCCCGCGGCAGGGAGCTGGTTGATCGTCTCATCGCCGACGCGGACGCCTTCGTCGACGTGTACAGGCCCGGGGTGGCCGAACGACTGGGCATCGGCCCGGACGAGCTGTGCGAGCGCAACCCTCGACTGGTCTACGCCCGGATGACCGGCTATGGGCAGGACGGACCCCTGGCGGGCCACGCCGGTCACGACATCAACTACATCGCGCTGGCGGGCGCCCTCCACGGCATCGGCACCGCCGAATCCCCAGTGCCGCCGTTGAATCTGGTCGGCGACTACGGCGGCGGCGGGATGCTGTTGGCCGTGGGCCTGCTCAGCGCCATCCTCGAGGCCCGTCAATCCGGCGTGGGTCAGGTGCTCGATGTCGCCATGGTCGACGGGGTGGCCACGCTACTGACACCGTATTTCGGGATGATGCCCGCCGGCACCTGGCGCGACCGGCGCAGCGACAATCTGCTCGACGGGGCCGCCCACTTCTACGGCGTGTACGCCGCGGCCGACGGCGGCCACTTCGCCGTCGGCGCAATGGAGCCCAAGTTCTACGCGGAGCTGTGCGATCGCCTGGGCGTCGACGTGCCGCACGACGACGACGCGCCGGGCGCGTGGGCCGCCCACCGCGCCACCCTGGCCGCCCGCTTCGCTGAGAAGTCGACCCAGGAGTGGCAGCGTCTCCTCGACACCCCGGGATGCTGTGCGACACCGGTGCTTTCGCTCACGCAGGCGCCACGACACCCTCATCTTGCCGCGCGGCAAACGTTCATCGACATCGACGGCGTCACCCAGCCCGCGCCGGCGCCCCGGTTCTCCCGCACCCGGCCGCCCACCCCCACGCCGCCATCGCTACCCGGTGACCACACGCGCGCGCTGCTGGTCGAGTTGGGGTTGAACGCACAAGAGATCACCGAGCTTGTCCAAGCGGGCGTGGTGGCACAAAGCAACCGAGAGGGACGATAAATGTCGTGGGACTTCTCCACCGATCCCGAATGGGCGCGGCAACTCACCTGGGTCGAGGAATTCGTGCGCGAGGAGTGCGAACCGATCGACATGATCGTCAAGGAATCCCATGACCTCAACGACCCGGTGCGCCAGGCGCTGATTCCACCGCTGCAAGACATCGTCAAGGAGCGGGGCCTGTGGGCCACCCACCTCGGGCCGCACCTGGGCGGCCCGGGCTACGGTCAGGTCAAGCTCGCGCTGCTCAACGAGATCCTCGGCCGCTCGGAGTGCGCGCCGATCGTGTTCGGCTCCCAGGCTCCCGACTCCGGCAACAGCGAGATTCTGGCGCACTACGGCACGCCTGAGCTCAAGGCGCGCTATCTCGAGCCGCTGCTCGACAACCGCATCGTGTCCTGCTTCTCGATGACCGAGCCGCAGGGCGGTGCGGACCCGAAGGTCTTCCGCACGACCGCGGTGCAGGATGGGAATCACTGGATCATCAACGGGGAGAAGTGGTTCTCGTCGTTCGCTTCGATGGCGTCGTTCCTGATCGTGATGGCCATGACCGATCCCGACGCGCCTCCCTATCAGCGCTATTCGATGTTCGTCGTGCCCGGTGACACGCCCGGGATCAACGTGTTGCGCGACGTCGGCCTCGGTTACCAGCCGATGGGCGGTGGGCGCGAGGGCTACGTCCGGTACGAGAACGTCCGCGTGCCGGCCGACCACATGCTGGGCCCGCGGGGCGGGGCCTTCGTCGTGGCGCAGACCCGCCTGGGCGGCGGACGGATTCATCACGCGATGCGCACGGTCGGCCTGGTCCGCCGGATCTTCGACATGCTCTGCGAGCGGGCGGTGTCGCGGTACACGCAAGGCGAGGTGCTGTCCAACAAGCAACTCGTCCAGGAGATGATCGCCGACTCCTGGATGGAGATCGAGGCCTTCCGGCTGCTGACCCTGCAAACCGCTTGGAAGATAGACCAATTCGACGACTATAAGGCGGTGCGGGCGGACATCTCGGCGGTGAAGGCGATGATGCAGAAGGTGCTACACGACGTGTCGTCGCGGGCGCTGCAGCTGCACGGGTCGCTGGGCACCACTCACGAGATGCCGTTCGTGCAGTATTTGGTGGAGTCGTTCGTGCTGGGACTTGCCGACGGCCCGACCGAGGTGCACAAGGTGACGCTGGCGCGGTTGCTGCTGAAAGATCGCGCCCCCGCACCCGACCTGTTCCCGTCCGAACATCTGCTGCGGTTGCGCGCGGCGGCCGAGGCCAAGTTCGCCGACAAGTTGGCCGGCGTCCCGCGCCGCGTGGCGATCGCTAGCGCGGCGGAGCCGGGCGAAGCGGGTCGCCACCATCGGCCGCGTGGCGATCGCTAGCGCGGCGGAGCCGGGCGAAGCGGGTCGCCACCATCGGCCGCGTGGCGATCGCTAGCGCGGCGGAGCCGGGCGAAGCGGGTCGCCACCATCAGCCGCGTGGCGATCGCTAGCGCGGCGGAGCCGGGCGAAGCGGGTCGCCACCATCAGCCTTAGACGGATTTGGTGACGCCGACGTACGACAGCACCACGTCGGACAGATCCGTCATCCGGGTGAGCACCGCGTAGGAGCGGATGAACGACTGGCCCACGCAGCCGTCGATCTTGATGTGGAAGTTGCTGATCATGACCCAGGGATTCGCTCCCTTGAATTGTTTCTTGATCACCGGCACCGTGATGACGAGGCCGGGCTTCATGCCGACGCTCATCGCGCCGTTGATGGGGGCGGAAATATAGGGCAGCAGGGGTGGCAATGTGCCGGTGGTGTCGAAGGTCGGGCTGACGCCCGGGATGAGGCCAGCACCGCCCTCCATGATCACGCCGTTGGATGTACTCATATCGATGCCACAGCCGATCTGGTAGCCGACTTCCAGGATGCCGTGGGGCTCTTCCGATCCTTTCAGCGAGCCGACGAAGATGCCGCTGGCCACGTATTCGCGCGACGCGATGGAGGTGGTCAACGGCGCCACCGGAACCTGCGCCTCGTCCTTCGCGCCCAGTCCCAAGGTCCAGCCGTCTGGGGTGTTGAGGATGACCGGGGGATTCGAGGGCACCGCTCCATCGGCGGCCGGCGCAGCAGTCGCACCGGCGGGCTCGACCTCGGGATCGGCGGCAGTGGAGGGCGCCGCGATCAGCGAGGTGAGGAGGCAAACGGCGACGATCAGGGCGCGACGAACGACCACAGCTACCGGCCTCACGCATGACAACGTACGGACTCACCCTTTCGAGTCGCGAAATTTGCTGGGCGGCCGATCGAAGTTGTTGTCCGTTCGTGACTCTTATGCGATATGGACGCCAAATGTAGGATTAGGCTCAGTTAGCCGGCAGTTCAGGCAAGCGACGGAAGGGCCCGCGATGACGAGGCGTAGGTGCGCTGCTCTACTTGTCGCAGCTTTGACGGCCCTGGGAGCTTTGATGGGCGGTGCCGGGATGGCGGCCGGCGTAGCGCTCGCGTCCCCGGATCCCGGTCAGCAGCCCGATATCTCGGACGCGATCGACGAATGGCCGATCGAGTTCCCGTCCTTCCTGACGAACCCCGTCGACGAGAGTGGCTTGGCAGGCGACTGGGGCGGCGTCGGAATGTGGTGCAACAATCTTCACGCCAACTGCGCCTGACCAACTACGCGGGTCAGTCCAGCAGTGACCGCGCCCGGTCCAGCAATCCCGGCAGCGTCGCCGCCATCGCTTCCAGTTCCGCTCGCGGGGACGCTCGCCGCCGATTGTGCTTGACGATCAGCGACCACGTCGCCGCCGACTTGAAACAGGCGAGCGCGCTGAACCACGCCATGTCGGTGACAGTGCGGCCCAGTGCTTTCCGGTAGATCTCGGCGAGCTCGTCGACGGGCGGCACCGCGACTGCCGAGCCCGGGACGCGCCGGTAGGTGTCCGGATCGCAGTTGATCAGGAACCAGCCCGCGTCGATCCGCGGATCGCCCACCGACCAGATCTCCCAATCGATCACGGCGTTGATGCGGGCGCCGGCCGCCATCAGGTTGCCCAGACGGAAATCACCGTGCACCACGCTTGGCCCCATAGCCGTTGGCGCGCAACCCAACAACGCGTCGCGCACCCCCGGCCAACCGGGCACCAGCGCCGCGTCGACGGTCTGCAGCGTCTCACACCACCGCCGGACTTCGGCGGTCGCATCGACGATCGGTTCATCACCGAGGCCCACTTCCCTGGGCTGCAGGCTGTGCAGCGCGGCCATGGCCCGGCACGCGTTGCGGTACCGCTCGGCCAGATCGCCACCGGCGGCACAGCCGTCGAAAAGCGGCTCCACACATTCCCCATCGACGTGTGACATCACGAACAGCGGCGGCGTGTGGGGCGGTTCCCCCGGGTCCTCCCACAACACCTCCGGCACCGGAACCGCCTTGCCCGCAAGGGCTTTCAAGACGCGGGCCTGCCGCAGCACGTCGCGATGCGCGACCGGTTCGACGCCGGGCGGAGCGACCTTGATGACCACGGGCCGGCCGCCCAGCGCACCGCGGAACGTCAGGCTGGAGGCGCCCCCGGCGAGTGGGGCGACCCGGGTAACTCCGGCGCCCGTCAGGCGCCGCCGCAGCGCCTCCGGATCGAGCTCGGCCATTCAACCGGTGGGCTGGGTCCAGCCGACCTCGGCGAGGAAGGGCTGTGTGTGCGCGATGCGCCCGGTCAGGCTCTTCGGGTCACCGGTACACAGGCGCAAGGCCGTCTCGGTGATCAGTTCGATGTCTTCGGTGTCGGTCTTGGCCAGGTCGAGGATGCCGGCGCCGGGCGTGGCCACGGGATTGCTGGGGGCGGCGGCGTTGACGGCAATCCCGTCGTCGTACAGTTCTGCCGCAAGGCTTTTCGTCAGCCGGTTGAGCGCGGCCTTGACCGTCCCGTAGAAGCCGAAGCCCGCGGTGCGGTCGAACTCGGAGAACGGGGGGCCCGGCGGCAGGTCGCCGCCCAACGAGGTCAGGTTCAGGATCCAGCCTCGCCCGCGCTCGCGCATCGCCGGAATCGCCAACTGGCTCAACTGCAGCGGGCCGAGGACGTGCATCTCCATCATCAGGCGGGCCCGCCGTTCGGGGAAGCCGTCCAGGGGCCGCAGGAAGGTCACCGCCGCGTTGTTGACCAAGATGTCGGGGGCGCCGACGGCGCTGACCACATCGGTGAAAAGCCTTTCCCGTTCCTCGGGGCGCGACAGGTCGGCCTGGACCGCGACGGCCTTCCCGCCGGCGGCCACGATCTCGTCCAGGGTCTCGCCCAGCGAGCCCTGGTACCTGGGATCGGGGTCCATCGTGCGGGCGGTCAGGGCGACCGTGGCGCCGCGCGCGGCGAGCCGTGCCGCGATCGCCTTGCCCAGCCCCCGGCTGCTGCCGGTGACGAGCGCCACCATCCCATCGCAGCGTTGGTCCGCGCTCATCCTCGACCTCCTCGGAAACGGCTTCTCCGTGTCAGAGAATGCCATTATCGCCGGTCGAGCGGAAGTGGCCTGCCGCGCAACGCGTCGATCGAGCAACTCCCGCCACCGGTGAAGACGAGCAGGAAGAAGGCAAAGCAGAACAGGATGGACAAGCCGCCGCCGTTGCCCGCCGGTGGGTCGGCGACCGGCCAGAGCGCTTGCGGTTGGTGGATCCAGAAATAGGCGACCGCCATCTCCCCCGAGGCCACGAAGGCGACCGCGCGGGTGAACAGACCGGCGGCGATCAGCACACCCGCGACGACTTCGATCAGCCCGGCGTACCAGCCGGGCCAAGAGCCGACCTCGACGCGAACCGGCGACGGCACGGGCCAATCGAACAGGCTCCTCGATCCGTAGGCGGCGAAGAGCAGACCGTAGACCACCCGAAACACGCTCAGCACCGCCGGGGCGTAACGGCTCAGATCCTTTGTCACGTTTCAGAGGTTACGGCCGCGGTCCAGCCGAGCAGGCGCCGCCAGAGCCGATGCCGGCTCGACGCCATGTTGTGGCAGTGTGCGCTGTCGGCCAGCACCACGGTGGTGATGTCGGGGCAGGCGCGATAGAAGCCGGCCTCGGCGCGCGGGTCGGGCGACACGTCGACGGCGCCGTACCCGAGCATCACCGGAACGTCGATCTGCGCGGCGCGCTCGGCGACGACGCCGGGAATCATGGCGGTCCCGAACACGCGGGGCACCATCGATTTCGCGACGACGCAGTCCGCCGCGACGACGTCGGCGGGGACGTCGGCCAGATGAAACCAGCTCTGCAGATGCTCGCGCGGGCCCTCGAAGTAGGGCTGCGGCAACGCGGCAAGGATCTCGCGCGCGAGGTCGGCGCGTCCCCGCGCGGTTGCCGACCGGGCGATGAAGGCGGGGTCCAGGTTCAGCGGCGCGACGTGTTGATTCGTGCAACCCAGCAGGGCCAGCGCGGCGTAGCTGGAGAACAGCGCCTGCTGGGTGATGGCCAGGTAGCCGCCTAGGGAATGCGCGAGGGCCACCGGCGGCGCCCGGACCCCGACGGCGTCGGGTAACGCGGACACGGCGTGCGCGAGGGCGGCAGCGATATCACCGAAGTCGAAATCCCGTGCTGGTTGCGAGCTTTCACCGGTGCCTAGTGGATCGATGGTCGCCACGGCGTAACCGTTCTCCGCGGCGAAATCGGCGAAGCTATATCCGTGCCGGCCGGGAATGCGCAGATCCCAGTAGTCGCGGCTGTAGGTGCCGCCCGGCAGGCAAACCAAGAGTCCGAGCGGCTCCCCGCGGGCGGGATAGTAGGTGGCCGCAAGCGACGCCTGCTCCCCGATCACGTCGCCGACGTCAAACGTCAACGGCCGAGCGGCAAACGTCATACGGCGCAATCCTGCCATGCCCTGTCCTGTACACACATAGATGTACGTCCGTACGCAAGGAGGCGTCTTGACCTATGTGTTTCTCCTCTGCGCCATCGTCGCGGAGGTGATAGCGACGAGTCTGCTCAAGAGCACGGAAGGTTTCACCCGGCTCTGGCCGACCGTCATCTGTCTGACCGGTTACGCCGTCTCGTTCGCGCTCTTGGCGGTGTCGATCGCGCGGGGCATGCAGACCGACGTCGCCTACGCGTTGTGGTCGGCGATCGGCACCGCCTTGATCGTGCTGATCGCCGTGTTGTTTCTCGGCTCGCCGGTGTCCGTCGCAAAAGTCGTCGGCGTCGGGTTGATCATCGCCGGCGTGGTTACGTTGAACCTGTCCGGTGCGCATTGAGGCGAGGCGCGGTTTCGTCGCCGGGCCGTGAGCTGGTGTTTACGTAACGGCCTTCAACCGCGCGCCTGGTGTGCAAACATCGCTGCCAGAATGACGCTCTGCCGTCCGCGCGGGCGGCTCGGTTGATATTGCGGCAACCTCGAGGGAGCAGGACCACCACATGACCGATGTCGAACAGACACCCCCGGACGGAATCTCTCCCTCCAGCCCCGCGCGGGCAGATCTGGTTGAGCACTCGCGCACCGGGATGAGCGCGGCCGCGCTGCAGCGGGCCATCAACGACCACCTGCGCTACTCCATCGGCCGCCCGGCTGCGGCCCGCCGGCCCGAGCATTACTACCGGGCGCTCGCCCTGGCCGTGCGCGACCGCATGCAGGACCGCCGGGTGGTATCGACGCAGACCTCGCTCGATCTCGGCCGCAAGGTGACCTGCTACCTGTCGGCGGAATTCCTGATGGGGCCGCAGCTGGGCAACAACCTGCTGAACCTCGGCATGGAGCGGGCGGCCCGCGACGCGCTGGCGGCGATGGGCCAGAACCTGGACACCGTCCTGGCGTGCGAAGAGGAACCGGGACTGGGCAACGGCGGCCTCGGGCGGCTGGCGGCGTGCTACCTGGACTCGCTGGCCACCCTGGAGCGGCCGGCGATCGGATACGGAATCCGTTACGAGTTCGGCATTTTCGACCAGGAAATCCACGACGGCTGGCAGGTCGAGCAGACCGACAACTGGCTCGACCACGGAAATCCATGGGAGATCGCCAAACCTGACGTCAACTACCTGGTCAAGTGGGGCGGCTACGCCGCTCACTACGCGGACGACGCCGGCCATGACCGCGTCCGGTGGGTGCCGAGGCGGGTGCTCAAGGGCGTCGCCTACGACACCCCCATCCAGGGTTACGGCGTGAACACCTGCAACGTGCTGACGTTGTGGAGCGCGCGAGCCGTCAAGTCTTTCGCGCTGGAAGCCTTCAACACCGGTGATTACTACGGCGCGGTCGAGGACGAGGTGATGTCGGAGACGGTCACCAAGGTGCTGTACCCGAACGACGAGCCGGAGGCGGGTAAACAGTTGCGCCTGCTGCAGCAGTACTTCTTCGTGTCCTGTTCCCTGCAACACGTGCTGCACATCATGGACGACCTCGCCGACGTCTCCGTCAAAGAGCTCCCCCAGCGGTTTGCCGTGCAGCTCAACGACACCCATCCCTCGATCGGCGTCGCAGAGCTGATGCGGCTGCTGGTCGACGAGCGAGAGCTGGACTGGGACGAGGCGTGGGAGATCACGGTCGCGACGTTCGGCTACACCAACCACACCCTGCTGCCCGAGGCGCTGGAGACCTGGCCGCTGGAGCTGTTCGCGGAGGCGCTACCGCGCCATCTCGAGATCATCTACGAGATCAACCGCCGGTTCCTCGACGAGGTGCGCGCCCGGTTCCCCGGCGACGAGGAGCGGGTCACCCGGATGTCGCTCATCGGCGAAAACGGCGGCAAGAACGTCCGGATGGCGCACCTGGCGACCGTGGGCAGCCACGCCATCAACGGCGTCGCCGCGCTGCATTCGGAACTGCTGAAAAGCAGCGTGCTCAAGGACTTCTACGAGATGTGGCCCGAGCGGTTCAGCAACAAGACCAACGGTGTGACGCCGCGCCGCTTCCTCGCGCTGGCCAATCCCGGGCTCCGGGAACTGTTGGACCGCAACGTCGGTGACGGCTGGCTGACCGATCTGGAACGCCTGCGCGGCCTGGAGCGATTCGTCGAGGACGCCGCCTTCCGCCGGGAATGGCGCGACATCAAACGCAACAACAAGGCGCGCCTCGCCAAGTACGTCCGCTCGGTGGCCGGGGTCGAACTCAATCCGGACTGGATGTTCGACGTCCAGGTCAAGCGCATCCACGAGTACAAGCGTCAGCATCTCAACGTGCTGCACGTCGTGGCCTTGTACCACCGGCTCAAGCAGGACCCCGACCTGTCGATTCCGCAGCGTGCCTTCATCTTCGGCGGCAAAGCGGCGCCCGGGTACTTCATGGCGAAGCGAATCATCAAGCTGATCAACGCCGTTGGGGAAACCGTCAACGCCGACCCGGACGTCAACCGATTCCTGAAGGTGGCGTTCGTGCCCAACTTCAACGTGCAGAACGCCCACATGATCTACCCCGCCGCCGATCTGTCCGAGCAGATCTCCACCGCCGGCAAGGAAGCGTCGGGCACCGGGAACATGAAGTTCATGATCAACGGCGCGCTGACGGTCGGCACGCTCGACGGCGCGAACGTGGAGATGCGCGACGAGGTGGGTCCGGAGAACTTCTTCCTGTTCGGCCTGACGGAGCAGGAAGTCGAGGCGGTCAAGGCGGGCGGATACCGTCCGGCGGACTACATCGACGGCGACGACGAACTGCGCGAGGTGCTGGATCTGATTGCCGGCGGCACGTTCTCGGGCGGCGACACCGAGGTGTTCCGGCCGCTGGTGGACAACCTGCGCCATGACGACCCGTTCCTGGTGTGCGCCGACTACGCGTCGTACGTGAGTTGTCAGGAGCGGGTCAGCGCAGCGTGGCAGGACCGGGAGTCGTGGACCAAGATGTCCATCCTGAACACCGCTCGCAGCGGCAAATTCTCATCGGATCGGGCGATCACCGAATACTGCGACGACATCTGGAACGTGTGGCCGTTGACCGTCAAGATCTGACGAACCGGCCGCTAATCGCGGCGCGCGCGGCGTCGCTGGCGAGGAAGAGCACCGCCTGGCTACCTCGTTGGTCGAACCGGGGCGGCGCAACGGATTCTGCGTGGTGCGATGCCGGTCTTCGCCGGTGATTCTCTCTTCAACCCCGCCCCTGCAACACCGCAACCGCCGCCCCAAGGTTGGCTTCCTTGCGGCTGCAGATCGGGATCCGGGCGCCGTGGCTGCCCAGCACCCGCGCGGTCTCGAAGCCCAGCCCCGTGGCACCGCCGGTGATCAGCGCCACCTTGCCCTGCAGCAGGTCGGCACGAAACGGGCTGCGCCGGGCGTCCACGGCGTCAAGGGTACGACGGTCGACCACCGGTCGACAGTGGACGTTTTCTGCGCCCACGGCAAGGATCGAGTCATCGACCCCTGGCAGGAGGAAAGTGACCCCACGATTCCGAGGGCTTGTGCTGGCCCCATTGACCGTGGCGCTGGCGCTGCTGCTCGCGCCGTCGGCCCTGGCCGACACCTACACGAACCAGCTGGTGGACAAGTTCAACGCGCAGACACACGTATTGGCCGACCCGGGGGCGAATCCGCCGTTGCAGAACCCGGATCGGCTGAACGACCAGATCTTGAGCACCCGGTGGGCGTGGAGCTCGCGACCGCCGATCTGGGTGGCGGCGGTGGCGCCAAACCAGACCGGTGTGACCACGCCGGATGCGATCCACAACGTCATCCTCGGGCGCGATCCCGGATTCAGCGGGATCATTCTGGTCATCGACTCCCGGGGCTACCACGTGCGCGCCTACAACGTGCCCAAGGCGATCGCAGACAGCGTCGATCCGGCGATGAGCCAGTCCGCCAAGGATCACCGAAACGACCCGGACGGCGCGAGCAGTGAATTCGTCAGCAAGTTAGCGAAAGTGGATGTGTCCTCCGGCGCACCGGCGGTGACCTCCCCCGCCGTGCAGAAGAACCACAACCAGGGCTCTGCGTTGTGGACGGCGCTGACGGTCATCGCCATCGGCGCGTCCGCGGTGGGCCTGATCTGGTTCGCGGTGAACCGGAATCGCAAGCGCCGCAAGACCGCTGACGCAAAAGAACAGATCAAGCAGGAGTTGATCACCGTCACCGCGGACGTCAGCGACCTCGACAACGCGGTGCTCACCAACAGCGACACCGACGTCAGCGCCGAGCAGACGAAGGCCAACGCGAGCCTCTACGACGCCCGCCAGGCCTACGAAAAAGGTGACTACGGCGCGGCGCGGGCGCACCTGAGGGTGGTGGAGTCGACGGTGGCCAAGGCCAACCAGAAGCTCTATCCCGGCCGGCCCGCCCCCAACGTGGCCGAAGTCTCCTCGGTGCCGGAGGGCGACCGGAAGCAGGCCTCGGTGCGGACGCGCAATCCCGATACCGGGGAATACGTGACGATCAACAACAACAACTACAGCGCCACCCCGCAGCCCGGTTATCCGCACTACTACGGCGGCGGTTACTACAACGGGATGTTCTTCTACCCGGGTTATTACCCGTACGCGTTCTGGGGTCCGGGTTGGGGTTGGGCGCTCACCGACGTGTTGTTGATGGATGCGCTGCTGGACGACCATTGGGGCGGCGGGTACGACCGCGGCTTCGAGGCGGGCCGGGACTCGGCGTACGCGGACGCCAACTATGACAGCGGCCAGAGCGCCGGCTACGACAGCCAGCAAGGCGACGTCGGGTTCGGTGGCGGTTACGATTCCGGGACCGACACCGGGTTCGGGGGCACCGACAGCTCGTATTTCGGTGGCGGCGACGTGGATTTCGGCGGCGGCTGGGACTCGGGCGGCAGCTCCGATTTTGGCGGCGGCTGGGACTCGGGCGGCAGCTCGGACTCCGGCGGCGGCGACTTCGGGTTCTGACCGAGAAGTAAGGTCTTGCGGATGAGCACCGACGGAATCAACCGCGGCATCCTGATCGCGATGGTGGTGATCGGGGCGATTGCGTACGCGTTGCTCTACTCGCACGCCTCTTCCGTCTTTCGGGTTTTGGTGCCCGTCGGCCTGGTCGTCGTGGTGGGTTTGATCATCCGCGATGTTGTCACCGCCCGGAAACGCTGACTCCAAGGAGTGGGATCGTGACTGAGGGACTATTCGGTTTGCTGGCCGCGGTCGCGCTGGCGCTGGCATTGACGCTGGCCGCCATCGCCACCGTGTACGTACGACGGCTGGAAAGGCGACCAACCACCCCGATCAGCGAAAAAATCGGGAGCGCCAAGGAGGTCGTGCGCAAATTGCGCAAGCGTGAACCGATGACGCAGGAACAGCTGGATTACGCCAAGCAACTCGTCGCCGATCGCGCTTCCGTCATGGCGCTCTGCATCCCCGCCGCGTTGTTCATGCTGGGCTGCTTCTATGTGTTCGGCAGCCTCTACCACTTGCACGGAGCGACGCCCTCGGAGCGAACCTTCCTCGGAGTGATCCCCATGTTGACCTCGACGAACCTGGCGTTGCGGATGCTCAGCAGCGCACGGCTGAAACGGCGCCTGCGCAGCGCACCCGTCGCGGCGTGACAGGACCCCATGACCGACGCCCGGCACGCCGCGATCGCGCCAGCGGATCCGGTGCAGTAGTCTCTTTACCGTGACATATCAATCAGGTTGATATGTCGAACTGGTCTTGCCGCCCGCGCACGGCGGTTGGGGATGGAACAAAAGCACAAGGTCAGGAGGGGTTTGGGGAGATGAACGAGTGAGCCCTCGTTCAATTGGCAGGACTGTCTTACAGCGGGCCTGGATGCCGTTGGTCACCGTGGTCGCGGTCGGTATCGGGTTGCTCTGCATGTACAAGGTGCATCAGTTCTCGGAACCCGAGCCGGTCATCACCGTCAATGGCCCACAGGCGCCTGAGCAGTTCAACCTCAAACGGATCACCTACGAGGTGTTCGGCTCCGCGCAGGGCGGAAAGCTCGTCTACATCGACATCGACGGCCATCCGCATCAGGTCGATATCACGACTCTGCCGTGGTCCCACACCGAGACCACCACGCTCTCGGTGGCGTCCGGAAGCATCTCGGTCCATGTCCGTGGTGGTCAGGTGGGTTGCCGGATGCTGGTGGATGGTGTGGTCCGCGACGAACAGATGGACGACCATCAGGACGCCGACGTCGAGTGCAGGGTGAAATCCGCATGACCGAGCACCGCCTCGACGAGCCCAGGCCCAAACGCCCGTTCATTCCCAGGATGGTCCGGGCTTTCGCGATCCCGATCATCTTGTTCTGGGCCCTTCTCGCGGTCACCACCAATACCTTTATGCCGCAAGTGGAACGGGTCGCGGAAGAACTCGCGGGCCCGATGGTCCCGCACTACGCACCCTCCCAGCGGGCGCTGCTGCACATCGGCGAGAAGTTCCACGAATCGAACTCGACCAACTTGACCATGGTGGTGTTCGAGGCGAACCGACCGCTGGGAGACGCCGACCACCGGTACTACGACGACCTGATGCGCCGCCTTCAGCACGACACCCGGCACGTGCAATACGTGATGGACCTGTGGGGCAAGCCATTCACCGCGGCGGGGGCGCAAAGCGTGGATGGCAAATGCACCTATGTGCTCCTTCGTCTCGCCGGTGACATCGGGCAGATCCAGGCCAACCAATCCGTGGACGCCGTTCGCGACATCATCAAGAAAGACACGCCACCGCCCGGCCTCAAGGTCTACGTCAGCGGCGCCGCTCCGCTGGCCTCCGACACGCTCACCATCGCCAATGCCAGCCTGAACAACGTCACGATCGTGACGATCATCCTCATCGTCGTGATGCTGCTGCTGGTGTACCGCACCCCGTCCACCCTGCTGGTGCCGCTGCTCGGAGTGCTCATCGAGATGCTCGTTGCCAAGGGCGTCGTCTCGACGCTCGGGCATTACGGATACATCGAACTCTCGTCGTTCGCCGTGAACATCGTCATCGCGCTGACCCTCGGCGCCGGAACGGATTACGGCATCTTCCTGATGGGCCGATATCACGAGGCGCGGCAGGCGGGCGAAAGCCGGGAGGACAGTTTCTACATCGCGTACAAGGGTGTCGCGCCCATCATCATCGGCTCCGGCCTGACGATCGCCGGCGCGTGTTACTGCTTGACGTTCGCGCGCTTGAACTACTTCCACACCATGGGGCCGGCCGTCGCCATCACCATGCTCTTCACCATCGCGGCGGCGATGACGCTGGGCCCGGCGGCGTTGACCGTCGGCAGCCTTTTCGGGATGTTCGACCCGAGAACCACCACCCACGGGCGTCTCTATCGGCGCATCGGCGCGAGCGTGGTGCGCTGGCCGGTGCCGATCCTGGCGGCCAGTTCCGCCGTCGTCATGATCGGGGCCGTCTTCGTTCCCACGTATCGGCAGAACTACGACGACAGGCAGTACCAGCCGGCCAGTGCGCCCGCAAATCTGGGATTCCAGGCGGCCGACCGGCACTTCCCGAAGAGCAAGCTGTTTTCCGAGATGCTGATGGTTGAAACCGACCACGACATGCGCAACTCGGCCGACTTCATCTCGCTGGACCGGGTCGCCAGGGCCTTGATCCGACTGCACGGTGTGGCGATGGTGCAGGGCATGACGCGGCCCTTGGGCCGGGCGCTCGAGCACGCCAGCATTCCCTACCTGTTCACCACCCAGGGCAGTGGCAACGGACAGCAACTTCCGTTCAACAGGGAGCAGAACTCCAACACCGACGCGCAGGCCGACATCCAGGCGCACTCGGTCGAAGTGTTGCGAAAGGAGATCGGCTTCTTTCAGAAGGTGTCCGACGAACTGCACCAGACCGTCCTGACCGTCGAAGACCTGCAAAGGGTCAGCGATGACATCAGGGACGAGGTCTCCAATGTCGAAGACTTCTTCCGTCCGATCAAGAGCTACTTCTATTGGGAGAGGCACTGTTTCGACATTCCCATTTGCTGGACGTTCCGTTCGCTGTTCGAGGCCATCGATCAAGTCGACAAGTTGGCCGACGACATCGCGGACGCGAAGCTGTCTCTGCAGGAGGTGGACAAGGCATTCCCGCAGATCATCGCGCAGCTGAAAGCCACCGCCGACGACACCGAGGCATTGCAGTCGAAATTGGTCAACAGTTACGGATCTGCCGATCTGCAAACCGTGCAGACGGAGCAGACTTTCGATGATCTGATCAACGTCGGCAACGACTTCGACAAGTCCCGCAGCGACGACTTCTTCTACATCCCGCACGAGGGTTTCGACAACGAGGACGTCAAGACCGGCATGAAGTTGATGATGTCGCCGGACGGTAAGGCGGCCCGCTTCATCGTCACTCACGAGGGCGACGCGATGGGACCCGAAGGTGTGGAGCACGTCGAGCAGTTCCCCGACGCGATCAAGACGATCCTGAAGGAGACCTCGCTCGCGGGCGCGCGGATCTACATCGGCGGTTCGGGATCCAACGACAAGGACATCAAGGAATACGCGATGTCCGATCTCATGATCGCGGCCATCGCCGCCTTCGTGCTGATCTTCTTGATCATGATGTTCATCACGCGAAGTTTGGTGGCGGCCTTGGTGATTCCCGGTACCGTGGCGTTCTCCTACGCCGGCGCGTTCGGGCTCTCAATCCTGGTTTGGCAACACCTGATCGGCCTGCACCTGCACTGGCTGGTCCTGCCACTGACGTTCATCATCCTGGTGGCGGTCGGGTCGGACTACAACCTGCTCCTGATCAACAGGGTGAAAGAGGAGCTGCACGGCGGAATTCACACCGGCCTCATCCGTGCCCTCGGCAGCACGGGCGGGGTCGTGACGTCCGCCGGTTTGGTGTTCGCCTTCACCATGCTGGCGATGCTCACCAGCGATCTGCGCACCATCGGTCAGGTGGGTACGACCGTGTGCATCGGCCTGCTGCTCGACACGCTGATCGTGCGTTCGTTCGTCGTGCCGAGCATCCTGCGAATCCTCGGGCCATGGTTCTGGTGGCCGACTTTGGTGCGCACTCGCCCAGCGGCAGCGCGCTAGCCGGCGCCCTTACCGTTGTCGACGCGATAGACGGCACCGTGAATAGCGGCCGCGGCGTCGCTGGCCAGGAAGGCGATGACGTTCGCCACGTCGCCGGGCTGCATCATGCCGCGCGGCGAGGCCGTGCGCATGATCAGGTCGTAGTTCGGGTTCTCCGGCGCCGTGAAGTGTTCGAGCTGCGGGGTGAGCATGCCGCCCGGGCATATCGCGTTGACGCGCAAGCGATCCGCGGTGTACTCCACCGCCAGGGCCCGGGTCAGCCCGACCAGCCCGTGCTTGGCTGCGCAATAGCCGGCCGAGTACGCCTGGCCCTCGACGCCGGCGATGGAGCCGACGTTGACGATGTTGCCGCCCCGTTCCAGCAGGTGCGGCAGCGCGGCCCGGCAGAGGTAGAACGGAGCGTTCAGGTTGACCGCGAGGTCCTCCGCCCAGTCGTCGTCGGTCATCGACTCCGTGCGCCGCATCTGGTGTCGGCCGGCGACGTTGACCAGGACGTCCAGTGCACCCAGCTCGCGCACGCACTGCTCGACAGCGTCGCGGCAGGCCTGCGCGGAAGCGACGTCCACCGATGCGTAGCAACCACCTTGGACGTCGGCGAATACCTCGGCCAACCGAGCCGTATCCCGGCCGATACCGAAAACCGTTGCGCCCTGGCGTGAGAACAACCGGGCGGTCTCAGCGCCGAGTCCCGACGACGCTCCGGTCACCAGGGCGACCTTGCCCTGCAATGCTGACATGGCTGTCCTCGCGGTCAGTAGGAACGGATCCGCGCAACGCTACCGCGCAGCAACCCCAGCGGAACAACGAATCTTGGCCCCCACAGGGTCATCGCACGGCGCGCGGTCAACAAGACGAGCAGGCTTATCGCGAGGCGCCCGAGCGCGACCCGGCTCGTGCGCCTCTTCCAGCTCGGCGGCGTCGATTTCGCGCGCCGGCCGAAGTAGTAGCCGACACCCATTGCCATCGCGAGGGCCGCGATGGCCGCCAGCATCGTCATGATGATGAGCGTTTCGCGTCATCGTCGCGCCGTGGTCACGCGCGGGACACACCTTGGCCACTACGCGCGGCCGGCGGTGAGGCGCTAGCCGGTCTCGCTTGCGACGTATACGGCGACGTAACCGATCGGGATGCCGGTCCAGGTGGCGATGCATTCGCGCGCGGCCAGCTCCACCGCGCCCCGGCGGACGGTGCGGGTGACCCTGCCGATCTCGGGAATACGGATCGTCCATCCGTCGGCGTCGCGAGTGACCTCGATGTCGAAGCACTGGCCGACCATGGGGCATTTCACGCTAGGCACGACCCGCGACGAGCGGGTGCTGCGCAGCGATTGTCGGCGCAGCAGGGTGGGCTGAATGGGCATGGCTGCTTTCGGAGAGTCGCAATCAGAACCGCGGGAAAGAGTAATGCGCATTCAGAAGAAAACCTAATCGGCCAGTCAGCCGGCACACACCTGATGCGTACTCTCCACCGAGTCGTCGCCGGAACTTAATGTTGATGTTCATGCGACCGGTCCAGGCGCCTGCCTTGGCGGCCAGTCTCGCGCCCGTGTTGATCGTCGGCTGCCTTGCCGGCGCGCCGGCGCGTGCGGACGGCGGCTACGGGCCCGGCTCCTACTCGGTGCCCGCGCAGCTTCCCTACGGCATCTACGTCGCCCACGCCGAACCGGGTGACTACCGAGCGGCCTGTGTCTTCACCACGTGGACCAGTGCTGGACGGCTGATCAACTCCGACAGCGGGATTCAGACGACCCCGGTCACGGCGAATCTCTCTGCGCCCGCGGTGGCGAAGTTCATCACGCACGGCTGCACACCGTGGACGAAGGTGGGTTGACACTTCAGCGCGGTGACGCGGTGCGGCGTTTACGTGACGCGGCCGAGCGTGCCGGCCTGGCCCGCATGTGATCGCGGGCGCGGCTCATGATGTCGGCGAGCGTGCGCACGTCCTCGCCGGAAAGCGCATCAAACAGCAGGTCGCGGAATACGTCGATGTGGCCCGGCAGCACTTTCGCGAGCCGCGCGCGACCCGCTGCCGTGATGCGAACGACCGTGGCGCGCTGGTCGTCGGCGCTGGCGTCGCGGCGGATGAGACCCTCCTGTTCCAGTAGGCCAGCCTGGTGGGTCAGACCGCTACGGCTGTAAACGACGCCGTCAGCGAGCTCCGTCATGGCGAACGGGCGGTCGGCATCGGCGAGTTTGGCCAGGATCTCGAACTGCACGTAGCCGAGGTCGCCCTCGGCCCGTAGCTGTCGCTGCACGGCGTACTGCAGCAGACTGACCCTCTCCATCAGGGTGAAGTACGCGCGCATCTGCTGGGGGTCGAGGGCCGGGGCCATGGCCCTCATCGCAGTGCTTCGAACTCGAAGCATTGTGGCGATCGTCACCCGACGCGGTGCTCAACCTGATCAGCACCGCACCGGGACGCCAAGGCGGGTGCGCGCAGTGGGTGTTCGTCCGCAGCGACGCTGCGCAGCTGGCCGCATGGGTCGACCAAGTCGACGCCGGAAAGCTGGTGATCGAGGTCGCCGAGCGCCGCCCGCTGACCGACGCGCCGTGCACGATGCCTCCGACGCCAATCGCCTTCCGGGGAAGACCATCCTGGTTCTCGGGCGCTGAGCCTTCGGCGGCCTCCCGCTGTCCGCGGGGATTCGCTAATCCGGTCGGCTCGGCGGGAACTCGGCTCGCTTCTCGATTGCCTCGCGGTAGGCATATACCCGGCCCGGGATCGTCCCGAGGACCGCGATGGTGCGGCCGCCGCGCCCGTACGCGGCAACGAACTCCCACGAGTCCGGGCCGCCCTCGACGATCTCGACGGAGTCGTAATCGGTTGGCACCCCTAGCATCTGGAGCTTGACGTCGTATTGATCGGACCAGAAGTACGGCACGTCGTCGTATGCCTCCGCGCCCCGCGGCCCCGCCAGCAGGGTCCGTGCGGCGGCCGCACCCTGACGGCCCGCGTCGTCCCAGTGCTCGGTACGCAGGTGCCGCTCGTACAGCGGGTGCCACCAGCGCGCGACGTCACCGGCCGCAACAACCGGGACGTCCGCGGTGCTGCCCTCCGCGACACCGCAGGCGTTGCACATCACGCCGTCGTCGACACGCAATCCGGAGCCGTCCAGCCAGGCGGTGGCCGGGGTGACGCCGAGTCCGACGATGACGAGGTCCGCCGGAACCCGTGAGCCGTCGGTGAGCCGGACACCTTCCACCCGGCCGTTGCCCAAGAATCCGTCGACGCCCACGCCCACCCGCAGGTCCACACCATGTTCACGATGGAGCTCGGCCCAGCGCGACGCCAGCTCCTCACCCAACGCGGAAAGCAAGGGGCTACCGGCTTTTTCGACCAGCACCACGTCCAAGCCCGTTGACCGGCAACTCGCGGCGACCTCGGCGCCGATGAACCCGCCGCCGACCACCACCACCCGCGGCCGCGAACTCAGCCGGTCCCGGATGGCCAGGCAGTCCTCGACCGTGCGCAGCATCAGTACCCCGTCGGGGACCGGGCCGCCCGGCCACTCGCGTGGCACCGCGCCGCTGGCGATCACCAGCCCGTCGAAAGGCACGGCGAGTTCCTCGTCGTCGTCGCGCACGTGGATGGTGCGCGAGGACATATCCAGGCTGAGAGCCGATGCGCCGCGCAAGACGCGCGCTTCCATGTCGAATTGGGGCGCCAGGTCGACGCCGGCCCGGTGCACCTTGCCGGTGAGGAACTTCTTCGACAGCGGCGGGCGATGGTACGGGGCGTGCCGCTCGGCGCCGACGACGGTCAGCGCGCCGTCATAGCCCTCCTGCCGCAGCGTCTCCGCCGCGCGCGTGCCCGCCACGCCGGCACCGACGACGACGATCTCTTTCAGGTCTCTGTGCTGGCCGCCCGGCATTGGTCAGTCCTTCACCGTGATTGCTTGCGTGGGACACGACACCTGGGCGCCAATCAGCTGCTGGCGCAACTCCTCCGGTGCCTCTTCCTGCAACACGTGCAGACCGTCCTCACGCACGTCGAACACGTCGTGGCAGATGCTCATGCACACGCCGTTGCCATCGCAGGTGTCAAGATCTACCGAAACCTTCATCGCGCCTTCACCTTTCGTGCTCCGTTGCCGGAAATCTCGATCCCTTGCGTTTGATCCGGTGACTTCCCTTGGGACCGCGCCCGCTCCCGGGCGGCCTTAGCCACCGGCGAATACGCCAGATAATCGATCGCCATCTGCGTGGACGCCTCGTCGTTGGGATGATGGCTAGGCCGCAGGTACCGGACGGGCGTCGTCACCATCAGCTTCCATGGGCCCGGCAATCGGTATTCGCGGGCAGCCCAGAGCCAGTCCCGCCAGCGCCACTTCCGATCGATGGTTGGGTCTTGGGCCATCAGGTAACGAGCCCCCGCGACCCACCAACCGATGAACAGCGGCGAGACGAACAACATCGAGAACGCCCTGATCAGGTAGTTCCCAGAGACGTGCTGGTACACGTCGTACACCAGCGAACGGTGCTCGACCTCCTCGGCGCCATGCCAACGCAGCAGGTCAAGCATCATGGGGTCGGCCTTCGCGTAGTCCAGGCCCCGGTTCGTGAGCACCCACTGGCCCAACATCGCGGTGTAATGCTCCAGCGCGGCCACATCGGCCAGCCGCCGATAGAGCCACCACCGCTTCATGGCCGGCGGAAACCACTTGGGCGGGTCACCCAGCGTCATCGACAACAGCCTGCCGAGCCGATCCGTATACGGCTTGGTCTCGATGCCCTGCTGGGCGAGGTGGTCGAGCACGACTTGGTGCGCCCACGCATGCCAGGACTCCTGCTGGATGAACGGCTTGATCGCCGCCTCCAACTCTGGATCATCGACCAACGACGACGCCTCGAGAACGGCCTTGATGAAATGGCGCTCGCCCTCGGGGAGCAGGAGGTGCAAGACATTGATCATGTGCGTCGAGAACGGATCCTCGGGCACCCAGTGCAGCGGCGTCTCGGACCAATCGAACCGGACCATCCGGCGATACATCGGGTGTCCCTCGTGGTGAAGTTGAACCTCGGGCATCAGAAGCTCCCTCCCGACGAGCTATGCGGGCGTCGATTCTTTGCGAACAACCGTTCACTCGGCCGCGTACCCACACGGACGGCCGGTTATGCGTACCGGCGGTACGAGGTCTCTGAGAGTTGGCTGGCCGAGTCGACGTCCCCGACCGGCTCGCGCTGTCAGCGCTGATAGGCCCGCTGGCACTTCCAGTCAGGACTCGACACGGTCAACCGCAGACACCGATTTGATATCGACTGCTGCGCGCCACTTATGTCGACAAAAGTCACAAATTTAACATCACGCGATGCAGGATTCGTCGGTGAATGTGCGGCGGTCGCGCCCCATTCCCCGGCGCGATTTATTGCGCTACGCCATTCCGTTATCTGCACTAACGGGGTTGTATGCGGCCTCGACAAGCGTCGCCGTCGCCGTCCCCGCGCCCGCCCCTTCCACTCCTCGACTGATCGACTTCGCCATGCGCCAAATTCCTGCGGACCAGATTCGAGCCGCCGGTTACTCCGGGGTCATCAACTACGTTTCGCTATCGCGTCCCGGCTCGTCCATGGGAGCCAAGCCGATCACGCGGCCTTACGCCGAGCAGCTGACCGCTGCTGGGCTGATGATCGTCAGCAATTACCAATACGGCAAGCCCGGCGGGTCGGCGCCGTCGGACTTCAGACGCGGGTTCGAGGGCGGCGTTGCCGATGCGCGCACCGCCTGGGAGCTGCATACCGCGGCGGGTGGTGGCCAGAGCGCCCCGATCTTCTTCAGCGTCGACGAGGACATCAATCACGACACCTGGAACAACTTGGCGCTCAAGTGGTTTCGCGGAATCAATTCGGTGCTGGGAGTGCAGCGCACCGGCGTCTACGGCGGTATCGATGTGTGCCAGTGGGCCGCCGCCGACGGCGTCATCGGAAATTCGGGCACTCCCGGCCACCGGTGGGCCTGGCAGACCAAGGCCTGGTCTCGCGGCCAGGTCGACCGCACCGCCGTTCTCTACCAACGGGTAGTGAGCACGCCGTCGAACCCTGGCCCGGTGGTCGGCGGGCTCCAGGTCGACGTCAACGACGTCCTTGCCGCGGATTGCGGCCAGTGGAACCTACATCGGTGAGCGAGCTCGTCACGACGAACAACTTGGCACGGCCTAACGTCAACCTTTCCCATGCTCACTCCATCGGGCGATTACCTGGCCGGCGAAGTCAAACATCTGGTCGAGGGTGGGAAACAGTGCGAAGGCATCCACGATCGCCTCATCAGCACCGGACTCGGTGAGGCGCTCGAGCTTGTCGGCTACCGAGTCAACGGACGTGCCCGGTTCGAGGTTGATCCGCATGGCCTTCTTCAGCGCGTCCGGATCGCGGCCCGCGTCCTTCGCCGACCGGCGCGCAATCGACCACAAGTGGTCGGTGACCTCGTCCTGCAGCCCCTCGACCCCGAGCCAGCCGGTGCCACTGCGGCCGACCCGCCGCATCGCGGCCTCGCTAACACCACCGATCCAGATAGGCGGACCACCGGCCTGGACCGGGCGCAAGTCGGCATGGACCGGGGGCAGCGAGAAGAACTCGCTGTTCCAGGACACCGGGGTCGTCGTCCACCACTCGTGCAGGAACGCCAGCAGGTCATCGAGCATCCGCCCGCGCCGGCTCCAGTCCGCGCTGCGGGCGATGTCGTGCTCGTCCTTCATCCAACCGATTCCCACGCCAACGTCGAGGCGGCCTTCGCTGAGCACGTCGAGCGTGGTCAGCAGCCGGGCCAGGTGGACCGGCTCGTAGTAGAACGTGCTGAGCGTGCTGGCGTTGAGCCGTACCCGGCTGGTCGCGGCCGCGGCGACGGTCCAGAGCAGCACCGGGTCGAGGTAGCGGGTCATCTGCGGCGGGTACGGCTGTTCTTTGCCCGGGTAGGTGCTGTGCATGTCGACCGGCGTGACCAGGCGATCGCCCACCCATAGCGTGTCGTAGCCAAGGTCCTCGAGCCCGCGGCAGAACGTGCTCAGGCCTGCGGCGCTGCCGATAGCGGGCCCGACGATGGGAAGTGCGAAACCAAGCTTCATCGCGGATTCCTTTCGATGATCTATCAACCATTATTTGGGGCCGCGGCGCCCCTCTTCGTTCACTTCTCGGACCCAGGCGGCTCAGCCGGGAACGGCCGCGCCGAGGGCGAAGTCGAAGTTCCCAACCCCATGGCGGGCGAGACCCATCACGACCAGGCCCGTTCCTTCCAGCCAGTGCGCCATGTGCAAGTCACCGACGTCGAGCGGGCGCAGCCCGAGGCTCTCGATGAACTCCGTGACGGCCGCCTTGGCCCGCGGGGCGTCACCGGCGATGAAGACGTCGAGCGGCCGGCCCTTTGCCAGGACGACGCCGAAGACGGTGTTGAACGCCTTCACCACGTGGGCGCTGGCCGGGGCCGCCTTGGCGACTTCCTGCGCGATCGACGTGTCCTCGGGTATGGCCAGCCCGTCGGCCGCGGCATTGAAGGGGTTGCTGATGTCGACGATGACCTTGCCCGCGAGGGCGTCTCCGTATTGGGCGACGACCGGAACGACGTTGGCGTACAACAGGGCCACGACGACGATGTCCCCGGCCGGCACGGCGCCGAACTCTCCCGTCGTGGTACTACCGCCGAGCGCCTTGGCCAGGTCGGCGGCCTTGGCCGGGTCACGGCCGATGACCTCGACGGCGTTGCCGCCCGCTACCGCCAGCGCGCCGATGGCGCGGGCCATGTTGCCGGTGCCGATGATGCTGATGCTGCTCATGAGGTGTCCTTACTGACGATCGAAAAGGTTGACTCCTCAACCTTAAGGAGTGTTTGTTGATGCGTCAACCAATCGCTAAGATGGACGCCGATGGAACCGAACTGGCTGACCCCGCGTGAAGACCGCGCCTGGCGGGCGTTCAAGCACGCGCATCACCAGCTCGGCGTGCACCTGAGCCGGGGCCTGCAGAAATCGGGCCTTTCCGCGGCCGACTACGAGATCCTGGCGGTGCTCTCGGAGCACGAGGGGGACCGCATGCCCGCGCACGACCTGTGCAACACGCTGGGCTGGGAGAAGAGCCGGGTCTCCCACCAGGTGCGGCGCATGCAGAAGGACGGGCTGATCTGCCGCGAGCCCAACCCCGACGACGCCCGCAGCACCATGGTCTGCCTGCTGCCGGCCGGCCGCGCCGCCATCGAGAAGGCGGCGCCCCGGCACGTGGAAGACGTCCGCCGGAAATTCATCGATCTGCTTTCCCCGGCCGAGCTCGACATGCTCGCCGCCCTCAACGAACGAGTCCTGCACCACCTGGCCAAAGAGGATGACTCCCCCTAGCTAGAAAGCCACAGCGAGCTCTTGGCGAGTCAATCTGCGCACACCCCAGAAGTAGGTGACGAGGGGCATGGTGCACCACAACAGGTTCAGGACCACGAACTTGATCCACATCTCGAGCGGGCTTGTCATGCTTTGCATATTGTTCGCGATCTCCACGCCGAAATAGACCGCCGGCAACGTGACCTCCACGATCATTCCGCCCATGATGAAGGAAAGTTGAGTGCTGGTGAAGCGCTTACCATTTCGGAAGAACTGCACCATCGCATACGCTTCGAACAGACCGATGAAGAACGCGATCCACTCAAGGACCACGATGAGCGGGTCACCGTTCAAATAGCGTGCGTCCCCGCCTAGCAGGATGGGCGACCACATGTAGCTCCAGAGCGCGCCGCTTTCAACGCCTGCTCGGATCTGATCGAAGAACAGAAGCCACGGGAGCTCCCAGATGAATCGTGGCGTCAGGGCGATGAATACCCACACAATCACCATCGCACCGAGCCGTTGCGATCTCGTCCAATCGCGTTGTCCCGGAAGGGGCAACCACGGAAGCGCAAGCGCGGTCACGAAGCAGCCGACGACAAAGATCACCAGCGTCGTGGATGCGACGACATGCGACACCCCGGCATGGAATTCGAGGTACCAGAAGACAACATGGATGACGAAGAAGAACGCCAGGATGCCGAAGAGGGATTTTTGCAGTGAGGAAAGCCCGCGCGTCGTCGACGAATCGCGTTTGCCATCCTGAGGGATCGTCTCCGTCATCGTCATACCTCCATGTACGTGGCGGAGTGGCCTGCCGGAGGCGAACTCCGCGAGGCTCCACTGACAGCAGTCACATTCGGTAACACGTGCCGACGGACCCATCGCTTCAGCTGAAGACTGACGTTTGGGTCAAGCACTAGCCGCGCCTTTGCTAGCATGGCATATGCCATGTTTGAATGGCAAGGATAAAGATCCGCATCGGCAGCACGCGTGCGCGACCAGTCGGCGCACACCGGTGTCATAAGGTGCTACGGATGAGGCGACACGCTAGGCGGGGCGCGCGGCAATGAGTGGGCGCAGGAGTCCCGACCGTCCCCCCACGGGTCGCCGTGAACGTGGTGATCGCACTCGTGAACGCCTCATCGACGAGACGGTCCGTTGCATCCGCGAAGAAGGATTCTCGGCCGCGAGCGCACGACATATCATCGACCGCGCCGGGGTGACGTGGGGTGTCATCCAACACCACTTCGGCGACCGTGACGGCCTGCTGATCGCAGTCATCGACGACGCGGTCGATCGCCTGGTCGCCTCGCTCGAAGCCTTGTCCGACCCAACTCAACCGATCGACACCACCGACTTGGTGCGGGGCGCATGGGAAGCGTTCGCCAACCCCAAAGCGATGGCCGGTCTAGAGATCCTCATATCGACCAAAGAGCTGCGTTCCGGACTCGACAGCCGGCACATGGAGCGACTCGGCGCAGCTCTCGCTCGTCTGACCCAGCGCTTGCAAACCAGTCATGGCGGCCAGAACGCGGTGGCCATCGGCATGCTGCTGTGGACGACTCCTGTCGCGATGATGATCGCCGAAATGTTCGCCACACTGCCACTCGAAGTCGGCGAGGCCCAACGGGCGATCATCGACCTGATCGATCGCCAACCCTGACGCACCCAATCCGCCGGGTCGCCGTCATACGTAGCTTCTGGACCCACCGGTAATCCGCGCGCGAGCCAAGCGTGGTGGAGCTAAGGGGACTCGAACCCCTGACCCCCACACTGCCAGTGTGGTGCGCTACCAGCTGCGCCATAGCCCCAAGTCGTGCCAGTCGAAGCTACACCAACCGCCACCCTGGTTCAAAGCTGCTGTTCAGGCCGCCTCGCCGTCGGACTCGGGCTCCGCCAAGCCGTGCTCCGGATGGATCACCGTCCGCGTTTCCGGCGCCAGCACCCAGCCGAAGCCGGCGATCAGCAGCACGATCCCGCTGATCCCGAAACCCCAGCCGAAGCTCAGCTTCTCGGCGGCCCAACCGACGGTGACGGATCCGACGATGGCTCCCAGGTCGGACAGCATCTGGACCGCCGCCACCGGAATGCCCGCGCGCGCCTCGCTGCCGAGGATGTCGGCCACCGCGGCCTGCATCGGCGACATGAAGATGCCCGTCGTCGCGCCGGATATGGCCGCGGCCACCATGAACGCCGGCAACGTCGACGCGACCCCCAGCGCGGCGGTCGCCACGCCGGACGTCGCCAGTCCGACGATCAACAACGTGCGCCGCCCCATCCGGTCGGACAGATAGCCGCTGGGAATGACGGCGACGGCGTTCCCGGCCGCGAAGGCCGCCAGCGAAGCTCCGATGACGCCAACACTCTCGCCCATGACGTCGGCGAGGAACAGCGGCACCAGCGCGATCCGCAGACCGAACGCCGCCCAGCCGGTCGCGAAATTGGACAGCAGCACCGACCAGTACGCGCGGAAGCGCAGCGCCTGCCGCATCGTCACCGTCGACCGTGTCGGCGGCGGGGGCGCGGCCAGCTCCGAGTTCCGCAGGCCGTAGAACAGCGCCACCACCACCCCGAGCATGGCGACGCCGTACACGATGAACGGAGCGGTCAGCCCCCACCCCGCCGTCAGGCCGCCGATCGCCGGCCCGCCGACGGCGCCGATCATGAACGACGTCGTGAACATGCCCGCGATCCGTCCGCGGGCGTCCGGCGGGCTGATATGGATCATCAGTCCCAGTGCCGAGACGTAAAACATCGTCGAGCCGATGCCGCTGACGGCACGGAAGAGCAATAGCTGCCAATAGGCCTGCGAGTACGCGCACGCGATCGTGGACAGGGCGACGATCAGCAAACCACCGAGGTAAATTCGCCGCTCACCCAACCGCTGCACCAGCACGCCGCTGACCGGCGCGAAACACAGCCGACTCAACGAAAAGACGGTGACCAAGAAAGTCACCGCCTTGATGCTCACCCCGAAGGTATGGGCGAAAGCGGGCATCGCCGGCGAAACGACCCCATAGCCCAGTGCGACCATCACATTCGCCCAGCTTAGGATCCAAACTTCGCGCGGCAGCCGGCTCGACCGGGTGCCGCGTCCCCCCGAACGGGCGAGGCGGAGGGAAATGGTCACCCAATGACTTTATTAACCACCTCGCGCGCGGCTTCCTGCACCTCCGCCAAATGCTCGGAACCATTGAAGGATTCCGCGTAGATCTTGTACACGTCCTCGGTGCCCGACGGCCGCGCGGCAAACCATGCGTTGGCCGTCGTCACCTTCAACCCGCCCAGTGCGGCGCCGTTGCCGGGGGCAGCGGTGAGTTTCGCGGTGATCGGCTCGCCGGCCACCGCGGTCGCGGTCACCTCGTCGGGCGACAGCTTGGCCAGCCGGGCTTTCTGGTCACGGTCGGCCGGCGCGTCGACCCGCGCGTAGAACGGCGTGCCGTACTCGGCGGTCAGCTCCTGGTAGCGCTGCGACGGGGTCAACCCGGTGACGGCCAGGATCTCGGAGGCCAGCAGCGCCAGGATGATGCCGTCCTTGTCGGTGGTCCACACCGAGCCGTCGCGCCGCAGGAACGACGCGCCCGCGGACTCCTCGCCCCCGAACCCGATGGTGCCGCCGATCAGTCCGTCGACGAACCACTTGAACCCGACGGGCACCTCGACGAGCTTGCGGCCGATGCCGGCGACCACCCGATCGATGATCGACGAACTGACCGCGGTCTTGCCGACCGCGATGCCGTCCGGCCACGACGGCCGGTGCGTGTAGAGGTAATCGATGGCCACCGCCAGATAGTGGTTGGGGTTGAGCAACCCGCCGTCGGGCGTGACGATGCCGTGCCGGTCGGAGTCCGCGTCGTTGCCGGTGGCGATCTGGTAGCGGTCGCGGTTGGCGATGAGCCCCGCCATCGCGTCCGGCGAGCTGCAATCCATCCGGATCTTGCCGTCGTGATCGAGCGTCATGAACCGCCACGTGGCATCCACCAACGGATTCACCACGGTCAGGTCAAGACCGTGCCGCTGTGCGATCTCGCCCCAGTAGTCCACGCTGGCGCCGCCGAGCGGGTCGGCGCCGATCCGCACCCCGACCGCCCGGATCGCGTCGATGTCCACCACATTGGGCAGGTCGTCGACATAGTTGCCGAGATAGTCGTGCCGCTGGACGCTCTGCAGTGCTCGCGCGAACGGCACCCGTTTCACCCCGGAGCCGTCCCGGAGAATCTCGTTGGCGCGCTTGGCGATTGCATTCGTCGCGTCGGTGTCCGCCGGGCCGCCGTTGGGCGGGTTGTACTTGAAGCCGCCGTCGGGAGGCGGGTTGTGCGACGGCGTCACGACGATGCCGTCGGCCAGCGCTTCGGTGCGGCCGCGGTTGTAGTTGAGGATCGCGTGGCTGACGGCCGGTGTCGGCGTGTAGCGGTCACGGGAGTCCACCATGGTGACGACCTCATTGGCGGCCAGCACCTCCAGCGCCGACACCCACGCCGGCTCGGAAAGGCCATGGGTGTCCCGGCCGATGAACAGCGGCCCGGTGGTGCCGTGTGCCGCGCGGTACTCGACGATGGCCTGCGTGATCGCGACGATGTGGCCCTCGTTGAATGCGCCGTCCAGAGCGGAGCCGCGATGGCCCGACGTGCCGAACACCACCTGCTGAGCGACGTCGTCGGGATCGGGCCGAATCGAGTAGTAGGCCGTCACCAGGTGAGGCAGATCGACAAGGTCTTCGGGCTGGGCCGGCTGACCGGCGCGGGGATGGGCCATGGTTACCAATTCTGCCCGCGACACACGTCGCTGACTTGTCAGGTACTTTTCTGACGTCCCGGATTCACCCACCCGTAAGTCCTGCACAGGGAAAGGGATCACGCGTGGCGCACGACTATCGCGAGCTGGCCGCGGTCTTCGCCGGCGGGGCGCTGGGCTCGCTGGCCCGTGCCGGCCTGGGGACGCTCGCCGCCGGCGACCCGGCGAGGTGGCCGTGGCCGACGTTCACGGTGAACATCGTGGGCGCCTTCCTGGTGGGCTACTTCACCACGCGGTTGCTCGAACGCTTGCCGTTGTCGAGTTACCGGCGGCCCCTGCTGGGCACCGGATTGTGCGGTGGACTCACGACCTTCTCGACGATGCAGGTCGACACGCTGCGGATGGTCGAGCACGGCCATTGGGCGCTGGCCCTCAGCTACACGGTCACCAGCATCGTGTTGGGACTGCTGGCCGTGCAGCTGGCCACCAAATTGGTGCGCCGGGTCCGGGTGCGCGGATGACGGCCGGCGCCGTCACGACGGTCGCGGTATGGGTCGGTGTCGCGCTGATCGGGGGCATCGGTTCGGTGCTGCGCTTCGTGGTCGACCGCGCGGTGGCGCGCCGGGTGGCCCGGTCGTTTCCGTTCGGCACGTTGGCCGTGAACGTCAGCGGCGCGGCGCTGTTGGGCTTTCTGGGGGGCCTGGCGCTGAGCAAGGAAGCGGGCCTGCTGGCCGGGACCGCGTTCGTCGGCGCCTACACCACGTTTTCCACCTGGATGCTGGAAACTCAGCGGCTCGGCGAGGAGCGCCAGTTGCGCGTGGCGTTCGCCAACATCGTCGTCAGCGTCGCACTCGGTGAAGCGGCCGCATTTCTCGGACAACGGATCGCCGAGCAGTTCTGAGTCAAGCGCCCCGGGGAATGTCGTCGGGTGTGCGGGGCAGCGCGTACAGCGCCATTCGCCGGTTGGACATCTCGTGCTCGCCGAGAAAGACGCAGCCGCCCCGCTCACAGAACGTACGCGCCAGGACGTTGCGGTGGTCAGGATCGAACATGATGCGCCGGCATTGCGGGTCGAGACCCAGGATGCTGCCAACCAGGTAGGGCAGCAGGTAACTGACGTGACCCCGCTTGATGTAGTCCAGATCGGCGACCGCGACGTGCAAGCCCAGATCGTGGGGATCGTTGTCATACCGGTTGGCAATGGAATCCTTTGCCGCCCTGTATAACTCGATATAGGCACGGGGTACCCCGTCGAGCATGGCGACGAACGGGCGGGAGAAGCCGCCGTCGAGTTGCGCCCGCAGGTATCGATGCCAGCGCGCCGGCGGCCAGGCGGACTCCCACGCTTCGACCAGGTGCGGCCGGTTCATCCACTCGGCGATCATCTCGGCGTCGGCGTCCGGATCGGCGAGCCGCAACCCGTAGGGCTCCGGCAGGGTGGGAATGGGCGGCGGCGGGACGGCGCGGACTTCGTCGTGGAGGTCGGTCAACTCCCGCGGCAGTATGGGGTCGTCGCTCACGCCGGCGCTCCCACCATCCACCGCTCGGCCAGGGCCGAAACCCATTCGGCGGCCGCATCGGGGCGATCGGGGGGCGCCGCGACGAGGACCAGTTCGTCGACGCCCAGCTCGGCGAGGGCGCCGACATCACCGACGCTCGGATCGCGCAGCGCCACCGAGAGCCGCAGCTCCCCACGGTCCCGCGCCGCCTCGCCGCATAGCCGCTCGAGCTTGGCGAGGCGATCACGCACGGCTTCGACGCCGTCGAGGTTGAAGCCGTACCAGCCGTCACCCCACGTCGCCACCCGCCGCAGCGCCGAATCACTATTGCCGCCAACCACTATCGGGATGTGGCGGTCGCGAACCGGCTTGGGGTTGACCCGAATCGAGTCGAAGCTGACGAAATCACCGTCGAACGAGGCGACATCGTCGCGCCACACCGCGCGCATCGCGGCAACGTATTCGGCGGTGCGCTCGCCGCGGCGGGCGAACGGCACCGAAAGAGCCGCGAACTCCTCCCGCGACCAGCCGACGCCGACCCCCAGGGTCAGGCGCCCGCCGCCGAGTCGATCCAGGCTCGCGGCCTGCTTGGCCACCACCACCGGATTGTGCTCGGGCAACAGCAGCACACCCGTCGCCAGCCCGATCCGGGACGAGGCCGCGGCGGCGAAACTCAGCGCGACGATCGGGTCAAGCCAATCCGCTTGTGCCGGAACGGCAATGACGCCGTCGTCGGAGTAGGGATAACGGGAGGCGGGTCGATCGACCATGACGACGTGTTCGCCGGCCCACAGCGTGGCAAAACCGCAATCGTCCGCAGTCGAAGCGACGGCGTCGATCACGGCGCGATCGGCGCCGGCGCCGATCCCCAGGGCGTGCAATCCCAGCCGCATCGCACGATCGTCTCACGCGTTCAGTGGCTTTTCAGCAGCTCCGCGAGGACGGCCGCGTGGCTGATGTCCGGGTCGCGGGTAGCGGTGACCAGGGTGACGACGCCGTGCCGTGCCAGCGCGCGCAGCTCCTCCAGCGCCGGGCTGTCGCTCAGCTCGGCTTCGTAACGCTCGGCGAATTCGTCGAAGTGTTCGGAACGATGGTGATACCACTCGCGCAGGTCCTTGGACGGCGCGACGTCCTTGGACCAGATCCCGACCCGCGGGTCGCCCTTGCGCACTCCTCGCGGCCACATGCGGTCGACCAGCACGCGCTGGCCGTCGTCCGGGGTGATGTCGTCGTAGACCCGCGCCACCCGGATCCGGTTCCCGGCGCCCACACCGCCAGCGTAAGCGGACTTGTCGGCTGGCGTCGCTATAGTCGAACACATGTTCGAAGAATTGGCCTCGGTCGACTCGTCGGCCGATGAATCGGCGCTGATCGAGCGCATCGCGGAGCTGGAGGCGGCCAAGTCGGCGGCCGCCGCCGGGCAGGCCCGCGCGACGGCCGCGCTGGATGCGGCGCGTCGAGGTGCCGAGGCGGCCGCCGGCCTACCCGCCGCACGGCGCGGCCGGGGCGTGGCCACCGAAATCGCCCTCGCGCGGCGCGATGCCCCGGCGCGGGGCGGGCGCCACCTCGGCTTCGCCAAAGCCCTCGTGCACGAGATGCCGTACACGCTGGCGGCGCTGGAATGCGGACTGCTCTCGGAATGGCGGGCGACGCTGATCGTGCGTGAGAGCGCCTGCCTGGACGTCGAGGACCGGCGAACCCTGGACGCCGAACTGTGCGGCGAGCCGGCGAACCTGGACGGCATGGGCGACGCGCGGGTAGTCGCGGCCGCCAAGGCGATCGCCTATCGGCTGGATCCGCACGCGGTCGTCGACCGTGCGGCCAGGGCGGAGAATGAGCGCACGGTCACCATTCGGCCCGCGCCCGACACGATGACGTATCTCACCGCGTTGTTGCCGGTGGCCCAGGGGGTTTCGGTATATGCGGCGCTGCGCCGCGAGGCGGATACCCGGGGCGACGGGCGCTCGCGCGGGCAGCTGATGGCCGACACCTTGGTGGAGCGGGTCACCGGCCGCAGCGCGGCGGTCCCTACCCCCGTGGCCGTCAACCTGGTGCTCTCCGACGACACGCTGCTAGGCGGTGACAACGCGCCGGCCGACCTCTCCGGCTACGGCCCCATCCCCGCGGCGGTGGCGCGCGCGATGGTCAGCGCCGCCATCACCGACCCGCGCTCGCGCGCGACCCTGCGCAGGCTCTACGCGCACCCCGGGGCCGGGGCGCTGGTGGCCATGGAGTCACGGGCACGGATCTTTCCGCGCGGGCTGGCCGCATTCATCGCGCTGCGCGACCAACGCTGCCGCACGCCCTACTGCGACGCGCCCATCAGACACAACGACCACGCGCAACCGTGGGCGGACGGCGGCCCGACCACCTCGGACAACGGCCTGGGCCTGTGCGAGGGTTGCAACTACGCCAAGGAAGGTGCGGGTTGGCGGGTGGGCACCGCTGTCGACGAAAACCACACCCACACAGCAGAATTCACGACGCCCACGGGCAAGAGCTACCGATCCACGGCCCCGCCGCGCGCCCCCGCGATCACGGTCAGCGAGGTGGAATTCCGAATCGGGGTCTCCATCGCGCGCCACGCGGCCTAAGCCGGGTTAGGCCTGGCCGGTGAGGCGCTGCACATCGACGACCTCACCGCGGTTGATGCTGACCCAATCGCGGCCGTCCAGATAAGGTCGCAACGCGCGGCCGATCAGCTCGGCGTCGGCGGGCGACTTGGGGCGCTGCAGCTCGTACACGTGGGGCAACTCCGCCATGCCGGTGACGACGTTCCACAGCGTCAGGGCCTCCGGCCCGATCGGCGGGTCCACCAATACCGGCCCAAACAAGCACTGCCCCAACACAAACAGCGTCGGCACCCCATAGCCACCGGCGTCGACGACGCGTTGGTGGTCGTCGTGTATCTCGTCGTGGGTGGTCGGGTCGTCGAGGGCCGCATCGAGGAGCGACGGCTCCACGCCGAGGTCGCCGAGCAGGCGGCGGGCGACCTCGGGGTCGTGCGGTTTGCCGCCCAGCGTGTGCAACTCATGTCCGATGGCGGCGTACCAGCGGTCGAGCAACGCCATGTCCGTTCGGCGCAGCAGCGCGCCGATCCGCATCAACGACCACCCGTAGGACCACTCCCGCTCCCAGGGGTGCTTCTGGCCCTCGGACCGGTTGATCTCCTCGAGGCTGAAGAAACGCCAGTCGATGGTGAGGCCGAGTTGCTCGCGAACGTCCCGGATCCAGAGCGAGGTCTGATAGGCGAACGGGCACATCGGGTCGAAATGAAAATCCACCACAAGACTCATCCCGGACCCGCTTTGCCGCTCAGTAGTGATAGGTGTCCGACGGCGCGGGTGAATGATCCCGTTCTTCGTCGTCGAAGTCAGACGATTCTATGTCGTAGGCGCGGGCCAGCTCGAGGATCTTGGTGGCCCGCGCAATCCGCGGCAGGTCCGATCCGTTGCGGATCTCTCCCCCATCGCGTTCGAATTCGGCGAAAAACTCCTTCGCCCAAGAGATTTCGTCCTGCGATGGCGACAGGCCCTCGTTCACCACGCCGCATTGGTCCGGGGTGAGGCAGATTTTGCCCGTCATCCCGAATTCCACGGAAACCGCGGTGGCCTCGATCAATTTCAGTGCGTTGGAGCCGATCGTGGGTCCGTCGATGGCGCTGGGCAGGCTCGCCGCCTTGGCGGCGATGGTGAAGCGAGACCGGGCGTAGGCCAGCGTGCCGGGGTCTTCCCCGAAACCGGTATCGCGGCGGAAGTCGCCGATGCCGAAGGCGAGCCGGAAGGTGCCCTTCGCCGCGGCGATCTCGGTGATGCGCTCCAGGCCCCGGGCCGTTTCTACCAGCGCCACGATCGGTACGTTGGGCAGCCGTTGCGCGGTCTCGGTGACGTGGTCCACCGATTCGACCATCGCCAGCATCACCCCGCCTACCGGTGTGCCGGACAGCGCGGCGAGGTCGTCCGCCCACCACGGGGTGCCGAAACCGTTGACGCGGACCCAGTCGGTGTTGCCGGCGCCCAGCCAGCTCACCACGTTGTCGCGGGCGGCGTGCTTGTCCTTGGGCGCGACGGCGTCCTCGATGTCGAGCACGACGATGTCGGCCCGGGAGTGCGCCGCGGATTGGAACCGGTCGGCGTGCGCACCGTTGACCAAGAGCCAACTCCGGGCGAGAACGGGATCGATGCGGTAGCCGATGACGTCGTCGGGCTCCGTCGCGCTGCTGTTGACCTGGTCGTACATTCGTCTCTCGTGATTATCGATAGCGGACTGGTGCCTTAACCGTAGCGATGTCCCCAAACGGGCGGTTGGGAATGCCCCCGGGCACAGAAAGGCCGGGCCGCCCGGGCGGAGGAAACCCTCGCCCGGGCGGCCTTGCGTTGAACTGCTCGGCTAATTGATGCCGACGACGTCTTGCGCGATCGCAGCGAGACGCGTTTGGGCGGCCGACACGATCCGCTGGCGGTTCTTGTTCGCCTCTTCGTAGGCGATGATCGCCCGCACGTCACTCGGATTCGCGAGCTCCTTCACCTCGGCGACGGCCTCGCTGACGTTGAGCTCGTCGTAGTTGGCGATGGGCAGCTCGTCGGCGTCGAGAACTCCGACAGCGGCGCGCGCCGCGTGCAGGGCGTCGGCCGTCTGCCGGGCCCCCTCGTTCCGGGTGACCTTTTCGGCCGCCTCGAGTGCGGCGTTGCGCGACGCGGCGAGCGCCCGGGTCGCCACGTCACCGGCGTGCGTACCCCGGCTTACCAGCTCGTCGAACGTCGGGCGGGCCGAGCGCAGCGCGTCCGCCGCCCTGTCGACGCCCCGAACCGACCATTCGACCGGCAGGTTGACCAGTTTCACCGCGGTGCCGGCTGCGGCCTGCAGCGGCGTGCGGCGCAGCGCGGCCGGACCGCCGAGCGCGTCTTCGGCCAGCACGGTCGTCAGCCAGTCCACGGTCGCCGAGTGCGCCGTGATCAGCCGCGTCGCGAGGCTCTCGATCTCGGGAAGTTCGGCCGCGACGGCCAGAGCTTTCAGGTACCGGCTTCGGTCCAGCAACTGATCTTCCAGCGCGAGGTCGCCCAGGAGCGCCTCGTCGAACGGTTGAGCCTGCTCGGTCAGGGCCTTGACCGCCGCGGCCGCCCTGCCTAGGAACGGGCCGACGATGTCGGGGACACCGCCGAGCGCGCGGATCGCCTTCTCGATCGCCTCGGACCGCTCGCGGGCGTTGGACGCGTTCTGCGTGAGCTCGCGCTGAACGGCCTCGGTACGGGCCTGCGCGACGCGGGTTTCCGCGATCTGGATCTCGGTGTTGGTCAGCTGATGAAGCGCGCGCAACTGCGCCAGCACCGTCGTCTTGTCCGATGAAGTCATCGAAGAATTCGCCTCCTGCGTTGATTGATTGGATCGGCACGAAAGCGCCTCTTTAGCGGCTACCCATTCGCCCCCCCGAACGAAACGCCTTGTGCGGCAGGCACTCAGCACCCCCGACACCGCGTCGTTTAGGCGGTTGTACAGCGGGTATGCCTGGCAAAGGCGCGTACAGCCCATAGTGCGCATCCCAAATCCGCAGAACACTGGAGGTATCGGCGATGGCCGACATGATTGTCCAATCGCCCGAGGAAGTCGTGGCTTTTCTCAAGGCGCAGCACAACCTCATCGAGGATCTGTTCGACGAGGTGCTGCACGCATCCGATCCCCAAGCACGGGAAAAGCCGTTCGCAACGCTGCGTCAACTGCTGGCCGTGCACGAGACAGCCGAGGAAATGGTGGTGCACCCGCGCGTGCGCCGGGAGGCCGACGCCGGTGACGCGATCGTCGACGCCCGACTCAAAGAGGAGCACGAGGCCAAGGAGATGCTGTCGAGCATCGAGGACCTCGACGTCACCTCGCAGCAGTTCGTCGACGAGGTCAAGAAGCTCCGCGAGGCCGTGCTCGAGCATGCGCAGCAGGAGGAAAGCGAGGAGTTCCCCGTCCTGCAGAAGGAAGTCGACAACGCCGACCTCAAGCGGATGGGCGCGGCGGTGCGCGCGGCTCAGGCCATCGCGCCGACCCACCCGCACCCTGGCGTGGAGTCGGCGAAGATGAACTTTGCTCTCGGACCGTTCGCGTCGATGCTCGACCGCGCCCGCGACCTCATCGGGCAGGCCCTCGGCTCGTAATTCGCCGTAGGCTCGTTGAGGTGAGTGTCGCCCCGGATATAACCGTTGCTCTCCAGGACCGGTTCTTCCGCGCGTTGCCGGAGATGGCCGTCCGGTGGCAAGCCGAACCGCCGGCCGAGCCGCGATTGCTCGCCTTCAACGAGCGGCTTGCGGCGGAACTCGGCCTGGACGCCGGGTGGCTGCGAAGCCCGGAGGGGTTGCGGTTCTTGGTGGGCGATCTGCTTCCCAGCGACGCCGTTCCGGTGGCCCAGGCCTACGCCGGGCATCAGTTCGGGGGCTTCGTGCCCCGGCTGGGCGACGGCCGCGCCCTGCTGCTCGGCGAGCTCGTCGACGGCGACGGGCGCCTCCGCGACATCCACCTGAAGGGCTCCGGGCCGACACCGTTCGCGCGCGGCGGCGACGGCCTGGCGGCCGTGGGTCCCATGCTGCGCGAGTACGTCGTCAGCGAGGCGATGCATGCGCTCGGGGTCCCGACGACGCGATCGTTGGCCGTCGTCGGCACCGGCCGCCCGGTCCTGCGCGAGGCGGAGCTGCCCGGGGCGGTGCTGACCCGGGTGGCCAGCAGCCACCTGCGCGTCGGCAGCTTCCAGTTCGCCGCCTCCACCGGCGACATCGACCTGCTGCGGCGCCTCGCCGATCACGCGATCGCCCGCCACCATCCCAGCGCGGCGAACGCCGAACGGCCCTACCTCGCGTTGTTCGAGGGGGTGGTCGCCGTCCAGGCCGCGCTCGTCGCGCGGTGGATGCTGATCGGGTTCGTCCACGGGGTGATGAACACCGACAACATGACGATCTCCGGCGAGACGATCGACTACGGGCCGTGCGCCTTCATGGAGGCCTACGACCCCGACACGGTCTTCAGCTCGATCGACTTCTGGGGGCGCTACGCGTACGCCAATCAGCCGGTCGTCGCCGGCTGGAACCTCGCCCGGTTCGCCGAGACGCTGCTTCCGCTGCTCTCCGACGATGTCGAGCAGGCGGTAGCGCTCGCGGAGACGTCGTTCGGGGTCTTCCAGCGGGAGTACGACGCCGTGTGGTCGTCCGGGATGCGCGCCAAACTCGGTCTACCCGACGTCGGGGCCAGCGCCTCGGCCGCCCTGGTCGACGAGTTGCTCACCCTGCTCAAGGACAGCCACGTCGACTACACCTCGTTTTTTCGCCAGCTCGGCCGAGCGGCGCGCGGCGACACCGAGCCCGCGCGGGGCTTGTTCACCGACCTCGCCGGCTTCGACGCGTGGCTGTCGCGCTGGCAAGCGCTGCGTCCCGACGCCGACGTCATGGACCGGGTCAACCCCGTCTACATTCCGCGCAACCACCTGGTGGAGGAAGCGCTGACGGCCGCGACCGCGGGTGATCTGGGCCCCCTCGAGCAGCTCCTCGCCGCGGTGACCTCCCCCTATGACGAACGGCCGGGCCTGGAACGCTACGCCAGTCCCGCCCCGGAAGACTTCGGCAAGTACCAAACCTTTTGCGGCACTTAGGCTTACGCCAACTTGGCGGACTCGGCCCGCAGCTCGTCGAGGCGCCGAAGCGTCTCGTCGCGCGGCTCGGTGGGCAGTTCCACCAGCAGGTGCTGCAACCCGAGAGCGCGGTAACCCTCGAGTTCTTGGGCCGCCGGCTCGCCGCCATGGAAGCTGATCACCGGCACATCCGGACCGGCCACGTCGCGCAGTTGCTCCAATTGCGGGGCCAAGACGTCCGCCGACGGTGTCATCGACAGCCAACCCGCATGCAGCCGGGCGATGCGTTTGAAGCCCCCGGGCCCGCCGCCGAAGTACAGCGGCGGATAGGGCTTCTGCACCGGCTTGGGCCAACTGTAGATCGGCCCGAAGTTTACGAATTCGCCGTGGAACTCCGCCTTTTCGTGCGTCCAGATTTCGATCATCGCGTCCAGCCGCTCGTCAACCACCCGTCCCCGAACGGACGGGTCGACCCCGTGGTTGGCGATTTCCTCGCGCAGCCAGCCCACACCCACGCCGAACCGGAATCGGCCCCGCGACACCACATCCAGCGACGCCACCTCTTTGGCAGTGTGAATGGGATCGCGCTGGGGAACCAGCGCGATGCCGGTGCCCAGGACCAGCCGCTCGGTGGCGGCAGCCGCGGCGGTCAACGCCACGAACGGATCCAGGGTGCGGTAGTACTTCGGCGGGATGGGACCCCCTGCTGGGTAGGGCGTGACGTCGCCCGCCGGGATGTGGGTGTGCTCGGCGAGGAACAGCGACTCGAATCCACGCTCTTCCAGTGCCTGCCCCAGCTCGCCCGGGCCGATGCCCTCATCGGTTACGAATGTCAGTACGCCTAGACCCATGGCGCCCAGTCAACCGCATCTACCTCGGACCGGTACAGCTTGGCCGCGATCGGTGACCGGCGTTATGGCGCCGGCTCTTCGCTCGGCCGCGTGGTCCGGCGCGTCGCGCCCCAAAGGCCGACGCCGATGCCGACGACGGCACCTCCCAGGCCGATGATCCGTTGCGACGGCCTCAGCTCCCGATGGACACTCATGCCGCCGAGCAGGTCCGCCGCGTCCGCACCGCCCGACGCCAGGAACCAGCCGCGGGTGTTCTTGCCGCGCAGCGCCGCCGCGGCGAGCAGCCCGCCGATCAGCGCGTCGCGATATCCCATGGACCGCAACAACAGTCGCGCCGGCGGCGACGGTTCCTCCGGATCGCCCCAGAATCGGTTCGCGCTCAAGGGGTCGACGAGGAACCAGACGCCGGAGGTGAGTCGGATACTGCCCGCCAGAAGTGCCGCTCGGTCGATTGACATGCCCGGCAGCCTAGGAGCAAACCGCGCCTTCGCGCACGGGTTCACCGCAACGGGCGGGTCACTCCACCGCGGGGTCGGGCAGCCCGCACAGCCAACACAGGGTGGCGAGGCCGTCGGGTGTGCCTGGCCAGTGCCTGGCCAACGCATCGGGTCCCGCGATGCGGCTGATCCAGCGCAGCACCAGACCGACGATGACCACGTCGTCGGCGAATCCGATCACCGGGATGGCATCCGGTATCAGGTCGATGGGCGACACGACGAAGGCGATCAGCCCGACCAGGACGACTCGGACCCGCCGCGGCAGTTCGGAATCGGTGGCGAGGCGTTTGAGCAGTCGAAGCACGTCGGGCAGCAGGCGCACCAGGTCCTGCAACTTGGCCTTGGGTCTCAGCAGCCAGAAGGTGGCGGCGAGGACCAGCCAGATCACCACAAACGCGCTCAGGAGACCCAGCGCGATCATCCACCAGTCAGGCCACATCCTGACCATCCTGTCGGGCCGGGCCGCCTTCTGCCAGCCGTGCGGCGAACCCCGGGCCCTGCCCTATGCCGCACCGGGCGGCGGGAATGGAATCCAGGGGAACATCCCGGTGTCGGTAGGACGTGGCGGTGGCTCGGTGTTCGGTTCCCCGATGTGCTGGGGGCAGTAGGCGCTCACCGCGCTGGTCGTGAAACTGGTGGCGTCCGACACCGTGAAGCCGGCGTTCTCCGAGGACACACTCTGGATGACGTCGGCTTTGGAATGGCCCTGGTCCATCAGTTCGCACGCCTTCTTGCCGACCCGAATGGCGACGGCGCCGTCCTTGTAGGGAACGCCGGCCTGATCGAGCGCCGCCAAGAAGCTCGCATCGGGATTGCCGGTTGGATCGGCCTGAGCGGGCGTGGCCGCACCGATGACGGCGGCGAAGCTCGCCAGCAGGAGAAGCATCCGCACCACCCCATCCTGGTACAGAAGTTCGCCGTTGTCGTGCCAGCCTCGTGCGGCCCGCCAAGCAAACATTTCCGCACCGCCCGGGTGTGGTACACAAGGCTTATGCCCGCGCCGAACCATCAACCTCGTTGAGAGCTCGGCGTGAGCAGCGATCAACTGTTGATCCCCGGACGAACGTGCTGGCGTGTGGAGCGCGCCGATCGGTGCGCCTACATCATCGATGCGGCCGATTACTTCAAGCATGTCAAGACGGCGATGTTGCGGGCCCGGCACCGGATCGTGTTGATCGGTTGGGATTTCGACGCCCGGACGACGTTCGAGCGGGGCGTCAAGACTCTCCCGGGCCCGAATCAGCTCGGGGCCTTTCTCTATTGGATGCTGTGGAAGCGGCCCGCGCTCGAGATCTACCTGTTGAAGTCCAACTTGCGTCTGTTGCCGGCCTTCGACGGCATCTGGTTCGGGCTTACCCCGGTGGCGCTGGTAAACCAGATCAGCAGCAGGCGAATCCACTTCGCGATCGACGGGGCCCATCCCACCGGCTCCGTCCATCACCAGAAGATCGTGGCCGTCGACGATTCCGTGGCGTTCTGCGGCGGGATCGACCTCACCGTCGACCGATGGGACACACGCGCGCACGACCATGACGGTCCTGTCCGCAGGACGTTGGGACGCGGCTATGGGCCGCGGCACGACGTCGCCGCGGCGGTCGACGGCGCAGCGGCGCGGGCACTCGGCGAGCAAGCCCTTCAGCGGTGGCAGACGGCGACCAAGCAGTCGCTGGATCCGGTCACCGCCAAGCACACCGCGTGGCCCAGCAAACTCGAGCCGGCGCTGCGCGACGTCGACGTGGGAATCGCTTTGACCCTGCCGGAACTCGGCCGTCGCCCCGAGACTCGGCAGGTCGAGGCGCTCAACCTTGCGGCCATCGCGGCGGCACGGGACTCGATCTATCTGGAGAACCAGTATCTGGCGTCCCGGCGCGTGGTTGATGCGCTGGCGGCTCGGCTGAAGGAAGACGACGGGCCGGAGATCGTCATCGTCATTGCCCGTCGGGGGAACAACCCCCTCGAGCGGGGAACGATGGACTCCGCCCGTCACCGGCTCATCCAGGTGCTGTGGGCCGCGGACGAGCACCGGAGACTGGGCATCTACTGGCCGGTGACGGACGGCGGGGCGCCGATCTACGTCCACTCGAAGGTAGTCGTGGTGGACGACAGGTTCCTGCGCATCGGCTCGTCGAATCTCAACAACCGGTCGATGGGATTCGACAGCGAGTGTGACCTGGCGATCGAGGCGGCACCGGCGAGCAACGACGATCGCGTGCGCGCCCAAATCACCGCGCTGCGAAGTCAATTGGTGGCCGAACACCTCGGCGTGTCGGTCGGTGAGTTCGAAGACGCGACGCGCCAACGAGGGTCGGTCCTCGGGGCCGTCGAGGCCCTCCGCGGCGAGGGCAAGACGTTGCGGCCGTTCACCGAGGGCACCGTGGCCGATGAGGCGGGCCCACTGGCGGAGAACGAGCTGATGGATCCCGACCATGTCCCGCGATCGCTGACCCGAAGCGTGCAGCGGTTCATCACCGGGTTGAGGGGTTGAGTTGAGGCGTACCCGGCCTAATCTGGACCGGGACGAAGGGCGAGTGCCAATGAATATCGACGACTCCGTCACGACGCTGGAAGACCTCCGGGGCGATCTGGCGCAGCGGTACAAGCGGACACCGACCGGCGGAAGTTTGGTGGACAGCGCGATCGTCGACGCCGACATGGCGGCTCTCGACCGCGACGGCTACGTCATCTGGCACGACCTGCTCACTCCCGAGCAATGCTCGGAGATTCGTGAGGTCGCGCGGCCGTGGCTCGGGCACACGGGCCGCAATTCCTTCGAGGGCCGGCGCACCCAGCGCATCTACAGCCTGCTCAGCCGGACCCGCGTGTGCGACGGGATCGTCGACAATCCGCGAGTGCTGGCGGTGCTCGATCGGCTGCTGATGCCCAACTACCTGCTTTCGGCCTTGCAGGCCATCAACATTCAGCCGGGAGAGGACGCGCAGCTGGCTCACCACGACGACGGCTTCTACCCGGTTCCGCGTCCCCGCGAACCCCTGGCGGCGGCGACGATCTGGGCCATCGACGATTTCACCGCCGACAACGGCGCCACCGTCCTCTACCCCGGCAGCCACCGCTGGGGCAAGCGCCGGCCCGGCCCGGACGATCCGGCCCTGCCCGTCGTGATGCCCGCCGGCTCGTGTGTCTTCTTCGTGGGCACGCTCTGGCACGGCGGGGGCGCCAACACCACCGACCGCGACCGTCTCGCCGTCACCGCCCAGTACTGCCAACCCTGGCTGCGGCCGATGGAGGCCTTCACCTTGTCGATATCGCGCGAGACCGCGCGGGCGGTTTCCGACGACATTCGCCGCATGCTCGGCTACAGCATTCACCCGCCATTCGTGGGTGCGGTCGACGGGCTGCACCCGCTGCGGTTGTTGGACGCCGACTCATAGCTCCCAGTTCCGCTTGCCGCCCGCGCCCGCCAGGGACGGCTGCTCGGCCGGGTAGCTCTCGACCTCGGTTGCCTTGCTCCGGCTGAGCGCGATAGCCGAGGCCGCCATCGCCGAGACCGCGACCACTAGCGCCAGCGCCGTCGAGCCGCCCACCGCGAGGTGTTCACCCAGCACGGCAACGCCGAGCAGGACCGCCACGACGGGCTCCCCCACCAACATGATCGGCACCGACGCCTGCAGCGCGCCGGCATGGAACGCCGAGTTCTGCACCGCCGTCACTGTCACAGCCAGGCCGACGAGTAGGTATGGCGCGGGGACCGTCAGCAGCCCATGCCAACCGCCGACGGCGAAACGGTGCGTGCAGATCTTCGTCAATACGGCGATCATGCCGAGCAGGACCGCCACGGCGACTCCGAGCAGCATCGCCCGCGCACGGCCGACGGCGCGGCCTGCCGCCATCACACAGACGACCAGCAGCGGCACCGTCACCAGCAACGTCAACGTCCACGCCGGTACCGGCGGGCGGCTGTCGCCCTCCCGGGGCTGACCGACGAGCACGAAGGTCGCCAGCGCGCCGGTCAAGAGCGTCGCCCACCCCCACTGAACCGCGCTGATGCGCTGGTCGCACAGTCGCGCGCTCAACGGCAGCGCGAACAGCAGCGCGGAAACCAGCAGCGGCTGGACCAGCAGCAGGGACCCGTGGGCCAGCGCGACGGCCTGGAACGCGTAGCCGGCAACGGCGGCGACCAGGCCCGCCCACCACAACGGTCGCCGGGCCATGGTCGTCACCATCGTCCCCGACATGCCCTGATCAGCGGGGACATCCTGTGCGGCGCGCTGGCGAACGACGATGCCCACGGCGGCCCAGAACGCAGACAGCAACGCCGAAAAGATTGCGACCGCATGTGATTGCACCCACCCCATGCCCGGACGGGTACCCGGGGCGCCGGCGCGGCTAACTGCGCTGGGAGCGAACTACCTCATACGTCGTAGTAGAGGGCGAATTCGTACGGGGTCGGCCGGAGGTTGAACGGTGCGATCTCGTAGGTGCGCTTGTAGTTGATCCACGTCGCGATGACGTCGGGGGTGAAGACCCCGCCCTCGGTCAGGTATTCGCTGTCTTCCTCTAGACGGTCGATCACCGCGGACAGCTGCGTGGGCGCCTGCGGGATCTCCGCGGCCTCCTCAGGAGGGAGCTCATAGAGGTCCTTGTCGACCGGCGGAGGCGGCTCGATCTTGTTCTTGATGCCGTCCAACCCGGCCATCAGCTGGGCCGCGAAGGACAGGTACGGGTTGCCCGACGCGTCGGGGCAACGGAATTCCAGCCGCTTGGTCTTCGGGTTGTTACCGGTGATCGGGATGCGCACGCACGCCGACCGATTGCGTTGGCTGTAGACCAGGTTGATCGGCGCCTCGAAGCCGGGAACCAGACGCTTGTAGGAGTTCACGGTCGGGTTGGTGAAGGCCAGCAACGACGGGGCGTGGTACAGCAAACCGCCGATGTAGTGCCGCGCGGTGTCGGACAGGCCGGCGTATCCCGTCGGGTCGTACATCAGCGGCACGCCGTCCTTCCACAGCGACTGGTGGCAGTGCATACCGGAACCGTTGTCGCCGAACAGCGGCTTGGGCATGAAGGTGACGGTCTTGCCGGCCTGCCACGCGGACTGCTTGACGATGTACTTGTACATCTGGTGGTCGTCGGCCGCGTGCAGCAACGTATTGAACTTGTAGTTGATCTCGGCCTGCCCGCCGCTGCCGACTTCATGGTGGCCCTTCTCCAGGGAGTAGCCGGCGTTGGTCAGGTGGGTGAGGATCTCGTCGCGCAGATCCACGTAGTGATCGGTCGGGGCCACCGGAAAATACCCCCCCTTGGGGCGAACCTTGTAGCCCAGGTTGGGGCTCCCATCCGCCTCGGCGTCCTGCCCGGTGTTCCACCAGCCGGACGCCGCGTCGACCTTGTAGAACGATTCGTTGGTGCTCGAGTCGAAGCTGACCGAGTCGAAGATGTAGAACTCGGCCTCCGGACCGAAGTAGGCGGTGTCCGCGATGCCGGAACTGATCAGATAGTTCTCGGCCTTGCGGGCGATGTTGCGCGGGTCGCGCGAGTACACCTCGAGGGTGAACGGGTCGTGCACGAAGAAGTTCACGTTCAGCGTCTTGCGGGCACGGAACGGGTCGACGGTCGCGGTCTCCGGATCGGGCAGCAACACCATGTCGGACTCGTGGATCGATTGGAACCCGCGGATCGAGGACCCGTCGAAGGCCAGGCCTTCCTCGAAGACGCTTTCATCGAAGGCGTAGATCGGAATCGTGAAGTGCTGCATGGTGCCTGGCAAGTCACAGAAGCGGACGTCGACGTACTCGATGTTCTCATCCTTGGCGAGCTTGAAAATATCGTCGGGCGTCTTCTCGGGCAAGCAACGCTCCTTAGCTTGATCGTCGGCAGTGGCGTGCGAGCGCTTTCTACGCCTCGACTATTTCGCCCGCGTCACCACCGCGGGTCGAACCTGTTGCGTCACAGAAAGACCAGGGCTTCGATTCCACCGGGGCCGGGTTCCGGTGGCACTTCCCTGCGCGTTGACCGATAGTCATAGGGACCACGCAGCTGCAGCAGAAGTAGGAGTAGTCATGCCACGCAACGCAACCGGCGGTCCTCCGGCGACCGGCCGTGGCGATCGACCCGCTTAAGAAGCGAACGAAGCCCGACGCGATGGGCGAACTCTTTCAGTTTCACCGCGAGATCATCGTCAGCGGTGACGACGCGCTGTCGAAGACGATCGCCGAGGAGTTGAGGGGCGCGGGCGCGCGAATCATCAAGATCAACACCGCCGCCGACCTCCTCGGCGCCGGGGTGCATCGCGCGCGCGCCGTCGTGTGCGCGGGCCCCAACGACGCGGTGAATCTCGAAATCGCCTTGTTGGCGAGGGAATTCAGTCCCAACGTCCGGGTAGTAGCTCGGTTGGCCAACGATGTCCTGCGTGAAGCCGTGGTCACCGTCAACGGCCCCGGCGCGATCCTGGACGTCGCCGACCTCGCGGCGCCGTCCATCGTCGAGGCCGTCCTGTCGCGCAACGCACACCAGTTCGACACGGCCGGTATCGAATTCGTCGTCTGGGGGTCCGAGGCTCCCTACAGCGCGACGCTCCGGGAGATCTACGCCGACCTGGCACCGGTCGCGGTCGTCCACGGCAAGAATTCACCCAGTCCGGGCGAGGTGGTGGCATGCCCCGGACGCGATCTGCGGGTATACGCCGGCGATTGGACGTCGATGATCGGCGTCAAGGACGAATTGGAAGCCCGCGGCATCACCGCGCCTCCCCCGACGGCGACGCGCGCTCGCCACTCCCCGGTTCGGCGGGTCGTCGACGCGGCGCGCGCCATCCGCGACGAGGTGAACCCGATGCTCTTCCCCTCGCTGGCGTTCGCGCTCTTTCTCACTCTTGGGTCGACGGCGGTGGTGCGCTTCGCCTATCACAACCCGCGGATGTCGTGGGTCGATGCCCTGTATTTCGCCTCGGAAACGATCACGACGGTGGGTTACGGCGACTTCAGCTTCGCCCAGCAATCCACAGTCCTGCGGGTGTTCGCGGTGTTGTTGATGTTCGGCGGCGCGAGCGTCACCGCCATCCTCGTCGCGTTTCTCGCCGACCTCCTGCTGTCACGCCGGTTCGCCCAAACGGCCGGACTACGGCGCGCACGCCACATGCGCGACCACGTCGTCGTCGTTGGGCTGGGTTCCATCGGCGTCCGGGTCGTTGGTGATCTGGCCGCGGCCGGATACGACGTGCTGGTCATCGAGCCGGACGAGAGCAACCGCTTCCTGCCGACCGTGGCCGAACTCGACGTGCCGGTGATTTTCGGGGATCCGACGATGCGCCAGACGCTGGAGTCAGCGCGCGTCGACCGCGCGCGGGGGGTGGCGCTGGTGACGGCGGACGACATGGAAAACATCGAGACCGGGATCGTGCTGCTCGAGATGTTGGGATCCGACACGAGGGTGCCGATCGTCATGCGCGTTCAAGGCCGCGCGCTGGGCACGGCGGTGCATCGGCGGTTCGGTTTCGAGAACGTGCGATCAATCGTCGACCTGGCGGCGCCGTGGTTCATCGGCGCGGCGATGGGCTTGCAGGTGCTCGGGACATTCTGGGTCGGCCAGCGCTCCTTCATGGTCGGCGGAATGCTGGTGGCGGCGGGCAGCGAGCTCGACGGGCTGCGGATGGTCGATCTGTCCACCCAGACGCGCGTCATCGCGATCACGCGACCCGAAGGGCCGGTCAGGTTGCGCCCCCGCCGCGACGCCCGCCTGAAAGCCGGTGACACCGTCTACCTGATCGGCCCTTACCGAGAACTGATCGCGACGCTGCGCAAGGGCCAACCTCCGCCGCTGACCACGATCAACGGCGAGCGCACCGTGGCATTGGCGGCCGCACGGTCGACACGCCGGCAGGATGTGCGACCGCCGCCACGGTGGGCGCCCGACCCGGACGGTTAACGAACGGCGAAAAAGTCCAGCCACTTCCTCGCGCCCGGTTGTGATGCGCAGCACAATTGTGCTTTCTTTGTATCCGAGGTCACAACGCGAGGGGAGCTTCTATGGCCGCACCCAAGGGCTCGGGCAAGTACGTAGTCGCTGCACCGCGCGCTAACGAGGCGATGCACTCACATCGGATACTGCTGGCCCTGGTCGTGGTCATGGCCCTCATCGCTGCGATCACCGGTGTCGTCGTCGCGGCGTCGACCGGGCACACCACGGCCGCGCTCGTGATCGCGCTGGTCGCCGGCGGATGGTTCTCGGCCGCCCTTTGCTAGGGGGCATGATCCGCGGCGCCCTCACTCGGTCAGCGCTGGTTGCCGCGTCGCTGGCCGCGTGGATTACGGGGCGCTAGCGCCTGGGCAGTACTTGATCCGACCCAGGTCGACCCACATGTTGGCGCGCTTGGCGGCCTGATCCGGGTTCAGCCCGGTCACGCCCTGGTTGTTCGCCTGTTGCATCGCGCCGACGATCTGGGCGCGTGACCAGCCGTCCGCCATGGCCCTGCACATCGTCTGTTCGGTCTGCATCTCGTAGTTGGGCCAGTCCGGTGGGAAGCCGATCGCGTCGGCGCGGGCGGTCGCGAGCGTGCCCGGCATCAGAGCCGAAGCAACGACAACTGAGAGGGCAAGGAGCAGCCGTCGTGTGGCCGATAGGGATGAAAGAGACTGATGCACGGATACTTCTCCTCGACTCGGCGCCTTGATGACCCGGAGGGTCCACAAGCGGTGACCCTCGCCCGTCAATGTTAGGACCTACGAGGCTGTTGGCGGCGAGAAGAGCCCCCAGAGGAGTCAACACGGACCTTCGGTCCGATAGCCTTGGCCGGGGCCGGCGCCCGAGGGTCCCGGTGTACACCGACCTCGAGTGAGGTTCTGGCGATGAAATTTGTGTTGGCGACCCTGGGAACGCGCGGTGATATCGAGCCCTGCGCCGCCATCGGCCGGGAGCTGCAGCGGAGAGGCCATCGCGTGCTTATGGCGGTTCCGCCCAACTACATTGGGTTCGTCGAGTCGGCAGGGCTGACCGCCGTCGCCCACGGCCGCAACCAAGTGCAGCAGAATGCCGACATCGTCCGCAAATACGGGACGACGCCGCCCCCCGTCCTCATGGCATGGGAAATTCTCAGCGACATAAAACAACTCTGGCCGCGGTTGGGTACGGCACTGGTCTCGCTGGCCGAGGACGCCGACCTGCTGTTGACCGACGCCGGCGAACAGGGGCTCGCCGCGAATGTTGCTGAACACTACGGCATTCCACAAGCTGCGGTGCACATCTACCCGATCCCGCCGGGCCACACGGGTTCGTCCATCACCAAAGAGGCAGAAGACGCCCAACGCCGGGCGCTAGGCCTCCCGGAATCGACGCCCTCGACGCGGCGACCGCTCGAAATCCAGGCGTATGACGAACTCTTCTTCCCGGGGTTGGCAGCCGAATGGGTCGAATGCGGCGCCCAACGGCCTTTCGTCGGCGGCCTGACCCTCGAGTTGCCGACGGAAGTCGACGACGATGTCTCGTCGTGGATTGCCGCGGGAACGCCGCCGATCTACTTCGGCTTCGGCAGCAGCGCACGAGTCGCGTCCCCCACCGACGTCATCGGGATGATCACGGCGGCGTGCGCGGAACTCGGCGAGCGGGCGTTGATTTGCAGCGGGGTGAGTGACTTGACGGCGCAGGGGGATTCCGTCGACGTCAAGGTGGTGGGCGCGGTGAACCATGCGGCGGTGTTTCCCGCGTGTCGCGCGGTCGTTCACCACGGGGGCCCCGGCACGACGTTCGCCGGCATCCGGGCCGGAGTCCCGACGCTGGCCCTCGCCGTATCGGTCGATCAGCCGATGTGGGCCAGTGCGGTCAACGAACTCGGAGTCGGAATCGGCCGGCGCTTCTTGGAAACCACCCTGGAGTCTCTCGTCGCGGATCTGCGGTCCATCCTCACCCCGCCCTACGTCACTCGGACTCGCGAGGTCGCTGCGCAGATGACCCCGCCCGCTCAAAGCGCTGCCACTGCCGCCCAAGCGCTAGAAGATGCGGCCACTCGTGGCCCGTTGGCCGATCAAGGGACGCCGCGGGACGCGGACTGATCTACGCGCCTGTCAGGGCTCGGCGATCGAGGATTCGACCTGGCTCTCCGAGACGGAGCGATACGACGGCAACTCGAAATCGGGCAGGGCACAGATGTCGGCACAATCTCGGACCCGCTCCGACCAGAAACTCCGATCAGCGGCGGACGTGCAGGCGTAGATCTTCATATAGGTCGCCGCGAACGGGAACAGACGGCCGTTGCCAACCGCCTGCCAGACCGCCGCGGCGACGCCGGGAGTTTCGACACCTCGATAGTCGTCTATCGCGATCACGCCGCGTTTAGCCGTGTGAGCGACCGCGAGGGCGATGTCGTTCGCGACGCACCGGTAGCTGTGACAGCCGTCGATGTGGACGAAGCGCAGTGCCCGTTCGCCGAGGTCGAGCTCCGATGACTCGCAGACTTCGAGCCTCGGCCGGCGGGCGTGGAATCGATCCCAATTGGCGAGGAACTGCTGCTGCTCCAGGCCCGAATACTGTTGGCGTGGGATCAGCGACATGTCCGCGTGATCCATCACGGCGTCGAACAAGTCGCAGATCACCAGTTCTTCATCGTCGCGCAGACCGTAGCCCATCAGGATGGCGGACTTGCCTTGGTATGCGCCGATCTCGAGCATGTCTCCGTTTATGCCCTCCGCCGTTTGGGACGCGAGCAGCTTGCTGAAAAGCTTGACATCGGCCTCGAAAAACCAGCCGTCGACGTTGTCGACTTCCTCGGCATACAGGCTCCAGGCGGCATCGGTCATGTGCCCATCTTTCCTCAGGTGACCTCGAGCGCCGTGGGCGGACGGACTCCGGCGCTCTGACGATCCGGGGCTGCGGCGAGAAGTGCGTTGGTCGCTTCAATCGGTGCCCTTGGTCCTTCTGCTTGCATCGCTTCGGCCCTGACACAGCGCGGCGGCGCCGGATGATCCTGCCTGTGGGCACGCGGCCGATCAGAAACGAGCTGGAATGTGGCAACCCCCACGTAGCGCGATCTTGGTAGGCGTCGACGGCTCGGCGGCGGCACTGGATGCCGTCCGGTGGGCGGCTCTGACGGCCGCGCTGCGCAACGTGCCACTCGCCCTGGTCCATGTCGTCGACGATCCGGTGCCGGGGTGGCTCCAGGCCGGCGCGCCGGCCGGGCGCTGGCAGCAGCACCGGGCGCGCGAAGTCATCTCCTCGGCGATCCGGATCGCCGAGGAGAGCATCGGTGAACGCGGGCCGATCCAAATCGACGGCGAGGTGATCTATTCGACCGTCGTCGCCACGCTCGTCGCCCTCTCCAAAGAGGTGGAGATGGTCGTCGTCGGCTATCGGGGGTGGGGCGGGGCGCTGGCTCGCAGCTTTCCTGGCTCGGTGAGTTCAGGACTGGTCTACAACGCGCACTGCCCGGTCGCCGTGATCCACGACGGGGAATCGCGGCTCGGCAATGGCGCACGGGCACCAATACTCGTGGGCATCGACGGATCGTCGGCGTCGGAAGCCGCCACTGCAATCGCATTCGAAGAAGCGTCGCGACGAGGGGTTGGTCTGATCGCTTTCCACGCCTGGGCCGATCCCCGAGTATTCAACTCCACCAACGTCTTTCAAGACTCCAAATGGGACGCCCGGCTATCCGAGGAGGAGGAGTCGCTGGCCGAACGGCTAGCGGGTTGGCATGAACGCTATCCCAACGTTGCGATTAGCCGCAGAATCGAAATCGGTGACCCGGCCCACTGGCTGATCGAGGCGTCCGAACTGGCGCAACTGATCGTGGTCGGCAGCCACGGCCGCGGTGGGTTCGCCGGCATGTTGCTCGGTTCGGTCGGGTCGACAGTGGTCAACCGGGCGAAGGTCCCGGTCATCGTTGCGCGTCAGCCCTGAGCTTCACCCTCGCGGTTCGTACGCCATAAAACACTGCACCTGCCGCACGGCATCGGGCCGGTTGACTCCCATAACGACCAATCTCTCGACGATTTGGGCCGGGGGCACAGCACCATCCATGTCCGTCTCGATCACATGAACGCTGGGAAACCAGTTCTCCGGACGCACCCCGGGCGGCGGGGGCTGCGCACCGCCACCGATGCAACGCGCATAGCCCTCGATGCCATTGTCAGCGTGAGCAGACCCCGCCACCAAGACGCTCGGCACGACGAGCAAAACGGCGATGGCAGCGACATGGATGAACCGCATGCTCGAATATAACCTCGCGTCGTTCAACCGAACACGGAAATCTTGCACGGACCGTGGCAGCACACGAGGCGTAACGTGACGGCGGGCTCGCAGGGTTGGAAGAAGCAAGCGGTGAACATTGCATCCCAGTTGACGCACGTCGAGCGGCGGGGTGCCGCCGTGGCCGGAATGCTCGCGGCGTGTCTGGTGCTGGCGCAGTGCGGGGTTGCGGCGCCACCACACGTAGCCACGCCGTCGCCGCCTGCGGCCACCTCGTCGTCGTCGGCGACGGCGGCGACGGCCAGCACGCCAGGGGCCGCCGGCGCCACCGTGGAACCGGTCACGGCCGCCGAACTCGGCGCGACCTGGCGGCCGGGTTGCCCCGTCGAGCCGGGGCAGCTGCGGCGGGTCGATGTCAGTTACCGCGGTTTCGACGGCCAGACGCACCGCGGCCAGCTGATCGTGCATCAGGACTTGGCGCCGGAGGTCGCCGTGATCTTCGAGCAGCTTTTCCGTCTGGGCTATCCCATCGAGAAGATCCGCACTGTCGACCATTACCCGGACGCCAACGACGAGTTGTCGATGGAGGACAACAACACGTCGGGTTTCAACTGCCGGCTCATCCCGGGAACCGACGAATGGTCCCCCCACGCTTACGGCCGCGCCATCGATATCAACACGCTTGTCAACCCGTGCCTGTACGCCAGCGGGTATTTCGAACCGCAGAACGCGGCCGCGTACCTGGACCGCAGCCGGACCGACCCCGGACTCCTACACCCGGGCGATCCGGCGGTGCGCGCGTTCACCGATCGTGGCTGGCGGTGGGGTGGCGAATGGGCGGCTCCCCTTGACTACCAGCACTTCGAGCGGCCCTAGAGGCCCAGGGCCCGGGCCGCGGCGGTTGCCACCTCACCCCGGAGATCCGAGATCGGTGGACTGCCTCGCGTATGAATCGAGTTGGTGAGCAGAACGACGTAGCTGTCCGAGGCCGGGTCGAGCCACACCGAGGTTCCGGTGAAGCCCGTGTGCCCGAAACTTCCGACGGGAAAGACCAATCCCCGCGGCATGGACAGGGGCGTATCGATATCCCAGCCGAGACCGAGCAGATTCTGTCCCGCGATCGCCGGATAGCGGGCGGCAAGTAGTGGATGCGCGGTTTTCGGCCTCTTCGCGGCGGCCGCGCGCGCGGCATCGTTCGCCGCGTTGACCTGTTGATCGGTGTGCCCCGGCTGCTGGGGGGTGGTCATCAACGCCAAAGTCGTTTGTTGCAGCGGGAATTCGCTTGGGCGGCCCGCGAGCCGATCGAGCAACGCCTGCGCATACACGCCGACGTCGTGCGCCGTGGAAAAGACGCCGGCGTGCCCGGCCACGCCGCCCATGCGCCGCGCCGTCGTGTCCTGCACCGTGCCGCGCAGCAGGTGGTCGAGGTCGGGATTCTTGGCCGGATCGGCTCTGCTTTCTTCATCCCGAGCTGTCGGTGCGATGCGCGGCAAGATGTCCGCGCCCCACGTGCCCGGCGGACATGGCTCTCCCGCGCCTCCCGTCGAAGCGGCGGCCCATCCGACCGCGGCTCCCCTGACCGTGTGTGGACCACATGCCTTGGACAGCGGGAGATAGCGAGTGTCCCGCAGGCCGAGCGGGGCGAATACGTGTTCTCCGACGTAGACGTCTTCCGCCTCGCCGGTGACTTTCTCGACGAGCGCGCCAAGCAGGATGAAGTTGATATCGGAGTAGCGGAACGACCCACCGGGACTCGACTCCAGCGGCGTCGTGAGCGCACGGCGAACGCCTTCGGATTTGTCTGGTGTGTCCAGCCCCCATGGATCCTTGAGTTCGACGTCGCCGGTCTCGCCCGAGGTGTGGGTCAACAACGTTCGAACCGTGACGTCTGCCCGCCGTGGATCGTTGACCGGGTTGAACTCCGGCAGGTAACGCTGCACGGGATCGTCGAGCCGGACCTTGCCTTGTTCGTAGAGTTGCATGACGGCGGTCGCCGTCGCCAGGCTCTTCGTCAACGACGCCAGGTCGAAGATCGTGTCCTCGGTCATCGGCTCCGCGGGTGCGGGTAGGTCATTCAACCCCGGTTCGCCCGCGAGCTTGCGCGAGCCGAAAGCCTGGTCGAACGCGACGGTGCCGCCGTGGCCGACGAGGACCACCGCGCCGGGCAGCCTGTTGGCCGCGATCGCGTCGTTGATCAGCTTGGAGACCGGCGCGAACTCCGGTCCGGGCGGCTTTGCGGCCGGGGAACCGGGCGGCTTTGCGGCCGGGAAACCGGGCGGCTTTGCGGCCGGGAAACCGGGTGGCTTTGCGGCCGGCGCCTGCGTGAGCTGCCAGCTGTCGCTTGCCGCTGGGTCCGACGCCTGGCCACGCCCGCAGGCCGCCACGAACGCAAGCACGACGGCTGCAACGGCGATGGCCCTCCGCCGGCCCAACGGCAAGCCGTCGAGCGAGCTGTCGCCAACGTCGCTGGCCCGTCCCATCGAAACGCCTCCCGACCTGGTTCTCCTAGGGCAAAGCGTAGTGGGGTTCTCGTCGAGCCATCCGGGTTTGCGGGGATGGTTCCGCGGCGATCCGTCCCCACGAATACACCTGCCAACCAACAACTCTCAGGCACTCGTCGGTCTCGCCCTGCCCTTGCAGACCGATTCAGGCGGCGAAGTCGCCGACGACAGTCATCTTGGTGCCGTCCGAGGCGGTGGCGAAGCCGGCCGCGGTATAAGCGCAGTTCAAAATGATGGCTCGGTGCGGGGGGCTTTGCATCCACAGGTCGAGCGCTTGGTTGGGATTCGCGGCGGACCCGGTACCCCAGAACACGACTTCACCGCTGTAGGGGGTGCGGTAGCCCGCGTCCGTGATACGCGTCTGCGGTGAAGAGCCGTCCGAACCGATGTGGCCGTTCACCCCGGTTCTCAGCATGTCGCTGGCGTGCCGTTGCGCCGCATCGGTCAGGCGTGGGTCCTGGCCGATCGGCCCGCAGGCTTGGCGAAGCCGGTTCACGCCGCTGTACAGCGCCGCCCCCGATCCGTCCGCGTGGGCGGCGATGTCAACGGACCCGGGAGCCGTTGCGAACAAGGCGCCGAGCGAGAACACTGCGACAACCTTGACTTTTCTCGTCACGTTGTCTCTTGCCACACCGGGTCTTTCGGTCTGCGGCAAGCAAACGTTACCGTCTCGTGACCATGGCAGGTCGCCGCGATCGCGACGTTCCGCAGTCCCGACCCCCGTATCGTGGTGAGCCGTGTGTGAGCCCGCATCGAGCCGGCCGGCCGTTGTCAGCCGCCGCCAGATGCTGGGACTGGCCGGCAGCGTCGGTGCGGCGGCCATGGTCGGCACGCGCCCCAAGACTTCACCAACGGCCGCCACGTCGACGGCAGATGTCCGGCTGGCCGCTGCGAGTTCGGCCCTGTTGCTGTGCCGGGACGCCTGGGGCGCCCGGCCGGCCCGCCCCGGCGGCCGGCGTCACACCATCACCCGAATGACCCTGCACCACGAGGCCGTGGTCCTCGGCGACAACCGCAACGCCCCGGGCCACCTCCGGCAGGACCAGCGCTACCACCAGGATCAACACGGATGGATCGACATCGCCTATCACGTCGGGGTCGACCGCAACGGCAACATCTACGAATTGCGGAGCACCGAGCTCGCGGGCGACACGGCCACGGACTACGACACGACCGGCCATTTCCTGGTCCTCTGCGAGGGTGACTTCGATCAAGAGGCCGTGCCCGAAGCACAGTTGCTTGGAGCGGCTCGGGCGTTCGCATGGGCCGCCCAGACATTCCGCGTCGCGACCACCACGCTGGCGGGCCATCGAGACCTCGCGTCGACCTCATGTCCGGGCGCCAACCTGTATGCGCACCTGGCTTCGGGGGACCTCAAACGCCGTATCGACGATCTGCTAGCCGCGGGCGGGGTGGACCTGCAGCGGTTCTGCGGACCCGACGCGGCCGCAACAGTCGCGGCGATCGAGGCCGGCAGCTGACGTCAGCGGCCTATTGGAATTGCGTCTAATTGAGCTGCATCGGTTTGCTGGGAGTGCTACGTTGCTGACCAATCGATAGTTCTACCGGTCTTTGCGAGGCCAACATGTTCGACTCTCGGGTCGCGGCGGCCGTAGCCGCCGCCTGCGTCGGTATGACCAGCATATCGATGCTATCTGGGTGCACTCTGGCGTCCCCGTCGACGCGTGCGGCGGCGACGTCAGCCACCTCCGACGGTGGCCGGAGCAACTCCAACCCGCCGACGGCCGGGGCGGTTGCCAGCGGCGTGTACGGCGACCCGGACGCTGCCGCGGAGTTCTGGCAGCAGCAGTCGTACGAGGACAACTGCGGGCTGGCTTCAGTGGCCGATGTGGTCGGCGAGGTCACCGGCCACTCCCCGACCGAGTCACAGATCATCAAGCTGGCCCAGCACACGCCCTCGTCGATCCGCGACGGCCCGATTTACGCCCCCACCGGCGACCCGGCGCACGACGGCCCGAACGGCGGGATCGAGATGGCCGACACGGTGGTGCTGCTCGACCACTACGGCATCAAATCGCACATGACCTACGACAAGCACCCGGAAGAGGTGGGCCTGTCGTCGCTCGAGCAGTACCTGAGCGGGAACCGCAAGATCATCGCGTGGGTCAACTCCGGGACCATCTTGAACTCCAACGACCAGCGCACGTCGGCCGATCATTTGCTGGTCGTCACCGGGATCGACACCAATAAGGACGTCGTCCACCTCAACGACCCCTACGCGGATCACGCCAACACGAAGGTCAGCATCGGCACGTTCATGACGGCGTGGAAGATCGGGCAGGAATCGATCGTCGTCACTGAGAGTTGACGGGTCCCGCCGTTTTCGTCGGGGTCGCGGAACTCGTCGGGCTCACGGCGCTCGTAGTGCTCGTCGGCGTGGTCGGGGTGGTCGGGGTGGTAGAGCTCGTAGGCTTTGTCGAACTCGTCGAACTCGTCGAACTCGTCGGGCTCGTGGGGCTCGTCGGGATCGCGGGGGTCGTGGGCGTGGTACTCGCCAGGCCCGGACCGTCACCGCACCAGTCCGCCACATCTTTCGGGTACTGCTCGATCGGCGGAGGACAACGCTGCCCCGGCGGGAAATTGGCGCCGGCGTTGAGCAGATCGCAGGGCACGTAGACCTGCTTGCCCTTCGGAGTATTGGTCAGGCACTTCGTCGGCGGGTCGCCATGGGCCATCACGGGAATGGTGGCCGCCGCCACCAACGCGCCGAGCACCCAAGCAAGACGGCGACAGGGCATGAAGGCTCCTCACTCTGGCTGCGAAAGTTCATCGCGAGAGTTCACTGGTGGTAATCCAAGCAAACCCGACGAGAGCGCTCACGTGTTGATGGCATCAACGCACCGCAACTCCTCCCTGTCTTGCAGCCAACGGGCATGGTGCAACACACAGGTTCAGCACTACGGACTTGGTCCACGTCTCGACGCAGGGATGCCGAGTGCGCCACTGCAGCGCGGCATAACAGTCCCTTACACGTGCCTGTAGGGATGCTCGGGAGCCGGCCAGTCATCCCCGGCCGCGATCGACACGTCGGTGAAGTTCGCCAGCTTGCGGCTGAGTCCGTTCTCCACTCGGAGGATTGGCACTCGCGCGGGGCCTACGACTAAATTTCTGTACGTGCGCACCCACGGGTGGGGCGGAGCCACTCCCGCGAGTGACGAAGAGGCCATCGAACGAATCCTCGACGCAGCGAGTGCGGCGATCGATGAGCGCGGCGCGGCCATGCGCGTTGCTGATGTCGCTCGGACGCTCGAGATATCCCGTCAGACGGTCTACAACTACTTTCCGGGCAACAGCTTGCTGGAAGCGGTGGCCAACCGATCAGGCATGCGTTACATCGATCATCTGGTTGCCCATCTCGAAGGCATCAAGGATCCCGTCGATGCGCTGGTGGAGAGCTTCGCCTACACCCTGGAGTGGCTGCCGAGCGACAAACCGTTTCAGCTCATGCTGGCTCAGGACCCGGGCAAGGTGTCGACCGGCGCCACCTCCGATGCCGCCAAGCGGTTCGGCCACGGCATCCTGGCAGGCCTGGACGTCGATTGGACAGCGCTCGGAATGGACGACGGAGCCATCGACGATCTGGTCGAGTACATGTTGCGGATGTTGCAGTCATTCATGGTCGACCCGGGTCACCCTCCTCGCAGCGGCGACACGCTCCGGACATACGTGCGCCGATGGCTCGGCCCCGTCATCACAGCCGAGATCGCCAGACATCAGCGTTGATCCGCAGAACCCTTGCTGATCACGGTAATTGGTACGTCGTGCTCCCACGGTTGCCGGCTCGCCACGTCGGCGACTCGGAATGTACCGCGTTCGAGTTCGCCGGCGGCGGCATCGACGATCCGATACTGCTGCCACCGGTGATGGATGGCCTGTCCGTCGAGGATGAGGACGCGTAGCTCCTCTGGTTCGAAGTGACATCGGCGCTGCAGCGCGGTGATCAACTGTTCGTTGTGTAGGTGGCCGTCGCCAAAGCTCCAGCCGACCGCATAGCCGGCGACCGGTTCGCCGTCAATGACGGTGTAGTCGGCTTCGCGTCCCGGCGGTATGACGTGATCCCACAACGTCATCAGCCCGCGACCGTGGGCGTACATCGCGCGAAACGCATGCCCGAGGCCCAGTGATAGTGCTGTGCCTTCCGGGGTGGACAGCTTCTCGATCTGCTTGTGCTGCACGAGACCGAGGCCGATTCGGTGGTCGGCCAACTTCTGGCTTGCGGCCTCGGTGAAGAACCACTGAGAGGTGTCCCAGTTGCCCGCGTAATAGCGCATGCCGGGCAGGAAGGACACCTTCGTGGGATAAAAGTTCCCGATCAAGATCGTGGCGTAGATGACGGCGAGCAGCGCCGCGATCGGGAGGGGCTCGGTGACGTCGGCCAATCCGATGGCCGACTTGTCGACGAACAACGAGCAGATTCCGAAGAGCATGAAAACGTTCCACTCGAGTGGCACACCCAATGGAATCGCCGTGAGGATCACGAGGTGGAACACGATCATGACGAACGCCGCGACATAGGTGACGACGCCGCCGTGTGAGAAGAACAGCACCAACGGCACGCCCATCTCGACCACGGTGCCGAAGTGGGCGAGGAACTGCGCGATCCGCCCCGGCCGCAGGTCGTCGGGAAACTTCCGGAAGAACGTCCGTTTCATCCACTTCGCCCGCACCAGTGGGTTGTTCGCCATCATCGTGGCGACCACGAACGGGAAATGGCGGTTGAGCTTTGACGTCGCGGCCCCGATCCAGATGGCCAGCATGACCAGCTTCGCGGCGACGACCATATTCGGGCCCGCGAACAGGAAGGTCACCGTCAGGGAGCCGTAGACCTCGCCGCGGGTGGCCAGGAAGATGACCTTATCCCGTAACCCGATCACTGCCAGGGTCGCCAAGACCGGCGCGATGTGCTCGGGCGGTATCAGGCCGATTGACGTACCCAATTCGGCGATCGGGCCGGCGCCGTCGGACAGCAGCGCATACACGGCGGCCGCGAGCAGCGCGGCATACAGCACGACGTCGAAAATCGTCCGCTCGTCACCGCCGGTAAACCGGATCCTGTTCGGCCACGGGGCAAGCCGAATTGTCCCTGGCCGCAGCCAGTACAGCGGCGACCCCATCGGCGGTGCGATCTTGCCCGTCAGCGGGCCGAACCCGCAGCCAAGGCCGAGCACCTCGAACAGCAGCGACCACAACACCACCTTCTCAAACACGATCGGTTCGCTCCACCACGCGCCGATGCTCCCCCATCCGTCGATGCCGGCGGTGGCCAGCGCGAAGCAGAGCCCGCCCAGGATGTAAAGAGCGATCTTCACGGTGTACAGCAGGAAGAACACGTCGGGATTTCCCATGCCGTGCTCGGCGATATGACGTGCCATCGGCTTGATGCGCTCGGACCGCGGGCGGGTGTGCCATTCCGCCACATCGATGCGCGGCATGTTGGGTTTCAAGAATCCCACGTCGGCAACGTAGCACATTGGGTTGACGGTATTGCTAAACTGTCCAGTCGGTGGATGCCGAGCCAAAGGAGCCTCCGCGCATGACGTTCGACAAGGTGATACTCAACGGCCGATGGTTCGACGGCACCGGAGGCCCGTCGGCGATTCGTAACATCGGAATCCGGGACGGTCGTATCGCCGCTATCAGGGAAGAACCGATCGAAGGCGCCGAGGTCGTCGACGCAACCGGCCAGTGGGTGATCCCGGGCATCATCGATATCCACACCCACTACGACGCCGAGGTTCTGGCCGCGCCGGCGCTCGCAGAGTCGCTGAGGCACGGCGTGACCACGATCGTCATGGGATCGTGCTCGCTGTCGACGGTGCACGTGAACGCCTCCGAGGCCGCCGACCTGTTCGGCCGGGTGGAGGCGATACCGCACGAGCACGTGACGCGGATCGTCGGCGAGCACAAAACCTGGAACGGCGCGCACGACTACATCGAAGCGCTCGAAGCACTACCGCTCGGGCCCAACGTGACTGCCTTCATCGGACATTCGGATATGCGCGTCGCGGTGATGGGCCTGGACCGTGCCACCCGCAAGGACGTCCGGCCAACGCGCGCCGAGCAGGCCCGCATGGAAAGCATGCTAACTGAGGCGCTCGACGCCGGCTTCATCGGATTGTCCTCGCAGCAACTGCTTTTCGACCGAATCGACGGCGACGTGTGCCGGTCGCGCACCCTGCCGTCGACGTATGCGAAGGCTCGAGAGCTTCGTCGCCTCAAATCTTTGCTGCGCAAGCGAGACCGCGCATTGCAGTCGGGCCCCGACATCACCCACCCGCACAACATCGTGTCGCAGGCATTGCAGTCCGTAGGGTTCTTCAGGCCGCGCCTCAAGACCAGCCTGCTCGCCGCCGCGGACATGAAGTCGGCGCCGGGTGGCATGTGGCTCACCGTGGTTCTCGCCGCGATGGCCAATCGCCTCGGTGGCGACATGCGTTTTCAGCATCTTCCGGTGCCGTTCGAGGTGTACGCCGACGGTATCGATCTGGTCATCTTCGAGGAATTCGGCTCGGGCGCTGCCGCACTGCATCTCAGGACCGAGATGGAGCGCAACGAGCTGATCCAGGACGAGGAATACCGTCGAGGATTCCGAAAGGACTACGACAGCAAGTTCGGTCCGCGTGCGTGGCACCGCGACTTCTTCGACGCCGAGATCGTCGCCTGCCCCGACGAAACGGTGATCGGCAAGTCGTTCGGTGAAGTCGGGATCGAGCGCGGTGGCTTACACCCCGTCGATGCCTTCCTCGACCTTGTCGTCGAGCACAAGTCCGAATTACGTTGGCGCACCACGATTTCCAATCACCGACCGAAGATGCTTCGCCAACTCGCCGTAACGGAGGGCATCCAGATGGGCTTCTCCGATGCCGGGGCCCACCTGCGCAACATGGCGTTCTACAACTGCGGACTGCGTCTGCTGCGCCATGTCCGGGACGCGGAACGCTCGGGCCAGAAATTCATGAGCGTCGAACGCGCAGTGCGTCGACTCACCGGCGAACTAGCCGACTGGTATCACCTGGACGCCGGCCACCTGCGCATCGGTGACTGGGCCGACGTCGTGGTACTCGACCCGGAACGTCTGGACTCCTCACTCGACGAGTACCACGAGGCGTCCATCCCGGCGTTCGGAGGACTGAACCGGATGGTCAATCGCAACGACGCCACCGTGAAGGCCGTCATGGTGGCGGGCCGCACGGTGTTCGCCGACGGACAGCCCACCGACGTGGTGGGCAAGCATCGCACCGGGAGTTTCCTGCGAGCCGACGGACGGCCGCGAAACGCGCCGATACACGACGCCTCCGAACGGTTGAGTGACGCGACGGTATGACAGACCCGCAGAGGCTGACCGTCGACCTCCCGCACCTCCGGTTCGAAGGGTTGGCCTGGGGCCCTCAGGACGGCCGACTGATGCTTTGTCTGCACGGCTACCCCGACACGGCATGGACCTGGCGACACCTGGGCCCGCACTTCGCAGAGCAGGCATTCCGCGTGGTCGCGCCGTTCATGCGCGGCTACGCGCCCACCGAACTCGCACGGGATGGTGACTACGGCATCGGCGCGTTGATGCACGACGCGGTCGAGCTGCACCGGGCGCTGGGAGGTGGCACCGACGCGGTACTCGTCGGCCACGACTGGGGCGGCCTCACCGCCAACGGCATCGCGGCGCATCCGGGCAATCCCTTCGCAAAGGTTGTGTCGATGGGCGTCCCACTGGTGGCGGGAATGGGTCCCGGTTCGGGCACGGGCCGGGCCTTGGTCCGTCTGCTGCCCCGGCAACTCCGGTTGAGTTGGTACATACTGTTTCAACAACTTCCGTGGATCTCTGAGCGCAGCCTCGACTGGGTACTGCCCAAGCTGTGGCGAGACTGGTGCCCGCCCGGGTACGACGCGACCGCCGACCTCGAACATTTGGGCAACAGCCTGCCTGATCGCAAGCACCGCACGGCCGCACTCTGCTACTACCGGGCGGGATTCCGGCCCCTTCGGCGCGCCAGGCACCACCGCGAGTTCGAACGCTATTCGATTAACGCGAAGCCCATTTCGCCGATGCTGGTGCTGCACGGAGGCATCGACGGTGCGATCGACGCACGCATCGGAACATTGGGAACCCGGGCGCTTCCCACTGGGAGTCGTGCCGAGATCATTGAGGGCGCAGGCCATTTCATGCATCTCGATAGACCGCGGACGGTACATCGGCTCATTGGCGAGTACCTGGCCGCGTGATGCCCGCGGTTAGCGGCGCAAATCGTAATCGTCCGGGTTGGGGCGGTTGGTCCAGTTCCAGTAGTCGAAGATGCGGAACGCGTACAAAGTGGGCACGTGGCCCGCAGCGTTCTTGTAGTAGCTGCTCGAGATCGCCGGGTGGCTGTACACCATCTCCTTCAGCCGTTCCCGAGCACGGCGGTTGTAGTCATTGCACACCTCGGCGCGAACTGTGGCCGAACCGAAATCGCCCGCTAGCACCATGTCGATACAGCCCAAGATGTAGCGCATTTGGCACTCGGAGTTGTAGATGATGCTGGCCCCGTTCACCGCATTCGTGCCCGGCCCGAACATACAAAAGAAGTTCGGGAAGTCCGGCACGGTGATGCCGAGGTAGGCGTAGGGGGAATCACCCCAGGCCGTGTTGAGTTCGACGCCGCCGCGGCCCCGGACGTTGATGGGACCGAGTTGATGGTTGACGTCGAACCCGGTTGCCCACACCACAACGTCGGCGGGGCGATACACGCCGTCGACGGTTGTCACTCCGTCAGCGGTGAGTTCGGCGATGCCGTCGGTGATCAGCTCGACGTCGTCTCGTTGCAGCGTGGTGAGCCAGGTTCCGTTGTCCTGCAACGTCCGCTTGCCCATCGGCGGGTAATTCGGAGTGACCTTGGCCAACAGGTCCTCGTCGGTGCAGAAGACCCGCATCCACGCGATGAACATCTCCCGAATCGCATGGTTCGACTCGCTGCAGGAGAGGCCGCCGTTGTCCCACGTCGGGTCGATCTTCACCTGCTCGTCGAGCGCGTCGGCGATTGGCCACCAGGACACAAATCGCGACCACCGTCCGTAGTAGGGCAGATGACGGATAGCCCACCTGGCACCCTCGGGAATGGCGTCATGGTAGATGGGGTTGGGGGCCATCCATTGCGGCGTGCGCTGATATACGTCGACGTGTTGTGTCACGTCGGCGATGGCGGGCACGAGTTGAAAGCCGCTGGCGCCGGCCCCGATCACCGCTACCCGCTTCCCCGTCAGGTCGACGTCATCGCGCCAGTCCGCGGTGTGGAAGGATGGTCCGCTGAACTCGTTGGCCCCCTTGATGTTCGGAATCACCGGATTGCTGAACTGGCCGACCGCGCATATCAGGGCGCGCGCGGTCAACGCCTCGTGGGTCCCGTCGGCCGCGCGGACCTGCACCTGCCAGGTCGCCGACTCCTCGTCCCAGGAGGCACCCGTCACCTCGGTGTTGAACCGGACGTCGGGCGTGATGTCATACCGCGTCGCAACGCCATTCAGGTACTGCAGGATTTCGGGCTGTTCGGAGAAGTAGTGCGTCCAGTAGTCCAGCGGTTCGAACGAGTAGGCGTAGTACTGGTTCGCGATGTCGACCCGACAACCCGGATAGCGATTCGCCAACCACGTTCCACCGACGCCCGACTGCTTTTCGATGATCGTAAAGGGCAAGCCGGCCGCCTTGAGCTTGATGCCGGCCAGCAGCCCGGCCTCACCGCACCCAATCACGACGACGGGAAAATCGCTGCGCTGTTCCGGCGTCGACGCCAAGGTCGGCCCGCACTGGTCGGCATCGCTGAACCGCAAGTCCGCGGCGACGTAGTCCACGTGCTCTTCGCGGACCTGGCCCGCGGACATCACCCGCAACATCGTGCGCATCTGTTCTGGGTCCGGAACGAACGGCGGAGGGCAACCGCGGTCGCGATAATCGCGGACCACGTCGAAAGCGCGCTCGCGCACCGTCGCTTTGTCCGGTTCACTCATAGCGCCCTGCAGGTCCATCGCAATGAGTTGGAACGGCCCCGGAAGCTCGTCGAGCAGACTCATGTCACCCGTCATGTGCACCATCGACATCAGCAACGCCGGCACGCTGGCCTCGTCGATCGCCGCGCGGATGACGTCGTCGGGGTCGGCGAACGGCAGGCCGATCAGCGCTTCGGCGTCCCTCGAAGCGGTCGTCTGGTCCATCTCACCACCAATCGGTCGACGTCGTTGTCTCGCCTGCGCCGCAATGCTAGCGTCTGGGTGGACACATAACAAGGACTGTCAACTCGACGGGAGGTGTCATCGCCGTGTCAAGTCTTCAGGTGAGACGGGTGCGGTTCGACTTCGCCGGCGATGACGTGCCCTTCAACTGGCAGCCCGCGCGCCCGGCGTTCGCGATGCAATGCAATATGATCTCGTTTTTCGCTCCCGGCTTTGAGAAGTTCATCGTCGACGCGACCAGGGAGGGCATCCCGCTGATCCGCGATCCCGAGGTCGCCGCCGAGGCCAATGCGTACCTACAGCAGGAGGCGCAGCACTCGGCCGCGCACGCCAGCCACGTTCGCGCGTTGGCCCGGCGCTGGCCCGGGCTGCGGCAAACGATGGACGAGGTGACGGCGTCCTTCGATCGCCTGACGGCAACGAAACCCCTGGCCTGGCGCCTCGGTTACACGGCGGTGATCGAGGCGACGTTCACGCCCTACTTCAGGGTCTTCCTCGATCACGAAGACAAGCTCTTCGCCCCCGGCGACGAACGCGTCGCCTCATTGTTCCTGTGGCACTTCGTCGAAGAGATCGAGCATCGCAGTTCGGCGTTGCGGGTGTACGACGCGGTCCACGACAGCTACCCGTATCGGGTGAAGACGATCGCGGGCGTGGTCAAGCACATCGACGAAATCCTACGCATAATCTCACGTGGGTTCCGGACACATGTTCCGGAGTGTGACGGCGGCAAGTTCGCCTCGCTGATTCCGAACGGATTGTCGTTCAAGGCCCTTCGCGCGACGCGGCGGGCGGCGCGCGAGATGTCGACCCCCGACCAGGGAACATATGCTGGCGTGCCGAAGCGGGAACTCATCAACATGGCGATCGGTCTCGTTCGTTCGCAGGGGCCAGGTCACGATCCTGCGAGGGAAATCCTGCCGCCTTTCGCCGGCCATTGGTTCGAACGCTTCGCGGGGGAGCCCAAAAGCGTATCCCGCTGGTACACGGCCGGAGCCGTGCGATGACAAAGCCGGCGTTCTCCTTCGATTCGGGGAGCGGCCTCGACGACGTGCTCGCCCCGGTGCGCAAAGCCGCCGAGACCGTCACGGCGCAACAGCCTTTCGTGCGGTCGATGACCCGACGCGTCCTGGATCACTTGACGACGAGCGGTCTCGACATCGCCGACGATGTGATGATCGTGCCCGCGGACGTGTTCACCAATCCGGACAGATTCGTCGCTGACCGCCAGATGATGCGACAGGTCCCCCATGTCGTCGCCTGGGGTGGAGAGATCGCCGAACCCGGCGACTACACGACCAAAGACGTCATGGGCACGCCGATTCTGCTGCTGCGCGACAAGGGTGGTGCCGCAAGGGCGTTCGTCAATGTCTGTGCTCATCGCGGAGCGCAGGTGGCCGCCGGATGCGGGCGTGCGACTCGATTCACCTGCCCGTACCACGCCTGGACTTACGACTCGAACGGCCGCCTGGCAAGCCTGCCGGGCCGCCAGATGTTCAAGGGTGTGGAACTGGCGGAATTGGGGCTGCGCCCACTCCCGGTCAGCGAGGAGGCGGGCCTGATCGTTGTCGGGCTCGATCCGTCCGTGACGGTGGACGGATTCCTCGATGACGCCCACGACGACCTCGCGAGCTTCGGGTTCGACCAGTACGCCCACGCGGTGAGCGCAGAGCTACACCTGAAGGCGGACTGGAAGCTTGCCGTTGACGTGAACTTCGAGGGCTACCATTTTCCGTTCCTGCACAAGGACACCCTGGCTCCGATCGTCACCAACAACTCGGTATTCGACGTCTTGGGCATGCATTGCCGATGGGCGTTCCCCTTCCGGAACATTGAAGAGCTGCGCGATGTGCCGGAACAGGATTGGCCCGAGCGGTTCAGCGGATCGGTCGTCTACGGAATCTTTCCGAGCTGCGTCCTGGTCGAATCACCGGTTTCGACACTTATGCTGCGCATCTACCCGGGCGAACGAGTGGGCACATGCGTGGTCCACATGGTCGGCGGTTCATTGCATCCGATGAAGGACGACGCGGACCGGTTACTGGCGCAATCCGGATACGACGGTGCCACGGCCGTGCTACGCGATGAAGATTTTCCCGCCGCCGAAGCGTGTCAACGAGGCGCCGAACACGGCCTAGAGAACATCATCCTCGGCCGCTCCGAGCCGCTAGTCCAACATCTCCATCGCACATGGGATGCCGCCCTCACACCGTCACCGTGACCTGATTGGACGGCAAAATTTAACTCAGGTCCAATCGATGCGTTTGGAGCTTACCGATGGCCAGACTCGTCGGCCTTCAACAACTTTGCGAGCGCCGAGCGTGTCGGCGGCACGGCTTCGCCGCAAACCGGGGTATGCGGTCATTCGTCGATGCTGATCGCCCGCTCTGGGCAGTTCGCAATCGCCATCAGCGCTTTGTCTTCCCATTCCGGCGGGATGTTCTCGACATGGACGAATGACTTGGCGTCGTCGTCGACGTCGAAAATCTCGGGATACGTCAGGGCGCAGCGACTGTGACCCTGACACGCATCGAGGTCTATCCGTAAACGCACCGTTGCTCTCCCTGCAGTCGAAGTCATGAATCTTGAGCGCCCGGCTGGTCGATGCCCTTGAGCCGGGTCCCGATGACAGATTCAGCGGTCAGTGCCTCGATCGCGGATTCGTCCAATCCGAGCAGTTCCTTCAAGATGGTCTCGTTGTGCTCTCCGACGGTCGGCGCTGGGGACCGACACCATCGATCGACACTGCGGAATCGGAACGGAAGGGTCGGCACCTGATGCGGACCGACGATCGAGTGATCCAAGTGTTCGAAGTAGCCGCGCGCGACCATCTGAGGATGTTGTGGGCTGAGCCGCGCGTCGTAAAGCGGTGACGCAGGAACCCCGGAAGCCGACAACAGGGCGGCCGCCGTCGCGCTCTCTTGGCCAGAGGCCCACTGTTCCAGATGCTTGTCGATCAAATCGTGCGCATGCCAGCGCCCTTCGTGGGTGTCGAGCGATGGATCGTCCGCCCAGCCTGGCCGACCGAGCACGGTTTTCAAAGCCGCCCATTGCTCGTCGGACGCGACCGAGAGAGCCAGCCACTGTTCCTCCCCGCGGCATGGGTACAGACCCTGTGGCGCCGCATCCCTGGTCCGATTCCCTAACCGCGATAGGACGGTTCCGTATGCGGTGTACTCGATCGCTTGCTCGGCTGCCGCGTTCAATGCCGCCTCCACCATGGAAACTTCGATGAAGGAGCCGTGCCCGGTCTGTTCCCGCCGGCTCAGGCCGACAAGCATCGCAAAAGCGGAATGCATGCCTGCCAACGGGTCGCACGGGCCGCGCGGAATGCGAGGTTGGTCGTATTCGTGGCCGGTCACCCAGGCCATGCCTGTCATCTGTTCCATCGTTTGCGCGAAACCGACGTTGTTCCGCCACGGTCCGTCCAGGCCGAAGGCGGGCATGCGGGTCATGGTCAGTCTCGGGTTGACAGCACTTAGTGCTTCCCAGGTGATGCCGAAATTCTCGAAGACGCGCGGCGAGAAATTCTCGACCACCAGATCGGCTTGCTCGACGAGCCGGAAGAACAACTCTCGGCCTTTTGGTGATGACAGGTCGAGCGTCAGGCCCTGCTTGTTGGTGTTGGTGGCCAAGAACATCGCCGAGCGCTCCCACCAACTGGGTCGGTCGACGAATGCCGCGGCTGTCATCCTGGCGCCGTCTGGATGCTGAGTCGACTCGAGGTGGATCACGTCGGCGCCCAACGCGGCCAGGATGTGGGTGGACGAGGGGCCGGCCCACCAAGCGGTCGCGTCGATGATCCGCATGCCTTCCAAAGGAAGGCTTCCACCAGGTTGAGTAACTTCCCGTTTCGTCGGGTGCGGCCGAAGCTCAGCGGCATCGAGTTCTCCGAGTCGCGGCGCTGCCTTGGGCGGGCTACCCGGCCTCATCGCGCCGATTCGGTAGGGCGGAAGCGGCTGGGTGTATGAGCCATCAGCGCTGATGCCCCAGACTCCGCGCGCGTTGAAGTGTGGGTGGTCCAGGACGGTCTGGCCGTTGTTGACCTGCGCGACTGGAATCCGAAGTGCCGAGGCGAGTTCGACGATCTCCTCCGTGGTGTGTCGAGTGGTCCAGTCCCGCACGATCTTGTTCCACTCCTCCATCCGCTCGTATCGAGTGGGAGCTAGGGCCCAGGCCGCATCCTGCTCGAGGAGATCTTCGCGCTCGATCATCAACAGAAAGGACTCGAACTGCTGACGGGTGTTGGTGTTGAACCCAACCCAACCGTCAGCCGTCGGCTCGATTGAGGGCAGCTCGGTCATCCGCGCTGGGCCCGATATCGGGGGACTGCCGGCAAGTGCATAGTACAAGTCGATGAATCCGCTGGCGCTGAGATGGCATGCCTCCATTAACGAACAGTCGATGATGTCCCCGCCGCCCCCGCCGCGGGCACGGTGAAACGCAGCCAACGCACCGACCGCCGCATAACTGCCGAGAATCCATTCGAAGACACGGCCACCAACTTGCAAGGGAGGCTGATCCGGCCGGGCTCTCAGACCCATGGTCCCGCTTTCGGCCTGCAATGTGAACTCTGTCGCCGGCTTGTCGCGATACGGACCGGTCAGGCCGAAGTTCGAGATCGTTGCAATCACCAAATGTGGTGACCGGGTATGCAGTTCGTCGTGGTCGATGCTGCCCAAAACTCCAGAGTCGATGAGGATGTCGGCACTGGCGATCAAATCCTTGAGATGCGGATCGCCGTAATCGCCTAGGACCGAGCGCTTTCCAGCGTTCAGATAGGTGAAAAGGGCTCCGTCGTTCCCCGCGCGGCGCCGCGAACCCCGGCGACGAAAGCGATCACCGTCCGGCGACTCGACCTTGATCACTTCCGCGCCTACATCCGCGAAGAGTTTGCCGCAATAAGGCCCGGCGATCTCGTCGGCGATCTCGATGATCCGCACACCTTCGAGAATGTTCATTCAGATCACTCCGTCGCGGCGCAACTGGAGGAGTTCCGCCTCATCGCAGCCGGCCAGTGTGGTTAGCACTTCACGAGTGTGTGTCCCAACGTCTGGCGGAAGGGGCGCGGCGAACGGACGGCGGGGTCTCGTCTTGACAGGCGTTGCGATGAGCCGCAATGGCGGGCGGTCCTGGCCGCAGGGTTCATACACCATGCCGCGCGCTTTCACGTGCTCGTCGTCAAGTAGGTCGGCGCCCTCGAAGGCTGGGGCACCGGCGATGTCGGTGGCCATGAAGAAATCAGTCCACTCACTACGAGTGCGGCCTTTGAAGATCGCGGTGAGTTCACCGCGCAGGCGTTCGTCGGCTTGCGGATCATCGCCGAGGCGGGCCTGTCCGGGCTCATAGAGATCCGTTCGGTTCACGGCTTCGCAGAATCTGCGCCAGAACTTGTCTTCCAACGCGTTGAACACCACGTAGTTGCCGTCGCTGGTCTCGTAGTACTGATACCGCAGGGAAGCCTGCATGCCGTCTGAATAGCCGAACAGGCCGTTGGCCAGCGCCGTCAGCTTCTGGAAGTTCCACGCGATGGCGGCGTCGACTTGAGAGACCTCGACGTACTGCGATTGCCCGTCGCGGCGCGCGCTGTGTAGGGCAGCGAGAACTGCCATCGCGGCGTAGAGGGGGCCGGCCAGTACACCCGTGGTGCCGGTCGCTCCGGCGGCCAGGCGCGGTGTTCCGTCGGGTTGAATTACTGGCGGGTTCAAGCCTGCGAAGCAGTCAAACGAGAGCCCATGCGTGGGGAGCTTGGCGTACGGGCCATAACCGCCCATCCCGTTGAGACTGCAATAGACGATCGTCGGGTTGAGTTCGACGACGTCGTCATAGCCAAGCCCGAGTCGCTCAGCAGCGCCTGCCCGCAGGCCGTCGATCACCACGTTGGCTTGCACCGCAAGGCGGCGAAAGATTGCAGCCCCCTTGTCTGATTTCAGGTTGAGCGTAATGCTCTTCTTTCCGCGGTTCCATTGGAGGTTTTGTACGTTATCGGGCGGAAAGAGTTCGCCGCGGAATCCGCCGCCCCCCGGTTGTTCGATCTTGATTACCTCGGCGCCCAGATCGGCGAGGTGTCCGCCGAGCGCGTCGGGGGAGAACAGGGATAGCTCGAGCACTCGAACATCGTGAAGCACGGCAGTCACCCCTCAGATTCCCGATGCCGGTGTGAACCGAACCCTCACATCCACGAGATCGACTTGATCTCAGTGAATTCCTCAAAACCCCAGCGGCCCTGCTCGCGCCCAAGACCGCTGTGCTTGAAACCGCCGAATGGGCCTCCGCCGTTGAACATTCCACGCGCGGGCACCGACCAGCCCGGGCCCTCGCCGTTGCCCGGGTTGGGAGCGTCGTCTACCGGCCCACCGCCGCAGCATTGAACGATGATTGTGCCGGTACGGATTTGGCGTGCCACGTTGAAGCCGCGTGCGGCGTTGCGGGTCATGACGAGCCCTGCGAGACCGAAGTCGGAGTCGTTGGCGATGCGCACCGCCTCCTCTTGATTCTGGTAAGTCTGCACTGTGAGAACTGGGCCGAAAACTTCTTCTCGGCAGATCCGCATGTCGTTGTGACAGTTGACGAAAGCTGTCGGCTCGTAAAAGAATCCTCTGCTCAGATGTGGCGGCCGCCGGCCGCCGGCCACCAGCGTGGCCCCTTCGTCGAGTGCCGACTGCACGTAGCTCTCGACTCGCTGCCGCTGCTGTTCACGGATCAGGGGACCCACCACGGTGGCCGGGTCGCGCGGATCACCGATGGTGAGGCTCGGGGCCATGGCCTTAACGCCGTCGATGTAGCTATCGAGTAGGTGCTCCGGCACCAGCAGGCGCGACGCCGCGACGCACGCTTGTCCCGAATGCATGAGCACTTGTCCGAAACCGATACCGGCTACGTCGGATTCGGTCACGTCGTCAAGGACAATGTGAGCGCTCTTGCCGCCCAGTTCCAGCTGGGCCCGCTTCATCGTCCGCGCCGATACCTCCCTGATGCGCTTGCCGGTTTCCGTCGAGCCGGTGAAGGCGATCATGTCCACCAGGGGATTCGTCGATAACTCCTCCCCGACTTCACCGCCACCCACGACGACGTTGAAGACACCCGCCGGTATGCCGGCTTCCTCGCCGATGCGGGCGAGTTCGAGTGCATTCATCGGCGTCCACGGATGTGGTTTCAAGACCACGGTGCAACCGACGGCAAGCGCCGGCAAGCACTTTTGCAGGTTGATCGAGAACGGGAAGTTGAACGGTGTGATCATGCCGACCACTCCGACGGGTTCTCGCACGACGACGGTTCCGCCGAGCCCGGTCGGTGAGACTTTCGGCCCTCCCGGAGTCTCAATCCAAGTGACGTCGTGCTCCACGAAATCGCTGTAGTAGTGCGATGCTTCGATCGCTCCGCCCACCTGCAGAAAGTCGGTAAGGAAGCCGACGGAGCCGATCTCGGCGACAACGAGCTCACGAAGCTCGTCATGGCGCGACTCCATGATTTCGCTGAAGCGCTTCAGTATCCTCGCGCGCTCGCGCACCGACATCCACGGCCAAGGGCCTTCGTCGAAGGCCCGGCGCGCAGCTTCGATAGCCATAACCGCTTGCTTGGCGCCGCCGTCAAGCACGCGGCCGACCACTTCCTCAGTGGCGGGGTCGATTACATCGATCGGTGCCCCGGCGTTGTCACTGGTCCATCGACCATCGATGAAATTCTCGTACTGCCGGATTGCCACGGTGTTGCCCTTCGGTCGCTAGTTCGCGATCGGGTACGGAGCGGGCTCGAAGTTGAAGACGCGGCGGGCATTGCCTTGCAGCACCTTGTACTTATCCGCGTCCGATCGACCCTCGAGGCTCTTGAGCGCGGCCTCCAGCGAGCGCGGCCACAGGCTGTCGGTATGCGGGTAATCTGTTTCGATCATCACGTTTTCGACGCCGATGTAATCGAGGTTGGCAGCACCGAATTCGTCCTCGATGAAGCAGCCGTAGATGTGATCGCGGAACAACTGCCGAGGCGACTCCGGGAAGATCGTCGGGTCCGTCGCGATTGCGCTCATGCGCATGGTTGCCGGATCCACTGTCCAGTTATTGGCTCGTAGGTAGCGATATTCGGCGGCGACGTGCTCAGCGCGCTCGAGCAGGTACGGAATCCACCCAATGCCACCCTCGGCGAGAACGATCTTGAGGTCGGGGAACTTCTGTAGCTTTCCCGAGAACAGCCAGTCTGTTGTCGAGTGGGCGAGGTTGAGGCCGATGTTGACCGACTGCACTCCGAATGGCGCGTCCGGTGATGTGTTCGGGCTGACCGACGACGACCCGATGTGCGTGCACAGCGGCATCTTCGTTTCGTTCGCCGCCGCGAAGAATCCGTCCCACTCCCCCGAGTGGATCGACGGGAAGCCAAGCGCGTGAACATTTTCCGAAAACGCGATCGCCTTCGCACCCTTGCCTGCGCACCGAAGCACTTCGGCGACTGCCAGTGCGGCGTCCCACAGCGGCACGATGATCATCGGAATGTAGCGACCCGGCGCCGCCCCGCACCACTCGTCGATGATGTAGTCGTTATATGCCGTGAGGCACTTCAGACCAAGTTCGCGGTCCTGAACCTGCGAAAATACCTGTCCGCAAAAGCGTGGAAAGAACGGGAAGTTCAACCCGGCAATGACGTGATCCTCGTCCATGTCCGGGATTCGGGCCTTGGGGTCGTAGTAAACCTTCGGCAGTTCGTCGTAATTGACGGGCAGCGGGGAGTAGTCGTCGGGCTGCTGATGGGCGGCCACCAGGATGCCCATGACGGTGGCGCGGTGTCTCTCGTAGACCCAGGTATCGACACCGTCGATGCGTTCCACGTGCGGCACTCGATCTCGGTCGGCAGCGGATGCGCGGTCAACCCAGACGTTCGGCGGCTCGATGATGTGATCGTCAACGGAGATGAGCCACTGCAGATCTTGTTCCACGGATACTCCCTAGGGCCGTTGTGCGGTCGGTTGCCCGGCCGCGCGTCGGGGTAACGGGCCACCGCGTGCAAATCCGCTGCTAGTACCAACCTCTTCGGACACTATGAGCGACCACCAGCCTTGTCAAGTAACACTTGATAACTGACGCCGAGCTTATCGAGTGCCACTTGACTACCCTTTTCACGCCATCTATCGTGCGAAAACACGGCTCTCCACGCATCACTGGGTCGACGCCCACCCGCTGCAAGAAGCCCGCGTATCGACGCCACGACATCGACGTTGTGGTCAACAAGAGAAGGACGACGCCCCAGTGCCCAAGTCGCTCGAGGACCACGCCGAGAACTTCGATCTTCGCCACGAGGATTTCAACGATCCGGAGTTTTTGTACGAGGTGTATGCGCACATGCGCGACAAAGCAGCCTTCGCGCACACCGACTTCCCGTTCCTTAGCCCAAACGAGAAGGGCGCCTGGGTCGCACTGCGCTATAACGAGTGCTACGAGGTTCTGCGGGATTGGGAAAGCTTCTCCAGCAATCCCACCGGGGATGGTGCCCAGCAACTTCCCGGGGACGTGGTGATCGTGCTCGACCCACCCCGACAGCAGCAGTTACGAAAGGTGCTCAACCCCTACTTCTCCCCGGGGCGAATGAAGCAGCTGCAACCCCAGATCCGCGCCGAGACAGACGCATTGATCAATGAGTTCATCGAGGACGGTCGCGGTGATCTGGCAGTGGTCGCGTGGCAGCAGCCCGGCATCGTGTTCTTCAAGTACGTGCTCGGCATGCCGGTCGGTGATGTCCTCCTGTGCATCGAATTGACGGACACTGCACTCAACGGGTCCACCGAAGAGATCCGCATGACCGCGTGGGGTGGTCTATATGCACACATCACCAACGCGGTCGCCACGCGGATGAAGCAGGGTCCTAAAGATGACCTGATCGACGTTCTGCTGTCAGCCGAGATTGACGGCGTCAAGCTCGAATTCGAAAGTGTCGTGTCGAATGCCATGCTGCTGGTTCAAGCCGGCCTGGAAACCACTGCCAGCGCAATGTCGTTTGCGTTGCACTATCTCGGAACACATCCCGCGGAACGTGACCGACTGATCCGCGAGCCTGAGCTCATGCCGACTGCCGTCGAGGAGTTCATCCGCTTCGCCGGATCTATTCACGGCATCCCACGGACGGTGACCAAGGATGTCGAGCTTGGCGGGCAGAAGTTCTGCCCGGGCGAATCGGTGGTGGTCAACTACGCGTCGGGCAACCGTGACAGTCGCGAATTCCCGGATCCCGACAAGTGCATCCTCGACCGCGAGGCCAATCGTCATCTCGGCTTTGGAGCCGGTGTCCACCGCTGTCTAGGGTCGAACCTGGCGCGCCTGGAGTTTCGTATCGGCGTGGAGCAGGCGCTGGCCCGCATGCCCGATTACACGGCTTCGGATACTGAGTCGGTCTTTCACGGCAACTCAGTGACTCGGGGGTTCCGGAAGATTCCAGTGGCGTTCACACCGGGGCCGCGAGTCACGCTGACCTAGCTTTTCGCGTGCGGAGCCGTCAGTGTTCGTGAATGATCACGCCACGAATGTTCCGGCCCGCGAGCATGTCGTCGTAGGCGTCGTTGATGTCGGCGAGTTTGTATTCGGTGGTGACCGTTTCGTCCAGCAACAGCTTCCCCTCGCGGTACAGGCTCAGCAGTCGCGGAATGTCGGAGCGCGGGTTGGCCTCCCCGTAAAGGCTTCCCAGCACTCGCTTCTGGAACAGCGTGACCATCGCGACCATCGACATCGGCAGTGTCGCCGTCATGTCGAGCATCGATCCCAGCGCGGTGATCACGACGGCGCCGTTCTTGCTGACGATGTTGAGAGCGTCGACGATCATCGGGGCTTCCACCAGTCCGACCGTCACAATCGCGGAGTCGGCCATCACGCCGCGGGTCAGATCCGCCACCAAGGCCGTCGCCTCCTCCGTCGACGTCGCGAAGTGGGTGGCCCCGAACTGAGACACCATGTCCCGCTTGCCTTCTACGATGTCAACGGCGATGATCTTCTCGGCTCCGGCCAGCCGCGCGCCCTGGATCGCCCCACTGCCGATGCCGCCGCACCCAATCACCACGACGGTGTCGCCCGGTTTGACTCCCGCCGTGTTCACGGCCGAGCCCCAGCCGGTGGTCACGCCGCAACCGACAAGGCAGGCCCGACTCAGCGGGAGGTCCTCGTCGATCTTGACCACCGATGCCTCCGGCACTGTGCCGTATTGCGCAAAGGCGCCGAGCCAGGCCAGCGCACCGATGTCGCGGCCCTTGGCGTGCCGGCGGAAGCCGCCGTCCAGTTGCTCACCGGTCGCCATCTGGGCGCCGAGATCGCACAGATTCTGATGGCCGCTCGAGCACCAACGGCATCGCCCACACGCCGGCAAGAACAAGCCCACCACATGATCGCCGACCTTCAGGTTGCGCACCCCTGGTCCGACCTCCTGGACGATGCCGGCGCCCTCATGCCCGCCGACCAGCGGCAGTGCGAGAGGAAGGTCGCCCTCGCGAACGTGATGATCGGAGTGACACAGGCCCGTCGCTTCGAAGGAGACGAGCACTTCGCCCTCTTTGGGGCCGTCGAGCTCCACCTCTTCGACGCTCCACTCCTGGTGCACGTCCCATAAGACCGCGGCGTTCATCTTCATCGTGGACGCATTTAACGGCGTTGCGCACAGTGTTGTCAAGTATCACTTGATAGCGGCGCGCGGCAGCGGCCCTCGGGAGCCTGATGTCAATGATGAAGTGTGCCGGGGCGTTACGGTGTCCCCATGACCGGTAGTGCGAAGCGAGTCCGAGACAAGGACGGCAAGCAGCGCGCCCTACTAGAGGCGGCCACTGAAGTGTTCGCCGAACAAGGGTTTGATGCGGCGGTGACGAAAGAGATAGCGCGGCGCGCCGGCTGTTCAGAATCGATGCTTTTTCACTATTTCGGCGACAAGCAGGGCATCTTCGAGCAGGTCGTATCGCGTCAGATAGCCGAGGGAGTTACCGAAGCCGAGGACAAAGTCATGGAGTCTTTGCCCGACAGGTTTGTCGATTTCGTGAGGCAACTATTTCTTGCGCGGTTGTTGGTAAAACCGCGCGGTGACACGGTGCCAGGTTGGGACATAGCCGGGCGCGCGCTATCCGACCCCGCCTTCTCCGTGCGGATCATGCGTCCGAATCACGAGCGACGTGTGCGGGTGATCGCCGACGGCATCGCTCATTATCAAGATCTCGGCCAAGTCACGCCCCACGTAGATCCCGTTACCGTGGCTGAGCTGCTCGCCAACTTCACCATCTTCACCACGACTGTCGGCCCGCGGTGGTTCGGTACAACCGAGGCTGAGATTCGTGCTCAGATCGACCTTGGGGCTCGAATCTTCGCCGAGGGAGTCCGCGGCTCCGCAGCAAGCGGGCCCTCCCGCCGCTCTGGCCGCTCGCGTCGCCCTCACACCACGGCGCCCTGACGCCTTGATGACAATCGCCGACCTCTCTCCTACCCCGTCAACACCACGTTCGGCGCTCGGACCGGGCGATTCGGTCAGCCGGAGCGCCGCCGGCCGTGTGACGTTGGATCCCCGAAGTCGATTCGAACGCCACAACCTCGTTCTGCTGTGCGGAGGTTCGCGCCGGTTCTCTCGGCCAAGGTAACCGGTGTGCCCACCGATATATATGGACGTGTGCGGAGCGCTGGGCGATCTGCTCTGCAGACACAAATTCGCGGGTGCTCACCTGACGGTACGGGCGCACAATTGAGGTATCGGTCCAAAACCTGGGAGCTGCGATGACCGAGCAACTGCACGACTTCTTCGGCGAGATCTTCCAGCGGTTCTTCAGACTCGCCATCGACGCACATCCGGGAAGGGGTGGAGCACTCGTCGAAAGGTTATTCACCCTGTCTGACGACGTTCCCGACAGATTGGCACAGACCCGGTGCGCCGCAACGGCATGGGCCAAAGCCGAAACCCAGAACGCCATGATCACCTCGGAACTCTTCGTGATCACCCAACACGGGCTCATGTATGCAGCGGGGTTGAACGAGTCGCGCCGGGCGCTGTATTACCTGGCCACCCCGCGCGCATTGTTCGACCCGTTCGTCGACCAGGTCGACACCGCCGAACTGCATGAGGGCGCGGTTGCCGCGGTGGACAGCCGGTTGGGCCGCGACCTCGCGTCCGCACATCCGATGGACGCCGCCCTGCGTCGGATACTCGATGAGCACCTGGCGCTGCGGGTGGATCTGACCGCGTAACCGGCGCCGCCCCCTCGGCCCGGGATCCTCCTGTCCGCTAACTGCGCGACGTGCCGATGGTTCACCGGAGCGCATCGGCGGAGACGACCGATTCGGCTCTACAAGCGGCCCGCGGCGAATGTCGCTGCCTGATTTGTCATTCCCGATTGGATGTACTGACCATGTGGCGCCATGCTCACACCGCGCGTGCAAATCGGATCCCCGGGCATACACATGTCGATTGTTTTCGCGACGTAAAGCGGCCCAATGGTGGGAAGCGCGCCGGGTGCCATTGCCCGCGCGAACGTGCCCGATGCCGACGGATTTCCGAAGACAGCGACGGCGGCGACATGATCGGCGACCCCGGGTGGCATCTGCGTGGTGATTACGTCGACCACGGCAGCACCCTGGGAGTACCCACCGAGGACCATCCTGGTGTTGGGACAGTTTGCCGCCATGGACTCGGCATGAGCGCTCGCGTCGTTGGCACCGGCGGCGATGGAACCACGGAAATTGTTGGTGGCAGGGTAGTTGACCGGATATACGCTGACAGTCCTCCGTCCTACCTGCGAACGCAGGGAATCAACGAAAGACTGTCCGACCCCCCCGACGCCAGGAGGCTCGGATGTGCCCCGGGCGAACACCACGTCGACGTCGGAGCAGGGAGCCGCAGTAGCGGATGGCAGGGACGAGGCAGCGGTCAGTAGCGCCCAAGATGCAACGACAGCCGCACCGAGCAGACCGGAAATCGGATGTGCGGTCACGGCGCGCGTAGCATGTGGCCCGGGCGCGCCGGTCCGACGATGAAAGCTCATGGTGGTTGCCCTTGGTGTGGTCGCCGCCCGGTCGGCAGCTCTCACAGTTGGGAGCAACGGGGCGGGTCCCAGGGGACACTTTTTCCGCAGCCGGCGTCAGTGTCGTGCACGTAGGTGCTCCACCCCCGCGTGTTGCCGCGCCGAATGGCGCCCCAGGGTGAGCTCAGGCGATCGATGTTGCTGAAAAGAAGACTGGCCAGACCCTTGACGGCTCTGACCAGCCAGTTTCCAGTGGAGCTGCCGGGAATCGAACCCGGGTCCTACGGCATTCCCTCAAGGCTTCTCCGTGCGCAGTTCGCTATGCCTCTACTCGGATCTCCTGGTCACGCGAACCAGCCAGGATGACGATCCCAGTCGCTGTTGGTGTCCCGATGAGTCCCGCGACCGAACTCACCGGTTGATCCCTCTAGCTGACGCCAGGCTCCGGGTCGAGGGCTTTCCCGGTCTGACGGACTAGCTGTCGCTTAGGCAGCGAGAGCGTAGTCGCGCTGATGTGAATCGGCGCTTATATGGTTGCAACGACGCTTACGGTGGTCTCTTGCCTGCACCGGCACGCTTCCCTTGATTCGATGCGCGAAGTCGAAACCGTTCAGCCCCTCGCATCCCCACCGATTTTCGGCAGGACAATCAATGGTACGCCGCGTTCAACGCGCGGCAACAAACTTATCTTCCCGGTCCGGGCCGCCGTCAGATCACGAAGTTCAGGTGCTCGACGACCTGGGCCGCCACGTCCTTGTCACCGCCGAGGTCGACGGATTGCGACCGTGCGCGGCACATGGGCCTCCCGCCGGTCAGCCGGGTGAACTGCAGGCCGTCCAGCCGGATCGTCACCGTCGGCTCCCGGCCGCCGAAGTCGTCGACCAACTGGGCCCGGCCATCGACGCTGATGCGGATGTCGCGGGAAAGCGGTCCGGTCAGCTCGAACAGCACCCGGGAGCCCTCGGGCGCCTTGGCCCGCTTGCCCACCACGTAACCCATCGTGGCGGCGATCTCGTCCAGGGACAGTTCGGCCGCGGGGCCGGCGAGCTGGTCATCGGACGACGGCCACCGCAGCGCCTCGCGAATGTCCTGCTCGTGCATCCAGCAGTCGAACACGCGCACGCGCATGAACCGCCCGTAGCTCTCCGGGCCCACCGGCGTCACGGTCACGGCGTCCCAGTCCTCGGCGGACATACCGGTCAGCGCCGCGCGCCGGTCGTCGGTGATGCCCTTGAACCGCTTGAGCACGCCCCCGCCCGCTTCCGCGCTCAGGTATCGCACCCAGCACTCGTTCAGCGCGCCGATGTCGTTGCGGACATGCTCGAGCGTCGAGACGTCGATGTCGGGTTGCGGCGCGGGGACGCCGGCGAGGAACGACTCGGTACCGATCATGTGGGCCACCAACGCCTTGACGTCCCAGCCGGGCAGCGGGCTGGCCGCCTCCCACTCCGCTTCCGGCACCCCGTCCAGCAGGGCGGCGATGTCGTCCCATACCGCGAAGAGACCGGCGAGAACTTCGGACTTATCGAGCTTGGTGACAGGGCGATCGGCCATGGTCGGATAGTAGGCCGATCATTTCCCGATGAAGAGTCCGATCCGAATAATGATCAGGGCGCTGACGGCCAGCAATCCGCCAACAACCACCATGACCGGTGGCCCGGGGTAAACGGCGACCCAGCCGCCGGCAACGACCGCCAGCGATGCGTGAGCGATGCGGAGCGTGGTGAAGGGTTGCTCGCGCAAAACGGAGAAAATTACGTGCCGGGGCAACGTACGCAACAACCAGTGCAACACGGCAATCAATCCGACGGTCAGTATTCCGACGAGCACTCGTAGCACCGCGGCCGAGTGGCGCGCGTCGTTCACCCCGGCGGCGCAAGCCAGAAGCACACCCAGAATCCCGGCGCCGATAGTCACGGCGATGAACAGCCGTTGCAGCACCACGCCGATGTTTCTGCGCATGACGTGCCCGTACGCCGGGTTGCTCCGTGCGGCGCCGAGGAAGCCCTTCAGGGCGCGACCGATTTTGAGACGCTGCAACCGGTGGATGGCCAGTTCGTTGAGTGCGTCGGCATTGTCGGGATCCAGCTCCAACGCCGCCCGAAACGACGCGTGGGATTCGGCCCCGCGCTTGAGGTCCCGCAGGATCGAACCGCGCAGAATGAGGGCATCGACGCTTTGCGGATCCAGTCGCAACGCCATGTCTATCACGGTTAGCGCCGAACGCGATTGCCTCGATTTGTGCAGCAAGCGTGCGTACAGCCGAAGGGGCTCAGGCCTATTAGGGTGAGTCGTGACCGTCCGCCAGGCCATCCACAGGGCGTCGCGCTCGCGTGCGAGGTTATATAGCGACGACGCATACAACCGCATGGCGAATTCGTCTTCGGGCGCGCCGGCCAGGGACGCGTAGGCGCTACGAGCCGCCTGCCAGTGGTTGCCGAGCGCGAGTTCGGCGCGCGCATAATTGGCCAGCAAGACAGGGTCATCGGGGTGGTTTCCCAGCGACCGGCCCACGACCTCCCGCGCGCTTTCGTATTTGCCGGCGTCGAAGTATGCATCGGCGAGGGCGACGACCTGGTCGATGCTGCCGAGGCCGGGCTCCGAGGTCACTGGCGACTACCGAAATTTCCTGCGGCGCAAGTACTTCGCCAACTCGTCGTAAGTGCCGTCACCGTTGGCGAATTCGACGACATTGCGCGCCGTCTCGAACCACGGCCCGGTGCTGGGCCGAATCTGGGCGAGGGCGTTGTCGATATCGGCCATCAGCACCGGCCGCACCTGGCCGCTGCGCATCGAATCCGCCATCGCCAGCTGCGTCGCGATCTCGCACACATAGGCCAGGTCAGCGCCGGAGAAGCTCTCGGTGCGGTTGGCGATCGTCTTGAGATCGATACCGGAAATGGGCCGATCCTGCAGGTGCGATCGCACGATGCCGGCTCTGGCCCCGACGTCGGGCAGGCCGACGAAGATCATCCGGTCGAATCGGCCCGGGCGCCTCAGCGCCGGGTCGACATCCCAGGGCGCGTTCGTGGCACCCAGGACGTACACCCCGTCGTTGGCCGAGCCCGCCGAGTCCATCTCCTCCAGCAGCGTGTTCACCACGGGGCGCATCCCCGAGCTACCGCTCAAGGCGGAACGCCGGTGCCCCAACGCGTCCACCTCGTCGAAGAACAGCACGCAGGGCGCGTTGCGCCGGGCGGTGTCGAAGACGGCGCGGATGCTGCGTTCGCTGTCGCCGAACCAGTGGTGCAGAACGTCGGCGATACCCACCTGGTAGAAGTTCGCGCCGAGTTCGCCCGAAACGGCTTTGGCGATGAACGTCTTGCCGCAACCCGGCGGGCCGTAGAGCAGCAGCCCGCCGCGCGCGGTCACCTTGTACGCCTTCATCAGCTCGGGGTTTCGGATCGGGCCGAGCAGCGAAAGGTCCAGCTGGCGTTTGACGTCGTCCATGCCGGCGACATCGTCCAGCCCGACGCGGACGCGCTGCACGACGTCGAAGTCGTCTTCGTTGACGGCGTCGGGGGGTCGGTCGACGAACGCCGGCTCGATGATGTCGGCGACTTCCCGTTCGGCGCTCGACCAGTCGAACCCCCCTTTGTCGGGTGGCCGCTCGTCGGCCGGGGCCGAGCCCTCCGACGGCGGCGCCCCCAACGCCGCACTGCACCGCTGTAGCAGGCTCAGCGCCTGGGCGTTGCCCGGTTCCTGGGTCAATGCCGTACTGCAGTGAGTCAGCGCCTCGGCGTACCGCCCTTTGTCCGCCAGCAGACCGGCGAGGTGCAGCCGCAACTCGATCACGTCGGGGCTGCGTTCCACCGCGCCCGACAACTCCCGGATGACCGGGTCCTCGGTTTCGGATGCCCCCACCGTGATCTCCCCGCGTATGCGTGCTGGCAGCCCAATACTAAGGGGGCGCAGCCGTCAGCTGGCGGCGATCATGGCCACGGAGCCCATGGCCATCACCATGCCGAACCCCTGCCAACGCGTCAGCCGCTCGCGCAGCACGACCATCGCCAGCACGACCGTGGCCGCCGGGTAGAGCGAGATCAAGATGCTGGCCAGCGAGAGCAACCAGGTGTGCAGGGCCAGCAGCATGGTCACGTTGGCGCAGATATCCAGCACGGCGACGGCCAACGCCAGCTTCAACGGCTTCCCGCGCGGCACCCGCAGATTGTCGCTGGCCGCGGCCATCACGAAGATCACCACGGTGGCCGCGAGCCGCGCGAACACCAGCGGCCACAGCTTGCACGCGTGTGGGGCTTGGTGCAGAAACACCAGGTTCAGTCCCATCGCCGACCCGGCCAACAACGTGAGCCACGCCACCTTCGGGGTGAATCGATACGGCGTCACGCCTTGAGCGGTGGCTTCCCGGCTCACCAGCATGACCGCGATCAGCGCCAGCACGACGCCCACCGACGCGCCCGGCCCCGGCCGCTCCCCCAGCGCCACTCCGACCGCCACCGGCACGGCCGCGTTGAGCACCGCGGCCAGCGGTGAGACGACCGAGATCGGCCCGGCGCCCAGCGCGGCGAAGAACGCCCACATGCCGACCGCCATTCCGACGCCGTAGAGACAGCCCCAGAAGACGGCCCCGCGCGAGATCGGCCCGCCCACGGCGAGGGCCAACCCGCCGAGCAAGATTGTCTCGATCGGATAGACCACCAGCATCACGCGCAGCGCGGCTACCCGTCGAGCGGCTACACCGCCCACGAAATCGCTGACGCCGTAGGTAACGGCCGACAGCTGGGCGTAAGCGGCCCCGATCAGTTCATGCCCTTGGCTCGGCGACCCAATTCACGGACCACTTCGCGCTGGGCATCGCGGCGGGCCATGTCCTGACGTTTGTCGTGCGCCCGCTTGCCGCGCGCTAACGCGAGCTCGACCTTGACCTTTCCTTCGGAGAAATACAGAGACATCGGCACGAGGGCGAGGTTACCATCTCGTATCTTCCCGACCAGACGATCGATTTGTTGCCTATGCAACAACAACTTTCGGTTGCGACGTGGCGCATGGTTGGTCCAGCTACCGTGCTGATACTCGGGAATGTACAAGTTGCGCAGCCACACTTCGCCGTCGTCGACGGTTGCGAACGCGTCGGCCAGAGACGCGTGACCCTCGCGCAGGCTCTTCACCTCGGTGCCCTGTAAAGCAACCCCGGCCTCGAACTCTTCGAGGATCGAATAGTTGTGCCGCGCTTTGCGATTGGTGGCAATAACCTGTTTGCTGCCACGCTTGCCGCCCGCTCCCTTGGCCCGGCCGGGATCCTTCGCCACAGCTACCGCCGGATGTAGAGACGCAGCGTGGCGTAGGAAGTCAGGCCGGCGATCGACACGCCGAGCAGGAACAACCACGGCGAGATGTAGAGGATGTCGGCGTAGTCCACCTTGGCGATCAAATGCGCTTGGTAGAACTGGCTCAGCGCGTTGTCCAGGAACCAGGCTCGCACCAGAACCAGGCCGACGATCGCGATGGCGACACCAATGGCCGCGGCCAGCATGGCCTCCACCAGGAACGGCAGCTGGGTGTACCAGCGGCTGGCGCCGACCAACCGCATGATCTGGATCTCCGTGCGTCGCGTGTGCGCGGCCACTTGGACCATGTTGGCAATCAACAGGATCGCCCCGACGGCCTGCACCAGGGCGACGGCGAACGCGGCGTCGCGCAAACCGTCCAGGACGGCGAACAGCCGGTCTATCAAATCCTTTTCGTTGAGGATGCTGCGCACCCCGGGCTGACCCTGCATCGCGGCGTCGAACTCCGCGTGCTGTTCGGGGTTGTTCAGCTTGACGATGAACGACGCGGGAAACGACTCCTTGCCCGCCACGTCCTTGAACTCCGGGAACTTCTTGATCGCGTCGTTGTAAGCGTCCTGCCGGTTGACGAAACGCACCGATTTGACGTCTTGCCGCGCATCGATCTTGTCCCGCAGCGCTTTACACGGGCCGGACCCGCACGTCGCGTCGTTGGCGGAGATGTCGTCGGTGAGGAACACCTGCGTCTCCACGCGGTCGAGATAGATCTCCCGCGAGTTGTCGGCCAACCGCACCACCAGCAGACCACCACCGAACAGGCCGATCGAGATTGCCGTGGTGAGGATCATCGCCGCCGTCATAGTGACGTTGCGACGAAGCCCGGTCAGGACCTCGTTGAACAGGAAGCCAAAGCGCACTTAGCGGTCCATCCCATAGATGCCGCTCTGCTCGTCGCGAACCAGCCGCCCCAGAGACAACTCCACGACGCGCTGACGCATCGAGTCGACGATGTGGTGGTCGTGCGTCGCCATCAGCACCGTCGTCCCCGTGCGGTTGATCCGCTCCAACAAATCCATGATGTCCTTACTGGTGTCTGGGTCGAGATTGCCAGTCGGCTCGTCGGCCAGCAGAACCAGGGGCCGGTTGACGTACGCACGCGCGATCGCCACGCGTTGCTGTTCGCCACCGGACAACTCGTGGGGCAGCCGGTTCGCTTTGCCGGACAGGCCGACCGTTTCGAGCACCTCGGGCACCACCCGGTTGATCGCGTCGGCCCGTCGACCGATCACTTCCAGGGCGAAGGCGACGTTCTCGTAGACGGTCTTCTGCTGCAACAGGCGGAAGTCCTGGAACACGGTTCCGATCACCTGGCGCAGCTTCGGAATGTGACGACCGCGCAGCTTGTTCACGTGGAACTTCGACACCCGGATGTCGCCGGTGGTGGGGTTCTCCTCGCCGAGCAGCAGCCGCATGAACGTCGACTTACCGGAACCCGACGGGCCGATCAGGAAGACGAACTCACCCTTGTCGATTTTGACGTTGACGTCCTCTAACGCCGGACGGGCCGACGCTTTGTACTTCTTGCTGACATGGTCAAGGGTGATCATCACGGCACGCCAGTGTAGCCGTGAATTTCGCTGGCAAGCCAAGTCAACTGGCCGGCGGTGGCGAACTGGGCGCCGGGCCGGGCCCCGGCTGCGGTAGCTGAGGCGGCGACGTGGGCGTGCTCGTGCTGGGTGGGCAGAAGGGCGGCGGCAGCAGGCACGGCAGCTGCGGGAACGGCGGTGGCGGCGTGGTGGTGGTCGTCGTCACGGGCGGTGGAGGCGTGGTGGTCGGGGTCGGCGTGTAGGTGACGGTCGGCGGCGGCTGTTGCACGCGACTGCGCGGCACCCAGGTGTAGTTCGGGTCGGGGACGAAGCCAGGCGGCACCACCTGCTGTGCCGGTGGCTTGGGCGCTGGTTCCGGGCGGTAGGTGTCGTAGACCCACCACACGACGAAGAAGGCGATGATCAGCACCAGGGTCGAGGTGCGAACCCGCCCGCCGAACATGTATTTCGGCCAGCGATGATCCGCATCCGAGTCTTCGCTGCGCTTCTCCAAGATGTTCAGGGTGAATTTCAACGCTTCTGCACCGCACCTTGGACGTCGTCGTCGGCCCGCGCTTCGGCGGCCTGGGCCGCCGGGACGGACGGGTCTTCCACCAGGCCCACCGTCGCGTCCGCCGCTGTCATGATGCCGACGCGGGCCAGTGCCCGAATGACCAGGACACGGAGCTGACGGCCGGCCTCGAACTGCTTGCCGGGCAGGGTGCGGGCCACGAGACGCAGGGTGACGGTGTCGACTCCGATGCTCTCCACGCCCATCACGGTCGGCGCATCCAACAGCAACTCGCCCAACACCGGGTTGTCCATCGCGCGTTCGCATTCCTGGTGCAAGACCTCGTTGACCCGGTTCAGGTCGGCGCTGGTGGACACCGGGATATCCACCACCGCGCGAGCCCAGTCCTTGGACAGGTTGACCACCTTGACTATCTGCCCGTTGGGGATGGTCAGCACCTCGCCGTCCGGCGAGCGCAACCGGGTCACTCGCAGCGTCACGTTCTCGACGGTGCCGCTGGCTTCCGTGGACGAAACGACGGTGAGGGTGACGAGGTCTCCGAAGCCGTACTGCCGCTCCGCCAGGATGAAGAAACCGGACAACAGGTCCCTGACCAGCTGCTGGGCGCCGAAACCCAGCGCGGCGCCGACCACGGTGGCCGGCGCCACCAATCCCCCGACCGAGAACTGCAGCACGTCGGCGATCTGCATCATCACCCAGATGCTGATGAGGACCACCGACACCCAGGAGATCACCGAGGCCATCGCCTGGCGGTGCTTGGTGGCTTCCGAGCGGACCAGCGCGTCGCTTTCGGCGAATCCCAGATTGAGCTGACGGGTGACCTGTTGCGCCACCCAGTTGACGAACCGGGCCGCCAGCACCGCAATGATCAGCACCATCACGATCCGCAGACCGCGGGTGATGATCCACTGGCCGATTTGGCCGCGCCAAAATTCGTGCCAGCCCAGCGCCTTCAACGAGGCGGTCGAGGCAACAAGAGTTGTGTTAGTCGTCATCTTTTCGGTTGCGCCACCGGATTCCCGCTTCCAGGAACCCGTCGATGTCCCCGTCCAGGACCGCCGCCGGATTGCCGACCTCGTACTCGGTCCGCAGATCCTTGACCATTTGGTACGGGTGCAGTACGTAGGAGCGCATCTGGTTGCCCCACGAACTGCCGCCTTCGCCCTTCAACGCGTCCAGCTCCGCGCGCTCCTCGGAACGCTTACGCTCCAACAACTTTGCTTGAAGCACGCGCATCGCCGAGATCTTGTTCTGCAGCTGCGATTTTTCGTTCTGGCAAGTTACGACGATACCCGTTGGGATGTGGGTTAAACGAACGGCCGAGTCGGTGGTGTTCACCGATTGACCGCCCGGCCCGCTGGAGCGGTAAACGTCAACGCGCACATCGCCTTCCGGAATATCGATGTGGTCCGTGGTGTCCACCACGGGAAGGACCTCGACTTCGGCGAACGAAGTCTGGCGTCGATTTTGGTTGTCGAACGGGCTGATCCGCACCAACCGATGGGTGCCCTGCTCGACGGACAACGTGCCGTAGGCGAACGGGGCGTGCACGGCGAACGTCGCGCTCTTGATGCCCGCCTCCTCGGCGTAGGAAGTGTCGAACACTTCGACGGGGTACTTGTGCTGCTCGGCCCACCGGATGTACATCCGCATCAGCATCTCGGCCCAGTCGGCCGCGTCCACGCCGCCGGCGCCCGACCGGATGGTGACCAGCGCCTCCCGCTCGTCGTACTCACCCGAGAGCAGCGTGCGCACCTCGGTGGCTTCTATATCGGCCCGCAACGCCTTCAGCTCGGCATCCGCCTCGGCGAGAGCTTCTGTCTTGCTGGCGGCGCCTTCCTCTTCGGCCGCCAGCTCGTAGAGCACCGGCAGATCGTCGAGGCGCCCGCGCAGCTCCTCGATGCGGCGCAGCTCCCCCTGCGCGTGGGACAACTCGCTGGTCACCCGCTGAGCGTTGGCCTGGTCGTCCCACAATTGAGGATCGGACGCCTCGTGTTCGAGCTTCTCGATGCGGCTGCGCAGACCATCCACATCAAGCACCCGCTCCACCGTGGTCAGGGTGGAGTCAAGGGCGGCGATGTCGGCTTGACGGTCGGGTTCCACAGCGGACAACGTTACCGGGAAGCTCCAAGCGCCCCGGCTCCCGGCGAGTGCTCGGGCCACGACCAGCGGTCATGCGTTTAGCATCGAGTCACGATCATGTGTACCCCGCGCCGCGCGCCGACAGCCCCTCGCGCGCTAACCGGGCACGAATAGAAGGTCGAGTATGCGCCCATACCACGTTGCCATCGTCGGCTCCGGACCGTCCGGGTTCTTTGCCGCGTCCTCCCTGCTCAAAGCGGCCGATGCGGCCGAAGACATCGAGGTAGCCGTCGACATGCTCGAGATGCTGCCGACCCCGTGGGGGCTGGTGCGCTCCGGCGTCGCGCCCGACCACCCGAAGATCAAGTCGATCAGCAGGCAATTCGAGAAGACCGCCGAAGATCCCCGCTTCAGATTTTTCGGCAACGTGGTGGTCGGCGAGCACGTGCAGCCCGACGAGCTGTCCGAACGCTACGACGCGGTGATCTACGCCATCGGCGCGCAATCCGACCGATCGTTGAAGATTCCGGGCGAGGACCTGCCCGGCAGCATGGCCGCGGTGGAATTCGTGGGTTGGTACAACGCGCACCCCCACTTCCAAGAGCCCGGCCCGGACCTGTCGGGCGCCCGGGCCGTCGTCGTCGGCAACGGCAATGTCGCCCTCGACGTCGCCCGCATCCTGGTGACCGACCCCGATGTGCTCGCACGCACCGACATCGCCGACCACGCCCTGGAGTCGCTGCGGCCGTGTGGCGTGGAGGAAGTGGTGATCATCGGGCGGCGCGGGCCGCTGCAGACCGCCTTCACCACCCTGGAGTTGCGCGAGCTGGCTGATCTGGGAGGGGTCGACGTGATCGTCGATCCTGCACAGCTGGAGGGCATCACCGAGGAGGACGAGGCCGCCGCGGACAAGACGACGAAGCTGAACATCAAGGCGTTGCGCGATTACGCCACGCGCGCGCCGCGGCCCGGCCATCGTCGGATTGTGTTCCGGTTCATGACGTCGCCGATCGAGATCAAAGGCGACGGCAAAGTGGAGAGCATCGTGCTCGGCCGCAACGAGTTGGTCAGCGACGACAGCGGGCGGGTGTCCGCGAAGGACACCGGCGAGCGCGAGGAGCTGCCGGTTCAGCTGGTGGTGCGGTCGGTCGGTTACCGAGGTATGCCGACGCCAGGGCTGCCGTTCGACGAGCAGACCGCGACCATCCCGAACACCGCCGGCCGGGTGGAGGGTAGCCGCAACGAATACGTCGTCGGATGGATCAAGCGGGGGCCGACCGGTGTCATCGGCACCAACAAGAAGGACTCCCAGGACACCGTCGACACCCTGATCGCCGATCTGGGTCGCGCGAAGGAAACCGGTCTGCCGGACTTCCCCGACGACCACGCCGACCAGCTGGCCGGCTGGCTGGCCTCACGCCAGCCCAAGCTGGTCACCTCCGCGCACTGGGAGGTCATCGACCGTCATGAGCGCGCCGCCGGAGAGCCGCACGGGCGCCCGCGCGTCAAGCTGCCCAACCTGACCGAGCTGCTGCGGATCAGCCACGGCTGATATCCCCCGTCACAAGTTGCTGCATCGGATCGCCAGCACCGAATACCCCGCGTTGCAGACGTCGTCGGCGGTATGAGAGTCGGTGACCAGCAACTGACCCGCTTCGGGGTTGGCGCCCAGGTACTGCTCCACACCGCCGCGCACGATCGCGGACTCCGCGCGCACGTCGGGATATAGCCGCGTCCACCGCGCGAGCCGCCGGCTCAATCGCGCTTGTGCCGAACGCATTCCATCGCCCGCGTCGTGAGCGTCCCCGCCAGGGCATACCCAGAGTGCGTGCAGCGTGGCTCCCCGCAGCCTCGCCTCCTCGAACGCGTGCCGCAGCACCATGCCGTTGTCGACCTCGGCCAGGACGCTCCTGACCTTCGGCGCCACCGAGCGCCGGACCGGCTGATGGATGACGGCCACCGGGCATCGGGCCGAGCCGGCCAGGGCGCTCGCGACGGATGTTCCGCCATGACGGGCGTGGTCGAGTCCGATGGAACCGATGCAGATCATGGCCGCCGACCTGGCCTCCTCCATCAGCCTGGTGAGCGGCTTGCCGCAAAGGATGTCGGTTTCGATCTTCACCCGCGCGCCGGTGGACTCCACGGCCCGGTGGGCGTCGGCCAGCGCCGTGCGCGCGGCGGCGAGGCGCGCCTCGCTGGCGCTCGCGGTCGACGCGTCCCGCGGGTCGATGACGTAGACCAGTCGCATCGGGATGTCCCGGCTGACCGCCTCGTCGATCGCCCACAGGGCCGCCTGCACCGCCCCGGTCGATCCGTCCACTCCTACGACGACTGCGGGAGCGGGGTAGTTGTTGCCCATCACGATCTCCTCCACTGAGCTGTGGGCGGGCCACTTCGCGTCGCTCGGCCAGGACGTTATGGCCGGGGACGCCTCTCCCCCAGGGGCATTGGTCCCCAAACAGGTGCCATTGGCCCCTAGGAGGCTTCGCCGGCCAGTAGGCCCCACCAGTTATCAAGCGGTTCACGGGCTTTCGCTATCGGTCGGGCGCCGGACGAGCCGCGGCCATAGGTTAACGAAAGATTAACGGCATGCAAACGCAATCTGAATTCCGCATGGTCGGCGCCGCGAAATAGCCAAAACCCCGCACGCATCGACCGCACCTGCGACCTTTGAAGTGCCCGAACATCGAAGGTTTTTCGCGATGCCCTGTGCGCACGGTCCACCAGCTCGATAAGCGCCACGCTGCCCGCTAGTCGGCCGTGGAGCGATTCCGCCCGGCCGCGTCTCGTCGCCAAAATGGCCGCGCCTGCCCGCGGACGGCATGGAAGCGGCCGACATTTCACCATGGCGCCGACGCCAAAAACGTTTGCGCACAACGTACCTGAGGGATGGACACTATGGATTGGGCTTTTCTTCCGCCAGAGATCAACTCTGCCCGGATGTACACCGGCCCGGGGCCGGGATCGCTATTGGCCGCCGCGGGAAGTTGGGACGCGGTGTCGGCCGAGCTGACCTCGACCGCCGCCTCTTACGAGGCGGTGCTCTCGAGCCTGGGCCTGCAATGGCGCGGCTCCGCGGCCGACGCGATGGCCTTCGCGGCCGCCCGCTACATGGCGTGGTTGCAAGCGACCGCCGAGCAGACACAACGGACGGCCATGCAGGCACGCACCGCCGCGGCGGCGTACGAGCAGGCGTACGCGATGACGGTGCCACCACCGGTGATCGCGGCCAACCGCAGCCTGCTGGCCTCGCTGGTGGCGACGAACATCGTGGGCCAGAACACCGCGGCCATCGCGGCCGTTGAGGCGCAATACGCCGATTTTTGGGCGCAGGACACCGCCGCGATGTCCGGCTACGCCGTGTCCTCGGCGGCGGCGTTGCAGCTGCCGAAGTTCACCAGCGCGAACAATTCCACCACGGAGTCCGGGGTCAGCGGCCAGCATGCCGCCGTCGCCGCCGCCGGCACGAAAGCCGCCGCGAACAACGCCGTCAATCAGTCGCTTTCACCGCAGTCCGGCCAGACATTGTTGAGCCCGGGAAATCCGGCCGCCGCCCCCATCGAGCAGGCGGCCGCGGGCAACAACGGCGCCTTCCGGCTCCTTGACGCGATTCAGGGCACTGGCCTCGGCTTCAGCGCTCCCTACAACATGGAGCAGTTCGTGTCCGGAATCATTGGCGCCGAGAACAATCTGGGCATCCTGGCCAAGCCCGGGGCGGCCATCGCCAATCTCGCACCCGCGGTCGCGGCGCCCGCACTTCGCGGCGCGACAGCTGGCTTGGGCGGGGGCTTGGGCAACATCACCGCAACGCTTTCGCACGCCGGGTCGATCGGGCCGATGTCCGTGCCCGCCAGCTGGGCCGCGCCGACGAGCACCCATATCTCGCCGCTATCACCCGCCGGGTTCACCACCCTGCCCGGCACCGAGGAGCCGATGCCGTCCGGGTACCCCGGCTATCCGGGCATGCCGGGCGCCGGCACCTCGAGAGCCGTCGGCGTGGGTGCGCCGCCGCGTTACGGGATGCGGCTCAACGTGATACCGCGCCCGCCGGCCGCCGGGTGAGATGCGGTCAATCCGCCAACTGCCGTCAGAGAACGAACCGTTCGACGCATGCAGTTTCGTTGTACGCGCTCATAGGGCTGTAGGACAATGGATTTCGGCCTTCTCCCGCCAGAGCTGAACTCCGGCCGGATGTATGCCGGGCCGGGGTCCGGCCCACTGTTGGCTGCGGCGGGAGGATGGGACTCGCTGTCCGCGGAGTTGGGCATCGCGGCCGCGGTCTACGAATCGGTGCTGTCGGCGCTGACGGGACTGCACTGGCACGGACCGGCATCCCAGGCGATGGCGACCAGCGCAGCGCCGTACGTGGCGTGGTTGCATACCACCGCCGAGCGCGCACGGCAGGCGGCGATGCAGGCTCGGGTGGCCGCGGCGGCTTACGAGCTGGCGCATGCCATGACGGTGCCCCCGCCGGCGATCGCCGCCAACCGCAGCCAGTTGGCGCTGCTGATCGCGACAAACTTCTTCGGCCAGAACACCGCCGCGATCGCGGCCGCCGAAGCGCAGTACGCCGAGTACTGGGCTCAGGACGCGTCCGCGATGTACACCTACTCGGCGAGTTCGGCTGCCGCGACACAGTTCTCGCTTTTCCACCCCCCACGGCCGGCCACCAACGGGGCCGGCATCGCGGCCCAGCAGGACGCCGTCGCACAGGCCACGGCAAGCGCCGCGAACTCGGAATCCCAGGCGGTGGCGTCCGCAGCGCCGGGCCCGACTGCGGGATCCTTTGTGGTCCTCGACGCCATCCAGGGTGTCCAGACCGCGTTCAGGGCTCTCTTCAATACGGAGGGGTTTCCCGCCGGAATCATTCAGGCTGACAAGAACTTGGGAATCTTGCCCAGCCTCGCGGCGGCCCCTGCCGCGGCGCCCACACTGCCTGCGCTCAGCGGGGCCGGATCGGCTGGGCGGAACGTCCACGTAGTCCTGGCCCGCGCCGGAAGAATCGGGGCGATGTCGGTGCCCGCGGGCTGGACGGCCGCGACCGGCAACCCCGTCGCGGGACTTGCGGGCGGCGGCCCGTCCGCCCTGCCGACGGTCGAGGCACTGACCAGAACCGGATCCGGCGTGCCCGGCGTACCCGGAATTCCTGGGGGCAGAGTCTCGCGGGCCGCGCTCGTCGTACCGCGTTACGGCGTCCGCATCTCGGTGATGGCCCGCCCGCCGGCGGCCGGATGACGGACGCTAAACCGGAGGCGGCTCGGACGGCGCGAACTTCCAGTTGTCCGGATTCTTGGGCGAATACACCACCGGAAACAACTGGCCCATGGTCGGCCAGTGCTCGACGTCGACGGCCATGCGCTGATACACCGCGTGCTCGCTGACCGTCGGCCCGTTGATCACCCCGGCGATGGTGACGAATTGCTCGCCGGTGGCATCCGGTCGCGGGCTCACCCCGGTCACCAGCAGGGTGCCGTTCACGGCGTCACCACGCGGGCCGCGCGGGAGGAACCGCTGAGCGAGAGCGACCGCCAAGACGGCCAGCAGCAGGATCAGGACTCCGAATTCCCACACCCCGCCATCGTAGGGCCGTGATAGGACTGCGTCATGAGCCGGGACGATCTGACGCTGGCGCTCACGCTGGCCGACCGCGCGGACGCGCTGACCTCCGCCCGCTTCGGCGCGCTGGACCTGCGCGTCGACACCAAGCCCGATCTGACCCCGGTCACCGACGCCGACCGCTCGGTGGAAACCGAGCTGCGCGAGGTGCTCGGGCGGGAACGGCCGCAGGACAGCATTCTCGGCGAGGAGTTCGGCGGCACCGCCGTTTTCACCGGGCGGCAGTGGATCATCGATCCGATCGACGGCACCAAGAACTTCGTGCGCGGCGTGCCGGTGTGGGCCACTTTGATCGCGTTGCTCGAAGACGGTGTGCCGGTGGTCGGCGTCGTGAGCGCGCCGGCGCTGCAGCGCCGGTGGTGGGCGGCTCGCGGCCTGGGCGCGTTCGTCACGGTCGACGGCGCACCGCCGCGGGCGCTATCGGTTTCCTCTGTGGCACAGCTCGATTCGGCCAGCCTGTCGTTCTCCAGCCTGTCCGGCTGGGCCGAGCGCGGACTGCGTGACCGCTTCATCGGGCTCACCGACGCGGTATGGCGGGTGCGTGCCTTCGGTGACTTCTGGTCCTATTGCCTCCTCGCCGAGGGGGCCGTCGACATCGCCGCCGAACCCGAGGTGTCGGTGTGGGACCTCGCCGCCCTCGACATCCTCGTGCGCGAAGCGGGCGGAACGATGACCGGCCTGGACGGCGTCGTGGGGCCCCACCGCGGCAGCGCGGTGGCGACCAACGGGCCACTGCACGAATTCGTGCTTCGCGCCCTCGACGCCGGACGTCTGTGAATTAGTTAACAAGTGTTCTCTGTGATCTTACTCCGGAGTAAGATAGCCTTGTTCGCACTGCCCCGACTAGCTACAGGCTGCCGACATGACCGACACTCGTTCCGGTTCAACAAAAACTTCCAAATCCGCCCGCTCCGGTCGCAAACGCAAAGACCAGCAGAGCGCGGTCGGGCTGCAACACCACAAGCGCACGGGCGTCGACATCGCCATCGCGCTGCTCACCCCGCTGATGGGCCAGGAGTTCCTGGACAAATACCGGCTGCGTGATCCGGTCAACCGGGGCCTGCAGTACGGCACGAAGACCGTCTTCTCCACCGCGGCCGCCGCCTCCCGTCAGTTCAAGCAGCTGCAGAATCTGCGCGGCGGGCCGACCCGGTTGAAGTCGAGCGGCAAGGACTACTTCGACCTGACGCCAGACGACGACCAGCAGATGATCGTCGAGACCCTCAACGAATTCGCCGAAGAGGTGTTGCGGCCCGCGGCACCCGACGCCGACGAGGCGGCGACCTACCCGGCCGACCTGATCGCCAAGGCTGCCGAGCTGGGCATCACCGCGATCAACATCCCCGAGGACTTCGACGGCATCGCCGCCCACCGGTCCAGCGTGACCAACGTGCTGGTGGCCGAGGCGCTCGCGTACGGGGACATGGGCCTCGCGTTGCCGATCCTGGCCCCCGGGGGCGTGGCCGCCGCGCTGACGCACTGGGGCAGCGCGGACCAGCAGTCCACCTATCTGCACGAGTTCGCCGGCGAGAACGTTCCTCAGGCCTGCGTCGCCATCGCCGAGCCCCAACCGCTGTTCGACCCCACCCGGCTCAAGACGACCGCGGTGCGCACGCCGAGCGGCTACCGACTCGACGGCGTGAAATCGTTGGTCCCGGCGGCGGCCGACGCCGAGCTGTTCATCGTCGGTGCGCAGCTGGACGGCAAGCCGGCCCTGTTCATCGTCGAATCATCGACGAAAGGCCTTGCCGTCAAGGCGGATCCGAGCATGGGCATCCGCGCGGCGGCCCTGGGCCAGCTGGAACTCTCCGGCGTCTCGGTGCCGCTGAGCGCGCGGCTCGGTGAGGACGAAGCGACCGACGACGACTATTCGGAAGCTCTCGCGCTGTCCCGGCTGGGCTGGGCGGCGCTGGCGGTCGGCACCTCGCACGCGGTGCTCGACTACGTGGTGCCCTACGTCAAGGAGCGCGAAGCCTTCGGCGAGCCGATCGCCCACCGTCAGGCCGTCGCGTTCATGTGCGCCAACATCGCGATCGAGCTGGACGGGCTCCGGCTGATCACCTGGCGCGGCGCGGCCCGCGCCGAGCAGGGCCTGCCCTTCATCCGCGAGGCGGCGCTGGCCAAGCGGTTGGGCGCCGACAAGGGCATGCAGATCGGCCTGGACGGCGTGCAGCTGCTCGGCGGCCACGGCTTCACCAAAGAGCACCCGGTCGAACGCTGGTACCGCGACCTGCGGGCCATCGGCGTGGCCGAGGGCGTTGTCGTTATCTAAGTCGTCATTCAACTCAAGCCGAAAGTCCAATCATGGCAATCAATCTGGAACTGCCCCGCAAGCTGCAGGCGGTGGCCGTCAAGACCCACCAGGGCGCCGCGGAGCTGATGCGGCCCATCGCCCGCAAATATGACCTCAAGGAGCACGCCTACCCCGTCGAACTCGACACGCTGTACAACCTGTTCGCGGGCGCCTCGGAGTCCCTCGAATTCGCCGGGGCCGACAACCTGGGCGACAAGAACAAGGACAGGGACCAAAACCACAACGGCGCCAACATGGCGGCGCTGCTGCAGACCCTGGAGGCCTGCTGGGGCGACGTCGCGATGATGTTGTCGGTCCCCTATCAGGGCCTGGGCAACGCGGCCATCTCCGCGGTCGCGACCGAGGAACAGCTGGAACGCCTCGGCAAGGTGTGGGCGGCGATGGCCATCACCGAACCGGGCTTCGGTTCCGACTCGGCGGCGGTGTCGACCACGGCCAAGCTGGACGGCGACGAGTACGTGATCAACGGGGAGAAGATCTTCGTCACCGCCGGCTCCCGCGCCACTCACATCGTGGTGTGGGCCACCCTGGACAAGTCGCAGGGGCGGGCGGCGATCAAGTCGTTCATCGTGCCGCGCGAGCACCCCGGAGTGACGGTCGAGCGGCTGGAAAAGAAGCTCGGCATCAAGGGTTCCGACACCGCGGTGATCCGGTTCGACAACGCGCGCATCCCCAAGGAAAACCTGCTCGGTAATCCCGAAATCGAGGTCGGCAAGGGCTTTTCCGGCGTGATGGAGACCTTCGACAACACCCGGCCCATCGTGGCCGCCATGGCCATCGGGGTCGGCCGGGCGGCACTGGAGGAAATCCGCAAGATCCTCACCGAGGCCGGCGTGGAGATCTCCTACGACAAGCCGTCACACGCCCAGAGCGCCGCGGCGGCCGAGTTCCTGCGGATGGAGGCCGATTGGGAGGCCGCCTACCTGCTCGCGCTGCGCGCCGCGTGGCAGGCCGACAACAAGATCCCCAACTCCAAAGAGGCGTCGATGAGCAAGGCCAAGGCCGGCCGGATGGCCAGCGACGTCACCCTCAAGACGGTCGAATTGGCCGGCACCGCCGGCTATTCCGAGCAATCGATGCTGGAGAAGTGGGCGCGCGACTCCAAAATCCTGGACATCTTCGAGGGCACTCAGCAGATCCAGCAGTTGGTGGTCGCCCGCCGCTTGCTGGGCCTGTCGTCGGCCGAACTCAAATAGGGCCCCGGTCCGCGCCGAACGTGCAACCACGGCGGAAATTCGGCGGCGATTTCTTCGCCCTGAGTGCGCGTTCGGCGTGACTACCTAGCGACCGCGTTCAGTTGCTCGCGGGTCTCGTCGACCGGCAACCAGGCGCCGCGGTCGTCACGCCGTCCGCCCACCTTGCTCACCAGTGCCAAGTTGTCCGGATAGGGATACAGCGCAGCACGGATGAGCTCGTTGGCGACGTCGGGACCGCAGAACTGGGCGGTGTCGATGTGGTCGACGCCGAGTTCGACCGCCCGGCGCAGCACGGCGAGCGCCTCATCGCGGTCCCGCGGCGGGCCGAAGACGTTTGGACCCGGCAACTGCATCGCGCCGAAGCCCACCCGGGAAACCGAAAAGCGACCGAGTGGAAAGGAATCCATACGGTGAGGTTAGCGTCGGAGCATGGACACGTTTCAAGCGCTCGTCGCCCGCGAAAACGGTGACCGGATAACCGCATCGGTCGAGTCTTTGAGCTCCTCCGACCTCCCACCCGGTGAGGTGACGATCCGGGTGCTCTATTCGAGCGTCAACTACAAGGACGCGCTGGCGCTGACCCCGGGCGGCGGCGTCGTGCGCAGCTACCCCGTGGTGCCCGGCATCGACCTGACCGGCGAGGTCGTCGAGTCGGAGTCACCCGACTTCGCCGTCGGGGAGCAGGTGCTGGCCCACGGGTACCAGATCGGCACCGGCCACCACGGCGGCTACGCCGAATACGCGCGGCTGCCGGCCGACCAGGTGGTCGCCCTCGGCGCGCTCAGCCCGCACGAGGGCGCGGCGATCGGGACCGCCGGCTTCACCGCCGCGATGAGCGTGCAGGCGCTGATCGACTGGGGCATCGAACCGGGCGCCGGCTCGGTGGTCGTCACGGGGGCCTCCGGCGGCGTGGGTTCGGTCAGCGTGGACCTGTTGGCCGCCGCGGGCTACCGGGTGGTGGCCTCGACGGGGAAACAGGGAGCGGCCGGGCTGCTGAAAGAGCTTGGCGCCGCTGAGGTTATCGGCCGGTTGCCCGAGGATCCCGACGCCAAACCGCGACCGTTGGCCAAGGCGCGCTGGGCGGCCGCGGTGGATTGCGTGGGCGGCGCGACGCTGGCCGACGTGCTCAGCGCCGTGGACTACGGCGGGGCGGTGGCCTGTAGCGGCCTGACCGGCGGTCCGGCGTTGCGCACCACGGTGATGCCGTTCATCCTGCGCGGCGTCGCCCTGCTGGGAATGGACTCGGTGCAGATGCCGATCGGCCGGCGCCGCAAACTGTGGGCGCTGCTGGGCGATTCGTTGCGGCCGCGTCACCTCGACGTGCTCACCAGCGACGTCGACATCAAGGACGCCGTCGACGTGCTGGACCAGGTGCGCGCCGGCAAGTTCACCGGGCGGGCGGTGGTGCGGGTCGCCGGTGGATTTTGAGTCGGCAGTAGGCTGACCGACCATGCGTGCTGCGCGGGTGACTCGGCTGGATGGTCCGGACGCGATCGAGGTGGCGGAGATCGACGAACCGTCGGGTGACGGTGTGGTCGTCGAGGTGCACGCCGCCGGCGCGGCCTTCCCCGACGCGCTGCTCACCCGGGGCCTCTATCAGTACCGCCCCGAGCCGCCGTTCGTGCTGGGCGCCGAAATCGCCGGTGTGGTCCGCTCGGCGCCGGACGGCGCGCACGTGCGGGCCGGGGACCGGGTCGTCGGGCTGACGATGCTGTCCGGCGGCATGGCCGAGGTCGCGATCCTGCAACCCGACCGGGTGTTCAAGCTCCCCGACAACGTGAGCTTCGAGGCGGGCGCCGGGCTGCTGTTCAACGACCTGACGGTGTATTTCGCGTTGACGGTGCGGGGCCGGCTGGCCCAGGGCGAGACGGTGCTGGTGCACGGCGCGGCCGGCGGCATCGGAACGTCGACGCTGCGACTGGCGTCGCTGCTCGGGGCGTCGCGCAGCATCGCGGTGGTCAGCACGGAAGAGAAGGCGAACGTCGCGACGGCCGCCGGGGCCACCGACGTGGTGTTGGCCGACGGGTTCAAGGACGCCGTCAAGGAACTCACCGGCGGCCGCGGCGTCGACGTGGTGCTCGACCCGGTCGGCGGCGACCGGTTCACCGATTCGCTACGCTCGCTCGCCCCGGGTGGGCGGCTGCTGGTCGTGGGCTTCACCGGTGGGGATATCCCGACCGTGAAGGTGAACCGGTTGCTGCTCAACAACATCGACGTAGTCGGCGTGGGCTGGGGCGCCTGGACGGCGACGCATCCGAACGCGCTGGCCGAACAGTGGGCCGGGCTCGAGAAGCTGCTCCGCTCGGGCGAGCTGGCCGCCCCCACCCCGGAGGTCTACCCCCTGGACGAGGCGGGTGCCGCGGTCGCGTCCCTGGAGAACCGCACCGCCAAGGGCAAGGTCGTGGTGCGCGTCCGCGGTTGACGGACGGCCGCGCGGCCCCGCTTGATCGCGACACATAACCAGTTGCGACGACGCGCCGGCGTATGTCTCGTCGCCACGCGGATGCGGCCTTGTGCGGGCGGGAAACAAAAAGTAATGTCACTTTCAGTTTTAGCCCAGCGAGCCCCTGGGGGTCAGCCATGGAATCCTTCGTCCACTTGCGCAAAGGCACGACGCCGCGCCGCTTGCACGCCGACCTCGACGGCCTGAAGGACGACGAGCTGGGCCGCGGCGGATTCACCGGCCGCACCGCGAACCTCTACCGCCGCCACGACCCCACCGCCTACCGGTCGATCGGTCCGCTGCGCCCCGTCGACGTGCTGGCCGGCGAGCTCAAGCCCGCCGACGCCACCGACGCCAATGGCGGTCCCCTGCTGATGTTCAGCAACGCCGACTGCCGAATCCTGTTGAGCCGCCGGCACGAACCGATGCCCTTCTTCGCCCGCCATGTCGACGGCGACCTGCTGTGCTTCGTACACCGGGGCGCCGGTCTGGTCGAAACCGAGTTCGGGCCGCTGCGCTACCGCGGGGGCGACTGGCTCTACCTGCCGAAGGCGTGCACCTGGCGCCAGGTGCCCGATGCGGAGACGACGCTGCTCATGGTCGAGGCGACCGACGAGTTCCGGGTCCCGGCGCCCGGGCCGCTGGGCCGGCACTTCCCCTTCGACCCGTCGCAGGCCACCATCCCCGACCCGGCCCCCATCGAGGACGACGGACGCGACGAATACCAGGTCCGGCTCATCCATGAGGGCGGCCCGACAACGCTGTTCTACCAACACAATCCGCTCGACGTCGAAGGGTGGCGCGGTGACAACTTCGCATTCGCCTTCAACATCGACGACTACAACGTGGTCACCTCCGACAGCGTGCACCTGCCGCCGACGGTGCACCTCTTCATGCAGGCCACCGGCGTCTACGTGATGAACTTCCTGCCCAAGCCCGCCGAAGGCGTGGCCGGCACCGAGCGCACGCCGTGGTACCACCGCAACGTCGACTATGACGAGATCGCCTTCTTCCACGGCGGCTCGCTCTACGGCATCCCGATGCCACCGGGCTTGATTTCCCATGCGCCGCAAGGGGTTCACCACGGCGCACCGGAGAAGGCGCGGGAGCGGGCGCGCCGCAAGTTCGACGAGTACTCCAGCGTCGATTGGCAAGTGATCGCCGTCGACACCCGCCGGCGCCTGACCCCGTCGGCCGAGGTGCTGGCGCACGACCTAGGACAGCACTGATGAAACACCAATACGAACGAATCCCCTATCTCGTTGCCTTCCAGAACGATTCCGGCGTCCGCGACGTCTACGGCGGCCTGGCCGAGATCACCGTGCTGGAGAGCTACCTGCTCAAGCCGACAGACAAGCCGTCGGACACCGTGCTGGTGTTCATGCACCCGATCGGTGGCGGCGCCTACTTGCCGATGATCAATGCGCTGGCCCGGGCCGGCCACCACGTCATCTACTGCAACAGTAGGTTCCGCGGCACCGACTCGGCGCTGCTGATGGAGAAGGTGGTCGAGGACCTCGGCGAGTGCATCAAGGACGCCAAGAAGCGGCTGGGCTATTCCAAGGTGGTGCTTGCCGGGTGGAGCGGGGGCGGCTCGCTGTCGATGTTCTACCAACAGCAGGCCCAGCGCCCGACGATCACGGCGAGCCCGTCGGGCGACGGCCCCGACCTGACGGCTCTCGACCTGCCGGCCGCCGACGGCATCATGCTGCTGGCCGCGCACATCAGCCGGCACGGCACGCTGACCGAATGGCTCGACGCGTCGATCCTCGACGAATCCGACCCCACCAAACGCGATCCCGAGCTGGACCTGTACAACCCCGACAACCCGAATCAGCCGCCCTACAGCCAAGAATTCCTGGCCCGGTACCGCGACGCACAGGTGATGCGCAACCGGCGCATCACCGCGTGGGTCAAGGACAAGCTCGCCGAGCTGAAGGCGGCCGGCCGCGCGCAAGACGAGTTCTGCTTCGTCGTGCACGGCACCATGGCCGATCCGCGCTGGCTGGACCCGACCGTCGATCCCAACGAACGCACCCCGGGAACCTGCTACCTGGGGGATCCTCAAGTGGTGAACATGAGCCCGGTCGGGTTGGCCCGCTACTCCACATTGCGCGGCTGGCTTTCGCAGTGGAGCTACGACGACGCCCGCGGCGACGGGGTGGCCTGTGGACCCGACATCGCGGTCCCGGCGCTGGTCATCGGTAATCTGGCGGACGACGCCTGCACACCCAGCCACACCCGACGGCTCTTCAACGCGATCGGGCACGATGACAAGGAGATGCACGAAATCCCCGGCGCCACACACTATTACGCGGGACCCGACCAGCGCGACAAGCTGCGCGCGGCCGTCGAGGTCGTCACCGACTGGCTGGTCCGGCACGACTTCGCGGGGGCGCAGTGACACCCACCGGGCCGCTGGACGGCGTGCGGGTGCTCGAGCTGGGCACGCTGATCGCGGGCCCGTTCGCCGGCCGGCTGCTGGGCGACATGGGCGCCGACGTGATCAAGGTGGAACCCCCCGGCGCCCCGGATCCGCTGCGCACCTGGGGGCAGGCCGAGGTCGACGGGGAGCACGTGTTCTGGACGGTGCACGCGCGCAACAAGAGAGCCATCACCCTCGACCTGCGCAAGCCCCGCGGCCGCGAGCTGTTCTGTGACCTGGTCGCGAAGTCCGACATCGTCGTGGAGAACTTCCGCCCGGGGACGCTGGAGAAATGGGACCTGGGTTACGACGTGCTCAGCGCCCGCAACCCGGGCATCATCCTGGTCCGGGTGTCGGGATACGGGCAGACGGGGCCCGACGCGCACAAGGCCGGCTACGCCTCGGTGGCCGAGGCCGCCAGCGGGCTGCGCCACCTGAACGGCTTCCCGGGCGGGCCGCCGCCCCGGCTCGCGCTCTCGCTGGGCGACACCCTGGCCGGCATGTTCGGCGCGCAGGGCGCGCTGGCCGCGCTGTACCGCCGCGGCGTCACCGGGCGCGGCCAGGTGGTGGACGTCGCGCTGACCGAATCCTGTTTGGCGGTACAGGAATCCACCATCCCCGACTACGACGTCGGCGGCGTCGTGCGCGGACCGTCGGGCACCCGGCTCGACGGCATCGCGCCGTCCAACATCTACCGCAGCGCCGACGGCTCGTGGGTGGTGATCGCCGCCAACCAGGACACTGTCTTCGCCCGGCTGTGCAAGGCGATGGGCCGCCCGGAGCTGGCCACCGACGACCGGTTCGCCACGCACGGGGCGCGCGGCCGCAACCAGGACGATCTCGACGAGATCATCGGCGCGTGGGCCGAGCAACGCCAGCCCGGGGACATCATCGAAACCCTGTCCGCCGCAGGGGTGATCGCCGGTCCGATCAACACGGTCGCGGAGGTGGTCAACGACCCGCAGCTGCGCGCTCGCGGCATGCTGGTCGAACACTTCGATGAGAGGGTCGGGCGCAACGTTCTCGGGCCGGGCGTCGTGCCGGTGCTCTCCGAATCCCCGGGTCGGGTGCGCACCGCCGGGCCCGCGCGGCCGGGCCAGCACAACGACGACGTCTACGCCGGGCTGCTGGGCAGGACCGCAGACGAACTCGCGGAGCTGCGCGCCGAGGAGGTGCTATGACACAGGTGGCCATCCGGGAGGTGGCGCTGCGCGACGGCCTGCAGATCGAAGCGCCGATCCCGTTGTCGGCCAAGCTGGAACTGCTGGCCGCGATCGCCGCGACCGGCGTCCGCGAGGTCGAGGTCACGGCGTTCGTCTCGCCGACGAAGGTGCCGTCGATGGCCGATGCCGCCGAGCTCGCCGCCCACCTGCACGACTACCCCGACATCGAGTTCTCCGCGCTGGTGGCCAGTCCCAACGGGGCGAAGCGGGCCGTGGCCGCGGGCCTGCGCTCGATCGAGTACGTGGTGGCCGCCGACGACACGTTCAGCAAGGCCAACGTCGGCCGCACCAGCGCGCAGGCCACCGAGGCGATCGACGAGATCGTCGCCATCGCGCACGGCGCCGGCGTCACCGTCGAGGTCGTCATCGCCACCGCGTGGGACTCGCCGTTCGAGGGCCCCACCCCGCCCGAACGCGTGCTCGAGATCGCCACGGCCGCGCGGGAGCGGGGCGCCGACCGCCTGTCGATCGCCGACACGATCGGCACCACCACCCCCGGGCGCGTGACTTCGCTGGTCGAGCGGCTGCGTCCGGTGATCGGCGACCTGCCGCTGGGCGGCCATTTCCACAACACCCGCGGTTCCGGGCTGGCCAGCGCGTACGCCGCCGTCAGCGCCGGGGTGCGGAGGCTGGACGCCTCGGTGGGCGGGCTGGGCGGCTGCCCGTTCGCGCCGGGCGCCACCGGAAACATCGCCACCGAGGACCTGGTGTACCTGCTGGCCGACAGCGGCATCGGCGTGGACGTCGACCTGCAGGCCGCCATCGCCGCGGCCGACGTCGCCAAATCGGTTGTGGGCCACGACCTGCCGAGCGCGCTGCTGCGCGCCGGCGACCGGATCCGGACCTGATGCCCGCCCCCGACGCGCTGACCGCCAAGGGCCGCCAAACCAGGCAGGCCATCGAGCAGGCCGCCCGGAAGCTGTTCGCCGAACGCGGCTTTCACGGCACCACGCTGGCCGATATCACCTCGGCGGCGGGCAAGTCGCCCGCGGTGTTCTACCGGTATTTCGCCGACAAGGAGGACCTGCTCGCCGCCCTGGCCGAGTCGTTCCTGCACGACGTCGTGACGCCGTCCGGGTTGAGCGTCGAGCTACCCGAATCGCCCGACGACGACGCGTTCTTCACCTCGGTGGTCACCGGGTACTGGAACATGTTCAAGCAGAACATCGGCATCATGATCGCCGTCGCGCAGCTGGCCGCCACGCAGCGACGCTTCGCCAACGTCCAGAACGAGTTTCGCCGCTTCGGCATGGACATCGTCGCCGCCTCGGTCCGCCGCGCCCAGGAACAGGGCTACGGGTCCGAGCTCGACCCGCAACACACCGCGGCCGCCATCGCCCTGCTCTTCGAGAACTTCACCACCGTCTTCGTCGGCCCCTCCAACCTGGGCATCAAGATCAGCGATGAGGACGCCATCGGCACCCTGTCGACGATCTGGAAGAAGACTCTGTACGGCGCCGGCAAGGAGACGTAGGAGAACACTGTGGATTTCACACTGCCCGACCACCTTCCGGGTCTGCTCGCCGAGATGGACGAGTTCATCGAGGTCGAGATCAAACCGCTGGAGCGCGAACACATCCAGTATTTCGACAAGCGCCGCGAACACGCCCGCACCGACTGGGACAACGACGGCATCCCGACGCGCGAATGGGAGGACCTGCTCGCCGAGATGCGCAGGCGAGCCGACAAGGCGGGCTGGCTGCGCTACGGGCTACCGTCCGCCCTGGGCGGCCGCGACGGCAGCAACGTCGACATGGCGGTGATCCGGGAGCATCTGGCGCACAAGGGCCTTGGCCTGCACAACGATCTGCAGAACGAATCGTCGATCGTCGGGAACTTCCCGCAGGTGATCATGATGGAGCGCTTCGGCACCGACGAACAACGGCGGCTCTGGTCCGAGGCCCTGATCACCGGCGAACGTTCCATGGCGTTCGGGCTGACCGAGCCGCAGCACGGGTCGGACGCCACCTGGTTGGAGACGCGCGCGCAGGCCGACGGTGACGGCTGGATCATCAACGGCTCCAAGCGGTTCAACACCGGCGTCCATCGCGCGACGCACGACCTGATCTTCGCCCGCACCTCCGGTGAGCCCGGCCAGGCGCGGGGGATCACCGCGTTCCTGGTGCCGACGGACGCGCCCGGGTTCGACGTGCCCTACTACTGGTGGACGTTCAACATGCCGACCGATCACGGCGAGGTGGCGCTGACCGACGTCCGGGTGCCCGCCGACGCGGTGCTCGGCGAGGTGGACCGCGGCCTGGAAGTCGCGCAAACGTTCCTACACGAGAACAGGATTCGGCAGGCGGCGAGCAGCCTGGGCGCGGCGCAATACTGCATCGACCGCGCCGCCGAATACGCCGGCACGCGGACCGTGTTCGGCAAACCGCTGTCGGTCAACCAGGCCGTGCAATGGCCGCTGGCCGAATTGCAGACCGAAGCCCAGATGGTGCGGCTGCTGGTTCAGTACGCCGCGTGGCATCTGGACCGGGACCACCACATGGAGGTCTCGGACAAGGTGTCGATGGCCAACTACCGCGCCAACCGACTGGTCTGCGACGCCGCCGACCGGGCGATGCAGATCTTCGGGGGCCTGGGCTACAGCCGGCACGAGCCGTTCGAGCACATCTATCGCCACCACCGTCGCTACCGGATCACCGAGGGAGCCGAGGAGATCCAGATTCGCCGGGTGGCTCAGCGGCTGTTTAAGTTTGGCAAGTGACGTCGACCGAGGAACTGGCCACCCAGATCGCAGCGGCGCTGGCGCCGGTCCTCGGCGCCGAAGTCACCGTCGAGCACCTGCGCGGGCTGACCGGGGGCGCCAGCCGCGCGACGTGGGCGTTCAGCGCCGTCGCCGGCGAGCGACGCCACGCCTTGATCCTGCGCACGGGCGCGCCCGACGACGTGCACGCCGGCATGGAGCTGGAGGCGCGCGCCCAGGCCGCCGCCGCTGCCGCCGGCGCGCCGGTGCCCCACGTCCTCATCGCCGACGATTCGCCCGCCACCCTGGGCAATCCGTTCCTGATCTGCGACGAGATCGCGGGCGAGACGATCGTCCGGCGCATCCAGCGCCAACTCGACCAGGCGGGCGGGCAGCCGGCCCGCGCGGGGCTGCTGCGGCAATGCGCGCAGGCCCTGGCGGCCATCCACCGCGCCGACCCGGCCATCGCCGGTCTGTCCCGCGAGGATCCGCTCGCGCGCTGGCGCGAGCGGCTCGACGCGATGGGTGACACCACGGCAACCTTCGAATGGGCGTTTCGCTGGCTCGAGGCGCGCCGGCCGGAGGCATCGGCCGACGTGCTGGTGCACGGGGATTACCGGATGGGCAACCTCATCGTCGACGGTGCCCACCTGGCCGCGGTCCTCGACTGGGAGCTGGTGCACCGCGGCGACCCCTACGACGACCTGGCCTGGTTCTGCATCCGGGCCTGGCGCTTCGGCGCCCCGGCCAGCCGCGGCGCCGGCGGCCTCGGCAGCATCGAGAGCTTCCTGCGGGACTACGAGCAGGCGAGCGCGACTAGCGTCGACCGGGTGGCGTTTCACTGGTGGCTGGTGCTGGCCACGCTGCGCTGGGGTGTCATCTGCCGCTACCAGGCGGAGCGGCACCTGAGCGGCCAGTTCCGCTCGGTGGAGCTGGCCACGATCGGCCGCCGGGTGTGCGAGACCGAGTGGGACCTGCTCGACCTGCTCGAAGGGGCGCCGGGCGACGATGCGCGCCGCGGAGCGGCGCGAGGAGAAGCCAGGCAATCGGGGGACCTCTGATGATCGGCGCGTATGGCCGCCCACTCGCCGCCGAGCTGGTGGCCGCGGTGGCCGAATTCCTCGAGACCGACGTCAGGGCGGCCACCAGCGGGCAGGTGAACTTCCACGCCCGGGTGGCCGCGAACGCGTTGCGCATCGTGGAGCGCGAACTGCTCGACGAGAGCGAGGCCGAATCCCGCGCAGCGCTGGCCGACCTGGGTTTCGCCGACGAGGAGGAGCTGGCCACCGCGATCCGGGCAGGCGAGATGGACGGCCGGGCCCGCGAGGTCACCGCCTGCCTGCGCACCTTGGTGCGCCGCCGGGTGGCGGTGGCCCATCCCGGATACGACGCCGAAGACAGCGAATAGGAGCAGAGCCATGCCCGCTGCGAGTGCGGAGATCGTCGCCGACGTGGCCGACCGCCTGTTCACGGCGATCGAGAAGGGCGACCGCGCGGCGGTGGAGCGGATGTGGAGCGACGACATCGCGGTCTGGCGGGCCGGCGCGCGCCGCGACCCCGCCAAGCCCGATGGCAAGGCCCGCGCGCTGCGCGTCATCGACTGGTTCATCACCGCGACGACCGAACGCCGCTATGAAATCCTGGACCGGCAATTCTTCGAGGGAGGCTTCGTCCAGCAGCACGTCTTGCACGCCACCGGCCATGCCGGACAATCGATCTCGATGCGCGTGTGCATCGTGATCAGGGTGGGCGGCGACGGCCGGTTGGATCGGATCGACGAGTACTTCGACCCCGCAGAGATCGCGCCGCTGCTGGACTGACGTTAGATTCGCCACGACAGATGGGGGTGACGATGACGACTCTGGAAACACTTCTCAACGATCCCGACCTGGCCGGCGTGTGGAACCTCGTCCCGAACCGCTCGACCATCGGGTTCAAGGTCAGGAACATGTGGGGGCTGGTGCGGGTCAAGGGCCGCTTCACCGAGTTCAGCGGCGACGGCCAACTGACGGGCGGCGGGGCGGTTTTCGGCCGCCTCGACATCCGCGCCGCCTCCCTGGACACCGGCATCGGCCGTCGCGACAAGCACCTGCGCTCGGCCGACTTCTTCGACGTCGAGCGCTTCGGTGAGATCAGCGTCGTGGTCACCGCGGTGCACCCGACCAAGGGCAAGGCCGCGGACCTCCGGGCCGCCTTGACGATGAAAGGCGTCACCGCGCCGCTGCCCCTGTCCGCCACGATCACCGAGCTCGACGACGGCTCGATCCGCATCGCCGGGGAAGCCAAGGTGGATCGCACCCAGTTCGACCTGGGCTGGAACCGCCTCGGCATGATCGGCCCGACGGCGACGGCGACGACGGATGCCGTGTTCGTGCGGGCTGCCCAGTGAAGCCGGTGCGGCACCAGTAGCATCTGCACCGTGTCCGACTCCAGCCCCGAATCCAGCGTCGCCCTGCGGATCCTGGTCTACAGCGACAACGCCAAAACCCGCGAGCAAGTGATCCGGGCGCTGGGCAAGCATCTGCATCCTGACCTACCCGAGCTGACCTACCTCGAGGTGGCGACCGCCCCGATGGTGGTGCGGCAGATGGACGAGGGCGGCATCGACTTGGCGATCCTGGACGGCGAGGCCACGCCCACCGGCGGCATGGGAATCGCCAAACAACTCAAAGACGAACTGGCGACCTGCCCGCCGATCCTGGTGCTCACCGGCCGCCGGGACGACGCCTGGCTGGCGAACTGGTCGCGGGCCGAAGCCGCCGTGCCGCACCCCATCGATCCCATCGTGCTCGGCCGCACGGTCCTGGGGCTGCTCCGCACCCCCACCCGTTAGCCTTCGAACGCGCCTCACCTGCACCGATAGGGCATCGTCGCGCCCTGATGCGCTCGGCGCCCGCGCGCGGCGCGCGACCGTCAGGTTGCGGTCACGCAAAACTTTCCCGGATACCCCCACCCCGACAAAGCACACCCGTCTTCGCGACGCTATGTTGTGGAGGTCACTGTGACCACCGCAGCCCAAGCGCGTCACAGCAGCCCGGCCCCCCGCCCGGCCGCCGCACCGGCGGCCCGTACGAGGAGATCTTGGAGCGAGTTGAACGTCTACATACCCATCCTGGTGCTCGGAGCGATAGCGGCGGCCTTTGCCGTCGGATCGGTGGCGATCGCGAGCCTGGCCGGCCCGTCGCGCTACAACAAGTCGAAGATGGCCCCGTACGAATGCGGCATCGAGCCGACCGACAGCCCGGTCAGCGGCCCGCACGCCGCGAGCGGCCAGCGGTTCCCGGTGAAGTATTACCTGACCGCAATGCTGTTTATCGTCTTCGACATCGAGATCGTGTTCTTGTATCCCTGGGCGGTCAGTTACGACGCGCTGGGAACGTTCGCGTTGGTCGAGATGGTGGTGTTCATGCTCACGGTTTTCGTGGCGTACGCCTATGTGTGGCGCCGCGGCGGCCTGACGTGGGATTGAGGTAGACGTGGGTCTCGAGGAACAGCTGCCCGGTGGGATTCTGCTCTCGACCGTCGAGAAGGTGGCGGGTTACGTCCGCAAGAACTCGCTGTGGCCGGCGACATTCGGATTGGCCTGCTGCGCCATCGAGATGATGGCAACCGCCGGGCCGAGATTCGACATCGCGCGGTTCGGCATGGAGCGGTTCTCGGCGACGCCGCGGCAGGCTGACCTGATGATCGTGGCGGGGCGGGTGAGCCAGAAGATGGCGCCGGTGCTGCGGCAGATCTACGACCAGATGGGCGAGCCGAAGTGGGTGCTGGCCATGGGTGTGTGTGCGTCGTCCGGCGGGATGTTCAACAACTACGCGATCGTGCAGGGCGTGGACCACGTGGTGCCGGTGGACATCTACCTGCCCGGCTGTCCGCCGCGGCCCGAGATGCTGCTGCACGCAATCCTGAAGCTGCACGAGAAGATTCAGGAGATGCCGCTGGGCGTCAACCGCGAAGAAGCCATCGCCGAGGCCGAGCAGGCGGCGCTGTCGGCCAGGCCCACGATCGAGATGCGCGGGCTGCTGCGATGAGCTCGCCCGACCACGACCCCAACGTAGCGGCCAGCGAGGTGGGTGGCGCCGTGCCATCCGCCGGCGACGAAGTGATCAACGTGCGCCGCGGCATGTTCGGCATCTCCGGGTCGGGTGACACGTCCGGATATGGACGCCTGGTGCGCAAGGTCACGCTCCCGGGCGGCAGCCCCCGGCCCTATGGCGGCTATTTCGACGACGTGGTCGACAAACTGACCGACGCGCTGCAGGCCTGCGACATCGAATTCGAAAACGCCATCGAGAAAGTCGTCGTCGACCGCAACGAACTGACGCTGCACGTGAGCCGCGAGGCGCTTCCCCAGGTGGCCCAGCGCCTTCGCGACGAGCCGGAGCTGCGTTTCGAGATGTGCCTGGGCGTCAGCGGGGTGCACTACCCGCACGAGACGGGCCGCGAATTGCACGCGGTCTACCCGCTCCAGTCGATCACGCACAACCGCCGCGTCAGGCTGGAAGTGGCTGCCCCGGACGGGGATCCGCACATCCCGTCGCTGTTCGGCGTCTATCCCACGACGGACTGGCACGAGCGCGAAACCTACGACTTCTTCGGCATCATCTTCGACGGCCACCCGTCGCTGACCCGCATCGAGATGCCCGACGACTGGCACGGCCATCCGCAGCGCAAGGACTATCCCCTCGGCGGCGTCCCGGTGGAATACAAGGGCGCACAGATCCCCCCGCCCGACGAGCGGAGAGCGTACAACTGATGAGCACAATCACTGAATCCGCTGGAGGCGGCGCCGAAAGCCCGGAGACCGTCTTGGTCGCCGGCGGCCAGGACTGGGACCAGATCGTCGAGGCCGCGCGCCGCGCGGACCCCGGGGAACGGATCGTCGTCAACATGGGCCCCCAGCACCCGTCCACCCACGGGGTGCTGCGGCTGATCCTGGAAATCGAGGGCGAGACGGTCACCGAGGTCCGCTGCGGAATCGGCTACCTGCACACCGGGATCGAGAAGAACCTGGAGTACCGCTACTGGACCCAGGGCGTCACCTTCGTGACCCGAATGGATTACCTGTCACCGTTTTTCAACGAGACCGCGTACTGCCTGGGTGTGGAGAAGCTGCTCGGCATCACCGACCAGATTCCGGAGCGGGTCAACGTCATCCGGGTGATGATGATGGAACTCAACCGGATCTCCTCGCATCTGGTCGCATTGGCCACCGGCGGTATGGAACTCGGCGCGATGACGCCGATGTTCGTCGGCTTCCGCGGCCGCGAGATCGTGTTGACGCTGTTCGAGAAGATCTCCGGGTTGCGGATGAACAGCGCCTACATCCGGCCGGGCGGCGTGGCGCAGGACCTGCCGCCGGGCGCCGAAGCCGACGTCGCCGAGGGCCTCAAGGGACTCAAGCAGGTGCTGCGCGAAATGGGCGACCTGCTCAACGAAAACGCCATCTGGAAGGCGCGCACCTGCGACATCGGCTACCTGGACCTGACCGGCTGCATGGCGCTTGGCATCACCGGGCCGATCCTGCGGGCCACCGGGTTGCCGCACGACCTGCGCAAGAGCGAACCGTACTGCGGATATGAAAACTACGAATTCGACGTGATGACCGCCGACACGTGTGATGCTTACGGGCGCTACATGATTCGCGTCAACGAGATGTGGGAGTCGATCAAGATCGTCGAGCAGTGTCTGGACAAGTTGAAGCCGGGCCCGACCATGGTCGAGGACCGCAAGATCGCCTGGCCGGCCGACTTGAAGGTGGGCCCCGACGGCATGGGGAACTCACCGGAGCACATCGCCAAGATCATGGGCGGCTCGATGGAGGCGTTGATCCACCACTTCAAGTTGGTCACCGAGGGCATCAGGGTGCCGGCGGGCCAGGTGTACACCGCGGTGGAATCGCCGCGCGGAGAACTGGGCGTGCACATGGTGAGCGACGGCGGCACGCGCCCCTACCGGGTGCACTACCGCGACCCCTCGTTCACCAACCTGCAGTCGGTCGCCGCGATGTGCGAGGGGGGCATGGTGGCCGATTTGATCACCGCGGTCGCCAGCATCGACCCGGTCATGGGCGGGGTGGACCGGTGACGGGCCCGCAGGGGCAGCCGGTCTTCATCCGGCTCGGCCCGCCGCCCGAGGAACCCAACGCGTTCGTCACCGAGGGTGCGCCGCAGTCGTATTCGCCGGAAGTGCAGGCACGGCTGGAGGTCGACGCCAAGGAGATCATCGGCCGCTACCCCAACAAGCGTTCGGCGTTGCTGCCGTTGCTGCACCTGGTGCAGGCCGAGGACTCCTATCTGACCCCGGCCGGCCTGGAGTTCTGCGGGCAGCAGCTGGGACTGACCGGCGCGGAGGTGTCGGCGGTGGCGAGCTTCTACACCATGTACCGCCGCGGACCCACGGGTGACTACCTGGTCGGTGTCTGCACCAACACGCTGTGCGCCGTCATGGGCGGCGACGCGATATTCGACGCGCTGAAGGAACATTTGGGCGTCGGCAACGACGAGACCACCCCCGACGGCTCGGTCACCCTGCAGCACATCGAGTGCAACGCCGCGTGCGACTACGCGCCCGTCGTGATGGTCAACTGGGAGTTCTTCGACAACCAGACATGCGAGTCGGCGCGCGAACTCGTCGACTCGTTGCGCTCCGGTGAACCCAAGCCACCGACACGGGGCGCCCCGCTGTGCGCCTTCCGCGAGACGTCCCGCATCCTGGCGGGCCTGCCCGACGAGCGCCCGGACCAAGGCCAGGGCGGCGCGGGCGAGGCCACCCTGGCCGGGCTGAAGGTGGCGAAGGAACACGGGATGCAGGCGCCGACCCCGCCCGGGAGCCAGTCATGACGACCTCCCAGGCCACGCCGCTCACCCCGGTCATCAGCCGATTCTGGGACGACCCCGAGTCCTGGACCTTGGAGACCTACCGCCGGCACGACGGCTACGAGGCGATGAAGAAGGCGCTGGCCATGGCGCCCGACGACGTGATCACCACCGTCAAGGACTCCGGGCTGCGCGGCCGCGGCGGCGCCGGCTTCTCGACCGGGACCAAGTGGTCGTTCATCCCGCAGGGCGACTCCGGCGCGGCCGCCAAGCCGCACTACCTGGTGGTCAACGCCGACGAGTCGGAACCCGGTACGTGCAAAGACATTCCGCTGATGCTGGCGACGCCGCACGTGCTCGTCGAGGGCGTCATCATCGCCGCCTACGCGATCCGCGCCAGCCACGCGTTCATCTACGTGCGCGGCGAGGTGCTGCCGGTGCTGCGCCGCCTGCAGAACGCGGTGGCCGAGGCCTACGCCGCCGGATACCTGGGCCGCGACATCAATGGCTCGGGCTTCGACCTGGAGCTGGTGGTGCACGCCGGCGCCGGCGCCTACATCTGCGGCGAGGAGACGGCGCTGCTCGATTCGCTGGAAGGCCGCCGCGGCCAGCCGAGGTTGCGGCCGCCGTTCCCGGCGGTGGCGGGCCTCTACGGCTGCCCCACCGTGATCAACAACGTCGAGACGATCGCCAGTGTGCCGTCGATCATCCTCAACGGCGTCGACTGGTTTCGGTCCATGGGCAGCGAGAAATCGCCTGGTTTCACGCTGTATTCGCTGAGCGGGCACGTCGCTCGGCCCGGCCAGTACGAGGCGCCGCTGGGCATCACGCTGCGCGAATTGCTGGCCTACGCCGGCGGAGTGCGGGCCAGGCACCGACTCAAGTTCTGGACTCCCGGCGGATCGTCCACCCCGCTGCTCACCGACGAGCACCTCGACGTGCCACTGGACTACGAGGGCGTGGGCGGGGTCGGCTCGATGCTGGGCACCAAGGCGCTGGAGATCTTCGACGAGACCACCTGTGTGGTGCGCGCCGTGCGCCGCTGGACGTACTTCTACAAGCACGAATCGTGTGGGAAGTGCACCCCATGCCGGGAGGGCACCTTCTGGCTGGACCAGATCTACGAGCGGCTGGAAACCGGCAAGGGCACCAGCGAGGACATCGACAAGCTGTTGGACATCTCCGACACCATCCTGGGGAAGTCGTTCTGCGCGTTGGGCGATGGCGCCGCCAGCCCGGTGATGTCGTCGATCAAGTACTTCCGTGACGAATACGTGGCCCACGTCGAAGACGGTGGCTGCCCGTTCGACCCGAAAGATTCCATGCTGAACGGAAAGGCTTGACACTTTCGTGACTAGTGCCGCCAAGACCGAGACCGGCGACGAGGTACGTCCGCCGGAGATGGTCACGCTGACCATCGACGGCAACGAAATCAGCGTGCCCAAGGGCACTTTGGTGATCCGCGCGGCCGAGCTGATGGGTGTCCAGATCCCGCGGTTCTGCGACCACCCGTTGCTCGACCCGGTCGGGGCCTGCCGGCAGTGCCTGGTCGAGGTCGAGGGTCAACGCAAGCCGATGGCGTCGTGCACCACCGTCGCCACCGACGACATGGTCGTGCGCACGCAGCTCACCTCCGAGGCCGCCGACAAAGCCCAGCACGGGGTGATGGAGCTGCTGCTCATCAACCATCCGCTGGACTGCCCGATGTGCGACAAGGGCGGCGAGTGCCCGCTGCAGAACCAGGCGATGTCCAACGGCCGCACCGATTCTCGCTTCACCGACGTCAAGCGCACCTTCGCCAAGCCGATCAACATCTCCGCCCAGGTGCTGCTGGATCGTGAGCGCTGCATCCTGTGCGCCCGATGCACCCGGTTCTCCGAGCAGATCGCCGGCGACCCCTTCATCGACATGCAGGAGCGGGGCGCCCTGCAACAGGTCGGCATCTACGCCAACGAGCCGTTCGACTCGTACTTCTCGGGCAACACCGTGCAGATCTGCCCGGTCGGCGCGCTGACCGGAACGGCCTACCGCTTCCGCGCCCGCCCGTTCGACCTGGTGTCGAGCCCCAGCGTCTGCGAGCACTGCGCGTCCGGCTGCGCCCAGCGCACCGACCACCGGCGCGGCAAGGTACTGCGCCGCCTGGCCGGAGACGACCCCGAGGTCAACGAGGAGTGGAACTGCGACAAGGGCCGGTGGGCGTTCAGCTACGCGACCCAGCCGGATGTGATCACGACTCCCCTTATCCGCGATGCGGACGGCGCCCTGGTGCCCGCGTCGTGGTCGCACGCGATGGCGACGGCGATCCGGGGCCTCGAGGCCGCGCGCGGGCGCACGGGTGTGCTGGTCGGCGGCCGGGCGACGCTGGAGGACGCCTACGCCTACTCGAAATTCGCCCGAATCGTGTTGGACAGCAACAACATCGACTTCCGCGCCCGCCCGACCTCGGCCGAGGAGGCCGACTTCCTGGCGTCACACATCGCCGGCCGGCGCAACGTCAGCTATTCGGATCTGGAATCGGCGCCGGTGGTGGTGCTTGTCGGGTTCGAGCCCGAGGACGAGTCCCCCATCGTGTTCCTGCGACTGCGTAAGGCCGCCCGCAAGCGCGGGCTGCCGGTGTACGCCGTCGCGCCGTTCGCCACCCGGGCGCTGGTGAAGATGTCCGGACGTCTGATCAAGACCGCTCCCGGGAGCGAGCCCACGGCGCTGGACGGGCTGGCCACCGGCGAGCTGGGCGAGCTGCTCTCCTCCCCCGGCGCGGTCATCATGGTCGGGGAACGGCTGGCCACGGTGCCCGGCGGATTGTCCGCCGCGGCCCGGCTCGCCGAAGCCACCGGGGCCGCGCTGGCCTGGGTGCCGCGGCGAGCCGGCGAGCGCGGCGCGCTCGAGGCCGGCGCGCTGCCCAGCCTGCTGCCCGGTGGCCGCCCACTTGACGACGAGACCGCCCGTGCCCAGATCGCGGCCGCGTGGCACGTCTCCGAATTGCCTTCCGCCGGTGGACTTGACGTCGAGGGCATCCTCGCCGGAGCCACCGACGGGACACTGGGCGCCTTGCTGGTCGGCGGTGTCGAACCCAACGACTTCGCCGATCCCGAAGTCGTGCTGGCCGCGCTGGACTCCGCGGGCTTCGTGGTCAGCCTCGAGCTGCGGCAGAGCGCGGTGACCGAGCGCGCCGACGTGGTGTTCCCCGTCGCGCCGACGACGCAGAAGGCCGGCGCCTTCGTCAACTGGGAGGGCCGCTACCGGCCCTTCGAACCGGCGCTGCGCGGCACCATCGCGCAAGCCAGCCAATCCGATCACCAGGTGCTCGACGCGCTGGCCGAGGAGATGGGCGTGTACCTGGGGCTGTCGACCGCCGAAGCGGCCCGCACGGAACTGGCCGGGCTGGGCACCTGGGACGGCGGCTGGGCGACCGGCCCGTCCGTCGCGACCCCAGAGCCGGCCAAGCCCGGTCCCGGCGAAGCTGTGCTCACCGGCTGGCGGATGCTGCTCGACAACGGCCGATTGCAAGACGGCGAACCGCATTTGGCCGGCACCGCACGCAACCCCGCGGTTCGGCTGTCGGCCGACACCGCCGCCGAAATCGGCGCGGCCGACGGCGACGCGGTGACCGTCAGCACGCCGCGCGGATCGGTCAGCCTGCCGCTCATCATCACCGACATGCCCGACCGGGTGGTGTGGCTTCCGCTGAACTCGCCGGGTTGCGCCGTGCACCGGCAACTGGGCGTAAACCTGGGCAGCACAGTGCAAATCGGAGTGGGATCATGATGACGGGCTCCTTATCCGCATTCGGACACGACACCTGGTGGCTGGTGCTGGGCAAGGCGCTGGCGATCTTCGTGTTCCTCATGCTCAACGTGCTGGTCGCGATCCTGCTGGAACGCAAGATCCTCGGCTGGATGCAGCTGCGGCCCGGGCCCAACCGGGCGGGACCATGGGGCACGCTGCAGAGCCTGGCCGACGGAATCAAGTTGGCGCTCAAGGAGACCATCACTCCGGGCGGCGTCGACAAGTTCGTCTACTTCGCGGCTCCGGTGATCTCGACGATCCCGGCGTTCACCGCGTTCGCGTTCATCCCGTTCGGCCCGGTGGTGTCGGTGTTCGGCCACCGCACCCCGCTGCAGCTGACCGACCTGCCGGTCGCGGTGCTGTTCATTCTCGGGTTGTCGGCGATCGGGGTGTACGGCATCGTGCTGGGCGGCTGGGCATCCGGATCCACCTACCCGCTGCTGGGCGGCGTGCGCTCCACCGCCCAGGTCATCTCCTACGAGGTGGCGATGGGGTTGTCGTTCGCGGCGGTGTTCCTCTACGCCGGCTCGATGTCCACGTCGGAGATCGTCGCCGCACAGGATCGGGTCTGGTACGTGTTCCTGCTGCTGCCGTCCTTCGTGATCTACCTGATCTCGATGGTCGGTGAAACCAATCGCGCCCCATTCGATTTGCCCGAGGCCGAGGGCGAGCTGGTCGCCGGCTTCCACACCGAGTACTCGTCACTGAAGTTCGCGATGTTCATGCTGGCCGAGTACGTCAACATGATGACGGTCTCGTCGCTGGCTACCGCGCTGTTCTTCGGTGGCTGGCACGCGCCCTGGCCGATCAACATGTGGGCGGGCGCCAACACCGGGTGGTGGCCGTTGCTCTGGTTCACCGCCAAGATGTGGACCTTCCTGTTCATCTACTTCTGGCTGCGGGCCTCGCTGCCCCGGCTGCGCTACGACCAGTTCATGGCGTTGGGCTGGAAGCTGCTGATCCCCGCCTCGCTGGTCTGGGTGTTGATCGCGGCCGTGATTCGCACCCTGCAGAACCAGGGGTATGCGCACTGGACCCCGGTACTGGTGGTCAGCAGCATCGTGTTCGCCACGGCGCTGGTGCTGGTGTTGCGAAAACCGTTCGCCACGCCGGGTATTCGCGCGCTGGAGCGACAGCTCCGCCGCCAGTCCAAGCAGCTGCCCGCCGGACAGACCCCCACACCCGTATTCCCGACACCGCCGCTGCCGATGAAGTCCCTGGCGGCTGCGAGCAAGGAGAAAGCACGTGGCTAGATTCTTGGACGCCGTGGCCGGCTTCGGCGTGACGTTCGGATCGATGTTCAAAAAGAACGTCACCGAGGAGTATCCGGAGAAGCCGGGCCCCGTCGCGCCGCGCTATCACGGCCGTCACCAACTGAACCGCTACCCGGACGGCCTGGAGAAGTGCATCGGGTGCGAGCTGTGCGCGTGGGCGTGCCCGGCCGACGCGATCTACGTCGAGGGCGCGGACAACACCGAGGAGCTCAGGTATTCGCCCGGGGAACGCTACGGCCGGGTCTACCAGATCAACTACCTGCGCTGCATCGGCTGCGGCCTGTGCATCGAGGCCTGCCCGACCCGCGCGCTGACGATGACCAACGACTACGAGATGGCCGACGACAACCGCGCCGACCTGATCTATGAGAAGGACCGCCTGCTCGCCCCGCTGCTGCAGGACATGCTCGCGCCGCCGCACCCGCGGGCCCCCGGCGCCACCGACAAGGACTACTACCAGGGCAACGTCACCGCGGACGGCCTGCGGGAGGCGCAGAAGGCCGGGGAATCCCGGTGACTGGGTTCACGGGCCAGCTCCTGGCCGCCAATCTGGCTTCCGACACCATCGTCCGCACGTCCACCGGTGAAGCGGTGGCGTTCTGGGTGCTGGGCGCGCTGGCGCTGATCGGCGCGATCGGGGTGGTGCTCGCGGTCAACGCCGTCTACTCGGCGATGTTCCTGGCGATGACGATGATCATCCTGGCGGTGTTCTACATGATCCAGGACGCGCTGTTCCTGGGTGTCGTCCAGGTCGTGGTCTACACCGGCGCGGTGATGATGCTGTTCCTGTTCGTGCTGATGCTGATCGGCGTGGACTCCGCGGAATCCCTGAAGGAGACGCTGCACGGCCAGCGCATCGCCGCGGTGCTGGCCGGGATCGGCTTCGGCGTCCTGCTGATCGCCGCGATCGGCACCGCCGCGAAGGGCGGCTTCGCGGGCCTGACCACCGCCAACGCCAACGGCAACGTGGAAGGGCTTGCGGCGCTGATCTTCTCCCGCTACCTCTGGGCCTTCGAACTCACCAGCGCCCTGCTGATCACCGCGGCCATCGGGGCGATGGTCCTGGCCCACCGCGAGCGCTTCGAGCGCCGCAAAACGCAGCGGGAGCTGTCGCAGGAGCGATTCCAGCCCGGTGGGCACCCGACCCCGATGCCCAGCCCCGGCGTCTACGCGCGCCACAACGCCGTCGACGTGGCCGCGCTGCTGCCGGACGGGTCGTACTCGGAGCTGTCGGTGTCGCCGATCCTGCGCAGCCGCGGCGCCGACGGCAAGGCAACTCCCTCGCGTCAGGCGACCCCCTCCCTCCCACAAGGCGGCACCTCGTGAATCCGGCTAATTACCTCTACCTTTCGGCCCTGCTGTTCACCATCGGCGCCTCGGGCGTGCTGTTGCGACGCAACGCCATCGTCATGTTCATGTGCGTCGAGCTGATGCTGAACGCGGTCAACCTGGCGTTCGTCACGTTCGCGCGGATGCACGGCCACCTGGACGGGCAGATGATCGCGTTCTTCACGATGGTGGTGGCCGCGTGCGAGGTCGTCGTCGGACTGGCCATCATCATGACGATTTTCCGTGCCCGCAAATCGGCGTCGGTGGACGACGCCAACCTACTCAAAGGCTGACAACGCCAACATGACTCACTACACCTGGCTGCTGGTGGCGCTGCCGCTCGCGGGTGCCGCGATCCTGTTGTTCGGCGGGCGACGCACCGACCCGTGGGGCCACTGGCTGGGCTGCGCCACCGCGCTGGCGGCGTTCGGCGTGGGCCTGAGCCTGCTGAACGAACTGCTCGGCCGCGGCGCCGACGACCGGGTCATCCACCAGACGGTGTACACCTGGATCCCCGTCGGCCAGCTGCAGGTGGACCTCGGCATGCAGATCGACCAGCTATCGGTGTGTTTCGTGCTGCTGATCTCCGGCGTCGGGTCGCTGATCCACATCTACTCGGTCGCCTACATGGCCGAAGACCCCGACCGCCGACGGTTTTTCGGCTACCTCAACCTGTTCCTGGCCTCGATGCTGTTGCTGGTGGTCGCCGACAACTACGTCGTGCTCTACGTCGGCTGGGAAGGCGTGGGTCTGGCCTCCTACCTGCTGATCGGGTTCTGGTACCACAAGCCCACGGCGGCCACCGCCGCCAAGAAGGCGTTCGTGATGAACCGCGTCGGCGACGCGGGGCTGGCGCTGGGAATGTTCCTGATGTTCAGCACCTTCGGCACGCTGTCCTACGCCGGGGTGTTCGCCGGGGCGCCCGCCGCGAGCCGCGGCGCGCTGACGGCGATGGGCTTGCTGCTGCTGTTGGGCGCCTGCGCCAAGTCCGCGCAGGTCCCGCTGCAGGCGTGGCTCGGTGACGCCATGGAGGGCCCCACCCCGGTATCCGCGCTGATCCACGCCGCCACCATGGTGACCGCCGGCGTCTACCTGATCGTGCGGTCCAACCCGCTCTACAACCTGGCGCCCGATGCGCAAACCGCCGTCGTGATCGTCGGCGCCGTCACGTTGCTGCTCGGTGCGTTCATCGGCTGCGCGAAGGACGACATCAAGCGCGCGTTGGCGGCATCCACGATGAGCCAGATCGGCTACATGGTGCTGGCCGCCGGCCTGGGGCCGGCCGGCTACGCGTTCGCGATCATGCATCTGCTCACCCACGGCTTCTTCAAGGCCGGGTTGTTCCTCGGCTCCGGCGCGGTGATCCACGCGATGCACGAGGAACAGGACATGCGCCGCTACGGCGGTCTGCGCAAGGCCCTGCCGGTCACGTTCGCCACGTTCGGTCTCGGCTATCTGGCGATCATCGGCGTGCCGCCGTTCGCCGGCTTCTTCTCCAAGGACGCCATCATCGAGGCCGCGCTGGGCGCCGGCGACGCCCGTGGTTACGTGCTTGGTGGCGCCGCGCTGCTGGGCGCGGGCGTCACCGCGTTCTACATGACGCGCGTGATGCTGATGACCTTCTTCGGCCAGAAGCGTTGGGGCCCCGGCGCCCATCCCCACGAGGCGCCCGGCCTGATGACCTGGCCGATGATCCTGCTCGCCGTCGGCTCGGTGGGCTCGGGTGGGCTGCTGGCCTGGCGGGGCACCTTGGCGCGCTGGCTCGAGCCGGTCGTCGGGAAACACGAAGAGGTGACCCACGCCTTGCCGGTGTGGGTCAGCACCGCCCTAGCGCTGGGCGTCGTCGCCATCGGCATCGCGGTGGCCTACCGGTTGTACGCCACCGCGGAAATCCCTCGGGTGGCCCCGCTCGCCGTGTCACCGGTCACGACGGCCGCGCGCAGGGACTTCTACGCCGACGCCTTCAACGAGGAGGTGTTCATGCGCCCCGGGGCCGAACTCACCCAAGCGCTTGTCGACGTCGACAACGCGGGTGTGGACGGCTCGGTGAACGCGCTGGCCGCCCTGGTGGGCCGGACTTCGAATCGCCTGCGGGGGCTGCAAACCGGCTTCGCCCGCAACTACGCATTGTCGATGCTGACGGGCGCGGTCCTGGTGATCGCGCTGATCCTGGCGGTGAAACTGTGGTGAACAACCTTCCGTGGCTGAGTGTCCTGTGGCTGTTGCCGCTGGCCGGCTCGGTGCTCGTCATCCTGCTGCCGCCGGGGCTGCGCCGGCTCGCGAAGTGGACGGGCCTGGTCTTCGGTGTCCTCACGCTGGCGGTCGCGGTCGTCGTCACCCTCGGCTTCAAGTCCGGTGGCAGCACTTATCAATTCGTCGAAAGCCATTCCTGGATCCCGGCATTCGGTGCCACCTACTCCCTGGGCGTGGACGGCATCGCCGTGGTGCTGGTGCTGCTCACCGCGGTGCTGATCCCCGTGCTGCAGGTGGCCGGCTGGAACGATGGTGGCGAGCGCAGCCCGCGCGGCGTGCACGCCTACGTGGCGCTGACGCTGGCGATCGAGTCGATGGTGCTGATCTCCGTGGTCGCGCTCGACGTGCTGCTGTTCTATGTGTTCTTCGAGGCGATGCTCATCCCGATGTACTTCCTGATCGGGGGCTTCGGCGGTGGCGCGGGCAGGTCACGCGCGGCGGTGAAGTTCTTGCTGTACAACCTGTTCGGTGGGCTGATCATGCTGGCCGCGGTGATCGGGCTGTACGTGGTGACCGCGCAGCACGGTTCGGGCACCTTCGACTTCCGCGAGATCGTGGCCGGCGTCGCCTCCGGCCGCTACGGCGCCGACTCCGCGGTGTTCAAGGCGCTGTTCCTGGGCTTCATGTTCGCGTTCGCCATCAAGGCGCCGCTGTGGCCGTTCCACCGCTGGCTGCCCGACGCCGCGGTGGAGGCCACCCCAGCGACCGCGGTGCTGATGATGGCCGTCATGGACAAGGTCGGTACCTTCGGCATGCTGCGCTACTGCCTGCAGTTGTTCCCGGGCGCCTCAACGTATTTCCGTCCCCTGATCATCGTTCTGGCCGTCATCGGGGTGATCTACGGGGCGATCGTGGCCATCGGGCAGACCGACGTCATGCGCCTGATCGCCTACACCTCCATCTCCCACTTCGGGTTCATCATCCTGGGCATCTTCGTGATGACGAGCCAGGGGCAGAGTGGGTCGACGCTGTACATGCTCAACCACGGCCTGTCCACGGCGGCGGTGTTCCTGATCGCGGGATTCCTGATATCCCGGCACGGCAGCCGGAAGATCGCCGACTACGGCGGGGTGCAGAAGGTGGCGCCGGTCCTGGCGGGCACGTTCCTGGTCTCGGCCATGGCCACCCTGTCGTTGCCCGGCCTGGCGCCGTTCATCAGCGAATTCCTGGTGTTGCTGGGCACATTCAACCGGTACTGGCTGGCCGCCGCGTTCGGTGTCACCGCGCTGGTGCTGTCCGCCATCTACATGCTCTGGCTCTACCAGCGCATGATGACCGGACCGGTGGCCACCGGCAACGAGAAGATCGGTGACCTGCGGGCGCGCGAATTGATCGTGGTCGCACCGTTGATCGCGCTGTTGTTCGTGCTCGGCGTCTACCCGAAGCCGGTGCTGGACATCATCAACCCCGCCGTCGAGAACACCATGACCACGATCGGCCAGCATGATCCCGCCCCGACCGTGCCGGCGGTCAACCGCGTACCCCGGACAGCCGAAGGACCGCGACGATGACGCTCCCCACCCCCAGCATCGAGTACTTCCTGCTCTGCCCGACACTGATCGTGTTCGGCGTGGCGGTGGTGGGAGTTCTCGCGGAAGCGTTCCTGCCCAGGCGGGTTCGTTACGGCGCGCAAGTGACGTTGGCCCTGGCCGGTCTGGTCGCGGCGTTCCTGGCGACCGTGGAGGTGGCCGAGTCGACTCCGGTCTCCGGCCGCGCGACGGTGCTGGGCGCCATGGCCGTCGACCGGACCACCCTGTACCTGCAGGGCACGGTGCTGCTGGTGGCGGTGCTGGCGGTGATCTTCATCGCCGAACGCACGCAGGCCAAGGCGGAGAGCAAGGTTGCCGCGGGTGTGGGAGCCGCCCGGCCGGCCGGGCTGGATTCGTTCACCCCGCAGGCCTCCGCGGTTCCGGGCAGCGACGCCGAGCGTGACGCCGAACGGGCCGGGGCCGCGCAGACGGAGCTGTTCCCGCTGTTGATGCTGTCCGTCGGCGGCATGATGGTGTTCCCGGCGTCCAACGACCTGTTGACGATGTTCGTTGCGCTCGAGGTGCTTTCGCTGCCCCTGTATCTGATGTGCGGCCTGGCCCGGCATCGGCGCCTGCTGTCGCAAGAGGCGGCGATGAAGTACTTCCTGCTGGGCGCGTTCTCCTCGGCGTTCTTCCTCTACGGCGTGGCGCTGCTGTACGGCGCGACCGGGACGCTGCTGCTGACGGGCATCCGGGACGCGCTGGCGGCGCACGGAGACACCTCGATGGCGCTGGTGGGCGTCGCGCTGCTCGCCGTCGGCCTGCTGTTCAAAGTGGGTGCGGTGCCGTTCCATTCGTGGATTCCGGACGTCTACCAGGGCGCGCCCACCCCCATTACCGGGTTCATGGCGGCGGCCACCAAGGTCGCTGCCTTCGGCGCCCTGCTCCGCGTGGTCTACGTCGCGCTGCCGCCGCTGCACGATCAGTGGCGACCGGTGCTGTGGACGATCTCGATTCTCACCATGGCGGTGGGGACCATCACCGCGGTGAACCAGACCGACGTCAAGCGCATGCTGGCCTACTCGTCGGTCGCCCACGTCGGGTTCATCCTCACCGGCGTCATCGCCGACAACCAGGCCGGCCTGTCGTCCACCCTGTTCTACCTGTTGGCCTACAGCTTCAGCACCGTCGGCGCCTTCGCCATCGTGAGCCTGATTCGCGACGCCGACGGCGTCGAGGACGCCACGCTGTCGCACTGGGCGGGGCTCGGGCAGCGCTCACCCATTGTGGGCGTGATGTTTTCGATGTTCCTACTGGCCTTCGCCGGCATCCCGCTGACGAGCGGTTTCGTCAGCAAGCTCGCCGTGTTCAAGGCCGCGGCCCAGGGTGGCGCGGCGCCGCTGGTGATCATCGGTGTGGTCGCCAGCGGGATCGCCGCGTACTTCTACGTGCGGGTGATCGTGTCGATGTTCTTCACCGAGGCGACCGACGACACCCCGCACGTGGTGGCGCCCGGGATTCTGAGCAAGGCGGCGATCGCGGTGTGCGCCGTGGTCACCGTGGCGTTGGGCATCTTCCCACAGCCGCTGCTCGACCTGGCCGATCAGGCCGCCCAACTGCTGCACTGAGCTCAGCTCAGGAACGGGCGCACGGCCAGCACGTAGACCGCCAGCGCCGCCAGCGGCGCGATCAACGGCAACCACGGCAATTGCAGCGGGAACGACGTCGCGACCAATCCGGCGAACGTAAAGCTCACGGCCCCAACGACCGTCGGCCAGCTGCCCAGCACCGCCCCGGCCGACGCGCCGGCCGCGTGGCGGCAGACCAGGTACGCGGCCGCGGATAGCCCGGACAGCGCGACGAACACCAACGGCGGGTCGGACAGCGCGATGGTGGCCACCGACAACAACACGGCAAGCGTTGCGGCAGGGCGAAATACCGCTCCCCCGAGCACCGCGATCAGCGCCGCCACCCACGCGGCCACCGCCGGTCCCTGCGCGCCGTCGGCGGCCAGGGCCACCGTCAACAGCCCGAACGCGACCGAGAACACCGGGGCCCACAGCCGCGGCAGCGCGCCCGCGTCGCCGCTAGACACGGAGCCGGCCCCGCACCCGCCGGCGGCGGTCCGGCAGCACACCCATGGATTGCTCCAATCCGCCGTCCTGATGCCACAACACGATGTCGACGCCGACGGTGGCCATGTCGCGGTACATGGCGGAGCGCTGCAGCGCCCACATCCGGTTCACCAGGGGATCCTGTTCGACCTCGAACGGGGTGCTGTCGAGGATGTCGACGGCGATGACGACATGGCCGCGCCTGCGCAGATCGATCAGCGCGAGCGCGAATTCGGTATCCAGCAACGTGGAGAACGCGATGACGATCGCGCCGGCGGGAACGGCCGCGCGGGGCGCCAACGTGCCCGTGGTGCTTTCGAATCGATCGCCGGCGCCGAGCACCGTGTCGAGCACCCGATAAAACTGGCGCTGCCCGATGTCGGCGCCCAGCCAGCGCGGGTGGTTGCCGCCCAGGGCGACGATCCCCGCGCGATCACCGTGCCGCAAGGCGGTCTGCACGACCTGCGCGGCGCCGCGCACGACGCGCTCCGTGGCGGCGGTCGCCGGGCCCGCCGGTTGCCGGTACGTGTCGATCAGCACCACCACGTCGGCGGCACGGTCGGTCAGGCGCTGCGTGACATGCAGCTGGCCGCGGCGCGCGCTCACCGGCCAGTTCACCGCGCGCAGTTGGTCTCCCGGCACGTAGGCGCGGATGTCGGCGTACTCGACGCCCGGGCCGATATGCCGGGTGAGGTGGGCACCCAGGCGGTCGAGCAACTCGGTCTGCGGGATGGGCGTCGACTGCGGCGGCGTCAACGGAAACACGATGACTTCCGCGGCGTCCACTTTCGCCGACCCGGACAGCAACCCGCCCCGTGCGACCGCGTCCACCCGGGCCCGGACGAAGTACCGGCCCCAGCGTTGGGCCGTCGCCACAACCGTTTTGGCGTCCCGGGAATCGGCGTCGAGAACGTCGAGCCGCATCCCCTCGACGGGGGGTATCGCCACCTCGACCGCGGAGGTTCCCGCTGCCTCGCCGTCCTCCGTCGCCCAGATGCGCAGCCGCGCCCGGTCGTCTTCGAAGCAGCGCTGCGAGTCGGGGTCGCCGTGCACGCGGACCGTCGGCACGGGTCGTTGCCAGCTGATGGAGCACAGCACGCCGAGCAGCGGTGCCGCGAACGCGATCAGCTGCCAGCGCGCGCCAATCACCGCGGCCGCCAGCGCCAACCCCGCGCAAGTCGCCATGGCCCGCGTCAATGGTGATGCGCGCCAGCGGAATTCGACTTCGCGGGCGGTCACGCCGCACTCATCCGGAGCCGCCCTGGCCCGTCCGTGGCACCGGCAGCCGGCGCAGCAACTCACCGACGACGTCGGCGCCCTGAATTTTTCGCACCCACATTTCCGGGCGCAGGGTGATCCGGTGTGCGACCGCCGGGACGGCGAGCGCCTTGACGTCTTCGGGGATCACATAGTCGCGGCCGAGCAAAAGCGCGCGGGCGCGGGCGAGTTGGACCAAGTCGAGTTCGGCGCGCGGGCTGGCGCCCACCGCCACCTGCGGATGATGCCGGGTGGCGTTGGCCAGCGCCACCACGTAGTGCAGCACGTCTTCGTGCACGGTCACCTGCTCGACCGATTCCCGCATGGCCAGCAGGTCGTCCGCATCCACGACCTGGTTGACGGTCGGCTCGTTCGACCCGCGGTCGAGGCGGCGGCGCAGCATCGCGGCCTCGTCGCGCTCGGAGAGGTAACGCAGTTCCAGGCGGATCGCGAACCGGTCGAGCTGCGCTTCCGGCAGCGGATAGGTGCCCTCGTACTCGATCGGGTTGTCGGTCGCGAGCACGATGAACGGCTTTGGCAGCCGGTGTGTTTCGCCGTCGATGCTCACCTGGCCTTCGGCCATCGCCTCCAGCAGCGCCGCCTGCGTCTTGGGCGGCGTGCGGTTGATCTCGTCGGCGAGCAACAGGTTGGTGAAGATGGGTCCGGGCCGGAAGGCGAAACGGCCCGATTGCATGTCGTAGATCGTCGAGCCGAGCAGGTCCGCCGGCAACAGGTCCGGGGTGAACTGCACGCGGGTGAACTGCAGACCCAGCGCGGCGGCGAACGACCTGGCGATCAGCGTCTTGCCCAGGCCGGGCAGGTCCTCGATCAGAACGTGGCCCCGCGCGAGCACCGCGGTGAGGATGAGGGTGAGCGCGGAACGCTTGCCCACCACCACCCGCTCGATCTCGTCGAGCACCGCCTCGCAGTGCGCTGTGGTCGTTGCCGCCGGCAGCGTCATACCTGTTCCAACTTTCGCAGGATCTCTTCCAGCGCCGCACGGCCGGGACCGGGCCGCCGGTCACCGGTCAGCGCGACGTTGTTCGGGTTGACCCACTCCCACAGTTCGGTCCCGAAGAGCATCTGACCACTGGCCTGATACGCCACCGGGTCTTTGGATCGCCGTTCGCCCGTGGCCATTTCGTATCTGCGCGCGAGCATGGGGCGCAGATGCCGGTCCCAGTCCACCCGGGTGGACTCCGACCAGCGGATCGTCGTCTCGGTGTTGGACAGCCACCGGCGCAACGAATCGCCGAGGTCGTCGGGCTCCGCTTCGCCCTCGAACTGCATTCCGCGCCCGAGCACGCGACGGACGGTGAGCAACACCAGGGCCAGCGCGCCACCGGAGGCGGCCAACACCAACCGCCGATCGCCTTGTATCAGCGCCAGCAGCTCGATCCCGACGATCAAGCAAACGCCAAGGGCCAGAGTCTTTTTCATGCGGGAATCCGGGATCGCAGTTCGTCGAGGACCAACTGAAGAACGCGCACCGCCACGTCGCGGTGACCCTCGTGCATGACGTGCGGGCTGAAGCGCGCCTCGGCGAACAGGCTCACCAATTGCACGGCGTTGTCGGAGCGCAGCGCATGGTGCTCGACCGCCCGGGCCAGCACCTCGGTCGGGGTGTCGAACTCCTGCGGGGCGGCGCCGGGCACATGGGCGAGTTCGCGCTCCATCGCCGCGTAACAGGCGATGATCGCCTCGCGCGGTTCGCGGCTCAGGTCGGTCATCTCGGCAAGCCCGCGTTCGGCCGCCCGCGCCAGCGATTCCGAACGGGTCGGCGGCGCCGGCGATTCCACAATGCCCTCGGCGAGTGTGACCGTTGTCGCCGCGCGCCCCCGGCGCCTCGACATGACGACCGTCCCGGTGGCGATGATCAACATCGTCGGGACGGTCGCGGCGAGCAGGATGCCGAACATGTCCCCGTTCGGCGGGTGTGGCCGCCGCGGCTGCGGGGCGTTGGCATGCTCGCCGGACGGGGCGCCGGTCGCCGGTTGGGGCGGCGCCTGGCCGACGCCGTGGGACGGCAGCAGGCGGGACCCGACCAGCACGATCAACAGCCACGCGATGATGACCGCCAGCCCGATGAGCACGACGCGCCAGCTCGGCCTGCCCGTGCCGGTGCCAAGCATCTCGGACAGCTGGCCGGCCTGCGGGGCCGCCGCGCGCGGGTCCCGCAACCGCGCGATGACGGCAATCGCCACCAGGGTGAGCGCCGCCCCGAGGATCGCCACCACGAATATCAGCGCCGCACCGCTGCCGGCGGGTTCGCCGCGCGGCCCGCGCTGGGAGGCCGGCAGATAACCGCGGAGGGCGGCCGAGACGACGAGCAGCAGCACGATCAGGGCGACGGCCCGCCCCGTGGCCTTGTCCACACCAGGCATTGGCACACCACTCGACCGGTTGGCTTTGCCTCATCCTGGCACGTCAGGCCCGACGTTATCCACAGTCCGCGATTCATCCACAAAACCCGATTCCGAGGGTGGTATTCGAATATGTGTTCGATAACGTGGAGGGATGGGTTTCCGGATGAGCGCCGAACAGGCACGAGAACGGATCGCCGCCGCCCTCGACGCGATCGACGCGGCCGAGGGCGTGCTGCGGCAGACCCCCTCGGACGTGGTCGGCACCGATTTCCGGCTCGCGGTCGCCGAACGGCTGGAGACCCAGGAGCGCACCAATCGAGGGCTGATGTACCGGTTCTTCGCGGAAATCGCCGATCCGCCCGACGGGGGCGGGTTAGTGCCTGCGGTCCGCGACGGGCTGTGGGCGCGGCTGCGCATCACGCCCAATGAGATCACTCGCCGGTTCCGGGTCGCGGCTCGGATCCGGCCGCGGCGCTCGCTGACCGGGCCGCCCGTGCCGCCGGAACTACCGGAGCTGGCGGCCGCGGTGGCGGCGGGTGCGGTCGGCGAGGACCACATCAGGGCGGTATGCGCGGCCGTGGATGTGCTGCCCGCCCGCGTGTCGCCCCTGGATGTGGCGGACGCCGAGCACGCGCTGGTGCAGCATGCGACCAAACTCGACGCCGGGGTCGTCGCCAAGCTCGGACGGCGGATCGCCGACCACCTCAATCCCGATGGTCTCTTCAACGACGAGGACCGGGCTCGCCGACGCCGATTACATCTGGGCCCACAGGGGCCCGATGGCATGTCGCGGCTGGTCGGCCTGCTCGACCCCGAGGCCCGCGCCTGGTTCGAAGCCGTCGAAGCGGCCGTGCGGCCCGGGCGCCATCAACCGGACGGCGCGGGCAACGACCCGGAGGCCCGCGACCGGCGGACACCGGCCCAACGCTGCCACGACGCGTTCAAATGGGGCCTCGAGACCGCCGTCGCCTCCGGCCGGCTCGGCACGCACCGCGGTCACCCCGTGACGGTGGTCGTCACGACCACGTTAGCCGAACTCGACCGCGCCGCACACGCGGTAATCGACTCGTCGGTTCCGATGCCGGCGCCGGCCGGAACGGGCGGCGATTCGAGGCTGCCGATGCCCGACCTAATTCGGATGGCAGCCAAGGCAATTCATTACTTGGCGGTTTTCGACGATCACACCGGCCGCCCGCTGTACCTGGGTCGGCAGAAACGCCTCGCCACCGCCGACCAGAGGCTCATCTGCTATGCCCGCGACCGCGGTTGCACGCGGCCCAACTGCCTCGAACCCGGCTACCACTGCGAGGTGCACCATTGCCCGGACTGGGCGGACGATGGCCAAACCGACGCGGACAAACTGTTCTTCGCATGCGGGTGCGACCACGCCGCGGCGAGCCGGGGCGACTGTCGCACCGAGGTCGCCGACGACGGGCGGCTCGCCTGGACGGATGGCAGCGGGCCAGCCGAGGTGAACCACGCTCACCACCCGGACGAGCTCCTCCGCGGCGATCCCGACCCACCCGAGGAAACCCAGCCGGGGTGCTGAGCTGCTCGCCAAGCGGGACGCCCGGTGAGACACTCAGCGGGTGCCGCCGCATCGGGACGTCGCCGCATTCGACGAACGCGCCGCCGGCTACGACCGCGGCTGGCGCGGGCGGCTGCACCACGAAATCGCCGACCGCACCGCGCACCTGGCCGTGGCGACCGTCACCGCTCCCGAGTACGTGCTCGACGTCGGATGCGGCACGGGCTACCTGTTGGGGCTGCTGGCCCGCCGCTACCCGAATGCCAAACACCTCAGCGGGATCGACCCCGCCCCGCAAATGGTCGCCGTCGCAAGGACTCTCGCCCGCGACCCGCGGTTGAGCTTCAATCGCGGAGCGGCCGAAGAGATCAACTACGCCGACCGCGTCTTCGATCTGGTCGTCAGCACCACCTCATTCGATCGCTGGTCCAACCAACTGGCCGGGCTCACGGAGTGCGCGCGGGTGTTGCGGCCGGGCGGACGCCTGGTGCTCGTCGACCAGTTTTCGTTGTGGCTGCCAACCCTCGCCGTCGGCCGCCGGGGCAAGGCCCGCACCCGTCGCCGCGCCGAACGCTTGCTGCTGCAGGCGGGATTGCGGTCGCCGAAGTGGCAGCGCCTGCATGCCGTGATCGTCAACGCCGTCACGGCCACCAAGCCCGGCTAATCCAGGCCCGGCTAATCGAGTTGGAAGGGCCGGAAGCTGCCGTCGAGCACCTGAAGATGGCCGATCGTGCGTCCCGTCACCTTACCGGGATCGACCAACGCCAATTCGACTGCCGCCTCGGCGAATTCGTCGGCGCCGGCGGTGTCGTCGAACTCGGGGGCATAGTAGGCCAGCCCCGGAGTGAGGATCGGTTTCGACGGTGACAGGGCATTCACCGCGATCTGGTGATCGGCCAGATCGTAGGCCGCGCACTGGGTCAGGTGCTCGAGCGCCGCCTTGGACCCGCCGTAACCCGGCAGCACCCCGCCGGCGCGGTCCGGGTACGGCCCGTCGCCGGGAATCCTCGACGCGACCGAGGTGATGTTGATGATCGCCCCGCCACCCGCTTCGATCATGTCGGGGCAGACCAGCTGCATCAGCTCGTAGGCGGCGAACACGGCGATCTCGAAATGCCTGCGGTAGGCGGCCAGCGGGATGCTGACAAACCCCGGCCACCCGGGCTTGGCGGCGCCGCCGGCCGGTTTGGCGGACTTGGTGCGCTGCTCGGCGCCCGGCGTCGGCGGGCGGCCGGGCGCGGTGAAGGCCGCATTGTTGACCAGAATCGTGATGGGCCCCAAAGCATCTCGCGCGCTAGCCACCAGTCGGCCGATGTCGTCCCGTTCGGTCAGGTCCGCGCGGACCGCCACCGCGCGCCCTCCCGCCGCCTCGATGTCGGCGGCCGTCTCGCCTATGGTCCCCGGCAACCGCTCGTCCCACACCTGCTCGGTGCGCCCGGCCACCGCCACGGCCGCGCCCTCGGCCGCCAGGGCCAACGCGATCGCCCGCCCCAGCCCGCGGCTGGCGCCCGTGACGATCGCCGCCCGCCCCGACAGGCGCCCAGTCATCGCGTCACCCCGTGCACCACGATGGTGGTCGTCTGCTCCACCCACGCATCATCGAGCTCGTCCTCCGGGCGCAGCAGCATGCGCAGCATCGTCGCGCCCCCAATCAGCTCGATCAGCCGGTCCGGGTCCACGTCGGGATGGGCTTCGCCCCGGTCGACGGCGTCACTCAGGCGCACCCGCACCGTCGCGAACAGGTCCGCGAAGCGGGACATCACCCTGGCGTTCAACGCGGGATCGGCCGTCATGTCGGCCACCAACCCGGGCAGGGCGGCGCGGACCACCGGGGTGGTGAAGACGTCGCGGGTCGCCTCGATCATCATGCGGATGTCGGCGGCGATGTCCCCGGCCGGCGCCTCGAGCGCGGTCGGCGCCACCGGAAAGGCCGCCTCGTGCACCAGTTCGGCCTTGCTCGACCACCGCCGGTACAGCGCGGACTTCGTGGTTCCCGCCCGCTCGGCGACCGCCGCCAGGCTCAGGTTTGAATAGCCCATTTGGACAAGCAGTTCCGCGGTGGCCGATAGGATCGCCGAGTCGATACGCGGGTCCCGCGGGCGGCCGGCACCGGGGGCCTTGTCAATGGCGGACGGGTCTGCTTTCATAACGCTACCTACCGTATCGTAATTGCCGCGCCGAAGTCTCAAAGACAACTAAGTCTCAAGAGAACGAAGTCTCAAAGAATGGAGGCACCCGTGGCCAACGAACCCGTGCTCGACAAGGTCGACCGGCTTCAGCGCTCCAGCCGAGATGTCACGACGTTGCCCGCGGTGATGTCGAAGTGGCTGTCGACCGTGCTGCCCGCCGGTGCGAACCCGGAGGTCACCGTCGAGAGCGGTGTCGACTCGACGGGCATGTCGTCGGAAACGATCATCCTCTCCGCTCGCTGGCGGCAGGACGGCGGGCCCGTCGAGCAGAAGCTGGTGACCCGGGTCGCCCCCGCCCCCGAAGACGTGCAGGTCTTCCCCACGTATCGGCTTGACCACCAGTTCGAGGTGATCCGTAGGGTCGGCGAACTCACCGACGTCCCGGTCCCGCCGGTGCGCTGGCTCGAGCCGACCGGCGAGGTGCTGGGCACGCCCTTCTTCGTGATGGACTACGTCGAGGGCGTGGTGCCACCCGACGTCATGCCCTACACGTTCGGCAACAACTGGTTCGCCGACGCCCCCGCGCAGCGCCAGCGCGAACTGCAGGACGCCACGGTGGAGGTGCTGGCCAGACTGCACGCGATCCCCAACGCCGAGAAGACATTTGGGTTCCTCGCCGACGGCCAACACGGCGACACCGCGCTGCGCCGGCACTTCAACTGGGTGCGGTCGTGGTACGACTTCGCGGTGCCCGACATCGGCCGCTCGCCGCTGCTGGAGCGAACCTTCGCGTGGCTGGAAGACAACTGGCCGGACGCGGCCGCCGCGGCCGAGCCCGTCCTGCTCTGGGGAGACGCCCGGGTGGGCAACGTGTTGTACCGAGACTTCTCCCCGGTGGCGGTGCTGGACTGGGAGATGGTCACGCTCGGGCCGCGTGAGCTCGACGTGGCGTGGATGATCTACGCCCACATGGTGTTTCAAGAACTGACCGGTCTGGCCGGGCTGCCCGGCCTGCCGGATGTGATGCGCGAGGACGACGTCCGCGCCACCTATCGGCGACTGACCGGTGTGGAAGTGGGCGACCTGCGCTGGTTTTACGTCTACTCGGGCGTCATGTGGGCCTGCGTGTTCATGCGCACCGGCGCGCGCCGGGTGCACTTCGGCGAGACCGAGCAGCCCGAGGACGTCGAGTCGCTGTTCTACCACGCCGGATTGATGCGCCGTTTGATCGGAGAGGACCACTAATGCTCGGACCGCTCGACGAGTTCCCGGTACATCAGATCCCCCAGCCGATCGCGTGGCCGGGCTCCTCGGACCGCAACTTCTACGACCGCTCCTACTTCAACGCCCACGACCGCACCGGAAATATCTTCGTCATCAGCGGCATAGGCTACTACCCCAACCTCGGCGTCAAGGACGCATTCTTCCTCGTCCGGCGCGGGGACATCCAGACCGCGGTACACCTGTGTGACGCCATCGACCAGGACCGCCTCAACCAGAGGGTCAACGGCTACCTGATCGAGGTCATCGAGCCGCTGCACAAACTGCGGCTGGTCCTCGACGAAACCGAAGGCATCGCAGCCGATCTCACCTGGGAAGGGCTGTTCGACGTCGTGCAGGAGCAGCCGCACGTCCTGCGGTCCGGCAACCGGGTGACGCTGGACGCGCAGCGGTTCGCCCAGCTGGGCAGCTGGAGCGGCCGCATCGCCATCGACGGCGAGGAGCTCGCCGTCGACCCCGCGACCTGGCTCGGCAGCCGCGACCGGTCCTGGGGCATCCGGCCGATCGGCGAACCGGAGCCCGCGGGGCGGCCCGCCGACCCGCCGTTCGAGGGCATGTGGTGGCTCTACGTGCCGATGGCGTTCGACGACTTTGCGATCGTGCTGATCATCCAGGAGGAGCCCAACGGCTTCCGCTCGCTCAATGACTGCACCCGGATCTGGCGCGACGGCCGCGTCGAGCAGCTGGGCTGGCCGCGGGTCAAGATTCACTACCGCTCCGGGACGCGCATCCCCACCGGCGCGACGATCGACGCCACCGCCCCCGACGGCACGCCGGTCCATTTCGACGTGGAGTCCAAGCTGCCGGTGCCCATCCACGTGGGCGGCGGCTACGGCGGCGACTCGGACTGGCTGCACGGCACCTGGAAGGGCGAGAAGTTCGTCGAACGCCTGACCTACGACATGACCGACCCGGGAATCGTCGCGCGGTCGGGTTTCGGCGTCATCGACCACGTCGGCCGGGCACTGTGCCGCGACGGCGACCGCGAGCCCGTGGAGGGCTGGGGACTCTACGAGCACGGCGCGCTGGGCCGCCACGACCCGTCGGGTTTCAAAGACTGGCTGACCGTCGCCCCCTAACAGCCCGGGCATTCGCCGTACGAGATCCCAAGAAGTGCGGTTGACTGTTCACCGTGCCAAACCCGCCGTGGATCGTCGACGTTGTCGTGGTCGGCGCGGGGTTTGCGGGGCTTGCCGCGGCGCGAGAGCTGGCCCGCCAGGGCCATGACGTGGTGGTCTTCGAGGGCCGCGACCGCGTCGGCGGTCGATCCTTCACCGGCAGCGTCGCCGGGTTGCCCGCCGATCTGGGGGGCACGTTCGTCGGACCCACCCAGGACGCGGTCCTGGCGTTGGCGGCCGAACTCGACGTCCCGACCATTGCGACCCATCACGACGGCAAAAACGTGATCCACTGGCGCGGCTGGACGCATTCCTACCGCGGGACCATCCCCAAGCTGTCGCTGACCGGGCTGCTCGACATCGGCCGGTTGCGTTGGCAATTCGATCGGATCGCCCGCAGCGTCCCGGTGGACGCCCCGTGGGACGCGCGCCGGGCGCGCGAGCTCGACGACGTCTCCCTCGGTGACTGGCTGCGCTCGGTGCATGCCACCGCATCGTCACGTGACCTGCTCGCGATCGTGTCCCGGGTGACTTGGGGGTGCGAGCCCGACGACGTGTCGATGCTGCACGCGGCCCGCTACACCCACGCCGCCGGCGGCCTGGACCGGCTGCTCGACGTCGAAAACGGTGCCCAGCAGGACCGTTTTCCGGGCGGCACCCAGCAGATCGCCGAGGCCGCGGCCGCCGAGCTGGGCACCCGCGTCGTCCTGGGCGCGCCGGTCCGCCGCATCGACCGGCACGGTGCGGGGGTCACGGTCACCACCGACGTCGGCCAGGCCGAGGCCGGGTTCGTGGTGGTCGCGGTCCCGCCCGCCCACCGCGCATCGATCGAATTCGCTCCCCCGCTGCCCGCCGAGTATCACCAACTCGCGCGGCATTGGCCGCAGGGCCAGCTCAGCAAGGCCTATGCGGCGTACTCCACACCGTTTTGGCGGGCCAACGGCTTCTCCGGCCAGGCGCTGTCCGACACGGGACCGGTGTTCATCACCTTCGATGTCAGTCCGCACGCCGACGGACCGGGCATCCTGATGGGGTTCGTGGACGCGCGCGAGTTCGACGACCTCGCCCCCGAGCAACGTCGGCGCGCGGCGTTGAACGGCTTTGCCAGGCTGTTCGGCGACGACGCGCTCAAGCCGCTCGACTACGTCGATCACCGTTGGGGCGCAGAGCAATTCGCGCCCGGCGGCCCCACCGCAGCGGTTCCTCCGGGGTCATGGACACGGTTCGGGCCGTTCCTGCGCGAGCCCGTCGGTCCGATTCACTGGGCCGGCACCGAGACGGCCGACGAATGGACGGGATTCCTCGACGGCGCCGTGCGGTCCGGCCAGCGGGCGGCCGCCGAGATCACCGCCTTGCTATGAACTGATCCGCACGTCCTGGGTCACCGATTCGGCGAGCGCCCGCAGGTGCCGATTCACCTCGCGCGGGTGCTCCAGCATCGAGCAATGGCCGCCGGGCAACTCGACCAGGCCGACGACGTTGGGCGCGGTGCCCGCGATCCTGCGGGCCTGGCCGATCGGGGTCAGCCGGTCGCGTTCACTACCGATGACCAGCGTCGGAACCGTCAAACCGTCCAGCTCCAGGTAGCGCGACCCCAATGCGGCGACCAGCATCCTGGCGCAGCCGGCGCGCCCCGCGGGGGACGTCTGTTCGAAGAACTGGTGGACGATCCTGGCGATGCCCGGGTCGGCTTCCTTGCCCACCGCCAGCATTCCGACTACATAGCGGCTCGGAATCCGGGCGGCGGTCGGGATCGGGAACCCGCCGAACGCGTTGATCAGCGCGCGGGCGGCGGCCACTCGGGCGGGCGAGAGCCCGTGCGGCACCGAGAGCAACTGCACCTTGCGGACCAGGTCGCCGGTCGTGGTGTTGATCAGCGCAACGGCGTCGGCGCGCCGACGGACCATGTGCCGGTACCGCGCCGACCACGCGGCGATGGTGATGCCCCCCATCGAATGCCCGGCCAGCACGGCGCGCTCGTGCGGCGCCAACGTCGCATCCAGCACCGAATTCAGGTCGGACGCAAGATGTTTCAGGCTGTACCCGTCGCGGCGGGGCATACCGCTACGTCCATGGCCCCGATGGTCGAAGGCGATCACCCGGTAGTCGTTGGCCAGGTCCGCGATCTGGTATGCCCAGGCCCGGATGGCGCAGGTGATGCCGTGTGTCAGGACGATGGGGTAGCCGTCGGCGGGCCCGAAGACCTCGGCGTGCAGGTGGGTGCCGTCGGTGGCCCGGACGCTCATGGTCTGGCTGGGGGGCAACACGTCGGGGTAGGGGTCGACCGCGCGAGCCGATCGCCGAGCACTCATCGCCGCTCCCCCATTCAACCCGGCCTCGTCGCCGCAGTTAAGGACTGTCGCAAGCTTATCCCTCACGTCCGTTCGGATTCGGTAAATCCGGCAAACCGTTTCTCGTATGAGACGCTAACACCCGTGTACCCGATGTCCCGTCGGGAATTCGTCGCGGCGACCACCGGCGTGGTGAGCGGCGGACTGATGGCCGCCTGCGCCCCACGGCGTCCTCCGCCGGCGCGGCCGCCCCCACCGGACACCCGCTCGATCCTGGTCGTCGGGGCCGGGATGGCCGGCCTGTCCGCCGCCCGCTTCCTCACCGACGCGGGATGGCCGGTACGGGTGATCGAGGCCCGCGACCGCATCGGCGGGCGGGTCCACACGGACCGCGACTGGGGCGCACCGCTGGAGATGGGAGCGTCGTGGATCCACGGCACGGCGGACAACCCGTTGCTGGAGCTCGCGCGGCAGGCGCGGGCTCAACTGGTCACGACCGACTATTACGGCTGGGCCAAGCTGGTCGTCGATCCCAAACTCCCACCGCTGGACTACGATCCGACGCCGTGGCGCGCATTCGTGGAGCAGGCGCGTTACCAGGTCGGCGGCGGCAGCCTGGCGGCCGCCGTCAACGCCGCGGCCGGCGCCGAGGGTCTTTCCGACGCTGACCTCGCCCAGTTGGCCTTCTACCTCACCACCGAGATCGAGGACGAATTCGCCGCCGACGCGGATCAATTGTCCGCCATCACCTTTGACGAGGGCGACTACAGCGGCGGCGAGCAGGACGTCATCACGAACGGCTATGACGCCCTGCCGAGGCTCCTCGCCGGCGGGCTTCAGGTCGAATTGAACACGGCGGTGACCACCATCGCGCAGCGCGACGACTCCGTCGTCGTCCGCGCAAAAGACCGGTCGTTCCAGGGACCCGCGGTGATCGTCACCGTCCCGCTCGGCGTGCTGAAAGCCGGCGCCATTACGTTCGATCCGCCCCTGCCGAGTCGCCATGGCCAAGCGGTGGGCGCCCTGGGCTTCGGGGTGCTGTCCAAGAGTTTCTTCCGCTTCGACCGGCGCGGCTGGACGGTGGACAACGCCTTCTATCAGTACCTGGCCGCCGACAGCGGCACGTGGGCCCAATGGTTCACGCTGCCCGCGGCGGCGGGCCCAATCGTGTTGGCATTCAACGCCGGCGGGCGCGGCCGCAGGGTGGAATCCGCGTCCCCGCAGGAGCTGATCGCCACCGCCGCGCCCATCGCTCGCCGCCTGTTCGGCGGCGCCGTGCCCGTGGAGGTCAAGACATCGAATTGGAGCGCCGACCCATATGCGCGCGGGGCCTACTCGTTTCATGCGCCCGGCTCCGGCCTCGACGACCGGCGCCGGTTGCAGGAGCCGATCGGCGACCGGCTTTACCTGGCCGGCGAGGCCGTCGGCGTCAACAACCCGGCCACGGTGCACGGCGCCATGGCCAGCGGTCGCCACGCCGCGGACCAGTTGATGCGCCGGTTGGGCCGTTAGGACGCGAGCCCCCGAAGTCGCGTCGCCGCGTCATGCTGCGGCTCGTGCTGCCGGGCCGGGCCCGAAACCAGCCGCCGACGCGCAGTGGTCGCGCCTTCGATGTGCGCCAGGGCCGCATCGACCGAGTCGGCGATCGGCAGACCGTGGTCGGGCAACACCCGCGTGATCCGGCGCAGCGCCGCGCCGCTGACGATGCTGCACCGCAGCTGGGCCACCCGATGCTCCTCGTTCAGGTCGAGCAGCGCTCGAAGGCCCGAACCGGCAAGGAAATCCAGGGCGGTGAGGTCGAGGATCAGCGGGGCCCTAAGCCGCGCGAAGCGGCGAATGATGTCGGCGAGCAGGTCGGTGTTGGCCGCGTCGACCTCACCGTCGATGCGCAGGACCGTGGCGGTGCTGCGGGCGTGAACATGGATTTGCGCTTTGGCGCAATCGATTCGGTAGCGGCTACGGGGTTCTCCGAGCAACTCGGGCGTATGTCGATCGAATGTACGCGGATAGGGCAAAGGAGTCATGAAAGATGCGCCCTTCAGGCTTGATAAGGCAGGGCAAGCGACGACGGTGTCCGTTTGGCGCCCGTTGGTAACGGCAGCTGGGGACTCAACCTGACCCCGATGCTACCGGCAATGGCGGCCGTCGGTGCGGATAAGCGATGCCGCGCAGTGCGCCCGGCGGGCAGGATTCGCACTCGACCAGGCAGTTTCGTTACGACTCGCCGTGGTCATAGCGTCCTCGGCGTGTTGGCTTTGAGACGTGGCACACAGCTGAGGCACGATTAATGTGACCAATCCGACCTGCGGCTCAGCGGCGTGTCGCGGTCACGACCCCGCGGTCATCTGCCGAAGGGTGGTGTGCGGGCTCTGGCCGTACGTCTGCCGGTACAGCACCGCGAATCGACCGGTGTGCGCGAACCCCCAACGCTGCGCGATCTCGGTGACGGTGGTGTGGGCCGGTGTGCCGGCCAACAAATCTTGATGCGCCCGGCTGAGGCGGACGCGGCGCATGTATTCCGTTGGCGTGCTGCCGAGTTGGCGGCGGAAAAGGTACTGCACCGCCCTCGGCGTGAGGTGCACCGCGGCGGCGACATCGTTGATGCTGACGTCACCGGCGGCGTGCCGATGGATGAAAGAGACTGCGTCCTTGAGCGTTTCGGGCAGCGCGGGCTCGTTGGCCAGGTCAAGCTCCGTGACGTTGGACGGGTAGCATTCCAGCAGCGCACCGGCCAGCAGCGGGGCCAGCCCCGCCACCACGAGTGGCTGGTGGGCGGTGTCCGGGCCGGCCAGGGTCAAGGCAACGTAGTCCAAGGCCCGGTGCCACGCTCGCACTGCCGCGCGCGAGCGCGGACGCCAGTCCAGGAAGTGGACCTGCTGGGGCAGCGGCGCATGCCAATCCGCGGCCACCTTGTGCAGCACATCCGCGGCGATGCTCACCACGTCGAACCGTGCGCCGTTGCACTGCAACACGCACGGCATTCCTTGGGCGACCAGCACCGGGAATTCCACCGTGACGGAAGGACCCCCGGCGACGCTCATCGAACCGCCGCGGGGCTGGATCACGACAACGCTGTCGCCTGCCGCAATCTCCAACGCGACACGCCCCTGGATCATCACGTCGTCGACCGTCACGGCGCCCGCCTCGCACCGCCGATGGGAAACGGCCGAACGCGTCGTGAGTCCGGCGATGCGCCAGGCGGGTTGGTAGGCCCCGGCAAAGAACTGTCGCGCGGCCTGCGCATCTGCGGTACGGAATTGGTCGCGCCGAAGCGCCGAACCCGAACCGCGGATGTGCCGGCCCGCATCGCTGACGGCGCCGCTGAGGTCGGCTTGGCCCGCAACGGGCAGCCCGCCGACCGCACCGGGGCCGGTGTCGTCGGTAACGCTCGTCAAGGCAGTCATAGTCGGCGCTCCCCCAGGGTTTTGCGCACTGCCCTCATTGCATCACCGCATGCCCGATGACTGCAAGCGTTGCGGCAACCAGGAGGGGGAACCCGCCCGTTGGTAGATATTCAGGCAGTCGAGCGCGATCCGGTCCCAGGCATAACGAGACAGTGCGCGACTGCGGCCCGCCGAACCCATGCTTTGACACTGAAATTGTTGCGCGAGAAGGCTTCTCAATGTTGCCGACAACCGACCAGGGGGTTCCGGCCGCAGCACCAGCCCGGTGACGTTGTCCACCACGACGTCCTTGAGCACGCCGACACCGTAGGCCACCACCACCACGCCACTGGCCATCGCCTGTAGCGCCGCGGTGGCGCGCGGAGGCTGTCTCGGGGTGCACGCGAGCACGTCCGCGGCTCGCAGCAGCATCGGCAGTTCATCACCGGAAACGGCGCCCGCGAACTGGACGCGGTCGGACACCCCCAACCCGGCGGCGAGATCTTGCAGCCGGGCGCGCGCCTCGTCGTGCTCGCGATTCGAGGTTTCTGTCTCCGCCAGCACCAAGTCCGTGGCCGGGACCCTGGGTAGCGCCTTGATGACGGCGTCGAAGCCGTTGCACGGCATCGGGTTGGGCGCAAGACAAAGGATGCGATGCAGCTCGGTGCGGGCCAGCGCCGGGCCGCAGGAGTTGAATCGCTCGACGTCCACCCCACTTGTCAAAGCGGACACCCGGGCCCGGCTGCGGCGCAACCGGCTGAGCGCATCGACGTCATCGGAGCTCTCTCCCGTCACCCACGTCGCGCTGCGCGCCAGCAGCGGTTCGACGCGGAGCCTTTCGCCCTCCGATGGCGCGTCCCCCGCTGAGGGCGCCGCACCCGTGGTGGCCAGGCCCAGGAAGCTCTGGACGGTCGGTATTTCGCGTCGCCGGGCGGCCAGCTGGGCGGCCAAACCGCCGAGCCACCCATACGCGTGCACCACGTCGGGCGGCTGGGCGGTCCACTCTCGCGAGAGCGCGCCCGCCCAGTCGCCGACGTACGGCAGCACGTCTGAGGCCGACTTCGGCGCGGCCGGGCCGACGGGCACCGATAGGGTGCGGTGGCCCTCGACGCCGGTCGCGGCACGCCGATGAGCCTTGCCGCGGACGAAGTCGGTGACCTCATGCCCACGCGCCGCCAGCGCGGCGCACAGTTGCTGGGGGTCGTCGCCGACGACGTCGTCACCGCTGACGATCGCTACCCTCACTTCCTACCCCCTCGCGTCTCCATGGCGTGGGGACGTACCCGGCCCGGTATCCGCGAAACTTTGGCGGCCCTGCGGCTTCGCCTGGCGCCACGCCGTTTCGCATAGCGGATAGCGGGGGCCCGCGCCGGATCGCTCGCCGGACTGTGGCGTGGCCGTCGTTTTGGGAGACTGAAGAGGTGGCGAGCGACCCGCACCGGCCCGCCGTCGAGTTGGTAGTCCTGCTGGCGTCGGCGGGGGGTTTGGCCGCGTTGTCAATCGTATTGGGCGATCTGCCGAGCGACCTGCCGGCCGCCATCGTCGTGCAGCAACACCTCGGCGACCACGACAGCGTGTTGCCGGCGATTCTTCGCCGGGAGACCGCACAGCCGGTCTGTTGGGCGCGCGACGGCCAGGCACTCGGCCCCGGCCAGACGGTCGTCTGTCCGCCGGGAATGTCGCTGGAGCTGACGGCGGCGGGCCGCTGTCGCCTGCGCGCACTGCGCGACGTCGGGGCGCGCCGCTTCGACCTGCTGCTGCGGTCGGTCGCGGAATCGTATGGGCCGCGCAGCGTGGCGGCGGTGTTGTCCGGCTCGGGGCAGGACGGGGCGGCGGGCACCGCGGCGATGAAGCGGGCGGGCGCGATCGTCATCGCGGAGAGCCCGGACACCGCCCAGTACTCGTCGATGCCGGTGGCCGCCGCGCGGGCCGGGGCGGACATGGTCTTGCCGATCCACCGGGTCGGCGCTGCACTCACCCGGATCGTCGAGGGCGCGCCGCTGCCGGACGAAGGTCGCGGTATCTGCTGGGCACCGCCCGCCGAGGACGCCGCAGGCACGACCTCCCCCGCGCCGTGGGGCCACGATCTGGAGAACACCGCGGCGGGCCGGGCCGAACTCGCCCGATTGCGCGCCGCCGAACTGGGCCGGCGGCGCAAAGACCTTTCCGCGGGAATCGCGGCCTCCACCCAGTCGGTGGCGATGGCGCGACGCAGGGCCGCGGAGTCGCGGCGGCGCGCGCAGTTGGCGCATCAGGCGGCCGAGGAAGCGGCCGCGCGGTGGGGCACTGACGCGGCTAGCTCACCACCTCCATGAGCAACAGCGCACCCCCGACCGTGCGCTCACCCGACCGAAACGACGTGCACGTGACGCGCACCCGGGTCGGTCGCCCGCGGCGGTTGATCGCGTCCACTTCCGTCTGACCACAGCTGTCGGCGTCCACGAACGCATTGCCGATCAACGGCCGCACGTCGTCCAGGGGCAGGCCGATGTCCAAGGCGGTCAGCCTGGTTCCCACCGTCTCCTCGGACCGCAGGCCCCAAAGCTCTTCGCAACCGCGGTTCCACAGGATCACCGTCATCTCGCGGTCCACCACCACCATGCCCATCCGGACCGAGTCGACCATCGAATCGAGGAAGCTTTTCGCCTCGTCCAGTTCGAGGCTGCGCTCCCGCAACATGTCGTTGATGGTGTGCAGTTCGTCGTTGGTGGACTGCAGCTCCTCGTTCATCGTCTCGAGCTCTTCGTTGGTGGACTGCAGCTCCTCGTTGGTGGTCTCCAATTCCTCGACCGTGGACTGCAATTCCTCGTTGGTGGTCTCGAGTTCCTCGTTGGTGGACTGCAATTCCTCGTACGCCGCTTCGAGCTGGTGGTTCGTCCGAACCACCTTGTCCAGCAGGGCGCGCGTCGAGCTGACGTCGAAGAACACGATCGACACGCCGAGCAGCCCGTTCTCCGCATCGACCAGCGGATTGACGTGGATCTCGAACCACACCGTCTCCGTGCCCGGCCGCTGCCATTTGACGTCCTGGATCCGCGCCGAGCGCCGCTCCACCTTGGCCTGCTCCAGGTACGCGCGCAGTTCGACCGGACGATAAGACACGTCGAGGTCGCGCAGCAGCCGGCCGATGTCGCGGGCCGAGAGCCCGAACAGCGTCTCGGCCTGCTGGTTGATCATCGCGACGGTGTCCTCTCCGGTGACCACGATTTGGGCCACCGGGCTGGCGCGAAAAGCCAAGTCGCGCACTGTCGTCAGGCCGTTCTGGTCGGCGTCGCGGTCGTAGTATCCCCCGGCGGAGTCGTAGCGCTGCATGCCGGTGTGGCTTCCGATCGCCTTGCGGAAGATGCGGTGTTTCAGGTTCAGCGGGGTGAACCGGTCGCCGTGGCTGAGCAACATCTCGGCGTGGCCCAGGAACAGCGTGCCCTGTGGCGCCAGTGCAAAATGCAGGCGGCTCAAGACATTTCGCTGAGTTTCGGCGTTGAGGTACATCAGGGTATTGCGGCACACCAGCAGGTCGACGCGGGAGATCGGCGCATCCTTGACCAGATCATTGCGACCGAAGATCACCGCGCGGCGCAGCTCCTTCTGAAACACGTAGCGGCCGTTGACCCGTTCGAAATAGCGCGACAGCAGATCAGGCGGCACCGCCTCGACGGACCTGGCGTCATAGGACGCGGCGCGCGCCTCGGTCAGCGCGTCCTCGTCGATGTCGGTGGCATAGATCTTGACCCGTTGCCGGAAGCCCTCGGCCCCCAGCGCCTCGGCCAGCAGCATGGCCAGCGTGTACGCCTCCTCGCCGGAGGCACATCCCGCGCTCCACACTCGAATCGGATCGCCGGGACCACGTTCGGCCAGCAGCCGGGGGATGACCTCGGAGCCGATGCACTCCCAGGCCTCCGGATCGCGGAAGAAGGCGGTGACATTGATCAGGATGGTGTTGAAGAGCGCCGCGAATTCGTCCGAACTGGCCTGCAGGAAGTCGAGGTATTCCTCGAAGGTGTTGTAGCCCGCCTGATCCATTCGGTGGCGCACGCGGCGCATCAGCGAGGTGCGCTTGTACCCCGTGAAATCGAAGCCGCGAGAATCCCGCATGTAACGCAGCAGGACCTCGAAAGCCTCATCGGTCGTGCCATCCATTCATGTCCCGTCCACATCGAGCCTGGCCGAAGAACTTGAACACTACTCGCGGCGGTCAGAATCGATCGTCGAGACCGACCATCGCCCAGACGGCCTTGCCCGACGAGGTGGGAGTGGCGCCCCACGCCCGGCACAGGGCGGAAACGATGGCCAGGCCGGAGACCATTTCCGCACCTCGCCGGGCATCCTCGTGCCGGACGGGCAACCGGTCGCTGCCATCCTCAACGGCGACGGTGACGGCCTCGCGATAGCTTTCGACGATCAATACCGGGGCGCTGTCGGTGTGGTCGAGCGCGTTTTCGACGAAGACGGTGGCCACCGTGGTCGCGATGGGAATCACCTCGCGACGGTCCCATTCGGTCAGCCAGTCGGTGACGATGGCTCGGGCCATCCCGACGGTGCCCTCCGAGCGCGGCAGCTCGGTCCGCGCGCGGCGCCTGATCTGTAGCGACCGGCCGCGGACGGCCTCCAGCGCCGATTCGCGACTGGCGTGGATGGGCACGTAGCGGGCCACGCCGACGCCGCTGATCGCCCGCCGGACCTCGGGTTCCGGGGAGACGAGCAGGATGGGCACGTCCGGCCAGACGCTGACATGCCAGCGGGCGCTGGTGAAGACGGTCCAGGCGGAGGCCGTCGGCACGCGGAGCCGCTCGACATCGACGACCACCGCGGGCGGCTCGTCGAGCGCGGCCTTGATCACCGTGTCGCGCAGGCCCCGATAGGTGGAGCTGTCCAGTACGCCGTCCACCACCAGGATCGGCACGTCCTGTTGCGGGTCCGTGTCGACACGGATGGCCGGGCTCGGCTCAACCATCGCGACCACCATCGCTCGACAACCGATCGCTGAGCACCCTCAGGGCCCGTTCGGTTTCTTCGGCGAGGCCGGTGTACCGCGCGTTGAGCGGACCGGGCCCGGCTTTCTCCGCCAGCTGTCGCGCCAATCGGGCCTTCTCCTGCAGGCTGCGCAGGGCCACCCACAGCGCGCCCTCGACCTCGCAGTCCCGCGCGGCGAGCAGCGCGTCGGCCGTCCAGGCGTGCCCCACCCGGCAGCGGAAGTTGCCCTCGCCGACGGACACCAGGGAGCCGTTGCAGTCCGGACAGGTGTACCCGGACGGGGCGCCCAGTTGCTCGGTGTCGAAATCGGTCGAAAATCGCGACATCATGGCGATCTGATTCTCGAGCTCCATCGCGGCGTCCCGGTGCATGTTGTGGTCCTTCGTCTTCTGGTGCGACAGCTCTTTGACGACCGCGCCGATGTCGGCCGCGGCCGCCTCACGATCGAGCACGCCGGCGTCGCGCGCGTTGGTAGGCATCGCGGGGAACATCGCGTCGGCGGGCGATTGGCCGATGGTGGCGCCCCCGCGCGACCGAATGGCGCCCAGACCCAGCACGCCGTCGTCGAGCACGCCCGAGAGCAGCACGCCGATCGCGCGGGGGCCGAACGCCAAGGCGACCGAGCGGAACAGCGCGTTGATCGCCGGCCGGTGCCCGTTCTCGGTCGGGCCCTGGGACAGCACCACGCGGTGCTCGGCGGCCAGCAGGTGGCGGTCGGGCGGGGCGACGTAGATGCGCGCCGGTTCGAGCTTCGCGCCGTCTTCCGCGGTGACGGCGGGCAGCGGGCCGCTGCGGTCGACGATGCGCGCCAAGACGCTCGGCGCGCCGGGGGGAATGTGCAAGGTCATCAGGTAGGCGTAGGGCACATCGGGAGACAGCCCCGCCGCCAGCTTCGACAGCGCTTCCACTCCCCCCGCGGAGGCGCCAACCGCTACCACGCCCCGCAATTCGCCGTTCTCGCCGGCCGCCCCGATCACCACTTTCGACTACCCGCCTCAATGCCAGGTATTCAACTTCGGTGGGCGTAGCTGTGGGCGATCTCGCAGACCTTGGTTTTCGGTGCGGCCACGGCGGGCACCCTCAGGTGTCTGATCGTGGACAGGAGGGTGAATCATGCCGAACTCGTCGATCAAGAATGAGAAGTTGTACAAGGACCTACGCAAGCAGGGCGACTCCAAGGAAAAGGCGGCCCGGATCTCGAACGCGGCGGCCGCACGGGGCAAGTCCTCGGTTTCGCGCCAGGGCGGAAAGTCGGGGTCGTATCAGGACTGGACCGTCCCGCAGTTGCGGAAGCGCGCGAAAGAGCTTGGGATGTCTGGGTATTCGAGCCTCACCAAAGACAAGCTGGTAGCCAAGCTGCGCAATCACTGAGCGGTGAGCCCGAGTCGCTCGACCAGCACCAAAAAGGCGACCGCGTAATCGTTGTCGGCGGTGCACGACCGGATGCGCTCCCAGTCCAGCTGCTCGCGGACGGCGCGCACGGCCGGCAACAGCTTGGCGAAGTCGCAGTAATGCTCGCCCAGCGAGCGCAGTTGCTGGATGAGCACCATCGTCGGCGGCAAGACAGGCATCCTGACGGCCAGTACGTCGCGCTGCTCGGCGCAGTCCAGGGTCGACGGCTCCACCCGCACACCGTTGAGGCGGTGCAGCACGTCAACCACCGTGTCGCCGGTGCGCGCCTTGAACAGCCAGTCCTCCGGGGGACGTTCGACGGCGAAGCCCGCGTCGCGCAGCGTCGTCACGGCCTCGTCCACGTCGGACTCGGCGACCACCAGATCCACGTCGTGCGTGGGCTCCGGCGCGCCGTAGGCCCACAAGGCGTAACTGCCCGCCAACGCGAAGCGTGGGCCGTTTTCCTTCAGCGCCGACGCCGCACAGCGCAGCGCGTCCCGCAGCTGCGTGCTGGACGCGGGCGTGTCGACATGGGTCTCGATCGGTGCCATGGTGCATAGGTCATACCCCACTGGCGGCGGGTACAACCTGCGCTAACGCGGCCGACCGTTGGTAAGCCCGTTTAACTGGCGGCGAACTGGGCAAGTCTTTCGGGGTGTCAACCGCTTGGCTCAGCGCCTACGAAGCCGCTGTCGTGATCCCCGCCCGCAACGCGTGCTCGGGGCCGACCCCCCCGCGCAGCTGGTCCGGCCGGGCCCGGGCGCCATACGGGTTTGCTCACCACCTCAGGAAACTGGGGAGATCGGCGGCGGGTGATTACACGTGACGGCCGGATTGGTCAGGCATTGGCTGGAGTCGGGCCGACTCGAGCTGCCACTACCCGCGTCGGGACGCACCACTGAACGCTGGCAACGCCTTTCGTCGTTGGCGGAAGAGAACATCGTGGCGGCCCGGGTCGCCGAATCACATGTCGACGCCGTGGCGATACTGCACGAATTGGGCGGTAAACCACCGGAATCCGGGCAGCTCTGGGGCGTCTGGGCGGCCGAATCCCCGGACGCGGTGCTCACCGCCACCGATGTCAACGGCGCCTTCACCCTGTCGGGCACCAAGGTTTGGTGCTCGGGCGCCGGGTTCTGCACCCACGCCCTGGTGACCGCCCGCCTCGAAGACGGAACCCGGGGCCTGTTCGCCGTGCAGGTGACGGACGCGAGCGTCAAACCGTTGCCGAGCACCTGGTGGAACGCCGGCATGGCCGGCAGCGACACCCGGCCGGTCCAGTTCACCAATACTCATGCCGTCGCGGTGGGCGATCCGGGCGACTACGTGCATCGGCCCGGGTTCTGGCACGGCGCGATCGGTGTGGCCGCCTGCTGGCTCGGCGGCGCCCGCCGGGTGGCCGACCCCCTGTACCGTTGCGCCGGAAGCGAATCCGCCGACGCATATTCGTTGGCGCACCTCGGCGCTGTAGACGCCGCGCTGGCCGCCGGCGACGCGGTCTTGGCCGCCGCCGCGGCGCAGGTCGACGCCGACCCGTTCGACCGGGCCGGCACCGCGCAACTGCTGGCCCGCCGCGTACGCACGGTCGTGGAACATGCGGTCGACGAAGCCATCACCCGCACCGGGCGCGCGCTGGGACCGGGGCCGCTCTGCCAGGACGGCCGGCACGCCCAGCGAGTGGCCGACCTGAGCATCTACATTCGGCAAAGCCACGCCGAGCGCGACCTCGCCGAGCTCGGTCGGCTCGCGGGTCGCCAGCGCTGAGGACGCCGTGAGAACCGCGCCGATCAGCAACCGCGCCCGGTTCGCGGCCAAGCCGCTGACCCACGGCGGCACCCCGGCTCCGTTGTGGCTGGCCGCTTTTGAGCGCGCTCCCCTGCCGGCACTCGATCTCGCGGGGTGCCGTCGCCTGATCGTCGTGGCGGCCCACCCGCACGACGAGACCCTCGGCCTGGGTGCGACGATAGCGGCATTGACCGCGTCCGGCGTGGACGTCCAGGTGGTGTCGGTCAGCGACGGCGGCGCTGCCCTGTCCGGCGCGACGCTATCCGGCCGGATTCGGCTGTCGACCACACGGCGATACGAACTACGCAGGGCCGCAAGCATTCTGGGGATCGCCCAGCCGGTGCGGCTGGGATTGCCCGACGGCGAGCTGGCCAACCACGAGGACCGGCTGACCGCGGCCCTGGCCGCGATACTGCGGTCCGCCGGTCCCGACACCTGGTGTGCCGCCACCTGGCGCGGCGACGGGCATCCCGACTACGAGGCGGCGGGGCGCGCGGCCGCCGCGGCATGCGCGCGCACCGGCGTCGCCCTGCTGGAATATCCGCTCTGGATGTGGCACTGGGCCACCCCGGGTGACCCCGTGGTGCCGTGGGACCGCGCCCGCTCGGTCCCAGCGCCAGGATTGGCCATAAACCGCAAACGCCAAGCGGCGCAATGCTATCGGAGCCAGTTGTGCCCCGGCCGCAATGACACCCCGCCCATTTTGCCGCCGTTCGTCCTGCAGCGGCTGCTGGCCGTCGGAGAAGTCGTCTTCCGCTGACCGCCGCGTCGCTCATGACTGCGCGATCCCGAGAGTGGGTAGGAGAAACCCTATGCGTGTGGCGACCTTCAACATCCTGCATGGCCGCACCGTCGGCGACGGGGTCGAGGTGCAGCGGCTGCGGGACTGCGTGCGCCGCCTCGATCCCGACGTGCTCAGCCTCCAAGAGGTCGACTGTGATCAGCCGCGGTCGGAGCGGGCCGACCTCACCGCGGTGGCGGCCGACGCCATGGGCGCCGTGGAGCACCGGTTCGTGGCCGCGATCTCCGGCACACCCGGCGCGACGTGGATGGCCGCCACGGGCCGCGAACAACCCGGGACGGCGGCCTACGGAATCGCGCTGCTGTCCCGGTACCCGGTGGCCAGCTGGCAGGTGGTGCGGCTGCCGCGCATCCCGATGCGCTTTCCCATGTACCTGCCGGGCCCCAACCGGGTGATGGTCGTCGACGAGGAACCCAGGGCGGCGGTCATCGCGCGGCTGCACACCCCGATGGGCGAGCTGACGGTGGCCAACACGCACCTGTCGTTCGTGCCCGGCTGGAATCGGCGCCAGCTGCGCCGGCTGGTGCACGACCTCCGCGGCTTCCCCGGCCCGCGGCTGCTGACCGGCGACCTCAACATGACACCGAGGACCGTGCGGCGCTGGTCGGGGATGCGGGCGTTGGCCGCCGCCGCGACGTTCCCCGCGCACGCCCCGGACCGCCAGCTGGATCACATCCTGACCGACGATCGCGGCCTGCGCGGCAAGGCCGTCACGGCCGAGCCCATGGGCATCTCGGACCACCGGCCGCTGGTCGTCGACCTCGAACACGCGTGAATCGGCGGGCGGCTATCCCATCGCGCCGAGCCGGCACTTGACCCGCTCGATCTCGTCCGCCGAGGGCAGCGCGTCGGTGACCCGGGTGATTTCCACCCCGACGTCCACGTTGGAGAGCGAACCACGCTTCGGCCCCACCAGCTTCGTCGCGATGGTGGCGACCTCGTCGTCGGACACCCGGCGCGGCAGCAGCGCGAACACCGGCGCGTAGCCCAGCCCGGGGGCACCGGCGGGGTAACCCGCGCGCAGGAACGCGACGATGCTCGAGACGCGATCGTTCAGGCCCATCTTCCACCTCACTCGCCCGGTCGTAGCCAGGAATAACCCGGCCGGGCGATTTGAAACCCGCCACGGCGCGGAGGCGGAAAAGGGGCCCGGCCCCTGATGGGACCGGACCCCTTTTTGTCACCGTGCTACTGGTTTTCCTTTTGGCGCTCTTCGGCGGCCTTCGCGCCGGCCCGCGCGGACTCGGCTTCGGCCTCTTTCTTGCCCGCGTCGCGCTGGGCGTCGGCCTTATCCTGCTGGGCCTGGCCCTCTTCGACGATGTCGTCGCGGCCGAGAACGGCCCCGCCGGCCTCCTTGACCTTGCCCTTCAGGCCTTCGACGGCGCCAGTGACGGCTTCCTGTGGTCCGCTCTTCTGATCCCCCATGGATCAACCTCCCTTTGATTGCTGTGCGTCTGGCCCCTGTTGCGTTCCCGGCGGCCGACCCGTCAAACGCACAAGCCGGTGTGCGTGGGATCACGGGACGATTCCACCGCGCAAATCGACCGTTTGGGCTGCGGTCGGCTGGGTAGTGCTGGGTCGGCTGGGCAGTAAAGAGCGACCACCAACGAAAGCGGGTGAGGTTTCTTGACCACCATCGCCGTGATCGGGGCGACCGGCACAGCCGGCTCCCGCGTCGTCGCCAGGCTCAAGGCCAGGGGCGTCGCGGTCGTCGAGGTATCGCGCGCGCACGGCGTCGACGTGCTCGACGGGGAGAGCCTGTACCGGGCGCTCAAGGGGGTCGACGTCGCGATCGACGTCGCCAACCCGACGCCGCACGACGGCCAGCCCACCATCACCGCGGCCTTGAGCACCGCCTCTCGCAACGTCATGGGCGTCTGCGCCGCGCGCGGCGTCCAGCGCCTGGTGGTGTCGACGATGGCCGGCCTCGACGATCCGGTGTTCGACGGGGTGCCCTACTTCGAAGGCAAGCGGGCCGCGAAAGAGATCCTGCTCGACGGGCCGGTCCCCACCACGGTCGTGAAGTCGACCCCGTGGTACGAATCCGCCACCCGCCCCGCGGGGCCGGTGAACTGTGACGGGGACGAGGTGATCGTGGAGGACTGGCTGATTCAGCCCATCGCGGCCGACACCGTCGCCGACGTCCTCGTCGAGGCGGCCCTGGCACAGACGCACACCCCGCGCACCATCACCGGCCCGAATGCCATCCGGCTGCCCGAGTTGACCTCGAAAGTCCTTGCCCTGCAAGGTGACAGCCGTCCCGTGCGGGTGGTGCGGCCCGCCGTTGCGGCGCTCGCCGCGGGAGCGCTGCTGGCCCCCGAGCGCGCGGTGGTCGTCGGGCCCGATGTCGAGACCTGGCTTCAGACGGTGCCATCGGCGAGCACCGACGGCGGCGACGACGCAGCACGGCGCGGGCCGGATTTCTCCCGGGTCTGACCGGTCGTCGCCAAGCCAGAAAACGAAAAGTTGCCGGCGACGGCGGACCATTCGGCGCGGAACCCGCTGGTCGCGGCCCCTTTCGATGCGAAGTCACCACGGGACGAAGTCGTTTCCCCACCCCGATGGCGGCGTTGGCGTTATGGTCATCGCAAGTTGAATCCACAGCTGCCCGCAAGCGAGCGGCCGTGGGCACCGGTCGCTCCCCACTCACCCATTCGATGGGGTGACGATATGACTGCTCAACCGTACGAACAACGGCTCCACTGCTATGAAATCGACTGCGCCGGAGCGCGGCTGGACGTGCAGGCGCACGGCCTGGCGACCGTGCTCCGCCTCAGGGGCGAAATCGACGCGTCCAACGCCGGCCTCGTCGCTCAGGCCATCCGCCGCTTCGTGCGACTTCGGGCCCCGCTGATCCTGGACCTCAGCCGCGTGGACTACCTGGGCAGCGCGGGACTTCGTGTGCTGTTGCTCATCCAGGACGAGTGCCGGCTCGCCCGGGTGCACTGCGGCGTGGTCGGCGGCGTCGCCCTGCAGCGGCTCACCCGCCTGGTCACCGGCCTCGGCCTGCCCTTGGCCGATTCGGTTGGCGAGGCACTCCAGCTGATCCGAGGCTCCGAAAAGGGCCCGCAACGGCGGTGACTTCGGGTCACGATTCCGTCACGATCCTGATCACGAATGCTTAAGAATTGCCGTCCGGTTCCTAAGAATTCTCAACATCGCCGGGCGGATTTGATCGTTTGCTTAGTGAACGGCCGCGTTCCGTGGCCGCATCGGTGGGTTCGCGCTCCTTTCGTCCGTCGCGAGGGAAACGACCCCCTTTTGACTTCCGCTACCTTGGTTTTCGAGGATCGGGAGCCTCTCTGAGAAGAATCACATCGCAATTTCGAAGGACAACTGATCATGAAAATCAGCAGTATTGTCGCGCGCCGGCGCCTGGCCGGTATCAGTGCCGGCTGCCTGCTCGGGGGAATCACCATGGGTCTCGTCGGCGCGCCGTCGGCGACCGCAGCGCCCGACTGCAGCCCCGGCGGGGTGAACGCCACCGTCTCGTCGGTGCAGGGCTCGGCCGAGCAGTACCTGGCGGCACACCCGGGCGCCAACGACGTGGTCCGGGCCGCCTACACCCAGCCGCGGCCGGAGGCCGAGTCGAACCTGCGGGGCTACTTCACCGCCCACCCCCAGGAGTACTACGACCTGCGCGGCATCCTGGCACCGATCGGCGACACGGAACGGCAGTGCAACGTCAAGGCCCTGCCGCCGACGCTGGAGTCGGCCTACCAGGAGTTCATGGCCGGTTGATCCCGGCTCGAAGCGACCCGCCACAACGCTGTGGCGGGTCGTTTCGCTTCACGTGTGAACGGCCCTTACGGCGGGTAATTGTCCAGTCAACGTGACTGGAGGGAAAGATGCGGCTGCGTCGCAGTGTGCTGAACAAGCCGGGGATCGCGCGCAAGCGCAGGGGCAAGGGCTTCGCGTATTACGGACCCGACGGCGAGCTGCTGTCCGACCCCGAAACCCTGCAGCGCATCAAGGATCTGGTGATTCCGCCGGCCTGGAAGAAAGTGTGGATCTCGCCGCATCCCAATGGCCACATCCAGGCCGTCGGCGTGGACGCCGCCGGCCGCCGCCAGTACCTGTACCACACCGCATGGCAGCAGGAACGCGCCGAAGAGAAGTTCGACCGCGTCCTGGAACTGTCCACACGACTGCCCAGCTGGCGCGCCGTCATCGCAAAAGACCTGCGGCGCAGCGGCTTAACTCGGAAGCGGGTGCTCGCGGTGGCCTTGCGGCTGCTCGACCGCGGCTACTTCCGGGCCGGCAGCGAGCAGTATGCCGAAGAGAACGAGTCGTACGGTCTGGCCACCCTGCTGTGTGAGCACGTGCAGGTCCGGCGCGACGCGGTGGCATTCGACTTCCCGGCCAAGAGTGGCGTGCGGCGCACGGTGGAAATCGAGGACCCCGAAGTGGTCCGGGCGGTGCGCGCCCTGATGAACCGGCCCAACCGTTCCGAACGACTGCTCGTGTGCCGCACCGCAACCGGATGGCTCGACATTCGATCCGATGACCTCAACGCCCGCTTCAAGGAGCTGGTCGGAAACGAATTCACGGTCAAGGACCTGCGCACCTGGCACGGGACGGTGCTGGCGGCCACGGCGTTCGCGGACGCCGGTCCGGCCGTCTCGCAGCGGGTGGCCAAGCGGGTCGAGTCCGCCGTCATGAAGGAGGTTGCCGAGGAGTTGGGCAACACCCCGGCGGTGGCCCGCGGTTCGTATGTGGATCCACGCGTCGTCACCGGCTACGAGCAGGGGCTGACCATCGCCGCGGCGATGCGCCGCGCCGAACGCGCGCGCGATCCCGACGCGGCTCAGGAGATTCTGGACAAGGCGACCCGCATGCTGATCCGTCGGGTGGCCAAGGGCCACAGCGCTTCAACTGCCTCCGCGCTTCCCAAAAGCGCCTGACCCGCACCCGGCAAACCGGTTCTCGCCCGGGGCTTTTCGTCGCACGTCCTTGACAGTTCGCTTCACGGACATCCGCGGCCGCGAAGGCGGCGCGCGCCGCTGCGCGTCAATTCCGCTGGACGCCAACGCCCGTTGGTCGTGGCGGCGCGGCGGATCCGCTGGGCGAAGTGCTTCTCTCGGAGAAGAACCGTTTAGCGAAGTACCTATAGGGTATTTCGCTCGCCATGGTCGATCCCGGACGAGCAAAGAATGTGCTGGTGTGGCACGTCCATGGCTCCTGGACCCAATCGTTCGTCGCGGGGCGCCACCACTACCTGGTGCCGGTGGCCGCCGACCGCGGCGAAGGGGGCATCGGGCTGGCGGGACGGTCCTGGCCCAACGCGCGTGAGGTTTCGCTCGAGGAATTGGGCCGCGAAGACATCGATCTCGTTGTGCTGCAACGCCCGCACGAGGCCGCGCTAGTCGACCGCTGGGCGGGCCGCCGGCCGGGGCGCGAGCTGCCGGCCGTTTACGTCGAGCACAACGCGCCCCGTCCGAGCCCCGCACAAAGTCGCCATGTGGTCGCCGACCGCACCGACATCCCGCTGGTGCACGTCACCGATTTCAACCGGCTGATGTGGGACAACGGCCGGGCCCCGACCCGGGTGATCGACCACGGCATCGCCGACCCGGGCCCGCGCTACACCGGCGAGATCCTCAGGGCGGCCACCATGATCAACGAACCGCGGCGCCGCAACCGCGTGGTCGGCGCCGACCTGTTGGAGCCGTTGTCGGCGTACGCGCAGATCGACCTGTGGGGCATCGGCACTGAAGGCCTCCGCGGCAAGCGCGGCGGCGTGACAGGCCGTGGCGACGTCGCCGCGCCGGCGCTCTGGGATCAGATCGCCCGCAGACGCGTCTACCTGCATACCGCCCGCTGGACCTCCCTGGGGCTCTCGCTCATCGAGGCGATGTTTGTCGGGATGCCCGTGGTGGCCGTCGCAACCACGATGGCCCCGCTCGTAATCCCCTGCGAGGCGGGCGTTGTCAGCGCTGACGTCGGGACTCTGGGGGTCGGCCTGCGTGACTTCATGAACGACCAGGCCACCGCGGCCGCGGCCGGCAAGGCGGCCCGCGAATTCGCCTCAGCACGTTTCGGACTCGGGCGGTTTCTCGCCGATTGGGACCAAGTGATCGAGGAGCAGTGCAAATGATCGGAAGGGAGCCCGCATGAGGATCGCAATGATCTCCGAACACGCCAGCCCGCTGGCGCACCTGGGCGGCGTGGACGCGGGCGGCCAGAACGTCCACGTCGCCGAGCTGTCGTCCGCGTTGGCCCGGCGCGGTCACGACGTCGTGGTGTACACCCGCCGCGACGATCCGCACTTGCCGGAATGCGTCGAGACTGTGGACGGCTACTCCGTCGTGCACGTTCCGGCGGGACCGGCCCGCGTATTGCCCAAAGACGCACTGCTGCAGTACATGTACGCATTCTCCCGGTTCCTGGATGCGCAGTGGGTGGCCGATCCGCCCGAGGTGGCCCACGGCCACTTCTGGATGTCGGGGGTGGCCACGCAGCGCGCCGCCCGACCACACGGCATCCCGACCGTCCAGACGTTCCACGCGTTGGGCCTCATCAAGCGGTTGCATCAGGGACTCGACGACACCAGCCCGGACTGCCGCGTCAACGTCGAGGCCAGGATCGCCCGCGACGCCGACTGGGTGGCGGCCACCAGCACGGATGAAGTTTTCGAGCTGGTGCGCATGGGCCGGGACCGGTCACGCACCTCCGTGGTGCCCTGCGGGGTGAACATCGACGCGTTCAGCCCGGACGGTCCCGTCGCGCCGCGGGGCGACCAACCGCGCGTCGTCTCGGTCGGCCGGCTGGTGCCGCGCAAGGGTTTTGACACCCTGATCCGCGCCTTGCCGCGCGTCCCGGGCGCCGAATTGGTGATCGTGGGCGGGCCGGGGCAGGCGGACTTCGCCGATGACCCCGAGGCCCAGCACCTGCAGCGGCTGGCCGCCGAGTTGGGCGTGGCTGACCGCGTCCGGCTGCTCGGCGCCGTCACCCGCCACGAAATGCCCGCGCTGCTGCGGTCCGCCGACGTGGTGGCCTGCACGCCCTGGTACGAGCCGTTCGGGATCGTCCCGCTGGAGGCCATGGCCTGCGGCGTCCCGGTGGTGGCCACCGCGGTCGGCGGAATCCGCGACACGGTCGTCGACGACGTCACCGGGCGGCTGGTGCCGCCCAAAGACCCCGCCGGACTCGGCGACGCCATCGCCGCGTTGCTCGGCGATCGCGCGCGCCGCCGGGCACTGGGTGCGGCCGGTCGCGAGCGCGCCCGCGCGCGTTACACCTGGGACCGGGTGGCGGCCGACACCGAACGCGTCTACGAGAAGCTCGTCCCGGTGCGGCGTGAAGTGAGCGCCCCAAGCAAGCGCTCCGGGTGATGTTATGCCTCAGACGCTTTCCAGCATCCGCAGCGACCGCTCGACATGGTCCGGCAGGCGCCGGCGCGCGCGCAATGCGGCCGGCAGCGCGCCGAGCGCCTCGAGCAACGCCCGCGCGTGGGCCGTGTCACGGGCGGCGGCCCAGGCCAACGCCGCGGTCGCGCCAGCGCACCGACCGGCGGATCGGCGCAACCACGCGGTGAGCATGGCGTTGCGCACCTCGCGGGCGTGCTGGACGCTGCCGGGTGACCGCGTTTGCGAGGGTTGGTGGTACGCCACCAGCGCGGGGCAGAAGCACAGATCCCATCCCGCCGCGGCCAAATCCCATGCCAATAGGCTCTCTTCACCCCGGAAATGCAGGATCGGGCTGAACCCGCCGACCGCTTCGAACGCGGTCTTGCGCACCACCGCTGAGCACGCCTGGAACCCCAAGATCGACGGGCCGGGCAAGTTTGGCTGCCTGCCCAGCGGACTGTCGGCCAGCTGGGCGACGAAGGGATCGTCGCGCTGCTGCGGCCACATCACGGTGCGGGCGGCCAAAACCGCCACGGTGCCGAATTTTTCGAAGACGCCTTCGGCAATCGAAACAGCGTCCGGGGCCCACCATGAGTCGTCGTCGCAGAAGGCGGCATACGGCGTGCCGCACCGCGCCACCCCGATGTTGCGCGCGACCGCGCCCTCGTTGCGGTCCAGCGGTATGACGGTGATCCGGCCGGCCGAGCGGGCCGCGATGCGAGTGACGTCGCGCACGGAATCATCGCGGGAAGCGTTGTCCACCACGACGATCGGGCACGCCGTCGTGTCCAGCAGGCGGTCCAGCACGGTGCAGAGTTCGTGCGCGCGGTCCCGCGTCGCGATGACAAAGGAAGTTAGGGGCTTGGTCGCCATGACTGGTGCAGCTACCCGAAAAGCGCTTGACGAAACGCAGTTTCGCCACAAGGACAGCGGGTATGAGAGATCGGTGCGTTTGCTTTCCCGAGTGTTGATCACCGGCGGTGCCGGTTTCTTAGGCGCCCACCTGTGTAACCGATTGCTCGACGAGGGCGTGGAGGTGGTCAGCGTCGACGACCTGTCCACCAGTTCGCCGGCCGCGACGGACCGATTGGCCGGGCGTCCCGGATTCCGGTTCGTGCGGCAGGACGCCTGCGACCGGTCGCTGGTCGACAGGGTCGGCACCGCTTTCGACACCGTGTTCCACCTGGCCTCACCGGCCTCGCCGGTCGACTATCAGCGACGACCGATCGAAACCCTGCGGGCGGGGTCGGCGGGCACCGCGACGGCGCTGGAGATCGCCGAGCGCGGCGGCGCCCGGTTCGTCCTGGCGTCGACCAGCGAGGTCTACGGCGATCCCGAGGTGCATCCGCAGCCCGAAAGCTATTGGGGCAACGTGAATCCGATGGGGCCGCGCAGCGTGTACGACGAGGCGAAGCGGTATGCGGAGGCCCTGACGTTCGCCCATCACCGCCTCGGACGCGTCAACGTCGGGGTGGCGCGCATCTTCAACACCTACGGCCCGGGCATGCGCACCGACGACGGCCGCATGGTGCCCACCTTCTGTCATCAGGCGCTGCGCGGCGAACCGCTGACGGTGTCCGGCAACGGGCTGCAGACCCGGTCGTTGTGCTACGTCGATGACACCGTTGCCGGGTTGATCGCCTTGGCGCGCAGGGACTTCAGCGGCCCGGTCAACATCGGCAATCCCACCGAGCTGACGGTGCTGGCTGCCGCCGAGCTGCTCCGGGAGCTGGCCGGCAGCAGGTCCACCATCCAGTTCACCCCGCCGGCCGAGGACGACCCGCAGCGGCGTTGCCCCGACATCACCGTCGCCCGCGACCGGTTGGGCTGGGCGCCGCGGGTGGACTACCGCACCGGGCTCGCCGACACCGTGGCGTGGTTTCGCGCGGCGGCCGACGACCCGGGCCGAGCCCTTGTCCCGGCCGCCGACCAATTGGCGCAATAGGAGGAGCGGTGCGAATTCTCGGTGTCAATGCGGTGTTTCACGATCCCGCCGCGGCGTTGGTCGTCGACGGCCGGGTGGTTGCCGCCGCCGAAGAGGAGCGGTTCTCCCGGCGCAAGCACGGCAAGCAGGCGGTCCCGTTCTCGACCTGGGAGGTGCCCACCGCGGCCATCCGATGGTGCCTACAGCACGCCGGCGTCGCCGCCGACGAGATCGACGCCATCGGCTACTCGTACGACCCGGCCCTGATGCACGACGAGCCGATCGACCCCCGCGGCCTGGACCAAGACTGGGAGTACCTGCGCACCATGTACGCGGAGCGCGCACCGCGGTTTCTGGCTTCCGCCGTGCCGGGCCTCAACCCGGCCGTGGTGCGCCACGTCCGCCATCACGTCGCGCACGCCGCATCGACCGCGCTCGCCTCCCCGCACCCCGACACCGCGGTGCTGGTGGTGGACGGCCGCGGCGAACGTGGCTCCATGCTGGCCGGCGTGTACCGCGACCACAAGCTCGACGTGCTGGCCTCCCAGCAGCTGCCGCACTCGCTGGGGTTGCTCTACGAAAGCCTCACCGAGCATCTGGGTTTCGCGCGGTCCAGCGACGAGTACAAGGTGATGGCGATGGCCTCCTACGGCGAGCCGCGCTTCGCCGAGCAGCTTCGTGAGCGCGTCTACGCCCGCGGTGACGGCGGGTTCCGCACCGAGCCGATCGCGTGGGAGGAGCTGGCGCCGCCCCGCCGGCCGCATGACGAGACGCTCGACCCGGTGCACGCCGATCTCGCCTGCAGCGTGCAGCGGGTGATCGAAGAGGTGCTGCTGGACCTGGTGGCCTGGCTGCGGGATCGGGCGGACGGCGACGCTCTCTGCCTGGCCGGCGGTGTGGCACTCAATTGCGTTGCCAACACCCGCATTTACGCCGAGAGCGGGTTCGACCGCGTATGGGTGCAGCCCGCGTCGGGTGACTCCGGCACGGCGCTGGGTGCGGCGCTGAACCTGGCCGCGTCGTTCGGCGAACCGATCGCGCCGATGCCGTCGGCACAGCTGGGACGCGGCTGGTCGGACGAACAGATCGAGGCGACGCTGCGGGAAGCGGCCGTCAACTACGAGCGCCCGGGCGATGTGGCCGCCGCGATCGGCGACGCGCTTGGCGAAAACCAGCTGGTCGGCTGGTTCCAGGGCCGCGCCGAGTTCGGGCCCCGGGCCCTGGGCGGGCGGTCGCTGCTCGCCGATCCGCGGCACGCCGCCAACCTGGAGCGCCTCAACGCCGTCAAGGGCCGCGAGCAGTTCCGGCCCGTCGCGCCCATGGTGCTGGCGGAGCGCGCCGCCGAAATCTTCTCCCGCGGGCCGCTTCCCAGCCCGTACATGCTGTTCGTCCACGATGTCGCCGAGGCCTGGCGCGACCGCATCCCCGCCGTCACCCACGTCGACGGCACCGCCCGGATCCAGACCGTCGACGCGGCCGCCGATCCGCGGCTGCACGCGACGATCAGCCGGTTCGCCGAGCGCACCGGCGTGCCCGTGGTGGTGAACACCAGCTTCAACACCGCGGGGCGGCCCATGGTGGACAGCCCCCGCGACGCCCTGGAGGTGTTCGGCAGTTCCCCGATCGACGTGCTGGCCCTGGGCTCGTATGTGGTCAGGCGGCGAAGATGACCACCGACTACGCGATCGTGATACCGACCGTCGGACGAGATTCGCTGTGGCGCTTGCTCGTTGCGCTGGAGCGGGGATCCGGCCCGGCGCCCACGGAAGTGGTGGTGGTCGACGACCGGCCACGGCCTGCCGGCGAGCTTTCGGTGGGCGGCGACCTGCCGGTGCGGGTGCTGCGCAGCGGCGGGCGCGGGCCGGCCGCGGCGCGCAACGTGGGGTGGCGCGCCACCCGCGCGCCCTGGGTGTGTTTCCTGGACGACGACGTGGAGCCGGGCCCGGACTGGAAGTCGGCGTTGGCCATCGACCTCAAGGCCGCCGAGGCCGCCGACGCCGCCGGCTCGCAGGCGGTCATCGAGGTGCCCGCGCAACGATCCCGACGGCCCACCGACGACGAGCGCCGCACCCTGCGGCTGTCGCGGGCGCAATGGATCACCGCCGACATGGCGTACCGCCGGGACTTGCTGGTGTCGGTCGGCGGTTTCGACGACCGGTTCCCGCGCGCCTACCGCGAGGATTCCGACCTGGCGGTGCGGATCGTGGCGGCCGGCGGAGCGATCGCGCGCGGTGAGCGACGCTCCACCCATCCCGTGGCGGCCGCGACCTGGTGGTCGAGCGTGCGCGCGCAGGTCGGCAACCGCGACAACGCGTTGATGCGGCGCAAATACGGCCGCTCGTGGCGGGTCATGATCGGCGAGGGCCCGGGCAGGATGGGGGCGCACGCGGGCGCCACGGCGGCCGGCGGCGCCGCCGTCGTGGCCGCTGCGCTGGGCCGCGTCCGCGTCGCCCGCGCCGCGGCGTGGGCCTGGTTGCTGCTGACGACGGAGTTCACCGCCCGGCGCTGGCTGGCCGGCCCACGGACTCTCGTTGAGGCCGCGCGCCTTTCGGTTACCAGCGCGGTCATCCCGCCGGTCGCGGTCACCCACCGGCTCGCCGGCGAGTGGGCGTTTCGCAACGCCCGGCGCGATCCGCCACTCGCCGTCCTCTTCGACCGCGACGACACCCTGATCGTCGACCGGCCCTACCTCAACGATCCCGAGGGCGTCCGGCCCACCCAGGGGGCCGGGAGCGCGCTGGACCGGCTGCGCCGGCGTGGCCTGTTGCTGGCCGTCGTGACCAACCAGTCCGGCGTGGCGCGCGGGCTGATCAGCCCGAAACAGCTCGCCGCGGTCAACGCCCGGGTGGACCGGCTGCTCGGCCCGTTCGACTCCTGGCAGGTGTGCGTGCACGGCGAAGCCGACGGCTGCGCGTGCCGCAAGCCGCGCCCCGGCCTGGTGCTGGCGGCCGCCGAGGCGCTGGCGGTGCCGCCGCAGCGGTGCGTGCTGATCGGCGACATCGGCGGAGACGTCCAGGCCGCCCTGGCCGCCGGCGCAGGGGCGGTGCTGGTGCCGACCGGCCGCACCCTGCCGGCCGAAGTCGATTACGCGCGGGCTCACGCCCGGGTCGCCGCGACCCTGGACGACGCCGTGTCGTTGGTGCTCCGGGAGTGCCGATGAGCACGGCGGTGGTGGCGCGCCTGGACAGCGCGGGCGACGTCTTGATCACCGGCCCCGCGGTGCGCGCCGTGGCCGCCCACCACGACCGCGTCACCATGCTGGTGGGGCCGCGCGGACGGGACGCCGCCGAACTGCTCGTCGGGGTCGACGAGATCGTCGAATGGCAGGCGCCCTGGGTGGATTTCGCGGCACCCGAGCTGACCGCCGCGCACGCCGATGCGCTGATCAAGCAGCTGCGCGACATCGCGCCGGCCAGGATGTACATCTTCACGTCGTTCCATCAATCCCCGCTGCCGCTGGCGCTGCTGGCCCGGATGGCGGGCGTCGGGTGGGTGGGCGCGATCTGCGTCGACTACCCCGGCGCCCTGCTCGACCTGCGCCACCAGGTGCCCGACGGGATTCCCGAACCGGAGCGGGCGCTGTCGCTGGCGGACGCGGCCGGTTGCCGCTTGCCGCCCGGCGACGACGGCGCCCTGCGGATCCGCGCCGTCGGCCCGCTGCCCCCCAGCCTCGCGGAAATCGTTGGCAGCCAACCGTTCCTCGTCTTTCACCCCGGTGCCGCGGTGCCGGCGCGGCGGCCCAGCCCGGACCGTAGCGCGGCGATGGTCGCGGCGTTGACCGACGCGGGATATCGGGTGCTGGTCACCGGCGGCCCCGACGAGGCCGGGCTGACCGCGGCCGTCGCCGACGGCCGGGCGCTGGACCTCGGCGGGCGGACCAGTTTCGCCGAACTGGCGGCGGTCTTTTCGGCGGCGCGGGTGGTCGTCGTTCCGAACACCGGACCGGCGCACCTGGCCGCCGCCGTGGGCACGCCGGTCGTGTCGTTGTTCGCGCCCGTGGTGCCGGCTTCCCAGTGGCGCCCCTACGCCCGGCGGGTGCGCGTGCTCGGTGACCAGTCCGCGCCATGTCGCGCCAGCCGGGCCCGGGTCTGCCCGGTGCCGGGCCATCCCTGTCTGGACCACATCACCGACGCCGAACTGCTCGACGCGGTGCGACAAGGAGGACAGCCATGATCGAGGCGCACTTCGCCGCGCTGCGTGAGGCGGTGGGCCGCAACGGTGCCGAGGCGACGCGGCTGCGCGGTTGGGGCCGGCACCTGGCCGCGGTGCTCTCGGGCGGCGGCCGCCTGCTGGCGTGCGGAAACGGCGGCAGCGCGGCCGAGGCGCAACACCTCACCGCCGAGCTGGTCGGGCGATTCCAGGAGGAGCGAAACCCCATGTCGGCGATCGCGTTACACGCCGACACCTCGGCGCTGACGGCCATCGGCAACGACTACGGCCACGACGAGATGTTCGCGCGCGGTGTGCGGGCGCACGGCCGGCCCGGCGACGTCCTGGTGGCCCTGTCGACCAGCGGCGCGAGCCGAAACGTGCTGGCGGCGGTCAAGGCGGCGCACGATGCGGGCATGGTGACGTGGGCGCTGACCGGCCGCGGGCCCAACGAGTTGGCCGCCATGTGCCACGACGCGATCTGCGTGGCCGCCGCGAGCACGGCCACCGTCCAGGAGGTCCACCTGATGCTGGTGCACGGACTGTGCATGGCGCTCGACGACGCCTTGCTGCGAAGGGAGGCGTCGTGACGACCAAACCCCTTGTGATTGTTGGGGATTCGATTCTAGACGTCGACATCCTGGGCTCCGCGTCCCGGCTGAGCCCGGAGGCGCCGGTGCCGGTGGTCGACGCCGAACGCCAGGTACAACGGCCGGGCGGTGCCGGTCTGGCGGCCCTGCTGGCGGCCAGGACCGAGACTCCGGTGGTGTTGATCACCGGCATCGCCGCGGACGGCGCGGGACGGCGACTGCGCGACCTGTTGGTCGCCGGCGGGGTCAGCGTCCTGCCGTTGCCGATGAGCGGAACCACCGTGACCAAGACCAGGATTCGGGCGCGCGGTCAGTCGATGCTGCGCGTGGACCGGGGGGACGCCGCCCCGGTGGACGGCCCGCTTCCCGTGGCGGTGGCGCAGGCATTGGCCGGCGCCCGGGCGATCTGCGTGGCCGACTACGGCGCCGGGGTCACCGCGCTGCCCGCCATCCGGGCGGCGCTGACCGAATCGGCGGCCCGGATCCCGGTGGTGTGGGACCCGCACCCGCGGGGCGCCGCCCCGGTGCCCGGGTGCGCGCTGGTAACACCCAATCACGAAGAGGCACGCCACTTCTGCGGGGCCGCCACGGCGGGCGACGGCGGAGAGGTGCTGCTGCGCAACTGGGCAGCCGGCGCGGTGTGCATCACCCGCGGCGCCCAGGGCGCCCGCGTGTACGGTCCGGGGGCGACCGCACGGCACATCGGGATACCGGCGGGATCGGTCGCCGGCGCGGCCGATGTCTGTGGCGCCGGGGATCGATTCGCGGTCGCTGCGGCCGTGGCCCTGGGGGCCGGCGCCGACCCCGTCGCGGCGGTGCAGGCCGCGGTCGCCGACGCGGCCCGGTTCGTCGCAGCCGGCGGCGCCGCCGCGGTGTCAACCCCCTTGCCCGCCAACGGTTCCGATGGCTTGAGCGAGGCGGACCGGGCCGAGGACCCGATTGACGCGGTCACCCTGGCCGCGCGGCTGCGCCGCGAGGGGCGCGTGGTGGTGGCCACCGGTGGATGTTTCGACCTGCTGCACACCGGGCACATCCGGCTCCTTCGGCAGGCCCGCGAACTGGGCGACGCCCTGATCGTGCTGGTCAACTCCGACGCGTCGGTGCGCGCGCTGAAGGGGGCAGGGCGCCCCGTGATGCGCGACGTCGACCGCGCCCGCGTCCTGGCCGCGCTGGCCTGCGTCGACGGGGTGACGATCTTCGAGGGCCTCACCCCGGAACGGTTGCTGGAAACGCTGCGGCCCGACATCTGGGTCAAGGGCGGCGATTACGTCGCCGCCGAGCTGCCCGAGGCCGACGTGGTGTACCGCCACGGTGGCGAGGTGGTCATCCTGCCCACGGTGGCGGGTTACTCGTCCTCCCGTTTGATCGCCGCGGCGTCTTCCCGCGGCCCGACAATCGAAAGGTTCTGATATGACGTCACCCTCGCTCGGCGGTGTACTGATCTCCGGCGGTTCCTCGGGGCTGGGTGCGGCCACGGTGGCCGCCGTGACGCGACGGGGCGGCCTGCCGCTGGTGATCGACAAGAAGCCGCCCGCGGCTGACGTGCCTTACGCCGCTTGCGATCTCGCCGACACCAGCGCGGTCGCGACCGCCGTCGAGTCCCTGGCGGAGCAGGCCGGCGGCCGGCTCAGCGGGGTCTTCACCGCGGCCGGCATCGACTCATGCGGCACGCTTGAACAGGTTCCCGCCAAGGAGTGGGAGCAGGTCATCGCCGTGAACCTGGTCGGCACCGCGGCCGTCGTCCGGGCGGCGCTGCCCTACCTGCGGGCGACCCAGGGGCGCATCGTCACCTGCGCTTCGACCCTGGGCATCAAGGCGGTCGGCGACGCCACAGCCTACTGCGCGTCCAAGTTCGGGGTGGTCGGCTTCACCCGCGCCCTGGCGGCCGAACTCGCGGGCGAGGTGGGGGTGACGTTGCTCATCCCCGGCGGCATGCACACCCCGTTCTTCGACGGGCGCACCGAGCAATACAAGCCGCCGGCGGACGCCAAGCTCAACCAACCCGCCGACGTTGCCGAGACGGTGCTGTTCGCCCTCTCACAGCCCGCCGGTTGCGAGGTGCGCGAGCTCGTGGTGTGCGCCTCCACGGAATCGTCGTGGCCTTGAGGCTCGAGCCCTTCCGCGACGTCGACGGGGCCGACCGCATCGTCGTCCTGCGCGCCCTGGGGCTCGGTGACCTGCTCACCGCGGTGCCCGCGCTGCGCGGGCTGCGCCGGCGGTACCCGAGGGCTCGCGTCATGCTGGCCGCCCCCGACCGCTACCGCGAACTGGCCATGCTCACCGGCGCGATCGACGAACTCCTGCCCACCACCTGCCTGGGCGACGTGCAGCCGTTGCCGGATCCACCCGCGCTGGGCATCAACCTGCACGGCTGCGGGCCGGAAAGCATCGACCACCTGCTGGCCTGGGCGCCGCGTGCGGTGCTCACCCACTGCCACCAACGCCATCCCGCCCTCCACGGACCGCCATGGCAGTCGGACGTGCACGAGGTAGACCGCTGGTGCTCCCTGCTCGAGTGGGCCGGAATCCCTTGCGATGCCGCCGATGGGCTGATACCGCGGCCCGAGGGGGTTCCGTTCGAACAGACCGGCGCGGTCGTGATCCATCCCGGCGCGTCCGCGCCGGCGCGGCAATGGCCCATGGACCGCTTCGCCGCGGTCGCCGCTGCGCTCAGCGACGACGGCTACGACGTGATCATCACCGGGTCCGCAGCCGAATTCGATCTCGCGCACCAGGTTGCCCAGACGGCCGGCCTGCCCCGCACGGCGGTGGTGTCCGGGCTGCTCGACCTTCCCGCGTTGACGGCCTTGGTGTCCGACAGCCGGTTGATGATCTGCGGCGACACCGGGCTCGCGCACCTGGCCGCCGCGACGGGCACCGCGTCGGTGGTGCTGTTCGGCCCCACCGCTCCCGCGCGGTGGGGCCCGCGCGGCCCGGCTCCGCACGTCGCGCTGTGGGCCGGCGGCGTCGGCGATCCGCACGCCGCCGCGCCCCACGAGGGCCTGCTGTTGATCACGGTCGGCCAGGTACTGTCCGCCAGCCGCCAAATATTGAGGGAGACCGCGTGAGCCAACCGCTCGTCGGCGTGGTGGGTGTGGGCTATGTCGGCCTGACCACCGCCGTCTGCGTCGCCGATCGCGGGCGCCACACCGTCGCCGTGGACATCGACCCCGCGCGCGTGCGCAAACTGTCGGTGGGCATCGCGGTCATCGACGAACCCGAGTTGCCGGACCTGTTGCGTGCCGGGCTGGCCCGCGGCCTGCTGACGTTCAGCGACGACTTGGGCGCGCTCGCCGACCGCGACGTCGTGTTCGTCTGCGTCCCCACCCCCAGCGCCGACGGGGGCCGGGCGGACCTGGGCGCGGTGGAATCGGTGATCGACGCGCTCGGCAGCGTCCTGCGGCCCGGCGCCGTGGTGGCGCTCAAATCGACCGTGCCGGTCGGAACCACGTCCGCGATGGCGGAGTACCTGCGGCACAAGGACATTCACGCCGTCTCCGTCCCCGAATTCCTCCGGGAGGGCCGGGCCGTCCACGACTTCCGCCACCCCGACCGGCTGGTCATCGGCGCCCTCGACGAAACGGCGGCATGGCTGGTGCAGCAGTCCTACGGGCTCGGCCCCGAGCATGTGCTGCGGATGAGCCCGGAGAGCGCCGAGCTGGCCAAGTACGCCAGCAACGCCTTCCTCGCGGTCAAGCTGTCGTACACGAATTCGCTGGCGGCGCTGTGCGCGCGGGTCGGTGCGGACATCGACGACGTGACCGGCTGCATGGGGGCCGACCACCGGATCGGGCCGGAGTTCCTGCGGCCCGGCCCGGGCTGGGGCGGCTCCTGCCTGCCGAAGGACACCGCGGCGCTGCTGCACACCGCGCGTCGGCACGGCGTGTCATTCGCCGAGGTCGAAGCGGCTCGGCTAACCAATACCGCTCAGACGCAGCGAATCGCCGCGGCCCTGCGGCAGACCGTGGGCCGGCCGCTCGCGGGTTGCCGGATCACCGCCTTCGGCTTGACCTTCAAGGCCGCCACCAGCGACACCCGCGACTCCCGCGCGCTGGCGGCATGCCTGGAATTGTCGACGGCCGGCGCGCAGGTCATGGGTTACGACCCGCAATTGCCCCACATCGACCAGGCCGTCCTGCAGGGCAGCCGGGTGACCGCCGTCAACGACCCGTACCTCGCGGCCAAGGCGGCCGACGCGATCGTAGTGCTGACCGAGTGGCCGCAGTTCCGCGACCTCGACTGGGGCGTCATCGCGCGCGATGCGCCGCAGGCGGCGGTGCTGGACACCAGGAACGCGCTCGATCCGGCCATCGTGGAGAACGCGGGCCTGAGCTACGTCGGAAACGGTGCACCGCACGGCTTTTAGCTCACGACCGCGTTCACAGGAAACTCGACGAATAACGGCGGCGATGCCGGGTATGCCACGTCCTGTGGGAAGCGGTTCAGGCTGCCCATTTACGCCTTCGCAGCAAACCGCACGCCGTGGCTTCAGCGCCGGCCGGCGTAGGTCGCGAATCGTCATCGAAAATCGTCTGCCGAGGAGGAACACCAATGGCCAAACAAGAGGTCTCGGACTACCTGCTGGAGCGCTTGCGGGCCTGGGGTGTCGAGCACGTGTTCGGCTACCCCGGTGACGGCATCAACGGGCTGCTCGGCGCGTGGGGCCGCGCGGACAACAAGCCGAAATTCATCCAGTCGCGCCACGAGGAGATGAGCGCCTTCGAGGCGGTCGGCTACGCCAAATTCACCGGCCGGGTGGGAGTCTGCGCGGCCACCTCGGGGCCGGGCGCCATCCACCTGCTCAACGGCCTCTACGACGCCAAGCTCGACCACGTTCCGGTGGTGGCCATCGTCGGGCAGACCAACCGCACCGCCATGGGCGGCAACTACCAGCAGGAGGTCGACCTGCTGAACTTATTCAAGGACGTCGCCAGCGACTACGTCCAAATGGTCACCGTCCCCGAACAATTGCCCAACGTGCTCGACCGCGCGATCCGGATCGCCATGACGCAGCGCGCCCCGACGGCGTTGATCATCCCCAGCGACGTGCAGGAGCTGCCGTACTCGCCGCCCGAGCACGCATTCAAGATGGTGCCCTCCAGCCTCGGCATCGAATACCCGCAGATCGTCCCCGACGACGCGGCCATCGCGCGGGCGGCCGAGATCCTCAACGCGGGCAAGAAGGTCGCCATCCTGGCCGGCACCGGCGCACGCGGGGCGCACCAAGAGCTCAGCGAGGTCGCCGACCTGCTGGGCGCCGGGGCGGCCAAAGCGCTGTTGGGTAAGGACGTGCTCTCCGACGAATTGCCTTGGGTCACCGGCTCTATCGGCTTGCTCGGCACCCGGCCCAGCTATGAACTGATGCGCGACTGCGACACGTTGCTCACCGTGGGCTCCAGCTTCCCCTACACGCAGTTCCTACCCGAATTCGGCCAGGCGCGCGGGGTGCAGATCGACGTCGACGGCCGGCTCATCGGGATGCGCTACCCGTACGAGGTGAACTTGGTCGCCGACGCGAAATCCGCGCTGCGCGCGCTGATTCCGCACCTGCGGCGCAAGGAGGACCGGTCGTGGCGGGAGACGATCGAGAAGAACGTCGCGCGCTGGTGGGAGACCATGGACAAGGAGGCCCACGTCAGCGCCGACCCGATCAACCCGATGCGGCTGTATTCCGAGCTGTCCCCCCAGCTGCCTGACGACGCGATCGTGACGGCCGATTCAGGCTCGGCGGCCAACTGGTACGCGCGCAACCTGCGCTTCCGCGGCCAGATGCGGGGTTCGCTGTCCGGCACGCTGGCCACGATGGGCCCCGGCGTGCCGTACGCGATCGGCGCCAAGTTCGGCAACCCGCGGCGGCCGGTCATCGCGTTGGTGGGCGACGGCGCCATGCAGATGAACGGCATGGCCGAGCTGATCACGATCAAGAGGTACTGGCAGGAGTGGGACGACCCGCGATTGGTCATCGCGATCCTGCACAACAACGACCTCAACCAGGTCACCTGGGAGATGCGCGCCATGGCAGGTTCGCCGAAATTCCATGAGTCCCAGGCGCTTCCGGACGTCGACTTCGCGGCCTTCGCGGCCAGCCTGGGCCTGAACGCGATGGCGATCAAGGATCCGGACGAGCTCGCGGACGCCTGGCGTCACGCGCTGTCGGCGGACCGGCCCACCGTGCTGGACGTGTTCACCGATCCGGACATGCCGCCGATCCCACCGCACGCCACCTGGGAACAGTTCAAATCGGCCGCGGCGGCGGTGCTGTCCGGTGACGAGGACCGCGCCGGTTTCGTCAAAGTCGGCCTCAAGACCAAGGCGCAGGAATTCATGCCGCACAAAAAAGGATGACGGGCCGCCGGCTCAAAGGTTAGGTCCTCAGAGGTTGGAGCCGGCGCCGCGCAGGTCGTCGACGAAGAGCCGGTAGGCCTCCTCACGCCCGTCGCTGCGGTCGCGCAGCACCGCCGACGGATGCACGGTCGCCACCACGGTCGGCTCGGGCTCGATGTCGACGACGGAGGCGGGCAGCCGCAATTCCCGCCCGCGCTGGGTGGAGACCCGAAAGTCGGCCCCCAGCAAGGATTGTGCCGCCGTCGCGCCGAGGCACACGACGACCTGCGGCCGCACCGCCTCGATTTCGGCGATGAGCCACGGCCGGCAGGCCACCACCTCGGTGCGGCCCGGCTTCTGGTGGATGCGTCGCTTGCCGCCCTTGCGGGTGAACTTGAAGTGCTTGACCGCGTTCGTCTCGTACGTCAGCGCGGGATCGATGCCGGCGTCTTCCAGCGCGCGGGCGAGCAGCCGCCCGGCCGGCCCGACGAACGGCTCACCCGCGCGGTCCTCCTGGTCGCCCGGCTGCTCGCCCACCAGCATGATCGGCGCGCCCGGATGTCCGCGGCCGAAGACGGTCTGGGTGGCGTCGGCGAAAAGTGGGCAACCGCGGCAACATTCGGCCGCGGACCGAAGCGAATCCAACCCGCGTTCCTCGGGCAGATAACGCGTGGCACCCGGTGCCTTGGTCGGGGTCATGGCGCTCCCTTACCTACCCGGCGGGGCTGGGGCGCCCCCGCTCACGTCGAGCCGGGGCGCCCCATCGAGTCGTGCTAGCCCTTGCCGACGATGGCGTCGCGGGCCCGGTCGAGCATCGCGGCGAACGGTCCCGCGGCCAGGTTGGCCGCCGCAGACTCGACTCCGGCGTGCGGCCGGGTCGGCGCGATGGCCTCGGCGAGTTTGGCCGCGCGGCCCATTCGCTCCAGCTCCTCGCCGCTCAATTCCCGGCCCAGCTTGGAGAACTCCTCGTGCTCCTCGTGCTCGGCGTGCTCGACGACCGCGTCGCGCAGCTGAGTCAACAGGCTGGTGAACTCCGCGCTGTCCACGTCGAGCTTCTCCAGCTTCTGCAGGACCGTCTTGGCCTCGTGCTCTTCGTGCAGGCGCTCGTCGACCACGGCCGCGCCGTCGGAGAGCTTCCGCTTGGCGCGCGGGTGCACGATTTCCTCCTCGGCCGTTTCGTGGACGGCCAGCAATCGCCGTAGTTCGACGAAGGCCTTCTCGCGCTCTTTGCCCGTCGCCGCCAAGGTTTCGGCGAACAACGACTTGATCCGCTGGTGCTGACTGACAAGAAAGTCGACCACATCGGTGGGCGACTGGATGGCGCTGTGAGCCATGATGTCCTTTCCCATCTCGTTCCGCGCGCGGGCTGTTGCGCGCTCCTGGTCGGCTACCCGACAAAATCGGCGACCAAACGGCGCGGCCCACCGCGGTCGGCGTTGCCCAGCCCTGCCCCTGACGCCCTGCTTCGGCTACATTTCGGGCAGGTTGGCCGGTAAGGAGGCGCTGGCGTGACCAATCCGCAGGACCCGTATTGGCAGAACCCCTACACGTACGACCCGCTCGGTCGCGTTCCGCCCACGCCGCCCCCGGTGGAACCGCCGCCCGTCTTCGCGCCCCCGGCGGCTCTGCCCTACCGGCCACCCGTCAACGTGTTGGCGACGCTGTCACTGGTATTCGCGTTCGTGTTCGCGCCCGTCGGGGCGATCCTCGGCCACGCCGGACTCGCGCAGATCCGCCGCACCGGCGAGCTCGGCCGGGACCGCGCCCGGGTGGGGCTGGCGCTGTCGTACGCGTTCATGACCCTCGCCGTGGTCGCCGTCGTCGCGTGGGCCACGCTGGGCGCCGCCCCGCCCACCCAGCCCGCCGAGCCCGCCACGACGCCCAGCGCCGCACCCCCGGCACCCCCGGGTCCGGTCGCCCCGGACACCCTGGCCGCGCA